>CAWAFQ010000007.1:0-246043 GCA_963781345.1 uncultured Actinomycetes bacterium
AGCACCCAGGGCAGCTGGAACACGAAGTACTTCACGATCATGAGGCGGGTGGCGTGGTCGTCCAGGAAGTCGTCCAGGTGGTCGAACAGATCCACCAGGATGAACAGGCTGCTGAACGCCAGCAGCGACCAGCCCAGCACCCGCGAGAACAGGCGCAGGACGTAGCGGTCCAGCAGGCTCATGCCGACTTCCGCGCCATCTTCAGCCGCAACCGCGCGGGCAAATGCACCCGCAGCGTCTTGGTCTCGCGCACCGAGCTGGCCAGCATGTAGATCCCCAGCCCTCCCAGCACGAAGTTGGCGGCCCACATCGACAGCCACGGGGCCAGCCGACCCCGATCGGCGAGCTTCTCGCCCCCCGTCAAGAACAGGTAGTAGACCAGGAACGCCGCCAGCGACACGCCCACCGATACGCCGCGCCCACCGCGGCCGGTCGAGACCCCCAGCGGCACCCCCAGCAGCACGAATACGATGCACGCCACCGGAATGGCGAATTTCTTGTGGTACTCCACGGCGTACTGATTGGCCTTGAGGCGGTGGGCCTCGACGACCTGCGCTTTCAGCGCCAGGCTGCTGGTGGCGCGGGTGAGCTCGTTGAGCAGCGCCCGGTAGGCGCCGAACTCTGTGTTGACGGGGTTGGTCGTCGGGGTGGGCGGGGTGGTGGCCCGCGGCTGCACCGCTCCCAACAACCCCCCCTCCAACGCGGCGCGCGCCTCGTCCTGCGCGGCGACCATCTGCGCTCAGCTCTTCGCGCTTGGCGACGGTGAGGTGGCGCAGGTTCATCTCGCGCTGCCCGCGTTGGTCGCGCGAGCGGGCGCTGCCCTCCGGGCCCAGGTCGATGAACACCGTCTGGCGCTCGAAGGCCGTGCGCTGGTAGGTGTCGGTGGTGGCGGCCTCGGGCACGCTGTGCATCTCGCCGTCGTGCAGCTCCAGCTGGATGCGCCCGGGCGCGATGGTGGACAGCACCCCCGTGCGCGCGACGATCACGTCGGGGTTGCGGTCGCCGCGCCCGCGGGCCTGGTACAAGATGACGTCGCGCAGCTCGCCGGTGCGGTCGTCCTTGTGACGCACGAAGATCGTGAAGCGGTCGTCGATCTTCACGAACATGTTCTCCTGCACGCGCAGGGTGGTCGCAGCTGGTGGATGTCGATCAGCTGGTTGGTGAGGCGGTGGTTGCTCTCGGGCAGCACGTAGTGGTTGTACAAGATCATCAGCGCGCACAGCAGCGTGCCCACGCCCAAGAGCGGCGACGTCGTCTGGTACAGGCTGATGCCGTTGGCTTTCAGCGCGGTGATCTCGTTGTCGCTGGACAGCGAGCCCACCGACATGAGCGTCCCGACCAACACGGCCATTGGAATGGATAATGCAAAAGTATGGCCCAAGCTCAGTGCGAGCACTTCCGTCGCCAGCCCCAACCGGACTCCCTTCTCGAGGAACAGGTCGATGTACTTCGCCAGCACATCGATCATGAGAACGAACGTCGTCACCGACAGTCCGAAGAAGAACGGCGGCACGAACGTCCCGAGGAGATACCGGTAAACCAGAGTCATGTAGTGGGTTGGACGACCGGATCGACGCGGGATGCTGGGGCGGCCCATCCGCCACTTCCCCACCAGGACCCTCGCGCCCCCCGTGGCCGCTGTACAGCATAGGGTCGCGTTGCCAAACGGTCGAGGACGGAGCGAGGGACCCGGCGCCACTGGATCGGGCTGGGCCCCTGGAGTAGGGTCACTGACCTTCCGCGAGGGCAGTGGGTGTCTCGCGACGGGTCACCGAGACCCGCGGACCTCGGGGGGAATTAGGAATCAATCATCTAGTCGAGCGACCACAGCCGCGCCGTCTCATCGCTGCTGACGGTGGCGAGCAGGGCGCCGTCGGGGCTGAAAGCGCAGTCCCACACCTCGCCATCGTGGCCACTGAGTACGCGCACCTCGTTACCCGTCGCCGGATCCCACAGCAGCGCCGTCTCATCGCTACCGACGGCCGCCAGCAAGGATCCGTCGGGGCTGAACGCGCAGCCTTGCAGCCAGCTGGGACCCGTGAGCTTGCGCAACTCGCTACCGCTCGCTGGATCCCAAAGCCGTGCCGTCTCGTCGTGGCTGGCGGTGGCGAACAAGGACCCGTCGGGGCTGAACGCGCAGTCCATCACCGTGCTCTCGTGACCGGCGAGGACGCGCACCTCGCCGCCGGTGGACGGATCCCACAGCCGCGCCGTCTTGTTGCAGCTGGTGGTGGCGAGCAGGGCGCCATCGGGGCTGAACGCGCAGCTGGTCAGCTCGCCGGAGGGGCCGGCGAGGAGTCGCACCTCGTCACCCGTCCCCGGATCCCACAGCCGCGTGTCGTCGCTGGCGGCGGCGAGCAGGGACACGTCGCTGCTGACGGTGGCGAGCAAGGTTCCGTCGGAGTTGAACGCGCAGTCCCAAACCGCGCTGGTGTGACCGGCGAGGACACGCAGCTCGCTACCGCTCGCCGGATCCCACAGCCGCGCCGTCTCATCCTCGCTGGTGGTGGCGAGCAAGGATCCGTTGGGGCTGAAAGCGCAGCCGGTCACCGTGCTCTCGTGACCGGTGAGGACGCGCACTTCGTCGCCGGTGGACGGATCCCACAGCCGCACCGTCATGTCATTACCGGCGGTGGCGAGCCGGGCGCCGTCGGGGCTGAACACGCAGGTCCCCACCAACGAGCTGTGGCCGGTAAGAGTGCGCACCTCGCCGCCCGGCGTCATCGAGGCCCCTTCATGCGCCCGGCGCTAGCGCTCGCAACCTCCCGCCATTTGGCGCGGATCGATCTGCTCATGCGCTCATTCAACCACACCAAAAACCCACCGGGGCAAGGACATCAGCGTGTCGGGGGAGCTGCTCAAACTGGCGAAGCTCAGGGCTGAACGCACCCGGCCCTCACCCGCGTTTCGTGGTGTGCTTTTGCCTCCTGCAGCCTTTCGGCGTCATGTCGCCGGCGCGCCCCAGTAGGACCCCGGCTTCGCGCACCGGACGGCGCCACAGCGGCGATCACCGTCCCGATCAACGTTCACCTGATGATGGCGATCGCGTCCCAGCCCGTGCCCACCGCGAAAACCGCCGTTACGGCAAGCAATGCGACGACGGTACCCCACTTCCCCTTATACGGCAGACGACGAGCACAGCGAGGAGTATCGGCGGGAAGATGACGATGCCGATCGGGAAGCTGCTCTTGTCGGCCTGCTCAGGTCTGCGAGATCACCGTGCTGATCCTGCCCTCACCGTGCTGTTGTCGCAGTCGATCGACTGCTGCTTCTCGCCGGTGGCAGACGTGCGACACGACGCTACCCGAGCAGCGACATCACTTGACGCTCGATAGCGAGAAATCGCAGTTCGGCGCACAGCCCTCGGCAACCTCAACCAGCCTTCGGAGGGGCCCTGCAGGGTCTCGCTTCTGCGGGTCGGCCGCCCTATCGGCCACCCACTCCCGGGTGCCGATCACGACGAAATCCTGAGCCCCGGACTTGACGTCCGGTGTCTGCTTGAGTGCGAGCCCCACGCTCCGCGCAGCAGCAGGAGTCGCCCACAGCGTCAGGTTGGCGGAGAATTGCGCGCCTCTCTCGCTGAACCCGGCGTGCGGTCCCGTCTGGTACGAGGTGTAGCCGCCCGCCTCCGCGCGGGCGGTGATCGGATTGAGCACCTTCTTCGCCTCGGCGTCCCCCATCGGGCCGATGGCGGGCGCGCCCGTTGTCTGACCCTCCGCCGCCCCCACCGCAGCCCGCGGCCGCGACGGTGGCCGTTAGCACCGCGGCGAGGGAGATCAGCGCATGCGGAATCCTCATGCGGGGACCAATCCTGCCACTACGGTCGTTCGCCGCACTTTTGGAGCGCTTCGGGTCACCCAGCGCGTGGAGCGCGGCGACATCATCGGCGCTCGGCCGGCCCTCACTCCTGACGGTCTTGTCGTCGAGCGCTTCGACGTCGCGTTCCTGCATGAGCTTCTCGGTCTCTGGATCAACCCTCCTCAGCGCGTGGCGCATGCTGCGGTCGATGCTTTTCCGAGTTTCCGAACGGCTCACGGGACCAGTCTAGGACCTGCGTCGCCGGCGCTGCCCGGAATCCCTTCACCAAACCACGGGAGCGATTCCCGTAAATTTCTCGGGGTCTCGAGGGGGTCGAACACTCCGAGTCCGGTCGAAGACAGCGGGAATTGCTTCTCTCCCTGCACGCTTCATCTGCGTAGACCCCCAGAGCAGGACCTGCCGATTCGCAGGCATCTTTGGGTGGTCGCGACGACCGATACCGGGCCCGATTCGTCTCTCGCGACCACCCACGGATAGTCGAGCGAGTGGGTGCTTGATCGTGGCGTCGCCGAAGCGGACCTTGCCACCCTCTGCCGGGCAATCAGCGGCAGCTCGCTCCGGCTTGGCGATGAACCGAAGGCCGCCCCCGATGGGCACTGGCAAGCAGGAGCGCGCCCGGACGCTTCCGTAGTTACCCTACCCCCAACTGCGGTGTTTCACCGATGCCGCGGCCCCCAAGCCGGCATAGGGTGATCGCATCGTGAGACGGTCCAAAGCGCGCCTCTCCCTCGCCATCGCGTTCGCCTTCGTGGCGCTGCCCTGCTTCATCGGTACGCCGGGGGCGCTCGCGGTTTCGGGCTCGATCACCGACGTGCATTCCGCCGGTGGCCGGGTCGCAGCTACTTACACAACCAATTACGACCTTTGCACGGACTCTGCCACTTGCTTCTGGTCCTCAACCGCGTATTACTACCGCGCCGCGCACAAGTGCACCCCGAACTACCGCGCCGAGCTCGCCTACGTGGGCGAGTCCCACGAAACCTCCGGTAGCGAGACCAAGAGGGACTTCTTCTACCCGATATACACGGGTTCGATCAGGATCTGCCTCTATGTCGACGGTCTTCTAGGGGACACCCACTTCCTCGCCCAAGCGCTCACGCGCGGGCGCCCGCCGAGCCCGCCCGGGCCCGCCCGCATCGCCTTCAACCGCGCCTGCTATCGCGAACGCAGCCGGGTTCACATGACGGGCCGGGGATTCGAGAGGGGCGACACGCTCACGGTCCGTCACAGCCTGGGACCGGAAGATGTGATCGGCGCGAACGCGGGCGGTCGGTTCGCCTACAACTTTTTCGCGCCGGTCATCTCGAACCAGTCGACGCCCAAACAAAGGCGAGTGCGGGTTACCGTCAAGGGAGAGAGGTATTACGATATTCCCGCACGTTCGGCGAGGGGATCGTTCCTCGTCACGACACTCGCGGTGGCAACGACCCCAAACCTGCCATCGTACGGCGACATCCCGCGGCGAGTGAGATACCGACTCTCAGGATTCAAGCACGGTCGGCCGATCTATGCGCACTGGCGGCACAATGGCCACTCCAGCGGCCATCAACGCCTGGGCCGTGCTCACGGGCCCTGTGGCGAGCTGCGCTCGGCAAGACTGGCCTTTCGCGAGCGAGTCGACGGACCCGGACGATGGGAAATCCAGTTCGATCAGCACAAGTCCTACTCACCACGTAGCGAGCCCAAGACCTGGCTGGAGTTCCGGATCGTGAGGACGTTCCTGCGCTTGCGGACCGGGTAGCCTGGATCACGTGCCAAGAGCTGCGATTGAGGTGGTGGCATGAGGGATGGCTCCCGAATCCATTAGTACTGCCTCCGACCTCGTGGACGAGTGGTGACGACTTTCGAACCCGAGGTTCCAGAAGCCACGCGGCGCCTGCCGCATTCGAACGACTCTCAGCCGGCGTAGCCGGGCCGGGCAACGCCCAGCTCGCGGCGAACGTGTTCGCGAAGCCGCTGACATCATCGATGTCGTCGTCCAGGTCGCCATGGCGGATCGCGGGGAGTACATCTCCAAGGCCACGGAATTGAGTTCCCGCGGATTCGGCTAGGTCGGCGAAGGGTCGAATAGCTGAGGAGGGGTCGAAAGGACGGGAAAGGCCTGTCGTCTCCGCCCTGTCCTTGGATCTGCGCCTGTGCGCACATCTGCACACGGAGGATCGCCGTTCAGAAGCGTTCGATTTGCAGGCATCTTTAGGGTGGTCGCGACGACCGATACCGGGCCCGATTCGTCTCTCGCGACCACCCGCGGATCAGGGAACAAGTGGCTGTGTAGCGCGGCCCCTTCCTTTCTTCGACGCCGACTCGCGGCGCCCCGCCTACCTCTCCGAAGCCACGGGATGGGGTTCTTGGATTCTTCGGCGTCAGCGAAGGCCTGGGTTTCGGAGGGGCTGCCCAGACGACGGGAAGGCCTCGGCTCCCAGCTGGCCGTTGACGTGCGGCAGAGTGCATGCACATCCGCACAGGAACCCTCACCTCAGGGCGAGTAGAGTTCGTCGCCTATTCGGAAGCGCAAGGAAAGCGATCGGCGGGTTGCCTTGGTCAGACGAATCTCGTTGGCGGGCGTCTGCGATCCTGGCTCTCGCCGCGCCTCGGTCGCCCTGGGGGCCTCGGGAGGCGAGCCGGCCGCAAAGCGGGCCGGTGCCTGCAGCAGGGCGAAGAACAGGCTGGCGGCCGCGAATCAGAAGTTGAGGAAGCTGAGGCGGAAAACGCGTCCAGCAGGCGATCCACGCGGCAAGGCAGCAGGTGAATCGGGCCAAGGATGCAGTCAGGAACGCCTGTGAGGACAAACCGGTGATCTACGACATCACCGCACTCAACGGCAGCTTCGAAGCCGACCACGCACCGGATCCGGACGGCATGTGCACCTACAACGCGAACGTGCATTGGGCCTCGAGCCTGGGGGCGCATCCCGGGACGGCGCGGCTCAGCGTCTACTACAGGGACAGCAAGGGCCGTCCCGTCTACATCTTCAGCGGCCCCCCCGGCGGCATTCGCACGGTCGATCATGGACATGGCACGGCCACGAGGACGTGCACCTACCCCTCTCCCGGTGATAACGGCACGGCGACGTGCACTTTCGACGTCCACCAGCCCGGCAACGCCCAGGTCTCGAGCAACCCCAACGGCTCACGCGGTCCGATCGGCCTCGAGTGGTTCTTCGGCTATCCGAGCCTCCAGTACGCGCTTCCCGCCAACGGCGCTTCCTGCAGCTACAGCGGAATGTACCCCCCGTCGATTGACCCCACAGACGACAGCAACAGCCTCTTTGTCGATCCATCCAACCCGCCCAACCATTTCGATCCGGTTGGGAAGTCCAGCGTTCCCCTCTCGACCTTCGGAGCGCACCCAAAGCTGACCTTCTCAGGGAGCGGCTCGGCCTCCTTCGGCGGCACGCTGACCGGGTCGTGGTCCCTGTCGGTGACCCTGCAGCGGCGTTAGTCGAGGCAGGAGCCGGTTGCGGCGAGCGAGAAGACGAACACGCCGGCCAAGAGGCCGACCGGGGCGACCGTACCGAGCACCGCAACGGCGGCGAACTGGATCACCTCGCGAGCGCGCTCGAGCTCAGGACCGCGCTTGGTGTGGCGCGCGACTATTCCGGCCCTGATTCCGTGAAGTTCACGCACATTCTGCACGGAAGCCCCAATCAAGACCGACCGATTTGCAGGCGTCCTTAAGGTGGTCGCGACGACCGATAGGCGGGGATTCGAACCCGCGACCTTCGGTTATGAGATCGCCTCCGGCGGCTCTGTCGGGTTCTCTTCGGCTCTCTCACGCGGTCTCGGGCGCTCTGAGATGCTCTGAGATTCGCTCAGTTCGGTACCACCATTGGTACCACGCAGATATCAGGCGGGGCGCCGCCACGTCGCTTACCGCTACGTAGTTAGGCTTCTGAAAAGCAGGACCCGGCGCTGTCGTTCCCCTCCCAGCGCAAGGCGTGCGAGCGCAAGGTCGCCGAGCTGGACGGCGAGGTGACCTGCGAGTTCACCGACCAGGAGTCGGGCGCCAAGCAGGAGCGCCCGGGCTGGTCGGCGCTGACCCACGAGGCCCGCGACCTCGAGGGCCGGCGCTTCGACGCGGTCGTCATCTACTCGACCTCGCGCCTCGCCCGCGACCGCCTCTACGCCGCGCTGTTCGAGCGCGAGCTCGACAAGGTCGGGGTGACGATCCACTACGCGATCGGGCGCCGGGGACCCCGACACCCCCGAGGGCAAGGTCTATCATCGGGATGCAGCAGATCTGGGACGAGTTCGAGCGCAACAAGCTCTCCCGCGAGACCAAGCGCGGGATGCGCGAGGCCTCCGAGCAGGGCTACCGCGCCGGCGGCCGCGCGCCCTACGGCTACCGCCGCCGCGAGCAGGAGCTTCCCGCGCGACCACAAGGGCGACCGCGACAAGCGGCGCGTCACGCTCGAGCCCGAGCCCGAGGAGGCGAAGGTCGTCGCCGAGATCTTCGATCTCTTCGTCGACGGCAAGCACTCGCCGAAGGCGATCGCCGACCACCTCAACCAGCCCGGCGGTCCGCCCTCCCCCCGCCACGTCGACCCCTCGCGCAACCTGCGCGGGCACTGGGCCGCCAGCACGATCCGGGCGATGCTGCAGAACCCCGTCTACACCGGCCGCACCGTCTGGAACCGCCTCGACTTCACCGAGGCCAAGCACGACCGGCGGCGGCGCCCGCCGCAGCGCCAAGGAGGAGTGGGTGATCGCCGAGGACGCCCACCTGCCGCTCGTCTACCGACGAGATCTTCGAGGCCGCCCAGGCCCGCTTCTCGACGCAGGGGCGCGGCGAACGGAAGCGCCCACGCCAAGAACGGCTACGTCCTCTCGCGGGATGGTCCGCTGCTGCGCCGGCCACCGACCGCTCTCGATGCAGGGCAAGGCGCCGCAAGGGCCACCACTACTACGTCTGCGAGTACGCCGCCAGCTACGGCGACACCGCGCCCTCGAGGCCCACGCCGGCCAGAAGTGGATCTCCGTCCGCGAGGACCGCCTGCTGCGGCTCGTCCTTCGCTTCTTCGAGCAGCGCATCTTCGGGCCGCTGCGCCTGGAGCGCCTGGAGAAGCAGCTGCGCGCCCAGGCCCGCAGCGAGCGCCAGCAACGGCAAGCTCGCCGGCACCAGGCTTCGCCAACAGATCGCCGAGATCGACCGCAGGATCAAGGCGCCAGGTCCAGGCCCTCGAGGACGGGGTCGAGCCGGAGCTCGTCTCAGAGCGGATCGCCGAGCTTCGCGCCGACAAGGAAGCCCTCGAGGAGACGCTGGCCGAGGTCGGCCCCGAGCGCGAGGAGGCCGAGGACGAGGAGCTGGCCGAGCAGCTGGAGAAGCTGCCCGACCTGAGCAAGGCGCTGGCGCGAGGCGCCGCCCGAGATCCAGCGCCAGGTCTTCGAGGCCTTCGAGCTGCAGATCGCCTACGACAAGGTCGGAGGGCGCATCGAGACTCTCGGCGACCGTCTCCGAGGCCGTCGCCGACGCCTTCGAGAACACGAAAGCCCTCCGCAAGGAGGGCTCAGTGGTGGTCGTGAGAGACATAGCGGGGGCGGGATTCGAACCCGCGACCTTCGGGTTATGAGCCCGACGAGCTACCTGGCTGCTCCACCCCGCGACGGTGAGTAAAGGCTAGCAGCGGATGGGTGCTCAGGCGACGACCTCTCGGTCGTGCAGGCGGCCGATCTCGGTGTCGCTTAGGCCGAGGGACTCGGAGAGGATCTCGTCGGTGTGCTCGCCGAGGGCCGGCGCCCGGCGGACCGGGAGACGGCCGGATTCGCTGAAATGAAGCGGCGAGCCTGCCATCAGATAGGTGCCGATTCCAGGCTGGTCGATCTCCTCGAACATCGGGTTCTCGGTCGAGCAGCGGGGATCGTGGTCGACCAGCTCCATGAACGTCTGGTAGGGGCCCCAGCAGACGCCGTGTGCGTCGAAGGCCTCGCGGATCTCCTCGAGGGTGCGGCTGATCGTCCAGGGCTTGAGGATCGCGCCGAGGACCTCGCGCGCGGCGAAGCGGTCACCCTCCTTGGAGAGGTCGACGTCCATCGCCCGCTCGGCGAGCGCGAACTCCTCCGCCAGCCCGGTCGCATCGACCAGGCCCTTCCACTGGCGCGAGGTCAGGGCGACGATCATGATCCGGCGGCCGTCCTTGGTCTGAAAGTCGCGGCCGAAGGCGCCGTAGAGATAATTGCCCTCCTTCTGGCGCTCACGGCGGAAGACCTGGGCCTCGGCGATCTTGCCGAGGTTGCCGACCATCGCGAAGGCGACGTCGGAGAGCGCGACCTTGATCAGCTGGCCCTCACCGGTGTTGCGGCGGTGGCGCTCGGCGGCGAGCAGGCCGGCGACCGCGAGGTTGCCGGTGATCGCGTCCCAGGCGGGAAGCAGGTGGTTGAAGGGGACGGCGAGGTTGCGGGGGCCGGTCGCCCAGGGGAAGCCGGTCGCCGGGTTCACCGTGTAGTCGACCGCGGAGCTGCCGTCGTGGTTGCCGACGATGCTGACCATGATCAGGTCCTCGCGGCGCTTGCAGAGGTTCTCGTAGTCGAGCCAGCCGCGGACCGGGAAGTTGGTCAGAAGGATTCCCGCATCAGGCCCGGGCTGGGCGACCATCGCCGCGACCAGCTCGCGGCCCTCCTCGGAGCCGAGGTCGACCTGAATCGAGCGCTTGCCCTTGTTGAGGCCGGCCCAGAACATGCTGGTTCCGTCGTCGGTGACCGGCCAGCGGTGGCGGTCGAGTCCGCCACCGATCGGGTCGAAGCGGATCACGTCGGCGCCGAGCTGGGCCAGCGTCATCCCGCCGAGGGGGGCGGCGACATAGGCCGACCCCTCGAACACCCGCAGTCCGTCGAGAATCCCCGGCATCCCGAGCCCCCTCAGGCGAGGACCCCGAGGAAGGCCCAGTCGAGCACCTGCTCGGCGGGCTCCCCGGTTCCCCGGTCGGCGTGGACGATGGCGCGCAGGTCGGCGAGCGCTGCGCCGCTGCGGTCGAGCTGGATCTCCCCGTCGTAGGTCACCTCGGTGCTCAACATATCCCCCTCGAAGACCGGTGCCGAGTGCTCGCAGCTGCGCCAGGCGACGATCGTCGCCAGGCTCGGCAGCGCCGCCGCGGCCGCGGCGGCGGCGATCGAGATCGTCTGCCCCCCGTAGACGAGGCGCCTTCCGTGGGCTCCGGCGGCGCTGTCGCGGTGCGTCATCGCGAGGTTGAGGGTGAGGCGGGCGAGCTCCGGCGAGGTGGTCACGGCCTCCCGCCCCTCGACCGCGAAGAGCATGCCCGGCGATGGTTCGGGCTCCGCCGCGGGCAACCGGACACGCAGCGCCTCGTAGCGCCAATCGGGGACGGCCTCGCGCACCCGCTCGAGGTCGAGCTCGCTCGGTATCGCCTCGAAGCGGTCGGCGTGGCCGGTCACGAGCCCCGGATCGCGCAGCGGGATCATCGGGCAACGATAGAAGTCGAGAACCGGCTCGCCGCGCTGGTTCTCGGTCTGTATCCGCAGCGCCGCGAGGCCGCTGGCGCTGCCGTCGGAGCGGGGGCGGTTCTGCTTCATCGCGACCACCTCGGTGCGGGTACGCAGTGTGTCGCCGACGTGGACCGGACGCAGCAGCACCAGTCCGCGGTAGAAGAGGTTGCCGAGGACCCGCTGCGTCGGCACCGTGGACTGCCCGATCGCGACGTCGCAGACGAGGTTTGGATGGACCAGGGTCTGCTCCTCCCCGGTCACCTCAGTGCTCAGGGTCGCGTCGAGGGGCAGCGCCAGCCGGTCGCCGGTGATCGCCTGGTGGATCGCGGTCAGTCCTGTCGTCAGGGTCAGTGCCGGGGCGTCGTAGACCTGCCCCGGCTCGAGATCCTCGAAATGGGGACCACCGACATCGACTCTGCGCACACCCTCCACGAACCCCTCCTCCACTCGGCGGAAACGAGCAGCCTAGATCAGGTCGTATGCTCGCGGCGGATGAAGGCTCGCCGCTCCTGCCTGTCGGTCCCTGCCCAGCCCCCCCGGATGCTCGAGAAGGCTCCCGGCCTGGGCGCCGACGAGGTCGTCCTCGACCTCGAGGACTCGGTGCCCGTCGAGCTCAAGGCACAGGCCCGCCATGCGGTCGCCGAGGCGCTCTCGGTCGGCGATTGGAAGGCCGGCTCGGTGAGCGTCCGGATCAACGGAACCTCGACCCCCTTCTACGAGGACGACGTGCGGGCGATCGCGGGCGCGAAGCGGCTCGACTCGGTCGTCCTCCCCAAGGCCGAGGGCGCGGCGGAGATCGAGCGCACCGCCGCCCTGCTCGACGATGCGGCCGCCGGCGCGACCCGAGTGCGCCCGGTCGCGATCCAGGCCCTGATCGAGTCGGCGCTGGGGCTGCGGGAGGTGAACGAGATCGCGGCGGCCTCCGACCGCCTCGACGCGCTCATCCTCGGCCCGGCCGACATGAGCGTCTCGCTCGGATTTCCCTCCCCCGATGAGGGCGATCGCTGGGACTTCGTCCGCGGCGCCGTGCTCGTCGCGGCCCGCGCCGCGGGCATCGAGGCGATCGACGGCCCCTTCCTGCAGGTCGCCGACGCCGACGGCCTGCTCGCCTCGGCCGAGCGCGCCCGCGAGTTCGGCTTCGACGGCAAGTGGGCGATCCACCCGAACCAGATCGATCCGCTCAACCGGGTCTTCTCGCCGAGCCCGGAGGAGGTTGCTCAGGCGAGGGCCATCGCCACGGCCCTTGAGGGAGACTCCGAGCGCGGTGCCCTGAGGCTCGACGGCGAGATGATCGACGAGGCGAGCCGCAAGCGCGCCGAGCTCGTGCTCGCGCGGGCGGCGGCGGCCGGGCTGTCCGCCGACTGAGCCACCTCCCACTCAGGGGCCCGCGCTCTAGAGTGCCGCGCTGATGAACGCGGGACCAAGACGCGTGGCGGCGATCGACATCGGGTCCAACTCGACCCGGCTGCTCGTTGCCGACGTGACCGCCGGGGCGGTCACAGAGATCGAGCGCCGGACGGTGGTGACTCGTCTCGGCAGGGGCGTCGACCTCTCCGACCAGCTCTCCGCGGACGGGATCGAGGCGGTCTGCGAGACGGTCTCGGACTTCGTCGCGATCTACCGCGAGCTCGGAGTGCAGAGCGTCTACGCGGTCGCGACCAGCGCCGTGCGCGACGCATCCAACGGTGGCGCCTTCATCGCCGAGCTGCG
Source organism: uncultured Actinomycetes bacterium (assembly GCA_963781345.1). GTDB lineage: Bacteria > Actinomycetota > Thermoleophilia > Solirubrobacterales > 70-9 > JBBRHQ01. The sequence goes on from CAWAFQ010000007.1 coordinate 12,969, forward strand.
CGAGCGCTTCGCCCTCGACGCCGAGATCCTCAGCGGCGAGCAGGAGGCTCGGCTGACCTACCTGGGAGCGACGGCCGGTGACCCCCCGCAGGTGCCGACGCTGGTCATCGACATCGGCGGCGGCTCGACCGAGCTGATCGTCGGCACCGCCGCCGAGGTCGCCTTTCACACCTCCCTTCAGGCGGGCGTCGTCCGCCACAGCGAGCGCCACATCTCGACCGACCCGCCGACGAACGCAAGCCTCGAAGAGCTCGCCGAGGATGTCCACGGCCTCTTGGAGGAGGCCGTTTCCGCCCACCCCGAGGCGCACGCGGAGGCAGGAATCGCAGTCGCCGGCACCGCCACCTCGCTGGCCGCGATCGACCTCGCGCTCGACCCCTACGACCCCGACCGAGTTCACGGGCACCGGCTCACCTTCGCCTCCGTTCAGCGAATGCTCGCCCGGCTCTCGACGGTCCCGCTGGCCGAGCGCGAGGCGATCACCGGCCTGCCCGTCGACCGGGCTCCGACGATCGTCGCCGGGGTTGTGATGCTGATCGAGGTGATGCGTGCCTTCGGATTCGACGAGCTCACCGTCTCCGAGCACGACATCCTCCACGGCGCCGCGATCTCCGCGGCAGGCGCCGCTGCGGGATAATCCTCAGATGGCCTCGGCAGTCAGCGCAATCAAGAAGATCCCCTGGAAACGGGTCTGGGTCGCCTCGCTGTGGCTCTTCAGCGAGGGTCGCGCGCGGCTCGAGAAGAACCTCAGCCCGAGGGAGCGCAGCGAGCTTGCCGATCTGATCAAGCGCTCGAAGGGACTGCCGACGAACCTGACCCCGCGCCAGCGCGACCGCTTCCGCGAGCTGGTCGGGCGTGGGATCCGCGGAGCCTGAGCCGCCCGCGCGGCAGCTCCATCCCCGCGCGGCAGCTCCAGCCTGTCTAGGCCAGGTTCGACTTGCGCGGGTAGACGACCTCGGGATCGGTGAGGACGTTGACCAGGGTCGGCCGCCCCGAGGCGAAGGCCCGCTCGAGTGCGGGGCGCAGCTCGTCGGGGTCGCGGACACAGATCCCGTCGCAGCCGAGCGCCTCGACCATCTGCTCATACGGGGTCTCGGGCCGCAGCTCCGCTGCCACCGAGTAGCCGTAGAGGAATTTCATCGGGTGATGCTCGAGGGCCCAGATGCCGTTGTTGCCCATCACCCCGACGACGCCGAGGCCGTGGCGGGCCATCGTGTCGAACTCGATCCCCGCGAAGCCGAAGGCGCCATCGCCGAGCAGCAGGCAGACCTGGCGCTCGGGGTGGGCGACCTTGGCGCCGATCGCCTGGCCCGGCCCGGCGCCGAGACAGCCGAAGGGGCCGGGGTCCATCCAGCACCCGGGCTGGTAGGTATCGATGTAGCGGCCCGCGTAGGAGACGAAGTCGCCGCCGTCACCGATCACGATCGCATCACGGTCGAGCACCTCCCCCAGCTCGCGGTAAACGCGGACGGGATGAAGCGGGGAGCGGCCATCGTTGAGCTCGGCCTCCTCGGCGCCACGCTTCTCCTTCTCGATCGCTCGCAGCTGCTCGATCCAGGGCCTTGTGCGGGCGCCCTCGCCGCCCGCCGCCTCGCGGATCGCGCGCAGGCTCTCGGCGACGTCGCCGACCATGTCGATGTCGGGGGCGCGATTGGCGGTGAGCTGGTTGGGGGCGACGTCGAGGCGCAGGACCTTGGTCTCCTCGCCGAAGCTGGCGCCGAAGCCGAGGCGGAAGTCCATCGGCACGCCGACAACGATGGCGACGTCGGCCCCCTTGAGCCCGGCGCCGCGGGCGCGGCTGAAGGAGAGCTCGTGATCGGCGGGGACGCAGCCGCGGCCGAGCCCGTTGAGGAAGACGGGGATCCCGAGGGCCTCGGCGAGCGCCTGCAGCTCGGCCTCGCCGCGGGCCCAGTAGAGGCCGGACCCGGCCATGATCGCCGGGCGCTCTGCCGCCGCGAGCGCCGCCGCCGCCTCCTCGACACCGGCTGCGGGTCCCGCCGGCTTGGGCTCAGCCGGCGCCGGTATCTCGGCCTCAGCCTCCATGAAGACGACATCGAGCGGATAGTCGATGAAGGTGGGGCCGCTGGGAGGGGACAGGGCGAGGTCGAGCGCCGCCGCGGTCATCTCGGGGATGCGCGCCGTCTCCTTCACCGTCTCGGCCGACTTGACCAGCGGCGAGACGAAGGGGAGGTGGTCGATCTCCTGCAGCGATCCAGAGCCCCAGCGCATCTCCGGGGCGCGGCCGCCGAGGATGCAGACCGGGGAGCCGTTGGCCTGGGCGCTGGCGATCGCACTGATCCCGTTGGTCACTCCCGGCCCCGCCGTCAGCGCCGCCACCCCGACCCGGCGGGTTGCCTTGGCGAAGCCCTCGGCGGCGAAGGTGGCCGTCTGCTCGTGGCGGACGTCGACGATCCCGATGCCCTCCTTGAGGCAGCCGTCATAGACCGAGAACAGGTGGCCGCCGGAGAGCGTGAAGAGCTGGTCGACCCCGCGCGAGCGCAACGCCCGCGCGACCAGGCGGCCGCCGTGGACCGCGGTCGCCTCCGTCTGCGGCTGCTGCTCGACGCTCGCCACCGCCGGCGACGATATCGGGTCGCCGCGAAAGCTAGTCGCGATCCTCGAGGATCGCGGTCTTCTCGGCAGCCATCTCCTCGTCGCTGAGCACGCCGCGCTCGTGCAGAGCGGCGAGGCGCTCGAGCCGCTCGAGGCGGCGGTCCTCAGGCTCCGGGGCCGGCGCGGCCGGGGCCGATCCGCCGGTCATCAGCTTGCCGCGGTTGCCCCAGGCCGAGGAGATCCGCTCCCTGACGCGCTCCGGCATCTCGCCCATGGTGGAATCCGGCGCCTCCTCCATCGCCTTCTTGCGAAGCGCGTAGGCGCCGACCGCGGCCATCGCCGCCAACCCCAGTCGCAGAAGCAGCTGGCGGGTGCTGCCGGCGCCGGAGAGAACCCAGATCAACGCCACCAGACCGAGAAAGCCGGCGACGGCGGCCGGGTACTCCCGCAGGAGGGGAGCGAGGAAGCGGCGGACCGCGAGGGCGCTCCGGGCCGGCGACGCCAGCCAGGCGGCGAGCATGAAGAAGACGCCGTAGGTGATCGTGCTCACCGCGATCGACCTCAGCAGCGAGGTGCCGACCGACCAGGTCTGTTCGGCCGCCGGCCTGACGTCGGCCGCAGCGAGCTGTTCGACGACGACGTTGCCGCCGACCGAACGCAGGATGAGAACCAGGGCGCCGGCGGCTATCAGGCCGATGCCGATGCCGAGGACGGTGATCCAGCGGTATCCGGCCGAGAGGTAGATCGCGAGCGCGAACATCGCCAGGACAAGCAGGGTCGTCCCGAGGGCGATCCCGTTGATCAGCTTGACGATCGTCTGCGCCAGGCCGAGGTCGTTCGAAGACAGGACCTCGATGTTGCCGACGTCGGCAGGGATCTTCGAGGCGACGTCGTTGCCGAGCCCGAGCTGGTCGGCGACCTGGATGATCAGCGGCCGCAGCCGCAGCGTCACGTCACCCCCACCGGTGCCGACGACGTTCCCCTTGTCCTCGACCACCTTGATCAGGGTGCGGTGGGCGAACTCGTTCGCCCGCGTCCAGGCGTCGCGGAAGCGCGCGGTGCCGAGCGCCTGCTGGGCCCCCTTGACGGCGACCTCGCGCAGCCCGCTCGAGGCCGGCCCCGAGATCGCCTTGAGATCGGCAGGGAGAAGGCCCTTGACCTCCTTCTCGACGTTGACGTTCGCGTAGAGCTGGTCAACGGCGTAGACGGAGAGCGCGTCACGGATCTCGGATTGATCGAGCAGCTTGCCGCTCGTGTTCACCCACTCGCCCGTGTTCAGGGCCTGGCGCTGCACCCAGGCGGAGAAGATCGCGACCACGGTCAGAAGCGACGCGGTGATCACCAGCGCCTTGACCCAGCCGCTGTGATTGCGCCGTGTCGGCGGGGCTGCCTCGCTCACCGGCGAAAGACTAGATGGTTGATTCGCAGTGCCCGGGGCGGGACTCGAACCCGCACGCCCCCGAAGGGACAGCGGCTTTTAAGGCCGCCAGTCGTTGGCTCTGGGGAGCCGGATGCTCAGACTGCGGGACACTGGGCGGGACACGGACACGGTATTTCTCGTCCTTATGCCGCTTCGACCTGGGCGATCCGCGCTGCCGTGTCGGCCCTTTGCAGGTAGGCATCGATGCGCTCGGCTGATTCCTTTTCGCTACCGGGCAGCAGGTGGCCGTAGATGTCGAACGTCACCGCGATCGAGGAATGGCCGAGGTAGGACTGGACCCGCTTTGGATCCTCGCCAGCCGCGATCAGCAGCGAGGCGAACGTATGGCGCGCATCGTGGAGCTTCACGTAGGCGATGCCTTTGACTTTCCAGATTCGCCTTGCCCTGGCGAGAAGGGCCGGGTGAGCGAACGGCGTCACTTCCGAGCGCCCGAACACGAGCCCGGCTCCGTCGCGATCCTGGCACATCCGGTGCTCGACAAGCTCATCTCGGAGCACGGGGGCGATCGGCACGGTTCTCCGGCTGCTCCTGGTTTTTGGATCTTGGGCGCCCTCGATCTTGTCCCACGATCGCTCCACGCGGATGATGCCGCCCGCTAGGTCGACGTCTTCCCAGCGCAGCGCCTGTAGCTCTCCTGCCCTCAGACCGGCATAGAAGGCCGTGGCGTAGACGGCCCGGTCATTGTCGGTCAGGGCCTTGAGCATCTTCGCGGCTACGTCCAGGCCGACCACGTTTGCTCTCTCGCTGCGGATGGCCGGGAGCCTGAGCCCGTGGGTGGGATTCACGGCCAGGTCTTCGCGCTCGAGCGCACAGCGGCAGATAGAGCGCACCGGCTTCACGGCGTTGCTAACCGTGCTGGCGCTGCGGCCCTTGGCGATCAGCTTGTCCGCCAGGTCTTGCAGATCGGCTCGGCGAAGGTCGCTCAGTGGAACGCCGCGTCAACGTCGGCCTTCTTGATCGCATAGTCGGGGTCATACGCCTTCGCCTGGACCGCCCAGAGGTCACCGTCGTGTTCCTCGGCAACAAGGTCGATTCCCGCGTCTGGCCCCCAGGCGGCTGGCCAGTCTTTCCAGAGCCAGACGTTCCTGAACCTTGTCCGATACTCCGGCGCATTACGCAGGAACCATCGACAAAGATGCTCGAATTGGACACCGCGAATGTCGGCGCGAGGATCGAGTTGAGCAATGAGCTCCGAGAAATCCACAAGCGGGGTCAACGCTAGCGTCAGAACATGCCCGTGGAGCCATCACCCGTGCCTTTCGGGCAGACCCGAGCGCCGCGTCCTTGCGATGTGCATGCGTCTCGGTCTCAGAGCCCCGCCCCAGCGAAGCAATCGGGTCAGCTCGAACCTTCCGCTCAGGCACTGACCCCAAGCCGCTGGATGGTCGTCTTCGGCTTGCCGATTCGACTGCGCTCCTGAGCGATCGCGAATGCGGCGAGCGGGTGGCCGACGGCGCGAATCTGCGAGACCTCGCTTGCGCTCAACCGCACCGGCACTATCTCCGCCTCTCCGGCACGAACGCTGTATGCGGTCCGGGCAGGCTGATTCGCCCCGCCCTCGCCCAGCGCCACCGTGAGGTGTCCCTGGCACGCACGCCGCTGCTTTCGCGGGCAGGCGATGCGCACCCCGACCGTGCCGTGCTCGGCCAGTCGCAACGCCCCCTTCCCCGACCCCAGCCGCGGGTGGTAGCGCTCGTGGACGTCGGACTGCTCGATTGTCTCGCACCCCTTGACTGAGGCGAGGGAATCCATCAGGCTCAGGATCGCCCTGTCCGAAGCCCCCGTGCCGCAGTCGAAGGTGTCAACTGCGGGAGGGTTGTCCAGCGTATCGCCGCGCTTGCCGTCGAGCAGGTCGTTTCCGCCATCGCCCTTCATGGTGTCCGCGCCGTTGTCGCCAAAGAGCGTGTCGGCGCCACCCTTTCCCGACAAAAAGTCACCTCCATAGCCACCGACGAGGGTGTTGTCCCCGGCGCCACCGGTCACGCCATCGCCGCCAAAGAACCCGTCCAGCACCAGTCCGTCTCTGGGATCGGAGCTGGCATCGAGGGCGTCGTCGGCGGGCCCGCCGCTTAGCTGCTCGATGTCGGTGAGGTGATCGAGGGGCGGATTCACTTGGCCGTCTAAGTCGGTGTCGTGGCCTGCGAAGCCGTCGTCCATCCGCCCGAGCAACACCAGGCGCGGCCCTGCGTAGCGCAGCCTGTCGAACCCAGACCCCCCGTCGTAGAGATCGGACAGTAGGTCGCTGGGTCCACCGTTAGCTTCGAAGAGTGAGTCGTCGCCGGGGCCTCCATGCGAAACGTCAGACCCGTCGGCGCCATTCACGGAGTCAGTACCTTCGTTGCCGTTCAGCACGTCGTTGCCGTCTTTGCCTTCTAAGGCGTCGGGCCCATCGTTTCCGGTCAGGGCGTCGTTGCCCGGCCCGCCATCGAGGGAGTCCTGAGCGCCGCCGCCACCGAGGCTGTCATTGCCGAGCCCGCCCCTAGCCCCCACGCGATCCGGAAACGATGCCGCCGTACCGGCGGGGCCCTTTACAACGAGGGAATCGTCGTCGGCGGCCAGCCCGCCGTCGAGGTTGACCGCCACGGAATCCCCGTCCGCCGGTCTGTTGCAGGAAGCGGCGGTGGGCGCCACGTTGCTCGCCGACGCACCGGGAGCCTGTTTCCGTGATGACCCCAGCGAGCACCCCGAACGGAGATCGAAGTCGAGCGAACCGCCCTGGCCGATAAGCCAGCGTGAGCCGGACTGGGTGTCGATCTGGGTGATGGTGACGTTGTTGGCACCGCCGGTCGTATCGGTGACCGATAGTTGATGACCCGCGGTTCCAAATATGCCGACGGTCACTACCTGGACCCGCAATGTCGCCTCCGCGACTGAGGTGAATGCGAGCGTCCCGATCATCAACCCGATCACTCCAACCCAGAACCGCCGCATTCCAGAACCCCCCTTGTCGAGCTGCCTTCAGAATCTGCGCACCGGAACCCCGGGGCCAGATCCTCGGCCCATCCTCTCCCACCGCGGCCCCGACTGCAAGTGGGCCTTCCGCGCCTCACCCGTCCCAAGGAAAGGACAGAAGGGTGCTCGTCGGGTGCCATCCTCAGCCAGGACGCGTCTCGCACGATCATCTTCGACAGCGACCCCGACTACGCAATCATTCCTACCGCTGCGTGACCTCGGCGACGAACTGATCTCGGTGGGTGCTGACCATGCCAAGCGCCGGAAATTGAACAAGTGCCGGTTCTCGCTGTAAGGAGCTGAGACGCGAGGTTTAGAGTGAAGTGGGGTTTGGGATACCTCAGGAGCCCTCGGAGGCCGTTAGGGCGTCCGCGTGAGGCTCAAAATGGGTCCACAGTGACTCCCACTACAGAGGAACCGCCAGAATCCCGTTACTGCCTCCTCTTCAACCCCCCCCATAGAGTCAAGTAGAGGAAGCGGGGTAAGGAGTGAGGGCGGGTTAGGTGTGGGCAGGGGCGTTCGAGGGGAGGACGAGTGATCGACCCCAGCCGCGTCCGCCGGGGGGGGTCCGAACGGCAAGGGAAGTCCGAACGGGCTAGCGGCGGCGAACCGACTCGACTCCCGTGACCCGGTCGCGACCGTCAACGAAGGCCACGTCGTTGTTGCCGCCGTCCCCCCGAATGTCGTCACGGTTGCCGTCGCGGGCCTTGATCCGGTCGTTGTCGACGCCGCCGGAGAGCGTGTCTCGCGCCGAGCCTCCCTCGAGGCGGTCCGCGCCCCCCTGGCCTCGGAGCGTGTCGCCGCCGCCCTCGCCGCGGAGGTCGTCCTCACCGCCGCCGCCCGCGATCACGTCGCCGCCGGTGCCGCCGAAGATCTCGTCGTTGCCGCCGCGGCCGTTGATCGTGTCGTTGCCGCCGCGGCCGCAGATGACGTCATCCCCCTGCGTGCCGTTGAGCCTGTTGGCCCGGCTGTTGCCGACGACTGTGCACTCGTGGAAGAAAAGGAGGTCGACCTGGACCGCCGCGGTGGCGCTTTCCGACTTACCCGGGTCCTCGGGATCGACGGTCGCGTCGTAGTCGACCTGGAGCCGGTAGCCACCGGCGGGCAGCACGTCGGTGATCACGAATCCAGAGTCCCGGGGGCCGGGCGGGCAGTTCCCGCCGCGCCTGGTCGAGAAGGTTCGGCTGAACGGCCCCGAGAGCTCAACCTTGATCTCGGTACAGTCGTTCTCGTCGCTGTTCTGGGGATTGAGGGCGCCGGAGAACAGGACCGGGGTCGGCCCGCTCGTGGAGAATTCGGAATCGAAGGAGCCCTCGGAGCTCGCCACTGGCACTCCCGGCGCGGCGTTGTTGTTCTTGATCGCCTTATCAAGCAGCCGTCCGGAGATCGAGATCCCGTTCAGCGGTCCCGTGGGAAAAGCCTGGCTCGACGGGGTGATCATCGTCGCCGCCAGGGAGACGAAGGTGTCGGCCTTCCCTTCCCGTCCCTGGAGCACCGCCGGATGTAGGACTTGCGAGGTGCCGACGAAGTCGTCATCGCTCTTGAATCGGCTCCTCTCGTCGATCGCGTTCAGCGCCTGGAAGGTGTCGATGTCCGCCGAGTTCTCCCCAATTAGCACGTTCGGCCCTGCCGCCGGCGCGCCTCCCCCCAGCGCAGGAACAGCGAGAACGAAGAGGCCCAGCACCGCCCCGGCGGTGGCGACAACCCCTCTACCAGCACCCATGTCTCCCCCTTTGTCTGAAAGCCCTCGAACCACTCTACATCTGCGGGCCAACAACTGCCAGTAGCCATCGCGCTGTCGGCGACGCCGAAGAGGCTGTCCCAGGGCCCGTGCAACGGCTGCCAGGAGCCTTCCACTTCCTCCTTGCCGTGGTCCCCCGGCCAGCTTGCCCGGCACGGCGGTTTACCTTCGATTCACCGAGGTGGTTTCCCGAACACTGTCGCCTCCAGGGCCGCGTCAACGTTCCCCGTTTGATCGAACCAAAGGCACGGCGGACGATCTCGATGTTCTCCTTCGACATCGCCTACTCCTGAAGCCCGGCGGCTTCGAGGGCTTCGTCCACGTTCAAGTACATCTGCATCCTGATCGCCTGCCCGTCCCGGAACGACCACACCTGAGCGAAGCGCATGTCGACGGGGATTCCCGTGGCCTTCGAACGCCCCCGCTGTTTGACGATGACGACGACGCGCTCCCCGGCGTCGATGTAATCCTCGGCCTCGACGTCCCAGCCATCCCACGCATCTGCCCACTCGGCATTGAACTGGTTCGCGCCCTCGGCTCCGAAGTAGATTTGCTGGTCAGGCCAGCCGAGCCTGGACACATCCCAGACGAGATCGGGATGGGCGCGGATCTCACCGGTGGCCCTCCAGCGCTCGTAGCCGCGTCTCATGATCTCGACGTTCTCCTGCGACATCGCCTGCGCAGTATCGCTCAGGTGGGGCCGGGGACGAGGGTCTTAGCCACGATCTCCCGGATCTGGTCCGGGCTGCAACGTTGCTAGCTTGTTTGCGGCAACCAGCCATTCTCCGCCGCTTTCTGGGCTTCCCGTTTCGACCAACCCCGGGGTATGCGCGAGCCCGCCTTGGCCAGCGAGGCAAGGCGAGACATGGGCTAACGGCTAGCGCCGTGATGCGGAGAGCTATCAGGGGTTCCGCAGTCGGAACAGCGAGAGCCACCACAGCCGCGCGGGCGACGCCAGCCCCTATTTGTTTGTGAGATCGAGGTTCCAGGGGAGGGAAGGGAGGGCCGAATTCAGCCGATCCACCAATCAAGCTTGAAAGGTTCCGCATGCGGAAACTCCAGATGGTCAAGTGCAAAATGATCAGGTCGGGACCGCGCCGGGCGGCGCTCGCCCTCGCCGCCCTCCTCGTTGCGACGCTGGCGCTCTCGGCCGGACGTACGGCCTCTGGGCAAGACCTCATCGTGATCTACGGCGCGAATTCCGGCTCGCACCTGAGGCTGACGGTCAACGACGGGAGCATCGTGGTCCATGGCTACAAGGCGGCAACCCAGCCGGTTGGTTGTCGCTTCCCCCACAACCGGAACGCCGCCGTCTGCCCCCTGGACGGAGTCGGCTCCATCCTGTTGAAGATGGGTCCCTCCAGAGACGAGGTCGACGTGCTGGACGGACTGCCGGTCCCTCTCACGCCCTACCTCGGCCATGGCTCGGACAGGTTCATCGGCAGCGGTGAGCCCGACACCTGCTACTCACAGGGCTCAAGGCGCAACCGCTGCATCGGCGGCGGCGGCAACGACATCTGCATCACCGGCCAGCAGAACTCCGACTGCGTCGGAGGGGCGGGAAACGACTATGCCAAGCACGGTGCCGGAAGCGACGGCTGCTGGGGCGGGCCAGGTAATGACATCTGTCTGATGGGGCCGGGCAAGGACGGCGCTCATGGCGGCCCGAGTCCCGACAAGCTCGACGGCCAGTCCGGAGACGACAAGCTCTATGGCCAGGAGGAAGACGACAAGCTCTTTGGTGGGTCCGGCAATGACAAGCTCTTTGGTGGGCCCGGAGACGACATGCTCGATGCCGGGTCCGGGAGCAACAAGCTCTATGGCGGTGTCGGCAACGACGTCCTCTACGGGCCCGGAGTTGGCAAGGCCGGAGGGCTCCTAGGCGGAGGTCCAGGCCACGACACCTGCTATGGAGTCTTCGGCCGAGATGGTTTTAGGAGTTGTGAGACGAAGGTGAACACCGCTAAGCCTTGAGGAGATCGTGCCGCGCGCGGCCGGGCGCCACCTCGCCCTGCATCCCAGCCTCGAAGAGCCGGGACCCACCAGGAGGCCGGAGCGGCCTACGCGCTCAGACCTGGGGTGGTGACAATCGGGGAACCATCGGGGCCGATCTCCTCGACGGACGGAGCCTCATATCTCGGTGCGGTGCTCTCCTGCATTCCGACATCCTCCTTGGTTGCGTTACGTCCACCCTAAAGGGGTCACGGTGATCGCAAGCCACGCGGCCACACATCCGTCCAGATAGGCGCCGGAACGCTCCCGCGCTCGGCGCGGGGCCGATCCCTTGCGTGCTGCTGGAACCCGACGAGCGGGCCATCAGATGGCCCGCTCGTCGTTCTGCGAGCACAGGTCGTGCAGGACCTGTTTCTGACGGTCTCTTCCCGGCACCCAGGAAGGTCTGAAGATCTAGTAATGAAGCTGGTGGCAAGCCCACGGAGACGTTCGGCTAGGGGATGCTCGCGCAGAGCGCGAACGCGTTCACAGACCAACTGGCGTTGGTCGGCTCCTCCTCGAAGGCACTCACGAGGACATTCCCCGGGACGGTGTTCTCATCGCTGGGCGCGATCTGGTCGATCACGACGTCGGTCAGCCCGTTCGGGTCGGTGCCGGTCACGCCGCCGACGTGTTGGCCGCCAGACCCAATCACGCGCTTTCCCGCCGGGCAGGTCGCGTTCGCGGACTTAGGGGAGCTCGAGTCGATGGCACTCGACGCGAAGACCCGCTGCAAGCCGCTGATGCCGGGCACACCCTGGGCCCCGGTCGACCCTCGAGGGCCAGCGGGGATCTGGCCCGCTGTGAAGTCGGCCGCTCGCAGCGAGTGATTCTTGACCTTGGCGCTGTTGACCGCGTTGTTCTTCAGCTGCCTGGTGCCGACGCTGTTCTTCGAGAGGTGGGTGGCCGCGTAGGCACCCCCTCCAAGAAGCAGGAACAGGCAGAGCGTCGAGACAACATTCGCGTAGGTGAGCTTCCCTCGCAGCTTGTCTGCCATTGGCCCCCCTTGGTGGAGATCTTTTCGTGCAGCCGACTCTATGCCCGGCGGCGGGGTCGATGCAAGCGGCCGCCTTAGCGCTTGCGCGCGGGGCAGGTCCTCGGCGAGAGCCAAGAGGCGGGTCGCGCCAGCGGGGATAGCCCGGTGAACCCTCCTAGAGACGTGAGCGTAGTCTTGCGGAGTGCCCATGTCAGTCGGCTGGTACGAAATCGACATCGCCGCACTCCCCGACGCCGACCCGTCCCGAGTCCTGGCGATCGTCGGAGCGCTTGGTCGCCAGGTTCGCTTCGTTGGGGGCGATTCTTGGAAGGCCGAGTGCTACCCGTTCGAGGATCGGGACTTGGCACGCTCGGCGGTCGAGCGGCTCCTCAACGAGATCGACCCCGACTGGCGGGAAGTGCTGCAGGTCGCCTGATCGGCGCGGCTAGCGCTTCCGCACCCGGTCGGCGATCAGAATCTCCAGATGCTCGCGGCGTCAGCGTCGGGTTGCCTCTTGGTGACAGTCGCGGCACCAGCTCGAGCGGCCGTCGCTCATCTTGAGGTTGACGGGGAAGAACGGGGCCGCGTGACGAAACCCCTTCCCCGGCGAGAACTCGCGTGGACGATTTGGAGACGTTACGTCGACGCTCCCCAGCAACACTTGTTCGGACCGGCAACGGGGAGGGCGACAGCCGCCCCTCGTCGAACACAAAGGGCTATGTGCCGACATAAGAATCAACAGAATCTCCGGTTGATCGCATACACGCGTTACGGCCCTATGGTCGGGTGCCTGGAGTGCGGCAATTCATGGCTGACACGTGCTTCAAGTCCCGGCCCAACTCCAGTTCCTGAGCCGGACCGGGGACAACGGAGACCGCTGCGGTTCTTCCGAAGCATTTGAGAACGCCCGTTCAACGCGACTGAGCTCGGGATACTCGTTTACCAGCTCGTCAAGCTGTCGGCGGGCCTCGGCCTGGGCCTCCCCGAGGCGCTGATTGCCTCACACGGCCGCGTCCGTCGCTCCCGCTATTCATCGGCTGCAGATCGTCAGCAAGATCCCAACCGGCGAAGGAGGTCGACATGTACTTCGCGATCCGCCGCAGCAAGGACGGTCAGTACTGGTGGCGTGCCGTCGGGGACAACAACGAGATCATGGCGGCCTCGGAGCTGATGACCACCAAACAGAGCAGCGAGCACGCCATCTCGGTCGTCAAACAGGAGGCCGCAACGGCGTCCGCTCGTGACCAGAGCCACGAGACCTAGCCCAGAAACCGCACCCGGACCGCCTCCACGTTCTCCTGCGACATCGCCTACTCCGAAAGTCCTGCGGCTTCGATTGCCTCTTTGGGGTCAAGGAACTCGCGAACCCGGACCGCCTTGCCGTCCTTGAAATCCACCAGCCACCCGGCAGGCGAGTCAACCTCTGCGCCGCTTTGCTGGCCACGCGCGTAGAAGTGCCCGATCGCGAGGAGTCGATCGCCGAGGTCACGGACCTCCGAGACCTCCGAGTGGATCTCGGCGAGAGTGTCGTACCACTCCCGAAATGCCTCGCGGACGCCCTCATGCCCGAGATACACCGTCGCTTCGCCCCCGAGCATCACCTGGAAGACCGGGCACCACTCCACTTCGGCGCCAACCTCCTCAAGCAACGCAGCGATGTCTCTACGGTTCAACGCCTCAAACCCGCGTTGCATCGCAGTGAGGCTCTCCTGCGACATCGCCTACTCCCGAAGCCCGGCGGCTTCGAGGGCACCTTCGGGGTCCGGGAATCCCCGCATAGACAGCGCCCTGCCGTTGCGGATCGTCCAGAGATGACCGCCCCGAAACTCGATTTCGGCGCTGCTGCCCTTGGGCCGAACACGGTTCTTGACGATGGCGACGACCTGGTCACCGCTTTCGAAGAACTCCTCGGGCTCAATGATCCACGCTTCAAATGCCGCCCGCAGGTCTTGAAGACGGTCCTGCACAGCGGCGCGACCTCGATGCGTCCCGGCATTTGGCCCTCGCTGGAACGTGGCTTCGAAGTCCGGATGCCCCTCGCTAAATACCGCCTCCCAGTCGTCCCGATTGAGCGCGTCGTAGATCCGTTGGACGACTTCCACGTTCTCCTGCGACATCGCCTACTCCTCAAGCCCGGCGGCTTCGAGGGCTTCGGCTCGATCCCTAAAGCCGCCTGTCATGCGCAGCACCTTTCCCTCGCACAGGGTCCAGACCTGGAAGAACTGCATCTCTACCTCGACCCCGCTGCCGTGGCCAACACCGGATATCCGGACTCCCGCGACAACGTGATCGCTCGCATCGACCAGCTCCTCGGCCCTGATCTCGAACCTGTCCCACATCTCGTCCACCGCATCGACCATGCGTCTGAGGCCGTCGTAGCCACGATGGACGTCTGGGTTGAAGACGTTCCGCGACAGATCGAAGACGACGTCGGGATCAAGCAGCTCGGTCACCAGCAAGTAATCGCGCCGGGCCCAGAACTCAAGGCAGCGGCGCACGATCTCCACGTTCTCCTGCGACATCGCCTGCGCAGTATCGCTCAGGTGGGGCTGGGGACAAGCGTCTATGTGCCTCCATCTCTCGGATCTGGCCCCGGCTGTCCCGGACAAGCCGTGGGTGCCTCTTACCGACCACAGGGAGGTAGATGGACTCCTAAGTCCGGGAGATAGGGGACCCGTGGCGCCGCGCTGCTGCGAATAGGGGTGCCCGGAGGGTGAGCCGCGGAACACGCTGCGGGACACAGATCCACCCCTCCCATGACCTTCAATGACCCACCATGCAGATCGAGCTCCTATAACCGCAAGACACCCGGACCCGCTTGTTAGAGCGGAATCCTAGGTATCTAGCGGAGGGGGTGGGATTCGAACCCACGGTAGACCCTAAGGCCCACAGCGGTTTTCGAGACCGGCCAGCCGGTCTCGAACGTCTCAGCGCAACTTGAGCAGCGGGTTGCGCACCGTCGTCTTGGTGCCCTTGCGGCCCTTCTCGACGCTCTCGAGGATGCCGCGCGTTCGCAGACCGCGGCGCTTGTGGCCGCGGAGGCGCTGCACGTCCCGACTCGAGAGGTGCAGCGTGACCGTCTTCCGCTTTCCGGCGTCGATCTCGTAGTGCACTTTGCGCGAGCGCCTCGCCTGCACTCCGCCCCTGCGCGTGCGAGCGAGTCGCAGCTGCAGGCCGCCGTTGCAGCCGAGTCGGTGCGTGCCGCGCGGGCAGCGCAGCCTGACATTGACCTCGCCGTCCGGCGAGACCCGCAGCAGACGACTCTCGATGATCACATTCGGCGTCTCCCCAACGGGGCTGCGCTCGACCTCTTCGCAGGTACCGCCACCCGGATTCGTGATCAGGTCGACGATGTCCTTGAGGTCCGCCGTCACGTCGTCGTTCCCGAAGCCACAGCGCACCGTGTCCCTCACCGCGGGCACGAAAGGTTCGACGGAGTTGATGCGATCGTCACCGCCGAAGGCCGTGATCAGGTCGACGCCCGAGCCGCCATCGATGACGTCACCGCCGTCGCCGCCGGAGAGGTTGTCGTCTCCCGACCCCCCGAGGACCGTGATGGCGGCTCCCCCGCGCGTCGCGTCGCCGGGAAAGATGACGTCGTCGCCCGGGCCGCCGTCCAGGCGACCGCCTGCCTTCGAGCTGTCCACGATGCCGGACTCGATCGTGTCGTTCCCGCTGCCTGCCTCGACGGTGTTCTTGCCGCCCCCGATCCTGATGGTGTCGTTGCCCGCCAGCGTGTGGACGTTGTCGTCGCCTCCGCCCGCATCGATCGTATCGGGGCCGTTGGTGCCGTTGGTGACGTCGAACCCGTTCCCGAGATTCATGTCGGAGGAGGTGGCTCCCGACCCGTCGGTCGTCACAAGGTCATCCCCGTCGCGCATATCCAGGTCGATCCTCCCGTTGCCATAGGAGCAGACGACCTTGTTGTCGGAGCTGCCCGGATTGCAGCCAGCCTGCCGGTCGAACTTGAATATGTCTAAGGGGTTGTTGTTCGCGACCACGAAGACGGGATTGCCGCCCAGCGTGGCGGCCGAGACGACGACCCGGTCGTCCAGGCCGTTCTTGTCCGAGACGCGCAGTCCACTCGAGCCCGACGTAACGCGCAGGGTCGCCTGCGCGGGCGCGGCGCCGAGGCAAAGCAGGCCCAAGAGGCCGGGCAGCGCGAAACGGCGAATCCAAGTCATCAGGGTTCCTCTCCGCCGCGCTGGGCCGAACGCGGGGCTCGGGGTCAGGGTCCACTGAGCCTACTATCTCGAGCGCCGCGCAAGCGGCCTGTGCGTGGGGGTCAGGCCAGCGCGTGTTTGCGCCACCGCCAGCAGTTCGGTCGCGCTAGGTCTTGATGTCCCGAGCCTTCTGGCCTTGCGGTCGCGGCCCTTAAGCGGAATCGCCAGGGGCCTGGCCTCCCTGATAGCGCGCTCGCGCAGGTTTGAGGTAGATGGGCTCCAAGTGGCTGTAGTGAGGGACCCGTGGCGCCGCGCCTCTGCGAATAGGGGTGCCCGGGGGTGGCCGCGGGACACGCTGCGGGACACAGATGCAGCATCCCTATGACCTTCAATGACCCACCATGCAAATCGAGGTCCCACAGCGCTAGACGCCTGGGCCCGCTTGCCAGAGCGGAATCCCAGGTGTCAAGCGATGCCCGGGGCGGGACTCGAACCCGCACGCCCCCGAAGGGACAGCGGCTTTTAAGGCCGCCACGTCTGACCAGATTCCGTCACCCGGGCGGAATCGATGGTATTCGCGCAACAAATCCGGTGGTACGGTGTTCATTAGTCAGTAGCGCGTTTCCAGTCACGCGTTCTTGGGAATCTGCTTGGAGGCATCCGCCCTAACAACTGCCAGTCGACGCGGCCTTCTGGTCCGCCGCTCTCCCCTGCTGAAGCTGCAGGGCGACGAGGGGCTGGTCTCGCTGGTGCGCTCCGGCAACCCCGGGGCCTTCGAGGCGATCGTCGACCGCTACCAGGCGCGGCTGCTCGGCTTCTGCCGGCAGATGGTGGGATCGACCGAGGACGCCGAGGACGTGCTGCAGGAGGTCTTCGTCAACGCCTACAAGGCTCTGCTCGCTGACGAGCGCGAGATCAACCTGCGCCCGTGGCTCTACCGGATCGCCCGCAACCGCTGCCTCAACCACCTGCGCAAGCCGACTCCCGACGCGACCGACACGATGGACAGCCTGCCCGAGGTCGAGGCGGCCTCGACCCATGAGCGCGCCCACAATCGCGAGGAGTTCCGCCAGCTTCTCAATGACGTAAACAAGCTTCCCGAGACACAGCGCTCGGCCCTGCTGCTGCGCGAGATGGACGCGATGTCCTACGAGGACATCGCTCAGACGATGGAGACGACCGTGCCCTCGGTCAAGTCGCTGCTAGTGCGGGCGCGGATCTCCCTCGCAGAAGGCAGCCAGGCTCGCCAGCTCACATGCGGGGAGGTCCGGCTCGAGCTCGCCGAGGCCGCAGAGGGACTGCGCAAGGTCTCCGGCCCGGTCCGCCGCCACGTCCGCGATTGCGACGAGTGCGCCGACTTCCGCAGCCAGGTCCGCAAGGACTCGAAGGCCCTCGCGGCGCTGGTCCCGGTCGGCCCGCTGCTGGCGCTCAAGGGTTTCATCGCCTCCAAGCTCGGCCTCGGCGGTGGAGGGGCCGCCGGAGCAGGAGCCGCCGGATCGGGTGTCTCAGCCGCGGGCTCCGCGGGAGCGTTCGGAGCCGGTGGCGCTGCCGCAGCCGGCGGAGCGGCCAGCGGCATCGGCGCAGTCGGCAGTGCCCTCGGCGCCAAGGCCGTCGCCGGCGTCGTCACCGCCGCGGTGATCACCGCCGGAGCCGTCGAGGTCCGCAACCAGGTCGTAACCCCTGACCCGGTCCCGACCGCATCCTCGGCGCCGAGCAAGCTGAGACAGGCCGCCGAGCCTGTCCCGCATCAGAACGCGATCGCAGCCGCAACAGCGGTCGCGCCGGTCACCGAGACTCCAGCCGCCGGCGAGCCGCCGGTGCCCGCCACCGAACCGGTGCCCGCACCGATTCCGGCCGCCACCGACCCGGCCCCCAGCACCGACCAGACCGCCGACGGCTCCGCCACCGCACCTGTCGCTCCGATCGCACCGGCCGAGGAGGTCGGCGCCACCGCGGGCGACGCGGGGGCAAGCAGCACGACAACGGCGGTGACCACCACAACGACCGACCCGGCCGCCACCGGCGGCGACACCGCCGTGGTCACGATCGTCCCCGGGCCGGATGCCGGAGCCGGCATCGGCACCGGCTCCACCCCGCCCGCGCCGGATGCCGCCGCCGCACTCGGCGCCTAAGCACCCTTTCGCAGCTTCCAGATCTGCTCCATCGGCCAGCGCCGCGCCCACGCGGTCTCGGCCTCGCTTCGGTAGGGAGTGCGCGCACCCTCGGGCGGCCGCACCTCGATCAGGTCCTCTATCTGCAGGGAACTGGCGACGAAGAGCCGGATCCAGTCGCCGTAGCCGAGGTTGAACTCGACCGAGCCCTCGGGTGTGGGCCAGCGGTACAACCCGAAGTAGTCGCCTCGCAGGGTCTCCCCGACCTCATCGGCGTCCTCGTTCAGGCACATCCACGAGAGCGGGGTGGCGCCGCTGAACGCGAACAGGCCACCGCGGCGTAGGAGGCGCGAGACCTCGGGAACGACGAGGTGGGGATCGGCGAAATTCGTCGCCCCCCAATCGCAGAGGACGATGTCGAAGGCGGCGTCTGAGAGCGGAACGTCCTCGGCGGCCGCCCGAACCAGCGGGAAGGAGAGGCCCGCAGCCTCCATCTCCTCGCGCGCGCGCTCGAGGCGCACCGGCGAGTTGTCGAGAGCGACCGGGCGCGCTCCGCGCCTGGCGAGCGCGCGAGACCACTCGCCGGCGCCGCAGCCGAGCTCGAGCACGTCGCGGCCCTCGACCTCCCCCAGCACCCCCAGCTCGTCCTCGGAGACCTGCCACAGGCCCCATGCCCAGCCGTCGGCGATGAACTCGCCGGCGCGCTCGTCGTACTCGCCCGAGGAGAGGTCCCAGTAGACCCGGTTTTGCCCCGCGTCGTCCGGGCTCACGCGGCCACCCCCCGCGCGTCTGCTAGGCGATACCGATGACCCTGAGACGGCGCATCAGGCAGGTGCTCGCGAACTCGCGCGTCTGCGCCATCGTGTAGCCGAGCATCTCGACATCGTCCTCGTCCGGCGCCCACGGGGGTGAGAGTACGCCCTCGGCAACCGGGAGCGACTCCTCGAGGGTCCGTTGGATCGCTTTCTTGAAGCGCTCGTCCTCGCGGGCCTTCTCCCGCAGGAAGACCGAGCCGAAGGCGACGTGGCGGTGCTCGTCTCGGGCAACCTTGCCAAAGCCCTCGACGAAGGCCGGGAGCGTCCCCACGCGCTCGTTGTAATCCATGATGAAGTGCTGTCCGGTGAGGGCAAGCATTCCCTCGATCACCATGTGGTAGAGCGTGATCGCCTCGACCAGGGCCTCGGCGTCCTCCGGCTCGGCGGAGAGCCTCGCCGTGCGGGCGCCGAGCATCTCGTCGAAGAGAAGGCCGAAGTTGTCGTTGAGGTGCTCGGAGGTCTGCTCGAGCAGCGCCGAGAGCTCGCTCGACTCATAGACGCCTACCTCCTGGTAGAAGCGCTCGAAGAAACGCACGTGCCGGGCTTCGTCGGCGATCTGGGTGCAGAGGAAGATCCGCTGCTCCTCGGTCGGAGCGGCGCACATGATCGGGCCCAGCTCCTCGGCTACCCGCTGCTCGCCGATGAAGAACGCGGAGAGCCCGTACATCCTCTGGAAGCGCTCCTGCTCGTCTATGCGCTGATGCCAGTCCTCGCGATCGCGGCTGAAGTCGAGGTCCTGGGTCGCCCACTGCTGGCGCTCCCAGAGCATGTAGAGCTCTCGGTAGTCGAGGAGCTTGATGTCGGCGGTTCTGTCTGCGGCCTCCTGGAGGGCCGGGTCCGACGTCGCCTGGTAATCCTCGCGCTCGGTCCGGGACTGCCTGGTCGATGCCTGGGTTGGCTCCATGACCGCTCCTCTCGTTCGACGGCGACCGACCCTAGCAAGCAAACTGGCTGCCCGGCCAGTCGGCTGCTCGCCCGGTGGCGGCGGTTCCACGCGAACGCATTCGGCGCCCCTCCGAACGGCTTGTAACTGCGAAGCAGTTTGAGTGAGGAGGGGTGCCGGATGCCGTCCTGCGGACCGGCTCAGGCGGTGTGGCTCTCGCCGGGGGCGAGGACGACGACCTTCGAGGAGGTATTCGCCTCGACGTCGGCCTTGAACGCCTCGGCGTCGGTCTCGATCGGCGGGAACGTGTTGTAGTGCATCGGGATCACCGTCGCGGCGCCGACGAACTCGGCCGCGGCCACCGCGTCGTGTCGGTCCATCGTGTAGTGACCGCCGATCGGCAGCAGGGCGATGTCGATGGGGTTGCGCTCGGCGATCAGGTTCATGTCGCTGAAGAGGCAGGTGTCGCCGGCGTGATAGACGGTGACGCCACCGATATTGATGACCAGGCCCGCCGGGGTGCCGACGACGACACCGGTCTCGGCGCTGAACGGGTTCTCGCCGGAGCCCGGAAGCGTGCTCGTGTGCCAGGCCGGGACCAGCTTGACCCAGCCCCAGTCGAAGCTGACAGTGCCGCCCAGGTTGGGATCGCTGACGTTCTCGGCGCCGTGGGCTCCGAGCCATCCCGCGATCTCGACCACCGCGACGCAGTGCGCGCCGGTGCGCTTGGCGACTGGGATCGCGTCGGCGATGTGGTCGGCGTGCCCGTGGCTTATCGCTATGTGGGTGGCGTCGACGTCCTCTGCGGTAGCGACCGCCTTCGGGTTGTTCGGCGCCAGGAACGGGTCGACGAGAAGGGTCGCATCCCCCTCGCTGAGTGCGAAGCACGAGTGGGCGTGGTAGGTGATCTCCATCGGTCTAGCTCTCTCCTTCGTTGTCTGTGTCCTCGAGTTCAGCATGGAGCGCCCAGCCGACTGCGACGCCGACCATCATCCCCAGCCTCGTCTCCTCGGCGAGCAGCGTCCGCACCGCGGTCAGGCGCTCGCCGGGGTCGGGGGTGGTCGCGGCCTTCAGCGTCGCCGCCTCGTGCGACTCGCCGAACCAGCCGCCGGCAGCCAGGGCCGAGGCGAGGACGCTCTGCAGCTGAGGCGCCGAGCGCGCGATGACCCGCTCGGCCTCCTCGAAGCGCTCGCTCTCGCCCAGGCGCTCTACCGCCGCCTGCAACCGCTCGTCGCTCAGTGGGGTCTCCACGCCGCCACCATACCCAGCGGACGGCGTCGCCAGTGTCAGGCCGCCGGCTTCGGCTGGGCGTCGGCGGCAAGCTCGGGCGGGCGCAGCTCCCACATCCCGATCGCCCCGAAGTCCCGGTAGCCGACCCGTTCGTAGACGGGACGGCCGAGTTTGGTCGCCTGCAGCGTGGTCGTCGCGCAGCCTCTCTGCTGCGCGTCGAAGATGGCCCGGTGCATCAGCGCCGTGGCCAGCCCCTTGCCGCGTGCCGCATCGAGCGTCCCCACGCACCAGACGGAGCAGTCGGGCCCGGCGCCGAGGCCGGGGTGATCGGTGGTGAGGGCCGTCGCCGCCGCCATCCCATCGACACGGGCGACGTAGATGAGCGAGGGCTCGGGCAGCGCCCCGAGACCGGCCCGCCAGGTGCCCTCGTCCCAGCCGTAGGCGCGATCGTTGATCGCGAACAGGTCCTCGATCGCGCCCTCTGAGGTCCAGTCGAGCCCGGAGAGGTCCGGTTCCTCGACGGTCCCCAGCTCGGTCCCCATCGCCCGCGGCTGCGCGTCGAGGGTGTGGCCGAGGCGCCCCAGCATCTCCCCGGTCTCCGGGTCGTCCTCGCGCACCCAGACGGTCCAGGCGCAGCCTGCTTCGGCATAGGCGGCGGCGATCTCGTCATGGTGTGCCTCGAGCGAATCCGGGTCCGTGTAGGCGACGCTGTTGAAGACCGAGCGGCCGGGGACCAGGGGGCTGACCGCGCAAACCACTCCCTCGAACTCGAGCAGGTGGGCGGCCGGCGAGCGGCCTGCGATCGAGCGAAACCAGTCGGCCAGCGCCCTCACGTTGAGCTCGAGCCAGTCCGAGCGCTCCATAGGGAGCGAGCCTAATCGAGAGCGCTCTTCAACGCCAGGGTTATCCCGTCGGCGACGCCGATCATCGCCACCGGTGCCACCCGCGGATCATCGGCAATGCGGTCGTTGAGCTCGCGGATCGCCCTCGCCCCCTCGTCATCGGCGGAGGGATCGATCACATCGCCGCCGCGAAAGACGTTGTCGACCATCAGCATCCCGCCGGGGCGCAGCAGTCGCAGGCTCTCCTCGTAGTAGTCGAGGTAGCTGGTCTTGTCGGCGTCGATGAAGGCGAAATCGAACGGATCGGACTCGTCGAGAGCCCTGATGGTCTCGAGCGCGTGACCGAGCCGGACCTCGACCACCCCGACGAGGTCGGCCCGCTCGAAGTAGCGCCCGGCTATCCGGGTCCACTCCTCGCTGATATCGCAGGTGACGAGGCGCCCACCCTCGGCGAGGCCGCGGGCGATCGAGATCGAGCCATAGCCGGTGAAGGTCCCGACCTCGAGCGCCGTGCGGGCGCCGATCGCCCTCACCAGAAGGGTCGTCAGCGCTCCCTGCTCGGGCGCCATCTGCATCACCGAGACATCGCCGAGGCCGGCGGTCTCCTCGGCGAGCGCTCGCAGGACCTCGTCCTGGCGCGAGTGCTCGACCGCGTAGCGGTGCAGGGCCTCCGACATCGGCGTGAACTTCTCGGTCAACTGTCGGGGCCGGGCCGCAGGGTTGCGGCGGCGAGGCCCGCCAGCGCACCGACGCCGGCGCCGGCGAGGCCGGCGAATACGTTGGCCGTGTCCTCGAAGATGGGCAGCGCCAGCAGGACAGCGGCGGCGACCGCAACGCCGACGGCGTCGTAGTCCTCGTCGATTGCGCCGCGGGTCTCGGAGTGGCGGATCGTGAACCAGGCGGCAAGTGCGCCGAGGGCGAGGCCGTTGCCGCCGGCGGCGACCGGGATCTCGCCGAGAGCCGTCTCGATCCCGTCGGCCGCGAGCATTCCCAGGGAGCCGCAGGCGAGCACCAGAAGCAGCGCCGGGAAGCTTCCCAGCCGGCGCTCCAACCCCGGGACGAAGATCGCGACCATCACCCCGATCACGAACAGATAGCCGATGTCCTGGTAGGCGAACGGTGCCACCAGGTATCGCCAGAACTCGTTGCCGACCGGCCCGGCGATTGCGCCGAGGTCGGCGAGCGGCTTGTCGAGCGCGCGCTGCACCAGGGTGACCGCGACCGAGGCGCCGATGACGGCATAGGTCGCGTAGGGCCGGGTCGAGTCCAGTGCCCCCAGCCTTCCTCGGCCGAAGCTCGGGCGCCGGCGCCGGCGCTTGGAGCGCTTCGGCTCAAACCCATCTCCGCGGCGCTCCAGCTTCGGCGCCCTCTTGCGCAGCCGGGCTCCGCAATAGGGGCACTCGGTGACGTAAGGGCTGACCTCGGAGCCGCAGTTCTTGCAGACGACGCTGAGCTCGGTCTCGCTCACGAGTCGAGGATAGCCCCATCGCGGGCTCGGGCCGCGTCCTCCGCCCAGCGGTTGAGGGCGAAGAGGACCCGGACAAGCTCGCGCCCGGCCGCGGAGAGGCGGTAGCGGCGTCCGCGGGCGGGCTCGAGCACCCCTGCCGCCTCGAGGTCTCGCAGGCGGGTGGAGAGCACGGACGAGCTGATTCCGGTCCGTCGGCGCAGCTCGGCGAAGCCGACCGAATCGCGCCGAAGCTCCCATACCAGCCGCAGTGCCCAGCGCCTGCCCAGCAGCTCGAGAATGTCCAAGACCGGGGGCTCTCGAGCTGGCATCGCTTCTATTATCGAACTCTTATGCGCAAAATGCAAGTCTTGTGGTTCGATTCTAGAAGTGCATGGTTTCCTCGCAGAGGAACTTGATCAGGCCCTCGACCCCCGAGACCTGCAGTTGGTCGAGCTGCTTGCGGGCCCCGGTGCCGGCATCGATCAGCCCCAGGACCCCCGCCAGCGCATCTTCGCAACCGAGTGTGGCGGCGTCGGACTCGAGCTCGGCGATCATCTCTCGGGCTAGCTCGGCGGCGGGTGCCTGCCGGTGGCGGGGGAAGTCGATCAGCTCTCCCTCGATCCCGTGCAACGCCGCCCGCACCTTGTTGTCGTCGATCAGCTCCGTCGGGACCTCGATCAGCGGCTTCGACTCCTCGAAGTTCTCCGAGTAACGGTGGACGAGGCAGATCGCCAGTGCCGCCAGGGCGATCGTGTCATCGAGCCTCGTCTGCTGGTCGAAGACACGGATCTCCACCGTCCCCAGGTTCGGGTGCGGGCGCACGTCCCACCAGAGGTAGGTGTAGTCGGGGATCGCCCCCGATCGCATCATCAGGTCGACCCGCCCGGAGAAGATCTCCCAGGTTCCGTAGTGGGGGGGCACGCCGACCCGGGGGAAGGCACGAAAGACCGGCGTCCGCGAGGACATCATCCCGGTGACCTCTGCCCGCCACATCGGCGAGTTGGCCGACACCGCCAGCATCACCGGGATGTGACGGCGGACCCCGTCGGCGATGTAGATCGCCTTGTCGGGACCGTCGACGCCGACGTGGACGTGGGTGCCGAAGATCAGCTCCTGGCGGGCGATCCAGCCGAGCTGGGCCGCGAGCTCGAGATAGCGGGGTCGCTCGACGATCAGCTGGTCCTCGCAGAGCGCCGTCGGGTGCGTGCCCGATGCGGCGAGTGCCATCCCGTGGCGCGCCGCGGACTCGTTGACCCGCCGGCGCAGGTCGCGCAGCTGGGTCCCTGCCTCGGCGAGGTTTGCGCAGGGCTCGGTGGCGATCTCCAGCACCGCCTGCATCAGCTCCGGCTTCACCTCTCCGACACCACCATCGCCGGGGTCGGCGAGTATCTCCTCGATCCCCTGGGCGAGATCGAGGGTGCCTGGGTCCACCAGCATCAGCTCCTCCTCGATGCCGACGGTGAACGGGGTGCCTGAGAAGCTGTGGTCCATTTGGCGTGGGTACCCGTTGATTCCGACTGCGGAGCCCGATCGTATCCGCCGCTGCGGGCGCCCACGGGCCATCGCCCCGAGCCTGGCCGGTGGCATACTGCGGTGTCACCCATCTTCGAAGAGGAGCTGAGCCCAATGGAAGTCAAGAGCGTGACCGAGCAGAAGTCGTTGCTGGAAGTACTCCCCCCGGGAAAGCGCGCCCGCCTGCACCGCCTCCTCTACGAGTTCGGACCCGGCAACGGCACGCTGATGCTCCTACCGATCGACCAGGGCATCGAGCACGGCCCCCGCGACTTCTTCCCGAACCCGGCCTCGAAGGACCCCGACTACCAGTTCCGCCTCGCGGTCGAGGCCGGCTACTCGGCGATCGCTTGCCAGATCGGCATGGCGAGCAAGTACTACCCCGACTACGCGGGCGCGGTGCCGCTGATCCTCAAGGTCAACGGCAAGACCGACGTTCCGCCCTCGGGCGACGCGCTGTCGACCACCAATGCCTCGGTCGAGGACGCGGTCAGGCTCGGCGCCGATGCCGTCGGCTACACGCTCTACGTCGGCTCGCCGCGCCAGGACGAGGACCTTCGCCAGCTCCAGGGCGTGCGCGAGGACTGCGAGCGCTTCGGCATGCCGCTGGTCGTCTGGTCCTACCCGCGCGGCTCGGCGATCGATAAGAAGGGTGGGCAGCTCTCCTTCTACGCGGTCGACTATGCCGCCCGGATGGCGATGGAGATGGGGGCGGACGTGGTCAAGCTGAACATGCCCGCGCCCGGCGAGAAGGACAAGGAATCTCCCGCCCCCTACAACGAGATGGACGTCTCCCAGGATGAGGCGATGCGCAGCTGCGTCGAGTCCGCCGGTCGCTCCCTGGTCGTCCTCTCCGGGGGCTCCAAGGTCGACGACGAGACCGTCCTCGGGCACGCCAAGTCGGTGATGGAGGCCGGCGGCTCAGGCGTGATCTTTGGCCGCAACGTCTGGCAGCGCGAGTGGAACGACGCGCTCGAGATCATCGGCCAGATCAAGGAGACCCTGCTCTCCAACGTGCACCGCAAGCCGTAGGCACCGGGCGCCCGACCGACTCCGTCGTGCCCCCTTTCCGCCGACGCCGAACCTGACGTTTCCGCTGATATACAGCGGAAACGTAAGTCTCGGCTGGGGGTTTGGTCTGCGGTTGGGGGGAGAGGTCGGCGGCTTCGTCGCTCGGGGGTGAATGGGGACTTCGTATGGACGGCGTGGGCGCCTCGGGAGCGCTGTGCTCGCGATCGCCGTCGCCCTGATCGCGCTTCGCGGGGGGGACGGGCCGCGAAGCTCCGGCGCCGGCTACTCGGAGGAGGCCGGGCCCGTCCGGGCCACGGCGCTGGTCACCAGGGCGATCGACGGTGACACGGTCGAGGTCCGGATTGGCGGGCGGACCGAGGAGGTCCGCTACATCGGCGTCGACACGCCGGAGACGGTGAAGCCGGGCACGCCGGTGCAGTGCTTCGGACCGCGGGCGTCGGCCTTCAACCATCGGCTGGTCGAGGGAAGGTGGGTGCGCCTCGTGCTCGGAGCAGAGCGCCGGGACGTGTACGGGCGACTGCTCGCCTACGTCTACCTCGGCCGGCGCTTCGTCAACGCCGCTCTGGTGCGGCGGGGGCTGGCGCGGTCGCTGACGATCCCACCCAACGACCGCTTCGCGCCGCTCTTTCGGTCGCTCGAGCTCGCAGCCGGCCGCCGGGGCGCGGGGCTGTGGGGCGCCTGCGGGTGAGTCGTCCCCCGACGAGGGGCTCGTGCCTGTGTGCCTATTGTGACTTTCGCATATGCAATCACTCATGCAGGTCTGTTACGGTCCCCCGCGGCCCATGAAGATGCGACAGAGCATCAACCAGTTCGAACTCGCGTTCGAGGAGGAGACGTCGCTCGAGCGTCGTCGCCGCGAGCAGCTTCGCCGACGCGCTGCCAACCGCTCCCGCGCCCGCAAGATCGCCCGGGTTGAGACCAAGGGCAAGGTTCGCTTCAGCGTTCTCGCCATGTGCCTGACCCTGACCGTGGTCACGGTGACGGTCGTCATGTTCGAGGCGCTCGCCTTCATCATGGCCTGAGCCGTCGGTCGCGACGCTGCTTCGAATAGACTCGCCGCCGCCGATGGCCAAACGATCTCTAAAGCCCCAGCTCAACCAGATCCGTGCCTGGGTTCGCCAGGGTCGAACCGACGCCTGGATCGCCCACCAGCTCGAGATCGGCACCGCGGAGCTCCGCGAGTTCCGCCGCCAGCATGGTCTTTCGGCCGACGACGAGGACAGCTCCGCCGAGATTGACCTCCGCGATGAGATCGAGGCCGAGATCGCCGAGTCGGCCGAAGAGGAAGAGGAAGAGGAAGAGGGCGAGGGCGCAGACGAGGACGAGGACGAGGGGGACGAGGGCACGGATTCGGATGGCTCCGGCGTTGAGGAGTCAGAGTCCGAAGGTGCCGAGGCAGACTCCGACGAGGCTGACACGGAGGACCGTCCACGCCGGCGGCGACGCCGCGGACGCAGGGGTGGGCGCGGCCGACGCAAGAGCGAGATCGAGGCCTCCTTCGACCACGGCGAGAAGGACGGATTCGGCCTCTGGCTCGACCCCTCCGTCGAGGACGACCCCACCTACGCCGAGCACTGGGCAGGACACCGCGAGGTCATCGTCAAGATCGAGCCGGACCAGATCGTCATCCGGCGCGCCGGCGCGGAATCGGGCGGCGCCGCGGACGACGAGGACTAGGCACCCCGCCTCGGCACCCGAACCGCCGCCGCACCCGCACCCCGCCTCCGCACCCCCGCCTGCGGCGGGATCTGCCTCTCGAAGCGTCAGCCGAGTGCGAGCCGGCGACCGCCAGCGAAGTCGCGGGCGCCACGCAGGTAACTCCAGAAGGCCGCGTCGGCGAGCGTCTGTGGGTCCAGTGGTGAGTCGGGGTCGGCTGCGGTTGCCGCTGCCAGGCACCAGTCGGTTCCCTCTCCGTAGAGGTCGGCGAGCTCGGCAGCGGTGAAGGTCGGGCCGATCCGGCGGCGCAGCTCGTCGCTGATGGCGGCCAGCACGCGGTCGGCGCGACGCTCGGCGGTCCGGTCGACGCTCAACTCCTGAAACCGGCGCCACCCCTCCTCCCACTGGAAGAGGGCGTTCTCCAGTGGGTATCCGATTCCGGGGCCCCCCGCAGCGCTCATCGGCGGATGGTAGCCCGACTCGCCGCTCAGTCCGGCTCGCGCTCGGTTATGCGATCGAACTCGACCGCCTCGCCCGACTTGGTCTCCGGGTAGACCACGTACACGGTCGGCGCTCCGCCGAACCACGTCGCCGTCTCGCCCTCGCCGACGAAGACGCCGGCCTTGGCCGAACCATCGGCCTGCATCACCCAGATCGGGTCGCCCTCCTTGAACCCCGGCTGATCCTCGCTCACGCGACCAATATATGCGAGAGGCGCGAAACCGCCCCTGGAACGACGAAGCGGGCCATCTGGCCCGCAACGCCGGTTCCACCAAGAACAGCACTTCATGCTGTCTATCGGCGCCTCTGCGTCCTGCCGAAGCCGGGAGCGAGATCCTGGACACCGGTACTAGAGGCCTCTCGGACCACTCGGCGGATCGGGCCGTGGCTCAGGCGCCGCGCCGGCCGGGAAGGTAGCGCTGAGGGGCGTCGCCTATGCGGCTGCAGCCGGCGGGGTTGAGGCGGCCCCAGACCCTCCATACGCTCACCGGGCCGTCGCGGTTGACGACACGCACCGCGGGCTCGCCGCGCAGCCATGCGGCTTCGGGGGAGTAGAGCGGGTTCTCGGGGTGGATGAAGTTGAGGAAGGGGGCGGTGACGAGGTAATCGAGGTCGGCGCGGTTGACGGCAGCGCGGAACTGCCTGCAGGTGGGGATCGCGTTGAACGCCCCGTTCGGGCCCTCAACCCCGAGGTAGCGAACCTCGTTCGAGAGGTCGGGGCCGTAGAAGCCGTACCCGAGGAAGCCGGCCGTGGTGCCGACCAGGCCGATGCGCGCGTCGCTGACTCCGTTGGCCCAGCGGTAGGCGGTGCGAAGGTTCATCGAGGTGTCGAAGGCGGTGAAGCGCTCGCGCAGGTAATTGCGCTGGACCGGGTAGCCGATCGCCACCGTGACCGCCACCAGTGCCACCGCCCCGGCGGCCACGAGCCCGCCGGCAACGCCGCGGGAGCGCGCATACAGAAGCGCCGCGGGAATCCCGACTGCCAGGACCGCTACGAGGATGCCGAAGAGCCGCTCGGGATCGCGCAGGACCGCGTCGGAGCGATCGGTCACCACCATGACCACGATCAGCGCGGCCATCAGCGCCCACTGGCGTCGTCGCGACTCGAGGCCCGGCGCCAGCGGGAGCAGGACCAGGCCCAGCAGCAGCGCCGGGATGACGAAACGGATGTTGATCGCGAAGGCGACCGGCGCGCCCTCGGCGCCGGCGGCGCTCAGCGGGGTCGCCAGATAGGCGGCCATGGCGAAGAGCCCGACCCCGCCGCTCCAGCGCACAGCCCGGCCGGGGCCGCGCAGGAGGGCGATCAGCGCGCCGGCGACGCCGAGGCCGATCACCAGCGGCCACAGCGCCCCGAATGCCTGGTGTAGGCCGGGCTCGAAGTACTCGCGCCAGACCCCGGTGTCGGTTGCGTAGTGGAGGACGTTGAAGTCGGGGCGACCGATCTGGAGCCGATCGGGCCCTGGCAGCGAGAGCGGGCCGAGATCGCGTACCTGGGGAATCGGGTTGCCGGCGACGATCAGGTTTCGCAGGTACCAGAAGCCGCTGCCGGCGAAGACGGGGATCAGCCACCATGCGGCGGCCGCCCACCGGCGCCCGGACGGAGAGAGCGCGATCGCGGCCACGGTCAGGGCGAGAACGCCAGCCAGCACCGTGACCTTCGTCCCGGCAGCCAACCCCGCCGCGAGCCCCGCGGCCGCCAGAGCCCAACCGGGAGCGATCGCACCCTTCGGCTCGTCGGAACCCTGATCTCCGGCCCCGGGTTTCCGGGAGGGGTCGTTCGCTCTCTCTGCATTGATCAGAATCGCCACCGCCGCAAGCAGCAGCGCCGCGGCGGCGACATCGTTCTTCGCCGCTCCCGGCTCGCGCACGACCAGCGTGTGGCACTCGAGCAGGATCGCCGCGGCGGTCAAGCTCAGCGGGCCGCGGCCGTAGGGGCGGCCGACGCACCAGGCGGCGAGCAGGGTCACCCCGAGCCAGCCGAAGTTGACGAAGAGCGAGACCGTGTCGCGGCCGCTGAGCGCGATCCCGGCGGCATGGACCAGCTCGGAGTTCTGCGGGTAGAACCAGTTGACGAAGACCGTGTCGGTGTGGTGCAGGCCGGTGCTCGAACCGCTCTGGACGACATCGACGGCGAAGGGCATGTGGTACCAGAGGGAGTCGAAGTTGCCGATTCCGGCGTCGAGGGCGTACCTGGCCTCGAACCCCCAGTGCGCGACGACCACGCCGACGACGCCGACCGTGACCAGCATCGCCGCTGACGAGACCGGGGGCGCGGGCGGCCGGCCTCCGCCCGTCCATCCCCCGGCGCCGCGGGTCGCCCAGGCGAGCCCAGACGCCGCGATCAGGAGCGAGGCCCCGATCAGGGACCACTCGCTGAAGAGGCCGACCGCCCCGAGCAACTCCACTGTCCAGATCAGAATTGCCGCGCCGCAGATCGCCTCGACCAGTCTCGCCGGTGCGCCCCCCCAGGCCGGCAGCAGACGGGAGCGCAAGGCGAACGCCGCCAGAGCCAGCGCGGAGACGACGAAGATCAGCTCGAGCGCCCCGAGGAGATAGGCGTCGACGCCGACGCTCACCTCATGCTCCCGTCATCCCGCGGCCCGCCTCGGGGCCCGGCTCAGCCCCTCAGGCCGTGTACGACGTAGGCTCGCTCGCCGGGCGCGACCATCCCCTGTCGGCGTGCCTCGCGCTCGAGCACTGCGGGTTCGTCGGCGGACTGGACCCGGTGGTGCAAGAGAGTGTTCTCCGCCTGCAGGGATCGCAGCTCCACCTTCGCTGCGGTCGTCGCGCGGTAAGTGTGGAAGAAGTTGATCGCCGGGTTCAGATAGGAGATCAGGACCGCGGCGAGGACCAGCGTCAGGGCGACCCGGCCGACCTTGTCCCAACGGATGCGGCTGGCGCCGCTGCGCGCCGCCGGCCGTCGCCTGGCCGCCGGCCGTCGCCTGGCCGCCGGCCGTCGTGCCGGCGCCCGCCTCGTTGCACGGGGGGAGCGGACCTTGCCTGCGCGGGCGTTTGCTGCCACCACCGCCCATTCGCGGCGGCGGCGGGTATGCCTTCACTAGTCCGACCGCTGGGCGAAGGCCTGCAATCCGGGAAAGACCGCATCGGCCCCGAGCTGCTCCTCGATCCGCAGCAGGCGGTTGTACTTCGCAACCCGATCCGAGCGCGACGGGGCTCCGGTCTTGATCTGCCCGGCGCCGGTGCCGACCGCGAGGTCGGCGATTGTCGTGTCCTCTGTCTCGCCCGAGCGGTGCGAGATGACCGCGGAGTAGCCCGCCTCCCGCGCCATCCGGATCGCCTCGAAGGTCTCGGTCAGGGTGCCGATCTGGTTGACCTTGACCAGAATCGAGTTGCCGACGCCCGCCTCGATGCCGCGGGCAAGGCGCTTCGGATTGGTGACGAAGAGGTCGTCCCCGACGAGTTGGACGCGGTCGCCGAGAGCGTCCGTCAGCAGCTTCCAGCCGTCCCAGTCCTCCTCGTCCATCCCGTCCTCGAGCGAGACGATCGGGTAGCGGTCGCAGGCGTCCTCCCAGTAGGCGGTCATCTCCGCGGAGCTCAACTCCCGTCCCTCGTGCTCGAGGACATAGGAGCCGCCCTCGAAGATCTCGCTGGTCGCGGGGTCAAGAGCGATCGAGACGTCGCGACCCGGCTCGTAGCCGGCGGCGCTGACCCCGTCGAGGACGAGCTGGAGCGCCGCGTCATTCGAGGGCAGGTCGGGGGCGAAGCCGCCCTCGTCGCCGACAGCGGTCGCCAGGCCGCGTTGCGCCAGCGTCTTCTTCAGAGCGTGGAAGACCTCGACCGCGAAGCGCATGCACTCGGAGAAGCTCCCGGCCCCCGCGGGGACGATCATGAACTCCTGGAAGTCGACCGAGTTGTCGGCGTGGGCGCCGCCGTTGAGCACGTTCATCATCGGCACCGGCATCACCGTCGGCGCCCCCGCGCCGTAGAGCTCGGCGAAGTAGCGGTAGAGCTCTTGCTGGGCATCCTCGGCCGCGGCCCTGGCAACCGCGAGGGAGACGCCGAGAATTGCATTCGCCCCGAGCCTTCCCTTGTTGGCGGTGCCGTCGAGCTCGATCATCGTCTCGTCGAGAGCGCCCTGCTCGGCGGCGCGTGCCCCTTCGAGGGACTCGGCTATCTCCCCGTTGACGTTGGAGACGGCGCCTGCCACCCCCTTGCCGCCCCATTCCTCCCCCCCGTCTCGCAGCTCGACCGCCTCGAACTCACCGGTCGAGGCCCCTGAGGGGACCGCCGCCAGGCCGCGCGCGCCCGAGGTCAGCGCCACCTCGACCTCGACCGTGGGGTTCCCCCTCGAGTCGAGTATCTGCCGGGCGTGGATCTTCTTGATCTGGCTCATGGTCGTCTCCTTCGATCGCCAGTCTCTCAGTTGGATGCAGAATGCCGCTGCCTGAACCGGGCTGAGGTCGCGCGCAGCGCCAGTTCGGGATCACAGCGAAGCTGGCGGGCGGCATCGACGGTGGCAAAGAGCGCCTCCCCCAGCGCGCGCCCGATCGCGTCCCGAGTCTCGGGATCAGCCGTCGGTCCGGCATCGGCGCCGCCGGCGGCGATCGCCTCGAGCCCGGCCAGCGCCTCACGTGCACGGCCTGCCGCCTCGAGCGGGTCGGGACTGAGGCCGGCGCCCCCGGCGCGGTTGGCGGAGCGGCGCTGGAGCTTGCGAGCGTGCAGCAGCGCCGGCAGGTTCTCGGGAACATCGGCAAATGGGTCACCGTCGTCGCCCTGCCCCTCGACGTCGCGCTTGATGCGATCCCACTGGCCAAGCACCGCGTCTGCGTCCAGGCGACTACTGCGCGACGCACCGCCCGTGGGTGGCGTGGGGGTGGGCTCCTCGCCCGCAGCTTGCGAGTACGAGGAGCCCTCCACCGCGACAGGACCCGCGGCCGGGGCGTCGGGTCCTTGCTCCCCCGGGGAAAAGACGTGAGGGTGGCGGCGGATCAGCTTTTCGCGGCAGTGGTCCGCCACGGCCGCCATATCGCCGGCGCCGCGCTCCTCGAGCAGCAGCGAGAGAAAGTGGACCTGAAAGAGGACGTCGCCGAGCTCGTCGAGGAGCTTGGCGTCGTCGCCGGCCTCGGCCGCATCGGCCAGCTCGTATGCCTCCTCGACGGTGTGCGGGACGATCGAGCGCTCGTCCTGCTCTCGATCCCAGGGGCACTCGAGGCGGAGCCGGCGTGTGATCGCGTCGAGCAGGGCGACGGCCTCGGCGCTGCGTTTGGGGTCGGACACCGCCTCGACGCTTGTGTCTACGGCGAGGTCGGGACAGCGCCGGGCGGGGCCGCGCCCGGGGTCGTGGCGCCCGGCAGCCCTCCGGTCTGAACCGGCTTCAGCCCCGCCGGGATCGGGCGCTGCGGCAGCCGCGTCCCCTGCGGGGTCAGCACGGAAACGGTGCCAGGCAGCGCCGGCGAGAGCGCCAGCACCGGCGCCGGGCAGGCGGCCGGCAGCCCGCCCTTGGGATCGGCCTCGTAGCAGGCGGGCGGGGCGCCGTCGGGGTGTCCGGTGCCCTTGTAGTTGTCGCAGCGGTTGATCACATATCCCGATGCGCAGAAGGTGCGCGACTGCCACTTGCTGCCGTAGTTGGTGACGAACTGGGAGAAGGCCGCCTGCTGGGCCTGCTGCTCGAGCTGGGAGCGGATCTGGGCCTGCACCTGAGACAGCGGCTGAGTGGTCGCCGGGGAGATCTTCTCGACCTCGAAGACGTAGTAGCCGAGGGTGGTCTTGACCGGCCCCTCGATCTGGCCGGTGTCGGCGCTGAAGACGTCGCCGTTGAGGGGCTCCTCGACCAGGCCCTCGGTCAGGCCCTGGCGCAGGCCGCCGTTGTCCTTCGAGCTCGGATCGGTCGAGTACTGCTTCGCGACCTTGTTCCAGCTGGCGGCCGAGTCGTCGGCCTCGAGAGCCGCCTTGGCCTGTTCGACCTTCGCCTGGTCCTTGTTGAGGACGATGCGGACGTCGCGGGTCTCGGGGACCTCGAACTGGGACTTGGCGGCGTCGTAGTAGTCCTGGACCTCGCTGTCGGAGACCTGCGGCGCGTCCTTGCCGACCTTGGTCTGGATCGCCGTGCTCAGGATCTGCAGCTTGACCCGGAGGTTGATCTCCTCCTGGTTGTAGCCCGAGCGCTTGATGAACTGCTGGTACTCGGCCTCGGTGCGGAAGTTCTGCTTCTTGATCTCCTCGAGCTTCGCCGCTACCTCCTTCTCGGTGGCCCCCAGCCCCTGCTCCGCCGCCTCGGACTGGATCCAGACGGTGTCGAGGAGGTCGCCGATCGCCGCGTCCTTGATGTCGCCGTACTGCTTGCTGTCCGGCTTCGGGACCGAGTCGAGCCCAGAGCGTGCGGCGGTCTGCTCCAGCGCCCGGTTGAACTGATCCCTTGTGATCGGGCTGGTGCCGGAGGCGGCGTCCTCGACCACGGCGATCGCGTCCGAGGGAACGCTCGGCTGGCCGATGCCCTGGGCGACCGCAAAACCGACCAAGAGCCCGACGAGGGTGATGCCGAAGATCAGCAGGCCGAGGCGGCGGGCGTGAACGCGCGTCGAGGCCTTATTCGCCGGCGGCTTCGCCGCGGGCCTCGTCGATCTGCCCGTGGGCTTCTTGGAATTGGGACTCACGAGGCCGGGAGCATATCTGCGGCCGGGGCCGAGGCGCGCCTTGCCTCGCTCAGTCCGCCGGCGAGGGCGAGCAGCGCGGCGAGCCGTGCCTCCGGCTCCCCCGGGACCCGCAGGGCTGCGGTCCGCTCGCGCCACTCATAGATCGCCCCCTCGACGCCCGAGCGAAGCGCCTCCGCCCCCTCGGCGTCGAGCTCGACCCCGGTGACGCTGAGGCGCCCTCCGCGGAACTCGACGCTCTCGGCGCCGGCGAGACCGAGCTCGATCCGCGCCCGCTGAAGCTCGAGCAGGTTCTCGGCCTCGCCCGGCAGCGGCCCGAAGCGATCGGAGAGCTCATCGCGGATCGCCCGCAGCTCACCCCCGGCACGGGCCCCGGCGATACGGCGGTGGATATCGATCTTGGCCGCCTCGAAGGGAACGTAGGTCGCCGGCAGGTAGGCATCGACGGGCACGTCCACGCGGACCGGCTCGGGCCTCTCGGCTCCGTCTCCGCCATCGGCCGAGAGCTCGGCCACCGCCTCGTCGATCATCTGGCAGTAGAGCTCGAACCCAACCGCGGCGACGTGCCCGGACTGCTCGTCGCCGAGGAGGTTGCCGGCACCGCGGATGTCGAGGTCGCGCATCGCGATTCGAAATCCGGAGCCCAGCTCGGTGTGGTCAGCCAGGGTCGCCAGGCGCGCCGAGGACTCCTCGGTCAGGGAGTGCTCGGAGGGGTAGAGCAGGTAGGCGAAGGCGCGCTCGCGAGAGCGGCCGACGCGGCCGCGGATCTGGTATGCCTGAGCCAGCCCGAGCTGATCGGCGCGCTCGACGATCAGCGTGTTGGCGCTCGGGATGTCGAGGCCCGACTCGATGATCGTCGTCGCCACCAGGCAGTCGGCGTCGCCGCGCATGAAGCGCAGCATCGTCTCTTCGAGCTCACCCTCGTCCATCTGCCCGTGGGCCTCGGCGAAGCGGGCTCCCGGCACCAGCCCCCGCAACCTCTCGCAGACCTCCGGGAGGGTCTCGACCCGGTTGTGGAGGAAGAACGCCTGCCCGCCGCGTTCGACCTCACGCTCGATCGCACGGCGGACAAGGTCCTCGTCGAACGGGCCGACATAGGTGCGGATCGGGCGCCGCCCCTCCGGCGGCGTTTCCATCACAGAGATATCCCGAAGGCCGGCGAGCGACATCTGCAGGGTCCGCGGGATCGGTGTCGCCGAGAGCGAGAGGACGTCGACCTTGAGCTTGAGCTGGCGCAGCAGCTCCTTCTGCTTGACTCCGAAGCGCTGCTCCTCGTCGACGATCAGCAGGCCGAGCTCGGGGGCCCGAACGTCGCGGGAGAGCAGGCGATGGGTCCCGACGAGGATGTCGACCCTGCCCTCGGAGAACTCACGCAGGACCCGCTTCACCTCGGCCGGCTTTCGCAGGCGAGAAACGCCATCGACCACGAACGGCAGGTCGGCGAGGCGCTCCCGGAAGGTCCCGAGGTGCTGCTGGGCGAGGATCGTCGTCGGCACCAGCATCATCACCTGCTTGCCGTCGGAGGCGGCCTTCACCGCTGCCCGCAGCGCGACCTCGGTCTTGCCGTAGCCGACGTCGCCGCAGACGAGGCGATCCATCGGCCGGGCGGTCTCCATATCCGCCTTGACCGCCTCGATCGCCTCGATCTGGTCGGCGGTCTCGCGGTAGGGGAAGGCCGCCTCCATCGCTATCTGCCACTCGCCATCAGGCGGAAAGGGGTGTCCGGTCCGGGAGCGGCGCTCCGCGTAGAGGTTGAGCAGCTCGCCGGCAAGTGCCCCGGCGGCGCTGCGAGCGCGCGCTTTGAGGTTCTGCCAGCGTTTGCCGCCGAGCGCCGAGAGGGTCGGATCGCCGCCCGCCCCGACGTAGCGCGAAAGCTTCGCCAGCTGGTCGGTGGGCACGTAGACCCGGTCCTCCCCCTTGTACTCGAGGTAGAGGTAATCGCGGGTCACGCCGCCGACCTCGCGGGTCTCGAAGCCGGCGAAGCGGGCGACGCCGTGGTCCTCGTGGACGACGTGGTCGCCGACCCGCAGATCGGTGAAGGCGAGGCGGCCGCGCCCGGCGCCGGGGCGCTGCTCCTCGGCCCGACGGCGGCGATGGACGAGGCGCCGGAAGGGGTAGACGGCGAGCCGCAGCTCCGGCGAGACGAAGCCCTCGCGCAGGCGCGCTTCGGCGAAGGCGAGCCCCGGATCGGGAGAGAGCGGCCGTCCATCTAGGAGCTTCACGTCGAGGCGGTCGAGGTTGTAGCGGGCGCGCTCGGCCTCGCCGATGCCGTCGAAGGCAACGACCGTCCGGTAGCCCGAGTTGACCAGCTTCTCGAGCTCCCCCTCCGCCTCGCGCATGCTCCGCGCCGGGGACTCGGCCCGCGAGGCCCTGAAGGCGTCGGAATCCTCCTCCCCGCCGGCGGTGATCGAGAGCACGGCGCGCTCGGCGAGCGGGGCCGCGACGTCGACGTAGAGGTGGCGGGCGTCCTCGGCGTGCATCGCCGTGGTCACGTCCTCCCAGTGGTCGCGCAGGGCCGGCTCGATCTCGTCCGCCGGGGAGAGGATGACCGCGGTGGCCGCGGAGACCAGCTCAAGCGGCGCACCGAAGTGCTCGAGAGGGAGGACGTCCGCGGGGCTGGACGGCTCTCCCCCCTCCTCGGCCTCCAGCGCCGCAAGCTCCGCCAGCTCCCGGTGCTCGGCGTCGAGCTCGGCCGCCGGCGCCAGCTCGACCCGCTCCGCCTCGCCCAGGGAGCGCTGGGTGAAGGTCGAGAACCAGCGCAGCGACTCGACCTCGTCGCCGAAGAGCTCGATTCGCACGGCGCTTTCCTCGGTTGCCGGAAAGACGTCGAGGATACCGCCGCGGATCGCGAACTGGCCCCTCTCCTCGACCTGGTCGACGCGCTCGTACCCGGCTCCGACTAGATCGCCACCCAGGGTTGCGAGGTCGACCTCCTCGGTCCTGGAGACAGTGAACCCGGCGGGCCGAAGGGAGGTATCGGGTACGGCCTCGGCAAGGGCGACGGCGCTGGCGACGACCACGGGGTCGTCCTCCGCCGCGAGGGCGTCGAGGGCGTCGATCCGCAGCCCGACGAGGTGCGGCGGGGGCGTGATCTGGGATGCGTACCCCGTCCCGCGGGTCGGGTAGTAGCGGATGCGTCGCGGCGCCAGGTAGGCGCGGAGGTCGGCGGCGAGGTCGCGGGCGGAGCGGTCGTCGGCGGTGACGACCAGCGCCGGGCGCCCGGCGAGGCCACGGTCATCGGAGAGCACAGAGGCGATCAGCAGCGGCCGCAGGGTCGCCGAGGCGCGCAGCGATACGCCGTCGCCCGGGCCGGCGTCGCGCACGGCGCCGCAGAGCGCATGGATGCGCTCGTTCTCTTGGGCGATGTCGAGGAGGGGGCGAAGCGACACGGTCGGGGACTTGACAGGCTAGCCGCGCCCGGTCTCGAAACCCCTTCGCTACGGCTTGCTGAGATCTTCAGCCGCGGTACGGCAGCCCCGGCCCCGAGCGCTGCCACTCGACCTGGCCCTCGCCCTCGGCGCGCGACCGCGCCTCGACCGCGTCCCACTCGTGCAGCATCCGCTTCAGGCGAGCGACCGCCTCGGGCGGGTGGGCGGCGACCTCGGCGGCTAGGTCGAGTGCGGCCCCCTCGGTCGCCGCCGCCGGCGCGACCCTGTGGACGAGGCCCCACCGCAGCGCCTCGTCGGCGTCGACCTCCGTGCGCGGCTGAGCAGCAGGTACTTGGCCACCGACAGGCCGCAGAGGGTGACCAGGCGGGCGGGCCCGACGGGGACGCCGAGGGCGGCGCCGGGGAAGCGCATCCGCAGGTTGGAGCCGCCGACCCGCAGGTCGCAGGCGACGGCGATCTCGGCGCCGCCGCCGACGCAGGCGCCGTGACAGGCGGCGATCGTGGGCTTCGGAAAGCCGGTGAGCTCGTCGTAGAGATCGGCGAAGAGCTGCATCCGGCGCACCCTGCCGTCCTCGTCGAGCTGCTCGCGGACGTCGGCACCGGCCGAGAGCCCCATGTGGTCGGTCGAGGAGAAGACGACGACCCGGACGTCGTCGTCGCCGCGCGCGACCGCCAGGTGCTCGAGCATCTCGTCGAGCATCTGCGGTGTTGATCGCGTTGCGGGCGTCCGGCCGGTCGAGCCGCAGGACCGCGACCCCGACCTCTCCCACCTGATAGCTCGTGAGCTCCTTCACTCCGACCCCTCCTCGTCAGCTCTTCCTTCACGTCCAGGTGCGGCGTCCTCGTCATCTCGCTCACTTCCCAGACCCCTCCCCACTCTCCTGGGCTCCTTCCGCCTCGATCCGTTCGAGCAGCCGCTCGGCCTCGTCGGCGGCGCGCCCGATCAGCTCGCGAACCTCCTCGTCGGGCTCGGCGAACCGCGACAGCACGTAGGCTCGAGACGATCTCCGGGTCGGTCGACTCGGGCCGCCCGACCCCGACGCGGACGCGCCAGAAGTCGGCGCCCGCCGAGCCCCTGCGCGCAGGCTCTTCAGCCCGTTGTGGCCGGCGACGCCGCCGCCGAGGCGGACGCGGACCTCGCCGAAGGGCAGGTCGATCTCGTCGTGGAGCACGACCACGTCGGTCCAGCGGCACCTTCAGCTGCCCCCCGGGCGGGGCCGGCCGACGTGCCCGACTCGTTCATGAAGGTCTGCGGCAGCAGCATCGCGACCCTGCGGTCCGCCCGGGCCGGCACGCCCCTCGGCGATGAGGCCGCCGAAGCGCTCGCGTGGCCGGGGCAGCTCCCATCGCCGCGCCAGCTCGCGCGGCGACCTCGAAGCCGACGTTGTGGCGGGTGCGCTGCGTAGCGCTTGCCCGGATTGCCGAGCCCGACGACCAGGATCCGGTCGCCGCCCGGATCGTCCGAGCCGCGCTCGCCCCGGCGCGCCGGCGAAGAGCGACAGGGCTCTACTCCCCGTCCGAGTCGCCCGCGTCGCCTTCGGTCGCTCCGGCCTCCCTCGGCCGGGGCCTCCTCGCCCTCGACCGCCTCGCCCTCCTCGCCGACCAGCTCCGCCTCCTCCTCGACCTCGGGCTCGGGCTCCTCCTCGACCCGCGGCGGAGAGAGTGTGGCGATCGTCACCTCGTCGGGTCTCGTCGGCGAGCCGAACTTGACGCCCTCGGGAGCACTCACGGCGCTGAGCTGGAGCGTGTCGCCGATCTCCATCGCCGGAGACGTCGGCGGCGATGCTGTCGGGGATCTCGGTGGGCAGCGCCTCGATCGTGACCTGGTGGGTGACGTGCTCGAGGACGCCGCCCTCCTTCACGCCCGGGGCGTCCTCGGCGCCGAGCGAGCTCGATCGGGACCTCGGCCTCGATCGCCTCGTCGAGTCGCACCTCGAGCAGGTCGAGGTGCATGGAGGCGGCCGCGCACGGGATGGCGCTGCTGCTCCTTGACGACGACCGGGATCGCCCCGGCGCCGTCGAACTCGAGGTCGATCAGGGCGCCGCCCGGCAGAGATCACGCTCTGCGCCTCGCGCTCGCCGACCTGGAAGGCCCGCGCCTCGGCGCCGCCGCCGTAGACGACGCCCGGGACCAGCCCCTCGCGGCGCAGGCGGCGGCTCGTACGCGAGCCGAACTCGGTTCGCGGCTTGGCCTGGAGGGTCGCTCGGTCAGATGCCATGAGCGGCGAGAGAGGATAGAGAACCGCGTGAATTGTGACCCCGCCGTGCACGACCCCGGGCGTGGGACCTTTTCACCAGGCCTGTCCTGGTTCAAAGGCCCCACGTCAGGGTGGGACCGGTTCCACGTCAGGGTGGGACCTTTTCGCCAGGTATGTCGTGGTTCAAAGGTCCCACGTCCGGGTGGGATGCGGGGCGGGGTGTGGGACGCTTCGGCTGTGGCAGACGACGAAGATCCCCAAGGGACGGGTCCGCCGCTCGGCGAAGCTCGGGTCGGTGCTCGGCACGCAGGCGACCCGCTACGCGGGCACCAAGGCGGCGAACGTGGCCCGCTCGGAGGAGACCGGCCAGGAGAGGCTCGAGGCGCGCCACCTCGAGACGGCGATGAAGATGGCTCGGCGCACTCGGCGAGATGAAGGGCGCGGCGATGAAGCTGGGCCAGCTCGCCTCCTTCATCGACACCGAGTTCCTGCCCCCGCGAGTACGCGCGAGATCTACCAGGAGCAGCTCGCGAAGCTGCGCACCGAGGCTCCCTCGATGCCGTGGGAGAAGGTCGCGAAGGTGCTGCGAGGAGGAGTACGACGGCGAGCCGCTCGAGGAGCTGTTCGCCGAGATCGAGCCCGAGGCGTTCGCCGCGGCCTCGATCGGCCAGGTGCACCGCGCCACGCTGCTCGACGGGCGCAGGGTCGCGGTCAAGATCCAGTACCCGGGGGTCGCCGAGGCGCTCGAGGCCGATCTGCGCAACGCGGGAACGATGGTCGCGCCTGGCCAGGGCGCTCGCCCCCGGGCTCGACGCGAAGGCGATCGCCGCACGAGCTCCGCGAGCGGGTGCTCGAGGAGCTCGACTACGAGTACGAGGCGCAGAACCAGCGCACCTTCTCGCGCGCCTACCGCGACCACCCGTTCGTCTACGTCCCCGACGTGCTCACCCGGCTCTCGCGCCGGCGCGTGCTGGTGACCGAGTACGTCGACGGAATCGGGTTCGAGGACGTCAAGCGAGCTTGCCGCACGAGCGAGCGCAGCCGCTTCGGGGAGATCGTCTTCCGCGTTCAGCTTCGGCTCGATCTACCACCTCCAGCACTTCAACGCCGACCCCCACCCCGGCAACTACATCCTCATGGACGACGGCCGGGTCGCCTTCCTCGACTTCGGCATGACCAAGCGGCTCGACCGCGAGCAGATCGAGCTCGAGCAGCGGGCGATCGACGCCGTCGTCCGCGGCGACCCCGAGGCGCTGCGCGCAGGCGCTTCACGACCTCGGCTTCGTCAAGAACCCCTCGAAGCTCGACGCCGAGCGGCTGATGGAGCACGTGATGGCGGTCGGCGGCTGGTACATGGAGGACCGCGAGATCGAGATCGACCCACGCGCGGGTGATGAAGGTGATCGAGTCGATCCTCGACCCGCGCTCGGAGTACTTCGACCTGATGCGACGCGAGTCACTCCCCGCCGACGAGCTGATGGGCCGGCGAATGGAGATCGGCGTGCTCGCCGTGCTCGCTCAGCTGCGGGCGCAAGCGCAACTGGCACCGGATCATGCGCGAGTGGGTATACGCGGACCCTCCGTCGACCGAGCTCGGCGAGCACGAGTGGGAGTACTTCGAGGGGCGCGGAATGAAGCGGATGCCGGGGTTGGCGCCCGGGGGCTTCCACGGCGCTGGCCGAGACTGACGTTACCGCTGAAATACGGCTGTTTCGTAAGGCTCGACGCGCGGGCGCGGCCGGGCGCGGCCGGGGCGATCGGCCCCGGCGGACTCTCGACGCGCGGGCGCGGCCGGGCGCGGCCGGGGCGATCGGCCCGGCGGGCTCCGCACTGTGGAAGGCTCAGGCGTCCCCTGGGCGCCCGCGGCCGATGAGATTGCCGCCGACGAAGAGCAGGCGAGACGATGAAGCCACCGATGGCGACCGCGCCGATCACCTCGAACGCCGCCTGAGATTCCGGAGACGAACGACTCGTCGAACACGCCGAGCAGCTTCGCCGCGGAGTTCGGGAACTGGTTGATCAGCCGGGGTGCCGGTGTCGGTGCCCGCGAGCGACGCCGTGGATGACGGCGGCCTGGTGGTCGCTGAGGTCGACCCCGCACCCTGAGCGCCTCGTCGGCGACCTCGTTCTCGGAGGTGGTGGTGAAGATCGTCGTCGTGATCCCGAGGCCGATCGCCCCGCCCGCGATCTGGAACATGTAGACGATGCCGCCGGCGAGACTCGAGCGCGAGGGGTCGAGCGCGGTCACCGCCGCGGTCGTCACCGAGGGGTAGAAGAGGCCGGCGCCGATCCCGGTGACCGTCAGCCCCGGCGACCAGCGAGAGTACTCGGAGCCGGCGTCGATCACCGACAGCAGGAAGGGGCCTACGGCAAGCCCGAGAGCGCCCGCGGTGACCACCGTCTTTCGCTCCGATCCGCTTGTAGAGGGGGCCGGCGATGAACGAGACGATCGCGAAGACGTGCCGAGCATCGGCAGCATCCCGACGCCCGCCTCCAGCGCCGAGTAGTCGAGGATCTTCTCCATGAACTGCGGCGCGTAGAGGACGGTCGCGAAGAAGACGGCCGACATCAGCAGCATCGCCAGGCAGGCGGCGCTGAACGCGAT
This sequence comes from uncultured Actinomycetes bacterium, assembly GCA_963781345.1. Taxonomy (GTDB): domain Bacteria; phylum Actinomycetota; class Thermoleophilia; order Solirubrobacterales; family 70-9; genus JBBRHQ01. Next base: position 55,618 of record CAWAFQ010000007.1, read on the forward strand.
GGTTGCGGATCACGTCGCGGGGGACCAGCGCCGCCGCCTCATCCGCGGCTCGATCACGGCGAAGGCGACCCGAGGACGACCGCCCCGGCGAAGCATGCGCGATCACCCGCGGGTCGCCGAAGCCCCAGTCGGCCGCCTGGTCGAAGGCCACCAGCAGCAGGACGAGCGCCAGCGAGAGGGTGGCGATACCGGGGTAGTCGATCCTGCGCTCCTCGACCTCGACCGGGGGCTGGTGGACCTTGAGCGCAGGTGACGAGGATCGCGAAGGCGGCGATCGGGACGTTGAGGAAGAAGATCCAGCGCCAGCTCAGCGCGTCGGTGAGCACGCCGCCGATCAGCGGCCCCATCGCGTTGCCGATTCCGGCGGCACCGAGGATGAGGCCGCCGGCGAGGCCCGCCTTGCTCTCCGGCAGCGCCGCGTAGGTCATCCCGAGGATCGCCGGCCACATCAGCGCGCCGCCGATCCCCATCCCGACCCTGGCGGCGATCAGGAGGCGGTGTTCTGCGCGAGGCCGCCGAGCGAGCGAGAAGCCGGCGAAGATGGCCGAGCCGATGAAGAACACCCTGCGGCGCCCGAACAGGTCGGCGAGCCGCCCGCCGGTGACGATCGCCATCCCGAAGGTCAGTGCGTAGGCGTTGATCACCCACTGGGCGGTCCCGACGTCGACGTCGAAGTCGTGCTCGATCGACGGCAGGGCGACGTTGAGCGCCGTGAAGTCGTTGGCGATGACGATGACGCCGAGGCCCATCGCGACCAGGGCCATCACCGTGCCGGGTGCCATCCGGTCTCCGTTGGAGGTGGCCGCAGCGCTCTCCACGGTTACCACCCAGGGGCCCTGGCGGCGGCCGCGAACCGCTTCGATCAGAGCTCGGCGAATATCCGAGGGTCGTTGGAGCAGATGCCGTCGACTCCGATCCCGGCGAGCCGTCGCATCGTCGCCAGTTCGTCCACCGTCCAGGCGATCAGCTCGACCCCGGCGCCATGTGCTGCGGAGACCAGCCGCGCGGTGATCACCGGGTGATAGACCCACATCGCCTCGACCCCCATCCTCGGCAACTCGCGGCGGGCGAGACCGGGCGCCGGCGGCGCATAACCAGCAGGCCGGCGAGCACGAGCGGGACCGCCCAGCGACGTGCGGTCCAGTCCCGGGTCACCTTCGGGTAGGTCCAGCCGCGCCGGAGGTCGGGCTCGAGCCGGCGCAGGTGCTCCAGCGTGCTCAGCTCCATGGTCGAGACCATCGAGCGCTCGACCAGGCCCCGTTCTCGCAGCGCCTCGGCCAGCTCGTCCTCGCGCCCGGGCAGCTTCACGTCGAGGTTGATCTCGACCAGGTCGAGCGGCGGCAGGGTGAAGGCGTCGAGGGCCTGTTCGAGGGTCAGCGGCCGACGCCGGCCGGCGTCGTGCCAGTCGTGGGCGACGACCAGCGGTGAGCGCTGTGCGGCCGGGGATTCGGGTGGCCGTCCTCGAGCCAGAGGACGTCGAACTCGATCGCGTGCACGCCCTCGGAGATCGCCGCCTCGAAGCTCTCGAGCGTGTTGCCGGGCAGGATCGCGTCGGCGCCCTTGTGGCCGACAAGCCTGATCGAGAACCCCTGCCGGCGACGGCCTACTGGGCGCCGTTCACCGGGACGCTGACGGTGATTGTCTTCCATTCCCCGCCGACCTTGCGCAGGTCGAACAGGGTGGGATCGCCGAAGGAGCCGGTCGGCCTCAGCAGCAGCTTGGCGCTCCTGCCGTCGACCTTCACATAGGCGACCTTGAACCGGGGCTGCCTCGATGGCCCGAGGCTCGAGAGCGTCTGCTCGCACTTCGCGATCGCCGCCGGCGAGGATCCGACCGTGGTCAGCTCGCAGACCGCGGCCTGGTCACCGCGCGAGAAGGCGTTGAAGTAGTCCTGGGCCGCGGCGATCGCGGCGCGCTCGGCCCCGGCGTATCCGGCGGTCAGGTCCTGGTTGGGAATCGGCCTCTGCACGGTGCCGGTGGAGGTCGAGTCCCCACCCGAGCCGCCACAGCCGGCGATCGCGACGGCGAGGGAAACGGCCAGGACCGACGCCAGGGCTGCGCTGCCGCGGGCCGACATCAGAAGAGCTGGTTCTCGCCGGCGAAGATCTCGGAGACGGAGTCGTCGGTGAAGATCCGGCGGATCGAGTCGGCGAAGGTCCCGGCAGTCGAGAGCACGGTGATGTTGTCGGGCGCGCCGGGGCGCAGCGGGATCGTGTCGGTGACGACGATCCGCTCGATGTCGGAGTTCTCGTAGGCAAGGCGCTCGTAGGCCGGCCCGGAGAAGACGCCGTGGGTGGCGCAGGCGATGACCCGGGCCGCCCCCTCGTCGAGAACGGTCTGGGCGGCGGCGCAGAGGGTCCCGGCGGTGTCGATCATGTCGTCGACGAGGACGGCCGTCTTGCCCTTGACGTCGCCGACCACGTAGCCGATCTCGGCGACCTGCTGGGCCGGGCGCTCCTTCTCCATCACCGCCCAGTGGGTGCCGACCTTGCGGGCGAAGTTGCGCGCCGACTTGACCCGGCCGGCGTCGGGGGAGACGATCACCAGCTCCTCGTCGCCTGAGGTCCTGGTCGGTGAACCACTGGGTCAGCATCGGCATCGCCGTCATGTGGTCGACGGGGATGTGGAAGAAGCCCTGGACCTGGCCGGCGTGGAGGTCCATCGTCAGCACCCGGTCGACGCCGACGTCCTCGAGGCACTTGGCGACGACCCGGGCCGAGATCGGCTCGCGCGGCGCCGACTTCTTGTCCTGGCGGGCGTAGCCGTACCAGGGCATCACGGCGATGATCCGGTGGGCCGAGGCGCCCTGGGCCGCGTCGACCATCATCAGCAACTCCATCAGGGCGTCGTTGGGGGTCATCCCGGTCTGCTCGTTGGCGCAGGTGGACTGGACGAGAAAGACGTCGGCGCCGCGGATCGACTCCTCGTAGCGGCAGTAGACCTCGCCGTCGGCGAACGTCTTCAGCGTCGCCTGGCCGACATCGAGGTCGAGCTTGTCGGCGACCTTGGCGGCGAGGTCCGTCGAGGAGCGGCCGCCGAAGACCATCATCCGCTTCGAGTAGTCGTGCGGGATCGCGGTGGCCGAGCGTGCCTGGGGAATCGTGCTCACGAGTCGTCGTCCTCTTCGCTTCGCTGCGCCTTGCGGTCTGCGTAGCGCTCGATGTTTCTCTGGTCGTTTTCCGAGATCGCCAGGGATCCCGGTGGAACATCCTCGCGGATCACCGCGCCGGCGCCAGTGTAGGCGCCCTCGCCGACTTCTACCGGGGCGACGAGCATCGTGTCAACGCCGATGCGGACGTGGTCGCCGATCACCGTGCGGTGTTTGCGGGTTCCGTCGTAGTTGGCGGTGATCGTCCCGGCGCCGAGATTGGCGCCTTCGCCGATGGTGGTGTCGCCGACATAGGAGAGGTGCGGGACCTTCGAGCCCTCGCCGACTTCGGAGTTCTTGATCTCGACGAAGGAGCCGGCCCTGGCGCCGGAGCGAAGCACCGCGCCGGGACGCAGGTGGGCGAAGGGCCCGACCGTGCAGCCGTCGAGGACCTCGCAATCGACGAGGAAGAGTGCGGGACCGAGACCCCGCGGCCGAGTGTCGTGTCGGTCAGGGTCGTGTGGGGGCCGACCACCGAGCCGGACCCGACCTCGGTGAGCCCCCGCAGATAGGTGCCCGGCTCGAGCCGGACGTCGGGGTCGAGCCGGACATCGGCGTCGACCCAGGTTGAGGAGGGGTCGGCGATCGAGACCCCGGCGAGCATGTGGCGCCGCAGGATCCGCGCCCGCGCCTCCGCCTCGGCGAGGGCGAGGTCGGCTCGGTTGTTGACGCCGAGGTTGACGGCGTCATCGCCGGCGACGTGGGCCGAGATTCGCAATCCCTGCGCGCGCATCAGCGGCAGCACGTCGCCGAGGTAGTACTCGCCCTGGGCGTTGTCGTTGCCGATCCGCCCCAGCGCCTCGGCAAGCGGCTGCGCGCCGAAGGCGTAGGTGCCGGTGTTGATCTCGGTGATCGCAAGCTCCTCGGCGCTGGCATCGCCGGCCTCCTTGACTTCGACGATCCGCTCGAGGTCGCCGCGCTCGTCACGGACGATGCGGCCGTAGCTGCCCGGGTCGTCGAGAATCGTCGTCATCACCGTCGCCGCGGCGCCGGTGTCGGCGTGGGCGCCGAGAAGTGCAGCGACCGTCTCGGCAGAGACCAGCGGGTGGTCACCCGAGAGGACGATGACCGTCTCGGACTCGGCGACCAGATTCAGCGCCGCCCTGACCGCGCCGCCGGTACCGTCGGCCTCTGGCTGCACCACGGTCTCGGTGCCGTCGGGAAGAGCGGCTGAGAGGTCGCGTCCGGGGGAGACGATCACGGCGACCCTCCCGGCACCCGCCTCCCTCGCGGCGGTCACCGGCCAGGCGACCAGCGGCCTGCCGCAGACGGGATGCAGCATCTTGGGCACGGAGGAACGCATCCGCGTTCCCTCGCCGGCGGCCATGACGAGGACGGTTGGGGCCTTGCTCACCTGCGAATCGTAGAACGGCTAGCCGGATCCGGCTAGCCGGCGCGCGACTTGGCCATTTCGCGCCCAGCCATCGCCGCACTCGTCAGGCTCCAGCCGGCGAAGATCAGGTCGATCCCGACGAGCAGCCCGATCGCCCAATCGGCGGAGCTTGGGAGGTTGACCCCGATCAGCAGGCCGACGATTAGCGAGAGGGCGCCGCTGAGGCCGAACAACCCCGCGTTGGGCTGGCCGCGGGCTATCAGCGCGATCACGATCCGCGATATGCCGATGACGATGAAGTAGACGACGAGAACGAAGGTGAGGGTGACGGTTCCCTCGAGTGGAGCCGAGATCAGGTAGACGCCTGCATTCACGGTCAGCAGCGCCCAGATGCCGCGGACGATCAGCTGTCCTGCCGAGCGGGCGCCGAAGAGGCCGGCGACGAGGAAGGCGCCGGCGATGATCAGGATCCAGCCGATGAAGACCGCGGTCGCGACCGACGCAGCGGCCGGGACGACTATCGCCACGCATCCGACTGCGATCGCGAGGGCGCCGGCGACCATCAGGCCCTTCCAGCCCTCGGCGAGCTCTTGGGAGATGCGGGGGTCGCCCCCGGGGACCTCTCGGCTCGCCTCCATTGGCGCGCAGCTTAGGTGGGCCGGTGGACGATTCTCAGTGGACAGCGAACTTGAGGATCACCATCACCAGGCCGAGGCCGGCGCTGATCATCGTCAGGACAATCGTCCCGATCACGCCGGCCCCCTGGCGACGGGCGGCGATGAAGCCGAAGGCGGTCAGGAGCGCGATGCCCGTCAGGATCGCCACCGACTGGGCGTTGGCCTCGGAGAGCAGGCCGAGCGGGGTCGCCAGCAGGACAAGAGCCGGTGGCGTCGCCCCCATCACCAGCGGCGACTGGCGGACCAGCGCCTCCTTCACGGCGACCCAGCTGGTCGCCTCACGGCCGACCACCCCCGAAGCGACGATGTGGGCGTAGGCATGAGCGAGCCAGAAGACGATCGCGCTCACCATCACCGCGACGAAGGTGGTGACCGGGCCGACCTCGTCCTTCTGGCTGAAGGCGGCGATCAGCGCCGTCGCCAGGATGATCCCGTAGATGGTCCCGGCCAGATCGAGCCTGGAGGGTTCGCCGGTTGGCAATCGCCTGCTCACGTCGCGACTCTATTTCGATTCGAAGTCGTATCGCCTCGCGCACCTCCCGTCACCCCCCAATCGACGTGGGACCTTTTAAGCGTCCATATGGTGGTTGAAAGGTCCCACGTCGGGGTGGGGGCGGGGGCGTTATGGTCGGAGGCCGATCCGGGGTGGTGTAAGCGGCAGCACGCCTGGTTTTGGTCCAGGAAGAGGGCGTTCAAATCGTCCCCCCGGAATCGACTCGCCTCACCCGGAATCGGCCGAGGCCGACCGCCTCTTGCAAGGGCGCTGGGGGACATGTAGCTTTCGGCGCGGCAGGAGAGGAATGCGGGCAGGGTCCATCGGGGACGGCCCGCTTACACACGGAGAAACATGCGCAAGCTCATCGCCCTTTCGGTCACCTTCGCCGCACTCGTTCTCGCGCCGACGGCAAACGCGACGATCACCTCCGTCTTCGGCGGCGACGTCAGCTGCGCCGTGCAGGGAGACGGCGTGCGCTTCTGCGGCAGCAACGCTCCGCGCAGCACGACGAAGACCTTTGACGGCGTCCCGATCGACGTCAACGTCGCCTTCCCGCCGGCGCCCGCCTCCGGGCCCGACGGCAACTACCCCCTGGTGATGATGTTCCACGGCTACGGCGGCTCGAAGCTCAGTCTGAGTGCGATGCACCGCTGGCTCGACCGCGGCTATGCGACCTTCAGCATGACCGACCGCGGCTTCAACGAGTCATGCGGCAACGTCGCCTCGGTCGCCGCCGACCCGGCCGGCTGCGCCAACGGCTACATCCGCCTGATGGACGACCGCTACGAGGTCCGCGACGCCCAGGACTTCGCCGGCAAGCTCGCCGACCAGGGCCTGATCGCACCGAAGAGGATCGGCGCTATCGGCGGCTCCTACGGCGGCGGCATGTCGATGGCGCTGGGAGCGCTGAAGAACCGCCAGATGAAGACCGAACGGCGCGCTGATCCCATGGAAGAGCCCGCTCGGCAAGCCGATGTCGATCGCCGCGGCCGCGCCGGAGATCCCCTGGACCGACCTCGCCTCGGCGCTGACACCGAACGGCAGCACGCTCGACTACGTCGCCGACGCCTCCTACCGGGGTCGCGTCGGCGTCTATAAGAAGTCTTTCGTGGACGGCCTCTATCTCGTCGGCTGCGTCGTCACCGGCAGATGCGTGACGCCCGGGGGCGACCCGCAGGCCGACCTGACCACCTGGAACACCCGCCTCAACGCCGGCGAGCCCTACGCCGGCGACCCAGCCGTGAGCGCCATCCTCAACGAGATCAAGGCCCACCACTCCTCCTACTACATCAACCGCTCGGAGGCGCCGGCGCCGATGCTGATCTCGAACGGGTGGACCGACGACCTCTTCCCCGCTGACGAGGCGATCCGCTTCTACAACCGCACCAAGACCCGGTACCCGAAGCAGCCGCTGTCGCTGTTCTTCATGGACTTCGGCCACATGCGCGGCCAGAACAAAGCCGCCGACGTGGCCAAGCTCGCCGCCCGCGAGGAGGCCTGGTTGGATTACTACGTCAAGGGCAAGGGCGGCAAGCCCTTCCAGGGAGTGGAGACGCTGACCCAGACCTGCCCGATCTCGGCGAAATCCGGCGGACCGTACTTCGCCAAGGACTGGGCCCACGTCTCCAGGGGCGAGGTGCGCCTCGCCTCGGCGGCGGCGAAGACGATCCTGCCGAGCGCCGGCGATCCCTCAATCGGCTCCACCTTCGACCCGATCGCCGGACCGGGAGCCTGCGCGCAGGCTTCAGGCGCGAACCTGCCCGGCACCGCGACCTACCGCCTGCCGAAGGCGAAGGGGGCCGGCTACACCCTGATGGGCTCGCCAACCATCCATGCCGAGTTCAAGCTGACGGACGCGAACTCCCAGGTCGCGGCCCGCCTGCTCGACGTCGGCCCCAGCGGCCAGGAGACCCTGGTCGCGAGGAGTCTGTGGAGGCCGAAGGGCAGCCCGAAGTTCGTCGATCAGGTGTTCCAACTCCACCCCAACGGCTGGCACTTCAAGGCCGGGCACACCGCCAAGCTCGAGCTGCTGCCCAACGACGCCCCCTACGGCCGCGCCTCAAATGGCCAGAAGACGGTGAGGGTCAGGGACCTGCACTTGACGCTGCCGGTGCTCGAGAAGCCCGGCTCGCGACACGGGGTCGTCAGGGGACAGTCGCCGAAGATCCTCCCGGACGGCTACCGGCTCGCCTCGGGCTTCAAGGGGTTCGGCAGCATCCCGCTGCGTTAGCGCACGGCGGGCCGGACCGACCGGCGGATCAATCCTCGGCGACCCGCGGGACCTGCCCGGCCTCTGCGCCCGGCTCCATCGCCGGACCGCGCGAGGACGGGATCCCGAGGACCCGCATCGCCTTCAGCCCGAGCCCGAGCTTCTCGCGGCCGACCGTGGCCGAGACGTCGTGTCCGCAAAGCTCCTTGGCGCGCTCGAGCCGGTAGCGGATCGTGTGGCGATGGGTGAAGAGCTGCTTGGCGGTGGCGGCGATGTTGCCGTCGTTCTCGAGGTAGGTCTCGATCGTCTTCACGAGCTCGGTCTCGTACTGCTCGTCGTAGGCGGCGAGCGGTGCGATCGTCTCCGCGTAGAAGCTCTCGAGCTCTCCCGGGTCCTCGCTCATCGCCGGCAGCAGCAACCGGTAGGCGCCGGTGTCCTCGAATGCGAGCACGGCGTGACCCTCGGCTTCGCCGACGTTGACCGCGAGCCGGGCCTCGTTGCCGGCGCGGTAGAGATCGACCGGGTCGGCCGCGCGGCGGCTGCGACCGATTGTCGAGTGGAATGCCCCCAGGCTCTCGGAGAGCTCTCTCTCGAGCGCGGCCGCGGCGCGGGCGATCCGCGCTTCCTCGGCGGCGGGAACAATCATCGCGACGACGGCGGCCTCGCCCTCCTCGAGCGCGGCGAGCGAGCCGGGGGCGACCGAGCGCAGCGAGCGCAGCGCGAGGGTCAGTACCCGGGCCCGCCACTCGCCAGACTGTGCCGAGCGAGGCGATGCGCGCAGGATCAGGACTCCGGCTCCCTGTTCGAGGTCCGCACCCAGCTCCGCCGCTCTTGCGGCGATGTCACCGCGATCGGTGACCTCGCGGGCAAGCACCGCGTGGACGAACCCCGCCGCCGCCGCCTCACTCTCCCATTCCGGCGAACGCGCGCGCTCGAGCTCGAGCGCCAGCAGTGTGGCGACCATACGGGCGATCGCCGGCACGGGATCGGAGCGGCTGCGGTAGCGAAGCTCGCCGACGGCGCTGTCGGCGACCCGAAGCTCGACCGAGACGACGCCCTCGGCGGCCGAGAGCAGTCGCTTCTCCTGGTCGGGGGAGGCTCCGGCGACGGCGAGCACCGCGCTGGAGCGGTCGATCAGGGCGATGCTGGCGTCGAGCACCCTCGCCGCAGCACGGGCGACAGAGGGCAGCCCGGCGCCGGACTCAACCGCCTCGGCCAGTCCGTCCAGCGATCCCATCTCTGCCTTCTTTGCAGGAATTTTCTGGATCCTTTCGGTGCTCACGCGGGTCCGATTATCGCCGAGTGGGCCAGGCGCCGGACCTGCGCCGCGCGGCCGCCGTGCCTCAGCCCTGGGTGAAGAGGTCCGAGATCTGGGGGAAGTTGTAGACGATCAGAACCCCGATGCCGACGCCGATCGAGACAAGCACCGCGAGGACGAAGAGTGAGAGGAAGCCGGCCGTGATCTTCTCCCAGACGCGCCCGTAGGAGCCGAGCGCCGGAACAAGGATCAGGGTGACGAAGACGACGAGGCTGATCAGCCCGGCCGCGCCGAAGAGGAGGAACTCGTTGCCGATGCGCGCCAGCGGCATCGCTAGCTCTCCGTCGGCGTTGTCTGAGTGCGCTCGGGGCCCATCCAGGGTGGATTCTGGCGCAACTGGACGGCGGCGAGGGCCACGGCGGCGCAGAGGGCGAAGCCGGAGGCGCCGAGCGCCCAGCCGGCGCTGACGTCGCTGAGGTAATGGACGCCGAGGTAGACCCGCGAGAGCCCGATCAGAGCGGCCAGGCCGACCCCTGCGAGGATGACACCGGTGCGGCGCGCCATCCCGGGGCGCAGCCGCATCACCGTGGTCACCGCGAGCCAGACCCAGAAGGTGGCGTAGGCGGCGTGGCCACTGGGAAACGACGAGCCGGAGGCGGAGACGAGGCCACCCCCCGGGCGCGGCCGGTCGACGGCGTCCTTGACCGCGTGCACGCCGGCGATGATCAGCACCATCCCGGCGACCAGAACCCAGAACTCCCACCAGCGACGGCCGACGGCGAGCGCGAGTGCGCAGCCAAGGGCGAGGGTCCAGACCAGGGCCGGCGAGCCGAGAACCGTGATCGCCTTCGCCAGCCAGGTCAACCAGCCTGTCCGGATCGAGTCGACGAAGTCCTGCGCGGCCACGTCGCCGGGCGTCGGCGCGGGGTCGGCGCTGACGATGACGGTGTAGGCGACGAGGACGAAGAGCCCGACCGCGAGCACCGCGAGCGTCGAGGTGAATTCAAGCCCGAACCTGCCACCGGGGGTGAGCCTGCCCCAGACGAACCTCGCCTGCGGCTCCAGACGCCGCCCCAGCACCGGGAGCCAGGCCGTCGCCCGGTGCTCCTGCATCCACTCGACCGCCCGAACCCGGTTCTCGGGCACGCGCAGGAAGCGATAGGAGACGACCGCGCCGGCGGTGAGGACGATCAGCGTGCCGAGTACGAATGCGCCCCGTCCCGCGTAGGCGGCGGCGGTGTCGATACTGCGGGCGAAGAAGTAGCCGATGAGGATGTGGGCCGAGGCCCAGATGCCGGTGCCGAGGATGCTGTAGGGGACGAAGGCCCGGTAGCGCATCCCCGAGCTTCCGGCTACGAACGGCGCCAGCGCCCGCACCAAGCTGATGAAGCGCCCGACGAGGATCGTCTTCCCGCCGTGGCGGGAGAAGTAGGCCTCGACCCGCTCGAAGCGCTCCTCGCCTATCCCGACCCTGGGGCCATGGCGGAGGACGAACCCCCTTCCCAGCCGGCGGCCGATGAAGAAGCTGGTCGTGTCCCCGAGCCAGGCCGCAAACCACGCGATCGCGATCAGCAGGTAGATGTTGATCGCTCCCTGCCCGGCGACGGCGCCCCCGATCAGCATCACGGTCTCTCCCGGGACGACGAGCCCGACGAAGGCGCCGGTCTCGAGGAATGCGAATGCGCCGACGAGCAGGTAGGTCCAGGCGCCGAGGGCGTTGGAGATGTCGTCGAGGATCTGCTGCAGGTTCCCGTGGGGGAAGAGGCGGCTGATCAGGTAGTAGACGGCGATCACCGCGACCGCCGCGATCAGCAGGCCGAGGTGCTTGTTCCTGAGGACCGAGGGAACCCTCAAGCCGGTGCGCCTCCCTCGCAGACGATCGCCTCGGCCGAGCCGAGACGAGCGGCGGCGGCCCGCGCCGCCCCGAGGTCGTCAAAGAGCCCGAAGGCGGTGGGGCCCGAGCCGGTCATCGCGGCGAACCCGGCACCGGCGTCGCGCAGGCAAGAGATCGCATCGCCGATCTCCGGGCGAAGCCGCATTGCAGCGGCCTCGAGATCGTTGCCGAGGGAATCGGCGTAGGTGAGAGGCGAGGCACCGGCCCCCGCGGTCTCGAGCAGCCGCCGGCGGAGGTCGTCGAGCTCGGCGCTGCTGCGCCCAAGCCCGAGGCGGTCCGCCTCGGCGAAGACCTCAGCGGTGCTGAGGCCACCCGCGCTGGGGAGCAGGACGACCGCGTGGCGCTCAGGGTCGGGCAGCCTTCGCACGACCTCCCCCGCCCCCGAGACCAGGGCCATCGCCGGCAGCAGCTGAGAGGGGACATCGGCGCCGATCCCCGCCGCGATCGCCTCGAGATCCCCGACCTCCTCCCTGCCCAGCCGCAGGACCGCCGCCGCGTCGGCGCTTCCGCCCCCGAGTCCCGCGGCAACCGGTATCCGCTTCTGGATCCGAAGCTCCACGGCGGGGTGCTCCCAGCCGCGCTCGCGCAGGGCGGCAAGCGCCGTGGCGGCAAGGTTCTCACCATCCACCCCCGGGCAGATGACCTCGTCCACGCCCTCCGAGCTCGAGACCTCGATCAGGTCGGCGAGGGTCAGGGGCTCGAACAGGGAGCAGATCTCGTGCAGGCCGTCGGCGCGGCGGGCTCCGAGGAAGAGGCAGAGGTTGAGCTTCGCCGGGGCGAGCAGTCGCTCGGGCTCGGTCATCGGGCGGCCATCTCCCTCGCGAGCGCCTCGAACTGCTGCGGGCCGAGGGCCTCCGCCCTGACGTCGTCGGGGAGCCCGAGACGAGCGAGGGCCGCCCGCACCGCGGCGATCCGCCCCGGCTCACAGAGCTCGAGCGAGCGAGCGAGCGACTTGCGGCGGTGGGCAAACCCGCCCCGCACCAGCCGGCGGGTGTCCTCCGCAGCGCAGGGGCCGGTGCGGGTCATCCTCAGCAGCGCCGAAGACACCCTCGGGCGCGGCCTGAAGACAGCGGGGTCGACGGTGCGCGCCATCCGCACCTCGGCGGCGAGCTGGACCAGGACCGTGGGGCCCCCGTAGACCCTCGACCCCGGAGCGGCTCGGAGGCGGTCGGCGATCTCGCGCTGAACCATCACCGTCCACTCGCAGACCGTGGGCAGCTGCTCGATCGTTCGCAGGATGAGTGGCGTCGCGACCGAGTAGGGGAGATTGGCGATGACCGCGGTCGGCGCCGGGTCGAGAGCGGCCAGGTCGAGCCGGACCGCGTCGCCCCAGTGAAGCTCCACGTTGGGCTCGGCGGCGACTCCGGCGAGGGCGCCCTCGAGGCGCCGGTCGATCTCGATCGTGTGGACGTGGCCGGCAGCGGCCGCGAGCCGCCGGGTAAGGACGCCCTCCCCGGCGCCGATCTCGAGCGCCACGTCATCCGGACCGACCCCCGATTCGCGCACGATCGCGTCGAGCAGGTTCGGGTCGGAGAGGAAGTTCTGGCCCAGCCTCGTGTGGCCCGCCATCCGCTCACCACCGCAGCAGGCGCTCGGCGTTTGCCTCGATCGTGCGCTCGAGCTCGGTCACGCTGACCCCGCGCACGGAGGCGACCACATCGGCCGTGGCGACGACGTTCGCGGGCTGGTTCGGCTTTCCCCGGACGACCTGCGGGGCGAGGTACGGGGAGTCGGTCTCGACCAGGATCAGGTGCTCGGGAACCGCCGCCGCAGCCTCACGCAGGGTCCCGGCCTTCGGGTAGGTGACGTTGCCGGCGAAGGAGCAGTACCAGCCGCGCTCGGCCGCGTCGGCGACGCGGCCGGGAGCCGAGAAGCAGTGCAGGATCACCGGCCCGCCGGCAAGCCGGTCGAGGGTCGCGAACGCCTCGTCCACCGCCTCGCTTCGTCCCTGCCCATCACGGACATGGATCACAACCGGCAGCCCGGCATCTGCGGCTATCTCGACCTGGGCGGCGAATGCGGTGCGCTGCTCGGCCCGCGGAGCCCCGTCGCGGTAGAAGTCGAGGCCCGTCTCCCCGACTGCCCGCACGCCCGGATCGGCGGCGAGCCGGGCGATGTCGGCGGCGGCCGCATCGTCGAAGCCGGCGGACGCGTTCGGGTGGCGACCGACGCTCGCAAACACCTCGGGGTGGGAGGCGGCGTCGGCGATCGCCTCGCGGTTGCTCGCCTCGTCGAGGCCGATCGTGAGGACCCGCCGGACCCCGGCGGCGCGCGCCGCGGCAACGAGCTCATCGACGGCCGGCTCGCAGAGGGAGAGGTGGGCGTGGGTATCGACCACGCGCCAGAGTCTAGGAACGCGCGGCGGCGGCGCTCCGCAACGCGATCAGGCTCGGGCCAGCAAGGAGGCGCCGCAGGGCCTTGGGGCGGCTGCCCTCAGCGCTTGAAGCCGAAGGTCTTGCGGGCGGTGTGCTTGACGTTCGTGGCCAGGTTCCGGGCGGTGGCGATGACCTTCAGGCTGGAGACCCTGAAGTCGGCCTTGAGTTCGTCCCTGGCCGCTCCGTTGAGGGTCAGCTTCACGGCCCTGGGCTGGCCCTGAAGGATCGTCCCCGACAGGTTGACCCGTAGATCGGGGCCGGGAAACCGCAGCTTCCCCTGGATCTTGACGAAGGAATCGGCCGAGACGAAGATCGGGAACTCGAGCACCTTGGCGGCGCGCAGCTTCAGCGGGCCGCCAATCCTCACCGGGGGGCCGGCGCTCGCGTCGGCACCGGTGCGCGCCGCGGCCTGGCCGACGGCCAAGGATCCAAGCAGGGCAACCACGGTCACAGCAAGCACTGAACGCCTCAATTCCGGCCTCCTATTCCCACTTTGCGGACGCCTCGACCCTACAGGCTCAGGCAGGCGCCTCGATCTTCGGGAACAGCGGTGGCACCCGCTCGGTCCGCGCTCCGCCTCCGCGGGAGCCGAACTCGGCAAGCTCGCGACTCTCCTCCCCCAGCGCCGACAGCAGCCGCTCGCTCGAAGCCGGCAGGTAGGGGATCACCATCAGGGTCATGACCCGCAGCCCCTCGGAGAGGTTGTAGAGCGCCCGCTCCAACTCCCGCGCCTTCTGGCTTCCGCCGTCTGAGCTCTGCTTCGCCAGCTCCCATGGCTTCGTCTCCTCGACGTAGCGGTTGAGCCGCCTCACCAGCTTCCAGATCTCCTCCAGGGCGTCGCTGATCCGGGCCTCGTCGAGGAGGTCCCTCAATCGCTCCCCGGCGCCGTCGAAATCGGCCGCGAGTGCGGGATCTGCCTCAGCCTCGGGAACGAGGCCGTCGCTGTAGCGGTCGAGCATCGCCAGTGTCCGGCTGGCGAGGTTGCCGAACTCGTTCGCGAGTTCGGTCTCGTAGCGGGCCTCGAAGCCGGCAGTCGAGATGGAGCCGTCCTGGCCGAAGCTGACCTCGCGGAAGCAGTAGTAGCGAAGCGCGTCGGAGCCGAAGCGGTCGATCACCTCGAACGGATCGAGGACGTTGCCCAGCGACTTCGACATCTTCTTCTCCCCCATCAGCAGATAGCCATGGATGACCATCCGCTGCGGAGGCTCGAGGTCGGCCGCCATGCACAGCGCCGGCCAGATGACGGCGTGGAACTTGAGGATGTCCTTCGCCATCACATGCAGGTTCGCCGGCCAGAAGCGTTCGCTCAGGTCCTCGCCCTCACGGGCGAAGGTGAGGGCGGTCACGTAGTTGAGCAGCGCGTCGAACCAGACGTACATCCGCTGCGAGGGGTCCCAGGGCAGCGTCATCCCCCACTTCAGCTGCGGCCGCGAGAGCGAGACGTCCTCGAGCCCCTGCTTGATGAAGGAGACGGCCTCGTTTCGGCGGAAGTCCGGTACGACGAAGTCCGGTCGCTCTTCGTAGAGACGCTCGAGGCGCTCCTGGAAGGCCGAGAGCCGAAAGAACCAGTTCTCCTCGCGTTCCCGCTCGAGCGGGATCTCATGGATAGGGCAGGTGTGGCCGGGGCCAAGCTCCCGCTCTGTCTTGAAGTCGGCGCAGCGGGGGCAGTACCAGCCCTCGTAGGCCCCCTTGTTGACCCAGCCGTTGTCGTAGACCCGCTGCATGATCTCGGCGACCTTCTCCGCGTGGCGGGGGTCGGAGGTGCGGATGAAGAAGTCGTTGGTGACGTCGATCTTCGGCATCAGATCACGGAACTTCTGGGCGTTGCGGTCGGCAAGCTCCTGCGGGCTGATCCCCTCGCGCTCGGCGGCGGTCGCGATCGGCTCGCCATGCTCGTCGGTGCCGGTGAGGAAGAAGACGTCCTCGCCGCGCTGGCGCATGTGGCGGGCGAGAACGTCGGCCGCCATCGTCGAGTACGCGTGGCCGAGGTGCGGCTCGGCGTTGACGTAGTAGATCGGGGTGGTTACGTAGTAGGCCACGGAGTGAGACTAGAGCGGGGAAGCCGAGTTCAGAGGGCGGAGGGCAGTAGGCAGAAGGCAGAAGGCAGAAGGCGGGTGTGGTGAGGTCAGCGCCTGGCTTCTCTTCCGGTGAGGGCGCGGTAGAGCTCGTTGGCGCGGGTTCCGGTGAGGGCGGCGACCACGCTCGCGGCGGCCCGTGGACGGGCGCCCGACTGGACCAGATGGCGCAGCGCATCGACCGCGAAGCTGATGTCGGCTCCGTGCTCTTCGTCCTGCGCCGGGCCGATCACGAGGACTATCTCCCCCTTGACGTCGGAGCGAAAGCGGCGGGCGAGCTCGGCCAGCGTTCCGCGCGAGATCTCCTCGTGCAGCTTCGAGATCTCCCTGCAGACCGCGGCGGGGCGGTCGGGGGCGATCGCGGCCAGGGCCGCGAGCGACTCGCCGACGCGGCGGGGGGACTCGAAGGCGATCACGGTCTCGGTCGAGCGCAACACCCGCTCCATCTCCCCCGTGCGCTTGGGCAGGAAGCCCTCGAAGCGCCAGCGGTCGGTCGGCAGGCCGGAGGCGACCAGCGCAACCGGCACGACCGAGGGCCCGGGCAGGACCTCGACCTCGAGGTTGCGGTCGATGCAGGTTCGCACCAGCCGGTATCCGGGGTCAGAGATCGCGGGCATGCCGGCGTCGGAGACCAGCGCGACGCGGGAGCCGCGCTCAATCTGCTGCGCCAGCACCTTCGCCCGGGCGACCTCGTTGCCCTCGTGGTTGCTGATCAGCCGCGGTGCCGGCCTGATGCCGATCTTGTCGAGCAGCCCGCCGGTGCGCCGGGTGTCCTCGCAGGCGATGTAGTCGGCCGACACGAGCGCCTCGCGCACCCGCGGCGTCACATCCCCGAGGTTGCCGATCGGGGTCGGGCAGACGATCAGCTTGCCCGCCACTAGACGCGCCCTAGCTCGATCCGGGCCATCGCCGCCGCCCCGATCATCCCTGCGTCGGGCCCGAGCTCGGCCGCGACAACGGGGGTCTCGCTCATCGGCCGCAGGGCCCTCGTTCGGACCTCCTCGCGGGCCGGGCCGAGCAGCAGCTCACCCGCCGCGATCACCCCGCCACCGACAACGATCACGTCGGGGTTGAAGATGTTGGCAAAGCTGGTCAGCGCGGCCCCGAGCCGGCGCCCGACCAAGGCGAGGACCGCGACCGAGGTCTCGTCGCCGGCCAGGGCCGCCTCGGTCACCGCCCTGCCGTCGATCTCGCCCCCGTCGCCGGCGAGCCGCCCCAGCGCCGAGTCCGGCTCACGCTCGGCGGCCCTGCGGCCCTCGCGCCCGATTGCGGTCCCGGAGGCGAGCGACTCGATGCAGCCTCGGCCACGGCAGTTGCCCTGGCAGCGCGGCCCGTCGAGCTCGACGATCATGTGCCCGAGCTCGGCCGCGGCGCCGACCGATCCTCGATAGAGCTCGCCGCCGATGATCAGCCCACCTCCGATCCCGGTTCCGACCGTGACCATGACCGCGTTCTCAGCCCCCTTTGCGGCGCCGTAGAGGCTCTCGGCCAGGGCGGCCATGTTGGCGTCGTTGTCGAGGAAGACCGGCAGGGCGGTGCGCTCTGAGACGAGGTCGCGGATGGGGGCGTCACTGATCGGGAGGTTGACCGCTTCGATCGCGACACCGCGCTCGTGGTCGATCGTGGCCGGTATCCCGAGCCCGGCGGCGGCGACGCCGGGCACCTGCGCCCGCGCCTCGTCGATCTCGCTGACGAGCATCTCGACCAGCTCCTCTTCGCCCTGCCCTGTCGAGCGCTCCTCGCTCTTCCAGAGGACGTTTCGGTCCTCGTCGAGGACCCCAAGGAGCAGCTTCGTTCCGCCCAGGTCGGCGCCGATCGTCTCGGTCACGCGGGCGACCCTGCGCATTCAAGGATCGGAGGCGGTGGGCAGGAAAGGGCGCGCATCGGCACTATTTCTAGCCTTTCATGCCTCCCGACGACGATCAGCAGCCCTCCGGCCAGCCGGAGTACAAGGTCTACAGGTCCCGCAAGGGGTTCCTCTCGCGGCTCCGCAATCCCGATCTCTCGAGCCTGAGAGAGCGAACCAAGCGCTCCCCAAAGGACCCAAAAGACCGGCCCAAGCGGGGTTCCGGGGATCGCGGCCGCGACCGCCCGCGCGATCACGAAACCAGGCGCCGGGTCCTCAAGTGGGTCGGGATCGCGGTCGGCGGCTGGCTCCTTCTCTCCCTGCTGGCGTTCATGGTCTCGGCGCAGCTTCAGGCCTTCAAGCTCTCCGGCGACGCCAGCGACGCCCTTCACGGGAACCCCTTCCTCCTCGCCAGCCCGCAGACGATCCTGGTGCTGGGGACCGATGCCCGGCCCCCCGACACCAAGGAGCCCGGGGCGGCGCCCTCGCAGAAGTGCTTCGAGCAGCAGTCACGTGGCGAGGCACCCCACGACGGCTGCTCGGTGGGGCAGTTCCGCGCCGACACGCTGATGCTGATCCGGGCCGGCGGCGGCAGCTTCCGCAAGCTCTCGATTCCCCGCGACAGCTTCGCCGAGATACCCGGGCAGAGCCCGCAGAAGATCAACGGAGCCTTCGCCTTCGGTGGCGCCAAGCTGCAGATCCAGGCGGTGGAGAAGTTCCTCGGGATCCCCATCGACCACGTCGCGATCATCGACTTCACCGGGTTCGAGGACCTGATCAACGCGGTCGGCGGGGTGGTCGTCGACGTTCCCAACAAGCTCTGCGCAGACATCTCCGGGGGCGCCGGCGGCGGCCAGGGCGGAATCACGCTGCGGCTGAAGAAGGGCGAGAACACCCTCGACGGCCAGAAGGCGCTTGCCTATGCCCGGGTGCGTAAGCCGAGTCCCTGTCCCGGCCCGGGACCCAGCGCATTCGCGCTCGGCTACAGCGACTTTGATCGCGCCAAGGCCCAGCAGGCGGTGATCAGCGGCATCAAGGGCCGACTCACCGACCCGCTGCGCCTCCCCTACAACTTCGTCAAGGGGCCGATCATCGGCTGGAGCGCGCCACAGGCGTTCGTCAGCGACATGGGCCTGCTGACGATGCCGCAGCTGATCCTTGCCGCCGGGATCGGCGGCAACGCGGCTGCCGACGTCCTCTGTGCGGGCGCCAACGAGGGATGCACCTCGGGTCCCGGGGGAAGCGTCGAGGTGCCGGAGTCGGTGCGGCGCAAGGCCGTCGACCGATTCCTCAACGGATAGGGCCCTGCGATAATCGCGCGCCCGTGCCGATCTACGAGTACAAATGCGCCAAGGGCCACAACTTCGAGGTCATCCAGAGGATGGCCGATGACCCCGTGACCGAGTGCGAGGAGTGCGGGGGCCCGGTCGAGCGCGTCTTCCACCCGGTGGCGGTCCACTTCAAGGGATCGGGCTTCTACACAACCGACTACGGCTCGAAGTCGAAATCGAAGTCCTCGGAAGGCGAGAAGAAGTCATCGGGCTCCGGCGGGGATTCATCGGGCTCCGGCGGGGATTCATCGGGCTCCGGCGGGGAATCCTCGGGCTCCGGTGGGGAATCCTCGGGCTCCGGTGGGGAATCGGGCCGCTCCGGCGGGGATTCCTCCAGCTCGTCGACCAAGGACAGGTCCGCCAAGGGCTCAGCGAGCGGGGACTGACCCTTCCGCTGCCTTTGCGCTGTGCTTCTCTAGCCTGCCCCCATGCCCGCCGAACCCACAACAGAGGTCACCATGGACGAGATCGTCGCCCTCTGCAAGCGGCGGGGCTTCGTTTTCCCCTCCTCCGAGATCTACGGCGGCCTCGGCTCGACCTACGACTACGGGCACTACGGCGTCCTGCTCAAGGGCAACGTCAAGGCCGAGTGGTGGCGCTCGATGCTGGCCGAGCGCGACGACATCGTCGCCCTCGACTCGGCGATCCTGCAGCACCCGCGCGTCTGGGATGCCTCGGGGCACCTCGAGGGATTCACCGACCCCCTGGTCGATTGCCGCACCTGCAAGATGCGGTTTCGCGCCGACAAGCTCGAGGACGCACAGTGCGGGCGCAAGCCCTCGAAGCGCCCGGGCGAGGGGCCGGATTGCGACCTGACCGAGGCGCGCCAATTCAACCTCATGTTCGAGACGCGGATGGGCCCGGTGGCCGCCGAGGGCACCGAGGTCTACCTGCGCCCCGAGACCGCCCAGGGGATCTTCATCAACTTCAAGAACGTGCTCCAGTTCGCCCGCAAGAAGCCGCCGTTCGGGATCGCACAGATCGGCAAGTCCTTCCGTAACGAGATCACCCCCGGCAACTTCATCTTCCGCACCCGCGAGTTCGAGCAGATGGAGATGGAGTACTTCGTTCCGCCCGACGATGCCGATCGCTACTACCGGGAGTGGATCGAGCTGCGGCGCGGCTGGTACGACGAGCTCGGAATCCGGCCCGACTTCCTCCGCGTCCGCCCCCATGCCGACGACGAGCTGTCCCACTATTCCTCGAGCACCAGCGACATCGAGTACCTGTTCCCGATCGGCTGGTCCGAACTCGAGGGGATCGCCAACCGTGGCGACTTCGACCTCACCCAGCACTCCGAGTTCTCGGGCGAGAAGCTCGAGTACTTCGACCAGCAGACGAAGGAGCGCTACGTGCCACACGTGATCGAGCCGGCCGCCGGCGCCGACCGCGCCACCCTCGCCTTCCTCGTCGACGCCTATGACACGGAGGAGGTCGAGGGCCGCGAGCGCACCGTCCTTCGCCTCCACCCCCGCCTCGCTCCGGTCAAGGTCGCGGTCCTGCCGCTCGTCTCCAAGGAGGGCATGCCCGAGCGCGCCCGCGAGATCCACGCCGACCTGCGACGACGGATGTCAGCGGAGTTCGACGAGGGCGGCTCGATCGGCAAGCGCTACCGCCGCCAGGACGAGATCGGCACCCCTTGGGGAATCACCATCGACCACCAGACGATGGAGGATGGCACCGTCACCCTGCGCGACCGCGATTCGCTCGAGCAGGTGCGGGTCCCGGCCGAGGGACTGGGCGAGGAGCTGGCCCGCCGGCTCGAGGCGCCTTGGAAGAGCCCGAAGCTGGCCTAGCGGCCCGGGTCGACGCCGGGGTCGGAGCGGCCCGCGGCGGTGCCAGATTCGGAGCGGCCCGCGGCATCGCTTGCGTGTTTTCCGGGCCCATGACCCCCGAAATCCCGCAACCTTCCGGGAGCCGGCGAGCGCCCTCGGCCTCGGCGGCACGCCCGGACTCACGTAATCTGAGCTCCGAGTCATTCTCGGTGGTGGCTCCGAGCCGTCACCGCGGGCCAGCTGGCCGGGGCGTCCGACTTCAAGGCGCTGCTACCTACTCCGGAGGTGTCCGGAGCACTTGGGGTCAGTCCGAGTTCGGCCGTGGCGGCTAACCGATTTCGGGCAAAGCGTCGCCGCCCTGCCAGGTCTCGCCCTCGCCGACCCGCTCCAGACCCACCCAGGCGAAGTCCATCGCGATTGCGAGGACGCGTCCGCGGGGCAGGTCTCGGTGCTCATCCCACCAGTTGGCGAGAGACTGGGCCGCGCCGACAAGCTGCTGGGCGAGCATCTCCACCGCCAGCTCGCGCTCGACCCCCTCGACCGGGCTCCCGGGCGGGGCGTCGGCGACCATCAGGGCGGTGATCGCACCGGCGGCCTCGTGGCGGACGCGCTCGACCGAGGTGGCGATGTCGGCGTCGGCGGTGTTTCGGACCAGCATGCGCCAGGCGTCGCGGCGCCGTTCGACGAAGCCGAGGAAGCCATCGAGACCGGCGCGCAGGCGCTGCTCTCCGGGCTCGGCGGCGGCGGTCGCCTCGGCAACCGTCCCGATCAGCTCAGCGACATAGGTCTCCAGCAGAGCGTCGTGGAGCTCGCGCTTGGAGCCGAAGTGCTCATAGATGAGCGCCTTCGAGATAGCGGCGCGCTCGGCGACATCCTCGAGCGAGGTCTCGTGGTAGCCGCCTTCTGCGAAGGCGTCGAGAGCGGCGGCGAGGATCGCCTCGCGGCGGTCGGCGGCGGCCATCCGGCGGCGCGGCTCCCCCGCCTGCGTGACCGAAGTCACGGAAGTTTCGCGTAACTGACTCATGAGTCAGTTATCTTAGGGGGCCAGAGGAACCGAGACAAGACCCGAAGGGGAAGACGCAGATGTCCGTAGCCGCCGAGAAGAGCACAGCCACCGCCGACATCACCTATGAAGACCTCTACAGGCGCTGGGAGCAGGGCAACTGGAGCGCCTACGACATCGACTTCTCCGCCGACCGCGCCGGCTGGGAGGCGCTGGACGAGATCCAGACCCGCTCGGCCCTGTGGATGTACTCGATGTTCCTCTACGGAGAGGACTCGGTCACCGACAACCTCTCCCCCTACATCGACGCGGCCCCGCTCGAGGAGCAGAAGTACTTCCTCGCCACCCAGCAGGTCGACGAGGCCCGCCACGCGATCTTCTTCCACCGATTCTTCAAGGAGGTCATCGGCGCCGGGGAAAGCGTCTCATCAACTCTCGCCTACACCCTTCCCCAGCTCAACTGGGGCTACCGCGGCGTCTTCGGCCGGCTCGACCGGATGGCCGAGGAGCTTCGCCGCGACCGCTCGCTTCCCAAGTTCGCCCAGGCGATCGCGCTCTACCACATGATCGTCGAGGCGACCCTGGCGCAACCCGGACAGCACTTCATCGAGGACTTCTTCGTAGGGGAGAAGACGATGCCGGGATTCAGCTCGGGGATGACCCACGTCTCGCGCGACGAGCAGCGCCACATCGGCTTCGGCGTCAAGGCACTCTCGGAGATGTTCGCCGAGTCCGAGGAGTGCAAGGCTGCGGTGGTCGAGCTGCTGCGCGAGGTCATGCCCTACTCGCTCGCGGTCTTCACCCCGCCCGGCTGGGACGAGCGCTACACGACCTCCTACGGCTTCACGCTCGAAGACATCTACGTCTTCGGCATGCGCTCGATCGAGGCCAAGTGGCGGGCGACCGGCTACCCGCTCGAGGAGATGCCCTCAGACGTCTACCCGGTCGACCGCTCGATGTCGCACGCCGAGCGCGCCGAGGCCCAGATCAAGCTGCTCAAGGCGGGGATCCTCGGCGAGCCCAACAGCCATCCTTCCTCGGACCCAGAGACGCTGCGGCTCTACTTCGAGTCGATGAGCCGCTCGGCAAGAGCCGATGCGATCAACGGTTCCGGGCTGACCGCGCAGTGGCGCTTCAGCGACGCCGAGCCCTGGCACCTGGTGATCGACAACGGCTCGACCCGGGCGCTGCCCGGGGAGGCGCCGCACCCCGACCTCACCTTCGAGACCTCCTGGCCCGAGTGGATCGCGATCTCGATGCACGGCAAGAGCCCGCTGCGTTCGATGCTCGGCAGGCAGTTGCGACCGCACGGCTCGCCGGCAGCGCTGCGCCGATTCCGCAAGGTCTTCGGCTAGCGCTCCGGAGCATTCGGCTGCTGCCACGAGGTTTCATCCGCTGCCTCAGTCGAGCGGCGGGCGGGCTTCGGCCCAGGGGCGCTCCGCCTCCAGCTGGGCCGCCAGTGAGAGCAGCGTGCCCTCATCGCCCGGTCTGCCGATCAGCTGCACCGCCAGCGGCATCCCGTCGTCGTCGAAGCCGGCCGGGACCGACGCCGCCGGGTTGCCGAGGTGGTTCCAGACGGGCGTGAAGCAGTAAAAGCGCGACTGGGCGAGCATCGTCCGCAGCGCGCCGCGGCCCTCTGCGCTTCGGACCCCGAGCGCGGTTCCTCCCATCACCGGCGTCATCAGGACGTCAAAGCGGTCAAAGAGCGCGTTGACTCGAGCGCTGTCCTGCGCCGCCGCCGACTTGGCCCTCTCCATCAACGCCTCGGGAATCAGGCCGCCGAGCCTGCCGTAGCCGCGGGTTCGGCGCTCCAGTCTCTCGCGGTACGGCACCCGCTCGACATCGTCGTGGATCCCGCGCAGATAGCGGGCGGCGACGTTGTTGCCGGCCTGTGAGCCGAAGTCGGGGTCCTGAGGGGCGACCTCGTGCCCCAAGGATGCGAGCAGCTCGGCCGTCTCGGCCACTGCCCGCCTGACGCTTGCACCGACCTGAGGCGGCGCGGCGGCGCGGGCGGGCTTGGTCGAGGTCGCGATCCGCAGCCGGCCCGGCGGCGTGGCCGCGTACTCGGCGAACGGCTTCGGTGGAGCCGCTGGTGCCCCCGGCTCCCGAGAGCCGCCGCTGGTGATGTCGAGGTAGAGAGCGGTGTCGGCGACCGTGCGGCTGACGCAGCCGTTGACCGACATCCCGTTCCAATGCTCGAGGTCGGGGGCGAGCGAGACCCGGCCCCTCTGCGGCTTGAGGCCGAAGACCCCGCAGGAGGCGGCCGGGATACGGATCGAGCCGGCGCCGTCGGAGGCCGAGGCGAGGGGGACGAGCCCGGCGGCGACCGCGCCGGCGCTGCCGCCGCTGGAGCCGCCGGTGGTGCGCTGGGGATTCCACGGGTTGCGGCTGACCCCCCAGGTCGCCGACTCGGTGAAACCGCAGATCGCCAGCTCGGGAAGCAGCGTCTTGCCGACGACGACCGCACCGGCCTCGCGCAGTCGTCGCACCATCTCGCAATCGGCGCGAGCCGGTTCTGGGAAGGCATCGGTGCCGTGGGTCGTCAGCTCACCGGCCAGGTCGACCGAGTCCTTGAGCGCTATCGGCACCCCCAGCAATGGCCGCTCGTCTCCACCCTTCAGACGTGCCTCCGCCTGCTCGGCCTCGACCAGCGCCCGCTCGGCGAGGACGGTGCGAAAGAGATTCAGCTGCGGCTGCAACCGCTCGATCCGGTCGAGGTGCGCCCGCACCAGCTCTGTCGGGGATACCTCGCCGGCGCGGACCATCTCGGCCTGGAGCACCGCTCCGGCGAAGATCAGTTCAGGATCGGCGGTCGCCATCGTCGAATCCTATGCCGAGGCAGCGCTACGGTCCACCCAGGCCCCGCCTGGCTCGCGTCAGGGGGGACGGATCGCACGTCGGGACAACCTCCGAGCGGGTGACCGCAACCGCGCGCGGTTCTGCGGGTTTGAGGGTCTGGATCGGCAGGGCGATCCGTGGAAGCGACGCCGGCGGCCCCGGGGCACGGCATCTCTTCCCGCCAAGGGGGGGAGGCAGGGGCGGGGTCGCAGGGCCCCGCCCCCCATTCTTTCCTCCAGCAGCGCCCGGCCCTGGGATTCCTCAAGCGCCGCCCGGTCACACATCGATCCGCCCCAGTGCATATCATCCGCTCGTGCGAAGGTTGATGAGCAGGGTGCCATCGATTGGCGGGGGAATGGGCCGGGGTCTCCTCGGAGTGCTCGCCGTCGCCCTCTGCGCGATCATCCCGCTGGCGGTTGCGCAAGCCACGTATAGCGGCGGGCACTACGCCGGCGGAGACAGCGCAGAGTCAAGCGCCGGGAATCCCTGCCTCGGCCCGCAGCGCTCCAAGCTGCTCTGCCCCGACCTGAAGATCTCGAAGCCCACCGAGCTCTATCTGGACCGCAGCACACGGCCGGGACGAACCCTGCTGAGGGCGACCAACAACATCCGCAGCCGGGGCGACGGGCCGGTCGAGATCCGCGGAATCCGGATCTCGCCTAACTCGATGCGGGTCAACCAGAGGATCCACCGCCGCGGCGGCGGCAAGCTCGCGATCCGGACCACCGGCCGGGTCGACTGGTATCCGGTGCCGGGCCAGTACTACTACTGGAAGTTCCGCGACGCGGCACGCTTCGAGCTTTGGACGGTGGGAGGGAAGGGCAAGCCGCTGAAGCGATTCGAGGTCGGGCCGAAGCTCCACTACTGCCTGCGAGACCTGGTCCGCACCCGCCCCGGCCGGCGCTCGCCCCGCAATCCCGTCTACCCGGGCTGCAGCCAGGAGCCCGGGCGACGGGCGGTCGTCCTCGGCACCTCGGTCGGGTGGTCGGACATCTACCCCTCCACCTACAACGAGAACTGGGTCGGGGTGACCGGGCTTCGCGGCTGCTTCGCCTTCTTCCTCGTGGTCGACCCGAAGAACCACATCCGCGAGCTCAACGAGCGCAATAACCGCGCCCACATCTTCGTCCGTCTCCCGTCGGGCCGGGTCGTCGGGCGCTGCTGAGCCGGGTCAGTCGCTGAGGAGCAGGTGGCGGGCGGCGGCGCTTCCCGCCGCGAGCGTCGCGTCGTGATCGCGGGCCGGGTCGGCGAGTGCCTGCAGCGCGAACCCGTCACCAAGCGCGAAGAGGAATGAGACGACGGCCTCGGCGTCGTAGCGGAGGTTGAGCACACCCTCGCGCTCCTTCGCCTTCAGAACCTCGGCGACCTGGGTCCTGGTTCGCTCGAACAGCGCTCCCAGCTCCCGCTGGATGTCAGGATTCCGGCGGCCGGCGCTGAACAGCTCGAACAGCAGCAGGAAGAACCCGGGGTCGTTGTCGATCAGATCCTTGAGGCTGGAGACGAGCACTCTGATGACGTCGTCGGCCGTCTTCGCCTCGGCCAGGGGCTGGTCGAGCCTGGCAACCCGGAACTCGGCGTCGCGGCGCACCACCTCGACAAGCAACCGCTCCTTGGTCCCGAAGTAATAGTGCAGCAGGCCGCGGCTGACCCCGGCCTCGCCGGCGACCCGCTCGAAGGTCGACCCGGCGGCGCCGTGCTTGGCGACGCTGTCGCGCATCGCGGTAACGATCCGCTGCGCCTTCTCCCCGCTCAGCTCCCGTTCCTTGGGTGAGGCCTCCACGCGCGAAAGTCTAGGGACGAGAGGCGTCCCGGGTCCTCAGGCTGCGGCGGCGGCCTCGCTCAGCGAGTCGATCTCCTCCGAGATCCAGCCGCCGAGCTGTTCGAGGTCATCGATCGAGTCGTAGTCACCCATCAACCCGATCTGGACACCGCCGTTGTAGCTCATGATCGCGACCGCCAGCGCCTTCTCCGGCGCCAGGAACGGAATCGGGATCAGCGCCTCGAGCTTGCGTCCGCGCAGATAGAGCGGGAACTGCGGTCCGGGCACGTTGGTGACCAGCAGGTTGTAGACGCGACTGGAGAAGTTCAGCCGCGATGCCTGGGCGAAGATCGTCGGGGGAGCGAAATCCTGAAGGCCCGAGATCACCTCAGCACCGACAGCCTGTCTCGATTCCTTCAGCCCCTCCATCGCCTCGCTGACGATTCGAAAGCGGGTGACGGGATCGCGTGCATAGACGGGCAGGGGACAGGCCATCATCGTGATCCGGTTGCCCAGGTCTGCGCCCTCGTCGGTGCCACGGACTGAGACCGGAACGCATCCGCGCAGCTCGAGGCCCTCGGTCCGCACCCCCCTCGACTCGAGCCAGCGGGCAAGAGCGCCGCTGACGACCGCGAGGAAGACGTCGTTGACCGTCCCCCCGAGGCCGTTCTTGATCGCCTTCAGCTCGGCCAGGCTGGTGCTGACCCAAAAGACCCGCCTGTGGGGGCCGATCTTGACGTTGAGCGGGCCATCCGGCGGGCGGTTGATGATTCCCCAGCCGACCTCGGCAACACCCGCGGCGGCCTCGCGTGCTTCAGCGGCGACCCGGGCCGGATCGCGAAGGGCGCCGACTGCCCGTTCGGCGAGCCCGATCGGCGCCCGGACGATGTCTCGCACGCCGGCGGCGATCAGATCGATCCCCGAGGGCTCCGGCTGAGCCTTCCAGCGATCCTCCCTCCCGACCTCCGGCTCGGCGTCGGGCTCGAGGTCGAAGAGGACCGCTGTGATGTCCACCCCCGAGACCCCGTCGACGAGCGAGTGATGGGTCTTGTTGATCAGCGCGAAGCCGCCGTCCCGCAGACCCTCGACAAGCCAGATCTCCCACAGCGGCTTGGTGCGGTCGAGGCGCTGGGAGAAGATCCTGGCGGCTAGCCGGCGAAGCTCGTCGTCGGAGCCGGGCGCCGGCAGGGCCGTGTGGCGAACGTGGTAGGAGATGTTGAAGTCCGGATCGTCGACCCAAAGCGGCCGCCCCATCTCCAACCCCGGCACCGCGAGCTTCTGCCGGTAGCGGGGGACGAGGTGGAGCCTGGAGGCGATGTGGTCGGAGAACTCGTGCTTCGTCGGCGGCGGCCCCTCGAAGAGCATCACCGCCCCGATGTGCATGTGTGCGCCGTCTCGCTCCTGCGCGAGGAAGGACGCGTCGATCGAGCTGAGGCGATCGAGGTGACCGGTGGGCATGGAAGAAAACGGAGGTCAGAAGACAGGGATCAAGGTCAGAGCTTCGGGCCGCGACGCAGGTCCGGCCCGAGCCTGCCCTCTGCCTCCTCCTACTCCGCGTTGCCCGAGTTTCCGCCGGCTTCGCTGCCGGCTGGTGCCGGGGTGGCGGCGGGTGGCGCCGAGTTGGTGCTCGTCGTGGTGCTCGTGTACTCGAACTCCTCTTCGGCGCCGAAGAGAGTGTCCATGACCGCCTTGCGGGCGTTCTCGCTGAGCGCGAGGGTGACCCCGCCGGCGACCGCCCCGAGGACGAGCGTGCGCCCGATCCAGCCCTTCTTCTTCTTCTTCGGGGCGCGGATCTGTTCGGATGCCTCGCGCAGGGAGTCTGCCGCGGCGCGCAGGTCGCGCTGGACCTTCTTGTCGCTGCCGACGGCGTGCACGGGACTCTTGCCGTTGCGGGTCATGCGGCCGTAGGCGTGCCTGGCCGAGTCAAACGCGTCTTGGAGGTTCGCCCGCAGCTCGGCGTCTTCGATCAGTCGCTGCACGTAGGGATTATCCCGCGCCATGGAATACGCCTCAGCCGCGCGGTCCGCCGCCCTGTTCGCCCTATTGCTGGCCATTCGCTCTCAACTCCCTCGCTGGTCTCTCGAGATTTGCCTGCCCAGGATATACCCGCGCCGCCGCAAGCAACACCCTGCCGTCGCACAAGCTCATTCGGTCGGCCCGATGCCGTCCATCAAAACCCTGCTGTGGGGGAACCCCGTCGGCGCGTCCTTGAGCTCGCGAACGCGGATATGCGCCAGGGCGGGGGCGCTGTAGCGGGTGATCTCGAAGCGCCCGAACCGGGTTGCTGCGGTGCGATCGAAGGCGGGGCCGATTCCCGGGGGGCGCCCTGGTGGGGCCGGGCCGTCGGTGATCAGGTCGACCTCGCCTACGAACCACCTCTCCCCCTCGGGCTCGACCTGGAAGGAGCCGGTCGAGAGGTAGTAGCGGAGCGGAGCGGCGCCGAGGATCCAGGTCACCATCGCCCGCGGGCGCTGCGGTTCGCCGAGCCTGGCGGCGACCCCCCGCCAGTCGGGCCGCTGCAACGAGGTGTCGAAATCCGTCCAGACGACGAAGCCGAAACCGTAGAGAACGAGGGCCACGCCGACCGCGCTGCCGAGACGCCCGGCCCGGCCCGTCGTCACTCCCATCGCGATCAAGACGAGTATTGGCACCAGCGCCGGAAGCAGGTTTCGGTCGATGACGAAGTCCTTGCCGGCGAGGGCGAGGGCGAGGGGGACCAGCAGCGTCACCAGTGCCAGCGAGGCGACGACAGCGCCTGTCGTGCGTTGGCGGCGGCTCCCGCGAAGGGCCAGCAGCGCCAGCGCGGCGAGAGCCAGCAGCGCCGGCACGAGGGCCAGCAGCGGGCGCACCGGCTCGGCGATCAGGTCCCCGGTCTCCCCGACCATGAAGGCGACGGCGGTCTGCCCGATCCGGTAGGGAAGACCGAGCTTGCCGATCCAGTCCGTGTGTTGCCCCTGGCTCACCTGCCAGAGAGCAAGCGGCGCCAGGAGCGCCGCGACCGCCGTCACCCAGGCGAGGGCCCGCCGGACGTGGCCGCGGTGGCGCCAGAGCATCCACCCCGCCTCGGCCGCAAGTGGGAAGACCGCGAAGTAGTGGGTTGCCATCGCGAGCCCCGAGGCAAGTGCCCACCAGCCCATCTCGCGGGAGGCGCCGGTGCGCAGGGCGCGAAGAAAGAAGAGCAGCGAAACCGAGCAGAGCAGGACAAGCAGCGAATACGAGCGCGCCTCCTGCGAGTACCAGACGAGCATCGGGTTGACCGCAACCAGCGCCGCCGCGGCGACCCCGGTGCGCCGGCCGGAGATCTCGGCACCGATCCCGAAGGCGACCGGGATCACCGCAATTCCCGCAAGGGCCGAAAGAGAGCGCAACCCGACCTCTCCGGTCCCGGCGACCTGGGTCCAGAGCCAGGCGAGCACGTAGTAAAGGGGTGGCGCCGACTCGCCCGCGCCGACCTGATGGATCGCGTGCCACAGACCCGCGCGAAGGAGCCTGCTGGCGGTCACGATCTCGTCGTGGTGGTAGCTCTGCAGACCCAGGGTCGAGAGGCGAAGGGCGGCGGCGAGCAGGGTCAGCGCGAGCACGATCCAGAAGGTGCGGGAGCGGGCCCGGACCGCCTCGCGCGCGGCCTGGCCGAGCTGGGCGAGGCCGCCCGAGCCCAGCGCGGTTGCCTCCATCAGCGCCTGCCGAGGGCCTCGTCGATGGCGGCCGAGACCTCGTCGATATAGACGAACTCAATCTCCGCGCGCTCGTGTTCGGGAATCTCGGAAACGTCTCCCTCGTTTCGCGACGGAACGATCACCCGCTTGATCCCGGCCCTCTGGGCTGCGAGCGATTTCTCCTTCAATCCCCCTATCGGCAACACCTGCCCGGTCAGCGTGACCTCGCCGGTCATCGCGACGTCGTTGGAGACCGGGTGGCCGCTGATCAGGGAAGCGAGCGCCACCGTCATCGCCACCCCGGCCGACGGGCCGTCCTTCGGCACCGCTCCGGCGGGAACGTGGATATGGATGTCGTGCTCGGTGAACCAATCCGCGGGAAGGTCGGCGTCGATCTCGAGGTAGTGGCCCCTGACGAAAGACAGAGCCGCCTGCGCCGACTCGCGCATGACCTCGCCCAGCTGTCCGGTGATCGTCAGCTTGCCGCCGCCCGGCATTGCCGTCGCCTCGATGAAGAGGACATCTCCCCCGGCCGGCGTCCAGGCGAGTCCGGTGGCGACTCCCGGAACCCTCGTTCGCCGGCGCTGCTCGGCGAAATAGCGGCGGCGCCCGAGAAGCTCGCGGGCGCGCTTGGCCGAGACCGAGACCTTGCGCTTGATCCGGCCCTCGGCGACCTCTCGGGCGATCTTGCGGCAGGCGGTCCCGATCTCGCGCTCGAGGCTACGAACCCCGGCCTCGCGGGTGTACTCCTCGATGATCGCCCGCAGCCCCGCGTCGGTGAACCCGATCTGCGAGCGCTTGAGGCCATTGGCGTCGATCTGGCGCGGGACCAGGTAACGCCTGGCGATGTGGAGCTTCTCGTCGAGCGTGTAGCCGGCGAGGTCGATCACCTCCATCCTGTCGCGCAGCGGCCCCGGGACCGTGTCGAGCACGTTTGCGGTGGCGATGAACATCACCTCGGAGAGATCGAAGGTGAGATCGAGGTAGTGGTCGCGGAAGGAGTCGTTTTGCGCCGGGTCGAGGACCTCGAGCATCGCCGACGCGGGGTCTCCGCGGAAGTCGGCCCCCATCTTGTCGATCTCGTCGATCATGAACACCGGGTTGCGCGAGCCGGCGTCGCGAAGGGCGCGGATGATCGTCCCGGGCATCGCACCGATGTAGGTGCGCCGGTGGCCGCGGATCTCGGCCTCATCGCGAACCCCTCCGACCGAGATCCGCTCGAACTCCCGGCCCAGCGCCCGTGAGATCGATCGCCCCAGGCTCGTCTTTCCGACGCCCGGGGGCCCGACGAAGCAGAGGATCGGGCCCGGCGAGTCGGGCTTGAGCTTTCGCACCGCGAGGTACTCGAGGATCCGGTCCTTGACCTGCTCGAGGTCGTAGTGGTCGGCGTCGAGGACCTTGCGAGCGTGGGGAATCTGAAGGTTGTCCTCGGTCTCCGCAGCCCACGGCAACTCGACCAGCCACTCGAGATAGCTGCGGATGACCCCGTACTCGGCCGCCGCCGGGGGAAGCTTCTCGAGCCGTGAGAGCTCGCGGTCGGCCGCCTTCTGCGCGTGCTCGGGCAGGCCTGCGGCCTCGATCCGCTCGCGCAGCTCGTTGATCTCGGCCTGCTGTTCGTCGCCCTCGCCGAGCTCCGCCTGGATCGCCTTCAGCTGCTCCCGCAGGAAGTACTCGCGCTGGCCCTTGTCTATCTCCGACTGCACCTGGGTCTGGATCTGGGTGCCGAGCTGGATCACCTCGAGCTCGCGGGCGAGGATCTGCGAGAGTCGGCGCAACCGCTTGGCTACGTTGAGCTCCTCCAGCAGCTCCTGCTTCTCCTCGATGCTGATCCGCAACGCCCCGGCGATCAGGTGTGCCAGGGCGGAGGGCTCCTCGATGTTGGCAACAGCCATCTGCAGCTCCTCGGGCAGATAGGGGATCTGCTCGATGATCTCCGAGAAGGTCCGCTGGACGTTGCGGGTGAGCGCCTCGAGCTCAGGGGTCTGCTCGATCACATCCGGGAGCGGCTCGACCCGGGCGATCAGGTAGGGCTTCTCGGCCACGTAGGGACCGACCTTCGCCCGCTGGGTGCCCTGGACCAGGATCCTGATCGTCCCGTCGGGGACCTTGAGCATGCGTGCGACGAAGCCGACGACACCGACGTCGTAGAGCTTCTCGGGGCCGGGCACCTCGTCCTCTGGGTCGCGCGAGGCGACCATCGCCAGCATCCGGTTCGAGCCGAGGACGTCGTCGACGAGCTTTATCGAGCGCTCCTGCCCGACCGCCAGCGGGGTCAGGCTCTCGGGGTAGGTGACGGTCTCGCGCAGGGGCAGGACCGGCAGCGCCTCGGGCAGGGGCTCGTCCCCGCGCAGAACGTCCTCGACGTCATCGGACTCGACGACCTCCAGCACCGGCGCCTCCTCGAGCACCGGCGGGTCGGCGGCGTAACCGCCGCTCCCGTTCCCGCCTCGGCTCTCCGCCATCCTCGCCGCCACCTACTCGCGATCTATCGGAACGCGCCTGGCGGTCTCGGCCTGCTCGCGCAGCGGCAGCTCGACCCTGAGGACCCCGTCCTCGTACGTGGCCCGGGCGCGCTCGGCGTCGACGTCGACCTGCAGCTCGACTATCCGGCGGAAGGGGCCGGTCGGAACCTCGACCTGCTGATAGACGCGGCCCTCGGTCTCCTGGACGGGCCGCTCGCCGCTGATCGCCAGCTCGCGACCACTGACCTCGATGCTGACCTCGGCCAGCTCGACTCCCGAGAGGTCGACCTTGACGATCGCCCGCTGCGGATCGCCGCAGTAATAGACGTCCACGTTCGGCGAGAACCCGGTGGTGCGCCGGCTCACGTACCCGGCCCGGCCCCAGGCGTCCCCGAGAAGCTGATCCATCTCGCGGCGCATGCGGGCGAAGTTGGAGAAGAGGTCGCGCTCGGTCATCGGGGGAAGATTGCCAGACGGGGGAATCGGCGGGCGGGTCCTGCCACGGGATGGGCGCGGCTCTTGCGTAACGGCGGGCGGGTCCTGTCGCGGGATGGGCGCGGCTCTTGGGTAACGGCGGGCGGGTCCTGTCGCGGGATGGGCGCGGCTCTTGGGTAACGGCGGGCGGGTCCTGTCGCGGGATGGGACCCACCATCCCCTGCGCTCCACGGCGGGTGCTCGGGGATGGGTCCTCCCATCCCGTGCCACCCGCCCGACATTCAGCACCCGGGCCGGCAAGGAGCCCAGGATCGGCGCTCCCGAAACGACGATCTCCCTTGATGTCGGGGCGACATACATGCAGTTCGTCAGCCACCCCCTCCCCACGGGACGTGGCCGACCTGCGGCATGGCCCACATGCAATTCGTCGGCCACGTCCTCCGATCCCGGACGTGGCCGACCTCTCGCATGGCCCACGTGCATTTCGTCGGCCACGTCCCCCCACCGGAGGTGGCCGACCTGCGGCATGAAAAGCGGCGGGGGCTCCCGAGCTGTCGGCGTATCGGCGATCTGGCTCGCCGGGGTCGCTTTCGAAGCGGTCAGGGCGTTCGGGTGCCGCCAGAACGTCTTGCGCAGCCGAAGGCTGCTAGTGCGGGTGCCGCCCGAACGCCCTCAGACTTCAAAGGAGACGCCCTCCCGGGCAACCTCGACCGGCCCACCGAACGCCTCGGATGCCTCCTCGCGGGCCAGGTCCTGGTCGAGTTCGTCTGAGATGTGGGTGAGCACGACCCTTCTTGCTCTGGCGCGGCGGGCGTGCTCGCCGGCCTCGGCGGCGGTGAGGTGGCCGCGGACGCCGTTGCGCTCAGGCCTCGGCAGGGTCGCCTCGACGATCAGCAGATCGGTGTCCCGAGCGACCTCAACCAGCTCGTCCCCGGGGCGGCAGTCGGCGCCGTATGTGATCCGGCCCTCGCCCTCGGCGGAGGTGATGTCGACGGCGAAGGTCTGAGTGAAATGGGGCACCTCCTGGAAGCGGAGGCGAAGCGGGCCGGCCTCGACGGTCGAACCCGGCCGGTACTCGGAGAGCCGGAAGGCGCTCTCGATCAGGTCCTCGTTGCCCCAGGCGCCGACGACACGCCGAAACGTCTTCGTCGCACCGGGAGGGGCGATCAGGAGCGGCCGGGCCGGGTGCTTGGTGCCGGGGTGGGGCGGGACCGGCACGGGCTGCTGGCGGGGCGCGTAGGAGAGGGCGTAGCTGTAGGGAACGAGATCGAGGAAGTGATCGGCGTGCAGATGCGAGATCACGACCGCCTCGACGTCAATGTAGTCGCGGAACTCCCGCAACTTGGCAAAGACCCCGTTGCCGCAGTCGAGCAGCAGCCCGTAGCCGCCCTCCTCGATCAGGTAGCCGCTGCAGGCGCCGCCGACGTCCTGCCAGGACGGAGACTTGCCGAGAACTGTGAGCTTCACCGCATCCTCTCTCGCGGCCCACTCTAGACACGACTGCTGATTCAGATGCGCAGCTCAGACCGACGTGGCCGACGAATTGCATGTAGGCCACGCCTGAGGTCGGCCACGTCCGGCGACGTCCGGCCCCGCGAGGGGGTGGCCGACTAAATGCATGTGGGCCATGCCTGAGGTCGGCCACGTCCGGCCACGTCCGGTGAGGGGAGGGGGCGTCGGCCGGGGTCAGGCGGCGCCGGATTCGCGCGCCCAGCGCGGCGCCCGCATCAGAAGGACGGGCTGGCGCGGTGGGACGAGCCCCTCTGGGCGGTTGGGACGGAAGGTGGCGCAGGGCTCGTCGAGCTCGAGGGCGCAGAGAAGGTTCTTGCGGAAGTAGCACTCGCCGCAGGAGGGGGTCCTGCCAGAACCTTTTGCGCGCTTCGCCAATCCAATCCTCTCCCGATCGAGTCCGTTTCGTTTGCGCCAGGCCTGCCCGCCGGCGACCGCGCCATGTAAGCACCGGACCGCGGTCGCCGCAGGGGCCATTCCCGCAAATCGCATCTTCTTCTTCACAGGGCGGTGACAACTTTCCGCGGGATTTGCGGTGACCCGCATCCGGTCCGCGGCGGCGCTACCATTTTCGCGATGGCAACCCATCAAAGAAGCGAGCGCCTCGCAGCATCGCCGGAGATGTTCGAGAGCGACTTCCTCAACTTCTTCTCGCGCGTGCACCCCGCGGTACCGGCGATCATCTTCCTACCCGTGGTCGCCGCAATGGAATGGCTCGGGGCCGACGGGGGCGTCGGAGCCGGCAAGCTGATTGGGCTGACGCTCGCCGGGATCTTCATCTGGACGCTGACCGAGTACTGGCTGCACCGCCTCGTCTTCCACTGGTGCCCCGACAACAGGTTCGGGCGCCGCCTGCACTTCATCATCCACGGGGTCCATCACGACCACCCCAACGACAAGCTCAGGCTGGTGATGCCGCCGGGGGCCAGCATCCCACTCGCCGCGCTCTTCTACGGAGCCTTCCTCCTAGTCTTCGGCACGCCCGAGGCCTATCCCCTCTTCGCCGGCTTCATCGGCGGCTACCTGGTCTACGACTACACCCACTACTTCGTCCACCACTTCGTGCCCAAATCCAGCTTCGGCAAACGCCTGCGCGAGCATCACATGCGCCACCACTTCCAGGATCACCGCTTCGGCTACGGCGTCTCCTCGCCGCTCTGGGACGCCGTTTTCCGGACGCTACCCCGCCGTCGCCGGCCCACCTCCTAGCACCAGAGCCACCGACGCCTTTGCACCGGCGGTACAGCCGGCCCTGCTGAGCACCGATCGATTCCTGGGTGCGGATCAGTGGACAACCGCCCGGGCCTGGCGCCGCCGCCCGAGCCTGGCGCTCCGCTCAGACCAACCGGTTCGGAGGCTCCCGTCCCTCGAGCACGGCGGTCACGTTCTCGGCAACCGTCCTCGCCATTCCGTCGCGTGCGCTGACGGTCGCCGAGCCGATGTGGGGGGTGAGAGCGGTCCGAGGGGCATCGAGGATCGGCTGCGGGACCGAGGGCTCTCCCTCGTAGACGTCGAGGCCGGCGCCACCGAGGCGACCCTCGCGCAGCGCCGCCGCGAGCGCATCGAGGTCGACGAGGCCTCCGCGGGAGGTGTTGACCAGAACAGCCGTCGGCTTCATCAGGGCGAGAGCGTCGGCGTCGATCAGGTGGTGCGTGTCCGCCGTCGCCGGCGCATGGAGGCTGACCAGGTCGGAGCGGCGCAGAAGATCGGCCAGCTCGACCCGGGTCGCATCCAACTCGCGCGCTGCGTTCTCCCTCGGTGAGCGCGATGAGTAGAGCAGCTCGACCTCGAAGCCGCGCAGAAGCTCGGCGAAGCGGCGGCCGATCCGCCCCAGCCCGACGACTCCAACCGTGGCGCCGGTCAGCTCCACGCCCCGGTGCGCGCCCGGGTCCCACCCGCTCCAGCCACCGGCCCGCAGCTCGCGCTCGGTCGCAGGTAGGTGGCGCCCCGCCGCGAGCCCGAGCGCCAGCGCCAGTTCCGCTGTCGCGTTGGTGAGGACGTCGGGGGTGTTGGTGACGAGAACGCCCCGCTCCCGGCAGGCCTCGAGGTCGATGTTGTCGTGGCCGACGGCGAAGTTGGCCACGACCCTGAGGCCGGAGCCGGCGGCGTCGAGGAGGTCACCGTCGACGGCGACGGTCGGGTCGGAGACGAGCGCGGCCGCCCCGGTCGCTAGCCCGCGCACCTGCTCGGGGGTCGCATCGAGACCGCCCGAGACGACATCGAAGCGCGCCTGCAGGGGCTCGGCTCCTGCCGGGAGCAGGGACCGGGCAATTGCCACTCTCTTCTTGGGCTCACTCACCTTCGCTTTGTTCCTTCACGTTTGACACAGTCACATTTCACCTCTTGCGTGGCGAAACCAAAGTGTGATAACACTGTGAGTCAACAAATTTCGGGATCGAATTGAAAGGAATCAAATGTCTAAGGCAAGCAACGTACTCGACGAGGCCCGCGCCCTGGTGGAGGCCCGTCTGAAGGAGCTCGACGAGGAGCGCAAGCGCCTCGAGCGCGCGCTCGCCGACCTGGGTGGCAGGGCGATGCGCAAGCGTCCAGGACGCCCACGGGGTTCGGCCAACGGCGGACAGCGCAAGCGCCGGCGCCGGCGCGGCGGAACCCGCGGTGACCAGGCGGTGAAGCTTATTCAGGCGAGCCCGGGGATCACCGCCTCCGAGATCGCCAAGCAGATGAAGATCAAGCCGAACTACCTCTACCGCGTGCTGGCCGACCTGCAGAAGGAGAAGCGGGTCCGCAAGGACGGCCGCAAGTACTACCCCGCCGGCTGAGCGACGCGGTAGTCCGGCTCAACTCCGCCGGGCCCGGCGGTTCGGCTCAACCCCGCCGAGGGGAAGCCGGTTCGGCCCCGCCGGATGAGCGCCGGGTGGATCCGGCTCAGACCAGCCCGAGCTGCGAGACCGCATCGCGCTCGGAGCGAAGCTCGGCGACGCTTGCGTCGATCCTCTCGCGCGAGAAGTCATCGATCTCCAGGCCCTCGACGATTGCGTACTCGCCTCCTGAGCAGCGGCAGGGGAAGCCGCAGATGAGCCCTTCGTCGACGCCGTAGGAGCCGTCGGAGGGCACGGCCATCGAGACCCAGTCGTCTGCGGGCGTTCCCAACACCCAGTCGCGGATGTGGCCGATCGCGGCGTTGGCGGCCGAGGCCGCGCTGGAGGCGCCGCGGGCCTCGATCACCTCGGCGCCGCGCTTTGCGACCCGTGGGATGTACTCGTCCGCGATCCAGGCCTCGTCGTCGACCGCGTCCCAGGCGCCGGCGCCGTTGACCCTGGCGTGGGTCAGGTCGGGGTACTGGGTCGGCGAGTGATTGCCCCAGGTGGTCATGTTGGTGACCGCCGAGACCGGTTCGCGGAGCTTGTTCGCGAGTTGCGCGATCGCGCGGTTGTGGTCGAGCCTCATCATCGCCGTGAAGCGCTCGCGCGGCACGTCGGGGGCGTGAGACATCGCGATCAGCGCGTTGGTGTTGGCGGGGTTGCCGACGACCAGGACCCTGACGTCGTCGGCGGCGCCGGCGTTGATCGCCTCGCCCTGCGGCTTGAAGATTCCGCCGTTGGCCTCGAGCAGGTCGGAGCGCTCCATCCCCGGACCCCGCGGGCGGGCGCCGACCAGCAGGCCGACGTTGACGCCGTCGAAGGCCACCTTCGGATCGTCGCTGATCTCGATCTTGCGCAGCAGCGGGAAGGCGCAGTCGTCGAGCTCCATCGCCGTCCCCTCGGCGGCCTTGACCGCGTCGGGGATCTCGAGCAGCCGCAGCTCGACTGGGGTGTCGGGGCCGAGCATCTGGCCGCTGGCGATGCGGAAGAGGATCGCGTAGCCGATCTGTCCGGCGGCGCCGGTGACTGTGACCTTGACTGGAGTGCTCACTGGATCATCTCTCCTGAAGTCGGTGGTTGGGAGCGGGGACGCTACGACATCGCCCGCTGCAGGCTCTGATCGATCGAGGCGAGGAACTCCTGCGTGGTCTGAAACCCCTGCTCGGGGCCGACGAGGAGGGCCAGGTCCTTGGTCATCGCACCGCTCTCGACGGTCTCGATGCAGACTCGCTCCAGAGTCTGGGCGAACGCGGAAACCTCGGGCGTTTGATCCATACGGCCGCGCGCGGCGAGCGCCCGGGTCCAGGCGAAGATCGAGGCGATCGGGTTGGTCGAGGTGGGGTTGCCCTTCTCGTGCTCGCGGTAGTGGCGGGTGACGGTTCCGTGGGCAGCCTCGGCCTCGACGGTCTTGCCGTCGGGCGTCATCAGCACGCTCGTCATCAGCCCGAGCGACCCGAAGCCCTGAGCGACGGTGTCGGACTGGACGTCGCCGTCGTAGTTCTTGCATGCCCAGACGTAGCCCCCCTCCCACTTCAGCGCCGCCGCGACCATGTCGTCGATGAGGCGGTGCTCATAGGTGATGCCCGCGGCCTCGAAGTCGGCGCGGAACTCTGACTCGTATACCTCGGCGAAGAGGTCCTTGAAGCGGCCGTCGTAGCGCTTGAGGATGGTGTTCTTGGTCGAGAGGTAGACGGGGAAGCCGCGGTCGAGCCCGTATCGCATCGAGGCCCGGGCGAAGTCGCGGATCGAGTCATCGAGGTTGTACATCGCCATCGCCACGCCCCCGCCGGGGAAGTCGTAGACGTCGAGCTCGATCGGCTCGGAGCCGTCCTTCGGCGTATAGGTCAGGGTCAGCTTCCCCGCTCCCGGGACGACCATGTCCTCGGCCCGGTACTGGTCTCCGAAGGCGTGGCGGCCGATCACGATCGGCTTGGTCCAGCCGGGGACGAGCCTGGGTATGTTCGAGATCACGATCGGCTCGCGGAAGATGACGCCGCCGAGGATGTTGCGGATCGTGCCGTTCGGTGAGCGGTACATCTCGCTCAACCCGAACTCCTCGACCCGCGCCTCGTCCGGGGTGATCGTCGCGCACTTGACCCCGACCCCGTGCTCCTTTATCGCGTTCGCCGCGTCGAGCGTGACCTGGTCGCGGGTCGCCTCGCGGTTCTCGATCCCGAGGTCGAAATAGATCAACTCGACGTCGACGTGGGGAAGGATCAGCTCCTCCTTGATGAACGCCCAGATGATCCGGGTCATCTCATCGCCGTCGAGCTCGACGATCGGGTTTTTGACTTTGATCTTGGCCATCTTCGGGTGCGCGCCGGGACCCTAGATGATCGGCGGACGCGGGCGAGATCGAACTCGGTGGATTCGCAGCCCTTCGCTGCGGCTAAGGTCAGGATGTGGCAACGATGAAGTGCGAGCGCTGCGGAACCGAGGCGACCGGCGAGGCCCGCTTCTGCTCGGCCTGCGGTGCGCCGCTCGGCGCCGCTCCGGGGTCGGAGCGAAAGGTGGCGACGATGGTCTTCGCCGACCTCGTCGGCTCGACCGCGATGGCCGCAGGCTCGGACCCCGAGGAGATTCGCGGCCGGCTGTCTCCGTTCTTCGAGGTTGCCCGCGAGACACTCTCCGAGCACGGTGGGACGCTGGAGAAGTTCATCGGCGACGCGATCCTGGCGGTCTTCGGAGTGCCCGTCGCCCACGGCGACGACCCCGACAGAGCGGTGGCCGCGAGCCTGGCGCTGATCGGGCGAGTCGCCGAACTCGGCGGCGGGCTGGCGGTTCGCGTCGGCGTCGAGACGGGCGAGGTCCTCGCGAACCCGGGTGACGGCGACCTCTCGGTGACCGGCGACGCGGTCAACGCCGCGGCTCGGCTCCAGCAGGCGGCCGCGCCCGGCGAGGTCCTTGTCGGCGAGCGCACGGCGCAGTCGTGCCGCAGCGTCGCCCTCGAGCCCGGTGCCGCGATCGAGGCGAAGGGATTCGGTCGTCCCCTACCGACCTGGAGGGCGTCGGTGGAGGGCGGCAGCGACGGAGGGACCGAGACGCCGCTGATTGGACGGGAGGACGACCTGGCGCTTCTGCGGCTCATCTACCGCCGGGCGGCCCGTGAGCGCGCGCCGGAGCTGGTGACGATCATCGGCGAGGCGGGGATCGGCAAGACGCGGCTGACGCGCGAGCTGACCGAAGACCTGGCGAGCGGCCCGGATCCGCCCAGGGTGCTGGTCGGACACAACCCACCGTACGGCCGCGGGATCGCCTTCTGGGCACTGGGGGAGATCCTCCGGGGTGCCGCCGGCCAGCCCGCCGAGGCCCCTGTGAGCGAGGTCGAGAGGTCCCTCACGTCCCTGCTGGCCTCGCTGGGAGCCGATGACGCCGCGGAGATCGCCGCCTCTCTGGCGCTGGCGCTTCGGGGCAGCGAGGCGGAGGGCGAGCACAGCGCCGAGGAGGAGCTGCGCCGCTCCTGGCGGCGCTTCGTCGGCCTGCTCGCCGCAGATCGTCCGCTCGTGATCTGCATCGACGACGCTCACTGGGCCGACGACGGACTGCTCGACCTGCTCGAGGAGGCGGCGTTCGGCCTCAGTGACGCCCCCCTGATACTGCTCTGCACCAGCCGCCCCGAGCTGATGGAGCGCCGCCCCGACTTTGGCCGGGCCGTGGCGAACGTCAGCAAGATCGAGCTGCGACCGCTCGACTCGCAGGCGACCACGGCCCTGGCGGCTCGGCTTCTGGGCGCCTCGCAGTCCGAGGCCGAGCGGGTCGCCGAGGTCAGCGGCGGAAACCCATTCTTCGCCGAGGAGGTCTCCCGGACGATCCTCTCCTGCGGCCCCGAGCACGAGCTGACCGAGCTGCCGGACACCGTGCAGGGGACGATCGCTGCCCGCATCGACCTGCTGCCGCCGACCGAGAAGCGCGCCGCCCAGCACGCCGCCGTCCTCGGCCACAACTTCTCCGACGCCCAGCTCGGGCATCTGATCGGCTCGGCGCCGGCGACCGAACTGAAGGAGCTTGCGCGCAAGGCACTGATCGTGGAGCAGGTGTCCGAGGGTCCCGGCCATTTCGCCTTCCGCCACCAGCTCATACGCGATGTCGCCTACGACACCCTGCCTCGGGGCGAGCGGGCGCGGCTGCACGAACGGGTCGCGGCGGAGATACGGGCGAGCGCCGGCGGACGCTACACGGAGCTGGCCGAGCTGCTCGCCTTTCACTTCGCTCAAGCGGCTGCGCTGCAGACCTCCGAGGCACGGTTCAACACAGCCCGAGAGGCGGTGCTGGAGGCAGCCGAGATCGCCGTGCGGAGAGGAGCCGGAGGGCGGGCCCAGGAGCTCTACGAGCAGGCGGCAGGGCTCACGGATGCCCCAGCCGAGAAGGCCGCGATCCTGAAGACGGGCGCGGAGATCGCGCTGCGGCGATGGGCAGGGCCGCCGGCCCTGCAGATGCTTCGCGAGGCCGCGAGCATCCTGGAAGAGGCCGGAAAGGGCGCTGAAGCGGCGGCGACATACGCGCGCGTGGTTGAGGTTCAGACCAGGTTCAGTGGCATCACCGGCAGGGCTTCTGAGGACGAGGTCGCCTCGATCCACGCCAGAGCCTGCGCTCTCGCCGACCCGGCCGACCAGACCACCCAGGCCAGGTTGCGGCTGAACGACGCCTGGATCTCCTGGGCCTTCGACCGCGAGGACGAGATGGACGAGGCGGCCCAGGAAGGGCTGGCGATGGCCCGCAGGGTCGGAGATCCGGTCCTGATCTCCGGTGCGCTCGATGCCGCGCAGGGACCGCAGTGGGACGCAGGTCACCACGGAATGGCCGTTGAGTTCTCACGAGAGCGCCTCGAGCTGATCGACGCCAATCCCACTTCCCCGACGCTTGACGTGGAGCGCAGCGACGCCCTTCACATGATGGTCGAGTCCCTGCTTCAGACCGGGGCCTTCCGCGAGGCGGCTAACTTCGCCGCCGACGCGAAGCGCCAGGACATGGGGCGGGGAATCGCCTACTCGGCCTGGGAGCGCGAGATGCTCCCGGCGTTCTACCTCGGCGAGTGGGACCTCGTGCTGGAGAGCAGCCGCCGGTTCCGGGAGGAGTGGACGGCCGCCGGCAGTCCGCCGCTCGCCGCGATGGCGGCGGCACTGGCCTCGGCCGGGGCGATCTACGGCTACCGTGGGAACCCAGCAGCGGCAGAGGAGTGGTTCGAATTCGGGGAGCAGGTGGCTCCTGACGTCTCCGGCCAGCTGCCGGGAATTACGGTCTGGCGCGCCGACGTCGACCTCCACCACGGCCGCTTAGGGCAGGCTTCAGAGCGGCTCCGAGACGCCGCCGACAGCTTCTGGTGGCGCCCCGTCTTCTATGCGGCGCGGGCAGAGGCCTTCGCACGGGCCGGCTCCGGCTCTGTCACTGAGGCGATCGAGCTTGCCGAGCGCTGGGTAGGCGAGAACCGCTACGCGATCGGCCTCCTGCAGAGGGCACGCGCTGTGCACGAGGGCGACGAGGCGCTGCTGCGGGACGCCTACCGGCTCTTCGCCGAGATCGAGTGCCCCCTGCAGACGGCACGGACCGGCTGGCTGATCGGAGGAGCCGCCAGGGAGGAGGCGGTGGAGACCTTCGCCCGGCTGGGGGCGGTCCTGCCCGCCTAGCCGCGCCCCTGGGTCTCGCGCAGGCGCGTCGCCAGGGTGACCAGCAGCGGCCAGGCGACCTCAGGGTGATCCTGAACGAAGGGACGGAACTCCCATGCGCTCATCCCGCGGCAACGCAGATCGGTGGCCGCAACCACGGTCGCCGTCCGCGGGCCGTCGTCGATCAGGGCGATCTCTCCGAAGAAGTCACCGGGCACGAGGGTGCGGATCTGCTCGCCGCCGATGCTGACCGAGGCGTTGCCCTCCTCGATCAGAAAGAAGCCGACGCCGCTCTGGCCCTCGGTGGCGATCACCGAGCCCTCGGAGAAGGTGCGCTCGCTCATCTGCTTCGCCAGCCTCTTCAGACTCTTGGCATCGACGCCGGCGAACAGCGGAACCCGGGCCAGGCTGTCGGATGAGTCGGCGATCGGCGGATCATATCCCCGCTTCGGTGGCTGCGCGTACCATCTGGTCTGTGGCGACGACCGAGGAACGCGATCCCCACCGCACCCACACCGTCTTCAACCAGTCGGTGCCGCTGGAGGACCTCAACACGTTCGAGCAGGACCGCCCACTGGTCGAGGCCCTGCGGCGCGAGGGAGCCGGATGGGCCGAGGAGCGGGCGATCGCATTCGGCGCGCTCTGCGGCTCGCACCAGGTGATCCGCTGGGGCTTCGAGGCGAACGAGATGCGACCGGTGCTCCATACCCACGACCGCTACGGCAATCGCGTCGACGAGGTCTCTTTCGACCACTCCTGGCACGAGCTGATGCGGATCGGCGTCGCCAACGGGCTGCACTCGCTGCCCTGGCGCGAGCCCGGTCCCGGGGCCCACGTCGCCCGAGCCGCTCTGTTCATGCAGCTCGCCCAGGCCGAGGGCGGAGTCGGCTGCCCTCTCTCGATGACCTACTCGGCGGTACCGGCCCTGCGCCACCAGCCCGAGGTCGCCGAGGAGTGGGTCGGGCGGCTGCTCTCCCTCGGCTACGACGAGCGCTTCCTCCCCGCGGCGGAGAAGCGCGGGGCGCTGTGCGGGATGGCGATGACCGAGAAGCAGGGCGGCTCCGACGTCCGTGCCAACACAACTTCGGCGGCGGCGCTGAACGGCGGCGGTCCGGGAGCCGAGTACGAGATCACCGGCCACAAGTGGTTCTGCTCGGCGCCAATGTGCGACGCCTTCCTCGTCCTCGCCCAGACGGACTCGGGGATCTCCTGCTTCCTGATGCCGCGCTGGACCCCCGATGGCGAGCTCAACCGCTTCCAGATCCAGCGGCTCAAGGACAAGCTGGGCAACCACTCCAACGCCTCCAGCGAGGTCGAGTTCCGCGGGGCCTGGGCGCGGATGGTCGGCGAGGAGGGTCGCGGCGTCCCGACGATCATCGAGATGGTCAACCACACCCGCCTCGACTGCGCGATCGGCTCGACCGCCGGAATGCGGGCGGGGGTGGCCCAGGCCACCCATCACGCCGCCCACCGCTCGGCCTTCGGCAAGCTGTTGATCGACCAGCCGCTGATGCAAAACGTCCTCGCCGACCTCTGCGTCGAGTCGGAGGCGGCGACGGTTTCGGTGATGCGCCTGGCCCGCAGCTACGACGAGGCAGCCGGCGGGGATGGGGGTGCCGCCGACTTCAGGCGGCTCGCCAACGCCGTGCTGAAGTACTGGATCTGCAAGCGCGCTCCAGCCCACGCGGTCGAGTCGCTCGAGTGC
Organism: uncultured Actinomycetes bacterium; assembly: GCA_963781345.1. GTDB lineage: Bacteria > Actinomycetota > Thermoleophilia > Solirubrobacterales > 70-9 > JBBRHQ01. The sequence continues at coordinate 99,827 of CAWAFQ010000007.1, forward strand.
CTCGGCGGCAGCGGTTACGTCGAGGAATCGGGAATGCCGCGCCTCTACCGCGAGAGCCCCCTCTCCTCGATCTGGGAGGGATCGGGGAACGTCCAGTGCCTCGACGTGATGCGGGCGATGGTCAAGAGCCCCGCAGCGGTCGACGCCTTCTTTGGCGAGGTCGCCGAGGGAGCGGCGATGGAGCCGCGCCTGCAGGCATTCTCGGAGCAGCTGCGGGTCGAGCTCGGCACCGATGCGCAGACGCTCGAGCCGCGCGCCCGGCGCCTGGTCGAGCGGATGGCTCTCGCCCTTCAGGCCTCGCTGCTCGTCCGCTATGGCGACGAGGCCGTCGCTGACGCCTTCTGCGCATCGCGCCTCGGCGGAGACTGGGGCCAGGCCTTCGGAACGCTCCCCGCCAGGGTTGACTTCGCGCGGATCATCGAGCGCCACCGGCCGCTCGTCTGACCAGGCGGATCCGGAACCCTGACGCCGCGCAACGACGCCGGGCGCCCTCGCGCGGCCGTACCGGACGACCCCGCGCGAAGAAACCGGGCGCTGGGCGTGCGCACCACCTGCGTTTCCGCGCATCTTTCGCGCGCCACCCGGCGACGTGGGACCTTTCAACCACCATATAGACGCTTGAAAGGTCCCACGACATGGGAGGCTCCAGGTCATGGGCGCTTGAAAGGTCCCACGTCAGAAGCAGTGCGGGTCAGGAAGCGTCCTCGCGCCAGGGCTCGGGATCGGCCGAGGGGCGCTCCATCAGCAGGTGCGACGGGGTGCCGAAGCCGAACTTCTCATAGAGGCCGCGAGCGTCGGCGGTGCCGAGGATCCAGCGCAGCTCGGAGTGGGGGCCGTTCTCGACCGCCTCGCGCACGATCTCGACCCCGAGGCCCGCGCCCCTGAACGGCTCGAGGACGAAGACGTCAGCGAGATAGGCGAAGACGACCCCGTCTGAGACGACCCGCGCGTAACCGGCCAGGGCGCCGCCCGGCGAGTAGGCGCCAATCACCCGCGTCGCCTCGCGGATCGTTCTCAGGATCAGCTCGCGGTCGCGTCCGCGTGACCAGTAGGCGTCCTCGGAGAGGAACCTGACCACGACCTCGGGGTCGACCCGAGCAGGGTCATCGTCGAGCTCGAAGTCGCCCGGCAGCCGTCGTATCACGCCCAGGAGACTTACAGGCCCCTGTCCGCGGGGGCCGGGCGCCTACCATTGGGGCATGCTCGGCGGTGGCTCGATCACCCTCTTTCACGTCCGCGGAATCCGGATCGCGGTCGACTGGTCGTTCTTCGTCATCCTCTTCCTGCTGATCTTCTGGCTCTCCAACCTCTACGGGGACCAGCTTCTGAGGCCGGCGTCTTCGACCGGCGTCTACGCGCTCGCCGTCGTCAGCGCCCTCGGGTTCTTCGGCTCGATCGTCCTGCACGAGCTCGGCCACGCCTTCGCCGCGCTCCGCAACGGGATCGGCATCTCGAGCATCCAGCTCTGGATCTTCGGAGGCGTCGCCCGCATGGATAGGGAATCCGACAGCGCCTCGACCGAGTTCAAGGTGGCGGTGGCCGGGCCCCTGGCCACGCTGGCGATCGCGGTCGTGTTGAGCGCGGTGGGCGTGGTGGCAGCCGGGGCCGATGCCTACTGGCACGCCATCCCCTATGTCAACTCCACAGCCGCCGGGCCGCCGCCCGGCTACCTTGCGGTGCTCGGCTGGCTCGCTGCGATCAACCTCTTCGTCCTCGTCTTCAACCTGATCCCGGCCTTCCCCATGGACGGCGGCCGGATCGCCAGGGCGATCGCATGGTGGAGGACCGGGGACCGAGCCTCGGCGACCCGATTCGCGGCGACCCTGGGACAGGCGTTCGCCTACCTGTTCATCGGCGCCGGGATCTTCCTCGTCTTCACCGGAGACCCCTTCAACGGCGTCTGGCTCGTCTTGATCGGCATGGTCATCAACGGCTCCGCCCGCGCAGCCAACCTGCAGACCGCGATCACCAGCCGAATCGAGGGCATGCGCGTCTCCGACGTGATGGACCGGGAGCCGGTTGCGATCCCCGAGGAGCTGAGCGTCGAGCGCGCCCTGGACGAGTACTTCCTGCGCTACCGCTGGCCCTGGTTCCCCGTGGTCGACGCCGGCCGCCATTTCCGCGGCCTGCTCGAGCGCGACCGCGCCGACGGGGTGCCCGAGGTCAGCCGCGCCTCCTCAACCGTGGCCGAGCTGCTCGATTTCGACGGCGGCGCCCTTCACGTCAGCGAGGACGCCCCGCTCGACAGCCTCCTCGGCAACCAGAACCTGTCCCGTTTCGGCGCCCTGATGGCGATTGACTCCAGCGGCCGCCTCTGCGGAATCGTCACCGCGGACCAGGTCGGCCGGGCTCTGCGCGACCGGTCCGCAGCGGGCTCCTCGGCCTGAGCCGGCGCTGGGCTTCAGCCGAGGCTCAGCCGAGGCGCTTTGATCTATAGGATCAGCCTTCGTGCCAACGCATGACGTTCTCGTAATCGGAGCCGGCCTCGCCGGACAGCGCGCCGCCCTCGCCGCCGCCGAGGATGGCGTATCGGTCGGGATCATCAGCAAGGTCCACCCGGTCCGCTCGCATTCCAACGCGGCCCAGGGCGGGATCAATGCGGCGCTGAACCCGGGGGACTCCTGGGAGTCGCACGCATTCGACACGGTCAAGGGCTCGGATTACCTCTCTGATCAGGACGCGGTCGAGGTGATGTGTCGCGAGGCGCCGGAGGAGATCCTCCACCTCGAGCACCTCGGGGTGACCTTCCACAGAAACGCGGAGGGCAAGCTCGGAACCCGAGCCTTCGGCGGCGCCTCGGCGGCTCGCACCTACTACGTCGCAGACATCACCGGCCAGGCGATCATGCACGTGCTCTACGAGCAGCTGATGAAGCACTCGGACTCCGTCTCCCGCTACGAGGAGTGGTTCTGCACCGCGCTTGCGATCGACGACGCCGGCGAGTGCTGCGGGGTCGTCACCCGCAACATCGCCGACGGAACGATGGAGCTGTTCCGGGCGAAGTCGGTGATCCTGGCCTGCGGCGGCAACGGTCAGGTCTGGAAGCCGACCACCAACGCCCTGATCTGCACCGGCGACGGGATCGCCATGGCCTACCGGGTCGGCGCCACCCTGATGGACATGGAGATGATCCAGTACCACCCGACCACTCTGGCGGGCAAGGGCTTTCTGATCACGGAGGGGGCCCGCGGCGAGGGCGCCCACCTGCTCAACGCCAGGGGCGAGCGCTTCATGGAGCGCTACGCGCCGAACAAGATGGAGCTGGCCTCCAGAGACGTCGTCTCCCGCGCCGAGCAGACCGAGATCAACGAGGGCCGCGGCTTCCCCGACGGCACGGTCGCGCTCGACGTCACCGTGGTTCCGAAGAAGCGCATCCACGAGGCCCTGCGCGAGATCGTCCTCGTCGGCCGCGACTTCGCCGGCGTCGACATCACCCGCGAGCCGATCCACATCAAGCCGGGCAACCACTACACCATGGGTGGGGTCAAGACCGACGTCGAGGGCCGCACCAACGTCCCCGGCCTCTACTCCGCCGGGGAGACCGCCTGCGTCTCGGTCCACGGCGGCAACCGCCTCGGAGCCAACTCGCTCCTCGACACGCTCATCTTCGGCAAGCACTCGGGCCTAGATGCCGCCGCGCGGGCGAAGTCGATGCCGCTGGCGCGGGTCTCGCCATCGGTGCTCTCCGACGAGCGCGCCAACATCGAGGAGATCATCTCCCGCAAGCACGGCTCCGGCCGCCGCGTTTCCGAGATCAAGCTCGAGCTCGGCACGACAATGGACCGCCACGTTGCCGTCTTCCGCGACGAGGAGGGGATCCAGACCGCGCTCGATGTGGTTCGCAGGCTCAAGGAGGAGGCCGCGGAGGCCTACATCGACGACCGTGGCACGGTCTTCAACCAGGACGTGCTGGGAGCGATCGAGCTCGGCTACATGCTCGACAACGCCGAGTGCTGCTGCGTCTCCGCGCTCGAGCGCAAGGAGAGCCGCGGGGCCCAGTACCGCACCGACTTCCCCGAGCGAAACGACGACGAGTGGCTCAAGCACATCGACGTCTCGGCAAACGGTGCCGGGCCCGAGATCAGCTTCTCCGAGGTCAAGATCACCCAATGGCAGCCCCAGGAAAGGACCTACTGAGCCGATGGCCTCCTACGAGCTGAAGGTGCGCCGCTACCAGCCCGAGTCGGGCGATGGCCCCTACTGGGAGTCGTTTCAGGTTGACCTCGACCCGACGCTGAGCGTCCTCGACGGGCTTCTCCAAGCCAAGGACCGCGACGACGGCTCACTCTCGGTCCGCTGCTCCTGCCGGGCGGCGATCTGCGGCTCCTGCGGGATGAAGATCAACGGTCAGTCAGGCCTCGGCTGCAAGACCCAGCTCGGCGAGGCGCAGGAGTTGGCGGAGAAGATGGCCGACGCGACGGCGAACGGCGCCCGCTCGCAAGCGGAGGAGACTGCGGCAAGCGGTCCCCGGACGCGGGAGCCGGGACGCGAGGCTGACGGTGTTGATGAGCGCGCCCCGGCGGGAGCGGAGGAGACCGCGCCAATAATTGTTGAGCCGATGGGAAACATGCCGGTGATCAAGGACCTGATCACCGACATGGAGTCGACGCACTGGCAGAAGATCAGGCGGGTGACGCCGTGGTTGCTGCCGGCCGGCGATCCGCCCGAGCGCGAGTACATCGTCGAGCCGGAGTCGATGATCGACATCACCCAGTCGATGGCCTGCATCCAGTGCGGAGCCTGCGTCTCCTCCTGCCTCTCGATGGAGGCCGACCCGGACTTCATCGGCCCCGCCGCCCTGGCGAAGGCGTACCGGTTCGTGGGCGACCCCCGCGACGCGCAGACGAAGGAGCGCCTCGACGACCTCTCCCAGGACCCGCACGGCATCTACGACTGCACCCACTGCTTCTCCTGCATCGACGCCTGCCCCAAGGGCGTCGCCCCGATGGACCAGATCATGCGGCTCCGCCGCCGCGCGCGGCGAGCAGGGGATCAAGGACAAAAACCACGGCCACAACCACGAGATCGCCTTCGTCAACAACATCGAGAAGAAGGGCACCCTCGACGAGGCGCTGCTGCTGCAGGAGTCCTTCGCACCCGGCGTCAAGGGCAAGCTGATGCCGATCAATGGTGCGATCAAGGGCCTGCTGGGCTCAATCCCGACGGCGATCCGGGGCATGAAGAGCGGCAAGATGCGCTCGCTGCCGAAGCTGATACCGGGGGTACACCACAAGCTCCCCGGCGGCGCCCAGGAAGACGTCAAGGCGATCTACGCCCACGCGGAGGAGCATCGCGAGGAGTTCAACATCTACATCACCGGCGAGGAGGACGCCGAGCCCGAGCCCGACGAGCCGCCCCAGGACCTGCTCGCCGCCGAGGCGGCGGCTGCTGCGGAAGGAGAAAACGCGTGAATCCCACCTGCCACCCCGACACCCCCGGACGCGACAGCGGAGGAGGTGTCGGGCAGTGAAGTTGGCCTACTGGCCCGGGTGCGTCTCGCGCGGCTTCACCACCGAGCTGCACGGCTCGATGGCGCTGGTCGCAGAGCGGCTCGGGATCGAGCTGGTCACCCTCGACCGTGCCAACTGCTGCGGGGCCGGGGTCATCGCCGAGCACAACCAGGAGCTCGCCGACACCCTCAACGCCCGCACCTTCGCCCTCGCCCAGGAGACCGGGCTCGCGATGATGAACATCTGCTCGACCTGCCAGGGCGCGCAGTCGGAGTGCCAGCAGCGCCTCGACGCCGACTCCGCCTACCGAGCCCACATCAACGAGGTCCTCTCCGGCCAGGGGCTCGAATACGTCAAGGGCAAGGACGGCTTCACCAACAAGAACTTCCTCTGGCTGCTGGTCGAGGACTACGGCCTCGACCGCCTCGCCGAGAAGGTCACCCGACCCCTCTCCGGCCTCCGCGTCGGCCCCTTCTACGGCTGCTATGTGGTCCGCCCGAAGGAGCGCCTCGGCTACGACGAGCACCCCGACCGCGACATCTACCTCGAGAAGGTGATCACCACGCTCGGCGGCGAGGTCGTCGATTACGACGGCGCCCGCAAGTGCTGCGGCTTCCCGGTGATCACGATGAACCGCGAGACCTCCCTGCGGCAGGCCGGCACCCACGTCGGCGACGCCCTCGACGCCGGCGCCGACTGCCTGGTCACACCCTGCCCGCTGTGCCACCTCAACCTCGACATGCAGCAGCCCGAGGCAGCGAAGGTGGTCAACCGTGAGCTCGACCTCGCCGTGCTGCACCTTCCCCAGCTCGTCGGCCTGGCGCTCGGCGCCGAGCCGAAGCAGCTCGGGATGAGCCGCCACATCGCCTCCACCGGCTGGGTCGAGAAGCGGCTCGCCGCCGAAGTCCCCGCCTAGGGCGGGTCGCTCTCGGACCCGGTCCCGGGCCCCATCCGCCGCTTGATCCAGCCGGCGCCGACCGTGTCTGTGAGTCCGTGGGCGACGATCGATGCGAGAATCGTGAAAGCGGCCACGTCGAAGATCAGCGTCCGTGAGCCGGCGTCGGAGTTCAGCACCAGGAGGGCAAAGAGCATCGAGGCGACCCCCTTTGGCCCGAACCAGGCGATGAACAGCTTCAGCGGGTTGGGCATTCGCTCACGAAGGAAGGCGAGCATGATCGCGGCCGGGCGCGCGACCAGCAGCGCCGCGAGGATGAATCCGGCCAGGGGCCAGATGTCGCGGTCATATCCGGTGGCGACGATCAGCGCCCCGAAGACGAAGAAGGTGATCACCTGGAATATCGAGCTGACGTTTTCGGAGAACTCGACGAACGCCTCCGGCACATCGCGCTCGGCGGCGCCCATCGCGATCCCGGCGACGAATGCGGCTATCAACCCGTTGCCGAAGGTAACGTCGGCGACCCCGAAGGCGAGCAGGGCGAAACCGATCGCGTAGATCCCCTCATAGCGGGCGGTGATTCCGCCGCCGGGAAGCTGGTGGTGGAGGCGACCGCCGATCATCCCGACGACGACACCGACGACGGCGCCGAAGGCGGCCTCACCAACCAGATTGGTGGCCTCGGTCGCCGCGTTGCCGCTCGGCGAGGCGAGCACGAGAAAGAAGAGGACGAATGGCAGCGCCAGGCCGTCGTTGAGCCCGGACTCCAGGTTGAGCGTGTGGCGGACCCTCGCCGGCACGTTCGTGGACGTGACCACCGAGGAGGTGACCACCGGATCGGTTGGGGTCAGGACGGCAGCGAGGAGGAAGGCCTCGGCCCAGTCGAGAGAGGGGAAGAGCCCCTTGGCGGCCAGCGCCAGCAGGGCCAGGGTGATCGGCATCGCGATCACGATCGCCCGCGCGACCGGGGTCCAGTGACGCGCCAGCAGCTCGCGTTCGACGAACATCCCGTCGGAGAAGAGGGTGAGGATCAGCGCCAACTCGACCAGGTGGACGACGGCCGAGTCCTTGGCGTCGACCGTGACGACGCCGGCTTCCGCCATCCCGATCCCGAAGGCGACTGAGAGCACCGAGATCGACAGAACCGTCCCCCGCATCACCCCCGAGAGCGCCGCGGCGACCGCCAGCAGCCCTCCGAAGACCAGCATCGCGTCGCCGAAGCCGATTTCCATGCCTCGGCTTATACCGGTCGGCCCCCTCCCCCTCCGTCGAGTGGACGAAATCCCCCAACTGGCGAGGGAAATCGTCCACTCGACCTGGCCGCAGCGGCGTCGGCTAGGCGCCGGCCGGGAGCAGGCCGCGCTCGACCAGGAGCTCGGCCACCTGGACGGCGTTCGTCGCCGCCCCCTTGCGCAGGTTGTCGCCGACGACCCAGAGGTTGAGGCAGCGCTCGTGGCTGGGGTCGCGGCGGATGCGGCCGACGAGCACCTCGTCGCGACCGGTGCCATCTATCGCCATCGGGTAGCGGGCCTCGGCGGGGTCGTCGACGACGATCACCCCGGGCGCCTCGGCCAGCAGCGCCCGGCAGTCGTCGGGCGAGAGGTCCTCCCGCGTCTGCACGTTGACTGACTCGGAGTGGGCTCCGATAACCGGCACCCGCGCGCAGGTGGCCGAGATCCCGACCTCCTCGCCGAGGCTGAGGATCTTGCGGGTCTCGGCCATCACCTTGCGCTCCTCGGTCGTGTAGTCGTCTCCGTCGGAGAAGGTCTCCACCTGCGGCAGGACGTTGAAGGCGATCTGGTGCGGGTAGACCTCGACCTTCGGCACGCGGCCCTCGAGAACGTCGGCGGTCTGCGACCGCAATTCCTCGATCGCCCGGCGACCGGTGCCGGAGACCGACTGGTAGCTGGAGAGGATCAGCCGCTCGAGACCGGCGGCGCGGTGGATCGGCGCCAGCGCCACCAGCATCTGCATCGCGGTGCAGTTCGGATTGGCGATGATCCCCTTGTGGTCGTCGAGCGCCTCGGGGTTGACCTCGGCGACAACCAGCGGGACATCGGCGTGCATGCGCCAGAAGCTGGTGTTGTCGATGACGATCGCGCCGGCGTCGACCAGCCGCGGCGCCCACTCGGCGCTGATCGCCCCTCCGGCCGAGGAGAGGACCAGGTCGAGGCCGGCGATCGTCTCCTCGCTCAGCTCCCTGCACTCGAGCATCGAGCCGTTCCACTCGATCTGCCTGCCGGCTGAGCGACCAGAGGCGAACGGGATCACCTCGGAGGCGGGAAATCCCCGCTCGGCGAGAACACCGAGGATGGTCGAGCCGACGGCGCCGGTGGCGCCGAGGACTCCGACTCTGTAGCCGTTGGAAGCCATCGGATTCAGTATGACGGCGGCCTTCGCGCGCTCGCGGGCGCGCTCAGCCGGCGACGGTCGGCCGGTGCTCGGTGCCGGTCGGGTCCTCTTCGCGGACCGCGTCCGCGCCCAGCTCGAAGGCCTCGTGCAGGCAGCGCACCGCGTCGGGCACCCGGCCGGAGGCGATCACGCAGGAGATCTTGATCGGCGAGGTGGAGATCATCTCGATGTTGATCCCGTTCTCGCCGAGCGTCTCGAATACCCTGGCCGCGACGCCGGGGTGGCTGCGCATGCCGGCGCCGACGATCGACACCTTGCCGATCCGTTGGTCCGTCTCTATCCCGCCGCTGACTCCGCCCAGGCCTTCGATCGCCTCCACGGCCGCGTCGAGATCGCTCCGCTCCATCGTGAAGGAGAGGTCGGCCCGCTTGTCCTCGGAGACCGGCTCGTTCTGGATGATCATGTCGACGTTGACGTTGGCGTCGGCAAGGGCACCGAATACCTTCCCCGCCACTCCGGGTTCGTCGCGGACGCCCTTGAGCGTCACGCGCGCCTCGGCGTCGGAGTGGGTCACGGCTGTCACCAGGGGTCGTTCCATCGTCTCGTCCTCGGGTAGGACGAGGGTACCGGGGCCGTCCTCGAAGCTGCTGCGGCAGTGGATGCGGACACCGTGGTTTCGCGCGTACTCGACCGAGCGAAGCTGCAGCACCTTCGCCCCGGATGCCGACATCTCGAGCATCTCCTCGTAGGAGACCACCGGCAGCTTGCGGGCGTCGGGAACCATCCGGGGATCGGCGCTGAAGACGCCGCGAACGTCTGTGTAGATCTGGCACTCGGAGGCACCGAGGGCGGCGGCGAGCGCAGTCGCGGTCGTGTCGGAGCCGCCGCGCCCGAGGGTGGTGACGTCGTGGCTGTCGGTGGAGACACCCTGGAAGCCGGCGACGAGGACGATCCGGTCCTGCTCGAGCGCTTCGCGGATGCGGTCGGCGCGGACGTCGATGATCCGCGCCTTGGTATGAGAGGAGTCGGTGACGATCCCCGCCTGCGAGCCGGTCAGCGAGATCGCCTCGTGGCCCATGTCGCGGATCGCCATCGCGCAGAGTGCACAGGAGATCCGCTCGCCGGTCGAGAGCAGCATGTCCATCTCGCGCGGGTCCGGCCGCTCGGAGATCTCCAGCGCCATGTCGGTGAGCTCGTCTGTCGTCTTGCCGCGGGCCGAGAGCACGGCGACGACCCGGCTGCCCGCCTCTCGCGCGGCGACGATCCGCCCCGCAGCGCGCTTCAGCTCCTCCGGCCCGGCAACCGATGTGCCGCCGAACTTCATCACGACGATGTCTGCCCGAGATTCCATCGCTGGCTGAGGATACGGACGCCACCCACCGGGTTCCTCCCCGATGGCCGACGCCACCCACCCGGTTTCCCGCCGATGGGTGGAAAGCGACGATATTTGGGACGGTATCCACCCGTCGGCGCCGATCCGCGCCGCCAGCCGGGGTCGAGCCGCCCCGACTGGCAGATGCTGTGACCAACGTCACTCTTGCAGATATATCCCCTTGATATATTGCAAATCGATGGAGGACCTCCGGCCCACCGCATACGTCATCCTCGGAATGCTCAGCCACGGGCCCCGCTCGGGGTATGAGATCAAGGGCTACGTCGATCGCTCGACCCGGTTCTTCTGGGCCGCGAGCTACGGCCAGATCTACCCCGAGTTGAAGAGCCTCGCCGCGGCCGGGCTGATCGAGGGGGCCGACTCTCCGAGCGGAGGACGCAAGCGAACTGTCTTCTCGCTCACGGACGAGGGCCGCCGGGCGCTCGTCGAGTGGCTCTCCGAGCCCCCCGAGGTCTTCGAGATGCGCCACGAGGGGATGCTGAAGCTCTTCTTCGCCGGAGCGCTAGAGCCCTCCCAGCAGGTCCAGCGCCTGCGCGACATGGGCGAGCAGCACCGCCGAAAGGTCGCCGACCTGCGCCAGGTCGAGCCGATCGCGGCGCAGGCGCCGGAGAGCTTCCCCTACATGGTTCTTCGCTTCGGAATCGAGTTCAACGAGTGGATCATCGACTGGTGCGAGCGCAGCGCAGCCGAGCTCGAATCGCGCCTCGACAATGAAAGGGACGACTGATGTTCGACGCCCTCGCCCGCCTCGCCGACGGCCACGCCCGCCGGATCGGCCTGATCGCGATCGCCTTCTTCCTACTCGCCGGCGCGCTCGGCGGAAACGTCGCCGAGAAACTCGACCCCTACGGCGCCGACGACCCGGCCACCGAGAGCGCCCGCGCCACCGCGCTGCTCGAGCGCGCCGGCTACCGCGAGACGGGCGTCGTCGTCCTCGTCCGCGGCGGCAGCGTCGCCGACCCGGCCTTCGCGGCCAGGGTGAGCGGAATCGGGCGCCGCCTGGCACGGCGCGACGACGTCGCCCGCGTCAGCGGCTACTACAACACCCGCTCGCGGGCCTTCGTCTCGGAGCGAAACGACGCCACCTACCTCGCCGTCGCCCTGCGCCCGACCGGAGACCAGGAGCAGCAGGACGCAGCCACCGCAATCAATGACTCCCTGGCCGCCACTCCGGGGGTCAGCGTAGGCGGGCGCGCACTCGCCCAGGAACAGATCAACACGCAGGTCCAGAAGGACCTCCAGCGGGCCGAGCTGATCGCCTTCCCGCTGCTCTTCCTGCTCTCGCTCCTGTTCTTCCGCAGCCTGGTCGCCGCGGCGCTGCCGCTGATGGTCGGAGCGCTTGCGATCGTCGGCACCTTCCTGGCGCTGCGGATTGCAAGCGAGGTCGGCTCGATCTCGATCTTTGCTCTCAACCTGACCACCGGCCTCGGGCTCGGGCTGGCGATCGACTACAGCCTCTTCATCGTCTCCCGCTACCGCGAGGAGATCGCGAAGGACGGGCCGGGACTGGCCGCGATGCGCCGCACCCTGGCGACCGCAGGCCGCACGGTCCTCTTCTCCTCGCTGACGGTGGCGGCGGCGATCGCCTCGCTGATCGTCTTCCCCCAGCGCTTCCTCTACTCGATGGGCTTCGGTGGGGCGATCGTCGCGCTGATCGCCGCAACGGTCTCGCTGACGGTCCTGCCCGCCGTGCTGACGCTGCTGGGGACCCGCGTCAACTCGCTCTCGCCCCGGTTCCTTCGCCGCCGTGCCGAACGCGAGACCGAGGTCATCACAGACGGCTTCTGGTACCGGCTCTCGCGTTTCGTGATGCGCAGGCCGGTCCCGATCGCAACGCTCACGGCCACCGGCCTGATCATCCTCGGGCTGCCGTTCCTCGGGATCAAGTTCAACTCGGTCGACGCCAGGGTGCTTCCGGGCTCGGCCAGCGCCCGCCAGGTAGACGACGTCCTGCGGGCTGACTTCCCGCCGTTCCGCGACACCCCGTTCGAGGTCGCGGTCGACGGCGGCGGCCCGGCCACCGCGCGCAGCGTCGCCGAGCGACTGGCGAAGGTACCCGGGGTGGCCGCGGTCAACCCGCCGCAGCGCCTGGGCGGCGGAGTCACGGCGATCGAGGCGATCGGCGACAGCCCGCGGGTCTCCGATCGCGCCCACGCGACCGCCGAGCGGATCCGCGACCTTCAAGCGCCGCAGGGGACCGAGGTGCTCGTCAGCGGCGCCGCCGCCGAGTTCGTCGACCTCCAGAGCAGCCTCGAGAGCCACCTCCCGGCGGCGCTCGCGATCATCGTCATCTCCACCTTGGTGGTCCTCTTCCTGATGACCGGGTCCGTGGTGCTGCCGGTGAAGTCGCTGCTGATGAACGTCCTCAACCTGAGCGCGGTCTTCGGGCTGCTCGTCCTGATCTTCCAGGACGGCCGCTTCGAGGGACTCCTCGGCTACACGAGTGACGGCGGGATCGAGCAGACGATGCCGATCCTGCTCTTCGCCGTCGCCTTCGGCCTCTCGACCGACTACGCCGTCTTCCTGCTCTCGCGGATCAAGGAGGCTCGCGACGGCGGCGCCTCGGATTCCGAGTGCGTTGCGATCGGGCTCGAGCGGACGGGGCGGATCGTCACCGCGGCGGCGCTCCTGTTCGCGGTCGCGATCGGCGCCTTCGCCACCTCCGAGATCCTCTTCATCAAGCAGAACGGCGTCGGCACGGCGCTCGCGGTGCTGATCGACGCGACCATCATCCGCGCCCTGCTGGTGCCCTCGCTGATGGAGCTCCTCGGCAAATGGAACTGGTGGGCTCCCGCCCCCCTGCGCCGCTTCCACGAGCGAATTGGGATATCCGAGTCCGCTGGGGGCACCCCGAGCGGGGGCGGCACCCCGGGCGCGAGCGGCGGACCTGGCGCGAGCGGCGGACCGCCTGCGGGCGGCGGACCTGGCGCGGGCGGCGGACCGCCTGCGGGCGCGGGAGCCTCACAGGCCGCCACCGAGGGCGCGCGCTGATGGCGATCATTCACCCCGGCCGCTACACCGCCCGCACCGACGGCGACTTCGTCGTCTTCCTGATCGGGATGCGGATCAACAAGCCACTGCGGGTCCACAAGTGGTGGCCCGTGTTCAAGGCGATGCCGAAGATGATCCGCGAGCTCGAGGCACATCCCGAGAAGGGGATGCTGCGCGCCGACTTCGCCCTCATCCGCAGCTCGATCGCCTACGTGCAGTACTGGCGCAGCTTCGAGGACCTCGCCCGCTTCGCCCGCGATCCCGACGACCCGCACCTGCCGGCCTGGAAGAAGTTCAACAAGGCCGTCAGGGCCTCCGGCGATGTCGGCATCTGGCACGAGACCTACCGGGTCAGGGACGGTGAGAGCGAGGCGATCTACGGCAACATGCCCGGCTGGGGCCTGGCCGAGGCCTTCGAACGCGTCCGGGTCGACTCGACCGGGCAGTCGGCGGCGCGCCGGATCGGCGCCAGCGAGACCGACCAGGTTCCGGTCGAGCCCTACGCGAATCCCGCCGCACCCTCGGAGCCCCGCCGGCGCCCAGAGGCCCCCGCCGCGTCCTGAGGCCCCACCGCCCCCTGAGGCCCCCGCCCCCGCCGCGCCCTGAGAGCCCCCGCGCTCAGATAGCCCCAACCTTTGCCGACGGGTGGAAAACGACGAAATGGGGGACGGAATCCACCCGTCGGCGAAATGAGACTTCCGCCGGGGAGATTTCCGCGAGGGACGGAATTCCGAGACTTGCGGCGATCTAGGCGAAGGCCTGCGCGGCGCGCCGGCGCAGGTCGGCGTTCAGCATCCCGGTCACCTGGCTTGGGGTCTCCCCCGCGGAGGTGACGCCGTCGGGACCGTCCCCGAGGGGCCCGGCGCGGAAGCCGTAGAGGGGGGCGTCGACGCCGATCTCGCGGACCTTGCGCAGTAGTCGAACCGCGCCCTCAACGCTCGTCCCCGGGCCGCAGAGGAGGATCGCGGTCGGCTCGAGCGCCTCGACGGCGCGCTCGAGGCGCTGATCGGCCAGCTCGCTGGAGAGCATCAGCACCCGGAAGCCGGCACGCCGCAGCGCGAGGTCGAGGGCCTGGGTGTGGACGGACTCGGCGTCCTGACCGGGGCTCGAGTCGAGAAGCAGGATTCCCGCCGGCCGCGAGGCCGCTGAGGCGAGGCGCCTCGCCCCGTGCAGCCAGCCCATCGCCCAGCGGCTCGCGAACTCGACCTCGGCGATCCGGTCCGGGTCGGCGGCCAACGCGTCGAGAGTCGGCAGCAGAAGCTCTTCGACCGAGCGCTCCAGTGGGCGCACCGCGAGGCTCTCCTCCATCGCCCGGTCGGCCGAGGCCTCGTCGAAGGCCTCCAGCGCCGCCATCAGGCCCTCGGCGCTCGCCGGGGCCGCCTGGCGCTGGTGGGCAAGCTCGATTGCGGAGGAGATGTTGCCGGTCTCGGCGAGGGCGTCGCGAAGCGTCTGCAGCTCGAGCAGCTCGTACTGCCGGTGGTTGCCCGGAGAGCGCTCCGGCTTCGGATAGCCGTAGCGGCGCTCCCAGCTGCGCAGGGTGTTCGGGCTGACGCCGAGGACCTCGGCGGCTGCGTTCGTTCGGATTCCAGGAGTCATCTTCGTCTCATCTCTCGGGTCTGCGGCCCTGATTCCTTCTCGGCCGGGAGCGATTGTCCCACCGCAAATTCAGGTTTACACCGGTTATCGGCAGGTTTTGCGGATCCTGTTACGGATCTTGCATGCCTCCGGCCGTCACGGGCTGCCCCGTGGCCCGCGCCCGCCACATCCCGGTGTCGGCCTGGCGAAGCAGGCGCTCGGCCTCGTTGCCGTGCTCGGGACAGGAGACGACGCCTGCCGAGACCGTGATCCGCAGACCGCCGGCCGCCTCCAGGGTCTGCAGCATCTGCGCCAGGCGCTCGGCCATCCGCATCCCGTCTGTGGTCGTCTGGTCGGGGGCGAGGACGCAGAGCTCATCGTCCTCGAGCCGGTAGGCCTCATCGACGAGGCGGACGCTCTCGCGCAGAGCCGCGGTGACGATCGCCAGCACCGATTCCTGGCCGGGATCGTCGGGCTCCCCCCTCGCCCCCGGCCCCTCGATGTCGAGCAGGACAAGCGCGAACGGATGCCCATAGCGGCGGTTGGTCTCGATCAGCTGGCCGAGGCGGTGGCGCATCTGCGCCGGTCGCTGCAGGCCGGTTAGCGCGTCGCGGCCCGTCCCGCTCTGGGCGAAGAGCGCCTCCGTAGCCGCTCCGGAGACGAGTCCAAAGAGGGAGGAGAGCCGCTGGGCACACTCGGCAAAGAGCTCCGGCTCGGAAGCCGGAAGCTCCGTGTGCAGAGTCGCCAACAGGGCCGTCTGCAGCGATGAGATCTCGCGGGTCACCTGGGTCGGCGCCGACCCGGCCCGCAGCTCGGCCAGCCTCGCCGCATGCGCCAGTCCCTGCCGCGAGAGATGTGGAGAGCCCTTCTCCTCGCCGATCGACGTGAGGATGTCGCTGATCAGCTCCGGCAGCTCTCCGGTCGCCCACGACATCGGCATCCGCTCGACCTCGGCGAGGGGGGATCCGAGGATGACGTCGACCAGCCAGGCCTTGGCGATCTGCTCGCGCAGGCGGTCGACTCGCGCGAGCTGCGCGCGCAGGGCAGCCGGCTGGCGGTCTCCGTTCTCGCTCATCACCGCCCACAACCTTTGCGAAGCAACCGGACAGTCGCGCCGTGCTCAATCAAAGGAGCGTCGTCCGGAAAGGGCCTTGCCCAGGGTCACCTCGTCGGCATGCTCGAGGTCTGCTCCCACCGGGAGCCCGCTCGCGAGCCGGGTGACGCTGACCCTGTCACGAAGCTGGCCGGCGATCTGCAGCGCGGTCGCCTCGCCGGTGGTGGTTGGGTTGGTGGCGAGAACCACCTCGCGGACCTCGCCGGAGTCGGAGACCCGCTGCAGCAGCTCGGCGATCTTCAGGTCCTCCGGATCGACGCCGTCGATCGGCGACAGCGCCCCGCCGAGCACGTGGTAGAGGCCCCGGTACTCGTGCGTGCGCTCGATCGGGATCACGTCGCCGGGCTCCTCGACCACGCAGATGACCGAGCGGTCGCGACCGGCGTCCTCGCAAATCCGGCAGCGCGGGCCCTCGGCGAGGTTGAAGCAGACCTCGCAGAGGCCGACCTTCTCCTTGACCTCGCGGATCGCCTCGGCGAGAGCGGCGGCCTCCTCGTCGTCGGAGCGAAGGATGTGGAAGGCCAGCCGCTGGGCGGTCCGCTGGCCGATCCCGGGCAGCCGCGAGAGCTCTGCGACCAGACGCCCGAGCGGTGCAGGGCCCTCACTCACGCGAGCCCGCGAGGCGGCCGTAGCGCGGGCGCACGAAGAGCTGTTGCCGCCACCGGCTCAAAGGCCCGGCAGCCCGAGGCCGCCGGCACCGCCCGGGCCCCCGAGGCCACCGGTGATTCCGCCCATCTTCGACGCGGCAAGCTCCTGGGCCGAGCGGATCGCCTCGTTCACAGCCGCCTGGACCATCTCCGAGAGAAGCTCGGCCTCCTCGGGATCGACCGCCTCGGGATCGATCGCGATCCCGAGCAGCTTCAGATCGCCGCTCATCTTCACCTTGACCATGCCGCCGCCGGCGCTGGCTTCGACGACCTCATCCTTGAGCGCCTCCTGGGCCTTCAGCATCTCGGACTGCATCGCCTGCGCCTGCTTCATCAGAGCGCCCATGTCCATCCCCCCGGGACTGCCGCCTCTCGCCATCAGCTCACTTCCTCCGCGTCGAATTCAGCCTTGAACTTCTCCAGCAACTCGTCCTCGTCGAGCTTGTCCTCGGCCGGTGGGTGCGCCTCGCCGTCGAGGAGGACGTAAACGGGGCGCAGGCGCTCGCCGACGATCGAGCGCAGCGCCTCGGCGAAGCGCTCACGCTGCTCGGTCGCCTCGGCCTTGCGCTTGTTGAATGTCGCGGTCGAGGGAAAGCCGATCCGCAGCACCGACTCCTCGATGTCGACGGCAACCGGCCGCGTCCCCTCGAACAGCGCCGAGAGCATCGCCGAGCCCGACTGCCGCACCTGGTCTAGCACCGCAGGCCACATCCGCACCATCTTCTCAAGGTCAACCGCATCCGCGGCGTCCTCATCATCCGAGTAGTCCGGCCCGGGGCCCGCGCCCGGTGGTTGCGGCGCGGCGGGTTGCGGCGCGGCCTCGGGCTCCTGCGCCCTCTGCCCTTCGGCTGCTGCACTCTCCCCCGGACTTTCCACCCCGCCCGAAGCCTCGCCCTCTGGCCTCTTGGCTCTGGCCTCTGGCTTCTCCGCCTGCGGCTTCGCAGCGGCCGGTGCTCCGCCCCTGCGCTCCAGCGCCTCGACCCTGCGCGCCAACCCCTCGGCGCTGCCGTCGAGCTCCGGGCGCGCCGCCTTCAGCAGGGAGACCTCGACCGCGAGCCGGGCGTCGTCGCCCTCACGGACCGCGGCCAGCGCCGCCGCGAGCTCGTCGATTGTCCTAACCAGGGTCGCCGCCCCGACCGCCGCCGCCTGGGTGCGAAGGCGCTCCGAGTCGCCGGCGGTGATGACGAAGGACTCCGGGACCTCGCCGATCGTCTGCACGACGAGCAGCTGGCGCAGGTGGGCGAGGAGGTCGCGGGCGAAGCGGACCTGGTCGCGGCCCGAGGCCGAGACGCGCTCGACCGTCTCCAGCACACCTCTCGGGTCCTCGGCGGCGACCGCGTCGACGACCTCGAAGAGGAGATCGGCGTCGGCGGCGCCGAGCATCTCCAGCACCGCGTCAAGGCTTACCGAGCTCTCGCCGCCGTAGGCGACGAGCTGGTCGAGAGTGCCGAGGGCGTCACGGAAGCTGCCGGAGGCAGCGCGCGAGACCATCGCCACGGCGCCGTCGTCGATCTCGATCCCCTCGCTCTCCGAAACCCGGCGCACGACCTCGGCGATCTGGTCGAGTGAGGGCCGCTGGAAGTCGAAGCGCTGGCAGCGGTCGGCGATCGTCGGCATCACCTTGTGGGCCTCGGTCGTCGCGAGGACGAAGACGGTATTGGGCGGGGGCTCCTCGAGCGTCTTCAGGAAGGCGTTCCAGGCCTCCTTGGTCAGCATGTGGGCCTCGTCGAGGATGTAGACCTTCCAGCGGCCGGGCGCGGCCGCGTAGGCGACCCGCTCGCGCAGCTCGCGGACGTCGTCGACCGAGCGGTTCGACGCCGCGTCCATCTCGATCACGTCCATCGAGTGCCCGGCGGCGATCGACCGGCACGACTCGCACTCGCCGCAGGGCGTCACCGTCGGACCGCCGTGCTCACAATTCAGCGAGCGCGCGAGGATCTTCGCCATCGAGGTCTTGCCGGTGCCACGGGAGCCGACGAAGAGGTAGGCGTGGTGGACCTTGCCCTGCTCGACCGCGTTTCGCAGCGTGCGGACCACGTGCTGCTGGCCGACGACCTCCTCGAAGGATCCGGGACGGTGGCGGCGGTAAAGGGAGGTCGATTCGCTCATCGGTGGAGTCGGGGGCCAGTGTATCTGTGGCCCGGACGACCCCCGGCCGGGCGCGGCGGCTTCGCGCCGCTCCCTCTCTGTAGTTTGCGGCGATGCCCCCGGCGCTGCGAAGCCTGCTCGTACCCGCCGCCTGGGTCGCCGGCGTGTCGGCGGCGCTGCTGCTGATCTTCCCGGTCGGCTTCCCCAACTACGACACGATCTACGCCCTGGTCTGGGGACGCGAGCTGGCCCACGGGATGAGCCCCGACTACGGCGCGGCGCTGCCGCCAACCCCCCATCCCCTCGCCGACCTCCTCGGCGTCGTCACGACTCCGCTCGGGCAGGGGGCGGTGACGGTGACGATGGTGATCGCCTACGCCTCGCTCGGCCTGATCACCTACCTCGTCTACCGGCTCGGCTCACTCTGGATCGACCGCGCGGTCGGGGGCGTCGCGGCGCTGATCGTGCTCACCAGGGCGCCGTTTCTCTCCAACGGCATCCGCGCCTACGTCGACATGCCCTACATCGCGCTCTGCCTCGGGGCTCTGGTGATCGAGTCGAAGCGGCCGCGGGCGGGGTGGCCGGTGCTGGCGCTGCTGGCGGCGGCGGGACTGCTGCGCCCGGAGGCCTGGCTCTTCTCCCTCGCCTACCTCGCCTGGCTCGCACTCGACCTCGAGCGCTCGCCGCGCTGGCGACTGCGCTGGAGGGGCGAGCGCGCGAACGCGGAGCTCGTCTGGCTGGCGGCGCTCGCCGCCTCGGCTCCGCTCGCCTGGGCGCTCTTCGACCTGATCACCGCCGGCAGCGCCACCTACTCGTTCACCGGGACGCGCGACACGGTCGAGACCCTCGCTCGCCAGACCGGTCCGGTCGACCTCGTCCTCTACGGGCCGCGGCGGCTCGGCGAGGTCCTTCAGTGGCCGGGGATGGTCGGCGCCGCCGGGGGCGTCGTCCTCTGCCTGGCGCTGCTGCGACGCCGGGTCGAGATCGGGGTCGCGGCGGTCGTGCTCGCGCTCGGCGCCTTCGCCCTGCTCGGCAGCGCCGGCCTCGCGATCATCCCCCGCTACACGATGCTCGCGGGGGCGATCCTGGCCGTGTTCGCCGCGGCCGCGCTTCTGGGCTGGCGGCTGCTCGAGCCGGGGCACCGCTGGCGAAGGGCGTGGCAGGTGTTCGCGGCGCTGGTCGCACTGATGTTCCTCGCCTGGATCCCGAACCAGTACGACCTGCTGAAGCGGGTCGACACCGACCTCACCAACCAGGGCGCGATCGAGGGCGACCTCGGCGACCTCGCCGACTCCGGCGCCTTCGACCCCCTCTGCGGGGCGATCTCGGTGCCCAACCACCGCGCCGTGCCGCGCCTCGCCTTCGACCTCGACATCCGGCCCTCGCGGATCGTCAGCACCAGCGAGCAGCGCCAGCCCCGGCGCGGCTACTTCCTCGCCCCGGCGAGCCCTTTTGTGATCGACAACTTCATCCTCGATCCGAATGATCCGAGCCGGATCGAGACGAAGCCGCCAGGGCGATTCGTCCCTGTCGCCCGCAACGCATCCTGGAAGCTCTACCGCCGCTGCGGATAACCCCCGCCCCGGCAATGGCGAGAAGTGCGCTGGGAAGCGACCCAGGGTGCGAAGGGGGAAGACCCAGGGGCGAAGGGGGAAGATATGGACCGTGCACCCGTCCCTCGAAGCGAAGTCTCCGGGCGTGTCCACCAAGTTTGGCTCGGGCCAGGCTCGCCTGCGGCACCCGCGGCTCTCGCTTAAGGCTGCTTCCTTCCGGACCTGACCTGATTCACGTGCCTACGTCGCGCAGGACCTGGCCGTCAACGCCGCCGTCGGCGCACTGACCCCGAAGGCCAGTCCCTCAGAACGGTAGTCGGCCCCGCTAGAGCGGATTGCGGATTACAGGGCACCGCTAATTCCCCGCCTAGCACGGTCCACCCCGGATGCTACCGCGCCCCGCCCAATCCGGCGACGCCCGTCCCCGGGAGACGTGGCCGACCAGATGCACGCCTGCCATGCGCGAGGTCGGCCACCCCCGGCCGCCGGGAAGACGTGGCCGACCAGATGCACGCCTGCCATGCGCTAGGTCGGCCACGTCGGGTGCATCCCGCCGTGGCGGACGCGAGCGGTCCGGCGCGTCCGGCGCGTCCGGCGCGTCCGGCGCGTCCTATGATTCCGCTCCCGGGCGCGTAGCTCAGTGGGAGAGCGCTCGCTTCACACGCGAGAGGTCGCTGGTTCGAAACCAGCCGTGCCCATCGGGGGATTTGGCTCTGGGGAGGGGTTTGCGGGGGGCGCCCCGGTAGCAAGGTTCGTTGGGCGGGATGCCGATAGGGCGGTCGCTGCCCAATGCCGCCCAGTGAAAAGGCCGAGACACGTAGCTGAAGTCGAGGCTCGGCAAAACACCCAACGTTCTGGCGGGATCAGTTCCTTGTCGGGGTCTTGGCTTGAAGTCGGGCCGTCGCTCATCGCATTTCCTCTCAGTCGGACTGATTGGGCAGAGGCGCTCGATTTCTGCCCAATCCCCGTGAATCCCGGCCAACCGGCGAGTCGCGGCGAGGATCGTGCACTTGCATCGAGCCGTCGGCGGGCATAGGGTCGGGTCGTGGGATCACATACGGCGATCCCCGGTATCGAGAGAGGTGCAGCATGAAATCCGTCTTCAGCAGACGACCCTCGCCTGCACTCGTCGTGGCTTTCATCGCGCTCTTCGCCGCCCTTGCGGGAACGGCGATCGGGCTGTCCCGGAACTCGGTAGGCGCAAACCAGCTGAAGAAGAACTCAGTGAAGACCGCGAAGATCAGAAACAACGCGGTGACACGAGCGAAGATCGCGGGCAACGCCGTCAACGGCGCCAAGGTTGCCGACGGTTCGCTGACCGGCGCCGATGTCGCCGGTGACAGCCTCACCGGAACCAACATCAACGAGTCGACCCTCGGTCCGGTGCCCAGCGCCAACGCGCTCGGGGGCATTGCTGCGTCCTCCTATCAGCAGAAATGCAGCCAGGGGACTGTCGGTGCGTGGGCCCTGATCGATGGTGACAATGCGGGCATTGGCACCGCATACGGCACAACGGGTGTGTCGGCGAGCTTTAACTGCGCCACCGGTGGCGGGGTGACCGTGCGCAGGGTCGCCCTGGGGAATTTCAACGTCTGCTTCGCAAACAACTTCCCTTTGGTCGCGTTGACGAGTCCGATCAACAGCGTCGCGGCGGGACAGGACAACATCATCTCCTGGGGCCGTGTCAATGACGCCGCCTGCGCCGGTGGTACCGCCGCCGAGGTAAAGGTCCTCGACAACGACGGAACGACGTTCGAGGACCAGCGCTTCTCCGTGGCGATACTGAAGTAGAACTCGCGGTTCCACGGGTGGGAGCAAGACCCCTGAGGCCACCGAGTCGTAAGCATCTTGCCTTTCTCAATTGCGCCGAGCCCAGCCATTGGGCAGACAGCCAAACCGTCTGCCCAAATCCAAAGTGATCGTGCGTAATCCCCGATAATCCGCGCCCCGGCTTGAGCCTGAGCGGAAGCCGCGCAGTCCGCTTGCCAATGCGGGTTTCGGCCCTTCGAGGCCGCACGCCCCGCCTCGCTTCACACGCGAGGGGTCGGTGGTTCGGGAAAAGGTGCTGGTGCCCGCTGGTGCCCAATTAGCGGGTGCCGAGAAAGCCCGTCCCATTTCAGAAATGGGTAGCCCGGCTCAGGGACGAAACTCGAAGTTGAAGCTCCGAGGGGCAGTTGCTCTTGCGGCTGTATCGCTCGTCGTTCTCGCGAACGCGACGCCCACGATGGGCCTGTCGCACACCGCGTCCTTCAGGGCCGGTTCGATGTTGTGCGGAGTCGTCATCAAGGCATCGGCGGGATGCCGTGCTTCTCGAAGGCGATCCCTGGGCAATACTCGCCCGGATACGTCGCATTGCACCGGCACGGTCGGGCCGTCTTGGGCGAACGAGGCGACTGCGCCTTTCTCAACTGCCGATCGCCGAATCGGCCGATCAGCAAGTTGCGCCACGGCCGCCGGTGGCGACGGGTCGGGGTGACTTGCATCTATCGGAAACGGCTTCGCTGCCATAACCGCGACGGACACGGCTTCAAGCTCACTCCGCGCCGCTACAGCCTCTTCTAGTCCTCCGGGCGCCACCGACCTCGTCATCGGGCCCATCTTCGGGCACCAGGCCGAGTTTTCCCGCCGGGCCGGGAATGGCGTGACGCGCGGGTCAGGCGGCGGCGGCCCAAGTACGCTCCAGCTGTGGATTACAACCTCTATGAGGCGGTCAACGGCCTCAGCGGAGCGTCGCTGCCCGACTCGGTGATGACGTTTCTCGCCAAGGACCTGGCCGGCATTCTCGTAGTCATGGCCGCGCTGACATTCCTGTTCCCGTGGCGAAGACTTCGACAGGAACGACGCAGCGGAGCAGTTCTCGCCAGCGCTGCGGCGGGGCTTGCGCTGCTTGATTGCCCAGCCGGTCACCCACTTGGTTGATAGAGCCCGTCCCTACGTCTCTCACCCCGCCCACGCCCACCTCCTGATCTCGCGCTCGCCCGACCCCTCCTTCCCCAGCGACCACGCGACGGGCGCATTCGCACTTGCGTTCGGCATCTGGCTCTACGACCGCACCGTGGGAACAGTGTTGCTCGTTCTTGCGGGGGTTCTGGCGTTCGCCCGCGTCTACGTCGGGACTCACTACCCCGGTGATGTGGTGGGCGGTGCACTGCTTGGGATCGGCGTCGCGCTGGTCCTCTATCTCATCGGTCCCACCCGCCGCCTGATCGAGGCGGTCGCCAAGCGGTGTGGAGCCATCTGGGACCAGCTCCTGGCCCGCCTGTCACCGCGGCCCGCCTGAGGTCTGCGCGTCCCGGCCCGCTGCCCGGAGAGGCTGTGGGAAGACGCTGTGTGTCTGGGGCGACTACTCCGCGACCATCTCGGAGAGCTCGGCGAGAACAGCCCGGTCCCCGGCGGCCGAGGGGGTGATGTGCAGGGTGGTTCCGATCAGCCCGAGGTGATCGCCGCTCTGTGAGTCGCTGAGGTTGACCTTGCGGCTGAGGCCGAAGTGCTTGACCTCGACCTCGGTGCTGGCGCGGCTGAACCGCTTCAGCTCCTTGCCCGGATGCCCGCCGAGCGTCGGCATCGAGAAGACGTGGATGGTGTCGTCGGTGACGGCCAGCATCATCCTGACCGAGACGCCCTGTGCCTCGGCGTTCAGCTGGCGGGTGGCCTCTATCGAGAGCCCGGCCCCGACCCCGGCCATTCCGGGTGTGTCCGGCAGCGCCACGCCGGTGACCGCCCCGCCGACGGCGATCGCCTTGTAGTTGTCCTGAAGGCCGAAGATGCCGGCTGCGTGCACGGTCCCCTCTTCGCCGACAAGCGCCTGCGAATCGGCGATCAGGTCCTCTTCCTTGTGGCTGCTCATACCGAAGTCCTCTCTGTGGGGTTCAGGTGCACTGATCGGTCTCCCCCTCGGCCATCAGCCGGCGAGGCCGAACCATCTCGTTCGAGACTCATCGGCGAACTCGAACCGCTGCTTGAGCGTCGGGTTCCGGTCCGTTCGCCCAGCTGGCGCTCCCACCAATTGACGCCGATGGCCCGCCTCGGAGGCTCTAGGCTCCGGGCCCCCGGCCGATCATGCGGGAGCGCTCGAGGCCACCGCCGCCGGCAGGCAGGCTGTAGAGATCCCCGTCCTGGGCGAGCCAGAGCGGGCCGGTGAAGCGCTCGCGGGCGTCGCCCAGGAACGGGCCCTCGAGCGCTTTCAACGGCAGCGGCGGAACGATGTGGGTCAGCGCGAGGGCACCGACGCCGGCCTCGCGGGCAGCGTCGGCCGCCTCGGCCGGGCTGGCGTGATAGTCGGGGATATCGGCGAAGAGCTGGGCCCGTGCCGCGAGACCCTCGGCGGCGGCGGCGTCTTCGACGAGCTTGGTCAACTCGGGCGAGAGGGCGTCGTGGATCAGCAGATCTGCGCCCACGGCCATCCGGACCAGCACCGGCGAGTAGTTCGTGTCGCCGCTGACCACGAGGCTTCGGCCCCTGTAGTCGAAGCGGTAGCCGACCGCCGGCTCGGCCGGCGAATGGTCGACCTCGAAGGCGGTGATCTTCAGAGCGCCGTCGTCGAGAACGATGACCGAGTCGTCGCCCTGCGGGAAGCCGAACGGCTCCGCGGTCATGCCGCCGATCTCGGGCGGGGCGACAGCCTCTCCGTGATGGGCGGTGCGGTAGCCACTGTCGAGCGCGAAGGCCTCGTTGAGGCCGGAGACAACCCGCTCGACCCCGGGCGGGCCGATCACCCGCATCCGGGTTGTCGTCTGCTCGGCGACCCAACGCTGAATCGTGAGGCTGCCGAGACCGCCGATGTGGTCGGAATGAAAATGGGTAAGAAGCACGGCTTCGATCCGGCCGGGGTCAATCTGCATGCGGTTGAGCGTCTCCGATGCCCGCTCGCCGGCATCGACGATGAAGACCCGCTTACCGGCGATCACCGCCAGGCAGGGATTGCCCCGCTTGCGGTCGGGGAGCGGTGATCCGGAGCCACAGACCGCGGCGTGCAGGCCGTCCGCCAGTTCGGCCACGGGATCGGCGCTCATCCGCCGGGGAAGCGCCCGCTTCGTCACCGCAAGTGCGATCGGCCCGCGCAGGCGGTAGGACCCGACACTGCTCGCGGCAACCAGCGCGATCAACCCCTTCATGCTCTCCCCTCGATCGTGAGCCCGGACGCCCACGATAGGCCGCCCCGCCATCCGGGCCCGCCCCCCCTTTGATCATGGCGCCGAGGGCACGGGCTCGGTCTTCCGGCGTGTGAACTTGATGTTGAGCGCGAGCGGAGTTACGCTCGGATTGCCCTGGACCAAGACGAGGGAAGGGATCGACGGTGTTTGCAGAGCGGACACAGCGCGCGGGCGATAGGAACAAGCGGGCGGCGCAGGAGGCCTACGCGGCGTTCAGCGGCGACGATGCCGAAGGCGCAATGGCCAACATCGACGACTCGGTCGAGTGGACGGTGCGCGGCGACAACGCGCTGACCGGGACCTACAACGGCAAGCAGGAAGTGGGCGAGCTGTGGGGGAAGTTCATGAGCAGGGACTTCCGCACCGAGCCGCACGACTTCATCGCCGAGGGGAACAAGGTCGTCGTTCTCACCACCGTGCACCTGGGGGGCGAAGAGGTCGAGAGCGCCGACGTGCTCACCTATAACGATGACGGCAAGCTCGTCGGGTTCGACACGCTCGCCGACGAGACGGTGCCCAACCGGGTTTTCGCGAACTAGCGCCGCGCCGGCAGGCGCCGCGAGCCCGCTCGTCAGCGGACGGGCGCGATGGGCCGGCGCTTGAGGCGAAGCAGGGCCTCGATCTCGCGCTCGAACCCGGTGACGATCGCCTCGGGGTCCGGCACCAGGTTCGCGTCCGCCATCACGCCGATCGTGAGCTGCCCGGCGTAGCTGAAGATCGAGACGGTCATCGAGATCCCACCCGAGCACGGGGCCCAGACGAGGACGCCGCCCACCGGGGTGCCGGCGAGGTAGACGGGCTGGCGCGGTCCCGGCACGTTCGTCACAACCGCGCTGCCCTTGGTGGAGAAGAGGTCGACGAGGCGCTTCTCGACCTGCACCGGCGTCCTGCCCATCGCGTCGAGGACCCCGTAGGAGACCGCTCCCTCCGGTGAGTGCTTGATCTCCTCCATCCGGGCGTGGACCTCTCGCAGACGGCGGCGGCGGTCCCCGATCCCCACCGGAAGTCGCAGGAAGACGAGGCCGAAGCGGTTACCCAGATCGGACGGGAGCGGTTGGTCGAGCGGCCTCAGGTTGAAGGGGACAAATGCGGTCAGCTCATCGACGAGCCCGTCGCGGGTTCGCAGGTAGCGTCGCAGCGCACCCGAGACGGCGGTGACGACGATGTCGTTGATCGTGGTTTCGGTCTCGTGGCCCATCGTCTTGACCTCGTCGAGCGGAATCGGCGCCGACCAGGTGACGCCCTTCGCGACTCCCATCTCGCCCTTGAGCGGGGTCGGTGTGTCCGCGCCCGTGAGCAGCACCTTCCCCAACGCGTCGACCTCCTCGTGGGCCGAGGCGGCGAGGTCGAGCATGTGTGCGGGGTGCTTTGCGACCTCGACCGACTCGTGGGCAACCGCCCCGGCCGCTCCGAGGGCGGCCGAGAGCGCGCCCCTCGCGGGACCGACGAGCGCGCCCAGCGGACCGTGGCTGCGCTCAGCGGCCAAATCGCCGTCGGGCGGCGCCAGACCGGCGTCCGGGGACTCGTCGGTGAGCGACATGAGAACGCGCGCAAGGGCGATCCCATCGGCGATGCAGTGGTGGATCCGCGCGATCATCGCCGCTCCCCCGACGTAGTCGTCGACGAGGTGGAACTGCCACAGGGATTTCGAGCGATCGAGCGGCGTGGCGGTCAGGTCCGACACCAGCGCCTCGAGCGCCGTGCGGTCGTGGGGCGCCGGAAGCGCGACGCGATGAAGGTGGAGGTCGAGGTCGAAGTTCGGGTCGTCCTCCCAGTGCGGCCCCGAGAGCGGTGGCCTTCCCTCGACCACCCGCTGGTGAAAGCGGGGGAAGCGCTCGACCAGGCGCGTCCTCAGGATCTCGCGCACGCGCTCCCAGTCCGGCGGCTCGTCGAACCAGAGGACCCCGGTAATCACCATCAGGTTCGTCGGCTGGTCCATGTGCAGCCAGGCGGCGTCGGCGTTCGACATGCGCTGCGCTTCGGTCACGGACCCAGAATAGGCGGCGGGGCGATCAACGGGGGCGCCAGAGAGCGCGATCTCGTCCCGGGTGCTGATCTGCACCCCACGCCTCTCGCGGCCTTCCCCGCTCTTCTGCTCGACGGGTCCACGCTGACGTGGGACCTTTCAAGCGTCTATATGGCGGCTGAAAGGTCCCACGTCGGCGGGGGTGTGACGGGGGTGTGGAAAGCTGGGCGAGATGGCGATCGCAACCGCAACGAACATCGACGTGTACGTCGGCGGCAGGGCGCTGTTCGCCGACGTCTCGTTCCGGCTCTCCTCCGGTGATCGCATGACCCTGGCCGGCCGAAACGGGGCCGGGAAGACGACGCTGCTGCGGGTCCTGGCGGGTGAGCTTGCCCCCGCCTCCGGCCGGCTTGCGCTCGGCAAGGGGGTGCGGGTCGCGCTGCACGACCAGCGCCCGCCCCGCGACCAGGGGACGACGCTCGGCGACTACGTCTTCTCGGGGCGCTCGGAGATGCTCGAGACCGAGGCTGAGCTCGAGCGCCTGGAGGGGGCGATGTCGGGCGGCGGGGACCCCGAGATGATGAGCGCCTACGCTGCCGCGCAGCAGCGGCTCGAGCACGCCGGCGGCTACCGCTGGCGCGAGCAGGTCCTGGCCGTCCTCCACGGGCTCGGGTTCGACGACGCCGAGGCGAAGCGGCCGCTGGGGACCTTCTCGGGGGGCGAGCTGACCCGCGCCTCGCTCGCGCGGGCGCTCGCCACCCGCGCCGACCTGCTGCTGCTCGACGAGCCCACCAACCACCTCGACATCCCGACGCTGGAGTGGCTCGAGGAGCACCTCGTCGGCCTCGACGCCGCGATCGTCCTCGTCGCCCACGACCGCTGGTTCCTGGAGTCGGTCGGGACCTCGGTGCTCGAGCTCGAGGCCGGCCGTGCCCGCTACTTCTCCGGCCCCTGGCACGCCTGGAGGAAGGAGCAGGCGGCGCGCGAGCTGGCCCTGGGGCGGACGATCGAGCGCCAGCAGGCGGAGATCGCGCGGATGGAGCGCTTCGTCGAGCGCTTCCGCTACAAGGCGACGAAGGCGCGCCAGGCGCAATCGCGGGTCAAGCAGATCGAGCGGATCAGGCGCGACGGCGCAACCGAGGACCCGCGCGATCGCCGCAACCTTCGCTTCTCCTTCGTCAAGCCCGAGCGCACGGGGCGGGTCGTGATCGAGATGAAGAAGGCGCGGATCGAGGTTCCGGGTAGGACCCTGATCGAGTCCGCGAGCCTCCATCTCGAGCGCGGCGAGCACGTCGTCCTGGTGGGCCCCAATGGCGCCGGCAAGACGACCCTGATCGAGACCCTCGCCGGACGCCGGGAGCCGGCCTCGGGCTCACTTCGCCTCGGTCACAACGTCAGGCTCGGCTACCTCTCCCAGCACGCGGACTCCGCCGCGGGCGAGGGCACCGTGCTCGAGGCGGTCCGGCGCGAGACCGGCCTCAGCGGCCAGAAGGCGCGCGATCTGCTCGGCGGCTTCCTCTTCTCCGGAGCCGAGGCGGAGAAGTCACTCTCCGACATCTCCGGCGGCGAACAGCGCCGCCTCTCGCTGGCGATCCTGGTCTCCTCCGGCGCCAACGTCCTCATCCTCGACGAGCCGACGAACCACCTCGACCTCGAGAGCCGCGAGGCGCTCGAGGACGCCCTGACCGAGTTCGAGGGCGCGCTGATCCTGGTCTCACACGATCGCGCGCTGCTCGAGGCGGTCGGCAGCCGCACCCTGATCTGCGGCGGCGGCGAGCTCCGCAGCCACCCCGGAGGGTGGTCCGAGTACGTCCGCGACCGCGACGAGCGGGCGTCCGCGCGGCGGGAGTCGGAGTCCAGCCCCGAGCCCGGCCCCGCCGAGCGCTCAAGGAAGCGCCCCTCCGGGCCCTCGAAGAACGCGCTGCGCCGCGTCGCCGAGCTCGAGGCGCAGATCGAGCGGGCTGAGGCCGAGCTGAAGACGCTCGAGGACGAGCTCGCCGACCCCTCGATGTGGTCGAGCCCGGGCCGCGCAGAGCGGGCCTCGAAGCGCCACCGCGACGCGAAGCTCGCGGTCGCGGAACTCTACGAGGAGTGGCAGGAAGCAGAGGCGGCCGCATCGCCGGCGCAATGATCAGGGCGATGCGCCGGGCTTCCACATTTGGGGTGGTGCGCCGGGCTTCCACGTTTGCGGCGATCCGATTCGTGACGGGCGCCCTTGTCTCGATCGCCGGGGTCGCCGGCCCAGGCTGCGCTCAGCGGGGCGGCGGAGGCGGGGAATTCCGGTTCTGCGGCCCAAACTCCTGGAAGAGGCCAATGACGAGGCCGACCGCCCCGGCGATCATCAGGATCAGCCCAACCGTGGGGATGTCGACCGCCGTCCATTGGTCTTGAACGGCGTAGCGCAGAATCGCGCCGAGGGCGAGCAGGAATATCGAGCCTCCGATCGTCACGACCCCATTATCCACGCAGCGGCGGCGACGCGGCGCGACGGCTCCGGGGCCAGGGGCAGCGGCGCGGCGGCGCTGCTCAGGGGCGCGTGGCGGCGCCGTCCGCGCGCCTCAGGAGCGCCCCGCGGCGACCAGTTCGGGCACGGTGACGAATCGATACCCCTGCGCCGTCAACCGGTTCAGGGTCTCCTCCGTGGCGGCGACGGAGGCGGCACGATCGCCCTCGGGCTCGCGGTAGTTGCCGTCGTGGAGAAGGATGATGTCGCCGCCGCCCGCCTTCAGCGCCCGCCGCGCGATCGTCTCCGCCGTCTCGCGCGGGCGCCAGTCGAAGCAGGTGACCGACCACAGCACCGGCACGTAACCCTCCTCGCGCATCGTCCGCAGCGTCCCCGGCCGGCGGCGGCCGAAGGGCGGGCGCATCAGTGCCTCCCCGTCGATCTCGGAGAAGCCGGGACCGGCCGCCTCGACCGCCTCGCGGCAGCGACGCAGCTCATCACGAATCACCGCCGAGGAGCAAAGCGGCATCGTCGGGTGGCTGAAGGTGTGGTTGCCGATGGCGTGGCCACGCTCGGCTAGGGCGCGAACGAGGCCGGGCTCGCGCTCGGCCCAGCGGCCCATGAGGAAGAAGGTCCCCCTCGCTCCATATCGCTCGAACAAACCCATCAGCTCCTCGGTGTGGCGCGGGTTGGGGCCGTCGTCGTAGGTGAGGGCGATCCGCTTCCCGGCCTCGGGGACGCGGCATATGGTCGGCCCGTAGAGCTGCGAGGTCGGAACCTGGCCGTGATACCAGGCGAATCCCGCCGCCGCGCCGGCGGCCCCGAGGACCCCGAGAGCGCCGCGCTTCACCGGACGGCCTTTCGGGCTCCGCGGCGGCGGCGGCGCACCTCCCGGGGTGCCGACTCGGCAGCGGCCGTGGCCATCTCCTCGATCGTTTGCAGCGCCTCGGTGTTGCCATCCTGGTGGTAGGTCCGCAGCGCCTTCTCGAACCCTGGCATGCCGTCGAGGAACCGGCCCAGCGCGGCGTCATCGATCTCCTCGGCGCAGATCCCGTAGCGGCGGGCCTGCAGGTAGCGCGCGTTCATCAGCTGCTCGAACTGCCCCCTCAGCGGCACCGAGAGCACCGGCTTCCCGAGGTAGACGGCCTCGCTCAGCAACGAGAACCCGCCTCCGGCGACGACACCCCGACAGGTGCGCAGCGCCTCGACAAAGCCTTCGTTCGAGGGAGGCCGGAACTCGAGGTCCCCCTCGACCGTGACCTCGCCGGGACCGCCCCTCATCCCGTAGATGAGGCACGGAACCCCGCTTCGGCGAAGCGCCTCGATCAGCCTCTCCTCTCCGCTCGAGTAGACGACCAGATGCTCCCCGGCGACGATCTCCGCATCGGCGATCTCGGGACGGATGATCGGCGGCACCAGCGTCGTGTGCCGGCGTGCGAGCGGTGGCCGGAAGAAGGTCGTGACGATGTAGTCGACCGCGCCCGGCACCATGCCCCTGACGACCGCGCGGGCGAGCAGGTAATCGTCTCGCTCAGCGCCGATCACCCGCCGCCCGTGGCGGCAGCGGTCGATCATGTTGATGTTGTCGACGGCGATCAGCGGCGTTTGGGTCCAGCGGGCGAAGCGGACCGAGAGCGGCTCGAAGTCAGTGATGACGACGTCGGGCTCCCACTCCTCCATCTCGTCGGCCCAGTCGCGGACGACGTCGGGCAGGTCCTGGCCCGCGTTTCGCAGGTTCTGGACGACGGTCTGCCAGCGCTGGATCTCGCCTTCACCCATGGCAAAGGTCGGACCGAAAATCTCCCTGACGTCGGTGAGCCTGCGATCGAGGTACCCGAAGGCGGCGCCGGATGCAACAACGCGGACCTCGTGGCGCTCGAGCAGCGAGGTGATCACCACCTCGGAGCGGGTCGCGTGGCCCATCCCCTCACCGTTGACCCCGTAGAGGATCCTCATCGCGTTCTCAAGATAGCCGCAGTGCAGAGCGGGCCGCGATCAGCGCTCGTCCGTCCATTCGAGCGCGATCCCGGCGCCGGGTGGGAGCACCTCGACCCGGACCTCGGGCGAGGCCCTGGCGGCAAGCCGGGCGAACTCCAGCGGGGGCGCGGTCAATCTGTCGCCCATCATTCGCCCCAGACCCACGGGGTGGTAGGTGCCCCAGTGGATCGGCACCGCGAGGTGAGGGCGCAGCAGCGCCACGGCGCGCGCCGCGCGCTCGGGATCGAGATGCCCGGCGCCGAGCTTGTGCCCCCACCCCCACACCGGGAGCAGCGCCAGGTCGAGCGGGCCGATCTCCGCCATCCCTTCGAAGAGGTCGGTGTCGCCGGCGAAGTAGGCGCGGCTGGCGCCGTCGGAGAGGACGAAGCCGAGCGGTTCGGCGGCGGCTCCCCAGGGGTCGCGCCGGTCGTCGTGCTCGGCCGGCACCGCGGTCGCCTCGACTACACCGGCGGCGAACGTCTCCCCGACGCCGACCTCGATCACCCGCTCACGGTCGGCACCCGAGACGATCGCCCCGGCCCCCCGGGGCACGACCACCGGAGTCTGTGGCGGAAGTAGGCGCAGCGAAGCCAGGTCGAGGTGGTCGCGGTGCAGGTGCGATATCAGGACTAGGTCTATATCGGCATAGGAGGCGGGCGAAACGCCCGCGGGGTGGCGGCGCAGGAATCCCGCCCGGGAGCGCAGCATCGGGTCGGTGAGCACGCGGGTGCCGCTGATCTCGAGCAGAACGGTCGAGTGGCCGACGTAGGTCAGGCTGTCGTTGGTCATCATCGGCGTCGCCGAGGATGCCAGAGCCGGGGCCCCGGGTCGGGGCGCCCACACTCAGGGAATCGGGGCCGGCTCAGCCTGGGCACCCGGGCTCAGGGGCCGAGGCGATCGATCCGCCAGCCGCCACCGGGGTTGCGCGTGTAGCGGAAGCGGTCGTGCAGCCGAGCCTGCTGGCCCTGCCAGAACTCAACCGTCTCGTGCCGAAGCAAGAAGCCGCCCCAGTGCTCAGGGCGGGGGACATCCTCGAACCCCTCGAAGCGATGCGCGGCCTCTGCAAGCAGCCGCTCGAGCTCGTCGCGCCCCGGCAGTGGACGGCTCTGTGGCGAGGCCCAGGCGCCGATCCGGCTGCCGCGGTCGCGGGTCGCGAAGTAGGCGTCAGATTCCTCTGCCGCAAGCCGCTCGAGCGCGCCGCGGACGCGGACCTGGCGATCCTGCTCGCGCCAGTAGAGGACCAGCGCGGCCCGCGGATCGGCGGCGATCTGAGCGCCCTTGTCGCTCTCATGATTGGTGAAGAAGCGAAACCCGTCGGGACCGTGACCCTTGAGCAGGACCATGCGCGCGTCGGGTCCACCTTCGGCGTCAACCGTGGCCAGCGTCATCGCCTCCGCCAGCGGCACCTCGAGCTGCGCCTGCTCGTACCAGTCGGAGAACTGCTCGATCGGGTCGTCGGCAAGATCGGCGCGACGCAGCAGGGGGTGCTCGTGGCGGGTTGGCTCGCTCATCTGCACCAGAGCCTACGAGCCCTGCAGCGCCGGCGAGGCGGGGGCCAGCGGGGCGATAGCGTTGCCGGGGTGAAGGCGACCCTGTACTCGATACCTCCATCCCATCCGGGACGCGCCGCGCACCTGATGCTCGATCGAAAGGAAATCGAGCATGACGTCGTCGACTTCCCTCCCGGACTGCAGCCCCTGCTGCTGAGGGCACACGGCTTCCGCGGGGCGACGGTACCGGCGTTGGCGATCGACGGCAGGCGCGTCCAGGGGACGCTCCGGATCTCGCGGGCGCTGGAGGAGATCGTCCCCGAGCCCGCCCTCTTCCCCGCCGACCCCGACCTGCGCCGCCGCGTCGAGGAGGCTGAGCGCTGGGGAGATGCGACCTACCAGCCGATTCCGCGGCGGATCTTCCGCTGGGCCCTGACCAAGTCAGGTTCACTGCGCTCGCACCTGGCCGCCGGCTCGGGTTTCCCGCTTCCCAGGGTCAGTGGGGCGATCGCGCTGCCGTTGACGATGTATTTCGCCCGCATCTCCGGCGCCGACGACAACCGGATCCGCGCCGACCTCGCCGCACTCCCAGCGCTGTTCGACCACGTCGACCGGCTGATCGCCGACGGCGTCCTCGGCGGCGAGCAGCCGAACGCCGCCGATTTCCAGATCGCGCCGACGACCGGCGTGCTGCTCAGCTTCCCGCAGCTGCGGCCGTTGATCGAGGGCCGCCCCGCCGCAGCCCACGCAGACCGGTTCGGAGATGAGAGCCCGGTGCAGCTGCCGCAGGAGTGGCTGCCCTCCGAGTGGCTGCCACCTAGTTGAGCGACGGGTCCTCGGGCATCCTCGCCAGCAGCGCCGACTCCCCACCGCGGCGCTCGAGCACCACCTGCCAGAGGTCGCCCTCGACGAACGGATCCCCGGGTAGAGCCGGCTCCACCAGCCATGCCTCGCCCTCGAGCTCGCCCTCGAGCTGGCCGGGGCTCCAACCCGAGTGGCCCGCGTAGACCCGGGCCCGCCGCAGCGCCGCGCCGTCCCCGGGGTCGACAACGCCGAGGTCGCCGATGACCAGCTTCGGGGAGTCGTCAGGGTTCTCGAACTCACCGAGGACGACGACGGACTCGGGGCCGACCGGGCCGCCGATGCGAATCGGCTCATCGGCGCCGATGAGCTCGACCAGCGGCGGAACCGCCTCGGCGACCGTGGTCTCGGAGCTGCGGTTGAGGACGACCCCGAAGGCGCCCTCATCGTTGTGCTCGACCATCAGGATGACCGTGCGCCGGAAGAAGTCGAACAGGCTCGGAGCCGCGATCAGGAGCTTTCCGCGCAAGGAGTCCACACCCCCATTCTCTCCCGGCTGGGCCCGCGGCGCCAGGGTAATTCGACGCCACCCCCGTTCGAGTGGACGAAATACCTCGCATATAGAGGGCGATCGTCCACTCGACGGGTTCGGCGGGGGCCGGCGCCTAGGGCCGCAGGACGATCTTCAGCGCCTCGCGGCGGTCGTAGATCTCGTAGGCCTCGGGCGCGTCGTCGAGGCTCATGTGGTGGGTGACCAGCGGCGCCGGGTCGAGTTCGCCCGACTCCAGGGCCGCGAGCACCGGGTCGAGGTGGGCGATCACGTTGGCCTGGCCGCTGCGCAGGGTGAGCGACTTGATCCAGATGATCCCCATGTGGACCTCGAGGCGCTCCGAATAGACGCCGATGACCGAGACCGTCCCGGCCTTGCGGACGAGGCGGCAAGCGAGCTCTAGCGCGTCGGGGTGCCCGACCGCCTCGATCGCCGCGTCGACCCCCCTGCCCTCGGAGACCTCCTTGGCGGCGGCGCGCGGGTCCTGCTCGGTCAGGTGCACCGCGGTCGCGCCGAAGGCCTCGGCCATCCGCAGGCGCTCCTCGACGGTGTCGATCGCGATCACGCTCCCGGCACCCGCGGCGAGCGCCGACTGGACAGCGCAGAGGCCGACCGGGCCGAGGCCGATCACTGCCACGCTCTGGCCGGGCTCGACGTCGGCCTGCTGGACCGCGTGGTAGCCGGTGCCCATAACGTCGCCGGCAAAGAGGGCGACGTCATCACTCATCCCCTCCGGAACCTTGCGCAGGGTCAGGTCCGCCGCCGGGACCAGGAGCCGGTCCGCCTGGGCCCCCTGCAGCGATCCGAGGGTGGAGCCGTGGCCGAAGACCCGGCCGCTGTCGCACTTGTGAAACTGGCCCATGCGGCAGAAGAAGCACTCGCCGCAGGCGGTCAGGAAGGTGCCGAGGACGCGGTCTCCCTCGGCGACCGAGGTGACCGCATCGCCAGCGTCGAGCACCGTGCCGACGTACTCATGGCCAATCGTGAAGCCCTGCTCGATCGGAATCCGGCCGTGGTAGATGTGGAGGTCTGAGCCGCAGACGCCGGTCGCCTCGACCCGGACGAGCGCCTCGTCGGGGGAGCCGACCACGGGGTCGGGCTTCTCGGAGATCCGGACCTCGCCGGGAGCCTGGAAGGTGACCGCGCGCATCGCCCGGCGAGCCTAGATGATCGATTCGCCGGCGGGGGCGCCGCAGAGCTCAGCGCTCGCGGGGGGACCCAAACTCAGCGCCCGCGGGGCAACCCAAACTCAGCGCCCGGAGGGCGCCCCGAACTCAGCCGATCAGGATCAGGATCAGGGTGGCGATGCCGAGGACTATCCCGGCGCCCGTGAGGGCGCCGATCGCGCCGGTCGACGCCTCGGAGAAATCGCCGCTCTTCAGAGCGCTGACCACCTCCCGGGCGCGGGCGTTTCCATAGAGGATCAAGGCCACCCCGTAGACGGCGAATCCGGCCCCGACGACCGTGTAGGGCCACTGCACCGCGCTGTTGCCCAGCTCGGGGACGACCCGGCCGATCGCCAGGGCGACTGCTAGCGCCGTCAGGCCGGTCCGCCACCAGGCGAGCTGGGTGCGCTCGTTGGCAAGGTGGGTGCGCCGGGTCGCGTCGCGTCGCTCAGCCCGGTGCGGGTCGTCGGGGTCGGCTCCAGGTTCGGCGCTCGCCGGGGAGTTCATCTGCGTCTCGCGGTGGAGTTCATCTGCGTCTCGCGGTGGAGTTCATCTGCCTCTGAATATATGGGGGCATTAGTCTGGGGACGACCTAGCGAGGGGAGCTCAGCCATAAACGAGACGCGGAAAGCCGTTCTCATCACCGGGTGCTCATCCGGGATCGGACACGAGACCGCCCGCCACCTGGCGGAAGAGGGCCACAGGGTCTATGCCACGGCCCGCAGGCCCGAGGCAATCGAGGACCTGAGGCAAGCCGGCTGCGAGACGCTCGCCTGCGACGTCACCGAAGAGGCCTCGATGAAGGCCTGCGTCGAAGCGGTCGAGGCGGCCGAAGGAGGCGTCTACGCCCTCGTCAACAACGCCGGCTACAGCCAGTCTGGAGCCGTCGAGACGGTGCCGATGGAAAGCGTCCGGCGGCAGTTCGAGACCAACGTATTCGGCCTGCTGCGGATGTGCCAGCTGACACTTCCGGGGATGCGCAGCCACGGAGAAGGGCGAATTGTCAACGTCAGCTCGATGGGCGGCAAGCTGACCTTCCCGGGCGGTGGCGTCTACCACGCCACCAAGCACGCGGTCGAGGCTCTTTCCGACGCGATGCGCTTCGAGGTGCGCGGCTTCGGCATCGACGTCGTCGTGATCGAGCCGGGACTTATCAAGACCGGCTTCGCCGACGCGGCGCTGGGCTCGATGGAGGGAACCGAGGAGGGCGGTCCCTACGGGGAGTTCAACAAGGCTGTCGGTGAGGCAACCGCCGGCGCGTATGAGAGCGGCTTCGCCAAGCTCGGCGGCGGCCCCGATGCGGTCGCGCGCAAGATCGAGCGCGCGATCACGGCCTCGAAGCCAAAGCCCCGCTACAAGGTGACCGCCTCCGCCGGCCTGATGATGGCCCAGCGCGGCCTGATGAGCGACCGCATGTGGGATCGCTTCGTCGGGACACAGTTCCCGCAGCCGAAGTAGCTCGCGAAGCCCGCAGCCGAAATAGCTCGCGAACAGGTCGGCGCAAGCCGCAGGACGCGGCCCGATGCCGATTCGGGCTCAGCCCTCGGTGGCGCCGCCGATCAGGTAGGCGGCGGCGCCGGCTCGCGGTGATGCCGCCTCCTCGATCCGGGCCTCGAGCGCCAGCTCCTTCTCGAAATCGGCGTCCTCGCCGTGGCGGAAGGAGAGGTCCTTGCCCTCGAGCAGCTCGACGAAGACCTCGACGAAGTTTGCGTCAAGCTGCTCGCCCGCGACCCGGCGCAGCTCCTGGATCGCCTCGAACGAGGAGACCGGGGAGCGGTAGGAGTCGCGCGCGGTCATCACGTCGTAGGTGTCGGCGACCGCAATTATCCGAGCCAGCTCGGGGATATCGTCGCCCTTGAGCCCGCGCGGGTAACCCTTGCCGTCGATCCGCTCGTGGTGGGCGAGGACGATCTCGGCGATCGGGCCGTATCCGTCGATCGAGGAGACCACGCGGGCGCCCTGCTGGGGGTGGCGGCGGATCAGCATCCAGTCCTCGTCGGTGAGCGGGACGTTGGCCTTGAGGATCCGGTCCGGAAGGATGAACTTGCCGATGTCGTGCAGAAGCGCCGCATAATGGACCAGCTCCTCCTCGCGCCGCGAGTAGCCGACGCGCTGGGCGATCGCCCGTGAGTAGCGGGCAACGGCGGCGCTGTGGCGGGCGGTCATCTGATCCCGGAGGTCGAGAGTCCGCAGGAGCGCGCTCATCATCCCCACCTGGAAGCTGGCGAGCTGCCTTCCGCGCTCCTCGAGGTCCTCGGCCCTTTGCTGTGAGAGCAGGAGCGCGCCGAGCAGGTACTGGAAGGTGATCAGGACGACGCCGAACAGCGCGACCGCCGCGAGACCGACCTTGTCGTAGAGGAACGCGATGCCGACTGCCATCAGCGCGGCCGCCAGCTCTGACGGGAGCAACGGAATCAGCGCCGTGCGCACCTTGTCTCCGAATGGGCTGCGCTCCAAGTAGCAGGCGTAGGAGGCGATCATCGCGAAGTTGATCGCAAGCGCGATCAGGAACACCGCGAAGACGAGCCCGTAGAAGGCCGGCTGGTCGGACGAAATCGGAACCCCGGTGACGATCTTCTGGAAGGCGATCCCGGTTAGCAGCGGGAACGTCGCGTAGGTGAGCAGGTTGTTCAGCAGGTAATGCCACTCATCGCGCCAGCGCAGCCAGCCTGCAAGGATCGTCATGACCCCGATCAGCGCCGCCGGCGTACCGCCAAGGAAGACCATCGCCAGAACCAGGGCCAGGAAGCTGCCCGAGATCTTGACCCGCGACTTTGTCGGGACGGCGGTCAGGTCGCTGAAGATCGAGAAGCCGAGGAGAATGAAGAACAGCGGCGGGTTCCAGTTCGCCTGGGACGCCTGCCATCCACAGACGGCGGCTGCCAGAATCACCGCCAGGATCTGGGCGGCTAGAACTGCCTGGGTGGGTCGCTTGCTGGCCATGCAAAGGGTCGGCGGAGCGCCCACATGGGCACACCTGCCGTCGATATGGATTCCTTGACGAACCCAGATCCCCTTCGCGGGGTTGACTGGTGGCCTGCGACGGGCGCTACCCACTTATCGGAAGCAGGAGAGCGCTACGCGAGCCGGCGAGCGGATCTGGCCGAATTGGCAGGCGCTCTCAGGCACGAAACCAGGGCCCAGCCGCAGAGGAAGCAAGACACCGCTACCGAAAAATGCAAAGGGCGCCCCGCGCGGGGCGCCCTTCGATTCTGCATCGAACGTTGCAAGTAACGTTCGCTATGGAAGTCCTAGTGGCGGTAACCCATTTCCTGCTCCCTTCTTCAAACCTCATTGCCTGTCGCCCAAAGCGAGGCTGAAACCTCGTGATTGCCTGGAGAACTTGTACCACAATTTGGGCGAAACTTGTGCATCTGCAGAAAAACTTGTGCAAAAGCGGTCTCAGAGGAAACGGCCTGAGTGGATAGCCCCGCGCTCCGGGCACCGCTGAGACGGCCCCTGTTCAGGCGGCTTGCGGCCTCCTACGCGCTGAACGAGATCGGCGACTGGATGGGGATCGTCGCCCTCGCGGTGCTGGTCTTCGACCGCACCGACAGCGCCCTCGCGACCGCGGGCCTCTTTCTCGGAACGCGCTTCCTCCCGGCGCTGATTGCGCCGGCCCTCGTCGCCCGGGCCGAGCGGGCCCCTCCCCGCTATGCCCTGCCGGCGATCTACTGCGCCGAGGCGGCGGCCTTCGGCGTGCTGGCGCTGCTGGCCGAGCACTTCTCGCTGGCGGCGGTGATCGCCGTGGCCACCATCGACGGCGCCCTGGCGCTGTCCGGCCGCGCCCTCACCCGGGCGGTTGTCGCCGCCCTGCTCAAGCCCTCCGGGGAGCTGCGGTCCGGAAACGCGATCCTCAATGTCGCCTTCACCGCTGGGGCCGCGATCGGCCCGGCGATCGCCGGCCTGCTGGTCGCGGGGTTCGGCGTTCAGACGGCGCTGCTCCTCGACGCCCTCTCCTTCTACCTCATCGCCTGGATCCTGCTCACTGCCGGCAGGATGCCCGGGGCCGAGCCCGAGCCCGGGCGGGTGCGCGACCGGGTCAGGGAGGGGATCCGCTACATCGGAACCCGCCCGACGCTGCGGCGACTGCTCTCGGCCCAGGGAATCGCCTTCATCTTCTTCGCCGCGGTGATCCCGGTCGAGGTGATCTACGCGAAGGAGACGCTCGGCGCCGGCGACTTCGGCTACGGCCTGCTGCTGGCAAGCTGGGGCTGCGGAATGGTCGCGGGGGGGCTGATCTTCGCGGCGCTGCGGGGGACCTCGCTCGCCTATCTGCTCTTCGCCAGCACGGTCGCCGTCGGCGCCGGCTACCTGGGGATCGCCGCCGCCCCGGCGCTGGCCCTTGCCTGCGCCGCCTCGGTCCTCGGCGGGACCGGCAACGGCGTCCAGTGGGTGGCGATGGTGAGCACGGTCCAGGAGATGACCGCGCAGCGGATGCAGGCCCGGGTGATGAGCGTTCTCGAGTCGATCGGGGCGGCGATGCCCGGGGTCGGGTTCGCGATCGGCGGCCTGATCGCGACCGGGTACGGGCCCCGCACGACCTTCCTCGTTGCCGGGATCGGCGTCGTTGCCGTGGCCGTGATCGCGGCGGCGGTGCTCGGCGGCGGCTGGGCCCGCGATACCGAGAATCGACCGGGGGACCTTGACGCGGGGGATGAGGTTATGGTGGAGTTGCGTCCCAAGGGATCAGCCCGGCAGGCGGAGGCCGCCGCCCAGATTGCATCCCGAGGGAATGTTCAGACCGAGGAATCGGAATCAAATTGACCGGGAGGTCGTGAGTTGAAGAAGCTAGGGACCGTTCTGGGCCTGCTTGGGCTCGTCATAGCATCAGCGCTGGTGCTGGGAGCCTGCGGAAGCAGCTCCGACTCAACGTCGGGAAGCACGACCGGCGGCTCGCTGAAGTTCACCGAGACGTCTTATCCCGACTACATGGACCCACAGCTCTCCTACACGGCCGAGGGCTGGCAAGCGATGTGGAACACCTACATCCCGCTGCTCACCTACGACCACACGGCCGGTGAGCCGGGCACGAAGGTGATCCCCGGCCTCGCCCAAGACCTCCCGAAGATCACCAACGGCGGCAAGACCTACACGCTGACCCTGCGCAAGGGCCTGAAGTACTCCAACGGCCAACCGGTCAAGGCGAGCGACTTCGAGTTTGCGGTGAAGCGCATGTTCGTCCTCAACTCGGGCGGCTCGAGCTTCTACACGAACATCGTCGGCGCCGAGCAGTTCCAGAAGACGAAGAAGGGCGACATCTCCGGGATCAAGGCCGACGAGAAGACCGGGGAGATCACGATCGACCTCGTCAACCCGTCGGGAACGTTCAACAACGAGCTCGGGCTGATGTTCGTCGCTCCGGTCCCGCAGGACACCCCGCTGAAGGACCAGACGGCGACCCCGATCCCCGGCACCGGGACCTTCGAGATCACCAAGTCGGACCCGGGGCGCGAGTTCATCCTCGAGCGCAACCCGCAGTGGGAGAAGAACAACGCGAAGCTGATGCCCCAGCTTCCGAGCGCCAAGGTCGACAAGATCACCGAGACGACGGTGGACAACCAGTCGACCCAGGTCAACGACATCGAGTCGAACACGACCGATTTCATGATCGACCCGCCGCCGCCGGACCGCTACGCGGAGGTGCAGAGCAAGTACGACGGCACCCAGTTCAGGGTCGAGCCGACGATCAGCACGTATTACTTCTGGCTCAACAACAAGACGGCGCCGTTCAACGACGTCAAGGTGCGCCAGGCGGTCAACTACGCGGTCGAGCCCGACGCGCTGTCGAGGATCTACAGCGGCCAGCTCGCCGCGACACAGCAGATCCTGCCACCGGGGATGCCGGGCTATAAGAAGTTCGAGCTCTACCCGTACAACCTCGACAAGGCGAAGCAGCTGATCAAGGAGGCCAACCCGTCTGACCGCAACATCACGGTCTGGACCGACGACGAGGCCCCCAACGACGACGCTGGGACCTACCTCCAGGACACGCTCAACAAGATCGGGTTCAACGCGAAGCTGAAGATCCTCAACGGTGACAACTACTTCACCGTGATCGGGAACCTCAGCACGCCCGACCTCGACGCCGGGTTCTCGGACTGGTTCCAGGATTACCCGCATCCGAACGACTTCTTCCAGCCCTTGCTGGATGGGACGTCGATTCAGTCGACCAACAACAACAATTTCGCCCAGACTGACATCGGCTCGCTCAACAAGCAGCAGGCAACCCTGCGCCAGGAGCAGCTGACGGACGCGGTCAAGAACCAGTACTCGGCGATGGACAAGGCATACATGGAGCAGGCCGTCTGGGCGCCGTACGGCAACCGGACCCTGGCCACCTTCGTCTCGGACCAGATCAATTTCGACAAGGTCTATTTCCACAAGGTGTTCAACCAGGACTACACGAGCTTCGAGCTCAAGTAGGCCGGCTGAGGGCTTTTGGAGCAAAGGGGAGGGGCCTCGCGGCCCCTCCCCTTCCACTTGCCGGTTTGCCGAGGGGGCGGCGACGATAGTCTCCACGGCCATGGGTAGAGGAGACGGAGTCTGATGGCGTCCGAGCCCTATTCCGAGGCGTCCCTCGGAACTCTCGGAAGCGACCCCGACGTCACCCCCGACGGTGGCGAGGAGACGGCCTATGAGGGGCGCAGCCCCTGGTATCTCGCCTACCGCCGCCTGCGCCGCAACCGCGTCGCCCTCGCCTTCGGCGGGCTCTTCATCCTGATCATCGTCTTCGTGATGGCGGCGCCGCTGTGGGCCGACAACATCGCCCACACCGGGCCCAACACGGGCCACACCACGGAGAGGATCTCGGTCGACGGGGTCAAGAAGGACGTCGTCAGCCCGGCGGGCAAGCCGATCGGGCCGGTCTGGTGGGGAGCGGACGGCAAGTTCTTCCTCGGCGCCGACGGCGTCAACGGCCGCGACGAGATGGTGCGCCTCATGTACGGAGGGCGGACCTCGATATTCATCGGCGTGATGGCGGCGATCATCACCACGATCCTGGCGGTCGGCTTCGGGCTGCTCGCCGGCTACTACCGTGGCTGGACCGACTCGGTGATCGCACGCGCGATGGACGTGATCTGGGCCTTCCCTGTCCTGCTGCTGGGGATAGCGCTGGGCACCGCGCTCGCGGTGGGTGGGCTGCAGATCGGGCCGATATCGATTCCCGACGACTCGATCTGGATCCCGATCCTGATCATCGGCTTCGTCTACACGCCCTACATGCTGCGGCCGATTCGCGGCGAGGTTCTAGGCCTGCGCGAGAAGGAGTTCGTTGAGTCGGCCGAGGCCCAGGGGGCGGGCGCCCTGAGGGTGATGTTCGGCGAGCTGCTGCCCAACCTCTGGTCGACGATCATCGTCTTCTTCACCCTCAACATCGCCAACAACATGCTGCTGGAGGCGGCGCTCTCCTTCCTCGGCGCCGGTGTGCGCCCGCCCAACTCATCCTGGGGGAGCATGGTCTCCGACGGCTTCGACCTGATCTACAGCTCGCCGCAGCTGACGACCATCCCCGGCCTGATGATCCTCCTGACCGTGCTCGCGCTCAACGTCTTCGGCGACGGCATGCGCGACGCGCTCGACCCGAAGTCGAAGATCACGCTCGACGCGAAGAGCCGAGCCGTGGTCGAGGAGAGGGAGGCCTAGATGGGCCGCTTCATCGTCAGGCGCCTGATCGGGATGGTGTTCGTCCTCTTCCTGGTCTCGGTTCTCGTCTTCTTCATCTTCAACGTGATCCCGAACTCCGACCCGGCGCAGCGGATCGCGGGCAAGAACGCGACCCCGCAGCTGGTCGAGAACATCAGCAAGGACTGGGGCTTCGACAAGTCCCTCCCGGTGCAGTACTACGAGATGATGAAGAAGGTCCTCACCGGCGAGCTGGTCTCCTACGGGAGTCAGCTCAACGTCGACGCGCAGATCGTCAAGGGGATCCCGGCGACGTTCTCGCTCTGCATCGGCGCGGCGGTGATCTGGATGGCCTTCGGGATCTGGTTCGGCTACCTCTCGGCGGTGAGGGCCGGGGGGTTCACCGACCGGGGGCTGACGATCCTCGCCCTCGCCGGGATCTCGTTACCCGTCTTCTGGCTGGCTGCGGTCCTCCTCTACTACTTCACCTACAAGATCCCGATCTTCCCCAACGGCGGCTACGTGCCCCTGCAGGAGGACCCCGTCGACTGGGCCTACCACCTGATCCTGCCGTGGACGACGCTCGCGGTCCTCTTCATCGGCTTCTACAGCCGTGTGCTGCGTTCGAACATGCTCGACGCGATGGACGAGGACTACGTCCGCGCCGCCCGCGCCAAGGGCCTGACCGAACACCGAGTCCGCACCCGCCACGTGCTGCGCAACTCGATGATCCCGATCGTCACCCTCTTCGGCCTCGACTTCGGAGCCATCATCGGCGGCGGCGCGATCATCGTCGAGTCGATCTTCAACCTGCAGGGAGTCGGTCAGTACGCGGCCGATGCGATCGGCAACCTCGACCTGCCGCCGATCATGGGG
The DNA here is from genome assembly GCA_963781345.1 of uncultured Actinomycetes bacterium. Classification (GTDB taxonomy): domain Bacteria; phylum Actinomycetota; class Thermoleophilia; order Solirubrobacterales; family 70-9; genus JBBRHQ01. The sequence continues at coordinate 143,933 of CAWAFQ010000007.1, forward strand.
GTGACCCTGTTCGGGGCCTTCTTCATCGTCCTCTTCAACACGATCGTCGATATCGCCTACGCCTACCTCGATCCCAGGATCCGGCTCGGGACCTCGGCCGCATGAGCACGCCCGAGACAGTGGCCGCAAGCGGGGGCGCGAACCCGCCCGGGAACGCCTCCACCCTGCTGCGGGTCGAGGATCTGCGAGTCGGCTTCAACACCGAGGACGGACTCCTGAAGGCGGTCGCCGGCGTCGATTTCGAGATGAAGCCGGGCGAGGTGCTGGCGATCGTCGGCGAGTCGGGCTCGGGCAAGAGCGTCACCGCACAGACGATCATGGGCCTGACCCGCTCCTCCAACGCGAGCATCGAGGGCTCGGTCCGCTTCCGAGGCAAGGAGCTCCTCGATCTCGACGACACCGGGCTGCAGGAGATCCGCGGCGAGGAGATCGCGATGATCTTCCAGGACCCGATGACCTCGCTCAACCCGGTCTACCGGGTCGGGCGCCAGATCGTCGAGGCGATCCGCACCCACCGTGACATCCCCGAGGCCGAGGCGAAGGAGAGAGCGGTCGAGCTGCTGAAGGCGGTCGGGATCCCGGAGGCGGAGCGCCGCGCCGACAACTATCCGCACGAGTTCTCCGGCGGCATGCGGCAGCGGGCGATGATCGCGATGGGCCTATCGCTCGAGCCGAGCCTGCTGATCGCCGACGAGCCGAGCACCGCCCTCGACGTGACCATCCAGGCACAGATAATCCGCCTGCTGAAGAGACTCAACGCCGAGCGCCAGCTCGCGGTGCTGCTGATCACCCACGACCTCGGGGTCGTCGCCGAGATCGCCGACCGCGTGATCGTCATGTACGCGGGGCGGGTCGTCGAGCAGGGGACCCTCGACGAGATCTTCTACGACCCCCAGCACCCCTACACCTGGGGGCTGCTCGGTTCGCTGACCCGGCTCGACCGCGAGCGCCCGCGGCGACTGCCGCAGATCGGCGGTATGCCCCCGTCGCTGCTGGCGACGCCCAGGGGTTGCGCCTTCGGCCCCCGCTGCCCCCACTCCTTCGTCAAGTGCCGCGAGCTGCCACACCTGGCGGGCCGGTTGAGTGAGGCTCCGGCCCACCTCGATCGCTGCTGGAAATCACCCGACGAGAAGCGCCGGCTGCGCGAGGTCGAGGGCAGGATCGGACTGGAGGCTCCCCGATCGTGAGCGACGAGCCGCTGCTCGAGGTCCGAAACCTCGTCAAGCACTTCCCGATCAAGGAGGGAATCCTGATCGACCGCGAGGTGGCCCAGGTGAGGGCGGTCGACGACGTCAGCTTCAGCGTGCGCAGGGGCGAGACCCTGGGTCTGGTCGGGGAGTCGGGCTGCGGCAAGTCGACACTGTGCCGCACGGTCCTGAAGCTGCTCGAGCCGACTTCGGGGTCGGTGCGATTCGAGGGCCAGGAGATCTCGGGCCTCTCCCGCAAGCAGATGCGTCCGCTGCGGCGCGAGATTCAGATGATCTTCCAGGACCCCTACGCGTCGCTGAACCCGCGCAAGCGGGTCGGCCAGATCGTCGGCGACCCGCTGAAGCTTCACGGCCTCGCCTCCGGCGGCGCGCTCAAGAGCCAGGTCCAGGAGTTGCTCGAGCGCGTCGGCCTCTCCTCCGAGCATTACAACCGCTTCCCGCACGAGTTCTCCGGCGGCCAGAGGCAGAGGATCGGCATTGCCCGGGCGCTGGCGCTGCGGCCGAAGCTGATCGTCGCCGACGAGCCGGTCTCGGCCCTCGACGTATCGGTCCAGGCGCAGATCATCAACCTCCTCGACGACCTCCAGGACGAGTTCGGCCTCACCTACCTGTTCGTCGCCCACGACCTCGGCGTCGTCCGCCACGTCTCCGACCGGATCGTGGTGATGTACCTGGGCAAGATGGTCGAGGACGCGCCCGCCGACCGCCTCTACTCGGATCCCGTTCACCCCTACACATCAGCCCTGCTCTCCGCGGTGCCGATACCCGACCCGCGTGAGAACCGCACCCGTGAGCACGTCATCCTCGAGGGTGACGTCCCGAGCCCGATCGACCCGCCGTCTGCCTGCCGCTTCCACACCCGCTGCCCGCGCGCGAGCGACATCTGCTCGACCGAGGAGCCGGAGCTGAAGGCCCACGGCCCCGACGGGCACCTCGCCGCCTGCCACCACCCTCTTGACGAGGCCTCGCGGCCCGCGGTGGCCGGCTCCGCCCCGGCCTGAGCGTGGCGGAGGGGCTCGGCGAGTATCGGCGCAGGCGCGACTTCGACCGCACCCCGGAGCCCGACGGTGGCGGGGCGGACGACGGTGGTGGAGAGGGCGAGGGCGAGGGAGCGGACCACGGGGAGGGCGGGCGCGCACGCTTCGTCGTCCAGCAACACGATGCGACCAACCTGCACTGGGACCTGCGCCTCGAGCACGATGGGGTCGCCCTCTCCTGGGCGTTGCCGCGGGGCGTCCCCCAGCTTCCCGACCGAAGCGCAAACCGCCTCGCGGTGCGGACCGAGGACCACCCCCTCTCCTATCTCGAGTTCGAGGGCGAGATCCCGGCCGGCTCCTACGGGGCGGGGACGATGTCGGTGTGGGACTCGGGCACCTACAGCGCAGAGAAGCTGCGAGACGACGAGGTGATCGCCGATTTTGACGGCGAGCGGATGCGCGGCCGCTACGCGCTCTTTCGCACCCGCGGCCGCAACTGGATCATCCACCGCATCGACCCGCCACTCGACCCGCGGCGAGAGCCGCTGCCGGGAGAGGAGGTGAGGCCGATGCTGGCAAGCCTCGGGGACCTGCCGGCAGATCCCGGGCGGTGGGGCTTCGAGATCTCCTGGGGCGGGCTGCGGACGATGCTCTGGTGTGAGCCCGGCCACATCAAGCGCTCGCGCAGCCGCGGGCTCGAGCCGGAGACCGTGGCGGTGTTCCCAGAGATCCGGGGGATCGCTCGGGCGCTGGGCGCAATCGAGGCGGTGCTCGACGGCGAGATCGTCATTCTCTCCGGCGACGGAACGCCACGGCCGCGCCGTCTCGCCGCCCGCAAGAGGGCGCCGAGTGAGGCGGTCGCCAGGCGGCTCGCGCGCGATCATCCGGCAACGCTGGTTCTCTTCGACACCCTCTTTCTCGACGGCCGCACCGTCGCCGCCGAGCCCTACGCCGAGCGCCGGGCGCTGCTCGAGCGCCTCGGGCTGGACGGAGCTGCGTGGACCACGCCGGCGTTTCACCGCGGCGACGGCGCCGCCCTCCTGGAGGCGGCACGGGGACGCGGCCTGCCGGGCCTGGTGGCGAAGCGCCTCGAGAGCCCCTACCTCCCGGGCCGCCGCAGCCCCGATTGGGTCAGGGTGGTCGCGTGAGCCTGCCGCTGGAGCCGCCGATCAAGCCGCAGCTCGCGCTCACCCGGAAGGCGCTGCCGCTCGGCGAGGAGTGGGCATACGAGCCCAAGCTCGACGGCTTCCGCGCGATCGTCTTCGTAGATGGCGAGGACTCCTACATCCAGTCGCGCGGGGGCAAGGCGCTCTCGCGCTATTTCCCCGAGCTGAGCTTCCCCGCCGGGCGCTACATCGCCGACGGCGAGCTGGTGATTCGCGATGCCGAGGGCAACCTCGAGTTCGACGCCCTCCAGAGCCGCATCCACCCGGCCGAGTCGCGCATCGGCCTGCTCTCGAAGGAGATCCCGGCCAACTTCGTCGCCTTCGACCTGCTCGCCGACGGTGACGAGGTCCTGCTCGAGATGCCCTTCTCGGAGCGCCGTGAGCGCCTGCGCCGGCTCGAGGCCGACGGGCTCGAGCTGACCGAGTGGACCACCGACCCGGAACGGGCCGAGCCGTGGCTCGATCGCGGCGAGGGCGTCGTCGCCAAGCAACTCGATGCGCCCTACCTGCCGGGGAAGCGCAAGGGCATGGCCAAGATCAAGCGTGAGCGGACGATCGATTGCGTCGTGCTCGGCTGGCGCCCCGGCAAGGAGGAGGGGACGGTGGGCTCGCTCATCCTCGGCCTCTACCACGGCGATGCCCTGCGGCCGGTTGGCCACATCTCCGGCTTCACCGCCGAGACCAAGCGCGGACTGCGGACGATGCTGGCGCCGCTGGAGACGGGAGAGAGCGGCAGCGCCGAGCCCAGCCGCTGGACGGGCGGTCGCGATCTCGAGTGGGTCGCCCTGCGGCCGGAGCTGGTGATCGAGGTCAGCTACGACCACGCCAGCGCCGGAAGAATCCGCCACGGCGCCCGCTTCATCCGCTTCCGCGACGACAAGGACCCGAGCGAGTGCCGCTTCGAAGACCTCGACGAGGGCCTGTAGCCATCCGCTCCTCGCGAAACTTCAATCCACCATCACAGTGATGGTGAAATGAAGTTTCGGCAGCGGCAGGCTTCGGGGGGGCGGTGGCGTCTCAGGCCTCGGAGGCCATGAACTCGTTCAGCTGGGCGCGGGCGCGATCGTGGGCCTTCGCCCGCAGCGGCGGCAGCAGGCCGATGAGGACGCCCTGGAAGCCGAGGGCCTGGCGGGCCCACTTGCCGAAGTCGAAATCGTCGACGTGGTCGGCGATCAGGCCATCGGAGAAGCGGAAGGTCGCGTTGATGTCGTTGACGACCGGCCGGCCCGTGCTGAACGTGTAGTGGGCGATCCAGTTGGCGGTGCCGGAGGTCTCGTCGGCGTCATGGGCCGCGAGCTCCACCTTCAGGTCGGTCGCCCTCGCGGTCAGCATCCGCCACATCGCCCCGACCTCGTCGCCGTGCAGGTCGCCGAAGGCCGGGTCGCGGAAGTGGGCGTCGGGCGTGTAGCAGGCGCTCATCGCCGCGCCGTCGCGGCGGTTGAAGGACGCGTAGAAGCGCTCGATCAACTCTAGGTTGGCGCCGGACACAGCCTGACCCTACCCTTTGACAAATGGCCCCGGGGCGTCGGGCGGGCCGGCAGGCAGGTCGAGCCCTGCGCTCGCCGGAGGACCCGAGCTAGGGCAGCTTCCCCTCGATCACATACCGCAAGACGTCGACGACCTCTCCGGCGCTGCGGGCAACGGCGAGCGCGGAGCGGTCGACCTCCTTCAGGGCGTGGTCGAACTCGCCATCGTGGAGGGTGATGACCGGCTTGCCGAGGGCCGCGGCGTAACCGGCGTCGAAGGCCGCGTTCCACTGGCGGTACTTCTCGCCGAAGCGAACGACGACGACGTCGGCGTCGCCGATCAGCGTCTGGGTGCGGATCGCGTTGACGCCCGCGCCCTTGTGGTCGGCCCAGAACCTCTCGCCCTCCGGGCCGAGGGTGCCGGTGCCGGCATCGTCTGAGGCCGCGTGATCGGTGACCGGCGCCGAGAGCTCGACCGCGAGGCCGGCGCCCTTCGCGCCCCGCTCGATCTGATCACGCCAGTCGCTGTGGATCTCGCCCGATAGATAGACGCGCCAGGTGCGATCACTCATGGCTCAATCCTAGAGGGGCCGCGTCGCCGCAGACGCACCGCCTCGGCACAGGACGGGCCCTGGGAATCAGGCGTGGTGGTGAGAGGGCGAGGGCTCTCCCGCTGAGAGCAATCGGCAGATCTGGTGCAAACCGTCAGCCGATCGCGGCGGCGTGCATATCAGTCGACAACGACCCGCGCGATCGTGGTCAGTGACTGGTAATAGATGTCGCGGTCGAAGCCGGGTGCCGGGAAGAGGAACGCCTGGCTCGGGGAAGGGACGCCGACGCGCGCCTTGTCCTCGCCGCTGTCGAGGTCGAGGACGACGAGCTGGTCGCTGCCGGTTGGCAGGCTGGCCCGGCGCATCCTCTCCGAGTGACCGAGCGTCTGCATCACCGAGCGCATCGCGGCCCGCACCCTCGGCCGTCGCATCGCCGCAATGTCGGTCCAGTCCTGGGCGATCAGCTCGCGGGTGTCGGGGAAGAGGATCAGGTGGCCTGCGTGGGCGAACCCGTCGCGCCGCCAGAGGGGCTCGAGCTGATCGCCGTCCAGATGCCAGGCCCGCAGCACGGCGTTGCCCGCGTCGTAGGCGACGACCGTGCCCGTGGTCGGGTCCCAGGCGGGCGGATTCGACTCGGTGCCGTAGGGAAGCCCGCTGATCTCGACCGAGCCGATCGCCTCGCCGTCGTCGCGCCGCGCCCACCAGAGGCGGACGGGTCCGGATGCCTCGCCGGAGTCGCGCATCGTGCGGTCGGTCCGGTTGCGGCCGTTGTCCATCCAGAAGACGTGGTGCTCGGTTATCACCGGGTCCCAGCCGTAGCTGCGGTCGGGGGCCGGTCCGTAGCGGGGTCGCCACTGATCGTCGACCACGATCCGCTCCGCGTCGCGGTCGAGGCGCAGGCGAAAGACCGTCTCGGTGCCGACCGCGATCACGCTCTCGCCGTCAGAGGCGAGCCGGGCGATCGACGGCTCAGGGAGCGCGAGGGCGGGAGCGACCGGCAGCATCGTCTCCGGGTCGAGCGCCGAGACGGTCGAGGGCGCCAGTCCCGCGGGGGCGTCGCAGTCCTTCATCACCAGCTCGCCGCCGTCGAGCACCTGGAAGGAGTTGTGGGGCCGGTCGACCGGGAGGCAGTGGGAGGCGAGGACGTCGAGGTCGGGGCTGAGGCGGTGGGCCCAGCGGCCGAAGACCATGTGCAGGTCGCCGTTCGCGTGGGCGGCGATCCCGCCCGGCCAGTACCTGCCCCCGGGCAGGCGGGGGGTGGACCCGACGGCTTCGAGCGACCGCGGGTCCAGCCGCTCGACCCAGCCCTCGACCGGCGACGCCAGGGGGTCGCCGCGGGGCAGGTCATGGCGGAGCGCGAAGAGCTCACCCGGCTCACGTCGGATCAGCATCACCGTGCCGTAGACGTCGCGGACCGTGGCGAGGCGCAGCTGCTCACCGGGGCGGATTCCCAGCCCCGCCTGGCCCTGCGGAGAGCACCAGCGGCGGGGCCCGCCGTCCTCGCAGCTCCAGGGCCGCGGCCAGTAGGCGCCGGCGGCGGCGGAGTCGCCGCCCGCGGCGGCAGAGTCGCCGCCCGCGGCGGCAGAGTCGCCGCCGACGGCCGCAGAGTCGCCGCCCGCGGCGGCCATCAGGACGGCCGGCCGAAGGCCTCGAGCATCGCCTCGACGATCTCGGCCGGGCGGTCCTCCTGGAGGAAGTGCGCCGCATCGGAGATCCGCACCTGCTCCCCCGCGCCGGGGATCAGCTCGGTGAACTGCTCTCCGGACTTCGGGAAGGGGAAGACCGGGTCGGAGTCGGAGAAGGCGACGAGCGCCGGCTTTTCCCACCTGCTGAGCTCGTCGCGAACGGCCCGCATCTCCGCCGCGCCCGTGTCCTCGTCGCTGAGCGGCACCAGCAGCGGGAACACCTGGGCGCCTGCCTTGCTCTCGGGGTTGGGGAAGGGCGCCTCGTAGGCGGCGATGATCTCCTCGGGCAGCTCGGTCGTCGTCGCTCCCTGGATGATCCGGCCGACAGGGAGGTCGGGGGTGCGCTCGGCGAAATCGCGCCAGGCCATCAAGCCCTTGCTGACGCGCCCGGTGAAGAGGCCGGTATTCATGATTACCAGCCGACCGACCTGCACAGCGTTCTCGACCGCCCAGCGCAGCCCGATCGCTCCGCCCCAGTCCTGAACGACGACAGTGACGTCTGAGAGCTCGACCTCGGCGAGGTGGGCGCTGACCGACTCGACGTGGCGATCGTAGGTGTACCAGCCGCGGTCCGTGGGCTTGTCGGAGCGCCCGAAGCCGGCGAGGTCGGGACAGACGACCCGGTGGCCGGCGTCGCGGAGGCGCTCCAGCATCTGGCGGTAGAGGTAGTTCCAGCTCGGCTCGCCGTGGAAGCAGAGGACGGTCGGCCCCTCCCCCTCGTCGATGTGGTGGAGCCGCAGCCCGCCGGCCTCGACGTAGTTGGGGGCGTAGTCGTAGCCCGGGAGGTTCTCGAAGCGCTCATCCGGGGTGCGGAAGATTTCCATGTCGGTTGCCTTTCGGTTGGTCTGGATTCGCCGTGCGGTGGGTCTCAGGCGGGCCCGGCGAGAAGCTTGGAAAGAATCAGCCGGCTATCGGCTAGGGCAGCGGCCCGGTGGGGATGAATCGCCAGGTAGCCGGGGTCGGTGGTCATCTTCAGGAAGGCCTCGCGGGAGGGGTACTCGACGAAGATGGCCATGTCCCACTCGCGCTCAGGCGGCCCGATGATGCTGTCCTCGCAGCTGACCGCGCAGAGGACGCGGCCGCCGACGCCCGCCAGGAACGGGGCGACGGCCTCGCCGTAGCGCCCGTATGCCTCGGCTCCGCTGACGCCGGCGTCGATCCCGTCGGCCTCGTCCTTGAAGCTGAGCAGATTGACCATCACGATCGCCCCGGTGTCGGTCGAGGAGGTGAGCAGGCCGATCTGCTCTGCGTTCGGCTCGATCGCGGGGTCTGGCATCAGGTTCGGAGTCCTCCGTTGTCGGGGTCGGCGCAAACCAGAGCCAACCAGAACTCGCTCAGGTTTGTATCGCCGCGCGGCTCAGCGGCAGGCGGCGGTGCCCTTGCAATGCGAGAGACTCGTGGCCTTGGCCTCCAGGTTGGCCTTGAGCGAGGCGTAGGCCGGATTGCCGGCGAGGTTGACCATCTCGTCGGGATCCTTCTTCAGGTCGTAGAGCTCGGTGTCGCCAAATGACCAGTTGATGTACTTGTAGCGCGGTGTCCTCACCCCGTAGTAGGGCAGGTCGAAGACCGTGAAGGGGGTGAGGAACCTGAACACCGGCCGCAGGGCCTCGAGCGGCACGTCGCGCTTGGGCAGCTTCGCCTTCCCCCGGGCCGCCGGCAGCAGCGAGATCCCGTCCATGACCCGCCCCGGCCGCGCGTCGGCCATGTCGAGAATCGTCGGCGCCAGGTCGGTGTTGACCGTCGTGCCGTCGAGCTGCTGCCCGCGCCTCACGCCCGGGCCGCGGATCAGCGTCGGCACCCGGATCGAGTTCTCATACGGCACGAACTTCGAACCGCGCAGGCGGTGCTCGCCCTGCAGGTAGCCGTTGTCGGAGTTGAAGATTATGTAGGTGTTGCCGAGCTCGCCCGCGCGCCGCAGCTCCTTGACGATGCGACCGATCTGATCGTCGACCGAGCGGACAGCTCCGAGCCGGCCGCGGTAGTTGTCGGTCATGTCCTCAATCTGCTGGTCGGTGAGCAGGGGCTGCGAGCTGATGTTGGCCGCCTTGTCGCTGACGTCGGCCTCGTTGAAGGAGGGCGGCCTCGGCAGCGGCACGTTGTCGAATGTGTGCCTGTAGCGGGCGGGCGGGCGCGGATCGGGCCCGGGTGCCCCGGGGCGAAAGTTCTGGTTCTGCAGGTGGTTGAGGTCCTCAGCGTGGGGGCCCGGAGGGGAGTAGTAGAGAAAGAAGGGGCGCTTCGACGGCGCGGCATGGCGGACGAAGCGCGCCGCGTAGCCGCCGTTGATGTCCATCGTGTACACGCGCTCGTTCTGGGTGCCGAAGTAGTCCCAGGGGACGAATGCCTGCTGCAAGAGGCCCAACAACCCGGCGAAGCTTGTCTGCGGTTGGGTGATTCCGAGATGGGCCAGCTTCAGGTACTCCTCCGCGTAGCGGCGGCTGCCGTAGAAACGAACCCTGCCGTTGACATTCATCGCGTAGTTGAAGTAGTCGTAGGTCGAGTTGTCGAGCAGAGCCGCCCAGTAGTCCCAGCCGGGCGGAACCTCGCGGTGGTTTCTCGCCCCATACTCGTTCAGGTACTTGCCGACCATCGCGGTGCGGTAGCCGGCCCGCTGAAGCCAGGGCGCGAGCGAGTTTCGCTGGTTGAGCTTCCCCGGCAGCGACTTAAACGTGTAGTAGCCGCCGTCGTTGGCGAAGAAGTTGCTGAGGACCCTGTGGTTGTGGGCGAGCTGGCCGGTCAGCAGGGTCGTCCGCGCCGGACAGCAGAGGGAGTAGGAGTCGAAGAAGTCCCTGAAGTTGGTGCCGCCCTTGATCAGCAGGCTGCGCAGATGCGGCATGTACTTGAGGTCGCTGACGATCGCGTCGTCGGCCTGGATCACGACGATGTTCGGGCGGCCCTCGCCCTTGGCGTGGGCTTTGCCCTCGGCCGGCCCGGCCGATCCCACGAGACCGGCAAGCGCGAGCGCCAGAACTCCCACGGCGGCCCGGCGCGACCACGTCCCGCCCGCTGATCCTCGCTTGCGCACCGCACTCCTCTCGATCTCGGCCCCGGGGGAATTCCCGATGTAACCCACAACAAGCTATTCGCTTAGAAGTTTCACCGGGGACCCGCGTTCAGGAGCGGTGCCCCGGCCAAGGTCGCCGCCGGTTTCGAGCCCGACTGGGGACCGAAGCCCTAACGACGAGAGGGCGGCTCAGAAGGCTCAGGAACTGAGCCAGCGGGCGGGGTTCTCGACCAGCATCGTCTCGATCAGCGCGTCGGAGACCCCGCCCTCGCGAAGCGCCGGCAGCACCCCCTCCCAGAGGAAGCTCATGTGCCAGTTGGGCACCAGCGAGCGCATCTCCTCCGGAAACCAGTCGAAGGCCGCAACCGAGTCCTGCGAGATCGTCATCCGCTCCGCATGGCCGCGCTCGCAGAGCTCGATCACGGTCGCGTTTCGCCGCTCGGTGGGGAGGATCACGTCGAGGCCGTAGCGGTCCATGCCGATGTAGGGCCCGCGCCCCAGGAGCTCCTCGATGTAGGCGAGGTCGTCGCTGTCGCCGGTGTGGGCGACCTGGACCTTCGCCGGGTCCACTCCCTCTTCGTCGAAGAGGTCCATGATCTCGAGGCCGCGGCGGGTGCCGGGGTGCGAGTGGGCCATGATCGGGCGCCCGGTCCGCAGGCTGGCGCGGGCAACCGACCGCAGAATCTTCTCGACATGCTCGGTGATACCCGGCTCATCAACCGCGCACTTGAGAAATGCCGCCTTGACCTCGGTCCCCTGGATCCCGACCTCGATGTCGTGAACGAAGGCATCGACCAGGTAGTCGATGTCGCGATTGGCGAAGTGCTGCGGCAGGAAGGTGTAGAAGGCGCCGTAGATCCCGGTGCACATCACCAGCTGGATCCCGGTCTCCCCAGCCACCTCGCGGGCGAAGGCGACGCTGCGCCCGAGGTCCATGCAGGCGGGGTCGACGATCGTCTTCACCCCGTGCCCCATTGCCGAGCGCACCTGGGTGATCGCGGCGGCCCGCTCCCCCTCGGGGTCGTAGAGGTGCGGGTACTGCTCGCGGACGGCCTCCGAGGTGGTCCGAAGGTGCTCGTGGGCGAGGGTGAGCCCGAGCTCGGAGGCCTCGATCGGTCCCGAGAGGGTCTCCACGGGCGCCATGCGTTGCTCCTATGTCAAGCCGCCCCCGCAAATTGCGGGGTAAGCCTGTCTCTCTGTGGATGGACGGAATTGATCGATCTCTCCCTCTGGGAATCAATCAGAACACGCCAGACCCGGCGTGCCAGGTAGCGCTTGAGGCAGCGAAGCGCCTCCATCCTGGACTTCCCCTCGGCCTGCTTTTTGGCCAGGAACGCCTGGGCCGGGGGATGGATGCGCCCCTGGGTGACGGCGATCCGGTGAAGGGCGCAGTTGAGCTGGCGGTTGCCGCCGCGGTCGAGGCGGTGGCGGTCCCGTCGACCCGAGGAGGCAGGTATTGGGGCGACCCCTGCGAGGCGGGCGAGCTTCGCGTCGGAGGAGAAGCGGTCGACGCCGGCGACCTCGGCGATCAGCTTCGCCGCCGAGAGGACGCCGCAGCCGGGGATCTCGAGCAGCTGCGGGTTGTTCTGGGCGACCAGCACCCCCAGCTCCGAGGCGAGCTCGCGGATGCGCCTGGTGCGGGTGCGGATCGCCCGCACGAGCTCGCGGGAGATCCTGACCCTGGCCGATTGCTCGGCTCGGGAGAGCTTGCCGGCGACCTTCTCGAGCCACTTTGCCCGGTCAAGCCCCCCGGCCGGGATCTCCAGCTCGGGCCAGAGGTCGTGCAGGTGCCAGCGCAGCCGGCGCTGGTCGTCAGAGCGCTCGGAGACGAGGTGGTCATGGTGGGCGAGCAGCAGTCTCACCTCGAGGGCCTGCTCGTCGAGGTGGGCCGCGGGGAGGGTTTCAAGTCCCTCGCGCAAGGCGGCCCGGGCGACCGAGGTGGCGTCGATCGGATCCGACTTGCCGCGCTGGCGCTGACTGCGCCTAGCTCCGGCCATCAGCTTCGGCGGCACCCGCAGGACCCGCTCGCCGTGGTCGATCAGGAAGCGCTCGAGGCCGCCGGAGACATGGCGGCAGTCCTCGATCGCCCAGACCCGCTCATCGTCGAGGCCGCGGGCCCAGCCCAGGAGCTCGGCGAACCCGGGCTCCCGAGCCGAGGCCGTCAGGTCACCCAGGAGCTCGCCGGTGTGGGAGCGCACCGCCGCTGCGGTGTGGGTGGCCTTGTGTGTGTCTGCTCCGATCACGATCATCTGCATCGTCCCTTCGTTGGATTGCCTAACGAACGGAACGTCGTCGGACAGACCTCACTGGGGGCGATGCCACGCTCCTATCAAGTCACGACGGCGATCCTCGGACGGCGACGGGCGACAAAACGGATGCTGGTCAGAACGACAGCGAGACTATGAGTCAGCCCGTCGCCGATCCGAGAACCAACCGCTCGGGTCGGACGCCACCGTCCGACTGACGTCGACGATGACAGTGAGGCGATCCTATTCGAATCGACACGGTCGACTGCGGCCCGCGATCGGCTCCACGGTGCCGGAATGCAGCAACCCGCCGGGCCGGCAAGGGTGCGATCGCGATTCCAGGCGAGTACCTCGAGTCGGTCGGCGAGCGCGTCTAGGGCCCAGCCATGCGGTCGGCGCCGGCACAGACTCGATTCCTGCTCACGGGGGCCGGCGCGACCGGCCCCGTCGCGTGAGAGGATTGCGTTCGTGAACGGCAGCGCTCCCTTCCGCCGCATTTCGATCCTCGAGGAGCCCTCGGTTCCGGTTCTCGGCGGGACGCTCGAGTGGATACCTGTGCGTAGGAGGCTCGGGATCGGTGCATTTGGCACCAATGCGTATCGAGCGGCCGCAGCTGGAGACACGATCGTCGAGGATCACGTCGAGTCACCCGGCCAGGAGGAGGCCTACCTGGTCATCCGGGGCCGGATGAGACTGACGGTTGCCGGGGAGGCGGTCGACGCCGGGCCCGGGGAGGTGGTGTTCGTGCCGGATCCCCAATCGCGGCGAGGAGGTGTCGCCTTGGAGGACGACACAGCCGTGATCGCTGTCGGCGGCTGGCCCGATCAGCCCTACCACTCGCTTCCGTGGGAGCCGATCTTTCTCGCCCAGGACGCGATGGCGCGTGGCGAGTGGGCCGAGGCCGCTGCGACGCTCGAGCGGGAGGCCCGCGAGCATCGCGGCGCCGCGGTCGTCCGCTTTCGCATGGCCTGCTGCCTGGCCCAGCAGCGCGAGACCGAGCGGGCCCTGGAGGAGTTGAGGGCCGCCCTCGAGGCGAAGCCCGAGCTCAGGGAGACCGCCGAGAAGGACGAGCTGCTGGCGCCCCTGCGTGATCTCGACGGCTGGCCGGCTGCGCCTTAGTTCGCGAGGGCGGGTCCAGCTCGAACGCCCTTGTCATCCCGTTGTGGATGCCGAAGCCTCGGTCCATGCCAGCCCGAATTGCCCAGCCAACCACGTTGGGTAGGGTCCACCGGGTGAAGTTCCGCAAGCTCGGGGATTCGGACATTGACAGTAGACAGGCCAAGCGAACGCCTCAAGATCTCTGCTTCTACTCCCCGATGCATTGCGATACGAACGTCTCGGTCCTACTCGCCCTGGCGAGCTCCTAGCTAGGGGTGAGGACGATCTTCCCCAGCTTCGAGCCGGCCGAGAAGCGCTCGTAGGCGTCGGCGACCTGCTCCAGCGGGTAAGTGGCGGCGACCGGCACCGTCAGCGCCCCTGATTCGAACAGCGGCAGCACGGCTCGCTCCATTGCGCGCGCCGTCGCCGCCTTTTGCTCCAATGGGCGTGCGCGGAGCGTCGAGGCCCGCACAGTTCCCCGCTTGGCCATCAGGAGGAGCAGGTTGAGGTCGGCCTTGGCCCCCGCACCGACGCCGATGACGACGATCCGCCCGCTGGTCGCAAGCGCCTCCAGGTTGGCGGGCAGGTTGGGAGCTCCGACCAGCTCGAGGACGACGTCGAACGGGCCCGCGTCCTTGAAGTCCTCGGGATCGAGGACCGCCTCGGCTCCGAGCGCCTCCACCCCCGCGCGGAGCTCGGGGGTGCGCACGGTGGCGCTGACCCGGGCGCCGGCGGCGGCGGCGAGCTGGACCGCGGCGGTCCCGACGCCACCGGCGCCGCCGTGGATCAGGACCCGCTCTCCGATCCCAAGAGCGGCCTGGGTGAAGAGAGCGTCGTGGGCGGTGGTGAAGACCTCCGGCAGGGCCCCGGACGCCTCCCACTCAAGCTCGTCGGGAACCGGCATCGCGACCCGCTCGTGCACGAGCGCCAGCTCGGCCTGGCCGCCCCCGCCGACGATCGCCATCACCCGGTCGCCGACCGCGAAGCGCTCGGCCCCCGCGCCCGCCTCGAGGACCTCACCGGCAAACTCCAGCCCCGGGATGTCCGGCGGCGAGCCGGGCGGCGCCGGGTAGCGCCCCGCTCGCTGGTGCAGGTCGGCGCCGTTGACGCCCGCGGCCCGGACCCGGACCAGCAGCTCACCCGCTCCCGGGGTCGGGTCCGGGTGCTCGGCGATCCCTACCGAGCCGTCGCTTATCGTCGCGGCGCGCATTTGGGCGACTCTAGCGGCGCGTGAGGCACGGGGAATCCCCGAACAGACCGGAGCGGACCAGCCCGGACCAACTAACCTCAAGTTGCCCCGACCCCCGGGGATCGGGTGGCGGCGTCGAGAGCGCAGCGCAGGTCGGCGGCGACGGCGTCCGGCCGCTCGGTGACCTGCTGCCAGGTGTAGCGGCGCACCTCGTGGCCGGCGCTGCGCAGGGCGAGGTCGCGGTCGCGGTCGCGCTGCATCGCCGCCGGCGTGGCGTGGGCGTGGGCGCCATCGAGCTCGACGACCAGCCGCTGCCGGCGCCAGAGGCAGTCGACCATGAGCCCAGCGACGGTGGTATTGACTTCGGGTAGCGGGATCAGGTGGTCCTCGCAGAGGGCGAGGAAGCGCTCCTCCAGGGCGCTGAGAGTGCGGGCGAGGCGGGGATTGTGGAGGTGGACAGCGCGACGCAGGGCGACGCTGCCGTGGCGCCCGCGCCCGAGCTGGGCGCCGACCGAGGGCAGGTCGAGAAGCCGCAGGTAATCGGCCTCGGCGACGGTCCGGCGCAGGCGGTGGAAGGGCAGGTAGGAGGCGGCGTCAAGGAGGGTGCGGGCCACGGTGGTGACCGCAAGACCCCGGTGGCGGTCGGCGTCGAGCCGGCGAGGATGGTGCACGCGCACGCCGCGCGTCGTCCTCGACCTGGCGGCGGTTGAGACGTGGACGATCGCCTGCCGGTCGTCGCTCAATCGCCACCACGCGACGGCCGTGGCGTGACTGAGCGCGCTCCCGGGCCCGGCGTGCAGCAAAGCGGCCAGCAACCGCCCCTCCCAGCCCAGCTGCCGGTGTCCGACGGCGTAGACACCGGGGTGGACTCGATGGAGGCGCCCGCAGCCCAGCCACCACTCCCTTGCCTTCTCACTAACCCCGCACCGTCGAAGCTGGACTGCCGAAACCACCCCCCACTGCCGCCCCGCCACCTCCGCCACCCGAACTGAAGCCATTTCTTCCCGCCGTGGGGGGTCAAATGGCTTCAGTTCCTCCATGACGGGAGGATCTGGGGGCCGGGCGCGCGTGGGGCGCGCAGGGGGTGACGTTTGTGCGCCCTGCCGTGCGCTTATCTGAGGCCGAGGGGGTGGGATTCGAACCCACGAGGCGCCTTACGACGCCCAACCGTTTTCGAGACCGCCCCGTTCAACCACTCCGCCACCCCTCCGGGGAAGCGGGCTAGATGTCCTGCCCCAATACGTCGTGAACACCTGAGAGGGAGACGACCCCCCGGCGAGCTGGCCGGGGGGTCGTTCCCGAAAGAGCATCCGGGCCCAACCCGAGGCTTGGGGTCTTGCGAGATCTCAAACCAAAGGAGAACCCGGATGGATATTCACCCTAGGGCCAAGCTCGGACCGGCGGCGAGTGCCGCGCCCAGATGCTCGCTCAGCAGGGCAAGAGCGAGCCGGGCACTGGAGGAGCTGGGGGCTGCGTTGGAGGCGAAGCCGGAATTGGAGGAGATGGCCGAGAAGGACGAGCTGCTGGCGCCCCTGCGTGACCCCGAAGGCTGGCCGCTCAGGGGTTAGGCGTGGTTGCGCGGCGGCCGCCGACCGGCGCGGCAGGCAACTTGGGCGCGGGTTGCGGTCGCCGCCGCAACCCGCGCTCCAAACGCGCCTAGAAGGGGAAGATCCGGTACCGGGTCGTTGCCTTCCCGATCACGGTGTCATCCGTGAAGGCGGAAACCCCAAACGCCTGATTCAGCGCAGTCGCTGCGCCCTGCGTCAGGGTTGTGCTCACCGGGCCGAGCTCGATGCCCCCCCACCTGAACTTGAAGCGGGTGTCGGAGTAGTCGAGATCGAGCAGGGCGACCGGGCCGGCACCATTGACCTTGCCGAAGAGCAACCGGTCGCGCAGCTTGATATCGAAATCGGTCAGCTTCACGGTCGTGCCGCCCGCGCTGAGCGAGATCCCGCCCGCGTGGCGAACGACTCCGGTGCGAATCGCGCTGCCCAGCGGGTTTGTGATCGGGAACGCGTAGGTGGCGCCCTCGAGCCTGCCGGGCGCCACGGCGCCGGGCGTGACGCCAAGCGATCCGAGCGCGCCCAGCGTCCCCGAATCCACCTTCAGGCTCGTCGCTCCAAAGTAGCCATAGCCAGGGTGCGAGCCGGTCTTCGAATTCGACGCCGAGGCGGTCGGCGCCACTACCAGGGCGAGTACGAGTGCCGCCCCGAGTGCAAGAGTTCTCCACTTCATGCTGAACCTCCTGAGTCCAGGTTGTCTTTCCCTGGGCTACGAGGGCGCCGCAGTCGGCGGTTGCGAAATGTCAGTTCCCCTCCCCGCCACCGGCCGTCCAGGGAAGGCGAGGGTGCGGGGCCACCGCCTGTTCGCGGTCGCCACTGAACACGGACGGTGTCGCCGGCGCAGGGATCGAGCCGGTCGGCCCCACCGCCCGGTGGGCGAAGCCGCGGTAGACCGCGGTCTGAGAGGATGGTCTCAGACCCCTGAGCAAACGAGGTGCCGAGGGTGTCAACAGGCGAGGGGAGCGGTGAAGAGCCGCCTCCGGGAACGAGGGGCGGGAGGAGCGTTGACCATGAGGCGAAGCTTGGCAGGCAGGGGAGTCCCTTCTTGAGGGCGCGCCGTGATTTTCCGCTGGCCGCGCTGCTGGCCGCGGCTGCCTCTGCGCTCTGCCTCGCTGTGCCCGCCGGCGCGGCCCTCAGATTCGGTCCGCCACAGACGCTGACTCCAGCCGGCACGATCGCGTTCCGGCCTCACGTGGCCTACGACAGCCAGAACCGCGCCACTCTCGCCTGGATGATCTTGCCCAAAGACTCGTCGGGCTGCGGCGGCGGCGGCTGCCGCAGGATCCAGGCCGTGAGGCTCAGCCCCAACGGCACCCCCGGGACCGTCCACACACTTTCCCCTGCCAACGAGGACGCAATCGAATCCGATGCCCAGGTCGCCGTGGACTCACAGGGGCGCGCCACTGTCGTCTGGGAGGCTGACGACGGCGCCCACTATCGCGTCGAGGCGGTCCGGCTCGGAGTTGACGGAACGCCCGGGGTGGTTCAGACCCTCTCGGCCGCAGGCGGCGACGCCGTGTTTCCGAAGCTGGCCATCGACTCCCAGGACCGCGCCACGGTGGTTTGGTACCGAAACGACGGGTCCGGCTTCCGCGTCCAGGCGGTCCGGGTCGCCGCCGACGGCTCGCCTGGGCCCGTTCAGACCCTCTCTGAGGCCGGGGGCGATGCCGCCGACCCCGCGCTGGCCATCGACTCTCAGGACCGGGTGACGATCGTCTGGACCCGCTACGACGGAACCCAGTACCGCGCACAACAGATCCGCCTCGAAAGCAACGGCAACCCGGGCGCGGTGCACACCCTCTCGGCGGCGGGCGGAAACGTCTCCTTGCCGCAGGTGGCGGTGGGCTCGCAGGGCCAGGCCAGGGCGATCTGGGAGTGGGACAGCTTCGCGTTGGGGGGCGGGGACGCCTTCCTGCAGACGGCATTGCTCGACGCCAACGAGCTCGAGGGGCCGATCCAGGTCATCGACGGCGCGATCACCGGAGACACCGGCGCCAGGTTGGCCTTCGACTCACGGAACCGACCTCGGGTCGTCTGGCAGGGCTTCCTGAGCGGGAGCCTCCGCGCCAAGACCCGGCCGATCGCCGCGGACGGATTCCTCGGCGCCGATCTATTCCTCTCCTCGCCCGGACACCGCGGTGGCCAGCCTCAGATCGCCTTCGACTCCAAGGACAGAGCGGTGATTGCCTTCTACAGCGACGATGGCTCCAATAACCGGATCCGACTGGCACGGCTAGCGCCCGACGGCGCCGGCGGCGCGGTTCAGATCCTCTCGGCAGGGGGCCGCAATGCCGGCTATCCACAGCTCGCGCTCGACTCGCTGGATGGGGCAACCGTCGCCTGGGACCGCCGGGACAACTCGGACACCCTACGCGTGCAATTTGCGCGCGGGACAGACGGTGGCTCCAGGCACCAAGATCACCCGCGGGCCGCACAACCACTCGACCCTGGTGAAACGCTCGGTGAAGTTCTCCTTCGCGAGCGCCCCGGGCGCATTTGTGGGTCGTTTTCAGTGTTCCCTCGACGGTCGCGCGTTCGCCGGCTGCAGGTCTCCTCTCCGCCTCAAGCGCCTTCGCGACGGGCGGCACTCTCTCCGGGTTCGCGCGGCGGACGAGGATGGGATCGACGCGAGTCCGGCGGTCCGGCACTTCGCCGAAATCGGAACCTGCATCGCGAATGCGAAGCGGGCTGGACGCCCCGACGGTGCTCGGGGGCGCTGCCGAAACGGCGTCTAGCACCCCTGCTGCACTAGACTCGCCTCACTGTCATCGTCGACGTCAGTCGGACGGTGGCGTCCGACCCGAGCGGTTGGTTCTCGGATCGGCGACGGGCTGACTCATAGTCTCGCTGTCGTTCTGACCAGCATCCGTTTTGTCGCCCGTCGCCGTCCGAGGATCGCCGTCGTGACTTGATAGGAGCGTGGCATCGCCCCCAGTGAGGTCTGTCCGACGACGTTCCGTTCGTTAGGCAATCCAACGAAGGGACGATGCAGATGATCGTGATCGGAGCAGACACACACAAGGCCACCCACACCGCAGCGGCGGTGCGCTCCCACACCGGCGAGCTCCTGGGTGACCTGACGGCCTCGGCTCGGGAGCCCGGGTTCGCCGAGCTCCTGGGCTGGGCCCGCGGCCTCGACGATGAGCGGGTCTGGGCGATCGAGGACTGCCGCCATGTCTCCGGCGGCCTCGAGCGCTTCCTGATCGACCACGGCGAGCGGGTCCTGCGGGTGCCGCCGAAGCTGATGGCCGGAGCTAGGCGCAGTCAGCGCCAGCGCGGCAAGTCGGATCCGATCGACGCCACCTCGGTCGCCCGGGCCGCCTTGCGCGAGGGACTGAAACCCTCCCCGCGGCCCACCTCGACGAGCAGGCCCTCGAGGTGAGACTGCTGCTCGCCCACCATGACCACCTCGTCTCCGAGCGCTCTGACGACCAGCGCCGGCTGCGCTGGCACCTTCACGACCTCTGGCCCGAGCTGGAGATCCCGGCCGGGGGGCTTGACCGGGCAAAGTGGCTCGAGAAGGTCGCCGGCAAGCTCTCCCGAGCCGAGCAATCGGCCAGGGTCAGGATCTCCCGCGAGCTCGTGCGGGCGATCCGCACCCGCACCAGGCGCATCCGCGAGCTCGCCTCGGAGCTGGGGGTGCTGGTCGCCCAGAACAACCCGCAGCTGCTCGAGATCCCCGGCTGCGGCGTCCTCTCGGCGGCGAAGCTGATCGCCGAGGTCGCCGGCGTCGACCGCTTCTCCTCCGACGCGAAGCTCGCCCGCCTCGCAGGGGTCGCCCCAATACCTGCCTCCTCGGGTCGACGGGACCGCCACCGCCTCGACCGCGGCGGCAACCGCCAGCTCAACTGCGCCCTTCACCGGATCGCCGTCACCCAGGGGCGCATCCATCCCCCGGCCCAGGCGTTCCTGGCCAAAAGCAGGCCGAGGGGAAGTCCAGGATGGAGGCGCTTCGCTGCCTCAAGCGCTACCTGGCACGCCGGGTCTGGCGTGTTCTGATTGATTCCCAGAGGGAGAGATCGATCAATTCCGTCCATCCACAGAGAGACAGGCTTACCCCGCAATTTGCGGGGGCGGCTTGACATAGGAGCAACACATGAGGATTGGGATTGCGGGGACGGTCAGCAGAGCGGCGGTCCTCTCCGGGGTGCTGTTGGTCGTTGCGCTGTGCGTAGCTCAGGGCGCGCATGCCTTCGTCTACTGGGCAAACACCGGAACCACGATCGGCCGGGCGAACCCGAATGGGAGCGCCGTGAAGAAAAACTTCCTCGTCAGCAACCAAGCCTGCGGGGTAGCGGTGGACAGGACTCACATCTACTGGACCGGCAACGCCAACGGCATCGCCGGCGCCGGGACGATCGGCCGCGCCAAACTCGACGGCAGCGCCCGCCAACCGAACTTCATCACCGGCGCCGACAACCCGTGCGGGTTGGCAGTCGGCGGCGGCCACATCTACTGGTCCAACACCGCCCCCACCGGCGGGATCGGCCGCGCCAAGCTCAACGGCTCCGGCGTCGACCGGACCTTCGTCCCCACCGATGGATACGCCTGCGGAGTGGCGGTGGACAGCTCTCACCTGTACTGGGGGAATCGCGATGCCGGCACGATCGGCCGCGCCAACCTCAACGGCAAACGAGCAAGCGTGAGGCAGCGTTTCATACGCGGGGGCACGGACATCTGCGGCGTGGCGGTGAATCGCGCTCACGTCTACTGGGCCGATTTCGACGCCAACAGCATCGGCCGCGCCAACCTCAACGGCAAGGCCGCGAGCGTGAACAAGAGATTCATCCCAGGGGCGAGCGATCCCTGCGGGCTGGCGGTCGACAGGGCCCATATCTACTGGGCCAACTCCTCCAGCGGGGCGATCGGCCGCGCCAAACTCAACGGCACCGGCGTCAACCAGAGCCTGATTCCGGCCAACAACCCCTGCTGGGTGGCGGTGGACGTTCCGTGAGTTGGGGGACGTGCGGTGGAAACTGTCTTGCCCCGATTCTGGATGTGGATTCCGTCCTATAGGAGTTCGGCGAGACGACGAGCCGCTCTGACGGCGCCGTCGACCTCGACGTCGCGATAAGCCACATCCCGGCCGATCTCCTCGGCGATCGCCGCCGCGATTTGCTCGGGCGGGGAGTCGTCGAATTCCATGCGGCGACCAGCGCCGTAGCGTTCAAGCCGGTGGCGGACATGAAAATTCTGCTCGAAGTGATGCCGCAGGGGGAAGTAGAGGAACGGGCGCTTCTGCGCGGTCAGCTCCATCGACGTGGTCAAACCGCCCTGCACGATGGCCAGGTCGCAGGCGGCCAGATGCCGGTAGAGGTTGTGCACATATGGGACCACCTCGAGCCCAGGGCGTGAGGGAAGCGACTCCGGGTCTATGCGCGGCCCGGCGACGACGATCATCCGCAGCTCGGGGACGCGCTCCTTTGCCTGCGGAAAGGCGGCGATCACTCGCCGCAGGAGATCGCCGCCCACCCCCGACCCTCCGACCGTGACGATGCAGACCCGCTGATCGTCGCCGTAGCCCAGCTCGGCCCGCAGCTTGCCGCGCTCGCCCAGATCCTTTGGGTCGAAGCCGGTCACGTATCCGGTGAAGTCGAAGTTGGCTTCGGTCCAGTCGCGGATCATCGGCATCTCGGGGCCGAGCCTCTCCGGAACTATGTCGTCGGGGTTGCCAACGAATAGGGCCAGGTCGCGAACGCCGGGATGATCGGCGATGTGACCGACCATGTCGGCGTTGTAGTCGGCGGTCAAGAAGGCCTCCCGCTCGTCGCGATTATCCATCGGCAGGAATCCGACGAAGTCGGTCAGCCAGGCGAAGGGGACGCGCTTCTCACGCGGATTCTCGTGCAGGTAGTAGTCGAGCTCCCAGGCCTCGTCGCCGATCCAGAGGTCGTAGCGCTGGTCGCGCACTACGTCGTGGAAGAGCATGAAGTTGGCGGCAAGGATCTCGTCCATGCGCCGCAGCGCCTCGAAGCAGTGCAGGTCGTGCTCGGCGGACTCCGACTCGATGTGGCGGGACTCGTTGGCGAGGTGGGCGCTGGCCGGGTGGATCTGCTCGCCCTCAGCCTCCAGCACCCTGGTGACCGGGTCCTGGGCAAGCCAGTCGATCTGAAGGTCGGGGTGCAATCGCCGCAGCTCGCGGGCGATCGCCACGTCGCGCTGCGCGTGGCCGAGCCCGATCGGGGAGGAGACGTAGAGGGCGCGGGGCCGGCCGTCGGGACGGTGGACGGTGGAGTCCCGCGACGTGGGCCGCCGCCCGAAGGCGTCCTCGGAGAAGTCGCGCAGGGCAAGATTCACCTGCACCGGCTTGCGGGCGTGTGGAAAGTGGCCGGCGCCGCGGACCACTTCGAGTTGCCCGTCGGCGAGCCGGGCCAGCGCCCGGCCGTCGCGGTGCGGCGTGATCCGGTCGCGGTCGCCTTGGACCACCAGCACCGGGCAGTCCAGGTTCCGCGCCAGCCGCCGCAGGGAAGGCCGGTCGCGGTGGATTTCGCCGAGTCCGGTGGCAATCAGCGTCTCGGCGTCGGTATCGAGCGCCCATCCCACACCGTCCTCAATCCCCTTGGTCGAGTGCGGCTCGGGGAAGCAGCGCGAGATGAACCACTCGGCGAACTCGGGGTAGTCCTGCCGCCAGTGGACCGCGTTCATGCGAGCCCACGAGCGGTAGAGGGGCGAGGGCCGCAGAAAGCGGGGGGCGAGCCGTGGGTGGAGCAGAAGCGACCAATGCGACGGGGTGTAGGGGAACATCGGTCCGACGAACACGGCGCCAGCGACGCGTTCAGGCGCCAGTCGGCCCAGCTCGAGCAGGTACTGGGCCCCGCGCGACAAGGAGACCATGACCGCCCGCTCGGTGCCCGTCGCGTCCATCACCGCGAGGCAGTCCCGCGCGAACTCCGCGGCCCCGTATCGCCGCGGATCGCGGCAGCGGTCGGAGCGCCCGTTGCCCAGCCCATCCATGGTCAGGACCCGGAAGTGGCGGGCGAAGTAGGGGATCTGCATCTTCCAGTGGCGTGAGTGTACGAGCGACCAGGTCGGGATCAGGAAGATCGTCTCCTCGCCCTCGCCGTAGACCTCGTAGAAGAGCCGCTGGCCTTCGCGCTCAACGAACCCCTCGATATCCGGGTGGGCAGCGCGGCTCTGCTCGCCGCTGCGGCGGACCGATCCTTCCCCCGGAACCACGGTGGCATTCTCAATCGTCTTCATGCTTCTCCTCCTCCAGCGAAGCGAGCCAGCCATCGATCGCTGCGAACAACTCGGCATGACCGCGGTCGAAGCCGAGGAGACGCTCGTTTAGCAGGCCTTTGTTGAACTGCATGACCAGCGCCGCCCACGCCTCCGCCGACCAGCCCTTGCTGTCGAGGCCATACTCCTCGATCGCATCGGCGAGCGCCTCGCGGAGCAGCGAGCGCCACTTGTCGTTGACGCGGCACAGCCGCTTGCGCAGCCCCGGCCGGTCCCAGGCCAGCGCCTCCAGTTCCGCCCAGACCTTCGGGTACCCCGCCGCCAGGTCTTCCTCGATGTAGCCGACCGCGGCGCGCCACTTTTCGATGAATGGCGCGTCCGTGGAATACATCGCCCGTTGGCGCTCGAGCACCCGGCCCGTGAACCGCTCCAGCGTTTGTAGGAGCAGCTCGTCGACCGAGCCGAAGTAGTAGTGGACGAGACCATGGTTCTGCCCCGCCTCCTGGGCGAGTCGCCGAGTGGAGATTCCCGCGGCGCCCTCCCGCACCAGCAACCTCTCGGCGGCGTCGAGGAAGGCTTCGACGTTCGCCTCCCTGACCGAGCGCCGGCCGTTCTCCGCCTCTACGTCAGCTGTTGTCACGGACTTAGCCATCTGTCTTAGTCAGTCATCTAAGCACTCGCGCTGGCACTTGTCAACTGCAACCGCAGACCGTCGCCGCCTCCTTGTGATGCACCGCTGCCGTGAGAGTGGCGTCGGATGATCCTGCGCACGCAATAGCTGCGGCGCGAGGGCGAGCAAGGATGGGGGGCCGTTCTCCTCCGAATGGAGGACGCAAGCTAGGGGCGAACAGCGCCCCGATCTCATAACCCGAAGGTCGCGGGTTCGAATCCCGCCCCGCCATTGGCCGGAAAGCCCGGTACGGCGGGCTTTCCGCTGTTTGGGGCGGCAAAGCGCATCAATTCAGATCCTCACGCCAGGGTTTGTGGGAAAACCCGGATGTACGGCGGATTCCCGGCGCTATGTTGTAGTTGGGTGTTGAGGGAGCGCTCTCGTCCGTAGGTCAATTACGGAAGGCAGGGAATGAAGGCCAAGATCGGCAATTTCATCCACCGCCGCGGCAAGCTGCTGTTCGTCGCGATATGCGTCAGCGTGGGCCTTGGCGCCTTCGCCGTCCAGGCGCTCGGCTCCTTCGGCAAGGCGAGGAACTTCGCCGTTGGCAGCTGGCCCAGCTCGATTGCGATCGGCACCTTCAACGGCGACTCCAAGCGCGACCTCGCGGTCACCAACTCCGGCAACGTCTCGATACTGCTCCGACACGGCGACGGCACCTTCGGCAAGGCCAAGAACTTCGCCGCCGGCAACGCGGCCAGCTCAATTGCGATCGGCAACTTCAACGGCGACTCCAAGCGCGACATCGCGGTCGCCAACTCCGGCTTCGGCAACGTCTCGATACTGCTCGGACACGGCGACGGCACCTTCGGCCCGCCGACGAGTTTCCCGGCCGGCGGGGACAGATCTATCGCGGTCGGCGACTTCAACAACGACACCAGCCGCGACCTCGCTGTCGTCAACAGCAGCGGCGTCTCCGGCGTCTCGTTACTGCTCGGACACGGCGACGGCACCTTCGGCCCGCCGACGAGTTTCCCGGCCGGCATCAGCCCCGCCTCGGTCGTGGTCGGCAACTTCAACGCCGACGCCAATCTCGACCTCGCGGTCGCCAACAGCGGCGCCATCGACTGCGATAGTCGCCTTGGCCGCGACGCTCAGAAGCGCAGCTGCACCGGGGGTTTCGGCACCGTCTCGGTTCTGCTCGGACACGGCGACGGCTCCTTCGGCGCGACGACGGACTTCCCCGTCGGTTATATGACCTCCCCGGGCGCGATGGTCGTCGGCAACTTCAATGGCGACACCAAGCCCGACCTCGCGCTCGTCGATTACTTCCCGCTCGCGAACAGCGTTTCGATCCTTCTCGGAAAGGGCGCCGGCGCCTTCGGCAAGGCCAAGGGCTTCTTTGTCGGTGACGAGCCCAGGTCGATTGCGGTCGGCGATATCAATCGGGACTCGCGTGACGATCTCGCCGTCACAAGCACCGATGTTTCCAAGAGCGTCTCAGTGATCCTCGGAAGAGGTGGCGGATCCTTCGGCGCGGCGACGAACTACTCCACCGGCGTCGGCGGGTTCGGCGTCCCCACCGCAGTCGCGATCGGCAACCTAAACGCCGGCTCGAATCCCGATCTCGCCGTCACTATCGGGTCGAGTGGCGGAGGCGGCGCCTACAACAGGGTCGCGGTCCTGCTGAACGGCGGCCCGCGCCACCGAACCCTGACGCTCTCCTACCGCAGGCACGGACACAGGTTCACTGGCAGGCTGAGGTCGGCCGACCCCGCTTGCGTCAAGGGTCAGAGGGTGAAGGTGCTGCGCAGGCGTCGGGGGAGCGACCACAAGGTCGGCGCTGCGATCACCACCGCCTCAGGGACCTACTCGATCAGCAAGCACGCCGGGCCGGGCACCTACTACGCGCGGGTCAGGGCCTGGTCGGCCTGCCGCGACGCCAATTCGAAGGCGATCACGGTTCATTAGCAGGGTCCAATACGGAAGGCACGGAATGAAGAAGCGGATCGCCAGTTTCACCCACGGCCGAGGCAGACTGCTGCTAGTTGCCATGTGCGTCAGCGTGGGCCTTGGCGCCTTCGCCGTCCAGGCGCTTGGCTCCTTCGGCAAGGCGAGGTTCTTCGCCGCCGGCGACGGCACCTACTCGGTGGCGATCGGCGACCTCAACGGTGATAAGAAGCGCGACCTCGCCACCTCCAACTCACTCTCCGGCAACGTCTCGGTGCTGCTCGCGAACGGCGCCGGCACCTTCGGCAAGGCGAAGAACTTCGCCGTCGGCACCACTCCGCTGTCGGTCGCGATCGGCGACCTAAACGGCGACAACAAGCCCGATCTCGCCATCGCCAACCTCTACTCCAACAATGTCTCGGTCCTGCTTGGGATCGGCGACGGCACCTTCGGAGCGGCGACCAACTTCACCGCTGGCACCGGCCCCGACTCGGTCGCGATCGGCAACCTCAACGCCGACAACAAGCCCGATCTCGCCGTCGCCAACTTCTATTCGAAAAACGTCTCGGTCCTGCTCGGGAACGGCGACGGCACCCTCGGCGCGGCGGCGAACTTCGCCGTCGGTACCAAGCCCAACTCGGTCGCGATCGGCAACCTCAACGGCGACACCAACCCTGACCTCGCGTCTGCTAACAAGGGATCCGACAACGTCTCGGTCCTGCTCGGAAACGGCGACGGCACCTTCGCAGCGGCGACGAACTTCGCCGCCGGCGACGGCCCCTACTCGGTCGTGGTCGGCAACTTCAACGCTGACGCCAATCTCGACCTCGCGGTCGCCAACCTCCTCTCCGACAACGTCTCGGTTCTGCTCGGAAACGGCGGCGGAACTTTCGGCGCCGTGAAGAGTTTCGCCACCGGCAAGTTCCCCCTTCAGCTCGCAACCGGCGACCTCAACGGGGACTCCCATCCCGACCTCGCCGTCGTCAACTCCAGATCCAACAACGTCTCGGTGTTGCTGGGAAACGGCGCCGGGTCGTTCTACGCGGCTAACAACTACCCCGTTGGCCCGAAGAACCCGAGCTCGGTGGCGATCGGCAACCTCAACGCCGGCTCGAACCCCGATCTCGCCGTGGCCACAGGCGCCAAGAACAGGGTCGCGGTCCTGCTGAACGGCGGCCCCAGCCCGCGCACCCTGACCCTCTCCTACCGCAGACAGGGGCATAGGTTCACCGGCAGACTGCGCTCCTCCGACCCCACCTGCATCAAGAGTCAGCGGGTGAGAGTGCTACGGCGTCGAAGCGGTCCCGACCACCAGGTCGGCAGCGCGCTCAGCGCCGCCAACGGGACCTACAGGATCACCGAGAACGCCAAGCGCGGCACCTATTACGCGCGGGTCAGGGCCTGGTCGGCCTGCCGCGCCGAGAGGTCGAAGACGATCACCATCGGCTAGCACCAGCGCCGTCCCGTCAGCTCATAACCCGAGCGACTCAGACGCACAGTCCTCGGGAGGCTGAACCGGTCCGTTCTCAAGGACGCTACCGACCCGGCGCAGGGTCAAGAGAGCTCAGGTCCGCCAGTGCCAGAACCGAATCACCTTCGATCGCCGCTCGCACCGGATGACGCTCGCGGCGCTGTGAGGGAAGTGTCGCACCAAAACGCACTTCCATCCGAGCTTTGCTGCGGATGCCTTGATGATGTGGCGAGCGCGCTTGCACCTGATGTTCCGCACATGGATGTGGCTCGCGCGATGGCCTCGATGGCGCAGTTTGACCTGTCCGCGACAGTTCCTGCCTGATGGAGCGTAGGTGGCGGTGTAGGTAGCCGGGGCGACCTTGGCGACGATGTCGTGCGCTCGGGCTCCGCCGTCGGACCAGGAGACGAACCTGTACGGGGTCGAGTTGAGGGCCTGGGGGCTCAGCGCCGTGATCGAATTCGTGGACCCGACGATCACGGTGCGCGTGATCGGCCTGGCGTTATGGCTCGCGCCGACGGCGAGCTGGAGGCCGGACGGGTTGGTCCGGAAGGTGAGATCCACGGTGCGGGGATCGAGCACAACCGTCTCGGTGTCGGTGGCGCCCACGGAATCGGTCGCCGTGAGCGTCAGGTCGAGATGGGACGGGTAGTCATGGTCCGGGGTCACGAACGAGCCTGATGCGACGCCGTCCCAGCTCTGCAGGGGGTGGGCATGGCAGTTGCCTGCCGTGGTGCAGTGCTTCAGCGTCAGTGTCCAGGACAGGCGGTCAGCGGCCAGCGCCCCATCATCCGGATCGGTGGCCGTCCCGCTGAAGTTGACGGTGTCGCCCACCTTCCAGGTGAGAGCGGGGGAAGGCTGATCGATGCTCACCTGCGGCGGCTGGTTCGCCGGGTTGATCGCCCCCGAGGCGGTATCGGAAGCGCCTCGGGAGTCGGTGACCCGCAGGCGCACCGTAACGTGTCCAGGTGAGGTATATGTCCGCGTGGGCTTAGCGGCCGTCGAGTCGTCGTAGACCCCGTCGCCGTTGAGATCCCACGCATACGTGAGTGTGTCGCCCGGGTCGGGGTCGCTCGAGCCCGTTCCATCGAAGTTGACGGCGAGCGGAACGGGGCCGGTGGTCGGACTCCCCTGCACCACTGCGGTGGGCGGGTTGTTGCTGGGCGTGTATGTGTACCTTCGGATGGAACCCGTGAAGTCGACGAGGAAGAGGTCCCCTCCTGGGCCGATCTCGAGGTCGACCGGGTCGATGTCGCGTGCGAAGACCTGGCGGGTGGAGGGAGATGGCGTTCCGCTTTGAGTGAACATCACCCAGACGCACCGGCGAGAGTAGTCAGAAAAGAAGAGCGCACCCCGGTAGCTCACCGGGTAGTTGCCGCTCTGGTAAAAGGCCAGGCCGGAAACAGACGATCCCCCCCCCGGAGCAGTTGTCTCCCGCCAGCACCGGGTCGCCGTGGTTGTAGGTGAAGAACGGAGCGACGGTGGCAGTTGGCGAGGCGTAGAGGGTCTCGCAAATCGTCAGATCGAGCGCGTCGTACCCGCCCTGCCTCGCGTCGCCTTCATAGCAAGGCCAGCCGAAGTTGTCGACCACTCCGTCGGTGGGGCTCCCGATGCGGTCGATCTCCTCCCAGTCTGACCAGCCGACATCTCCGATCCAGATCTCTGAGGTCCCAGGCCGCGGAGCGATTCGGAGGGGGTTTCGCATGCCAGTGGCCACGATGCGACGCGCATTCGGATCAGAGCTGGACGCCAAAGGATTGTCGGGGAGCCCGGCGCCGGTATCGGGATTGATGCGCAGCACGCTGCCATCGAGCGACGTTGGGTCGCCCGCCGTACGGATGTCTTGGCTGCGCAACGCTCCGCCCTGGGCGCTCGGCGCGGTCTGGGTCCCGCCCACCGCGACGGGGGGGTCGCCACAGGGGTTCTTGGGATTTCCTGCCTGTCCGTAGTCAGCGAAGGTGAAGCTCGCTCCATCGCCACCGCTCACATACAGTGCGCCGTCCGGTCCGAACGTGACCGTGCCGATCGAGTGGCTCGGGTACTGCTGGCACCAGTCCTCGACCAGAACCTGCTCGCTACCGACGGCGACGTTGCCAGAAATCCGGAGCCTGGAGACCCTGCCGCTGACGACGCAGCCGTCGGCGGTCGCACCCGGCGGGTTCGGGCAGCCGTCGCTGGTTGCGCCGGCCGTGCCCCAGCGCGGGGCAGTTTCGCCAATTGCCGCGTCGTGCGTGTAGAGCACATACATGTACGGGCGCAGCGGAAACTGGGGGTCGAGCGTGATCGAGAGCAGCCCGCGGTCCCAGAAGTTGTGGACGTTGGTGCGCAGGTCGGCCGCCACGGTGGGGGTGGTGTCCGTCAGGTTGTCGAACTCCATGATCAGACCGCTCTTCTCCGAGACGAAGACCCGTCCATCGGGCGCGAAGGCGATGTCGGTTGGCTGGACCAGACCGTCGAACACCACCTCCTCGGAGAAGTTCGGCTGCGCCTGTGAGGCGAGAGACACGGGGGCGGCGACGAGCGCGACCAGGCCCGCCAGCACAACCGTCAGGACAATCAGCCGAAGCCGCCGGAGGAGTCCGATGCTGTACGTGAGGCGGCGTGTCGCTCCCGAGGACGCCACGCCGCCACCAGCCTCCTTCCTTGGGACCAGTCCTCCCACGTGGGTGGACTGGGATTCATCGCGCACTTCCTTCGCCTCGGCGGGCGGTCTCCGACCTCTCCCCGACCCTACGCCGAGTCGCCGCGCCGCGACTCGGCGAGAACTTGCCAATTGTGAGCGCGTCCGAAAAGCCCTGCTAGTCAAGCTATTGCTCATTGCAGCCGATCTTGAAGGGTTCGTGTTGCCCTCCCGTCTTGACAACGTTTCCGTCTCGTTTCCGTCAATGCCGCGAGGTCCCCGGACGGGCACCGCAGGGGTGCTGAATCCCGGTCCGCGGCTGATCATCTGTGCTCAGGGAAGGGGCAGTTGGGGAGGCGCCGCGTGAACGCGAGCAGGTTGAACGGAGCGGCAGGTTACTGGGCTCGAAGTGACCGACAGCCCGACAACACGTTCCCCGACGGAAGTCCGGCCTGGTCGCCCAACGGGAAGAAGATCGCCTCCTCGAGCGACCGCGACGGCGACGGCGATCCCGATATCTTCAAGATGAACGCCGACGGCAGCCACCCGAAGCAGCTGACCCACAACACGGACACCAGCAGGGAACCCCAGGCGAGTCCGTTGGAAGCTCCGCTTGGCGCCGACGAGACCGAGCCGGCCCAAGCCAGTCGGTCAGTAGAGTCACCCTCCCAAACGACAGACTGGAGAATCCCCGGATGAGTTTGAAAGACAGCGAGAGCCTGCTGCTCTACATGGGCGCCTACGAGAGCCTTGCGGACGCAGAGGCCGACTACGCGGCCGTCAAGGACCTGCACGCCGTCGATGTGATCGGAACCTACGATGCGGCCGTCGTCACCAAGGACGACGAGGGCAAGGCGAAGATCGCACACCACACCGAGAAGCCGACCCAACACGGCGGCTGGGCCGGTTTCGGCGTGGGCGCGGCGATCGGGCTGATCTTCCCTCCCGCGGTCCTCGGCAGCGCGCTCGTGGGTGCCGGGATAGGCGCACTCGCCGGCCACCTCGAGGGCGGCCTTCCGCGCGACGACCTCAAGGAGCTGGCTTCGATGCTCGACGAAGGCGAAGCGGTGCTGGTCGTGGTCGCCGAGCCCACGCTCGAGAAGGCAGTCGACCTCGCCGTGGCCCGTGCCAAGCGCCAAGAGAAGAAGCAGATCGACGCCGACGCCAAGGAACTGAAGAAGGAGATCGACGCGCTGCCGAGCTGAGCGGCTGGCGCGGACGCGTCGCGGCGGAGCGCGCGCTTGACGCCCCCCCGGACTGGCGGCTGGCCGTGCAAATGAGCGCCGCGCGAACTCAGGAAAGGGTCACGTCCGCGACGGCGAGCGTTGCGCCGCCGCGCGACGGCTGGAAGCTCTACCAAGCGCTGCGGCTCGCTCTCCGGTGGCTGCGCTGGTGGGTGCGGCTCGAGGCCCGGGGGCTGGAAGCGCTCCCGCGCCAGGGGCCGGTTCTCGTCGTCTCTAACCACGACTCTTGGCTGGATCCGCTGGCGATCGCCGAGGTGATGATGTGGCGCCAGCGGCAGGTGCGCTTCCTGGCGAGGGCGAGCCTGTGGAAGTGGCGGATCGCCGCGGCGATCCTCGATCGCATCGCCCAGATCCCGATCCGCCGCGGCACCGGCGACGCCGCGGCGCTCGACGCCGCCGTGGCCGCGCTCCGAGGCGGCGAGGCTGTCGCGATCTTCCCGGAGGGCACTTTCTCCAGAGGGCGGAGCCTGCGTGCACGTCGCGGCGTCGCCCGACTTGCGCAGGCGTGCCCGGAGGTGCCGGTCGTGCTCGCCGCGGTCGAAGGCGGCACCGCGCTGACCCGCTTCCCGAGGCGCCCGCGGGTCATCGTCGAGCTCTTCCTGCCGACCGGGGGCCAGGCCGGCGCGGAGGAGCCGCCCGCCGAGCTCGCGCAGCGGCTGCTCGACGAGATCCGGGTGCGGGTCCCGCCGACGGCATGACGGGCCCTGGGAATGTGCGGGCCGGCGAGGGATCAGCGTCCCCAGCGGATCAGCCCGATTGCGCTTGAGTCGCCGAGGCTGCGTCGACCGGCGATGCCACCCCCAGGTCTCGCCTACGACCCTGTGCTTCGTCGAGCAGCGGCCTTGCCTCATCTACACGCCCCTGATCGGCGAGCCACGTGCCTAGGTCTGTCTGCGCCCGAGCTAACCAGAAGGGGTAGCCGAGCTTCTCCAGCCCTGCGACTGCGGCGCGGAAGTGGGCCTCGGGACGTTCTCCGACACGCACGCCGATCAGCCCTCGAGCGTGTTCAAGCTCAGATCGCAGGAGCGGAGGCACCAGCCCGGTTGGCTGAGCCTCAAGCAGATCGACCAATTCCATTGCGTCCCCATACTGCTCGAGTCCGAGGGCGGCAATGACCGCGTCGAACCAGGCAAGCCTTGCGCCCTCTGACGAGGGTCCTTGCGCCCGGATGCCCTGCCGCACCGAGTCGGTGAGCAACCCCAGGGCGCGGGGATAGTCCCCTTCCCCGAGTGCGATCAACCCGTCGAGGCCGACGTAGAGTTGGCGGGCTTCGACGTCATCGCCAGACTCCCACGCGGCGACGCGGGCAAGGTGCGAAGACGCCTCGTCATCCCGGCCTCGACGGGCGGCAAGCAGCCCGAGGTGGTAGTGAATGTCTTCAGCGGCCGATCGACCAGGGTCGAGACCCTCGAGCGCCTCGTTTCCGATTCTCTCGACCTCACCCCAGTCCCCCGCCAGGAGTCTCGCCATCATCAGGTTGCCGAGGCTGATGCTCTCGACGGCCCGGTTGCCGAGATGACGTCCGGTGGCTAGCGCCGCCTCGCATTGCTGGATTGCATCGGGCATGTCCCGCTTGACGCTGAGATCGGCGGCATTTCCGTGCACGGACGCCCGAACAGGGAGGCGGAACTGCTCACCGATCTCAATGGCGCCGTTGTAGAGCGCCCGAGCTTCCTCGTAGCGACAGAGGTCGATCGCACGCCCTCCCTTCAGATTGAGGAGGCGACAGATCAGTTCTGGCATCTCGAGGGCCTCAGCCGCTGTCAAAGCGCGCTCGATCACCTCGCTGGCTTCATCCGAGTGTCCGGCGAATAGAAGGGATCGACCAAGCTCGCAAAGCAGCACCGCCCCCTCGGTGTCGATTCTTTCGTCGTCAAGGGAGTCGATCACCACACGCATTCGAGCGATGGATTCCTCCTGTCGCCCCAGTCGCCCCAACGCGAGACTGATCGGCCCTTCGAAGCGCTCAGCCTCGTCCGATCTGCCTAACGCGATGAGAGCGTCCCTCGCCTCCTCGAACAGAGTGAGAGCCATCTCATGGCGCCCGGCGAGCTCCGCCATCTCAGCGGCGGAACCGATCAACTCCGCGCGCTCCGACTCGTCGGCAAGGTCGATCGCCGTTCGAAGCGCTCGCTCCGCGGTATCGGGAGCACCGACGGCCGCCGCCCTTCGGGATGCTGAACGAAGCGCCGCCAGCGTCCTTATCCGCAGATTGTCCTCCGGGGAAACCCGGTATGCCTCAAGCAGATGCGTCGCGATCATCTCGGCGACCTCATCGCCGTCGTTCGGAAACGAAGACGACAAGTGATCTGCAGCCGCGAGATGCAGGGGTCGCCGCTCCCGCTTGGAGATCATCTCGTAAGCGACCGTCCGGAGGATTCCCTGGGAGAAGGCGAACTGACCCCGCTCGGGTGAAAGGGGATCGGAGCGGATCGTCAAGACACCCTTCTGGACAAGTGAAACCAATACCTCGTCCAAGTGGCTCTCGTCAACGCTGGAAAGGGCCATCACGCTGGCACGCGGGAAGCTGTTGCCGAAGACGGACATCGCCTTGACCACCCCACGCTCTTCCGGCTCCAGCGAATCGAGTCGCGCTTCTAGAAGTGAACTCAAGGTGGCCGGGACCTTGAGGTCACCGAGATCGCCCAAGGGGACGAACCCGTCTGCGTCCTTACTCAGCATCCCACGGTCGGCGAGCGTCCGGACCATCTCGACGGCGTACAGCGGGATGCCCTCCGACTGCCCGACGATTCTCTCGATCGCAATCGTTGGGAGATCCGGCACCAGATCGCGAAGTAGCTCCGCGATCAGCTCCCGGGGGAGCGGATCCAACTGGATGCAGGTACCGGCGGGCACTACAGTCGGCCGGTCCGGGCGGTGTTCGGCCAGGTCCTCTCGAGCAAGCGTGCAGACGAAGATCGGCCGCTTGGCCGCGAACTCGACCAGTTCGTCGATGAAGTCAAAGAGGCCCTCATCAGCCCATTGCATGTCCTCGAATATCAAGACGACCGGGTTGCGCTCGCTGAGGCGCTCGAAGAAGAGCCGCCAGGCCGCGAACAACTCCTGGCGGTCGAGACCCGCCTCGCCGCTGCCAATCAGCACGGCAAGGGCTTCGGCGATCTCCTCCCGCTCGTCCGGATCATCGATCAAGGCTTCGAGCCCCCCCGTCAACCGGGCCTCGGCCTCCTCCGGGGTCGCCTCCTCGGCGACCCCCAACCGCTGACGAACCATCTCGGCCAAGGCCCAATAGGCCACGCCTTCGCCGTATGAGAGACAGCGGCCGGAATGCCACAGCACGTCCTCGGCAAGGCCATCGACATAGTCCGCGAGGTCCTCGGCGAGACGGGTCTTGCCAATCCCGGCGGGCCCGCGGATGCCGACCAGCCGGGCGATTCGGCGATCGGCCGACGCGTGAAACAGATCCTTGAGAAGACGCAGCTCCGCATCGCGCCCAAGCATCGGGGCCTCGAGACCGGTCGAGCGGCGCGAGCCTGCCCTGCCGGCAATCACCCGTATCGCACGATGGAGATGAAGAGGTTGTGCCTTGCCCTTGACGTCGTGTTCGCCGGCGTCTTCGTAGGCGATCCCGGCAGAGGTCACCTGTCTGGTTACCTCGTCTACGAGGACCGCGCCGGGCCTGGCGGCTGACTGAATACGAGATGCGGTGTTGACGCTATCGCCGACCACGAGGCCCTCTTCAGGATCAGCCAACGACGCAACCTGTCCGGTGACCACCCCTGCTCGCGCAAGTAGCCCAGGCGTTCCTACGTCATCGCCGAGCGACGCGACCGCGTCGACAAGGCCGAGACCGGCCCTGACGGCACGCTCCGCATCGTCCTCACGAGCGACCGGCACCCCCCACACAGCCATCACGGCGTCGCCGATGAATTTCTGGATCGTGCCGCCGTGGCGACTGACGATCGTCTTCGCCTGTTCGAAATAGCCGTCCAACAACTCGCGGACGTCCTCGGCATCACGCTTCTCCGAAAGTGCCGTAAACCCCACCAGGTCAACGAACAGGACGGATACATGCCGGAGCTCAGCGTGGGTGTCCGCACCGACGGGCGATCCGGCGTCGGTTGAGCCCTCGTCACCGCGACCGCGAAGGTCCTCGCCCCGCTGTAGTTCGAGTCCACAACCATCGCAGAAGGCCTGCCCAGGATCGTGAGGCGTCCCGCATCTGGAACACCCGAGGACCAGTTCCGCGCCACAGCCCTTACAGAACCGCGCCCCCACTCTGTTCTTTGTGCGGCAAGCGGGACAAACCACCGGGCACCCTTTCTTGTGACCGCCAACACCGTACTCAACCTCGCGATCTAGTTCCAATGCCACGAGGGATCGGTTAGTCTCGGTAGCCGCCTCGACCGAAGTCCTTTTGAGAGGAGGAATTGATGAGCTCCCACCGAAAGCGGGAAGAGAAGAAGAAGACGGACCCGAAGAAGAATCGCGGGAAGCCGTCGACCGGAAGCGACAAGTCGGGCAAGGGTGCCCCCCGGACGAAGAGCACGAAGAGACGCTCGCAGGGCTGAACCGAATTGGGGCGTCGATACAGGTGCCTCGACTGAAGGGCACGCGCCGAGGCTACATGCGGTCGCTGGCTCGCAAGGCAGGCCTACCTGCGATACGTGGATAAGGGCAAGATCAGCCTGGTGAGCCGGAACAATCACGGGGACCCCCAAGACAAGGACGCCTTCTACCCACACCCCGCGGGCGACGGGCGATACGTCGCCTTCGAGGCGACTGGGGGCAACCTCCCCGGCGGTGACGGTTCCACTGACCAGATCTACGTCCGCGACATGCGCAAAGGGACGACCCGCCTTCTCAGCAAGTCGGATAGCGGCGATCCGGCCGACGGTGCTGTGGAGTACCCCTCGCTCTCGCTCGACGGCCGGTTTGCAGCTTTCGACAGCTATGCAGACAACCTCGGCGGCGATTTGACCTACAACAACGCGTTCCGGGCCGGCCCCTTCCGCTGACGCTACGGCGCTCACCGGCGGGTGCTCGCGGTGCTCAGCCGTCCGAAGCGGTTCGGGGCCCACTGGGCTGATCATTCCCCTCCGTACCGCTGATCGGATCGGTTGCAGCCGGGTCGAGGGTCCCGATCGCTCGCCCCCGGCCCGGCGGCTTCGAGGGCAAGGCCGACTTGGGTGAGCCCGGCTTCGAGGCGGACGAACCGGAAGGCGTCACCGGACAACGTCACAGGTACTCATGGGTGGTGAGCGTCGGGTCTCAGGTCAGGCGGGAAAGAGTTTCGTCGGTGGAGATGACGTCGGCGAACTCGTCGTGGAGGCTGGCGAGTGCGGTGCGATGGATGAGGTCGGCGGGGAAGACTTCACCGTCGGGACCTTCGCGATCGAAGGTGGCGCAGGCATCGCCAACCACCCAGGTTTCGAATCCGAGGTTGCCAGCCATGCGGGCGGTGGTTGAACCGCAGTGGTCGGTGGTCAGCGCGGTGATCACGACCGTGGTTGCACCCGCGGCACGCAGGCGCTCCTCCAGGTCGGTCCCGATGAACCCGGAGTTCACCCCTTTTGTTACCACCGGCTCGCCCTCCAACGGAATCGCCTCGGGCTTGAACTCGAATCCAGGGTCGCCTTCGTTGAAGACATGGAACTCAGGGTCGGTTTCGCGGTGACGAACATGGATAATCGGCGCCTCAGCCGCACGCCAGGCCGCGAGCAATCGCGCAACGTTGGCCTCGGCATCGGGATTGTTGCGCTCCCCCCACATGGGGTCATCGAACGCCTGCTGCACGTCAACAACGATCAAGGTCGGTTTCGGCATAAGTTCAACTCTCCGCTCGAGGTGGGATGGGGGCATCAAGTGACCGCGGTCCACGAGATCCTTGATCCGCTCGCGCGGCACGACGCTCCCCACCGAACCGGGCCGACTCAGGTCGAGGGCCGCGTAAACGGCGCATGATCTCCACATTCTCCTGCGACATCGTCTGCACAGTATCGCTCAGGTGGGACTGGGGACAAGCGTCATCTGCCTCCATCTCTCGGATCTGGCCCCGCTATCGGACAGGCCGTGGGGGCGTGTTATCGACCACGAGGGAGGTGGATGGACACCTAAGTCCGGGATATAGGGACCCGTGGCACGGCCCTGCTGCGAATAGGGGTGCCCGGGGGTAGCCTGCGGGACACGCTGCGGACACAGATACAGCTTCCCCATGCCCTTCTATGACCCACCATGCAGATCGAGCGCCATAACCGCAACACACCCGGACCCGCTTGTTGGAGCGGAGTCCCAGGTGTCAAGCGGAGGGGGTGGGATTCGAACCCACGAGGCGCCTTACGACGCCCAACGGTGGGGGCCAGGCACGGCAGACGAGGGCGCTACTCCGACAGCCCGACGGCTTCGAGGGCCCCCTTGCGTGTCGCGTACTCCCGGCCCACCGCGATCCTGCCGTCGCGGATCGTGAAGACGACGGCGAAAGTCAGACCCGTTTCGACGCCGCTCAGCTTGGCGCGTCCGAAGGTCCTGATGACCGCAATCACGTTTTCCTCCCCTGCGTCGATCAGCTCGGGGGCTTCGACCCTGAAGTCGTCGAAGGTGTCCCGCCAGTCCTGCGCGTAGTCGCGCAGGGCGTCCCTGTCTCGGATCGGGCCAGGATCATCGACGGCGCCCTCGACTGCCCGGTAGTCGATGTCGTCGGCAAAGAACTCAGACCAGGCGGCGGGGCCGCCACGGTTGAAGGCCGCAATCGCGTCGAGCACGGTCTTGACGTTCTCCTGCGACATCGCCTGCGCAGTATCGCCCCTCGGGGACGCCTTGCCAAAAAGGAGCGGACGGGAGGGGGATCAGCCCTCGGTCAGCTGATCGACGGCGGAGCGGGGGAGGCAGCCCGCGACCTGACCGGCCTCAGGCATCCTGCGGCCTGCTGCTGGCGCGGCTGGTGGAATCTCCTTCGGGGGCCGGGGTGTGGCGCGGTCTCAATCGGTTGCCAGCGGCGGCGAAGGGGTTGCGTCTAACCTCGGCCAAGTGGGAGGATCGTCCCCGGCTCGTAGAAAACCAACCGAGGAGCGTGATTCAAATGCCGAAGTTCCTGATCGAGGCGTCGTATTCGCCGGAAGGGGTCGAAGGCATCAAGAGCAAGGGCGGGAGCAGTCGGCGGGATGCGGTTGTTGAAATGTTGGAGGGACTCGGCGGCAAGCTGGAGAGCTTCTACTTCGGGTTCGGTGACGCAGACGCCTATGTGACCGTTGATCTCCCTGACAACGAGAGCGCCGCAGCC
Organism: uncultured Actinomycetes bacterium; assembly: GCA_963781345.1. Classification (GTDB taxonomy): domain Bacteria; phylum Actinomycetota; class Thermoleophilia; order Solirubrobacterales; family 70-9; genus JBBRHQ01. Next base: position 182,393 of record CAWAFQ010000007.1, read on the forward strand.
GTCGCGCTTGCGGTCAACGCCGCAGGTGCGGTCACGATCAAGACGGTCGCGTTGCTGACGCCAGAGGAGATTGACGCTGCGGCGAAGCTGTCGGTCGCCTACCACGCCCCCGGCAGCTAGTCGCCCAGCGATTAGACGGCCTGCTCTCGCTGGCCCTAAGCGTCCGCCACACGCCGTCACGCTGCCGTCCTCCGGGTACACAGCGGGTACACGCCGCTCATTGCCTTCAACCCGGAGTCTGCGCTGTGCCGCGCCCTCACCCGGCCTCCACTACCCAGAGCCGTGAACCTCACCCCTTGCACGGCGGATTTCGTCCTCCGTGCCGCCCAGACCCGCTAGCTCATCGAACACATGGCCGTAGGTCTTGTCGATCATGCGGAGAGAGGTTGCGGCTTCCTTTTCTATCTCCGCTATGACTTCTCGCGGATCAGGAGGCTGATGAATGTGACACAGATGCACCCCTCCTATGACTTTCAATGACCCACCTTGCAGATCGAGCTCCCATATCCGCAACACACCCGGACCCGCTTGCTAGAGCGGAGTCCCAGGTGTCAAGCGGAGGGGGTGGGATTCGAACCCACGGTAGACCCTAAGGCCCACAACGGTTTTCGAGACCGCCCCGTTCAACCACTCCGGCACCCCTCCGGGGAAGCGGGCAAGAGGCTAGATGATCGCGGGCCCGCGGAGCGGGTCGGCCCGGTCGCCCGGTGCGCCGCCCTGCTCCTTGGACCGAATACCGACCCGGATCCGGGGCGGGTGCGCGCTCTTGGGGGGCCGCGGTTAGCGCAGTTTGTGAATTACGTAGACGGGCTTGCCGCCCTTGTCGTTGGGAAGGCTGTCGAGGTCGGCGCCCCCCGGGCCGTTATCCCGGGTGATAACGCGCCAGCCGTACTTGGCCGGTGAGCCGATCGCCCGCTTGGCGAAGACGAACTTCAGGGTTTTGGGATTCGGGTGGGCGATGGTGGCGAACTTGGGGACCTCTCCCACTCCACAGTGGATGACCTGCGTCCGGCCCTTCGGCGGCCAGATGATCTCGCGCTCGCAATCGCGATTTCCGCTGATGTTGATCTGCAGGAGTATCTGGAGGCTGGGGTCGCTCTCGCTGACCGCGCCGTCGAGCTTGACGGTGTGGCTGAGTTTCGACTTCCCCTTATGGCCCGCGGTGGCCGAGATGATGTCCGCCGAATTTGGCGTGGCGTCAGTGCGCGAATCGGTGCGGGACTTGGAGTCAGCGCCGGCGAACTGGAGCGTCCCCAGCAGAAATGCTCCGCAGACTACGGAGCCGAGCAGTGCGCGTTTCATGGCTCTCCCTCCTCGAGTCAGTCAAGAACGGGGCAAGCCTATACCGCCGATCGCCGGAAACGATCATCACGGTTGCGCCACGCGGGCTCCACCGCCCGATCTCATCGGTCTTGGGAGTCGCCTTCGGCGTCGGGCTGGGGTGGGGCACCGCCGGCATCGATCACGTTGAGGGTGATCCACTCGGCAAGAAAGGGCTCGGCGATCCGATAGGAGCCGTCCGTTTCCCTGAGAATCAGCTCACGCTTGATCAGCGCCCCCAGAGCGGACTGGACAGTTGCGGTCGATGGCAGTCCGTGCCGGGTTCGATATCGGTCTTTGAGCGGGTGCCCTGGCTCTTTCGCCAGGGCCCCGAGCACCGATCGCTGACCGGCAGCGGCGTTCTCCCAACGGTCACTCAGGTGGGCGTGCTCGGAGCGCAACACGGCGTCTCGTGCCGCACCCAGATGCTCCTCTGAGGCTGTCTCGTCAAACGGTGTCTCCTCCCAGAGGAAGTAGCAGAACTCCTGCGTCCCGTAGGGGTGACCATGGGTGGCGGCCAGGACTTTGTCCAAGGCGCCTGATTCGATCTCCTTGTTCGTCATTCGGAAGCGGCCCGAGATGAAACTGCGGAACTGCTCCGGCTCGATCAGGTCGAGCTCGATCTGCTTGGCGCTTCGCCAGAAGGGCTCATTCTCATCGTTGAAGATGCGCTCCATCATGTGGCGCTTGCTGCCCAGGTAGACCCGTCCGACCTCCGGATCCTGCTCAAAGATCGTGCGCATCAAATTGGGCAGCCCGGGGTCGATCGCGACAACTTCCTGGAACTCGTCGAAGATCAAGGCCACCCGACGACAGCGCTCGGCGGCCAGTTCGGCCGGCAGGGCCAGCAACCGCTCGAGGGTGGCGTCGATGTCCCCTTCCTCGCTTTCCGCTCCAAAGGAGAAGCTGAGGGACCCGTCGGCGGGGTCCACCGTGATCGTCGGTTGGATCCTCAGACCCCGAAACGGAGCGAAGGCCCGCTCCTTGGCTCGATCAAGTGGCGAGCTCACGTTGTCGTAGATCGCCGCCGTCAGCTTCTCGGCCAGCTTCTCCTTCGTCGGGGTGGTCAGGAGGTTGACGTAGGCCACCAGAACACCGGCGGAGATCAGCTCCTGCATGGCTCGCCAGACAAGAGAGGACTTGCCGTAGCGCCTTGGAGCAAAGATGACCACATCCTGACCGTTGTGAATGTCTCCCTTGAGCTCGCTCAGCTCTCTTTGGCGGTTGGCGAAGGCGTCGTCAAGCGCCAGGGCCCCGAACCGAAATGGATTGCGGATAATCGCGCCAGTCATGTTGGCTGACAGCGTAGCAATCGTTATGTTAGAGACTCTATTATCTATATGTTGTTAGTCATAATGCTGACCAGCATAATCTGCGCTCGCGCCTTCAGTCGCGCCACCTCTGCCATTCGCGCGGTTCCCGGCAGCTCCGGTGCCAGCATCGCCCGCAGCGACGTGAGGGCGTCATCCGCGGCGGGACGCCCATGGTCGCGTTCAACGCGGTAGAGCGGAGAGGGTGGGATTCGAACCCACGAGGCAGGAAATCCCGCCCACGCGATTTCCAGTCGCGCTCCTTAAGCCACTCGGACACCTCTCCGGGGGCAGAAAGGGTAACCGCAAGTGCCCCGAGGAGACCCGATCAGGGTTCGCGGAAGCGTCCCGATCGGGCTGGCGCCTGCGCCGGCTGCTAGCGGCGCTCGGCGAAGAAGCGCTCGAGCAGCTCGGCGCACTCCTCGCCGAGAATGCCTCCGGTGACCTCGGGGCGGTGGTTCAGCGCCGGCTCGCCAAGGACGTCGAGGACGCTGCCGGCGGCGCCCGCCTTGGGGTCCGGCGCTCCGAAGACGACGTGGGGCACCCTGGCGAGGACGATTGCGCCGGCGCACATCGCACACGGCTCAAGCGTCACGTAGAGCGTGGTCAGCGGAAGGCGCCAGCCGCCGAGAGCCTCGGCCGCAGCCCGGATCGCCAGCACCTCGGCGTGGGCAGTGGGGTCGCCGCGCAACTCGCGCTCGTTGCCGGCCGCCGCGATCGGCTCGCCATCGACTGTGATCACGGCGCCGATCGGGACGTCGCCATGGGCCTGGGCATCGATCGCCTGGCCGATCGCGATCCGCATCAGCTCCTCGTGGCCGACCAGCGGGATCAGGGATTCGGAGTTCACGCCGCCGAGAGTACGTTGGAAGGCAGACGCAGGGCGCGGCGGGGCAACTTCGCCGGCGCCGTGGTGTTAGATCGTGTGCTTGGCCGTCCGGCCGCCAGGGACCTCGGCGCGACTCAGAGATAGATGACACGACGAGCGATAACAATCGCGGCGCTTTCGCTGCCTGCCATCCTCGCCGCGATTGCGGCGCCGGTGTCGTCTGCCCAGGGGGTCTCCGCCGCGAGGCCAGTGTTCGTCCCCGGCCAGGTGGTGGTCAGGCTCGAGGGGCAGCGGGCCGGCAGGGCGCTGAGGCTGCCTGCCGGGGTCGGGGTGCGCGACGCCGCCAGGGCGCTGCGCCGCAACCCGCGTGTCGCCTACGCCGTGCCCAACTACGTCGCGACCGCCTCCGCGGCGCTCCCGAACGACCCCGGGACGCCGCCGGGAACGGCCGGACAGCCCGGAGGCTGGGTGAAGAAGCAGTGGAACTTCCTGCCCTGCGGGGCGCTCTGCTACGGCCCCACCGCGAAGGCGCAGTTCGAATCCCTCGGCGGGATCGACGCCATCGGTGCATGGCGGAACCTCGCTGAGGCCGGCAGGCGGGGGGCGCCCGGGGTCAGGGTGGCGGTCCTCGACACCGGGATCGCCTACCGCTCCCTGCAATCGGGCCGCATCCGCTTCCGCCGCAGTCCCGATTTCGCCGCCGAGCAGTTCGCCGGTGGCTATGACTTCGTCCGCAACGATCCGATCGGGCTCGACGAGAACGGACACGGCACCCACGTCGCCGGCACGATCGGCGAGCGCACCGGCAATGGCGTAGGGGTAACCGGTCTCGCCTACCGGGCCAAGCTGCTGCCGGTGCGGGTGCTGAACGCCCTCGGCCGCGGGCAGTCGGACGACATCGCCCGGGGAATCCGGTTCGCCGCCGACCACGGCGCCGATGTCATCAATATGAGCTTCAACTTCTCCTGCGGCGCTCAGGTCAAGCCGGTCGCCGCCGCGGTTCGCTACGCCCACAAGAAGGGCTCGATCCTGGTCGCCTCGGCGGGGAACATCGGCTCCGAGACCTGCGTCTCCCCACCGGCGACCCTCCCCGATGTGATCGGCGTCGCCGGGACGACCGAGGGGGCCTGCCTGGGTGACTACTCGCTCACCGGCGAGGACATCGACCTCTCCGCGCCGGGCGGCGGGACGCCTTCAGCAGCCTGCCCGTCAAGTTCGGCCCGGCCGATCTTCCAGGTGACCCTGCGCGGCACCAGCACCGTCTCCTTCGGCCTGCCGAACGAGTTCGTCGGCACCTCGATGGCCGCCGCGCACGTCTCCGGGGTGGCCGCGATGGTGATCGCCAGCGGCGCCCTCGGCACCAGCCCGACCCCGGACGAGGTCGCCCAGCGCCTCAAGGCAACCGCCCGCGACCTCGGCACCCCCGGCAGGGATCCGAACTACGGCGCCGGCCTCATCGACGCCGCCCGGGCGACCGATCCCGCGCTCTAGTCTGCCGGCGTCGCGCGGCTAGGTCGTGCGGACGATGATCACGCTGCAGGGAGCGTGATGGGAGACCTTGTTCGGGACGCTGCCGAGCAGAAACCTGCGGGCGCCGGTCATGCCCTTGTTGCCGACGACGATCAGGTCGGCGCCGGCTTCCTCGGCCACGTCGAGGATTGCGTCGGCGGGGTCGCCCTCTCGGGGGTGGGTGATAACGGACTCGGCGCCCGCCTTCTTCGCCTCGACCGAGGCGCCATCGAGGATGAGGTTGACATCCTCGCGCGCGTGGAACTCGTACTGGACGTCCCCGGGTGCCCCTCCCTGCTCCTCCTCGACCCGGCGACGCGGCACCGGCTCGTAGGCGCTGACGATCTCGAGCTTGGCGCCACTCATCTTCGCCAGCTCGGCGGCCTGGCGCACCGCATCGGTGGCGGTCTCGGAGCCGTCTGTTCCAACCACGATGCGGGTGAACAATTTCCGCCGTCTCCTCTGGTCGATGCCGGGGGCCGGGGGGATACTAACGTGGGAATTGCTTCCCGGGCCAGCCCTTGAAGCCGGCTCCGAGGATCTGGTCGGGGGTGGTCGCGAGCCGCACCGTGCCGATCACCATCGAAGCGAGCAGGCACACCACAAGCACGACCATCGCGGCCTTCCAAATCGCGGGCATCTGCAAGAGCCTAGAGAGGGGGCCAACCGGCCGGAAATAGACTGGCCCGGGTCCGCACCCCGCCGGCGAGAGGAGTCAAGTGTCAGAGGAGAGGGTTTTCGGCAAGCAGCCGATGAGTCCGGTCATCGAGAAGGTCGCCGACGGCGTCTGGGTGCTGCGCGGCGACATCCGCCACGGGATGAACATCTACTTCCTCGAGACCGATGGCGGCGTCATCCAGTTCGACGCCGGCACGCGCGGCATGGTCAAGGCCAACCGGGCCGTCGGCGAGAGGATCGGACCGATCGAGCGGATCGTCCTCGGCCACGCCCACTCCGACCACCGAGGCACCGCTTCGGCGATGGGTCTTCCGGTCCACTGCCATCCCGACGAGATCGCCGACGCCGAAAACGACGCGCCGATCGCGGCCTACTTCGACCTCTCGCTGGTCGAGGTGGCGCCGGTGCGCTGGATCTACCCGACCATGCTCAAGCACTGGGACGGGGGCGCCGTGAAGATCGAGGGCACGGTCGCCGAGGGCGAAGAGGTCGCGGGCTTCGAGGTAATCCACTTCCCCGGCCACGCCCCCGGCCTGATCGGCCTCTGGCGCGCCTCCGACCGCCTCGCGATCGTCAGCGACACCGTCTACTTCGTCGACTCGGCCCGGCTGAAGCCGCTGTCCCCGGGCGAGGCGACGGTCCCCCACCCCGCGTTCGCCTGGAATCACCAGCGGGCCAAGGAGTCGGTGCGAAAGCTCGCCGCGCTCGACCCGGCGACCGTCTGCGCCGGGCACGGTGAGCCGCTGCGCGACGCCAGCCTGCGCGAGACGCTCGAGGCCGCCGCCGAGAGGTACTAGCTAGCCGACCGGGTCGCCGAAGAGGCGTGCGGCGAAGAGACCCCGAACCTCGCCGCTGACGGTGAAATCGCCGGCGACGATGATCCGGCCGTTGGGCTGGATCGCGACCTGGACGAATGAGAAGCCGGTTGCGCCGAGCAGGAAGAGGCGCGAGCCGCGGTCCGCGAATTCCCTGTCGAGCCTGCCGTCCGCGGTGAGGCGGGCGACCAGGGTCCCGCCGACGATGCCCGGGATGTCGCCGCCGATGCCGGCGACGACTATCTTGCCGTTTCGCTGTAGGGCAACGCTGGTGGGGTAGGAGAACCCGAGGCGGAAGTTCGTCCTGGTGACGCCGTCGCCGCCTCCGAAGCTCTTGTCGCGCCGGCCGGCGGCGGTCAGCCTGGCGACGAATCCGGTCGGCTTCGACCCGGCGGCGTTGAGCCCCGCGAGGACGATCTTGCCGGCGGAGCCGACGGCAAGGCTGAACGCGATTCCCGTGTTCCCCTGCCGGATTCTGGCTACTCCGCCGCTCCCAAACCCCGAGTCGGGGTCGCCGTTCGCCTTGAAGCGAGCGGCAAAGGCCTCGCTGTCGGATGAGGCGTTGAATTCGTCGCTCCCCGAGACGACGATCTTCCCGTCCTTCTGGACGGCGAGATCGAAGGCCACCGAGGCAACGCCGATGTGCCTGGTGATGAACCCGTCGCCGCCGCCGAAGGAGGGATCGGGGGCGCCGCTGGGCAAATAGCGGACGACCGCGACGTCGGTGGTGCCGGCGATATTTCCGCTACCGGCGACGACAACCTTGCCGTCCTTTTGCACCGCGATCGCCCGGGCCTGCGCCTCGGTGCCGATCGTCGTCGTCGTGCGGCCGTCACCGTCGAAGCCGTTGTCGAAGGACCCGTTCGCATCGACTTTGGCGACCCCGATCCGGTCGATCCCAACGCTGCTGCTCTGGGTGGTGAGAAAGGTGCTGGCGCCCGGACCGGCGGCGATCGCGTTGACGACGTCGTCGCCGAGGATGTCGCCGACCGAGACGTGGTTGACGGGATCGCCGAAGGATTCGTCGGGGAAGCCGTTGCCGCGAAGCCGGCCGATCGCGAAGTCGCCGTTTCCCCCGCTGACCGTGTTGCCGGCGAGGGTTACCCTTCCGTCCGGCCGAAGCGCCATCCCTCCGAAACTGTCGAGGCCGTTCGCGAACTGGCCCTCCGAGACGAGTCCGACCCCGAAGCCACCTGGCCCGTAGGCACGGTCCGGCGAACCCGGCCTGTGCGGCTTCCCGGCTGCCGTGCCCGGGGCAAGGCCGATGACCAGCAGAGCGATCCCCGCCAGGATCGAAAGCCGCCCAAAGCCCAGATCGTGTGAAGGTCGGCGAAAGCTCACGTCGTGATCCTAGCCCCGCCGGGGCCGGGGTCGCGCTCAGGCCGCAGCGCCCTGTCGCTGCCACCCGACCCTGTGCACGGTGTGGGTCCCGGCGAGGCCCTTGAGCTCGAGCTCGCGGCTCTCGCTGAAATCGATCCCCTCCTCGACCCCGCACTGGTCGTGGAGCGCCTCTGAGACGAGGATCTCGCCGCCGCGCGCCTGGGCGGCGATCCGCGCCGCGAGGATCACGTTGCGGCCGAAGAAGTCGCCCTCCTCGGCGATCGCCACGCCGGTGTGGAGGCCGATCCGCACCCGGATCCGCTCGTCCGGGCGCTCGGTGGCTCGCTCCTCGAAGGCGCGCTGGACCTCGATCGCGCAGCGAAGCGCCCCGACCGGGCTCGGGAAGGCGAGCATGAAGCCGTCGCCCTGGTTCTTGACCTCATAGCCCCCGTAGGAGCCGAGCTTCTCGCGGAAGATCGAGTTGTGGTCGCGCAGGACCTCGAGCCAGCGCTCGTCGCCGAGGCGCTCGGTCATCGCGGTCGAGCTCTCGATGTCGCTGAAGAGGATCGTGACGCTGCCGTCGGGTGCGGCGTAGGAGCGGATGTCGGGGCGTTCGTGCTCGACGACGCCGATGACGTCGTCGATGGTGCTGTCGACGTCGATGTCGCTGAGGCCCTGGGCCTCGAGCTTCAGCGCCAGGGCGCGCTCCGAGGTCCCGGCCATGCGCAGCCTCTGGCCGGCGTCGAGAGAGGTGTCGAGCAACTCGGCGGCGCGCTCGCGGTCGCCCTCGGCCCGGCGCCCGAGCAGGACCCGCGCCAGGTCGATCGAGGACTCAGCCATGAACGGTCGGTCCCCCATCCGGCGCGATGTCGCTATCGCCTCCTCGTAGTCGGAGATCGCGGTCTCCGAATCGCCGGCGGTCTCTGCGGCGAGAGCGAGGCAGCGCGACACGGGCCCGCGGGCGGCGGCGGAGCGGCCGGCGACGACGACCAGGCCCCGGTAGGGCTCCATCCGCTCGCGCAGAGCACTCGCGCGCTCGGCATCGCCGAGGTGGAAGGCGGCCTCGGTGAGGAGCGCCGTGGCGATCGGCCACTGCGCGTCCTGGGGGATCCCTGAGAAGTCGTCCTCGGCCAGCTGCTCGAATTCGGGGCGGGCCTCCTCGACCCGCCCCAGCTCCGAGAGCACGGCGGCCTTGGCGACGCTCCAGGCCCGTACCGCCGGGTAGCGCTTCGAGATCGCCTCGACCGTGTCTGCGATCTCGGCAAGGCGCCCCTGCTGGCGGTAGATGGTCAGCGCCTGAATCGCGAAGAACTGCTGCGCCAGCGGCTCCCCGGCGCGCTCGCCCCCGGCCCGGGCCTCCAGCGCCAGCTCCTCCGCCTCCTCGAAGTGGCCGTCGATCATCGCCCGCATCCCGCGCAGCAGCGGGATGTGCCAGAGGAAGCTCGGCTGGCGCAGCTCGGTCGCCAGGCGCACGTATGAGTCGAGGTCGCGGTCGACGGCGGGGATCTCGCCGAGCGCGAGGTGGTTGTTGAGCCGCAGCACGTGCGACCGCGCCTCGAGCTCGCGGTCCCCGACCTTGCGAGCCAGCGCGATTATCTCGGTGTTGGCCTCGACCCCCCTGCGCGCGGCGTCGGGGCTGATGTCGATGAAGTTGGCGCGGCTGAGCACGTGGGCGAGGGTTCCCTCGTCACCGAGGCGCCTCGCCATCGCGATCGCCTCGGCGTGAAGGTCGGCGGAGCGGCCCTGGGGATCGATCCAGTAGTAGATCTGGGCGAGCCAGGAGAGCAGGATCGCCCGCGGGGGGCTGTCGCCGGGCCCGACGGCCCCGAGCGCCGCCTCGATCAGGGCGACGATCTTCTCGTCGAAGCGCCCGACCTCAGCCGTGAAGGAGACGCCAACCGCCGCCCTCGTCATCAGCTCGGGGTCACCGAGCTTCCCCGCCTCATCGGCGGCCGCCTCCAGCGTCTCGCGAGCCTCGCCGAAGTGGCCGCCCCTCATCCGGCTCTCGCCCAGTGCCAGCAGCAGCCCGCAGCGGCGACGGCGGTCGATCCCGGCGAGCGCCCCCGCCTCCAGCGCCCGCTCGTAGTGCTCGGCCGCCTCCTCGTAGCCGAGCTGCCCGCTCGCCTGCGCCGCCGCCCTCTCGGCGTAGTCGACCGCCTTCGCCGGATCCCCGGCGGCGGCGGCCTCGTTGTAGTGGTGGGCCAACTCGGCCAGGCGGCGGTCGGTGCGCCCGGGCTCGGCCGCATAGAGCTCCTCCAGAGTCGCGGCTATACGGCTGTGGAGAACCGGGCGCTGCGCCGCACTCAGCTCCTCATAGAGGGTCTCGCGCACCAGCGCATGGGCGAACCTGTAGCGACCGTCGTCGCGCCGCTCGTCGAGGAACTGGGCCTCGACGGCCTCGTTGAGAGCGTCGTCGAGTTCTGCCCGCTCGAGGTCGACGATTCGGGCGAGGGCCTCGGAGTCGAAGTCACGCCCGATCGCAGCGGCGGTGCGGAGCACCTCGTTCGCCGCCGGGGAGAGCCGGTCGAGGCGGCGCCCGACGACGTCTCGCACGCCCTGCGGGATCGTCATCGCTCCACCGCCGCCGTCGAGGCGCCCCTCGCTGGCGAGCAGGCGCACGACCTCGCCGACGAAGAAGGGGTTTCCCTCGGTCTGGCGGTGGACCTCGGCGATCAGCTCGGCCGGCGCATCGGCGCCCGTCGAGCGCCGCACGTAGCTGGCGATGTCGTCCTCGGCAAGTCCGCGCAGCACGACCCTGTCCGAGCGCTCGAGGCCGGAGAGGTCGCCGAGGACCCGAGCGAGGGGATGGTGGCGGCCGAGCTCGACATCGCGGTAGGTGCCGACGAGCAGCAGCGAGGACGCCGAAAGACCGCGGGCGATGAACTCGAGCAGAAGAAGCGACGGCTCATCGGCCCAGTGGAGGTCGTCGAGGACGACGACGAGCGGACGCGAGGCAGAGGCGTTGGTGAGGAAGGCGGAGATCGCGTCGAAGAGCCTGAAGCGGGCCTGTTCGCTCTCGGCCGTATCAGGGGCGGCGTCGCCGATCCGCTCGGCCAGCTCAGGGACCACCCGGGCGATCTCGGGGGCGCCGGCTCCCATCTCCCAGGCGAGCGCGACGGGGTCGGCCTCGCGGACGTAGGAGCGGATCGCCTGCACCCAGGGCCAGTAGGGCGGTGCGCCCTCGCCCTCGTGGCAGCGGCCCCAGTGGACGTTGGCGCCCCGCAGGCGGGCGTAGGTCGCAACCTCCTCGGCGGTTCTCGTCTTGCCGATGCCCGGCTCACCGGCGAGCAGCACGAGCTGGGCGCGGCCCCCGAGGGCGTCGTCGGCGTCGTCGCGCAGCTCCGAGAGCTCGGTGTCGCGACCGACGAAGACACCCCCCGCGAGTCCGTCGAGTGGGTTCTCGGGGCTCTCCGGCTCAGCGGTCGGGCGCGGTGGAGCGTCGCGGATCTGCTCGAGGCGCTCGCGCACCACGGCGGCCGACTGCGGCCGATCCTGCGCCGACTTCGCCAGCAGCTCGGAGATCAGATGGTCGAGCTCGGGCCCGACGTCGGGGTTGCGGCGGCCGGCGGCCACCGGCTCGGCGCTGAGGTGCTGGCCGATCACCGAGACCGCGTCGGAGCCGGTGAAGGGAGGCCGCCCGCAGACCATCTCGTAGAGAAGCGCTCCGAGCGAGTAGAGGTCCGAGCGGGGCCCGGTCGAGCGCCCGAGCGCCTGCTCGGGTGGAAGGTAGGCGACAGTGCCGACGAGGCTCCCGCCGCGACCGGGGCCGGTCGCCGCGAGCCCGAAGTCGCCGAGAAGGGCGCGGCCGTCCTCGTCGAGCCAGACGTTGGCGGGCTTGAGGTCGCGGTGGACGATCCCGCACGAGTGCGCGTGCTCGAGTGCGCGGCAGACGTCGATCCCGATCCGCAGCGCCCGCTCGACCTCGAGCATGCCGTCGGCGGCGGCGGCGAGCTGACCCTTGACGTCTCCGCCGGCCATGTAGGGGCTGACGATGTAGGGGCGACCACCCTGCTCCCCGGTCTCGAGCACGGGCACGAGGTGGGGGTGGGAGCCGAGGCGCTCCATCGCGTGCATCTCGCGCCTGGCGCGAGCCATCGCGGCCTCGCCGAGCCCCGCCGTCTCGAACAGGGCCACGGCGACGTCGCGGCCTGACGCTGACTCGTCGTGGGCGAGGTAGACGTCCTTGCGGCCGCCGCGGCCGAGGAGGCTGACCATCTCGAGGTGCCCCCCAACTCTTTCGGGCACGCCGTCCGGGAGCGCGGTGCTCTGGGGCGCCTGCGGCGGTGCCGCGGCACCGCCGTCCGCCTGGAGCTCCGGCTGCTCGAGCCTCGTCCCGCAGGAATCGCAGAACGTCGCCTCGTCCCGATTCTGGTTACCGCATGAAGGGCAGCGCATCGTCTTCCCTCATTCTGGCGCGCCCGGGGATCGGGCGCCCGATCGCCGCTCGCTGCCATAGTTTGCGCGCTGATGATCGGGACCTATGCCTCGGCGGCGCTGATATGCGCCGCTTCGCTTCTGGTGGGGCGAGCGATTCTCGCGGCGAGCGGCCGCGATCGCTGGTCCTGGCTCGAGCCCGCGGTCGGTTTCGGCGCCGTGATCTCGGTCGCCGGGATCCTCGCCCGGCTGCCCGGGGCGGGGACGACGGCGACGCTCGGCCTGGTCGTGCTGATCGCCGTGTCGCTGCTGACGCTGCGGATGCCGTACCGCCTCGACGGCGCCGTCGCCGGCGGCGCCGCGGTCGCGATCGTCCTCGTCGCGGTCCTCTCGATCCCATTCGCGATCAGCGGCCGCTGGGGCCTGCTCGGAGTCGGCTTCAACAACGACCTCGGCCTCCACCTGGCCTGGAGCGAGTGGCTGCGCAGCGGCTTCGGACCGAAGCCCGACGCCGGCTACCCGCTCGGCCCCCACGGTGTCGCCATCGCCACCGCGGCCTTCCCGAAGATAGGCCTCGGGCAGGCTTTCATCGGTGAGGTCCTTGCAATCACCATTCTCACCGGCCTCACCGCGCTCGCAGCGCTCGGCAACCTCGGCCCCGCTCGCCGCACCCTCGCCGCGGTGCTGGTCGCGGTGCCCTACCTCGCGGCCTCCTACTTCGCCCAGGCCGCGTTCAAGGAGACGGCCGAGGCCCTGTTCGTGCTCGCCTTCGCGATCGCGCTGCCCTGGGTCTCCCCGCTGCCGGCCGGGGGGAGGGAGCGGTTGCGCATGCTCGCCCCGCTCGGCGTTCTCGCAGCCGGGATCTTCTTCTCCTACAGCTTCGCCGGACTCGCCTGGCCGCTCGCGATCACGCTGCTCTGGAGCCTGACCCTGCCGCAGGTTCGCCGTGCACTGGCCCCGCGTTCGATCCTGCGGTTCCTCGCCCGGCCGGCGACACTCGCCTGGATCGCGGGGCTCGCGGTGGCGGCGGCGGTCCTCGCCTTCGTCGGGCCCTTCGGCTTTGCCAGCGGCTTCAACAAGGTCGCCGGCAGCAACACCTACGGCCCGGTCTCGCCGGCGGAGGCGCTCGGTGTCTGGCCCGCCGCCAACTACAGGCTCGACGCCGCCGGCGGCGCGCCCCTGGCGGGCCTGGCGGTCGCCGTCGCCCTGCTGGCGGTGGCGCTCGGCGTCCTCTGGTGGGCCCGCCGGGGCGAGCTAGCGGTTCCCGCGGCACTGACTGCGTGCGTGCTCCTCTACCTCGTCTCGTTGCCGTTCAGCGGCGACTACTCGCGGGCGAAGGCACTGATGATCGCCTCGCCGCTGGCGATGCTGATCGCCTCGCGAGCACTGCTCGCCGGGCCCGGAGACGGCTGGCGCAGCTCGGTCACCCGGGGCCGCCTGGCCCGGGCCGGCTGGGGGGCGCTTGCGGTCACCTTCTTTGCCGGGGCCGTCTACTCGACCCTGCTCGTGCTGCGCGAGGCGCCCGTGGGTCCGCCTGGCCACGGCGCCGAGCTGAGCGCCTTCGTCCCGGAGCTGCGCGGGAAGGCGGTCCTCTACGCCGGCCAGGACCGCTTTGCCGCCTACGAGCTCCTCGGGTCCGACTCCGACGTTCCGCTGGTCGAGTTCCCCGATCCCGATGTCGTCCAGAGCCCGACGAAGCCGTTCGACACGGGTAACGCCTACAGCCCAATCGATTTCGACTCCTTCACCTACGGCACGCTCAACCACCACAGCTTCGTGATCACGAGCTCCGCGGCGTGGAACAGCCAGGCGCCTGCGAACTTCCGAATCGCCGGTCGCACCCCCTCGTTCATCCTCTGGGAGCGCGGGCCGAAGACGCCCGAGAACCGCCAGACGCTGCTCGAGGGAACCGAGCCGGCGGTGCCGGTGGACTGCACCGCGCCCGAGCTGCGGATCTTCGCCGCCCACGGCGGGCTCGCCTCGCTCTTCCCAACCCCGGTGGTCGCGCCCAAGGACCTCTGGGACAACGGCCCGATCCTCGACACCGGTGAGAGCACCTCGCAGGCCCTGAAGCTGCCGGCGGGGCGCTGGCGACTCTCGATCCAGTACTTCTCCCCGGTCGGGCTGACGCTCAGCGCCCCCGGCTTCACCCAGCCACTGAAGCCGGCCCTCGACGGCCAGCGCCCGAACACGATCAGCCTCGCCAACGACGGCCAGTACTGGCCCGCCGGCGAGATCACGACGAAGACCGCGGCCACCGTGCGCTTCACCGTCAGCGCTGCCGAGGCCAGCACCCTTCAGAAGTTGACCGGGTACAACGGCCAGTCCTACGTTGGACGGCTGATCGCGCTGCCGGCGAAGCCGCACCGGACCCTTCCGCTGCGCCAGGCGTGCGGGCGCTGGCTCGACTGGTATGCCGGCGACGCCGCGCCCTGAGGAAGCGGAGCGCCGGCGGCCGCTTTGATGCCGATCTTCTTGCGCTCGCCGGCTGCGGAAGTTTGCGTGGTTTCAGGGGCTATGGGCCCCGAAACCACGCAAGCGATGTTTCCGGCGGCGGGCAGAACACCTCTCGCCACATCCTGTGGTCAGGACGGGTTACTCGCTTGATTCGCCGACCAGGTCGCGCTGACTGAGGACGTATAGGAGCGCGAGCGACGGAAGCACCAGGATCGCCGCGATGACGAAGACGATCAGGACCGTGGTCAGGGTGGGCTCGGGCGCGGCGGCGGCGTCGATCTTGAGGCGTGGTCGGGCAGCAGGTAGGGGAATTGGGCGACCCCCCAGCCCCAGATCACCGCAACCACCGCGAGGCCGGCGAGCGGGCGAACCAGGCCGTGGTGCTCTCGGCGGACCAGCAGCACCAGGACCGCCACACCGCACAGCGCCGAGAGGATGACCAGCGGCAGGGCGTCACCGGTGAGCCAGGCGGTCGTAGACGAAGCGCGCGTTCTAGCGCATGTCGATCAGCCCGGCCACCCCGGCGGCGCCGGCGACGATCGCGGCCACGAGCGCGCGGCGCGTGAAGTAGCGCTCGAGGTCGTCTTCACCCGCCCTGCGGGCGTCGCCGACAAGGAACACGGCCGCCAGGTAGGCGCTGGTGGCGACGAACATCAGCCCCGATAGAAAGCGGAGCCGGTTGCAGCCAGCTCGAGATCGAGATCGCCGTCTCCCGACGCCGGGACGTTGCCGGTCGCGATCGCGCCGACCACCGCGCCCATGAAGAACGGCGTCAGCACGGAGGAGACCGCGAAGGTCGCGCCCGCCGCACGGCGCGGCCGCCGAGGCTCTCGATCTCCTTGCGGAAGGCGAATCCCGTGCCGCGCGCGACGATCCCGACCGCGGCCAGCGCCAGCGGGATGTAGAGGGTCGACATGATCGCGCTGAAGGCCGGCGGGGAAGGCGGTCCAGAGGACGACGAGGATGAAGATCAGCCAGACGTGGTTGGCCTCCCAGACCGGGGTCAGGGAGCGCTGGATCAGCGCCCGCGGGCGCGCTCCCCTTCTCGGCGTCTCCGGCGATCAGGTCCCAGAAGCCGCGCGCCGAAGTCGGCGCCGCCGAAGAGCGCGTAGAAGGTGGCGCCGACCCAGAGGATCGCGGCGGCGATGTCGGCCTTGCTCATCGCTCCCGCCTATTCTCGGCGGGGACCGGCGGCGAGTACGGGGTGCCCTCGTCGGGCTCCGGTCCGGCCCCGCCCTCGCGCCAGCGCCTCGCCATCCCCCGCAGGATCAGGATCGCGACGGTACCGACGACGCGTAGAGCAGCAGCACGCCGACGAAGCTGTACCAGACGACCCTCGCCGGGCGTGACGGCGTCGCGGTCCGCATGTAGCCCTGGACGATCCAGGGCTGGCGGCCCACCTCGGTGCACGATCCAGCCCGAACCACAGGGTGAGCACCGCGGCCGCGCCACAGACCGAGATGATTCGCAGGAACCAGACGGTCTTCGGGATATCGCGCCGCCGCCACCAGACGAAGGCGAAGCCATGCACCGAGCGCGATGAAGGCCGAGCCGACGCCGACCATGAAGTCGAAGGAGAGGTGCAGGAGCGTGTTCGCCGGGGGCCGGTCTTGGGCGGGAAGGCGTCGAGACCGGTGACCTTGGTGTGGTGCGAACGCCGACCAGGATCGAGTCGAGGCCGGGGATTGGGATCGCCCCCTTGACCCCCTCGTGGTGCAGATGCCGCCCAGGTACTCGGTCTGGTCGCTCCCGGTCTTGTGGATGCACTCCATCCCGGCGAACTTCGCGGGCTGGTTGTCGGCGACCGCCCTCGCGGCGGTGTCGCCGACCAGGAACTGCATCGGTGGAGCGTCAGCGCGATGGTCAGTGGTATCAGCAGGCCGAGCCGGTGGTGGCGATCGCGCCTTCCCCTCAGCATCCCCGACCGCGTAGACCGAGGCGATCAGCATCCCGGTGACGATGTAGGCGGCGAGGATCATGTGCGGGACCTCGTACCCCGTCGCCGGGTTGAAGAGGATCTTCGAGCGGGGCGGTGTCGACGACCTTGCCAGCGGCGTCCAGCGTGAAGCCCTGCGGCTGGTTCATCCACGAGTTGGCGGCGACGACCGAGAAGGCGCCACCGATCCCGGTGATGAACATCGGCACCCCGGACCAGAAATGGGCCCAGCCGCTTCGAGCCGCTTCCAGCCGTAGAGGTAGATCGCGAGGAAGATCGCCTCGGTGAAGAAGAAGATGCCCTCGATCGCGAAGGCGACGCCGAAGGCGCTGCCGAAGCGCTCCATGAAGCGCGGCCAGAGCAGCCCGAACTCGAAGGTCAGCACCGTGCCGGTGACGGCGCCGACCGCGAAGGTGACCGCCATCATCTTCGACCAGCGCTTCGCCAGCTCCATCGCGTCGGCGTCGCCGCGCTTGAGCCCGATGTAGAGAGCGATCAGGATCATTGCCGGGAAGGCGACGCCGAGGCAGGAGAGAACGATGTGGAAGCCGAGGGTGAAGGCCATCTGCTCGCGCGCGGCGAGCAGGTTGGAGGCGGATGCGGCGAGCGGGAGGGCGTCGAGCAGCGGCATGGCTACCCGGATGATCTTGCCACCCGGTAGCGGCGGATCAGCGCGTTGGTCGAGCTGTCATGGGAGAGCTCTCCATCGCCCTGCAGCTCGGGGATGATCGCCTGCGCCAGCGCCTTGCCGAGCTCGACCCCCCACTGGTCGAAGGAGTCGATTCCCCAGATCGCACCCTGGGTGAAGACGCTGTGCTCGTAGAGGGCGACGAGGCTTCCGAGGGTCGCCGGAGTCAGCCGCTCGGCGAGGATAGTGTTGGTGGGGCGGTTGCCCTCGAAGGTCCGGTGCGCCACCAGTTCCTCCGCCGTTCCCTCGGCGCGGACCTGCTCCGGCGTCTTGCCGAAGGCGAGCGCCTCGGTCTGGGCGAAGACGTTCGAGATCAGCAGGTCGTGGTGGTCGCCGAGCGGGTTAAGCGACCCCATGAAGCCGATGAAGTCGGAGGGGATCAGCTCGGTCCCCTGGTGGATCAGCTGGTAGAAGGAGTGCTGGCCGTTGGTCCCGGGCTCGCCCCAGTAGATCGCCCCCGTCTGGTAATCGACACGGGCGCCGTCGAGGGTGACGTGCTTGCCGTTGGACTCCATCGTCAGCTGCTGCAGGTAGGCGGGGAATCGGTGCAGGTACTGGTCATACGGCAGCACCGCGATCGTCTGCGAGCCGAAGAACCCGCCGTACCAGACCGCCAGCAGGCCCAGCAGCGCCGGCAGGTTCTCCCGCAGCGGCGCCTCACGGAAGTGCTCGTCGATCGCGTGGAAGCCGGCCAGCATCTCGGCGAAGACCCCGGGCCCGATCGCGAGCATGGTCGAGAGGCCGATCGCCGAGTCCATCGAGAAGCGCCCGCCCACCCACTCCCAGAAGCCGAACATGTTGTCGGTGTCGATCCCGAACTCCGAAACGCCGGAGGCGTTGGTCGAGACCGCGGCGAAGTGCCTGGCGATCGCAGCCTCCTCGCCGCCGAGGCCGGCAAGGACCCACTCTCGCGCGGTGCGGGCGTTTGTCATCGTCTCCAGCGTCGTAAACGTCTTCGAGGAGACGATGAAGAGCGTCTCGGCGGGGTCGAGGTCGCGGGTGCACTCGGCGAAATCGGTGCCGTCGACGTTGGAGACGAAGCGGAAGGTCATATCCCTGCGGCTGTAGTGGCGAAGCGCTTCATAGGCCATCACCGGGCCGAGGTCGGAGCCGCCGATGCCGATGTTGACGACGTTTCGGATCGGCTTTCCGGAGTGCCCGGTCCACTCGCCGGAGCGGATCCGCTCGGCGAAGGCGCCCATCCGGTCGAGCACCCCGTGCACCTCCCTGACGACGTCGGTGCCCTCGACGATCAGCGAGCGCTCGCGCGGCATCCGCAGCGCGACGTGGAGGACGGAGCGGTTCTCGGAGACGTTGATGCGCTCGCCGCTGAACATCGCCTCGCGCCGCCGCGGCATCCCGCGCTCGGCGGCGAGGTTTGCGAGCAACTGCATGGTCTCGTCGCTGGCCCTGTTCTTGGAGTAGTCGAGGTGGAGGCCGGCGGCCTCGGCGACAAGCCGCTCACCGCGTCCCGGATCGTCCGCGAACAGATCGCGCAGGTGGGCGTCGCCGATGCCCGCGCGGTGGTGTGCCTCCAGCGCCTTCCAGGCGGCGCACTCGCGCAGCGGCGTGCTCACGCAGCCGAGCCGAGCTTTTCGCGCTGGGAGGAGATCGAGGCCATCAGCGCTCGCCAGGAGTCGTTGAAGGACTCCTTGCCCTCCGCCTGGAGTTGCTCGGCGAGCTCGGTCGGCTCCATCCCGGCCTCGCGGTGGGCCTCGAGCACCTCGTCCCCATCGCCGCCGTCGGCCGCAAGCGGCTCACCCACCTCGCCGTGGTCCGAGAAAGCCTTCAGTGTGTTCTCCGGCATCGTGTTGACCGTGAAGGGAGACGCCAGGCCCTCCACGTAGAGGACGTCGGAGAGGGTCTCGTCCTTGGTCCCGGTGCTCGCCCAGAGCAGCCGCTGCGGGCGGGCTCCCTGATTCTGGAGTCCCTGCATCCGGCCCGACGCCAGCAGCTCGCGGTAGCTTCGATAGGCGGCCTTGCCGACGGCGACGCCGAGCGTCCCGCGGAGCTCCTCCGGCGTCCGCTCCGCGACCTTGACGTCCCAGCGGCTCATGAACAGCGAGGCGACCGACGCCACGTCCGGGTTGAGGCCCTCTGCGATCCGCCGCTCGATGCCCTTGAGATAGGCGTCCGCGGCGGCCAGGTACTGGTCTGCGGAGAAGAGCAGCGTCACGTTCACCGGCACCCCGGCGTAGATCGTCTCCTCGATCGCCCGCAGGCCATTGGGGGTGCCGGGAATCTTGATGAAGACGTTGTCGCGACCGGCCTGAGTGTGCAGTTTCGCCGCCTGCTCGATCGAGGCGTCGGCGTCGTCGGCCAGGAGCGGGGATACCTCGAGTGAGACGAAGCCGTCGACCGCGTCGGTGCGCTCGTGGACGACGCTGAGCAGATCGGCCGCTTCGCCGAGGTCGGCGATCGCCAACTCGAAGAACGTCTCCTCGGTCGTCGCCGCCCCTGACTGCGCGATCTGTTCGTCGTAGTCGTCGCCACCCGAGATCGCCTTGTCGAAGATCGTCGGATTCGAAGTCAGACCCGTCACCGAGAGGTCGTCGATGTAGCCCTTGAGGACCCCGTCACGCAGCATCGCGCGGGTGATGTTGTCGACCCAGAGGCTCTGGCCAAGATCGTGGAGCCGCTGCGTTCGTTCGTTGCTCATTTCTTCCTTGCCTCCAGTAGCTCGCGGGCGGCCTCGACCACCTTCTCCGGTGTGAAGCCGAACTTGCTCTCGACGTCCTTGAGCGGCGCCGAGGCGCCAAATGTGTGCATCCCGACGATTCTCCCCTGCGGGCCGACGTAGCGGTCCCAGCCGAGGGTCGACGCCTGTTCAACCGAGACCCTTGTCTGCACGGCGCTGGGGAGCACGCTTTCACGGTAGCCGCTGTCCTGCTTGTCGAACAGCTGCCAGGAGGGCAGGCTGACGACCCGAGCCCTGACGCCCTCGGCGCTGAGATCCTCGTAGGCGTCGACGGCGAGATGGACCTCACTCCCGGTGCCGATCAGGATCACCTCCGGCTCGCCCTCGCAGTCGGCGAGGACGTAGCCGCCGCGGGCGAGGCCGTCAGCCGAGGCGTACCTGGTCCGGTCGAGCACCGGCAGGCTCTGGCGGCTCAGCACCAGCGCCACCGGCTCGTGCCGAAGCGGCATGATCACCCGCCAGGCTGCGGCTGCCTCGTTCGCGTCGCAGGGACGGATCAGGTTGAGGTTGGGGATCGCCCGAAGCGAGGCGAGCTGTTCGACGGGCTGGTGCGTGGGGCCGTCCTCTCCGAGACCGATCGAGTCGTGGCTGAACCAGTGGATCACCGGCAGCTCCATCAGCGCCGAGAGCCGGATTGCCGGGCGGGCGTAGTCGGAGAAGATCAGGTAGGTCGACCAGACCGGGCGTACCTTCGAGAGCGAGAGGCCGTTCGAGATCGCCGCCGACTCGTGCTCGCGGATCCCGTAATGGAGGGTGCGCCCGGCGCGCTCGGTGGGCTCGAAGTCGACGGCGCCATCGAAGTCGAGCCCGCTGGCCGCCGAGCCGGTGAGGTCGGCCGAGCCGCTCAGCAGCCAGGGCACCCTCGGCGCGATCGAGTTGAGCACCCGGTGGGCGGCCTTGCGGGTCGCGATCCCGTCGCCGCCGGCGTCGAAGCTGGGTATGTCGGCGTCCCAGCCAGGGGGCAGCTCGCGGCGCTGCATCTGGTCGACCTCGGACCTCAGACCCTCGTCGGCGGCAGCGAGGCGCTCCTCCCAGTCGGCGTGCATGCGGGCGCCGCGCTCACCGATGCCCGAGGCGAAATTCTCATAGACCCCGTCGGGGACCAGGAACTGCGCGTTCTCGGGCCATCCGTAGGCCCGCTTCGTCTCCCTCGCCTCCTCCTCACCGAGTGGCTCGCCGTGCGCCTCGGGGGTGTCCTGCTTGTGCGGGGAGCCGTAGCCGATGTGGCTGTCGACGATGATCAGGGTCGGGCGGTCCCTCTCCTCCTTGAACTCCTCGAAAGCGCGGGTCAGCAGCTCGATGTCGTTGGCGTCACCGACCCGGGTGACGTTCCAGCGGTAGCCCATGAAGCGCGCCGCCACGTCGTCCTCGTAGGTGATCTCGGTGTGGCCGTCGATCGTGATGTGGTTGTTGTCGTAGATCCAGCAGAGGTTGTCGAGGCGCTGGTGGCCGGCGATCGAGGCAGCTTCGCTGGAGACCCCCTCCATCAGGCAGCCGTCGCCTGCGACCGCGTAGACGTCGAAGTCGAAGAGCTCAGAACCGAAGTGCTCGCGGTCCCACTTCCCCGCGATCGCCATCCCGACCGAGGTCGCCACCCCCTGCCCGAGAGGCCCGGTCGTGGTCTCGATGCCGGAGGCGAGGCGGTACTCGGGGTGGCCGGCCGCCTTCGAGTCGAGCTGGCGGAAGCTCTCGATGTCACCGAGGCTGATCGCGGGCTCACCGAGGGTCTCGTAGTCGGAGTCGACCGACTTCACCCGCGCCAGGTGGAGGAGGGCGTAGAGCAGCATCGACGCGTGCCCGGCGGAGAGAACGAAGCGGTCGCGGTCGGGCCAGACCGGGTCGGCTGGGTCGAAACGCAGGAAGCGCTGCCAGAGGGTGTAGGCGACCGGAGCGAGCGCCATCGGCGTCCCCGGGTGGCCGGATTTCGCCCTCTGGATCGCATCGATCGAGAGCGTGCGGATCGTGTTGATGCAGAGCTGATCTATGTCGACCGAGCCCGGTCTGTCGGGATTGCCCTCCATCACTTGGACCCCGATCCTATCCCGGCCGCATACAGTGCTTTGTGAAGTGGCCGAGAACGAGGCAGCTGAGGCAGAGAAGGCGGTCGCCGCCGGGGCCGCAGCGGCCCTGGTCGAAGACGGGATGACCGTCGGGCTCGGCACGGGGTCGACCGTGGCCCATCTGCTGCCGGCGCTCGCCGAGCGCGGGCTCAGCGGAATCCGCTGCGTCGCCACCTCTCCCGCCACCGAGCAGGCGGCGCGGGCGCTCGGGATCGAGGTCGAGGAGTTCAACTCCCTCGAGCGCCTCGAGATCGCGATCGACGGAACCGACCAGGTGACCCCCGACGGCTGGCTGATCAAGGGCGGCGGCGGAGCGCACCTGCGCGAGAAGATCGTCGCCGCAGCGGCCGAGCGCTTCATCGTCATCGCCGACTCGACGAAGCCCGTCGACGAGCTGCGGGCGCCGGTGCCCGTGGAGCTCTTCTCCTTCGGCCTCAAATCGACACTGCAGCGCCTCGGAGACATCGTCATCCGGGACGCTCCTGCGAGCCCCGACGGCGGGGTGATCGCCGATTACGGCGGCGACACCGCCAACCCGGCCTCGCTCGCCGCCTGGCTTGAGGCCGACCCGGGCGTCTCCGCGCATGGGCTCTTCCCGCCGGCAATGGTCAGCGAGGTCATCGTCGGGCGCGGCGCAGGCGTCGAGCGGATCGAAGCCCCGGGCCTAGGTCTGGTTGATTGACTCCGGATTCTGCCCTGACGAGCGCCGGACCCCTGTCGCCGCCTCGTCTGCGACCAGATACATGTTGTCGTTGTCGACGCGGCCCGCAGGGATCGAGGGGTCGGAGGCGATCAGCTTCTCGAGCGCCTCCCGCTTCTCGGCGCCGGTGACGAGCCAGATAATCCGCCGCGCCGTGGCAAGCGCCGGGTAGGTCAGCGTCATCCGGGGGCGGCCCTGGTAATCGCCCGCGGTGATCGCGACGCGGCGATCGCCCACCTCGAGCACGCCGTCGCCGGGCACGAGCGATGCGGTGTGCCCGTCGGGGCCGAGACCGAGGTGGACGAGATCGAGGCGCTCGGGGAGCGCCGCCTCGTACTCGCGCGCGGCGGCGTCGAGATCGGCGCCGGTGACCGGCATCGGCCGGACCGATGCCTGCGCGGAGATCGGCAGCGCGAGCAGCAGGTGGGTGAGGTTTCTGTCCTCGCTGCCGGCCTCGGCGATGCGCTCGTCCACCTGGAAGAGGTCGGTGCTGCTCCACGGCAGTTCCGAGTCGGCCAGCAGTGCCAGCATTCGCCACGGGGTGCTGCCGCCACTGACCGCGAGCGAGAAGGTGTCGCGCTCGGCCACCGCGGCGGCGCCGGCCTCGGCGATCAGCGCCGCCGCCCTCGCCGCCGCCGCCTCGGGGTCGGCGACGACCTCGACCTGCACCTCAGCCCTTCTTCTCGTCGTGACCGCCGAACTGCTTGCGCATCGCCGAGAGCACCTTGTCGCCGAACTCGTCGAGGTCTCGCGACGAGAAGCGCTCGTTCAGGGCAGAGATCAGAACCGGGGCGGGCACTCCCTCCTCGATCGCCGCGATCGAGGTCCAGCGGCCCTCGCCGGAGTCCGAGACGCGGCCCGAGAACTCGGACAGATCGGGGGACTCCTGCAGGGCCGCCGCCGTCAGGTCGAGCAGCCAGGACCCGACGACCGAACCCCGGCGCCAGACCTCGGCGACCTCGGGAATGTCGATGTCGTACTGGTAGTACTCGGGATGGTCGAGTGGCGCGGTCTCGGCGTCGGCGGTGCGCTCGACCTTGCCGGCATTGGCGTTCTTGAGGATGTTGAGCCCCTCGGCGTAGGCGGCCATGATCCCGTACTCGATCCCGTTGTGGACCATCTTCACGAAGTGCCCGGCGCCGCTCGGCCCGCAGTGCAGGTAGCCGTTCTCGGCCGGATCGGGGTCACCGCCGCGGCCGGGAGTGCGCTCGGCCGAGTCGACCCCGGGCGCGACCGTGGCGAAGATCGGGTCGAGCCGCTCGACTGCGCCGTCGGGGCCGCCAATCATCAGGCAGTAGCCGCGGTCGAGGCCGAAGACGCCGCCGCTGGTGCCGCAGTCGATAAAGTCGATCCCGCGCTCGGCGAACTCCTCGGAGTGGCGGATGTCGTCGCGGTAGTAGGAGTTTCCGCCGTCGATGATCGCGTCGCCGCTGGAGAGGGCGTCGGCGACGGCGTGCACCGTCTTGTCTGTGATCTCGCCCGCCGGGACCATCACCCAGACGGCGCGCGGCGGCGCCATCTTCGAGGCCAGCTCCTGCAATGACGAGGCACCCTCGGCACCCTCGGCGACCAGGGTGGAGACGGAATCGGGATTGACGTCGTATACGACGCAGGTGTGCCCATCGCGCATCAGGCGGCGGACGATGTTGGCGCCCATCCTGCCGAGTCCGACCATTCCAAGTTCCATCAACGACCCTTCCTCGATTGCGGGTTTCTGATCCTATGTCCGAACGGATAGCCTCCGCGGCGATGGCGACGCGCAAGAAGAGGAAGACCGACGCGGCCGACGTCCTCGTCATCTTCGGCATCACCGGAGACCTGGCGAAGAAGATGACTTTCCGCGCCCTCTACCGGCTCGAGGCGCGCGGAGAGCTCGACTTCACGATCGTCGGTGTCGCCCGCAACGACTGGACCGATGCCGACCTCGTCCAGCACGTCCGCGAGTCCGTCTCCTCCAGCGTCGAGGACCCCGACGAGGATGTCTTCTCGCGCCTGGCGAAGCGCCTGCGCTACGTCGGCGGCGATTACTCCGACGAGGGGACCTTCGAGCGGGTCAAGGAGGCCGTGGCCGACCACGAGATGCCGGTCTTCTACCTCGAGGTCCCGCCCTTCCTATTCGCCGACGTCGTCCGCTCGCTCGGCAAGGCCGGGGTCACGGAGAACGCGCGGGTTGTGATCGAGAAGCCGTTCGGACACGACCTCGACTCGGCGAAGGCGCTCGAGGCGGAGCTGCTCGAGGTCCTGCGCGAGGACCAGATCTACCGGATCGACCACTACCTCGGCAAGGAACCGGTGATGGACATCACCTACCTGCGCTTTGCGAACTCGATCCTCGAGCCGGTCTGGAACCGCCAGTTCGTCTCCCACGTGCAGATGACACTCGCCGAGAACTTCGGGGTCGAGGACCGCGGCCGCTTCTACGACCCGGTCGGGACCCTGCGAGACGTCATCCAGAACCATGCCCTGCAGATGCTCGGGCTGGTCGCGATGGAGCCGCCGGCCGGCAACCAGTCGGACTCGATTCGCGACAAGAAGCTGGAGCTGTTCAAGGCGATCCGCGACGGCGATCCCAGGCACTACATCCGCGGCCAGTACGAGGGCTACCTCGACGTCGAGGGCGTCGCCGACGGCTCAAAGACGGAGACCTTCGTCGCACTCGAGCTAGAGATCGACAACTGGCGCTGGAGCGGCGTCCCCTTCTTCATCCGCGCCGGCAAGAACCTGCCGGTCAAGGCAACCGAGATCCAGGTCGTCTTCAAGCGCCCGCCGCGCCTCGGCGTCGGCACCGGCAGGATCCCCGAGCCGAATCAGCTCGCGATCCGGATCGACCCGACCCCGGGGGCGAGGATCCGATTCCTGATGAAGCAGGCGGGCAAGGAGTCATTCGAGGCAGCCGACCTCGAGGTCCTCTTCGAGAAGAAGCCGGGAGAGGACCCCGAGCCCTATGAGCGCCTGCTCGACGACGCGATCCGCGGCCGCGGCGACCTCTTCACCCGCGAGGACATGATCGAAGAGACCTGGCGCGTGGTCCAGCCGCTGCTCGACAAGCCGGGCAAGGTGGTCCCCTACGAGCCGGGGACCTGGGGGCCGAAGGAGGCCTCGAAGCTGACCCGGGGAATCTGCGAGTGGCACGAGCCGTGGATGCCCGAAGCCGGTAAGGGCTGAGCCGGCGGCGGCGATCATGAGTGAGCAGGCCAGCCTCTTCCGCCGGATCGTCACCCCCGTTGCCTCCTCCCGTCCCGGCGGCTGGCTCTACGTCAATGTCTTCCCTTTCATAGACCGGCCGCTGATGAAGCTGACAGGCGGGAGGATCAGCACCGGCGGCCGCGGCCTGGTGGGAACCCTCCGCGTCACCGGCGCCCGCAGCGGCATCGAGCGTCAGACGCCACTGGCCTACACCCGCGACGGTGAGACGATCCTCCTCGTCGCCTCCCGCGGCGGCGACGTCAAGCATCCGGCCTGGTACCGCAACCTCCTCGCCAACCCGGAGGTCGGCTTCTCGATCGACGGCGAGGAGCGCCTCTACACCGCCCGCGAGGCCGAGGGCGCCGAGCGCGAGCGCGCCTGGAAGCTGGTCAACCGCACCTACGCGGGCTTCGCCAACTACCAGAAGCGCGCCGAGCGCCTGATCCCCGTGATGGTCCTCGAGCCGCGCTGAGATCCGTGCGACGCCGCACCGCAAACCCGTTCCCGACCGGACTCGCAAACCCGTTCCCGACCGGACTCAGTAGACGCGATAGGCCTGGCGCGAGATGAAGAAGCCGTGGCCGCTGCCGGAGTTCCGGCACGCGATCCCGGCTTCGCTGCTAACGCAGCTCAGTGAGCCGGCCGCCGTCGAGCGGCCGTAGCCGAGGACCGGAGCCGAGGGGTTGAGGGTCGTGTCACCGGCGCAGACGAGGTGGCCGCTGCCGACGGTCGAGACCTCCACACCCTGCCCGTAGTCGACGGGGCAATCGGGCGGGTTCGGAGGCGGTGACCAGGTGCGCTCCCTGATGTCGCAGCGGACCGAGCGGGCGCTCATCGCGCAACCGATGTTCGCGCTCGGCGAGCGGAAGCTCGAGAGCGCCGGACCGTGTGTGGCCGCGGT
Source organism: uncultured Actinomycetes bacterium (assembly GCA_963781345.1). GTDB lineage: Bacteria > Actinomycetota > Thermoleophilia > Solirubrobacterales > 70-9 > JBBRHQ01. The sequence continues at coordinate 209,174 of CAWAFQ010000007.1, forward strand.
CGTCTCCCCGCCTGAGGTGGTCGTCGTGGTCGTGCCCGGCGGCGGCACCTCGGTCACCGTCCTCTCCGTCACCGTGCTCTGGACCGTGACCGTCTCGGTCCCGCCCGAGCCACAGGCGGCCAGGCCGACGGCGCCGAGGGCAAGCAGGACGCTGAGCGCGAAAGTGCGATTTACCCGCATAGTGATGGTCGATTGAACACTGGGCAGCGGCGGCCGGGCGGTCAGGCGGTCAGGCGACGCTCGCGGCGAGTTGGCCGCAGGCGGCGTCGATGTCGCGGCCGCGGGTGAGTCGCACTGTCGCCGGGACGCCCTCGCTTCGGAGAACGGCGCGGAAGCTCTCGATCGCCTCGCGGCTCGAGCCCTCGAAGCCGGTGCCCGTGGGGTTGTAGGGGATCAGGTTGACCTTGAAGGCGCGGCTGGGCGTGAGCGCGGCCGCCAGCGCCACGGCCTGCTCGGGGCGGTCGTTGACGCCGGCGAGCATCAGGTACTCGATGAAGACCTTGCGCCGGCGGGCGGCGTGCCAGGCACGGCAGGACTCGAGGACCTCTGCCAGCGGATAGCGCTCGTTGACCGGCATCAGCTCCGAGCGCAGCGCATCCTCGGCGGCGTGAAGCGACAGTGCCAGGCGAACGGACGGGCCCTCCCTCGCCATCCGCTCGATCCCCGGCACCCAGCCGACCGTGGAAACCGTCGTGTGGGCGCCCGAGACGCCGGCGTCGGGCAGCCGCTCGCAGGCGGCGAATACGGCATCGAGGTTCATCATCGGCTCCCCCATGCCCATGAAGACGGCGTGATTGATCTCGCCTTCGCGGCGGAAATGAAGCGCCTGGTCGAGGATCTCCGAGGCGCTCAGATTGCGGCCGAAGCTCATCCGCCCGGTCGCGCAGAAGGCGCAGGTCAGCGGGCATCCCGACTGGCTCGAGAGGCAGACCGAGCGGCGACCGTCGCGATAACGCATCAGCACCGCCTCGACCGGACGGCCATCGATGGTCTCGAACAGGGCCTTCTCGGTTCCGTCCCGAGAGCGGGCCGTGCGGGAAAGGGTGAGTGAGGAGATCGGCACCTCACTCGCGAGCCGCTCGCGCAGGGCCAGTGAGAGGTTGGTCATCTCCGCATAGGAACCGGCGCCGCGCGCAACCCATTCCCACACCTGCCGGGCGCGGTAATCGGGCTCTGCTGCATCGGCGATCACGGACTCGAGCGCGGTGAGGTCCATGCCCAGAAGTCTGCCACCGAGCACCCATCCTCGGGGGTCAGGATGGTCGGCGATCGCTGGAGCGGTTACCCGGGAGCACTGGACGGGCCCACCAGGAGCCGTCACCAGGGATCGGTCGGAGACCGAGAACCATTTCCTCACCCGCGCCGGCAAGGCCCTCCACAGAGCCAAGAACGACGCTCGCGACCGGGTGATCAGCACCTGATCAGACGGCTTCTGTTAGGTTCCCCTAATTAGGGAACCCTGAGGGGACCTGCCTGTACTTCGAGACCCGGCAAGGCGCGATGAGCGAGACCACCACCCCAGACGACGGTGCCCGGCTTCCGGTGAGCACCCGCAGGCTCGCCTGGTGGATCGGCGGCTTGGCGCTCATCTCCTTCGTCGTCTACCTGATGGCGACCGCCAGGACCGGGCCCGTCGACCCGACCGGGGTGACGCATACGCAGAGCCACGCCACCGTGGTCTTCAACACGGCGGCGATCGTCTTTCGCGAAGGCCTCGAGGCCGTTCTCATCTTCGCCGCGGTGACCGCAAGCTTCCTGGGCGCCAACAGGGTCCACCGCCGCCCGGTGATCCTCGGGGCAGCCCTCGCCTTCGCCGCAGGCGTCGCGACTTGGTTCGTGTTCGACGCGATCCTTGGCTTCGCCTCGCCGCTGGGGCCTAGGCTCGAGGCGATCACCGGCTTTGTCGCGATCGCGGTGCTGCTGGTCATCCTCAACTGGTTCGTCCACAACGTCTACTGGACAGGGTGGATCTCCCGCCACCATCGGCAGAGGCGGCGCCTCCTCGGCATGACCGGGATGGCGGCCACCGTCGGTCTGGTTGCGCTGGGTTTCACCAGCGTCTACCGCGAAGGCTTCGAGGTCGTCCTCTTCCTGCAGGCGCTGAAGGTGAAGTCCGGTGGCGGCGTCGTACTCGAAGGGCTGCTGATCGGTCTCGCCGGCACCGCGATCGTCGGGGCGCTCACCTTCTGGCTGCACCATCGCCTCCCCTACAAGCGAATGCTCGTGCTGACGGGGGTGATGGTGGGAGCCGTGCTCGTAGTGATGATCGGCGGCACCGCGCTCTCCTTCATGGATCTCGGCTGGATCTCGAGCCATCCCACCCCTTTCGGTGTCCCTGCGTGGATTGGGAGTTGGTTCGAGATCTACCCCTACTGGGAGACGATCGCGGCCCAGGTACTCGCCGCGACCTTCGTCGTCGGGTCCTACTTCCTCGCCCGTCACCTGCAGGTGACCCGTCCGCAGCGACTGGGCCGGCCGGTCGCCCAGCACGCCGATGGTCCACCGCCCCTGGCAACCGAAACGACCTGAGAGGGGCCACGCCGTGATCCCGACATTCGTCATAGGCCTGAGAGAGGGGGTCGAGGCCTCCCTGATCATCGGCATCATCGCCGCCTTCTTGGTCAGCGAGGGTCGCCGCGACGCCCTCTCGAAGATGTGGCTGGGAGTCGGGGTCGCCGTCGCACTCTGCATCGCGGTTGCGATCACTCTGCGGCTCGTCGACCAAGAGCTTCCCGAGCGCGGGCAGGAGGGCCTGGCGACGGTGATCAGCCTGATCGCGGTCGCTGCCGTGACCTACATGATCGTCTGGATGCGGCGCCACGCGCGCGGGATCCGCGCCTCGCTCGAGGGCAGCGCGGCCGAGGCGCTGATTGCGGGCTCGACGCTGGCCCTGGTCGGGATGGCATTCCTCGCCGTCCTGCGCGAGGGCTTCGAGACCTCGGTCTTTCTGCTCGCGGCCTTTCAGGATTCCAAGAACACCCTCGCCGCCGGGGCCGGGGCGGTGATCGGGATCCTCGCCGCGATCGGCATCGGCATCGGCCTCTACCGCGGCGGCATCAAGCTCAACCTCGCTCGCTTCTTCAGGATCACCGGGATCGTGCTCGTCTTCGTCGCCGCCGGGCTGCTGGCCAGCGCCATGCACACCGCTCACGAGGCCGGGTGGCTGGTCGGGCTGCAATCGCAGGCGGCCGACCTCTCCTGGCTGGTTCGCCCGGGGACGGTGTCGGGCTCGCTGCTCACCGGGATGCTCGGGCTGCAACCGAAGCCTGCCCTGGCCGAGGGCCTTGCCTTCGTCCTCTACGCCGTACCGATGGCGCTCTACGTGATCTGGCCCGACCGCCGCCGGCCCAGCCGCAGGCGGGCGGAGTCCCCGGCGGCGCTTCCGGCGGGAACCACCGCCTGAGCGTCGCTCAGGGTTGCTTGCCCTCCGAGTCCCCCTGATCCTCGGAGTCTGGACCCTCGCCTCCGAGCGGGCTGGGCAAGTGTGGCGTTCCACCGATCCGGTCCTGCCAGCGGCGGTAGCGGGCCTCGCTGCGCGCAGCCCGCCGCTTCGCCTTCGACATCTTCTTGCCCTCGGGCTCGTAGAAGCGCCGCGCCCACGGCGACCCGGGTTTGGCGGCGCGAATCGAGCCGACCAACGAGAACACGGGGATGAAGAAGCCGACCAGGCCAGTCCAGAGCTTGCCCTTGAATAGGGCGATGAAGCAGAGGGTGAGATCGATCGCAACGATGGCGACGACGCTCAGGATCGAATCGGTGTTGCCCTCGTTGCCGCCGAACGGCGCGAAGCCAAGGACCACGGCTCCGCCGATGATCGCCGCGACGATGGTCGCGTCTATGGAGCGCCTGCCCTCCTCGGACCAGTAGACGTCCTCGAGATGGAGCCAGAGGGCGAACTCGTCGAGCGTCAGGCCGCAACCGATGCCGAAGGCGACGGCGAAGATCTCCAGCCAGGGGCTGTCGGGCTGCAGCGCGAACTGCAGGAACCCGGCGAGGATTATGAGGACGATGCCGAAGACCAGGTGGTGGATGTGGAGGCCGCCCGGCTTGACGCTGCCCGGCCACCACGGGACCTTCGGGCTGCGCATCAGGCGGGTGCTGAGGCGGATGAAGCCGAACGAGAGCAGGAAGGCGAGCAGGAGCAGGATCCCCGCCCGCTGCCCATCTCCCCCGAGGGAGCTGTTGCCGGCGTCGAACTTGATCGTGACCTCGGCGAGCAGGGGCGCCACGAAGCCCATCAGCGGCCCTGCATCGCCGCGCAGACCGCAAGCGCGTCAGCCCGGCGCAGCTTCGCGCCGGCCCCGGCGGGGGCCGCCGCGAGCATCGCCGCCGCAGCGGCGAGGGTGATCCACAGGGGCAGACGTCCTGGCAATTGCACGGCCCCAGATTATCCCGACTCGCCTGCGGGGGAGCCGGGGGGGCGCCTGAGCAGGCCGACGAGCAGGGTCAGCCCGCAGAGCCCGGCGAGAAGCAGGTAGGGGACGGCGTCACTCGAGGCCTCTGCCAATCCAGCGCCGCCTGCGGATCCGATCGCCTGTCCCCCGCCCCAGGCGAGATTCCAGAGGCCGAAGGCGACGCCCTGTCCCAGCCCACGGCTCTCAGCCGCCTTGGAGAGAAGGGCGCTGGCGGGCACCCACGGCGAGCCGAAGGCGACACAGGCTGCGACCAGCGCGACCGCATAGGGCACGACCGCATCCGGCAGCGGCAGGATCAGCGCCATCACGATGCAGGCTGCGAGACCCAGCCGGGCGACGGGATAGGGACCCCGGCGGTCGGCGAGTCTGCCGAAGGCGGGACTGAACAGCGCCTCTACCGCGGTGCAGATCAAGAAGATCACCGCGATCACGGCCGTGCCGGCGCCGAGGACGTCGAGGCGGAGCGGCGCCAGTACCTCGAAGACGCCGAACAGCATCGACGGCAGCGCCGTGAACCAGATCCCGGCCCGGATCCGCGGCTCGGCGCGGGCCGCCGCGATCAGGTCACCGACCGTGTCCGGGCGCCCGGGCCCGGGAGCGGGGATCGCCAGCGCGAGGACGCCGAGGCCGGCGATCACGGCCCCCAGCAGGCTGAAGACCAGTTCCGGGCTGGTCAGGGTCGCCGCACCTCCGACCACCGGGCCGAGCAGGGCGCCGGCTATCCCGATCCCGACGGCGGCGCCGATCAGCTCCCCGCGACGCTCCGCCGGAGCATCCGAGACCAGCCACGTCAGCCCTCCGGCCCAGAGACAGGAGCCCCCGGCGCCCTGGATGAAGCGGGAGGCGTCGAGCCAGGCGGTGTCGTGGCCGAAGCCGAAGGCCACGCTCGAGGCCGAGAGCAGCGTCACTCCCACCAGCACCGTCTGCCGGGAGCCGATCCGCGCGACCAGGAAACCGGCCGGCACTGCGAAGGCGATCGTGCCGAAGGCGTAGAACGCCGACAGCGTCCCCGCCGAGGCCTTGGTCAGCCCGAGGTTCTCGACGTAGTACGGCAGCAGCGGCGTCAGCACCGCGTAGAACATCGTCTCGACGAGGACCATCCCCCCGACGAGCGCGAACAGCCGCCTGTCGATTGCTCCCCGCGGCTCTCTGGCGCCGTCAGTCACCTGGCGGGGCCCAGGCTATCGCCGGGGCGAGCCGTCACATGGCCGGGCCCGGGCCGCCGCCGGGGCGAGCCGTCACATGGCAGGGCCCGGGCCGCCGCCGGGGCGAGCCCATCCACCGCCTGCCTTAGGCTCGATGAATGCCCGCCCCGGAGCTCGACCCCAACCAGGCAGAGGCGCAGCTTGCTCTGCGCGGCCTCGCCGACGTCGAGCCGGGGGCCGGCGGCGCCCCGATGCGCCAATACGAGGGCCCTCCGGAACCGGACGCGCTGATCGCCCATGTCGGCCTCTCCGAGTTCCGCCCCGGCCAGCGGGAGGCTGTCGAGGCCGGCCTCCGTGGCCGCGATGCGCTGATCGTGATGCCGACCGGCGGTGGCAAGAGCCTCTGCTACCAGCTGCCCGGGCTCGCCAGCGGTGACCTGACGATCGTGGTCAGCCCCCTGATCGCGCTGATGGCCGACCAGTGGAAGCGGCTGATCGCCGGCGGCCACCCGGCGGTGATGATCGCCTCCGGCCTCCCCGAGGAGCAGACCCGGGAGGCATTCGCGCGGATCCGAAGCGGCGAGGCGCGGATCGTCTACTGCTCTCCCGAGCGATTCGGCTCGACCCGCCTTTCTCGACGCGATCTCGAGCCGCCGCGTCGACCTGATGGCGGTCGACGAGGCCCACTGCCTCTCCGAGTGGGGGCACGACTTCCGCCCCGACTACCTGCGCCTGCCGAAGGCGCTCGAGCGGCTCGGCCGCCCGGCGGTGATGGCCTGCACGGCGACCGCGACCGAGGAGGTCGCCGCCGAGGTTGTCGCCCGCCTCGGGCTCCGCGACCCACTGATGATCCGCTCCGGCTTCGACCGCCCCAACCTCTCCTTCGACATCGTCCGGCTCGAGGGCGACCGGTTCGAAGGCGCGCAAGCAGGCGCTGCTCGAGATCGGCCTCGCCGACCCGGCCAACCGCCCGGCGATCGTCTACTGCGGCACCCGCCGCGACACCGAGGCCGTGGCGGAGGCGATCAGCGAGCGCCGGCCTGATCAGCGTCGCCTACCACGCCGGGATGGCGCCGGACGAGCGCGCCTCCGCCCAGCACCGCTTCATGACCGGCGACGCCGACGTGATCGTCGCCACCAACGCCTTCGGGATGGGCGTGGACAAGGCCAACGTGCGCTCGGTCTGGCACTGGGCGATCCCGACCAGCGTCGAGGCCTACTACCAGGAGGCGGGGCGCGCCGGTCGCGACGGACTTCCGCTCGCGCGCGGTGCTGCTGGCGATGCGCTCCGACCTCGGCCGCCTCGTTCGCTTCATCGAGCAGCGCAACGTCGAGCCGTCCGAGGTCGCCGCCTACGTCGAGCGCCTGCGCCGCGCAGCCGACGACGACGGCGCGCTGGTGATCGAGAATCCCCGCTTCGAGGAGGAGCGGATCCCGCTGGCGATCGCCGAGCGCACCGGCGCGCTGCTGATCGAGCCCGCCGGCGGCGCGCGGCTGCAGATCCAGCTCAGCGGCGAGCTCGACCTCGGCCGCACCACCCGCGCCTGCCGCGAAGCGACCGACCGCAGCTGGCGCGCCTACCGCGCCGTCGACGCCTTCAGCTTCTCGGCGACCTGCCGGCGCCGCCAGCTGCTCGACCACTTCGGCGACGACGCCGAGGGCCGCGCCGAGGGGCGCTGCTGCGACGTCTGCGACCCCGAAGCCTGGCTCCCCGACCCCGAGTCGATCGACGATCCGGCGAAAGCGGAGCCCGCGCAAGAGCGGCTCCACCGCCGCCCCCGAGCTCGAGCTCTCGGCCGCCGACGGTGAGCCTGTTCGAGGCGTTGCGGGCCTGGAGGATGCAGGCGGCGGCCGGCAAGCCCGCCTACACGGTCGCCCACGACCGCACCCTCGAGGCGATCGCCGCGGCAAGGCCGGCGAGCGCCGAGCAGCTGGGCGAGATCCACGGCGTCGGCCCGAGCTTCATCCGCAAGCACGCCGGCGAGGTCCTGGGGATCGTCGCCGGCCAGCAGCTGGCCGCCTGACCCCTGACCCGTCGAGACTGACGTTTCCGCTGGTATGCAACGGAAACGTCAGGTTCGGCCCGGGGAGGGGGTTGCGGCGCCTGGGTGAGGTGGCTTTCTGCGATGCTCGGGACATGGACCTGCTGGTCAAGCGAGACGATCTCGGCGAGACCCGCGTCGACGAGGCGGCGCAGCCGGACCTCGACCCCGGCCAGGCCCTGCTCGCGATCGACTCCTTCGGGCTGACCTCGAACAACATCACCTACGCGGTCTTCGGCGAGGCGATGTCGTACTGGGACTTCTTCCCGGCGCCGAAGGGCTGGGGGCGGGTGCCGGTCTGGGGCTTCGCCGACGTCGCGGCCAGCACCGGCGACGATCTCGAGGTGGGTGAGCGGATCTACGGCTTCCTGCCGATGTCGACCGAGCTGATCGTCACCCCTGAACGCACCAGCGAGCGCGGCTTCGTCGACGCCGCGCCGCACCGGGCCGGGCTTCCCGGCACCTACAACAGCTATCTGCGGATCGGTGGCGATGCGGGCTATGACCCGGCGCGTGAGGCCGAGCAGATGCTGCTGAGGCCGCTCTTCACCACGTCCTTTCTGATCGATGACTTCCTCGCCGATCGGGGCCTGCTCGACGGCGCCTCGGTGGTCCTTTCCAGCGCCTCCAGCAAGACGGCGCTGACGGCCGCCTACCTCCTCGCCAAGCGCGAGGGGGTCGAGGTGGTCGGGCTGACCTCGGCCGGGAACGTCGGCTTCGTCGAAGGCCTCGGTCCCTACGACCGGGTCGTCCCCTACGCGGAGATCTCCTCGCTGCCGAGCGGGGCGGCTGTCTATGTCGACATCGCCGGCGACGCCGCGACCCGTGCCGCGATCCATCGCCATTTCGGCGCGAAGCTGCGACACAGCGCCGTCGTCGGCGCCACCCATTGGGACGCGGCGCCGGCCGAGGCCGGCGAGCTGCCCGGGCCGGCGCCGGAGTTCTTCTTCGCGCCCGACCGCGTCGCCCAGCGCATCGCCGACTGGGGTCCCGACGGATTCGAGGCCCGCACCACCGAGGCCTGGAGGCACTACGTCGAGTGGACCGAGGGCTGGCTGCAGGTCGTCCGCGGAGAGGGGCCCGAGGCCGTCGCCGCCGCCTACCTGGAGATGCTCGCCGGCGGGGTCGACCCGACCGTCGGCCACGTTCTCACGATGCGCCCCTGAGATGACCGGTCCCACCGGATCACCCACCTGAGGCCTCCGATGGGCGCCGCCTTCATCCTCGACGCCGTCCGCACCCCCTTCGGGCGCTACGGGGGAGCGCTGGCAGCGGTGCGGCCAGACGACCTCGCCGCCCACGCTCTGCGCGCCCTGCTCGAGCGCTCGCCGGATCTAGATCCCGCCGCGATCGACGACGTCATCCTCGGAGACGCCAACGGAGCCGGCGAGGACAACCGCGACGTCGCCCGGATGGCGGTGCTCCTCGCCGGGCTCCCGACAAGCGTCCCCGGCGTGACCGTCAACCGGCTCTGCGGCTCCAGCCTCGAGGCGGCGATCGGCGCCAGCCGCGCGGTCGAGACCGGCGACGCTTCGCTGGTGCTCGCCGGCGGGGTCGAGTCGATGAGCCGGGCGCCGTGGGTGCTGCTGAAGCCCGAGCGCGGCTTCCCCCGCGGACACGAGGAGCTTCACTCGACCACCCTCGGCTGGCGAATGGTGAACCCGCTGATGCCCGAGCGCTGGACGATCTCGCTCGGAGAAAGCGCCGAGCACCTTGCCGACCTGCACTCGATCTCCCGCGAGGAGCAGGACGAGTTCGCCCTGCGCAGCCACCGCCTCGCCTCCGCCGCCTGGGAGGAGGGCCGCTACGCGGACCAGATCGTCGAGGTTCCCGGCTCGGAGCTGCGGCGCGACGAGAGTATCCGGGCCGACACGTCGATCGAGGCGCTGGCGAGGCTGCGCCCCGTCTTCCGCGAGGACGGGACGGTGACCGCCGGCAACGCATCGCCGCTCAACGACGGCGCCGCGGCGATGCTGATCGGAGACGAGGACGCCGCCGCCCGGATCGGCCGCGAGCCCCTCGCCCGGATCGCCTCGCGCGCGGCCGCCGGGGTCGACCCCGACGTCTTCGGCATCGGCCCGGTGCGGGCGGCCGAGGACGCGCTCGCCCGCGCCGGGATCGGCTGGGGCGACGTCGCCGTCGTCGAGCTCAACGAGGCCTTCGCCTCGCAGTCGCTCGCCTGTCTCGCCGGCTGGCCCGAACTCGACCCCGAGAAGGTCAACCCAAACGGGGGAGCAATCGCGATCGGCCACCCGCTCGGAGCCTCAGGCGCCCGCATTCTCGGCACCCTCGCCCACGAGCTTCGCCGCCGCGGCGGCAGCTGGGGCCTGGCGGCCATCTGCATCGGCGTCGGCCAGGGGCTCGCCGTCGTGCTCGAGGCCTGAGCCCACGGCCGCGCGCCTCAGCCGCCGGCCAGCTCCGGGATGTGGCGCTCGAGGTGCTTCGCGATCGTCTCGCGCACCCAGCCCTGGGTGGCCGGGTCGGCCATCCGGTAGCGGCCGAGCAGCATCGCCTGGTCGTCGAGCGGGAGCCCGGCGATCTCCCAGCGCACCGCGAGGCGCTCGAAGAGGATCTCGCTGCGCCGGCGCCAGGCGTCCTCGGCGGAGGTCGCCGCGCCGGCGGGCGCCTCGCCGATCTTGGCGATCGTCCCCGCGCTCAGCGACTCGCGCAGGGTGAGGACGTTGCCCTCGGGGTCGGTGTAGTTGGCGGTGGCGGCGCTCGGCCGCTCGCGCCGGCGGGGCTTTCGTCGCTTTGCCATCGGCCCTGATTCTGCCAGTGCCACCGCGCTCGCCCCCGGAAACGGCGGGGCCGGTCCACGCTGGGGCCGCCGCGAACACGCCCGGAGGCGGCCCTAGGGTTGTGACCTTGGAGGCTCACCCGAACAGGGGTCTGGTCCTGGCGGCGATGGTCTTTGCCGTCGCGATGACCTTCATCGACCAGACGATCGTCGCGATCGCGGCGCCCCAGCTCCAGGACGATCTCTCACTCTCCTCGACTGGGGTGCAGTGGATCATCAACGGCTACCTGTTGGCGCTCGCGGCTCTGTTCGCTTTGGGCGGGCGCCTCGCCGACATCGTCGGTCACCGGACGATGGTCGTGACCGGCGTCATCGTCTTCGCCACCTCCTCGGCACTGTGCGGCGCGACCCCGACCGGCGGGATCGCTGAGGCCTGGATCATCTTCTTCCGCGTCGTCCAGGGGGTGGGGGCAGCGCTGATGTTCCCGGCCGCGCTGGCGATCGTGATCGCCTCCTACCCGCTGGGCGAGCGCGGCAAGGCGATGGCGATCTTCTTCGGAATCGCCGGCGGCCTCACCTCGATCGGCCCGATCGCCGGCGGATACCTGACCGAGTGGACCTGGCGGGCGATCTTCTGGGTCAACATCCCGGTCGCGATCACCGCCCTGGTGCTGATCGCGATCTCGAAGCCCGAGAACGAGAAGCACCCGGCGCCGCTCGACTACCGTGGCGCCGTCCTCGTCGCAGGCGGGATGGGCCTGGCCGTGTTCGGCCTGCAGCAGGCGAGCGAGTGGGGCTGGGGCAGCGTCGAGACGATCAGCTGCCTCGCGGCCGGGCTGATCATCCTCGTCGCGTTCGTCGTCCTGGAGCTGCGCATCCCCGAGCCGCTGCTGCGGCTGCGGATCTTCGAGGACCGCCGCTTCGCGATGCAGAACATCGTCCTCTTCCTGCTGATGATCTGCTTCATCCCGCTCTTCTTCTTCGCCAGCACCTATGCGCAGATCTCGCTCGGCAACAGCGCCTCGGAGGCGGGCATCTACCTGCTTACCTTCTTCGCCGGCTTCGCCGTCGCCGCCCAGATCGGAGGCCGGATCCTCGACGAGCGCGGAGCCAGGCCGGCGGTGGTCGCCGGCTGCGCTATCGCCGCCGCCGGCTTCTTCCTCTGGGCCCGCAAGCTCCCCGGCCTCGAGTACAGCAGCCAGTGGCTATACATCGTCATCGCCGGCGCCGGAGTCGGGTTGATCCTCGGCCCCTCCAACACCGACGCGGTCAATCGCGCGCCCGCCAGCCGCTACGGCGAGGCCACAGGGATAACCCAGACGGTCCGCAACTTCGGCTCCAGCATCGGGCTCGCGGTGCTGGGTACGGTCCTGATCTTTCAGAACAAGTCCAACCTCGAGTCCTCCCTGGGAGCGCTGGGGCTGCCGAAGGCAAGGGCCGACCAGATCGCCGACTCGATCAGCCAGAACACCAGCGGCGGCGGGAGCCTCGGCGCTCGCGGCGGGAAGCGGGCGCAGGAATTCCTCGACGCCGTCCAGCACAGCTACGCGCTCTCCTCGCGCACGATCTTCTACGCGATGGCCGGGGTGATGGCCGTCTGCTTCGCCGTCGCCCTGGTGGCACTGCCGGGCGGAAGGATGGAGGAGATTCCCGAAGCAGGGCCGGCCGACGGCGGCCAGCCGGCCATCCCGACCCCCTAGGATTCGCGCCATGCTCGTCCGTCCGAAGCGCGCCTAGGGGCAGCGATGGAGCGCGCGACGACCGCCGGCCGCCCCCGCCTGAGCGCGACCCTGCGCGAGGGCGAGCAGGTGACCCCGCTCGAACTCTTCTTCGACCTCGTCTTCGTCCTCGCGATCACCCAGTGCACAGCGCTGATGGCAAACGACCCGACCTGGCCGGGGGTCGCCCAGGGGCTCCTCGTTCTCGGCGTGCTGTGGTGGGCCTGGGTCGGCTACGCCTGGCTGACCAGCGTCGTCGACCCCGAGGAGGGTGCGGTTCGGATCGCGATATTCGGGGCGATGGCGGGACTGCTGGTCGTCTCGCTCTGCGTGCCGGAGGCCTTCGATGACCTTGCGCTCACCTTCGCCGTCGCCTATGCCGTCGTCCGCGCCGGGCAGATCGCCCTCTTCCTCCTCGCCGGCCGCGACGACCCCGGCCTGCGGAGGTCTGTCGTCGGGCTCGCCGTCAGCAGCGCGATCGGCGTCGGCCTCCTCGTCGCGGCCTCGTTTCTAGACGGCGTCGCCCAGGGGGCCGTCTGGCTGCTGGCGATCCTGATCGACATGGGCGGCCCCTACCTCTTCGGCGCCGAGGGCTGGAAGCTGGTGCCGCGCCACTTCGCCGAGCGCCATGGCCTGATCATCATCATCGCCCTCGGCGAGTCGATCGTCGCCATCGGCGCCGGCGCCGACACCAGTCTCGACGCCGGGATCGTCACCGCGGCGGTGCTCGGGATCGCCCTGACGGCGGCGATGTGGTGGGCGTACTTCGACGTGGTCGCGATCTTCGCCACCCGCCACCTCGAGGAGGCGCCGGTGGGACGGGTCCAGAACGAGATCGCCCGTGACTCGTACTCGTTCCTGCACTTTCCGATGATCGCCGGGATCGTCCTCGTCGCCCTCGGCCTGAAGAAGACGATCGGACACGTCGACCACCACCTCGAGATCGTCCCGGCGTTCGCCCTGCTCGGCGGCCTCGCGATGTACCTCCTCGCCCACGTCGCCTTCCGCTACCGCAATGTCCACACGCTCAGCCTCAGACGTCTCTTGGTCGCGATCATCCTCGTCGCAATGATCCCGCTCGCGACCGAGGTCTCGGCGATCGCAGCACTGGCGGGCGTGGCCGTAATCGCCTGGGCCCTGATCACCTACGAGGCTCTCCGCTACGGGGAGGCCCGCGCCCGGGTCCGCCACCAAGCCGCCCCGTAGCCCGAATCCGCCCCCCGACGTGGCCGACGTCGCGCACGCTGAGCATGCCTGAGGTCGGCCACGCCTCCGAGGGGCCGCCAACCTCCCGACGTGGCCGACGTCGCGCACGCTGAGCATGCCTGAGGTCGGCCACGCCTCCTGGGGGGGCGCGGCGATCGACCGCGCCGGTATACCGCCCGCCCTCAGCCGCGCTCGAGCGGGTGGCCGCGGCTCTGCCAGACGCCGACGCCGCCGTGGCCTACGTGGATGACCTCGGCGAAGCCCTCGCGCTGGAGGATCGAGGCGGCGAGGCCACTGCGCTTGCCACCGCCGCAGACGGCGGCGATCGGGGCGTCGTGGGAGAGCTCATCGAGGCGAGCGCCGAGCTCGCCGTAGGGAATGTGGACCGAGGCGGGGATGTGCCCGGCGGCGAACTCGTCGGCGTCGCGGACATCGAGGACGACCAGGCCCTCGCCCTCCCCCAGCCGCCGCGCCAGCTCATCCGGATCGATCAGCTCGAGGCGCTCGACCGGGCGGTCCTCGGAGCGCCACGAGGTCATCCCGCCCTCGAGGAAGCCGCGCACCCGCAGACCCACCGACGCGAGCAGCTCCGCCGCCTCGAGCTCGTAGCCGTCAGAGGCGGCGACCACGATCAGCTCGACGCCCTCGGGAACGATCCGCGCGACCTTGGTCCCGAAGCCGGTGTCATAGGCGGAGGCGCTGTAGGCCCCCGGGATGTGGGCCTCGTCGAACTGCTCGTTGGTGCGGGCGTCGATCACCTGGGCGCCATCGGCGATCGCCACCTCGACCGCTCGCGGCGAGAGCGGCGTCGGCGTTCCCAGATCCTCGATCAGCGGCCCCCGGTTGAGCGCGACTATGCGCTCGAGGTTGGGAGGACGATCGCCGAGTGATGAGAGCGAGTCGGCGACGAAGGACTCCTCGCTGTCGAATCCCAGGGCGCGGTTGTGGCGGCGCTCGAAGCCGATCGTCGAGGAGGCCTTGTGGTCGATCCCGGAGCTGCCGCACAGGGACCCGCCGAGATGGCCGGGCCAGACCTCAACGCTGTCGGGCAGGGCGAAGAGGTGGTCGTGGAGCGAGTGGTAGATCTGGGATGCGCCCTGATCGGCTTCGATCGCGAGGTCGGGGCGGGCGACGTCGCCGACAAAGAGCGAGTCGCCGGTGAGCACCGCCCACGGCTCGGCCGCCCGGTCGCTGTCGCGCAACAGGAAGGAGGTGTGCTCGGGGCGGTGGCCGGGCGTCTCCATCGCCTCGATCGTGACCGTACCCAGCTCCAGCGTCCAGCCGTCTCGGAAGCCCTCGTGGGGATACTCGGCCCCGGCAAGCTCGCTGACGTGGATCGTGGCGCCGGTCGCACGCGCGAGCCGGCCGTGCCCGGAGACGTGGTCGGCGTGGTTGTGGGTCTCGAGGACGTGCTCGATGCGGACCCCGTGGAGGCGGCTCAAGCGCAGGTAGGGATCGATGTCCCACTGCGGGTCGATGACGGCGGCGACGCCGGCCCGGGAGTCGCCCACCAGGTAGGAGGCGCATCCGAGGTCCTCGTGGAGAATCTGTCTGAACAGCATCGCCGCGCACCATACCCCGGCCTGCCAGCCTGTTGGGGTTCGAGATGACCTCACCGCAAACACTCCTGCGCGTCCTGCGCCACCGCGATTTCCGCTTCCTCTGGCTGGCCCAGTCGTCGAGCGTGCTCGGCGACGCGATCGTGACCGTCGCCCTGGCGCTGTTCGTCATCGACCTGACCGGCAACGCGACCGACCTCGGATTCGTCCTCGCCGCGCACGCGCTCCCGCTGGTCGGCTTCGTCCTGATCGGCGGGGTCTGGGCGGACCGGCTCCCGCGACACCGGCTGATGATCGGAACCGACCTGGTCCGCTTCGCGCTCCACGGCCTGCTCGCTGTGCTGATCTTCACCGGCGAGGTCGAGGTCTGGCATATCGTCGCGATCGAGATCGGCTTCGGAGTCGCCGAGGCGTTCTTCCGCCCGGCCGCCACCGGGCTCCTTCCCCAGACCGTCCCCGAGGCCGAGATCCAGGAGGCGAACGCGGTCACCTCGATGTTCAACAGCTTCGCCGAGTTCGCCGGCCCGGCGATCGCGGCGGTGCTGATCGTCGCCGTCGGCGCCGGCGCCGCCTTCGCCCTCGATGCCGCCACATTCCTCCTCAGCGCCGCCTTCCTCTCGCAGGTGCGCCCGCGAGAGCGGGGCGACGGCGCCGCCGCGGACCGCCGCGGAGTGTGGGCGGAGCTGCGCGAGGGCTACCGTGAGGTCCGCTCACGCGCCTGGGTCTGGGTGACGCTCGCCTCGATCTCGGTCTCGCTCTTCGTCGCGCTCGCCCCCTGGTACGTGCTCGGCCCCGTGATCGCCGGCAAGCAGTACGACGACGTTGCTGTCTACGGCGCCGTCGCCGCCGCCTTCGGCGCAGGAACGGTCATCGGGTCGCTGATCGGGATCGGCTGGAGACCGAGATACCCGATGCGTGTGGGAATGCTCTTCCTGCTCGCCTGGCCACCGTCGATGATGCTCTACGCGGCCGGACTGAGCCTCTGGGTGGTCATCCCGGCAATCGCCTTTGCCGGTCTCGGCATCGCGCTGTTCGAGGTCTGGTGGCTGACCGCGCTCGCCGAGCACATCCCTCCGCAGAAGCTCTCCCGGGTCACCTCGTATGACTGGATGGTCTCGCTCGGGCTGCTGCCGCTCGGCTACCTGCTGGCGGGTCCACTGGCCCACGCCCTGGGAGCCGTCGAGGTCTTCCTCGGTGGCTGCGTCCTCGCCCTGATCGCGACCGCCGTCGCCCTGATCCCGCGCCAGACGCGGATGCTCGAGGACCGCGGCGCCCCGGCCGCGCTCCCGGAGCATCCGGCGGCGGGCGTCCCCCTTCCCTGAGCTACCCCACCCGAGTAATCCCACCCGCCGGGGCGTCTGCCCACCGAGCGAAGCGACGCGAGGTGCCCACCGAGCTAGCGAAGCGACTCGAGGATTCCGCGGACGTCATCGCTCGTCGTCCGCGGGCTGATGAAGCAGAAGCGCAGCAGGGCCTCCCCGTGCCAGCTCGTCGGCGCCGTCAGGGTCCGCCCCTCCGCCAGCGCCCGATCCGACCATCGCTGGTAGTCGGCGGGGCCCCAGCCGAGGCGGCGAAAGACAACGACCGAGAGGTCCGGCTCGCAGTAGAGCTCGAGCTCCGGCATGTCCTCGATCATCGCCACCGCCTCACGAGCGAGCAGCAGGCAGTGCTCGACCGCGGCGGAGTAGGCCGCGGAGCCGTGGGTTGCGAGCGAGAACCACAGCGGCATGCCGCGGGCGCGGCGGCTGAGGTGGATCGCGTAGTCGGAGGGGTTCCACTCCGAGCGCTCCTCGATCACGTCGATGTACTCCGCCTCCTGGGTGAAGGCGGCCCTAGCCTGCTCGGGATCGCGATAGATCAGCGCAGCGCAGTCGACCGGCGCGAACAGCCACTTGTGGGGGTCGGCGACGAACGAGTCGGCCCGCTCGATTCCGTCGAAGCGGTGGCGCACGCTGGGGGCGAGGACCCCGGCGCCCCCGTAGGCGCCATCGACGTGCATCCAGAGGTCGTGCTCCTCGCAGACCTCTGCGATCCCGGCAAGGTCATCGACTGCGCCGAAGTTCGTCGACCCGGCGGTGGCGGCGACGGCGCACACCTCGTGCTCGCTTTCCTCGATCGCCTCGCGCAGAGCCGGGCCGAGCATCCTGCCGCACTCATCCGCAGCGACCTCGACAACCTCGGTGTCGAGAACGCGGGTCGCCAGGCGAAACGAAGAGTGCCCTCCCCCGGAGACCGCCACCGCCGGCCGGCTGCGGCTGCCCGTGCGCCGCCGCCAGACGTCGCGGCCGACGGCCAGCGCGCTGAGGTTGCCCGCAGTGCCCCCGCTGACGAAAACCCCGCCGGCCCCCGCCGGCCAGCCGATCGTCGCCGCAAGCCAGCGCAGGGTCTCGTTCTCGGCATGGATCGCTCCGGCGCCCTCGATCCACCAATCGGCGAAGATCGCCGAGGCCGACAGCGCCATGTCGAAGAGGGTCGACGCGGTCGTAGGCGCGTGCGGGATGAAGCTCAGAAAACGCGGGTGGGTGGTGTTGACACAGGCCGGCGCCAGCACCTCCTCGAAGATCCGGAACGCCTCCTCGGCGCCGAGCCCGGCCTCGGTCACAGTCTCCCCCGCCAGGTGCCGCAGCTCCTCCTCCGACTTCGGCGCTCCCAGGCCGGCGGGGCGGGAGAGGCGCCGCTCGGCGTAGCCGAACACCCGCTGTGCCAGAGCGCGGTCGGCCGCCTCGAACAGGTGCATCTGCTCGTGGTCCGCCTCCGGCATCCGCTCGTGGCCCGCCTCCGGCCTGCCGATCTCCTCGTCGCGCTCGTTCACCCTCGGTCGATTCTTTCACCGGCGGGCCGCGAAGGGGGGACGGGGGCGCCTCGATACTCTCTGGCAGGGTCCGGGAAGTTGGAGGAGGAGGCGTCATCGCAACCACCCGTAGGAAGTTCTTGCAGGACGGCACCGCCACGGTCGCCGGCCTCAGCGCGCTCGGCTCCGCCGCCGGCGTGCGAGCCCTGGCCTCAACCGCCTCCGCGGTCGCAGCGCCTCCGTCGGGCCACGCACTCGGCTTCACCTCGCTCGAGCGCGAGACGCGGATTCCGCGCCTCGCCGTCGACGGCCACATGCCCGACTGGCTCACCGGGACGCTGCTTCGCAACGGACCGGCGCTGTTCGAGGTCGGCCCCGACCGCTTCAACCACTGGTTCGACGGTCTCGCGATGCTGCACGCGTTCTCCTTCGAACATGGGCGTGTCTCCTACGCCAACCGCTTCCTGCGCTCGAGCGCCTACCACGCCTGGAAGCGGCAGGGCCGGATCCGCTACTCGGAGTTCGCCACCGACCCCTGCCGCAGCATCTTCTCGGGCGTCTCGACCCTGCCGGTGCTGGGCCGTGTCCCGAACGCAAACGTCTCGCTCGAGCGGCTCGGGGACCATTTCAGGGCGCTGACCGAGATCCCGGTACCGGTTCGCTTCGACCCTGAGACCCTGCGGACGATCGGTGTCGACATCGAGATTCCCAACGGCCGCCTCGGCACCGCCCACCCCCACCACGACCGCAGCCGCGGCGATCGCTTCAGCTATGAGACGGACCTGATCCCGCCCTCGGGCGTAAGGGTCATCCGCAGCAGACGCGGGAGGCGCAGGGTGCTCGCCTTCATCGAGGACCCGGCGCCCGGCTACCTGCACTCCTTCGGCCTGACCCAGCGCTACGTCGTCATCCTCACCCAACCCTTCAACTTCAACCTGGCCCGCTTCCTCAGTCCCGACCGCGGGCCGATCGTCACCAACTACGAGTGGCACCCCGAGAGGCCCTCGCGGGTCCACATCGTCGATCGCGAGCGAGGGGGCGTCGTCTCCACGGTCGAGCTGGATCCGTTCTTCGCCTTCCACCACGTCAACGCCTTCGACCGCGGCGGGCACGTCGTTCTCGACGTCTGCGCCTACCCCGATGCCGAGATCATCGACGCTCTCTACCTGAAGCGGATCCGCCGCAACCGCCGCGACGTCCCGCGGGCCCGTCTGAAGCGGATCGAGGTCAACGTCGGTAGGGGCACGGCGACCGAGCGCGACCTGATCGAGGCGAACATCGACCTTCCCCGGACCGACTACGAGCGCGTCAACGCCCGCCGCTACCGCTACGCCTACGGAGTCGGGCTCAAGGGGCGCTCCAGCGGGTTCATCGATCAGCTGGTCAAGGCAGACGTCCGCCGCGGCGAGTCGGACAGCTGGCAGGATGCAGGCTGCTTTCCGGGCGAGCCGATCTTCGTCCCCCGGCCCGGCGCCCGCGCCGAGGATGACGGCGTCGTCCTCTCGGTCGTCCTCGACACCGGCCGCAGGACCTCGGCTCTGGTCGTCCTCGACGCGAGGTCGATGTCGGAGATCGCGAGGGCCTCGGTCCCCCACCACATCCCGTTCGGCTTCCACGGGACCTACGCCGCCTGAACTGTTCGCCGCGCCGGCAGCGGCTAAGGGGGTGAACGGCGACCGCGCGGGGGTGGACACTGGCCGCCCAGCCAGTAGGGTTGGAGGCGATGGAGGCAAAGTCGCGCAGGCCACTCGAGGAGATCTCGATCGTCGACCGCTCGGAGTGGGCCGACGGCCCCCCGCACGAGACATTCAGGCAGCTGCGCAGGGAGTGCCCGGTCCACTGGAGCGAGATCAACGAATACGAGAACGAGGAGGGGCTCTGGTCGATCACCAGGGCCGAGGACGTGAGGACGGTCAGCCTCGACTGGCGCACCTTCTCCTCAGAGCGCGGCGGCGTCACCGGGCTGACCCACCAGTTCCCGCTGGAGCTTGTGCAGGCGATGTTCATCGGCATGGATCCCCCCAAGCACGACCGGATCAAGATGCTGTTCCAGCGCGGCTTCACGCCGAAGCGGATCGCCGAGCACGAGGGCGCGATTCGCACGACCGCCGAGCGGGTGCTCGACGGCGTCGCCGAGCGCGGCGAGTGCGATCTGGTCACAGACGTCGCCCAGCCGGTGGTCTCGCGGGTGATCGGCAGCTTCATGGGAATCCCCGAAGAAGAGGACGAGGCCTGGGCGACGCTTATGAACACCACCCTCGGACTCGGTGATCCCGACCTCAACCCGGGCGGGCCGGAGTCGATCCTCAGCGAGGACATCCCGGCGATCTTCGACCGCGTCCGGGCGATGATCGCCGAGCGTCGTGAGACCCCCACCGAGGACCTGACCAGCGTCCTCGTCCACGCCGAGGTCGACGGCGAGACGCTCGCCGAAGAGGAGATCGTGATGGGGTTCTTCCTCCTCGTCGCGGCGGGCAACGACAGCACCAAGGCGACCTACACGAGCGGCATGCGGGCGCTTATGGAGCACCCAAACCAGATGAAGCTGCTGGTCGACGACCCGACGCTGATCCCCGGCGCCGTCGAGGAGTGCCTGCGGATGTTCCCCGCCTTCGCCCATTTCCGCCGAACGGCGATGAAGGACACCGAGATCGCCGGCTGCCCGATCGCCGACGGCGACAAGGTGGTGATGTGGTACGTCTCCTCCAACCGCGACGAAGACGTCTATGAGGACCCCGACCGCTTCGACGTCCTGCGCAATCCCGAGCACCAGGCCTTCGGCGCCGGAGGGCGCCACTTCTGCCTCGGTACCGCGCTCGCCCGCCTCGAGCTCAAGGTCCTCTTCGAGGAGACGCTGAAGCGGTTCCCGCAGATGGAGATCTCCGGCAGGCCCGACCCCGCCCTCTCGCCCTTTCTGAACCAGCTGAAGACGCTCCCGGTTCGCTGGTAGGGGCTCGTGCTCGCCGCCGGGCGCCGGGGCCCCACCAAGGGGTGAGGTGAACGACCCCCCGGGGCCGCCGGCCTGCGCCCTTGGACCCCTGGGAGGGGGAGGCCTCGTGGCCGAAGCTTGGTTGACAGCAGCAAATGCCCAACCAAGCCAAGAGAACAAGGAGACACGAGATGAAGACCACCACCCCCCGCCGCTTCGCCCGCACCGCGATCGCCACCGCGCTCGCAGCCACGGCGCTGGCGGCAATCCCGGCCTCAGGCTCGGCCGCCGTCAAGTTCGGCGCGCAGCTGAACCCGACGGTGCAGCCCTCGAACTCGCTGCCCGGGCTCCCCTGCGCTCACCAGAATCCGGGGCAGAAGTGCACGATGGTCTCGAACGAGGCCTACGGTCGCCCCGACGGCGGAGAGCGCGCGCCCAAGAGCGGCACGATCCGCAAGATCAGGCTGATCGCCGGCGGCCCGGGCTCGTTCCGGCTGCAGATCGCCAAAGTGAAGCGCTCGACGCTGAACCAGACCAACGAGGCCAAGGTCGTCCGCAACGGCCCGGTCATCCACTACCAGGGCCAGACCCAGCAGAACTGGGACTCCGACCACTACAACGTCGAGTCTTTCAACGTCGACGTCGAGGTCCACAAGGGCGAGTACCTGGCGATGAAGACCAAGTCCACGAGCATGATCCGCTGCAGCTCCGGCGGCGACAACACACTCATCTACCAGCCGGCGCTGCTGGCGGGCGGCGGATTCACCCCCGCCTCCTCCACCGACGGCTGCTGGACCCTGATGGAAGCGGTCATCAGGTAGGCCGGGTCAAATCCGGGCAGCCAAGAGACCCCCTCCCGAGGGGGTCTCTTGGTGAGACGACCCCGTAGACCTCGCCTCAGGGCATCTGCTGGATCAGGCGTCGCACCGCGCGCCCGAAATAGGCTCCGTAGACCCGGTCGGGCTGGCTGTCGTAGCCATAGTCGATAACGCCGTTCAGATAGCCGTCCGCGGTGACCCAGCCGCCGCCGCTGGCGCCGTGGCCCATGTTGCAGTCGACCCGCAGCGTCCACGGACCGGGCCAGCCTTCGGTGAAGAGGTCGTTCCCGAGCCAGCCCGAGTCGCACTCCTGCATCCTGCCGGCGTTGGAGATATTCGCCGGGTAGCCGAAGATCTGCCAAGCCTGGTCGCGACTTAGCCCGGTCGCCCAGCCGCGCGAGCCGACCATGTTTCCGAGCCTGCCCGCTCCCGAGGCGGCGGTGACGAAGACGCCAACATCGAACTTCGGGTTGTAGGCCGTGTAGCCGCGAAGCACCTGGCCCCACTTCGCCTGGAAGGTCCCGAACGGGCGAGCGCCGTCGCCGTAGGCCGGTACGAAGATGACATTTCGCGCCCATTGCCCGTAGGCGCCCGGGTCACGCAGGCAGTGGGCCGCGGTCAGGACCACGCTTCGCGACGGCGTGCTGATCGAGGTTGCCGAGCAGCTGTAGAGGCTGCCGCCGATGCGACCGAACAGCTTGCCGTGCGTGCGGTAGGGATAAGCAGTGGCGTCGGCGACCGCAAAGGCGGCACTGGAGGTGGCGAGGCTGCGAAGCGGCCGCTGCCCATCGACTCGGGTCGGCGGCCCGGGGTCGAGAAGCCCCCGTGGGGCAGCGATCGGGCCACGGTCAATCGTCAGCAACCGCTCCGGCGCCCTGCTGATCCGCTCCGCCGTCCAGAAGCCCGCACCGCGCGAAGGGCTGGGAGCGAAGCGATGGACGGTGCCGGTGCCGGTCGCTGCCGACGCCGGACCGGCGGCGATCGCGCCGCTCGCTGCTACGGCCAGGAGAAATGCGCCGCCCGCCCACAGGCGCCGAACGCTCACAGCCGCGACTTCGGCGCCGGACCGTAGTGACAGCGCCGAGCGACGATCCTCGAGGCGACCGTGTCCTTCTGCGGCGACGGCCGGCCGAGCAGCCGCACCTTGATCGTCAGACCGCATTGGTGGAGGCGGTTCAGCTGGTAGGGATCGAGGCCGCGGACGGCGCTGTGGCAGAAGACGACCGATGGTGAGGCCCCTCGCTCACAGCCTTTGACCCGGTAGGAGTCACCCCACGGCTGCTTCTGGGTGAAGGCTAGGCTCTCGGCGTCGGCCGCCCTGCGGGCCTTGACGATCGGCAGAACCGGGGCCGCCAGGGCGCTGCCGCCGAAGACGATGGCGGAGGCGGCGACGAGCGATACGGCGAGGCCCCTCAACTCACCCAGCCTCCCGCGACTCCGTCCCCTGCCTCATCGGGGAAAATTGTAGCCAAGCTCTCGCGGCCCGTTTCCTCAAGGGGGATTGGTACTGTCGCCCTTCCGCAACGAGGAGGAACCGCTGACCCTGCATCACGACCCCGTCTCGATCGCCCTCGAGCGCAATCCCTATCTCGAGGGCCCCTACGCGCCGGTCCACGACGAGGTGGTGGTCCCTGATCTCGAGGTGCTCGAGGGTGAGATCCCCGACGACCTCAACGGCGTCTACGTTCGCAACGGCCCCAACCCCCAGCACGAGCCGATCGGCCGCTACCACTGGTTCGACGGCGACGGGATGCTGCACTCGGTCCACTTCGCCGAGGGTCGCGCCAGCTACCGCAACCGCTGGGTCAGGACCGAGGGCTTCGAGCGCGAGCGCGCGGAGGGCCGCGCGGTCTGGGGCGGGATCATGGAGCCGTTTGGGAACAACCCCCCCGAGGCCCCGGAGAAGGACACCGCCAACACCGACCTCGTGCTCCACGGCGATCGCCTGCTCGCCACCTGGTACCGGGCGGGGGAGCCCTACGCGCTCGACCCCCTGACCCTGGAGACCCTCGGGGCCGAGGACTTCGGCGGCACCCTGCGCTGCGAGGTCTCCGCCCACGCGAAGGCCGACGTCAGCACCGGCGAGCTGATGTTCTTCGACTACGGGATCAAGCCCCCGTACATGCGCTACGGGGTCGTCGGGCCCGAGGGCGCTGTCCGCCACTTCGTCCCGATCGACCTGCCGGGACCGCGGCTCCCCCACGACATGGCGATTACGGACCGCCACTCGATCCTCATGGACCTGCCGCTGATCGCCGACGAGAAGGCCGCCCGCAGAGGCCGCCATAAGCTCGACTTCCGCCCCGACCTGCCGGCGCGCTTCGGCGTCATTCCCCGCCACGGCCGCCCCGAGGAGATCCGCTGGTTCGAGGCGGACCCCTGCTACATCTACCACTCGATCAACGCCTGGGAGGAGGGCGAGGAGATCGTCCTCGACGTCTGCCGGGTGGTCCAGCCGCAGCCGGTCTCCTCGTCCGAGGGACCGCTGGCGCAGATGCTGACCTACCTGCGGCTCGACGCCCACGTCCACCGCTACCGCTTCGACATGAAGAGCGGCCGCACGCGCGAGCAGCGGCTCGACGACGAGAACACCGAGTTCCCCTCGATCGACCAGCGCCGCAACGGCACCCGCGCGCGCTACGCCAACACCATGCACATCTCCAACGAGCGCAGCCTCGCCTTCGACGGGCTCACCCGCTACGACCTCGAGTCGGGAGACTCCCGCACCCACTGGTACGGGAAGGGGCGCTGGGGCAGTGAGTCCCCCTTCGCGCCCCGTCCCGGCGGCGACGGCGAGGATGACGGATACGTCGTCTCCTACGTCTATGACACCGTGACCGAGACCTCGGAGGTGATCGTTCTCGACGCCGCCCGTGTCGATGAGGGGCCGGTGGCCCGGGTGGGGATCCCGGTCAGGGTTCCGCTCGGCTTTCACGCGACCTGGGTGCCCGCCGAGCGGCTGCCGGGAGGCAGCGCCCGGGCCTGAGTGCGGCGGGCAACCAGCTTGCACGGACGCGGCTGGCAGGCACCCCGAAGGCTCGGAGATGTCATCCTGATTGGATGGCAACACGGGCGCAGAGACGCAGACGGCGTGGCGCACGGTCTCCTTTGTGGAAGAAGCTCCTGCTCGCGCTGGGGGTCGTCGTCGCCATGCTCGCGGTCGCCGGAGGGGTCGCAGCCGGCTGGGCGCTCAAGGTCTACGACGACGCGCCGCCTCTCTCGAGCCTTCACCGGATCGAGAAGGGGCGGACCTCGGCGATCTACGCTGCCGATGGCAGCCTCCTCGGCTTCATCCAGTCGAGCAACATCCGCCAACCGGTCCGCTCGCGCGCGATCCCGCAGAACCTCGAGGACGCGACGGTCTCGATCGAGGATCGCAACTACTTCAATCACGGCGGCGTGGACCCGGCGGGAATCGTCCGCGCCGCCTGGAAGGACATCCTTGCCGGTGGCAAGCCGGTCCAGGGTGCCTCGACGATCACCCAGCAGCTGGTTCGCAACCTCTACATCCAGAACCCGCAGGAGACGATCGAGAGAAAGCTCCAGGAGGCCCACCTCGCCAACGACATGGAGGACGTCCACTCGAAGCAGTGGATCCTCACCGCTTACCTCAACGCGGCGCCGTACGGCACGGTCGAGGGCGAGACCGCGGTCGGGGTCGAGGCCGCGGCCCAGACCTACTTCGGGAAGCACGCGAAGGAGCTGAGGCTGACCGAGGCGGCGATGATCGCCGGGCTGCCGCAGGCGCCCTCGGAGTACAACCCCTTCCTCGACCCCCAGGCAGCGCTCGCGCGCCGCAACGAGGTACTGAAGGCGATGGCAGACCAGGGCTACATCGGCGAGGCCCGCTACCGGACGGCCTCAGCGAGGGGTCTCGGGCTCAGCCCCGGTGACAAGTACCGCACCATCCGCGAGCCCTTCCTCTTCGACCTCGTCCAGCAGGAGCTGATCGACCGCTATGGGGTCAACACGGTCCGAAACGGCGGCCTCAAGGCCTACACCACGATCGACCCCACGCTCCAGGACTACGCCCAGTCCGCGGTCGATGCCTGCGGGGTCTGTTACTCCGGCGGCGGCCCGGCTGCGGCGCTGGCTTCCGTCAACCCGGACAACGGTGAGATCGTCGCCCTTGCCTCGAGCCAGGGCGATTACTCATCCGAGAGCCAGTTCAACTACGCCTGGC
The DNA here is from genome assembly GCA_963781345.1 of uncultured Actinomycetes bacterium. Lineage (GTDB taxonomy): Bacteria > Actinomycetota > Thermoleophilia > Solirubrobacterales > 70-9 > JBBRHQ01. The sequence continues at coordinate 234,717 of CAWAFQ010000007.1, forward strand.
AGGCGCACCGCCAGCCGGGCTCTTCGTTTAAGACCTTCGTCCTGGCGACCGCGATCAAGCAGGGGATCGACCCGTACACGACCTACTACGACGGCACCTCGCCGAAGACCCTGACGATCCCGGGCGGCGGAACCTGGACCGTCAACAACGCCGAGCCGGGTGGTGGCGTGATGCCGCTGTCAGCGGCGACGTGGGACTCGGTCAACGCGATCTTCGCCCAGCTCGATCTCGACGTCGGGCCCGAGAACGTCACCCACACCGCCCACCAAATGGGCATCACCTCTCCGCTCGAGTCATTCCCCGCTGAGGCGATCGGCGGCCTCCGGGTCGGGGTGACCCCGCTGGAGATGGCGAGCGCCTACGCGACCCTGGCCTCGGGTGGAATCCATCACGATCCGACGGCGGTCAGCCGGGTCGAGTTCCCCGGAGGCAAGGTCGACGAGACGGACTCGGGTTCCGGCGAGCGGGTGCTGACCGAGGGGCAGGCCTACGAGGTGACGAAGCTGCTCGAGGGGGTCATCACCCAGGGCACCGGCGCCGGCTATACCTCGATCGGCTGCACCGGCGAGGCGGGCAAGACCGGGACCTCGGAGGGGCTCTCGGACGCGTGGTTCGTCGGCTACACGCCGCTCTACTCGACCGGCGTCTGGGTCGGCCACCCCGAGTCGCGCGACGCAACCGGGTTCGGCGGCCCGACCGCCGGGCCGATCTGGCAGTCGTTCATGTCGGCTGCGCAAGGCGGCGACTGCCCCGACTTCCCGGTCCCCTCCGATCTCCCGACCCTGAGCGCCCTCAGCAGCGACAACACGCGCTCGGCTTCGGAGGTGGCGAAGGTGCCGACGAACACCCCGAAGAAGACCCAGAAGAAGCCTGACCAGCCGAAGCAGCAGACGCCGGCGCCCAGTCCCAGTCCCAGTCCCAGTCCGAGTCCGTCGCCCTCGCCCAGCCCGCCGCCGCCGAGCCCGCCGCCGCCGAGCCCGCCGCCGTCGGTCGGAGGCGGAGGCGTCGCCGCCGGCGGAGGCATCGCCGCTCCCTAGCCGTAGTTCTTGACCAACCCCGCGCCGCGCCGCGCTAGGGTGCTGCGCATGGGAATCTTCGGAGGAAAGAAGAAGAAGGCCGAGGACCTGTTCGCGAACGGGTCCAAGGGCGCCGGCACCGTGATCTCGGTCCAGGACACCGGGACGACGATCAACGACAACCCCCGCGTGAAGATGATCTTCAGGGTCGAGCCGCTCGACGGCAGCCCGGCCTTCGACGCGGAGAAGAAGACGACGGTCTCGCGCGTCGAGATCCCCCGTCAGGGTGACCGCTACCCGGTCTGGTACGACCCGGAGGATCCGAGCCTGTGGGCATACGCGACCGTCGCCGACGACAGCGGCCGCGAGACGATGCGCCAGCTCTTCGGCGACGTCGCCGAGACCTTCGTCGGGATGAACGCGCCTGGGGCGCCGGCGCCCCAGGGCCAGGACATGGTCGAGCAGATCAAGCAACTCGCCGACCTGCACTCGCAGGGCCTTCTCACCGACGAGGAGTTCGCGGCGCAGAAGGCGAAGCTGCTCGGCTAGGGACAGCCGCCGGGGTCAGCCGCGAAGTGCCCGCAGGGCATTGATGATCACGGCGAGGTCGATAACTTCCTGAAACAGCGCTCCTGCCACCGGTGGGAGGTAGCCGAGGGCAGCCACCCCCATCGCCGCCAGACTCAGACCCATGCCTGCGAGCACGCTCTGGCGGGCGATGAACATCGCACGGCGGCCGCAGTGCAGGGCGTCGGCGACACGGTCCACCCTGTCAACCGTGATCACGGCATCCGCGGTCTCCGAGGAGACCGTCGCGCCCGCCGCGCCCATCGCAATGCCCATGTCGGCGATAGCTAGAGCGGGTGCGTCGTTGATTCCGTCTCCGACCATCACAACCGGGGAGAGGTTCTCGTCGTCACGCAGGGACCGCACAACCTCCAGCTTCTCCTCGGGAGTCTGCTCGGCGTAGACGCGCTCGAGCCCGAGCTCCCTGCCGACCCGCTCGGCGACGGAGCGGCGGTCCCCGGAGACCATCGCCACATGGCGAATGCCCTCGGCACGCAGCCTCTCGACGATCCGGTCGGAGTCATGGCGGAGCTCGTCGGCCATGATGATGATCCCGGCCAAATGCCCGTCCACCGCGACGAGGATGTGCGCCTCGCCGGAACCGCGCCCCGCCGCCACGGCTGCGGAGACCACCTCGTCCAGGGGTATCCCCGCACCGCGCAGGAAGGCTCCGCTGCCGACCGCCACCCGATGGTCTTCGACCGTGCCCTCGATCCCCTGCCCCGGCTCCTCGCGCACATCCTCGGCAACGGCGAGCGAGATCCCCGCCTCCTTCGCCCCTCGAGCGAGCGCCTCGCCGAGCACGTGAGCCGACATCCGGTCCACCGATGCCGCCAGGCGCAACAGCTCCCCTTCCGTGAACGCGTCGCGGGCGATGATCTCGCGCAGCTCGGGGGTCCCGATCGTCAGGGTTCCCGTCTTGTCGAAGAGGACCGTGCGCGCTTCGCCCAGGGTCTCGATCGCCCCGGCACCCTTGACTATCACGCCCATGCGCGCCGCGCGGGAGAGCCCGGAGACCAGGGCGATCGGGGCGGCGAGAATGAGCGGGCAGGGGGTTGCGACGACGACCACGGACAGCGCCCGAACGGGGTCGCCGCTGAGCGCCCAGGCTGCGCCGGCCAGCAGCAGCGTCGCGGGCAGAAAGAACCCGGCGTAGCGATCCGCCATGCGGACGAAGGGCGCGCGTCCGGCCTGGGCCTGCTCGACGAGGCGCACCAGAGCGGCGTAGGAGCTCTCGGCGGACGGCCGGTCGGTGCGGACGTCGAACGGCGCGCCCGCGTTGGCCGTCCCGCTGAGCACGCTCATGCCGCGCGGGATCGTCACCGGCAGTGGCTCTCCGCTGAGCGTGCTGGTGTCGACGACGGCCTCGGTGCTGAGAACCGTCCCGTCCACCGGAACGACTTCGCCCGTGCGCACCACGACGACATCGCCGACCTCCACCTCGCCCACCGGGACCTCCTCGAGCCCCTCGGCGGCGCGCCGCTGGGCGACCTTCGGGGCGCGTTGGACCAGCGCCGTCAGCTCGCGGCGGGCGCGGGTAGAGGCGATGTCCTCGATCGCCGATCCGCCGGAGAACATCAGCCCCACGATCAGCCCGGCGAGTTCCTGGCCGAGGGCGAGCGAGCCCACCATCGCCACCAGCGCGATCGTGTCGACCCCCATGTGGCGGCGGACGACGATCGTGTGGACGACCTCGATCGCGAGCTCGGCCGCGAGCAGGGCGACGGCGACGCGCCAGACGGTGTCGCCGGTCCCCCCCTCGCCGTTCAGATGCAGCAGGCCCCCGACGAGAAGCGCCGAGCTGGCGAAGGCGGCCATCAGCCGGGCGCGGTACTCGATCAACCACCGCATCAGCTCAACCGGGACGCCGATCAGGGGGCCGAATGAGGCGCGACCAGCTTCTTGTAGGTGATCCGGTGCGGCCGGTCGGCCTCGGCGCCGAGGCGCTGGTGGCGGTTCTCCTCGTAGGCCTCGAAGTTGCCCTCGAACCACTCGACCTGCGAATCGCCCTCGAAGGCGAGGACATGGGTCGCGACCCGGTCGAGGAACCAGCGGTCGTGCGAGATCACCACGGCACAACCGGCGAATGAGAGCAGGGCCTCCTCGAGCGCGCGCAGCGTGTCGACGTCGAGGTCGTTGGTGGGCTCGTCGAGGAGCAGCAGGTTCCCGCCGGAGCGCAGCAGCTTCGCCAGGTGGACCCGGTTTCGCTCGCCGCCTGAGAGGGTTCCCACCTTGCGCTGCTGGTCGGAGCCCTTGAAGTTGAAGCCGCCGACGTAGGCGCGCGAGTTCATCTTCTGATCGCCCACCTTGATCTCATCCTGGCCGTCGGAGATCTCCTCCCAGACGCTGCGATCGGGGTCCAGGGCGTCGCGGGATTGATCGACGTAGGCAAGCTCGACGGTCTCGCCCAGCCGCAGCTCCCCGGCGTCGGGCTCCTCGTCGCCGACGATCATCCGGAAGAGCGTCGTCTTGCCGGCGCCGTTGGGACCAATGACGCCGACGATCCCCGCCGGCGGCAGTGAGAAAGAGAGGTCTTCGATCAGCAGCTTCTCGCCGAAGCCCTTGCGCAGGTCCTCGGCCTCGAGAACCAGGTTGCCGAGGCGTGGCCCCGCCGGGATGTGGATCTGAACGCTGTCGAGCTTGACGTCTTGCTCCTCGGCGAGCAGCGCCTCGTAGCGGGCGAGCCGCGCCTTCGACTTCTTGCGCCGGCCCTTGGGGTTCTCACGCACCCACTCGAGCTCGGCGGCGATCGTCCGCTGCCGGGCCGTCTGCTTTCGCTCCTCCTGCGCCAGGCGCTCCTGCTTCTGCTCGAGCCAGGAGGAGTAGTTGCCGCGAAACGGAATGCCGCGGCCGCGGTCGAGCTCGAGGATCCACCCGGCGACGTTGTCGAGGAAGTAGCGGTCGTGGGTGACGGCCACAACCGTCCCCCTGTATTCCTCGAGATGACGCTCGAGCCAGGCCACCGACTCCGCGTCGAGATGGTTGGTCGGCTCGTCGAGAAGCAGCAGGTCGGGCGCCGCGAGCAGCAGGCGACAGAGAGCCACTCGCCGACGCTCACCACCGGAGAGCTTGGTCACGTCGGCGTCGGGCGGTGGCAGGCGCAGCGCATCCATCGCCGTCTCGAGCGTCGTCTCGAGGTTCCAGGCGTCGGCGGCGTCGATCCGGTCCTGCAGCTTCGCGAACTCGTCCGCCGTCTCGTCGGAGTAGTTGGCGGCGAGCTCGTTGAACCGCTGCAGCAGATCGCGAAGCTCCCCGACCCCGTCCTCGACGTTGCCCCTGACGTCCTTTGACTCGTCGAGCGCAGGCTCCTGCTCCAGCATCCCGACGGTGGCACCGGGCTTCAGCTGGGCCTCACCGCGGTACTCGGTGTCGACCCCGGCCATGATCCGCAGCAGTGTCGACTTTCCGGCGCCGTTGTATCCGAGGACGCCGATCTTGGCCCCCGGCAGGAAGCTGAGCGAGATATCGGTCAACACCTCCTTGCCCGGAGGGTGCGTGCGCGAGACCTTGTACATCGAGAAGACGTAGTCAGTGGACATCGCGGCCACGATAGCCATCCTTGGGCGACGAACCCGCTCCGCCCGGCGCCACGGGGGCGGCCGACCGCCCCGCCCGGCGCTACGGTGCCTCGATGCCCTCGCCGCTGCTCGCCGTCGACGCTCCCTCGATGCTCTACCGCGCCTTCTACGCGCTGCCGCGCTCGATCCGCGGTGCCGACGGCGAGCCCGTCAACGCGCTGCTCGGGACCGCCAACCTGATCGTGCGAGAGGTCGAGCACCACCGTCCCCGCGCCGTCGTCCTCTGCTTCGGCCCCGACGCCGCCGCCTACCGCCTGCGAGCTCTACTCCGGCTACCACGCAGACCGCGACCCGATGCCGCAGGAGCTGGCCCCCCAGTTCGCCGAGGCCCGCCCCTTCTTCGAGCGTTTCGGCTGGACCATCGCCGAGCACGACTCGCTCGAGGCCGACGACCTGCTCGGTTCCTTCGCCAGGTGCGAGAGCGAGGCCGGTGGCGAGGCGCTGCTTCTCACCGGCGACCGCGACATGTACCAGTGCGCGGCTGAGAGCGTCAGCGTCCTCTACGTGAAGACGGGTTCCCGCGGCGCCGAGGTGGTGGGGCCGGCGGAGGTGGAGCGCCGCTACGGCGTCGCGCCGGCGCTGGTGCCCGACTTCATCGCCCTGCGGGGAGACCCATCCGACGGGATCCCGGGGGCGAGGGGAGTGGGCGAGAAGACGGCGGCGGAGCTGCTTCGAAGACACGGCTCCCTGGAGAAGGTGCTGGAGGCCGCCCCCGGCGAGACCCGGCAGGGGCTTCGAACCTCGCTGATCGGATCCGCCGAGGAGCTGCTCGACTTCAAGCGGATGGCGACGCTTCAGGACGCGGGCGTCGAGCGCCCGGCGGACCGGGAGACCGACTGGACCGCGGCGGCCTCAGCCGCGAGCGAGCGCGGGATCAACCGCCTCGCAGAGCGGCTGGCGAAGATCGCCGAGGGAGCTGGCGCCGGGGAGAGCTAGCCGCAGACGGGCCAGTGACCGGCGCCGTCGCGGCGCTTCAGCAGAACCGCGACCACTGCCTGGGTGCGATAGGTAAACCGGACCGGGTCGCCACCGGGGCTCCGTGGGGAGCTCTTCCAGGTCTCCTTCATGAACTGGAAGGCACCTCGGTAGAGGCCGCCGCCGCCGATCGCCCGCGGGTTACCACCGGACTCGCAGATGCCTGTCCTGTGGGCCCAGCGGCGTTCGCCGCGGGGCAGCGAGAACCAGACCTGGTCATACCTGCCGTCGGGCTTGCCGCTGCTGCTGCGGGGCGCCGGGCTGCTGGAGGAAGTGGTGCCGATCCCGCCCGAGGCGGCGGAGGCCTCGCCGGCCAGCAGCGAACCGGTGGCCAGCGCCAGGGCCGCGATGGCGATCAGGCAAAGCCAGGTCCTGGCGTCCAGGAATATGGGCATGCGACTCATCAACGCTCCGCTCTCGGCGCTTACGGGGTTAGCTGACGGGCTCGCGCTGAGAAGCTTGCGCTACATGGCTCGGTGGCCACGATTCGCCCCGACTAGTGGGTCCCCCGCCCTCCGCCGAAGGTTCGACGGAGATTCAGCAGGATTTGAAGTTGCCGCAGGTTAGCAAACTATTAGCGAAACGTTAGAAACGTGCCGCGTGTAGTGCCTGCCAGCGGGCAATCGGCTGGCCGGCAGGCATCCCGGGCTCCGGTTCATCTCGATCGCCATCTCCTCTCCAGCTCGTCGGTGATCCGCGGCCAGAAGCGGATAAGCAGGATCACCGCGACAAGCGCGACGATCACGATCCAGCCGCCGCCACCGATCTCGCGGAAGAGAAGATGGCGCCCGAGCGCGAGGGGCTCAGGGTTCAAGGAAGATCACCCGGGTGCGGGATCGGTGAAGCGCGGCGTCTCGCGGGCGATCGCCGCCCGCACCGCCTCGATCTGGTTCGGGGAGCCGATCAGGGCCTGCTGAAGCTCGGTTTCCATCCTCAGGCCCTCCGCGGTCGGCTCCTGCCAGGTCCGCTCATAGAGCCGCTTGGCTTCGCGCACGGCATCGGGCGAGCGCTCGGTGATCTCGACCGCAAGCTCCCGAGCCGCCGCCGCCGGGTCCTCCGCCAGGTGGGTGACGAGGCCGAGGCCGTGCGCCTCGGTCCCGCTGAGGACGCGGCCCGTGAAGGTGAGCTCCTTGGCGACGTCGATCGACACCAGCCGCGGCAGAGTGTGGGAGATGCCCATGTCGGGAATCAGGCCCCACTTCGACTCCATGATCGAGAGGCGGGCGTCAGGGGCCGCGAAGCGGATGTCGGCTCCCAGCGCGATCTGCAGGCCGCCCCCGAAGCAGTTCCCGTGAATGGCGGCGATCACCGGGGCCGGGAGCGCAACCCAGCCGTAGGCGACCCGCTGGGCGAGGTTCGCGATCTCCCCCTGCGGGCGCGCCATCATCTCCTCGGCACCACCTCCGGCGAGGCTCGCGAGGTCGAGCCCCGAGCAGAAGCTCGGTCCATCCCCCGAGAGCACCACCGCCCGGACCCCGGCAACAGTCCCCAGGCGCTCCGCCGCGTCGGCCAGCGCAACGAACATCATTCGGTCAAGCGCGTTGTGCTTCTCGCCGCGGACCATGCGGACGTCCGCCACGTGGTCGTGGATCTCGATTGCCACTCGGTCTTCACTCACCTTGACTCCCCTGAATCGTCGCGCCCAGTGCCACCAGAATCCCACACCCGCGCCGATCGACAGCGCCCGCGGTTCGCCCGGGCAACGCCGACCCGTCAGACGACCCGCCGGCGCCGGTGCTCGTCGAAGAGCGTCAGCGCGTAACGCCCAGCGGGGTGCTCCCGTGCGCGCTCTATCAGCGCCGCGGTGGCCGCAGGCAGGATCTCGGGCTGCGGCAGCGGGACCCCGTATACCGGTGGCACGACGACTGACGCGGACAGCGCCGCGAAGGTCAGGTCCGCTGCGCCGAAGCGCTCGCCGCAGAGGTGCGGGCGGCCGTCGGCGAGCAGCTGCGCGACGAAGTCGAGCTCGCGCCAGACCGCAGCCTCGTCCCTGACCTCGACCCCGGGGCGGATGCCCATCGCGCGGCGGGCGAAGCCCCGAAGGAGCGGCCATCCGTGGCGCGCCGCGCGATCCTCCCAGCGCGGCACGCCCGCGTTGTTGAAGCGCAGCATCAGCTCCGGCTGGGCGAGCATGTGGACGTACATCAGACGCCGCCCCCTCGGCCCGAGCTCGGAGTCGAATCGCCGGCAGAGGCGCTCGACCTCACTGCGGGCGTCGGGGTCTGCGGGAAACAGCCGCTGCCCGGGCGGCGTCCGGGCGTCCACCCAAACGAGGATCTCCTCCGACTCCCCGATCACCCCGTCGGGCGTCACAAGCACCGGAACCGTGTTGCCACCCCCGGCTCGACGCGCCGCGATCCGGTGAATGCCTTGAACGTGTCGCTGCTCGCGGTACGGGACTCCCGCCCGCTCCAGCGCCCACCGTGCCTTCTCGCAGTAGTGGCTTATCGGGATCGTGATCAGCCGCAGCACCCGGCGAAGTATCGCCCCAGCCGGCCTCTGTCCGCTCCGCCTGCCCCCGATTCGCGGCCCCACAGGCCTCTAGTCTCGTCCCATGCCGGAGATCCACGGCTCCTGCGATCAGCGCTTCGCGCGTGTGCGCAGCGCCCTCGCCGAGAACTTCCGCGAGCGCGGCGAGATCGGCGCGGCGGTCGCGATCACCGTCGAGGGCACGCTCCGTCGTCGACATCTGGGGCGGATGGGCCGACCGCGCCCGCACCCGCCCGTGGCAGCGCGACACCCTGGTCGACGTCTTCTCGGTCGGCAAGGCGATGGCCGCGCTCTGCCTGCTGATGCTCGTCGAGAGCGAGGCAGGTCGACCTCGACGCGCCGGTGTCGCGTTACTGGCCGCGAGTTCGCGGCCGCCGGGAAGGGCGAGATCACCGTCCGCGATGCTCCTCAGCCATCGGGCCGGCCTGCCCGCGATCCGCCGCGCGGCTTCCCGACGCTGGCGATGTACGACTGGGAGCTGATGACCTCCGCGCTCGCCGAGGAGGAGCCGTGGTGGGAGCCGGGGCGGACCCACGGCTACCACGTCAACACCTTCGGCTTCCTGGTCGGCGAGATCGTGCGGCGGGTCAGCGGCGAGAGCATCGGCGACGTTCTTCCGCCGCGAGGTCGCCGAGCCGCTCGGCGCGGACTTCCACTTCGGGATCGGGCCCGAGGACGACGGGCGCATCGCCGAGTACCTGTTCGAGGCGAGATGCCGAGGGAGACGAACGCCCACCGCCCGAGTCGCCGATGGCGACGAGGAGCGCCAGCTCCTGCTGCGCAGCGTCTACCTCAATCCGCCCGGGCTGTCGGGCCTCGGCACCGTCAACACGCGCGCCTGGCGAGCGGCCGAGATGCCCTCGACCAACGGCCACGCGACCGCGCGCGCGGTGGCGCGCATCTACAGCGCGCTCGCCTGCGGCGGCACCGTCGACGGGGTCCGGCTCCTGCGCGCGGAGACGATCGAGCAAGCCAGCGCCGAGGCGTCGTCGGGACCCGACTTCGTCCTCGGCCGCCCGTCGCGCTTCGGCCTCGGCTTCCAGCTCACCCAGCCGGAGCGCCCGCTCGGGACGAACCCGCGCAGCTTCGGCCACTTCGGCGCCGGCGGCTCGCTCGGATTCGCCGACCCCGATGCGCGGCTGGCCTTCGCCTACACGATGAACCGGGCCGGGCCGCGCTGGCAGAACCCGCGCAACCGGGCGCTGATCGACGCGGTCTACGCCTCGCTCTGAACTGGCTAGCTAGGCGCCGCTGCCGGCTGCCGCAGCGCATCTCCGGCCCCGCTGAGCACGGGGTCGCCGTCGAGCGAACAGGAGGCAGTCGATCAGCAGCCCTGCGCGAGCTCGAGCGCGCGCTCGCGAACCTGCCGCTCACCGCTTCCGGATCGTCCCCGATAGAGCTCAGTCGGGGACGAATTCCAACCCGCCGTAGCTGATCAGCGCGTCGGCGAAGAGGAGCGCCCCGGCCCGGTCTCGAGTCCGAAGCACCGTGTCGTCGGGGCAGATCGCATCCATCTCGAGCGCGACCACATCCTCGGTGAGGCGCTCGCCGAAGCCAAAGCCCTCAACAGTGGGACCGTCGGAGAACTCGTGCAGCCCGGCCTGATGACAGCGGATCGGGCATCCGTATCGCTCGGCGAGACGCTCGGCGTGGCGGAGGTGGTGGCGGTTGCTGAGGATCACGGCATCGACGCCGCCGTGGCGCTCGAACCACTCGACCCCCTCGGCGGGGAGCAGCAGGTCGAAGGCGATTCGCGAGGAGGCGAGGTAGTGGCAGCCAGACCTCGATCTCGATCCGCGGGTGGACCGCCTTCCAGTGGTGAAGGCCGGGGAGGATCTCGCGGGGACTGAGCGGCTCCGGGGCCGTCGCCGCCGGTCGTTCAAAGCACCACTTCCAGAGGGCCGATCGGACCGAGTCGCGGCATCACGCGGCCAAGGCTAGCGGCCGGGCGAGGACGGAGCCGGCGGCGCCTGGTCGGGATTCCCAGCAATCGGCGAGCCCGCATTTCGAGACGATCGAGGTCGCGGTTGAGGAAGCCCGGGAGCGCTCCGTCTCAACCGCCCCGACAAGCTCAATCCGCTCAGCCCCCAGACGCTGCGCGAGCTGGCCGAGGCCGCCAGATCCATCGACGCCCGACCGGATCTCAAGGTCGTCGTCGTCGCCGGCCGGGGTCGCGCCTTCTCGGCGGGCGCGGACGTCGCGGCCTTCGGCGGGGCAAGCGCCGGCCTCGGTGAGCGCGACGCGTGGAGTGCGCGCCAGGAGGCGGATGCAGGGCGGCTGATGGCCGACTCGCTCGAGCGGATGGAGGCCGTCACGATCGCCAAGATCCGTGGTCACTGCGTCGGTGGGGGCCTCGTGCTGGCGGCCGCCTGTGACCTGCGCGTAGGCCGAGGAGGGCGCCAACCTCTCGATCCCCGAGGTCGACCTCGGCATCCCGCTTGCCTGGGGCGGGATTCCCCAGGCTGGTGCGCGAGATCGGCCCGGCGCTGACGAAGGAGCTGGTGATGACCTGCCGTCCCTTCGGCGCGGCCGAGGCACTGGGGGCGGGTTTCTCAACCGCGTGGTGGCCGCCGAGGATCTCGACCGATCGGTCGAGGAGCTGGCTGCTGCGCTGGCGAGCAAGCCGCGGATGGCGCTGCTGGCGACCAAGCGCCACACCAACGCGGTCACCGAGGAGATGGTCGGCACCATGCGCAGCTGG
>CAWAFQ010000008.1:0-145773 GCA_963781345.1 uncultured Actinomycetes bacterium
GGGTAAGAGGAAGGGCGTCATCGCGCTCTGGCCTGCGGGCCGCAAGCACCAGGACTCCCAGGGGTCGGGCAAGTTTCCCTCAGGGTCGGCGCTGCCGCCGCTCATCGTCCCAATCGAGAGGTAGCCATCGAAGCGGCCGGAGTCGCAGGCTCGGATCGGGGCGCGGTTCGCTGCTCGCCGAGTTGCATGAATAGTGGAACGCTGACGACCGCCTGGGTGCGACCGCCGGCCTCTAAATAATGAGGTCCCCGATTCGAGTCCGGGCGTCGGCTCTGGAGACTCCGTTCGGCCAGACGGGCTCGCGGCCCGCCGGAGTGCCCCGCCGCTCAGGGGTCAGAAGTGCCGGGCGGAGCCCGTGGAAGGTTCGAGCCGTTCGCAGCGGCCTGCCCGCTGCATGGCGGATGGACTAGGGCAGCTCCTAAGCGATGGCACGGGAATCAGCGCCGAAAGCGCTTGATCGACAGACGCGCCAGGTCCTCCACCGCCCGTTGAGTGAATCCCTGTGCGTAGGCGAAGCGGAACGCGGCAGAGCCCCGTCTGGGGATCTCGGCGTGCTGGTGCTTTTGGCCGTAGACGATGTGAAGCGTGACCAGGGTGAAGGTGCGGCGCACGGAGTTAGGCACAGCCGAAGTGGCGCGTTGCATGAAAAGCATCAGCGTGTGCGAAGCGATTGCGGCCGCTGCGTCTTGCGCCAGAGAAGAGGATTGGTGGCTCGCCGAGACGACGCTCGGTGCCAGCCGACGCGGCGCCGACAAATTCTCGATGCGGATGCGGTCGGCCGCGCCCAGCCACTAACCCGCCGCCTCCCTCAAACCCGGGGCGGTTCAGTCTGGCCGTTCAGCCCGGCGCGCCGTCGAGCCGCTCGGCGAGTTCGACGATCAGGCCTTCGGGTCCGCGGACGTAACAGAGGAGGAAGGTGTTCTCGAAGTCGACGATCTCCCCGACCGTTTCCCAGCCGGCCTCTCGGATGCGGTCGACGACGCCACGCACGTCGTCGACCTTGAAGGCAACGTGCCGGAGCCCAGGACGGTTCGCGGCCGGCGCCAGCTCTTGAGCGCCGGCGGAAGGCGAGTTGAAGCGCACCACCTCGAATATGTCGCTGCCGTCGGGGGCGCGAGCCATCACGATCTCGACCGTCACGTTCTCGAGACCAATGATCCGATCGATCCACTCGCCGCTGAATACCCCGGGCTCGCCGCAGTCGAAGCCGAGGAGCGCAAGAAACCGGACTGTCTCGTCGAGGTCCTCGACGACAAGACCGACGTGGACGAGATTAGTGACGCCGGGGCGATGGCTGTCCATTGAGGTCAAACGACTCGCTCGAGATCGCGGGCTGCCGGAGTCGTGAGGATACCGCCGCGCGCGGCAGGCGCTCGCGGCTCTCCGCGCCCGTCTGACAGGCGATCGCATCGACGCAGCCAACGGCGCACTCCGCCACAGTGCAGCCGCTGGCACATCGGTCCCGACTACTGCCGCAATGGACGAAAAGCGATATTACGACGCACGGACTCAGGCAGGGTCGACGCTGCACATTTCGCTCGGAGCGGGAGTGGCGCCGCGAAGCCGATTGCTCTGCTCGTCGTCCAAAGCGGCTACTTCGCAAGGCCAGCGTCCTCAAGGGCTCACTCCCTCTCGCTCCCACTCAAACGAGCGGAGCGCGATCGTGGGAGAATGGGGTCGGTGGCCGCGGAGATCTCGCAGCAGCGCAAGGGAGAGGCGTTTCGCGCGCTGCACGAGGGATCGCCGTTCGTCATCCCGAACCCATGGGATGCGGGCTCGGCGAAGGTGTTTGCGGCGCTCGGGTTCGAGGCGCTCGCGACGACCAGCGCCGGCTTCGCCTTCACGCTGGGACGACAGGATGGCGACGTCACCCTCGACGAGGTCGCCGCGCACACCCGCGCGCTCGATGCGGCGACAAGCCTGCCGATCTCCGTCGACCTGGAGAACGGCTACGGGCCGGATCCCGCGGACGCCGCGGGCGCCATATGCCGGGCAGCAGAGGCGGGGGCGGTGGGCGGCTCGATCGAGGACTACGACCCCGCCGACGGCATCTACGGTATCGAGCAGGCGACCGAGCGCGTTGCCGCCGCCGTCGAAGCGGCCAGGCACCTCGACTTTCCGTTCACGTTGACGGCGCGCGCTGAGAATTTCTTCCGCGACAAGCCCGACCTCGACGACACGATGGCGCGCCTCCAGGCCTACGAGCGGGCCGGGGCGGACGTGCTCTACGCGCCCAGGCTTCCAGGTGCGGAGGAGATCCGGGCGGTCCGTATCGCCACCTCGAAACCGCTCAATGTCCTCGCGGGAACGGGGCTCTCCGTGGCCGAGATCATCGAGGCTGGCGGCCAGCGCATCAGCGTCGGCGGCCGCCTCGCCTGGGTCGCGATCAACTCGATGGCTGCGGCCGCCGTGCAGCTGCGCGACGGGGGTGAGATGTCCTCGCTCGCCGACCCGGCCCAGATCATCGAGTGGGTTTCGGCCTGAGCGGCTCAAACGCTGAGGTCGCCGGTTCGAGGTCAGCTCACTGGGCGCTTGCATGCGCTGTGTACGGGTACCGCTTTTCGTCCTGAGGATGGCTGCCTATCGCGCAAGGGAGGAGCGAGGTCGTTCCGGCGAAACGTACGCTCCGCATGGAAGGCGACCCTCGCTCACATGAAGACCGATGCTTCGTGACCGCAGTCTCTCGTTCTAGGCGGGTTGGCGAAGGATGCGCGACGGTCTGAAGCCCTTGACGATCAGATAGATCGCGAACGACGCCTCGAAGGCGGCCTCCGGCACTGTGAATATCACGTGCGCGCCGTCTTGTTCGTAGACGTCGAACAGCACCAGGATCGAGGAGGCGAAGATCAGCGGACCGCCGATCACGCCCAGCAGCGCCAGACGCGGAGGCATCAGGCCGCTGGAATACATCAGCCAACCCAGCAAGAGCCCGTTGACGCCGACGCAGAAACCGGGTCCGAACAGAAAAGTCCAGTCGTGGATCGCGACGAGGGATCGCCCAGCGATCTCGAGCGTCGTTCCATCTGAGCCGATGGAGGCGGCCAGGTCGCCGCGCAGGGTCACGACCGCCAACAAGCTGATCGCGCCGACGCCGATGAGGGTCGATTCGACGATGCGCGATGCGACGTAGCTGACCGACAGGGTCTCGCTCTGGCGTCGGAGGATCGGAAACATCACGACCGCCGTGCCGATGTTGCCGATCATCAAGAAGATCTCGAGCAGCGCGCCTAGCCTGACGCGGCCGACGTCGCCGGCCGCGAGGACGAAGCCGGTGTCGTTGAGGACGGGGTCGTAGAGCACGAGCGCCCCGATCGACGTTACGAACGTGGAGGCCATCAGCCACCCGGCGATGAGAGCCCTTCGTCTCTGCTCGGTCGTTTGCTCCGCTACGGCCGCCGGCTGGCGAACTTGGTCACTCATGGAGATCCTCCGAACCCGTCCCTGAGGAATGCCGGCGCGGTCGAGGGGGAAGTGATGCTCTCGATTGGCGGCTTTGTCATTCGGAACCTATTGACCCAGCAAGAGCTCGCGGACCGCGACCAGTCCAGCGGTGTGTCCGCTGCCAATCGCGATAGCGACCTGTTGTGGTGCCACAGCGACGTCGCCGGCAGCGTAGACGCCGCGGACGCTCGTGTGCATCTCGGCATCGACAGCGACGAAGCCTTCGTCGGTCAGCTCGAGACCGAGGGATTGAGCGAGCCGGCCGCGTTGGCGCAGGGGCGCATGCACGAGGACGGCATCGCAGGCGACCTCGGAGCCGTCATGGCGCACCACCGCTCGCAGGGAACCGTCTTCGACCCGGACCCCGGCGACCTCAGCGGGGTCGACGATGGTCACGTCGTCGGTCCAGCCGGCGAGCAAGGTGGCCAGTCGGTCGGCGATCTCACCGCTGCCATAGACGGCGACCGGCCGGTCGCGCACATCCCACCCGTGGCAGAACGGACAGTGGAAGACGGCGTCTCCCCACAACTCGGCAAAGCCCGGCACCTCGGGGACCTCGTAGCTCATTCCGGTCGCGAGCACGAGCGACCGGGTCCGGAGCTCGTCGCGATCGGCGAGGACGACGACGAACCCGTCACCGTCGGCGCGAGCCTCGATCACCTCAGCGTCGTGAATCGCGACGGATTCATAGGCGAGGACCTGCGTTCGGGCCAGCTCGTAGAGCTCCGCGGGCGACGTGCCGTCGTGACCGAGCAGGCCGCCGACGTGAAGCGCAGCTCGGTTGCTCTGGTCACCCTGGTCGAGGAGAAGCGTGCGACGCCGGGCCCGGCCGAGCACCATCGCGGCGCTGAGCCCGGCGGCGCCGCCGCCGACGACCACGGAGTCGAAGGCGGCCGTCATCGCGCCAGCCATGGGGAGAGCACGTGCTGCAGCCGCGGCAGCAGCACGAAGACCATCAGGGGTACGGCGACAGCGGTCAGGGCCAGCGTGCGTAGCGGCAGCGGCCAATCCGCGATCAGCCCGCCGCCGAGTGCCAGCAGCAGGGTGATCGTCGGATAAATCGCGAGCCAAACCAGGAGGGCCATCCGGTGGCGGGGCGGTGGGCCCGGATGTTGAACAGTGGACGACATGGGAACACCTTCTTCTTTCGGATTGAGGTGACGAGACGAAGCGTCTCGTCTACTAGCTTGACACAAGACGTCTCGTCTTGTCAAATACCTCTCATGTCGATTGCTTCCAACATGCCGAACCCCGCCCGACGCAGCGAGCGCGCCCTCCAAGCGATCCTCGACGCGACCGGCGAGCTGATCCGTGACCAGGGTCTTGCCGCCACGTCGATCGACCAGATCGCCGAGCGCGCCGGCGTTGGCAAGCAAACGATCTATCGCTGGTGGCCGAACAAGGCCGCGCTGGTGCTCGCCTACGCGCAGGAGCGGGCGAGGCCGGTGCGAGAGCCCGACACCGGCAGCCTCGACGGCGATCTGCGCCAGCTGGCACGCGACCTGACCCAGACCCTCAGCAAGTCGCCCGCGGGCCGTGTCTGCGCCGAGCTGATCGGCAGCGTCGAGGCGGATCCGGAATTCGCGGACGCCTTCCGCGAGACGTTCGTTTCGCGGCGGCGGGCGATGGTCCTGAAGGTCCTCCGCCGCTGGCAGGGGAGCGGTGATGTCCGCGCCGACGTCAATCTGGAAGTCGCAACTGACTTGCTGTACGGACCGATCTGGTACCGCCGACTGGTCCAGCAGACGCCGCTGACGCCGGCGTTCGCGGACGAACTGGCCGAGGCGGTGACCACCGCAATCGAGACACCGTGAGTTAGCCCGCTTGGACGAAAAGGAGCTACTCGTCGTCCGAGCCGCGCATTTCCGCCAGCTACGCAATCGCGTTCGGCGTTCGCCATCAACCTCGCGAGGCGCACGCGCTGACTGTGTACGCGATCGCCCACCGCCGGCTGCATAGCTGAGGAGCGTCGCGTCCTGCGGCGCACGACTTGTCCCCGGCGCACCTCCGTGCGTGACCCCGTTCCGTCACCGCGCTCCCGAACCGGGGATCGCCAAAGGAACGGAGGACCCATGCTCATCACCGAAGAGCGGCTGCTCGACTCCGCCGGCCGCCCGCGCTCACCGGCGACCATGCCCGGATACCCACGCCGGACGCCCACCTCGAAACAAGGGCATCCGCTACCCCGCGGACCCGCCACGCGTGGAGGAGATCGTCGCGGTAATGCGCACGGCCGGACCTGGGATCCACGGCGCGCGCCTCCGCGGGCTGATCGTTGTCCTCTGGCGTGCCGGCCTTCGAATCAGTGAGGCGCTAAGTCTTGCCGAGCGCGACCTCGACCCGGCCCGCGGGGCGCTACTCGTTCGTCACGGCAAGGGCGGCAAGCGGCGGGAGGTCGGGATGGACGAGTGGGGCTGGGAGCAGCTTCGCCCATGGCTTGAGCACCGCTCTCAGATGCCGATCGGGGCGCTCTTCTGCGTCATCAACGGTCCGACCTGCGGCCGCCCGTGGTCCAGTCCCGCCGCGCGGACGCTGCTGCTGCGGATCGCCCTCGACGCCGGCGTCAGGCGCCGTTTCGCGCCTCATCAGCTTCGTCACGCTCATGCCGTCGAGATGGCCCGTGGAGTTCTGCTGAACGTGATCCAGCGCCAGCTCGGCCACGCCGACCTCGGGGTCACGTCGGTGTACCTGCAGGGGATCGACAACACCGAGGTGATCAGCGTCGTGCGATCGCATCGGGCTCCGGTCATGCCCGCGAGTGCCGGCCTACTTCTGTAGCCGGACGGCTCCTCGTCGCGCAACGGGCAGCCGACGAGCTGGCTGAGCCGCCTGAGCTCGGGGACGGGTTCTGGCGGCGTACCGGGCGGCTGCGCCTGCTCTGAGCCTCAGCCGGCGAGGAGCGCCTGGAACTCCGGTTCCTCGCGGAGGGGGTCGAGGTCTGAGTCCCCCGCCAGGTACGACCGAACGCTGTCCGACGTTTCGATCGCGAGCCGCAGATGCTCGATCGCGTCGGCCTTACGCCCGGCGAGGCTCTCGCAGCAGGCGAGGTTGTAGAGGAGCTCGGGGTACTGCGGGTGCGCCGCGGCCAGGTCCCGAGCCTGGTCGGCCGCTTCGTCGTACCGCCCCTCCTGGTAGAGCCGCCCAACCGGGGCCCAGAGCTCCCAGCCGGTCGGCGTGTAGACCTGCCCCGGCGTGGCCCCCGCCGCGAGAATCGTCGTCCCGAGGCTCCTCGGCGAACGCCGTCCGCTTCACGCCCGGACGCGCGAAGACGAACGTGCCGGCCGGCGCATCGACGCGTTCGCCGTCGAGTTCGAACCTGGCTCGGCCGCTGTGGACGAAGTAGAGCTCCTCATCCTCGCCCTCCTCATCGTGCTCGTTGATGATCCTGTCTCCCGCCTCCCGACCCGTCCAGGCGTTGATCCCGAACGACGTGATGCCAAAGTGGTGGCGCAGCGGACGCCACGGTTCGCGGCCGTCGCTGATCTCGTCGATGTCCTCCAGGCGGGCGACTGCGTACTCGCTCATCGATACCCCTCCGGGTTATTCGTTGCGGGGCGGCCCGACCGCCTGACCCGAGCTAGTTGTCTTGTCCACGGGCGTCGGCCGCGCGATCCCGATCGCATTGACCAAATAGTGCAGCAACCCGACTGGACCGCACGGCTGCCGTGACGAGGATGCTCCCTTCGCGCTGCTCCCGCTCGCGCAAAGCAGGCGTTCTCACTCCTTGACGGTGGTCGAGATGCCGCGCTCGATTGACGGGGCGAAGGTGCTTTACCTCGAGTGAGAGATCTCTAGGCTGTCTCTCGTGGGGAAGCTGACCTATTCGATGAACGTCTCGCTCGACGGCTTCGTTGCCGGGCCCGGTGGTGACTTCGAATGGACGGTGCCCGACGAGGAGCAGTTTCGGTTCCACACCGAGCAGGCGGGTCGGCTGAGTGCGCATCTCCTTGGCCGCAAGCTCTACGAGACGATGGTCTACTGGGAGACGGCGGACGAGGATCCGTCGATCTCCGACGACGAGGCGGAGTTCGCCCGCATCTGGCAGCAGCTCCCGAAGGTCGTCTTCTCGAGCACGCTGACCGAGGTCAAGGGCAACGCCAGGCCCGCAACGGGCGGCGTCGAGGAGGAGGTCGCGGGGCTCAAGTCGCAGTTCGACGGCGAGATCGCCGTCGGCGGGCCGGGGCTCGCCGGCGCATGTGCCGAGCTCGACCTGATCGACGAGTATGGGCTCTTCGTCGCGCCCGTCATCCTCGGCGGCGGGCTGCCCTTGTTCCCGGCCCTCGCCGCGCCGCTCAACCTCGAGCTCGCCGAGACCCGGACCTTCGGCAACCGGGTGGTCTACACGCGCTACGAGAGGCACCGTCCGCACGGGTGACCGGGGCTCAAGTCCCGGGCGGTTAGGATCGTGATCAGTCCGGCAGGCGTGCTCGCTCGACAATCCGCGGATGGTCGCGAGAGACGAATCGGACCCCCAACGGGATGATCTAATTGTAGTTGCCAGCAACGTTGTTCCCGGTCAGCTCTCGCAGCCGTTCGATCGGCGGCCGGTGACCGAGGGCGCCATGTCTTCGCCTGAAGTTGTAGCGCTCGAGCCAGCCAGAGAGGGCCGCGGCCCTCTCTGGCGATGAGCCGTAAACGGCGGCGTAGGCCCACTCCCGCAGCATCGTGCGGATGAAGCGCTCGGCCTTGCCGTTGGTCTGGGGGCGGTAGGGGCGGGTGCGGATGTGGCGGATCCCCAGCGCCCGGCAGGCGATCGCGTGGGCCGCCGAGCGATAAGCCGAACCGTTGTCGGTCATCAGGCGCTCGACGGTGACGCCGTGGGAGCGGTAGTAGGCGCAGGCCCGCTCGAGGAAGGCGATGGCAGTCTCGGCCCGCTCGTCGGGAAGGACCTCGACGTAGGCGAGACGGGTGCAGTCATCGACGCAGACGTGGACCCGCTCCCATCCCGTCTGTCCGCGCCTCACTCCCGCAGCGTCGGTCAGGGTTGCCCCGCGCCTGGCCCCGCTCTTGCCGAGAACCCGATGCCCGGGGCCCTGGGCACCGATCCGCCCCAGCTTCTTGACGTCGATGTGGATCAGCTCTCCGGGCCGGCGGCGCTCGTAGCGGCGGACGGGCTCCGGCGGCTCGAGGCGGCTGAGCTTGCCGAGTCCCACCCGCTTGAGGACCGCGGAGACGGTCGAGGTGGCCATCTCCAGCAACTCGGCGATCTCGGGGCCGGTCATCCGCAGCCGCCGCAGCGATGCGATTGCCTCGACTCGCTCCTCAGGGGTCCGGCCCGGGACCCGCCTCGGCGCCGAGCTGCGGTCGACCAGCCCGTCTTCTCCCTCGGCGCGGTAGCGGCGGACCCACTTGCCGGCTGTGCGCTCGCTCACTCCGGCGGCCTCGGCCGCCTCCGTGAGCGAGAGGCCTTCCTCAAGAACCCTCTTGACCATGATCGCCCTGCCCTTCGGGCCGAGGGGAGCGTTAGCGTGCAGCTTCATCCGGTGACCTCCTTGGATCTGGGTGGCTTCAGCACCCCCAGCCTCCAAGGAGGACCGGATGAACAACGTTGTTAGGAACTACAGCTAGCCCGGCTCGACCTGGTGTGGCCAGTGAAGCGACGTCGGCGTCTCGCGCATCCGGATCACCCGCGCCGGGACACCACCGACGACGGCGTTTGCCGGCACGTCTTTGGTCACCACCGCGTTGGTACCGATCACCGAGTTGTCGCCGACCCGTACCCCGCGAAGGATGCAGGCGCCGTACCCGATCCAGACGTTGGAGCCGACCTCCACGTCGCGCTTGTAGATGCCCTGGTGGCGTATCGGGACCTCGACATCGGCGATGCCGTGGTCGAAGTCGATGAACATCACCCGGTCCGCGATCACGCACTGCTCCCCGATCCGCACCCGCTGGAAGGCCGAGATGGTGCACTCCTGCCCCAGCACGGTCTTGTCGCCGATCTCGACCACTCCCTCGTGGCAGCGGATCTTGGTCCCGTCACCGATCCAGACGAAGCGGCCGAAGCGGATCTGGCCGCTGCGCCCGTTCTGCAGCGCCAGCCCGCGGCCGAAGAAGACCATTCCCGCCGTGCTCCAGCGCCAGCCGGCGACGGTGAACAGGCGCCGCCGCAGGTAGCGGCCGAGCAGCCGCGCGTACTTCGGCGTCAGCATGCGGTTGGCGGCGAGGAATCGCAGACGGCGCATCGCCGCGTGACTCTAGACTGAGCGCCGCATGGCCGACGTCGTCGAAGAAGCCTCGCTTGCGGAGCGCCTGCTCGCCGGCGACAAGCGCGCCCTGGCAAGGGCGATCACGCTGATCGAGTCAGACGACCCGGCCGGCTGGGAGTTGGTGCGCGCGGTCTACCCGCGCACCGGCAGGGCTCGGATAGTCGGCTTCACCGGCCCTCCCGGGGTCGGCAAGAGCACCCTGATCGGAGCCCTCACCGGTGAGCTCCGCAAGGCGGATCGACAGGTCGCGGTGCTCTCCATCGACCCCTCGAGCCCGTTCACGAGAGGGGCGCTGCTGGGCGACAGGATCCGCCTCTCCGAGCACTTCCTCGACCCCGGGGTCTTCATCCGCTCGATGGCTTCGCGGGGCGCCCTCGGCGGGCTCTCGGAGGCGGCGCTTCAGGTGGCGCTTGTGATGGACGCCGCCGGCAAGGACGACGTCCTGATCGAGACGGTCGGCGTCGGCCAGGCGGAGATCGACATCGTCGACCACGCCGACACGATCGTGCTGGCGCTGATGCCTGGCTCCGGCGACTCGATCCAGGCACTGAAGGCCGGGGTGATGGAGATTCCCGACGTGATCGTCGTCAACAAGGCCGACCACCCGATGACCGACACGATGGTCCGAGAGGTGCGCGGTGTTCTGGCCCTCGCCCACGACCCGGGGGGCTGGACGGTCCCGATACTTCGAACCGAGGCGGTAAGGGGAGAGGGCATCGTCGAGCTGGCAGCGAAGATCGATGAGCACCGGGCCTTCATCGAGGCCGAGGGAGCCTTGGAGGAGCGGCGCGCCCGCAACCTCCGCAACGAGGTCCTCGGCATTGCGGCGTCACGGATGCGCCGTCGCCTCGAGGAGTCGATCGCCGACGACGCCGGCGTTGCCGAGCTGCTCGAGCGCGTTGTCAGGCGCGAGCTCGACCCGGCGAGCGCCGCGAGCCGGCTGCTGGAGCGCCAGGGCAATGCCTGAGGCTGCTCGGAGGACCCGTCGGCAGGGAGAATCCCCACGGCTGCCTGCCCTCGAGGAGGCGCTCGGTTGGCTCGACGACGGAATAGACGAGATCGGCGGCTCCGGGGTGGCGCGGGTCGAGGGCGTCTTCGTCGACGCCGAGGACGGCACCCCGTCCTGGGTGGTGGCGAAGCTGGGGCGCTTCGGCAAGTCGGTGGCCGTGCCGGTGAGCGACTGCGCCGGCGTCGCCGGGCGGGTCTGGGTTCCCCACGGTCGCGAGACGATCCGCGGCGCTCCCAGCATCGACGCCACCAGGCCGCTCGCCCGAGAGCACGAGCTCGCGATCTGTGACCACTACGGAATTCACGAAGGCACGGGCCGGGCCGCCGTGGTCGGCGCCCGTGCGGAGGGCGCGATCACCTCGCTGCCCGCCGAGAGTCCCTCTGGCGGCTGAAGACCAGGTATCCGGCAAGCGCCAGCAGGGGGAGGAGCAGCAGGGTCAGCGCCCCCCCGAGCGAGCTCCAGAGCGACCCGAGGAAGGGGATGCGGCGAAGTGGAACGCCGATCTGGCCCGTGGCCGGCACCGAGAAGCGCTCGACGGTCCGGCTCGAGTCGCCCTGGGTGACGAAGGCGACCCGCCCGCCGCTGGGGCGTACGGCGCGAACGCGGTGCGTGACCGTCTGCCCGCTGTTGGGCTCGGAGAAGGTGATGATGTCGCCGACGCTGGCCTCGGCGGGATCGATCTGGCGCTCGACGGCGAGATCCCCATCCGAGAGCACCGGCTCCATGCTCGAGGAGTCGATCGGGACCATCTTCTGCCCGGCCATGAGCGAGAAGAGGGTGGTGAGGATGACTGTGGCGATGAGGCCGGTGAGCGCCGCGCCGAAGAAGATCGCCAGCTTCCTCTGGGGGGTTCCCGGCGCCACCGCTAAAGCTGCCAGCTCACGAGCAGCAGAAGACAGACGACCGCACCCGTGGCGAGGCCGGCGATCGCGGTAATTCGGTCCGACGGCAGCCGTCCGACCAGTTGCTTCCTCGATCGCCGCGGCCTCGCTGCAGGCAGCGGCCTCGGGCCCGGTGCTGGGGCGGGGGGGAGCTGTGGCGTCGGCGCGGGGGGATCCGCCGCAACCGGACCGGGGGCGATCGCCGCCTCCGCCTCTGCCTCCGCCTCCGTCACCATCCGCCCCCCGGGCGCCACGGGCTGTGAGGTCTGCGACCGTGGTTGCGGCCGGGCCACGACCGGTGCTGGCTCGATCCCAGGCGGCAACGCCCGGGCTTCAACAGGTGCCGGCTCGATCTCCTGCGGCAGGGGTTGAGGCGAAATCGGTGCGGGCCCTGGCGCCGGCGCCGGTGCGTCTGCAGGGGGTGTGGAGGCCGCCTCGGCGCCGACGTCGGGGGCGGCGTTGAGCAGCAGGTCGCGGGCGCGCTCCGCCGCGCTGCTCCTGGCTGCGCCCTCGGCCCCCCGGGCCTCTCCGATCGCCGCCGCGGCCATCCCCAAGTGGCTCCCCTCGAGCAGATATCTCACTGCCGCCGTACCCGCGCCGGGCTCTCCGAGGAGGGCGGCCTCAGGGATGCGGCAGTCGCGCATCTCGACTCCGCGCACGTCGGCGGCCCCGAAGCCTTCGATCCTCCTCCCCTCTCCCGGGGCCAGCCCGGGTGTCTCGGCCGGGACGATCAAGAGCGACGTCACCGCGGGCTCGCCCGCGGCAGATGTCTGCGCCGCGACAACCAGACAGGCGAAGCTGACGGTGCCGGCGCTGATCGCGGTGCCGGCGGGTCCGTTCAGCGCCCATCTGCGATCCCCGAGCCACGCCGATGGCGCCGACTCCTGCCGGCTGGAGAGGTCTGTGAGCGCAAGCGAGGCGAGCCGGGCGCCGGAGCAGAGCTGGGGCATCCAGAACTCGCGTTGGTCCTCGGTTCCCCAGAGGTGGATTGGCATCGCGCCGAGCCAGGTGTGCGAGGCGACCGTCAGCGCGACTGCCGGGTCGGCGGAGGCCAGCTCGGCGACGACCATCGCCAGCGTCTGCACGTCGAGCCCCGCGCCGCCATGCTCCTCAGGGAAGGGAATCCCCATCAGCCCGAGGTCGGCAAGCCTGTTGAGGACCCCGTAGGGGAACTCGGCCGCCGCCTCGCGAGCCGCCGCCGACGGCGCCAGCTCGTCCCGCGCGAACTCGCGCGCGGTGGTCACGATTCGCCGCTGGGTGTCGCTGAGGCCGGCCTCCATTCCGCTCAGAGTATGGGCCGGGTGCGACGCCCATCGCACCCCCGCAGCCGCATCGGGCGCCCTCAGCAGCCGAGCTGGCGCGCGATCACCATCTGCTGGATCTCGTCGGTTCCCTCGCCGATCGTGAGGATCTTCGCGTCCCGGTAGAAGCGGCAGACGGGGTACTCCTCGATGTAGCCGTAGCCGCCGTGGATCTGGACGGCCTCCTCGGTCGCTCTCACCGCCAGCCGCCCTGTGATCAGCTTCGCCTGGGCGGCGGTCAGAGTGAACGACTCACCACTGTCCTTCTCCAGCGCCGCCCGGTAGGTGAGCAGGCGGGCGGCCTCGATCTGGGCGGAGAGGTCGGCGATCTTCGCCTGGATCGCCTGGAACTTGGAGATCGGCTGCCCGAACGCTCGCCGTTCCTTCGCGTAGGCGATCGCCTCGTCGAGCGCGCCCTGCGCCAGCCCGACGCCCATCGCGGCGACGCCGATGCGGCCGCCGTCGAGGATGTGGAGGAACTGCTTGAAGCCCTCGCCGCGGCGGCCGAGCAGGCTCGACTCGGGAACCCGGCAATCCTCGAAGCTGAGGGGACGCGTGTCGGAGGCGTTCCAGCCCATCTTGCGGTAGGGCTCGCCCGCCTCGTATCCGGGGGTGCCGTTGGCGACGATCAGGTTCGAGATCTCCTTCGAACCGTTGCCGCCGGTGACGGCGGTGATCGTGACGCAGGCGGAGATGTCGGTACCGGCGTTGGTGATGAACTGCTTGGCGCCGTTGATGACCCACTCGCCGTCCTCCAGCCTCGCCGCCGTCCGCGTGTTGCCGGCGTCCGAGCCCGCCTCGGGCTCGGTCAAGCCGAAGGCGGCCAGGCGCGAGCCGCTGCATAGTGAGGGCAGCCACTCATCCTTCTGCCCGCCGGTCCCCCAGAGGTGGATCGGCATCGTCCCCAGCGAGGTGTGGGCGGCCATCGTGATCGCCACCGAGGAGTCGATCCTCGCCAGCTCCTCGACCGCGAGCGCGTAGGCGAGGGTGCCGGCCCCGCCACCCCCATACTCCTCCGGGAAGGGGATCCCCATCAGCCCCAGCTCGCCCATCTTGGCGACGATCCCGTACGGGAACGCCTTGGTCCGGTCGAGCTCTTCGGCCACGGGGGCCACCTCGGCGCGGGCGAACTCCCTCACCGTGTCGCGCAGCAGCCGCTGCTCGTCGCTGAGCTCGAAGTTCACGCCCGCCAATCTATCGAGCGAGGCACCCGCGACGCCGGCTTTCGCGGACTGCCCGGCGTCGAGGTTGGGCGGATCCTTGGCCGGATCTGACGGACGCGCCAGAGACGGTTTGCGCCAAATCTCGAGCATCGGCGGGGGGCTGAGGGCAGGGCTAAGGGCGTCGGTTCAGCTTTCGCCTCGTGGCTCTGGCCCGTGTACACGCAGATCATCTCCAGATCGCGGTCGAAGAACCAGAGTTAGAACATGTGAAATCCGTTAGGCAGGCTCGCTGGGCCTGCGCAGCGTCCACATCCCGATCCCCGCGTTACGCCCACTGACCTCGACCTCGTCGACGAACCTCTAGAGCTGCATTGACTTGACCTGGAGCATCTCCTCGATTGCGTAGCGGCCGAGCTCGCGGCCGTGGCCTGACTGCTTGTAGCCGCCGAACGGCGCCAGCGGGTTGAAGGCGCCGCCGTTGATCTCGACCTGGCCGGTGCGGATCCGGCGGGCGACTCGCTTTGCGCGCTCCTCGTCAGCCGACCAGACGCCGCCGGCGAGGCCGTAGATCGTGTCGTTGGCGATCCGCACCGCGTCCTCCTCGTCCGAGTAGGGCTCGATGGAGAGAACGGGGCCGAATATCTCCTCCTGGGCGATCGTCATCTTCGTGTCGACCTCGGAGAACACCGTCGGCTTGACGAAGTAGCCGCGGTCGAGCCCCTCGGGGGCCTCCGGGCCTCCGGTCAGAAGCTTTGCGCCCTCCTCGGTGCCCTTGACGATGTAGCCGCGGACACGCTCGCGCTGGGTCTCGGAGACCAGCGGCCCGAGGCGGGTCGCGGGGTCGAATGGGTCGCCGGGGGTGAACGACTCCGCCGCTGCGGCAGCGATCCGCTCGGCGACGTCGAGCTTGTCGCGGGGCACCAGCATCCGGGTCAGGGCGCTGCACGTCTGGCCCGAGTTGAGGAAGCACTTGGCGACCCCGTCGGGGACCGCGCGCTCGAGGTCGGCGTCGTCGAGGATCACGTTCGGCGACTTGCCGCCGAGCTCCATCGCAACCGGCTTCACCGTCGCTGCGGCCAGCTCGGAGACCCGCTTGCCGGCGCGCGTCGAGCCGGTGAAGGAGACCATGTCCACCTCGGGGTGGCCGGCGATCGCCTCGCCCACCACAGGCCCGGTCCCGGTGACGAGGTTGAAGACCCCGGCGGGCAGGCCGGCGGCCTCGATCACCTCGGCGAGGATGAACGCGTTCAGCGGCACGACCTCGCTCGGCTTCAGGACCACGGTGCAGCCGGCGGCGAGCGCGGGCGCGACCTTGTTGGCGATCTGGTGCAGCGGGTAGTTCCAGGGCGTGATCGCGCCGAGAACGCCGATCGGCTCGCGCACGATCAGGGAGTTCCCGACCTGCTCCTCCCAGGTGACCTGCTCCATCAGGCCGGGCATCGAAGAGAACGACATCGTCGGCAGGCCGGCCTGGATCTGGTGGGAGAGCTTCAGCGGCATCCCAAGCTCCTGGGAGATCGTCGCCGCGATCTCCTCCGCGCGCTCGCCGAGCCCGGCGGCGATCGCCTCGAGGTAGCCGGCGCGCTCCTCGCGGCTCGTCTCCGACCAAGGGGTAAACGCCTCGCGGGCGGCGGCGATCGCGATCTCGGCGTCGGCGGCGGTGCCTTCCGGTATCCGCCCCATCACCTCCTCGGTGGTCGAGTTGATGACGTCGATCGTCTCGGACCCCTGCGGGTCCACCCACTCGCCTCCGACATAGAGCTGTTCGCGGGTCTGGATCTCTGCGGTGGTGGCCATCTTCGGGTGGTTCCTTCCTAGTTGGCGGTTGAGGTGGCGGGGGCGGCGCCGGCAGTCGCGGGGGCGGCTGAGGCGATCGCCTCCGCGGTGCGGTGGGCCAGCGCCATGATCGAGATCATCGGGTTGGTTCCCGACGAGGTCGGGAAGGCGCTGGCGTCGCCGATCCAGACGCCGGGGGTGTCGTGGAGCTCGCCCCAGGGCCCGGCGACGCTGGTCTTCGGGTCGTTGCCCATCCGGCAGCTGCCCATCTGGTGGGCCGAGAAGAGGCGGTGTCCACCGAAGCGAAGCGGCACCCGCTGGGCCCGACCGATGAACTCGTCGAGGTCATCGCCGCGGCGCCAGGACGCCAGGCCCGCGGCAAGCGAGCGGATCTCGCGGGCGCCGGCTGCCTCGTGGATCCGGACCTGCGCATCGATCCCGAGCTTCGAGTTGGCGACGTCGACCTCGTCGGTGAGCGCATAGGAGTGCGCGGCCTGGCCGTTTTGGTCGATCGTGACGCGACCGTGACCGCGGTCGCGCAGCAGGGCGATCGAGGTCGAGCAGAAGGCGAACTGCTCCATTGCCTGCTTGTGCTCGGCTGCGGTCGAGAAGGGGACGGCCGAGGCTCCGATGCCGGTTGTGTACTGCGCTGTCTCGAGCAGAAAGCCCCAGCCGTCGCCGGTGTTGGCGAATTCGTCGACGACGCCGGTGTGGGGCGCGCCCCACCACGAGCGCTGGTCCTCGTTGTAGACGCCCAGCATCGCCGTGCAGGGGTGAAGGCGCAGGTTGTCGCCGACCGCCGGGCCGCCGATCTGAGAGCGCAGCAGAAGCGCCGGCGACTCCAGCGAGCCGCAGGCGACGACGACCTGGGGCGCGCGCACCGTGACCTTGGCCGAGTGGCCTGTCTCGGGATCCTCGTAGCGGGCCTGGACCCCGGCGGCGCGGCCCCCCTCGGTGAGGACCCTCTCCGCGGTGGTGCGCACGAGGATCTCGGCGCCGGCGTCGGCCGCATCCTGCAGGTAGGTCTTGGTCGTGGTCATCTTCGAGCCGCTCTGGTCGCCGAAGCCCATGTAGGCCGCTGTCTCGGGGGTGTAGGCGGCCGCGTCGGCGTTGCGCACGACCCGCTCGAAGGACCAGCCGAGCTTCTCCGAGCCCTCCTTCATCCGCTGGGTCGGGCCGTTGTAGTCGCTGCACTGGTCGGTTGCCGAGATGCGCTCCATGACCGCGTCGAGGTGGCGGTCATACTCGGGCCCGTCGAGGCCCTCGAGGCCGAACTCGTGGGCCCACTGCTCGCGGACCCAGGGAGTCGTGCGCAGGCAGTTGGTCCAGTTGATCGTCGTTCCACCGCCCAGGTTGGCCCCGGCCTGCATCGAGATGTTGCCGTCGATCGTCGGCACCGGCCCGCTGCGGTAGTAGAGGTTCTGGAAGGCCCAGAGCTCGAGCATGTTGAAGTCCGACTCGTCGAAGTAGCCGCCGGCCTCGAGCACGACTACCTTCAACCCATCGCCGGCCAGGGTCCCCGCGATGACGCCGCCGCCGGCGCCGGAGCCGACGACGACGACGTCGGCCTCGAGGTTGAGCTCGTCGCCCTCAGGCGCCAGGGGGTGCAGCGGCTTCGGCTCGGTCGAAGGAGCTCCTATCGGTCCCGGGTAGCCGAAGGTCTTCCAGAAGGGGTTCTGGCCGGTGGCCGGGTCGGGGATCCCGTAGGCGAGGAAGAGCGAGCCCGAGACCAGCGCACCGACGCCGGCGGCCGCCTCCGGGCCAAGCAGTGAGATGTTGCGAAGGATCTGTTCGCGCGAGAGTTGCGAGGCAGCTTCGAAGCTCTGCTCTCGGAGCGCGTCGAGGAGATCGATCGTGCCCTCGAGCTGCTCCGGCGGAAGCGTGGCGATCAGGTCGGCGAGGGCCGCGTCGGCCCCGACCTCGCTGGCGCGCCTGGCCCAGAAGCCGTCGGGGTCGGGGTCGTGCTCGATGCTCGGCACGACGGTGTCGCAGAGCGCCCTCAGGGTCTCGCGGTGGGCGACACTCAGCTCAGTTGCCATCTCTCGACTCCTCCTCCTCCTCCGTTTGGCCTCCTCACCAGAACCTACCGCCTCCGGTTGCCCGCGGCCGTCGGCGCTTCAGTTACCCGCGCTGTCGCGGGCGAGGGTTATGAGGAGGCGAACGCCGACTCCGGTGGGGCCCGAGCCGACGTAGGGGCGACCGACGTCCCACGCGGTGCCGGCAATGTCGAGGTGGGCCCAGGGGTGGCCGTCGACGAACTCCTCGAGGAAAGAGCCGGCGTAGATCGTCCCCGCCTTGCGCTTCGCCGCCAGGTTGGTGAGGTCGGCGACCGTGCCCTTGGTCAGCTCCTTGTACTCCGGGTGCAGCGGCAGCCTCCAGGCAAGCTCGCCGGAATCCTCGGCGGCGCGCTCGACGGCCGCGGCGAGCACCTCGTCATTGGAGATCAGGGCCGAGTAGGTCGAGCCGAGGGCGACCACCACCGCGCCGGTGAGCGTCGCGATGTCGACGATCCGCTCGGCGCCGAGCTCGACGCAGTAGGCGAGGGCGTCGGCGAGGATCAGCCGGCCCTCGGCGTCGGTGTTGTTGACCTCGACCGTCTTGCCGTTGTACTGGGTGATGATGTCGCCCGGCTTGACGGCGGTCCCCGACGGCATGTTCTCGATCGTCGGGATGACCGCGATCACGTCGATCGCGATCCCGAGCTCGGCGATCGCGGCCACGGCCTCGAGCACCGCCGCCGCCCCCGACATGTCCATCTTCATCTCATGCATCGAAGCGCCGGGCTTGATCGAGATCCCGCCGGTGTCGAAGGTGACGCCCTTGCCGACCAGGCCAAGGGTGGGCCCCGAGCCGCCACCGCTGTAGCGCATCACGATCAGCGCCGGGTCCTCGGCGCTGCCGGCGCTGACCGCCTCGATCCCGCCCATCCCCCGCTCGGAGATCTCCTGGCGGCCGAGCACGTCGGTCGAGACGGAGTCGTTGGCGCCGTCGATCTCCTCGGCCCGGCGCGCCAGGTAGGAGGGGGTGGCGACATTGGAAGGGAGGTCCTGAAGCTCGCGGGCGCGGTTCTGAGCCTCGGCGCAGATCCGCGCCGTCTCGGCCTCGGCCGAGAGCTCTGGGGGCCCGAGGAGGATCAGCTCCTCGATCGCGGCCGGCCGTTCCTCGTCGGGGTCGGAGCTGCGGAAGCGGTCGAAGCGGTAGCCCGCGAGGATCGTCCCGACGACGATGCCCGACGTGATCCCGGCGGGGTCACCCGACTCGGGGATCTGCCAGGCGATGGTGGGGGCACCGAGCCGAGCGGCCTCGGCGGCGGCGAGGGCGGCGGCAACCCTGGCCCGCTCCGGCTCCATCTCGGTGCGCTTGCCGAGGCCGACCGCGATCGCCCGTGGGGGCCGATCGGGGTGCAGGACCGTGAGCCTGCGGTAGGCGCTCTTGGCGTCGGCGGCACCGCGCGCCTCGGCCAGGCCCGCGGGCAACTCTTCGCCTTCGTAGAGACCGGCGACGACGAGGTCGGCACCGGCGTCTGCGATCGCGCTCTCACGCACTTCCACCCTCATGCGGCGGTGAGTCTATGCGCTCGGGGTCGGAGTGGGCTGCCTCTCGCTATCGTGGACACCCGGGCCCCGCGCCCGCTTCAGATGACCCCAACCACCGGTCGAATCCTCGGAATAGAAAGGCAGAGATGCCCAGCACAGTGATCCTCGCCACCGCGAGAACCCCCTTCGGAAAGATGGGCGGCGGACTCTCGACCCTCGACGCCACCGATCTCGGCGGGACCGTGATCGAGGCGGTCTTGGAGCGATCCGGGGTCGAGCCCGGGCAGGTCGAGCAGGTCGTCTTTGGCCAGGTCCTGCAGGCCGGCCAGGGCCAGATCCCCTCGCGGCAGGCCCAGATCAAGGGCGGGATCCCGAAGGAGGTTCCCTCCGAAACCATCAACAAGGTCTGCGCGTCGGGAATGCGCTCGCTGGGCCTCGCCGACCAGGCGATCCGCGCCGGGGACATCGAGGTCGCGGTCACCGGTGGGATGGAGTCGATGAGCCAGGCTCCGTATCTGCTCCCGGGCGCCCGCTTCGGATTTCGCATGGGTGACGTCAGCGCGGTCGACGCCATGACCCACGATGGGCTCACCAATCCCTTCACCGAGAAGCAGATGATCAACGAGGCGAGCGAGGTCTCGAACGAGCTCGAGATCACCCGTGCCGACATGGACCGCTTCGCAACCCGCTCGCATCACCTGGCCGCAAAGGCCAATGACGACGGCAACCTCGCCGAGGAGATCGTCGGCGTGACCGTGAAGACGCGCAAGGGGGAGAGCATCGTCGACGCCGACGAGGCGATCCGTCCCGACACCACCGTCGAGACGCTGGCGAAGCTGCGCGCCGTCGGCGGCGAGGACGCGACCCATACCGCCGGCAACTCGCCCGGAGTCAACGACGGGGCGGGCGCCGTCGTCGCGACCTCCTCCGATTGGGCCGAGGCCAACGGCCGCACTGCACTGGCGACGGTCCTCGCCTACGGCACGGTCGCGGACGAGTTCCCCTACCTGGCAAGGACCCCGGCCAACGCCGCCAAGGTGGCTTTGGAGAAGATCGGCAAGAGCCCGGCCGACGTCGACCTCTGGGAGATCAATGAGGCCTTCGCCTCGGTCGCGATCAACTCGGTGCGGATGCTCGGCGTCGACGAGGACAGGGTCAACGTCAACGGCGGCGCGATCGCCCTCGGCCACCCGATCGGCGCCTCCGGCGCCCGCATCGTCGGCGCCCTCGTCCACGAACTGCGCCGTCGCGGCGGCGGCCTCGGAGTGGCGGCGATCTGCTCAGGGGGAGGGCAGGGCGACGCGATTGTCCTCGAGGTCAACGGTTCCTAGACGCGCCGAGAACCCCGCCGCCCCCGGACGCGAAGCGGAGGAGGCGGCGGGCGGTGATGTCGAAGAGGCGGCGGGCGGTGATCCGAGGCCAAAGAAAGCGGCCGCCTTCTTTGACCTCGACAAGACCCTGATGGCGGGCTCCTCGGGGATGGTGTTCGCCAGGGTCGCGGCGCGCCACGGGGTCGTCAGGCGCCTCCAGGTCGCGCGTTGGGCGCTTGACCACCTGCGCTACCGGCTGCGGGGGGCAAGCGACGAGGAGACCGCCCAGGTGCTCCGGGTCGCCCGCGACCTGATCACCGGCGTGCCGGGGAGCACGATCGATCGTATGGGGCCGGAGGTGATGGCGGGGATCCTGCCGCGGATCTACCCCCAGATGCTCGGCGAGGTCCACGCCCACGCCGACGCCGGGCGCCCGACCTTTATCGTCAGCGCCGCCGGCAACGGGATCGTCTCGGCCCTGGCGGTGGTGTTGGGGATGGAGGGCGGGATCGGCACCCGCTACGAGGTCGGCCCCGACGGCCGCTTCAGCGGCCGCCTCGACGGGCCGTTCGTCTACGGCGAGGGCAAGGTCGAGGCGATGGAGGCATTCGCCGACTCGCACGAGATCAACCTCGCCGATTCCTACGCCTACTCCGACAGCGCCTCGGACCTGCCGATGCTACGTGCGGTTGGAAACCCGGTGGCGGTCAACCCCGACGCGCCCCTGGCCGAGGTCGCCGACCGGGAGGGCTGGCCGGTGATGCGCTTCGAACGCCTAGGCCGGCGCCTGGCCATCATCTCCGGTGCAACCTTGGCGCTGGCCCTGGGTTTCGGCGCCTCCCGGATCGGCAACAGGCGCCCGCCGCCTCGCCGCCTCGCCGTCCGGCGCCGCTGAGCCCGCTACCCGATCGGGCTCGCTCGGTCTAGACTCCGGGCCATGGGAGCTGTGCCAGGAGACTGTGACCGCGCGGGAGGGCACTGATGGAGCCGATCGAGGAGATACCGACCTCATCCCCCATCTGGAGCCGGTTCTTCACGGTTGCGCCGCTGGTCGTCGTCGGCACCCGCGAGCCCGACGGCGGCTTCGACCTGGCGCCGAAGCACATGGCGATGCCACTGGGCTGGCAGAACCTCTGGTGTTTCGTCTGCAGTCCCAGGCACTCGACCTACACCAACGTCGTCGAGCGCGGTGAGTTCACGGCGAGCTTCGTTCGCCCTGACCAGATGGTCGCCGCCAGCCTCGCCGCCGGCCCGCGGACGGAGGAGGGCGAGAAGCCGAGCCTCGAGGCGCTGTCGACCTCACCCGCGCGCAAGGTGGACGGGGTCCTGCTCGACGGCTGCAACCTCTGGCTGGAGTGCACGCTGGAGCGAATCCTCGACGGCTTTGGCGAGAACAGCCTGATCGTCGGCAAAGTCGTGGCGGCCTCGGCCCCTGAGAGCGCGATCCGCTCTCCTGGTACCGACGACGCGGATCTCCTCAAAGCGACTCCGTTGACCGCTTACGTGAGCCCGGGGAGGGTCGCCTCCGTCGGTGAGACGTTCTCGTTCCCCTACCACGTGGACACCAGGCTCTGAGCCCAGACCCGCGCACCGCGGGCCGCGTGCTCTCGTGGCTCGAAGCGCGAGAGGAGGAGATGGCGTCCCTGCTCGATCGCCTTTCTCGCGAGGAGTCCCCCTCTCTCGAGCCGAAGGCACACGGCGGAACCTTCGTGATCCTCGCCGCTGAGCTGGAGGGACTCGGCTTCAGGGTCCGTCGCCTGCGAGGTCGCGGCACGGGCGACCACCTCTACGCGCGCCCTGCCCGGCGCGCCCGCGGGGCTCCCCGCCAACTGTTGGTCGGCCACCTTGACACCGTCTGGCCGTTGGGGACGCTGGAGGAGATGCCCGTTCGTCGCGACGATGGGCGTCTTCACGGCCCGGGGACCTACGACATGAAGGGCGGGCTGGTCCAGATGCTGTTCTCCCTGGGCGCGCTCGGATCGCTCGAGATCCCGATCGGGGCAACCCCGGTGGTGCTCGTCAACTCCGACGAGGAGATAGGCAGCCCCGACTCGACGCGGCACCTGCGCCAGCTCGCCTGCCGGGCCTGCCGGGCGTTCGTATTCGAGCCCTCCTACGGAGCGCAGGGGCGGTTGAAGACCGCGCGCAAGGGAGTCGGCCGCTTCGAGCTGACGATCCGTGGGCGCGCCAGCCACGCCGGCCTGGCGCCCGAGAAGGGGGTCTCGGCGATCCTCGAGCTCTCGCATCAGGTCCAGCGGTTGTTCGAGCTCAATGACGTTGACAAAGGGGTGACGGTGAACGTCGGAACGATCGATGGCGGCCTCCGCGCCAACGTCGTCGCGCCGCATGCCGGGGCGGTGATCGAGGCACGCGTCCCCACCGCGGAGGCCGCAGAGGTGGTGGAGGAGGCGATACTCGGGCTCAAGCCGGTGCAGGAGGGCATCTCGATCGACGTCAGCGGGGGGTTCGGCCGCCCGCCGATGGAGCGCACTCCCCGCAACCGCGAGCTCTGGGAGGCGGCGCGCGAGGCAGCGGGCGCGATTGGCCTCGAGATCGGCGAAGCGGCCGTCGGAGGCGCCTCCGACGGCAACACCACCAGCCTCTACACCGCCACCCTCGACGGTCTCGGGCCGGTGGGGGGCGATGCTCACGCGATCAACGAGCACATCGAGGTCTCCCGGATGGTCGAGCGCGCGGCCCTCTCGGCGATGCTGATCGCGCTCCCGGCCACGGGGAGCTGACCGGTGGCTAGGCCTTTCATCGCGAGCCTCGCCCGGAACACGGGCTTTGATCCTGCTGCGATTGAGCTCACGCGGCTGCCACGGAAGCAATGGGGGAGCGGCGATTTCGTGGTCGGCCGGGTCCTCTCGACCCATTCCACCGGGGGTCGGATCGAGTCCGTCGACGGCCGCATGATCGAGGTGCTGGAGGACGACCTCGTCCTCGGCGCCCTCGGCAAGCGCCACGCCACGCTCGAGGTGACCGGCGACTGGGAGAAGATTGGCGAGGACGGGGTGATGCAGGCGCTCACGTCCGCATGCGTGCTCGGGCGGTGCACATCCATATCCCGGCTGCTACCGCCACCCCTCGACCTCGGCTACGAGGGGCACGTGCTGGCCGGGTCCGAGCCGGCACGGATGTCCGACTACGCGATCGCCCCCCAGGCGCGCGAGCTGAAGGCCCCCGTGATCCTGCTGATCGGCACGTCGATGGACGCGGGCAAGACGGCCTCGGCGAGAACGATCGTCCGCCGCCTGGCGCGGCGGGGCCTCAAGGTGGGCGGCGCGAAGCTGACCGGTGTCGGCCGCTACCGCGACATCCTCGCCATGCGCGACGCCGGGGCCGAGCCGATCCTCGACTTCGTCGACGCCGGGCTCCCGTCCACCGCCTGCCCCCGTCCGCTCTTCGAGCGAGCGCTCGGGCTCCTCACCTCCGGGCTGGCGGCGGCGGAGGTGGACGTGGTCGTCGCCGAGGCCGGCGCCTCTCCGCTGGAGCCCTACAACGGTGCGGCGGCGATCGAGGCGCTGGCGCCGGTGACGGCGCTCACGGTTCTCTGCGCCTCCGATCCCTACTCGGTGGTCGGGGTGATGGAGGCGTTCGGCATGCGTCCCGATCTGATCGCCGGCCGCTGCACCAGCACGCTGGCCGGGGTCGAGCTGGCCGAGCGGCTGACGGGAATCACCGCGCTCAACCTGATCGACCCAGACTCGGTTCCACGGCTCGACGAGATTCTCGACGAGCTGACCTAGGGGCCTGGTGGGCGGGGTCCCGTGCGTGGCGAACCCAGATCAGGCCTCTAGACTGCGGTTCATGGCCGTCGAGCCCGGAGCCCGCCGTCGCGCGCACCAGTGGAGGGAGGAGGTCTACTCCGCCGAGCCCGAGCGCAACGCCTCCTTCTCGACCATCTCCGGCCACCCGGTCGAGCCGCTCTACACCGAGGAGGACCTCGAGGGGTTCGAGCCGGCCGAGAAGCTCGGGTACCCGGGCGAGTTCCCCTTCACCCGCGGCCCCTATCCGTCGATGTATCGGGGGCGGCTGTGGACGATGCGCCAGTTCGCCGGATTCGGCACCGTCGAGGAGACCAACGAGCGCTTCCACTACCTGCTCGACCACGGCCAGGGCGGCCTCTCGGTCGCCTTCGACATGCCGACGCTGATGGGGTATGACTCCGACCACGCCCGCTCCGAGGGCGAGGTCGGGCGCGAGGGGGTTGCCGTCGACACGCTCGACGACATGACCCGCCTCTTCCAGGGCATCCCCCTCGCCGACGTCTCCACCTCGATGACGATCAACGCGCCGGCGGCGATCCTGCTCGCCTTCTACGTCGTCGCCGCCGAGGAGCAGGGGACCGCACCCGAAGACCTTGCCGGGACGATCCAGACCGACATCCTCAAGGAGTACATCGCCCAGAAGGAGTGGTGCTTCCCGATCGATCACGCGATGCGCCTGGTCACTGACATGGTCGAGTACTGCACCCGCGAGATGCCCCGCTGGCACCCGATCTCGATCTCCGGCTACCACATCCGCGAGGCGGGTTCGACCGCAGCGCAGGAGCTGGCCTTCACCCTCAAGGACGGCTTCACCTATGTCGAGGCGGCGATCGAGCGCGGCCTCGACGTCGACGCCTTCGCGCCGCGCCTCTCGTTCTTCTTCAACGCCCACATCGACTTCTTCGAGGAGATCGCCAAGTACCGCGCGGCGCGGCGGATCTGGGCGCGAGAGATGCGCGACACCTACGGCGCGAGGCGGCCGGAATCGATGAGAATGCGCTTTCACACCCAGACGGCCGGGGTCAGCCTAACCGCCCAGCAGCCGCTCAACAACATCGTGCGCACGACGATTGAGGCCATGGCCGGCGTCCTCGGCGGCACCCAGTCGCTTCACACCAACTCCTACGACGAGGCCCTGGCGCTTCCGACCGAGGAGGCGGTCCGGGTCGCACTGCGCACCCAGCAGATCATCGCGCAGGAGTCCGGGGTCACCAACACCGCCGACCCTCTCGGCGGCTCCTACTTCGTCGAGAAGCTGACCGACGAGATCGAGTCGGCCGCCTACGACTACTTCTCCCGGATCGACGAGATGGGCGGAATGGTCGAGGCCGTTCGCAAGAACTTCCCCCAGCGCGAGATCGCCGACGCCTCCTTCACATACCAGCAGGAGCTGAACGAGCGCAAGCGCATAGTCGTCGGGGTCAACGAGCATGTCTCCGCCGAGGACGAGGTCGAGATCCTGCGAATCGATCCTGCCCTGGAGCGAAAGCAGGTCGGGCGACTGGCGGCGACCAGGGCCTCGCGCGACGGCTCCGAGGTCGAGCGGGTCCTCGGCGAGCTGAAGCGGGCTGCGGCCGGCGATCAGAACCTGATGGGGCCGCTGATCGCTGCGACCCGCGTGCGGGCAACCGAAGGTGAGATGATCGAGGCATTGCAGGAGGTCTTCGGCACCTACACCGAGAGCCCGGTCTTCTAAGTGAGAGCGCCGGGTCGAAGGGCCCTGGTGATCCCGGTGGCCGTGGTCGCGTTCGCCGTGATCGCCGTTGGAATCGCCCTGGCAGTCAAGTCCCCCGCGGGGGAGATCGGCCCCAAGAACCACATCCAGCCCACCGGCCGCAAGCTCGAGCCGGTGGGTAAGACCACCCGGCTCGGCAACTTCACAAGCGGAGGCGCGCTGACCCCCGATGGCCGCTACCTGTGGGCGCTCTCGACCGGTCGCGGCCTAAACGACATCCGCATCGTCGAGGTGAGGCCCTCCGCCCGCTGTCCGAAGCCGCCGGCGGGTCGCAACTGCCGCGCGAAGAGCCGGGGCAACCTCGGCCGCGTCGTCCAGGTCATACCGATGCCGGGTCTCTCCGGCGGGATCGCGATGGCCCCCGACGGGCGCACCGCCTACGTCTCGGGCCTGATGGACTCCGGCCACAGCGACCAGCAGGTGCCGCCGAGCGTGCCCGGTCGCGGCGGCGACGTCATCCACGTCTTCAAGGTCAACGCCCGCAGCGGCCACGCCAGCCGCGACGGCGTGATCGCAGTGCCGCCGCCGCCGTCAGCGACGCCGATCCAGGAGTTTCCGCCGAGCAGTGCGGTCGAGTCGTGGCCGCGAGATCTCGCCGTCAGCGGCGACGGCAAGACGCTGCTGGCCGCGCTCAACCTCGCCGACGCCGGCGCGATCATCGATACCTCGACCCGCAGCGTGCGCTACGTCGGCGTCGGCCACTACCCCTACGGAGCCGGGATCACCCGCGGCGGGCACTTTGGCCTGCTGACAAGCGAGACCGAGGGCTCGGTCTATGTCATCAACCTCGCCTCCGGGACCGTTGTCAAGCAGATCCAGGTGGGCTCTCACCTCTCCCATCCCGAGTCGATCGCGATCGACCCAAAGCGCCCCCGCGCCTACGTGGCGATTACCAACGACGACCAGATCTCGGTTATCGACACCAAGCGGATGCGCGTGCTGCGGACGCTCTCGGTCGCCCGCCCGCAGGGGGAGGGCACATTCCCGAGCTATGTCAGCGTCAGCAGCGACGGCTGCGACCTGCTCTCGGCCGATTCCGGCGAGGACGCGGTGTCGATCTTCGCGCTCTCGGGCGCGGCGAAGTGCGACAGCGGCTCCGGCGGGCACCGGCGCCGGGCGAAGCCCTTCAGCCTTCTCGGCCGCGTGCCGGTCGCCTCCTACCCGACGGTTGCGGCCGCGACCCCCGGGCGCGGCAGCCTCGTCTGGGTCTCTGCCCGCGGGCTCGGCGTCGGCCCCAACCCCGAGGGGCCCAACCCGAACCTGCCAGAGGACAATGACGACAACATCAACGACACCCAGTACCTGCCGACGCTGGTAACCGGGAGCTCGGGGATCCTGCGCTTCCCGGCGGACTCGAGGATCCGCCAGCTGACGCCGCTCGCCTCGCGACAGATCG
Organism: uncultured Actinomycetes bacterium; assembly: GCA_963781345.1. Taxonomy (GTDB): domain Bacteria; phylum Actinomycetota; class Thermoleophilia; order Solirubrobacterales; family 70-9; genus JBBRHQ01. Next base: position 27,528 of record CAWAFQ010000008.1, read on the forward strand.
TCCCCTCCAACAGCGGCACTGCGCCCGCCGGGACGCCGCTGCGGTCAGGCGGCCCGATCAAGCACGTCTTCTTCATCGTCAGGGAGAACCGCACATACGACCAGGTGCTCGGCGACGATCTGCGCGGCGACGGCGATCCCGGGCTGACGATCTTCGGCAAGGCCATCACCCCGAACCTGCACGCGCTCGCCAGGCGCTTCCCGCTGCTCGACCACGTCTACGCCGACTCCGAGGCTTCAATCGACGGCCACTACTGGACCGCGGCGGGGGCCGTCTCCGACTACGTGGTCAAGAACTGGCACCAGAATTACGCCGACCGAGCGCGCCCCTACGACTTCGGCTCCTACGTCGTCAGCGCCCCGCCACGCGGCTACCTGTTCGAGCGCATGCTCGACGCGGGCATCGGCTTCTTCAACTACGGCGAGGCGCTCGCCGGCCTCTCGCCCTTCGGCGATAAGGACCGCACGCCCGCTGAGTCGGCGACCAACGCCGCGGTGCTGGCGAAGTCCGACGTCGCCCTCTTCGGGCCGCCACCTGGCCCCTGCTACGAGTCCGACCTCTCAAACAGCACCTCCTTCCTCGATGGCAAGCAGGTCTATGACTCATCGTTGCCGCCCGGTGCCCCGGCCGGCTCGCACTCGCGCTTCTCCTGCTTCAAGTTGATCTTCGAGTCGCAGCTGGCGACCGACTCGGTGCCCAAGTTCAGCTACCTGGTCCTGCCCAACGACCACACCGAGGGCGTCCGCCCGGGACGCCGCACGCCCAACGCCCAGATGGCGTCTAACGACTACGGCCTCGGCCAGATCGTCGATGAGATCTCCCACTCCTCGATCTGGGGGAGCTCGCTGATCCTGGTCCAGGAGGACGACTCCCAGGACGGCGCCGACCACGTCGACGCCCACCGCATCCCGGCGCTTGCGATCAGCCCCTACACCCGAAGGGGGGCGGTCGTGCAGAGCCGCTACGACCAGCTCTCGATTCTGCGCACCGCCGAGCTGGTGATGGGCCTGAAGCCGAAGAACCTCGCCGAGGCGCTGGCGGTGCCGATGTTCGAGGCCTTCCAGAAGAACCCGGGCAACATCGCTCCCTATGACGCGATCGTCCCCGGCGTCGACCTGACCGCGCTCAACCCGAATACCCTCGCCAACCGCCGGGTCTCGGCCGGGCTGCCGCTGAACTCGCTCGACCAGCTGCCGCAGCGAAAGCTCGACGCGATCCTCTGGCACTACGCACGCGGGAACCGCTCGGCGGTGCCGCCGCCGGGCCCAAACGCCTCGGGGCAGGACGGCGCCGGAGCCGACCGTGCGGAGGGCAACTTCTTCGAGAACCCGGCCAGGGTGGGGCGGCTGCTCGAGCGCGCCTATCTGCGGGCGGCGCGCACGGGTGCGACCACGGGGCGCTGAGTCCCGCCGGCCTCCCCTCCGCCTCTCTAAGCTCCAACCCGATGGCACCGGCAACCGAAAGCCCGACCGCCCGCAAGATCCGGGTGGTCGTCGCCAAGCCCGGCCTCGACGGCCACGACCGCGGCGCCAAGATCATCGCCCGTGCCCTGCGCGACGCCGGCATGGAGGTCATCTACACCGGTCTGCACCAGACCCCCGAGCAGATCGCCGAGACGGTGATCCAGGAGGACGCCGATGCCGTCGGCCTCTCGATCCTCTCCGGCGCCCACATGACGCTGGTGCCGAGGGTCGTCTCGCTGCTGTCCGAGCAGGGGGTCGACGATGTCCTCGTCACGGTCGGCGGCACGATCCCGGCCGAGGACATCCCGGAGCTGAAGGAGCTCGGCGTCGCCGAGGTATTCACACCGGGCGCGGGCACCGACGAGATCGTCGAGTTCATCCGCGCCGGCGCCGCCGAGCGCCACGCGAGCTAGACGAGTCGCCCCAACCGCGCCGAACCTTACAAAACGGCCGTCGCCGAGCCTTACGAAACGGCCGTATTTGAGCCAAAACGTAAGTCTCGGCCCGCGCGGGGGACGCCCGCGGGGTCGGTCGGCTACCTCTTCGGCCCGGGAATCGGCCCGGTCGGCTCCCGGCAATCGGCGCCGGCGCAGGCCTGCAGAGCCGCCAGCCTGGCGGCCAGCGCCCTCTTGGTCCGGCGGTAGCTCGGGTCGTTGTGCTTCGACGACATCTCCCGCGGGTCGCGCTTCAGGTCGTAGAGCTCCTGCTCGCCATCGCGGTAGCGGACGTACTTGTAGCGGTCGGTGCGGATTCCGGTGTAGGGGATCCCGAGCGAGGGGTCGTCCTTGGTGTTGGCCTCGAGCAGGATCGGGCGGTTGCTCGATCTGCGCGGGTTCTCGGCGTAGGGGAGCAGCGAGCGGCCGTCGACCGGCTTGGTCGGCGTCGCGCCGCTTAGCCCGATCAACGTCGGCGCCAGGTCGACGTTGCCGACCAGCGCGTTGCTGTGGGCACCCGCTGGGATTCCCGGCCCGCGGATCACCGTCGGCGTTCGCACCGAGGGCTCATACGGCAGGTACTTGCCCTTGGCGAGACGGTGCTGACCGAAGAAGAAGCCGTTGTCGGAGAGATAGACGACGTAGGTGTTGCCGAGCATGCCGTTGGCCCGCAGCTCGGCCATGATCCTTCCGACCGCGCGGTCCACGGAGAGCAGGGTCTCGAGGCGACGGCGGTAGTTGCCCTTGATCTTGGCGATCGTGCCGCTGGAGAAGCGCGGCAGCTTGCGAATGAAGCGCGGCTTGTCGGAGACGTCCGCCTCGTTGAACGATCCCGACTTGGGAAGACCGTGGCGGCGGAACTTGCGCTGGTCGCGCTTCGCCGGGACGGCCGGCAGATGCGGCGCGGTGAAGGCGGCGAACATGAAGAACGGCTCGCCCGCCGGACCGAGCGCGGCCCGTTGCCGGATCGCGTCGACCGCCTTGTTTCCGTAGACGTCGGTCTTGTACTCGGCGGGTGACTTGCCGTAGTGGGTGAGAACCCCGTTCTCGTTCAGGGTGTAGTCGTAGTAGTGGTTCTCGGAGGAGTCGAGGCAGGCGTACCACTCGTCCCATCCCGGCGGGACCTCGGTCTTGTTCGAGCGGTCCGGGTAGTGGTTGAGGAACTTGCCGATCTGGATCGTGTGGTAGCCGGCGCCCTGCAGCCACGATGCGAGGGTGTTCGCCTTGTCGAGCGTCGGATAGCCCCCGAACGGCGTGCCGTTGCCGATCACGCCGTGGTTGTGGCTGTACTCGCCGGTGAGGAAGGTCGTCCTCGAGGGACAGCAGAGCGGGTAGGAGGTGATGAAGCGGTCGAATGTGACCCCCCTGCGGACGATCTCGGCGTTGGTCTGCTTCATCACCGACATCTCGCCGTTTGTCTGGTCGTCGCTCATGAGGACGATGAAATTGGGCTGCGAGGGCGCGCCGCTCGCCGGGCCGGCGGACGTGCCCGCGGCGTAGGCTCCGACCGCCAGCAGGATGAGGCCGGCGAGGATAATTCTTCGGCGCCCGCCGCAACTACCCGCGAACCGCCGTTTTTCAGCTATCAGAGAGGGCATCCCAGTCAATCATCTTCGAGAGGGGTTCAATTGAGTCTCAGACAGATAACACCACGGCGCAGCGGTTCGATGCGGGGCGCTCTGATCGCGGGTGTCGCGGTCGGTCTCTGTCTCCTCGCTCCGGCGGCGGCGATGGCCGGGTCAATCAACGTGACCACGGCGGCCGACGAGTTCAACAACCCCGGCCCGAACAGCCGCTGCTCGTTGCGGGAGGCGATCTGGTCGGCAAACAACGACTCGATCGCGCAGGCGCCCGGATGCGCCGTCGGCAGCGGCAACGACACGATCACGGTCCCCGCCGGCACCTACCGGCTCACCCGCTCCGGCGCCGATGAGAATGCCGATGTCAGCGGCGACCTCGACATCACCAGCCAGCTGACGGTCGTCCACAGCGGGATCTCACCGGCGACGATCGACAGCAACGTCAGTGACCGCGTCTTCGACATCACCCCGAGCGGCGCCGCGATCCTGGACGGGCTCTCGATCACCGGTGGCGACGCCACCAGCCTGACGACGACCAGCGGCGGCGGGATTCTCAACGCCGGCAACCTGACCGTGCGAAACAGCGTCATCTACGACAACCGCGCGACCTTCGGCGGCGGCGTATCGACGGCGGGAACCGGCGCCGCCTTCATCGTCAACTCGACGATCGCCAACAACGACGCCTACGAGGATGGCGGCGGAGTCGACGCCGAGACCGGCGGCACCGTCTCCCTCAGCAGCGCGACCGTGTCCGGCAACGCCGCCGACGCCGACCGAAACGGCGGTGGCAGCGGCGGCGGCGCCAGCGCGGCGACCTCCGGCCTCGGAGGTGTTGTCACGCTCCGCAACACGCTCCTCGCCAAGAACGTGGACAACGGCGGAGAGGCCCCGGACTGCGTCGAGTTCGGTGGGACGATCACCTCGCAGGGGCACTCGCTGATCGGCGACAGCACCGGTTGCTCCTACACCGCGGGAACGGGCGATATCGCCAACCGCAATCCGCAGCTGCTCGGGCTGATCAACAACGGCGGCCCGACGCTGACCAGGGCCGTGAAGAAGACGAGTCCGGCTCTCGACAAGGGCGCCGGCTGCCCCTCCACCGACCAGCGTGGAGTCCTGCGCAAGCTCGGCGGTCGCTGCGAGATCGGCGCCTGGGAGCTGGTGCGCTGCTCCGGGGTGGTCGTCAACCGGATCGGGACCAACGCGGCGGATCGCCTCCGTGGAACCGGGTCTGCCGATGGCTTCCTCGGGCTCGGTGGCGGTGACCTGCTGCAGGGTCTCGGAGGAAACGACGGGTTCTGCGGCGGCTCCGGCGCCGACCGGATCGAGGGCGGCGACGGCAACGACGCGATGGACGGTGGCAGCGGCCGCGACACCTGCATAGGTGGCCCCGGCAAGAACACGGCGAAGAGCTGTGAGCTGCCGAAGCGCAAGCGCCAGCGCGCCTAGACGAATCCGCAGACAGACGCCCGGCGACTGACGTCGCCGGGTAGCGGCATCCATCCGAGCATCCGTTCCCGTACAAAGGGGGGACGGATGCTCGGATCGATTTCTCGACAAGGCGATGGACTGGACGGTCCTCCCCGGCTACACCAAACTCGGCTACGCGGCCCGAGAGCGCCTCGTCGGGCGCGGCACGCTCGATCTCGAGGGGCGCTCGGTGATGGTCACCGGCGCAAGCGCCGGAATCGGCGAGGCCGCGTGCAACGAGCTTGCGCGGGCGGGGGCCCTTGTCCACCTGGTCGTCCGCAACCGCGAGCGCGGCGAGGAGGCGAGGCAGAGGATCTCAGCGGCGAGCGGCTCCGAGGCCCTGGAGCTGCACCTCTGCGACGTCTCCAGCCTCGCATCGGTGCGCGAGTTCGCAACCGGGTTCGCCGCCTCGGGTGGGCCGCTCCACGTTCTCGTCAACAACGCCGGGTTGCTGCCTGCGGAGAGGACCCACACCGACGAGGGTTTCGAGCTCGCCTTCGCGACCAACGTCCTCGGCCCGTTCCTGCTGACCTCGCTGCTGCTGCCGGCCGCTGCGTCGCTCGGCGCCATCGCGCGTGATCAACGTCTCCTCCGGGGGCATGTACACGGAGCGAATCCGACTTCGACGACCTCCAGCTCGAGCGGCGCGAGTTCGACGGCGCCGCGCTTCTACGCGCACACAAAGCGCGCCGAGGTGATCCTCAGCGAGGAGTGGGGGAGGCGGCTGGCGCCGGATCGGATCACCGTGCACTCGGTCCACCCGGGCTGGGTTGCGACCGCGGGCGTGCAGGAGTCGCTGCCGCGCTTCAACAAGGTGATGGGCCCGCTTCTGCGCGACCCCGACGCAGGGCGCCGACACGATCGTCTGGCTCGCCGGCTCGCCCGAGGCGGCCCGCAGCACCGGCGAGTTCTGGCACGACCGCCGGCCGAGGCCGAAGCACCGGATTCCGTGGACCCGCGAGACGCCCGAGGAGAGGGTCCGCGCTCTTCGACGAGTGCGAGCGGCTCTGCGGCCTTGCGCCGGGCGGCGCCACCGATCCTGAGAAGACCCAGGCAACCGAAGGAGACTGAGATGGCCCGCTACGTGGTCACGATTCCAAGCCCGATGAGCGCAGAGGAGGTGTTCGACTACATGGCGACGTTCTCCAACGTCACCGAGTGGGATCCGACCGCCGCCGAGGCTCACCCTATCGACGGAGGCGAGCCCGGACTCGGGGCGCGGTTCCACGTGCTGGTCAAGTGGATGGGCCGCGAGATTGCGCTCGAATACGAGACGACCTCGTATGAGCGACCGAAGCGGGTGGTCCTGCGGGCCGAGAACTCGACGACGATCTCCGAGGACACGGTGACCGTCCGGCCGACCTCCTCGGGGTGCGAGATGACCTATGACGCGGAGTTGACGTTGAAGGGCGCGATCAAGCTGATCGACCCCCTCTTCGGCCTCGCCTTCAAGCGCCTCGGTGACAACGCGGCCGCGGGGCTGCGCCGGGAGCTCGGCAAGAAGCGCTCCCCGGTCGCCTGAGCCCGGGGCCCCCTCGAGACAACCTCCGAAGGGCAGTTCCCCGTATACCGATTGACTGGTCAGTCAATCACCGGGCCCAGTCGCTAACATCCCCGCCCGCATTGGACTTCCCGGCGGTCCTACCGAGGATCCCCGAGCGCCTGAGAATCCCTTTCAAGGAGGCTTTACGTGAAGATCTGCGTCCTGGTCAAAGAGGTACCGGACGCCGCGGTTCAGAAGCGCATCGACCCGAACACGATGCGTCTCGACCGAAGCGGCGAGAAGAACCTCAATCCCTTCGACACCCACGCGATCGAGGCCGCGATGCAGATCAAGGAGGGTGGCGCGATACCGATTGACGAGGTCGTCGCGGTGACGATGGGACCTGACTCCGCGGTTCGCGCGCTGCACAAGGCCGTGGCTCTCGGAGCCGATCGGTCGGTGCACCTCTCCGACGCCGCCCTCGAGGGCTCCGACGTCTGCGCCACCGGCTACGCGCTGGCGAAGATCCTCGAGAACGAGAGCCCCGACCTCGTCCTCCTCGGGCAGCAGTCCGATGACGGCGAGTGCTACACGATCGGCGCCGTCGTCGCAGACCACCTGAAGATGCCCTCGCTGACCCAGGTGATCAAGATCGACATCGAGGACGGCAAGCTTCGCTGCGAGCGCCAGGCCGAGTACGGCTACGACACGGTCGCGGTCGAGCTGCCCGCGGTGATCAGCGTCGGCGATGCGATCAACGAGCCCCGCTACCCGTCGCTGAAGGCGATCATGGGGGCGAAGAAGAAGCCGCTCGACACCAAGGCCAACGGCGACGTCGGCATCGAGGCCGGCCGGGTCGGCGAAGCTGGATCCAGAACTGCTGTCCTCGCGCTGAACCCGCCTCCGCAGAAGGAGTCGGGAGAGATCATCGAGGACGAAGACACCAACGAGACGGTCGAGAAGATCGTCGCTTGGCTTGACGAAAGGAAGCTGATCTAGATGCCCGGCATCCTGGTCTACGCCCTCCACGACGACGAGGGGAATTTCAACAAGAACTCGCTCGGTGCGATATCGGCAGCGTCGAAGCTGGCCGCCGAGCTCGGCGGCGAGGCGGGAGCGGTCGTCGTCGGCGACATCTCCGACGACGCCTGCGCGGGGCTCGGCACCTACGGCGCCGCCAAGGTCTACAGGGCGAAGGACGTGCCGGAGGGCCTCGCCCAGCCGATCGTCGACGTGATGGCGAAGGTGATCGGCGACGACGGCTACGGCTACGCGCTGTTCGGCGGCGGCCTGCTCGGATTCGAGATCGGCGCCGGGCTCACGGCTCGCCTCGGAGCCGGCGTCACGATGGAGGTGACCGAGGTAAAGGTCGCGGACGGCAAGCTGGTCGCCGAGCGCCCGATCCTCCAGGACTCCCAGATCGCCGACGTCGGCTACGTCGCCGAGCCCGGGATCATCATCGGGCGCCTCAACGCGTTCGACATCGATGAGTCCGGATCGGGTGCGGCAGAGGTCACCGACGTCTCGGTCGAGCTCTCCCCCTGGTCGACCAAGGCGACGATGGTCGAGCGCGGCGAGCAGCGCGGCGCAGACGTCAACATCGAGGACGCCGACATCCTCGTCGGCGGCGGCCGCGGCCTCGGCGAGGCGGACGGCTTCAAGCTCTGCGAGGAGCTCGCCGAGTCGATGGGCGGGGCGGTTGCCGCAACGCGCGCGGTCGTCGACGCCGGCTGGTACCCCTACGCGGCTCAGATCGGCCAGACGGGGAAGACGGTGGCGCCGAAGCTCTACCTCGCCGCCGGGATCTCCGGCGCGATCCAGCACAAGGTCGGGATGCAGAACTCGGAGAACATCCTCGCGATCAACAAGGACCCGAACGCGCCGATCTTCGAGTTCTCCGACCTCGGCGTGGTCGGCGACCTGAACAAGATCGTTCCGAAGCTGACCGAAGCGATCAAGGCAAAGAAGGCCGGCTGACCGCTGCTGAGCAGCGGTTTGAGACGGGAGACGAGCGACCATGAAGCACGCGCCATCCGAGTATCCGCCGCCGTTCGATCCGAGCGACGGCGATCGGCCCGCCGACCGACGCCGAGGACGACCGGATCGAGGTCGGCGTGGCGATCGTCGGCGGCGGCCCCGCGGGCCTCGCCTGCGCCAACCGGCTGATGCAGCTGCTGGAGGACGAGCCGGAGCTGACCGAGCAGCTCGGCGAGGTGCCGGTGGCGGTGATCGAGAAGGGCAAGGTCGCGGGAGCGCATCTGCTCTCGGGGGCGAACATGCGGCCCTCGGCGATGGACGAGCTCTTCCCGGACCTCGATCCCGTCCGAGTGGCCCGTCTACCAGGAGGTCACCAAGGACGCGGTCTACCTGCTGACGCCGAAGCAGGCGCTGCCGCTGAAGCCGATGCCGCCGAACTTCCGCAACCACGGCAACTACGTCACCTCGGTCTCCAAGCTCGGCCGCTTCCTCGCCGATAAGGCCGAGGAGGCGGGCGTCTACATCCTCACCGAGACCGCCGCGACCAAGCTGCTGGTCGAGGACCGCATCGTCAGGGGCGTTCGCTCCGGCGACCGCGGCCGCGGCAAGGAGGGCGAGGAGCTCGGCAACTTCGAGCCCGGCTCCGACGTGGTCGCCAAGGCGACGGTGCTCGCCGAGGGCACGCTCGGCCACCTCACCTACGCGGCGCTCGACTACTTCGACATCGCACGGCACCGACCCGCAGCGCTGGGAGCTCGGGGTGAAGGAGGTCTGGGAGGTCAAGGAGCCGCTCGACCGGGTCATCCACACGATGGGCTGGCCGCTGCGCAAGGCGCGCCAAGCACAACGAGTTCGGCGGCAGCTTCATCTACCCGATGGGCGAGGACAAGGTCTGCATCGGCCTCGTCGTCGGCCTCGACTACACCGACGCGACCTTCAGCTGTCCACGACGCGCTGCAGCTGCTCAAGACGCACCCGTTCATCAAGAAGATCCTCGAGGGCGGCAAGCGCGTCGCCTGGGGCGCGAAGACGATCCCCTCGGGCGGCTACTTCGCGATGCCGAAGCGGCTCGCGGTGCCCGGCATGATGATCGCCGGCGACGCGCCGGCATGGTCAACGTGCCGACCCTGAAGGGCGTCCACTACGCGATGCACGCCGGGATGTACGCGGCGGAGGCGATCGTCGAGTCGCTGAAGCAGAGACTCGGTCAACTTCGACGCCTACGACGAGAAGGTCCACAAGTCGCTGATCGAGAAGGAGCTCTACGAGTCGCGCAACATGCGCCAGCCGTTCTCGAAGGGGTTCTTCGTCGGCGGCGCGATGGCCTCGGCGATGACGATCACCAAGGGCGACTTCCCCGGCGGCCACTGGAACCAGGAGGACGACGCCGAGCACGAGATGGAGATCGGCAAGGCCGGCGACATGTACGTCAAGCCCGACAACGAGCTCACCTTCGACAAGCTCGACTCGGTCTTCCTCTCCGGCAACGCGACCCGCGACGACGCCCCGAACCACGTCCGGATCCAGACCAACGTGCCGAGCGAGATCGCCCAGACCTGGGTCTCGATGTGCCCGGCGCAGGTCTACGAGATCCCCGAAGACCAGCTCGAGAACGGCGCCGCCAAGGTCGACGTCCACGTCACCGCCTCCAACTGCGTGCAGTGCGGGGCGATCACCGCCAAGGGTGGCCGCCTGACGCTGCCCGAGGGCGGCGACGGCCCCCTCTACCAGGAAACCTAGGCTGCCGAAACTTCAATCGACCATCACTATGCGGGTCGATTGAAGTCTCGCGAGCGGCGCCGGGGGGAAGGGCCGCTACCAATACGCTCGCGGGGTGCTGGTTCTCGGAATCGCAGCGGCCGCGGCATCGTCGTGCTTCTACAACCTCTCGATCGCGCTGCAGGCGCTGCAGGCCCGCGATGTCCATCACGATCACGGGCTGCGGCCGTCGCTGCTGGTGCGGTTGGTCAAGAACCCCCACTGGCTGGGGGCGACCGGGATCGGCCTGCTGGGCTGGCCGCTGGAGCTGGCGGCGCTGCTGCTGGCGCCGTTGACCGTCGTGCAGCCGGTGCTCGCCTCGGGTCTGCTGCTGCTGCTCTACCTTGGCGCGACCAGGCTTGGAGAGCGCCCCGGCCCGCGCGAGTACGTGGCCGTCGCGGCGATCCTGATCGGGCTCACCGGGGTCGCGCTGGCGGCCCCGAACCGGACCACCGAGCACGCCAGCGGAACGGCTCTTGCGATCTCGCTCGGGCTGATCGCCCTGGTCGCGCTCGCGCCCTACGTCCTCCGCGGGCGGATCGGGCCCGCCAGCTTCATCGTCGTGATCAGCGCCGGCTGCGGCTACGCCTGGACCGGCCTGATCGAGCAAGCTGGCAACCGACGAGGTCGCGGCGGGGTCGATCCTGATCGCCGTCGCCTGGCTGGCGACACTGGCCGCATCTGAGCTCGTCGCTCTTCTGAGCGAGATGAGCGCGCTGCAGCGACGACCGGCAACCCACGTCGCCCCGCCGATGTTCACCGTGCAGGTCCTGATACCGGTCCTGCTCGCCCCGTTCCTGTTCGGGGAGAGCTGGGGGGACACCCCGCTCGGAGGGGTGGTGCTGGGAGCCTCGATCGCGCTCTCCGTCGCCGGGACGGCCCTCGTGGCGGCCTCGCCGGCAGTCGCCGGGGTGCTCGAATCGGCGGCCGAGCGGGATGCCAAACACCCGCGCTGAGGGCCCCACCGGGCGGGCGCTGCGACGGCCCCCGATGCTAGCCTTCGGCCGCGCGCAGCCAACGCCCGCTGGGCAAACCCATCCAACGCCCGCTGGGCATTCCCGTCGCCTACCCAGCCCCGCCACCAGAACCTGGAAGGAAGATCTCCGCCGTGCCCGCAGACGCCACCCGGCCCGATGCCTCGAGCTTCGCGATCGGATTCGATCACCGCGATCGTGCCCGGCTGCACGAGCTCTGGGACGAGGTGCTCGACTCCGAGCAGTGGTCGGAGGGGAAGATGCTGACCCGCTTCGAGGAGCGCTGGGCCGAGTGGAACGCGATCCCCAGCCTCGGCATGTCGAGCTGGGCCGGCGGCGCGCTGGCGGCGCTCGAGTTCGCCGGCGTCCGCGGTGAGACCGTGCTCTGTCCCTCGAACACCTTCATGGCGACGCCGCTGGCCGCGATCAAGGCCGGCGCCGAGGTCGAGTTCGTCGACTGCAACCGAACGGACCTCTGCATGTCATTTTCGGACTTCGAGGCAAAGGCGGAGCGGCTGCGCCCGCGCGCCGCGATCCTGGTCCACATCGGCGGCCATATCGCCTTCGACACCGAGCGGATCGCCGCCTACTGCCGCGACCACGGGATCTTCCTGCTCGAGGACTGCGCCCACGCCCACGGCGCCGACTGGAACGGGAAGCGGCCCGGGACCTGCGGCGATGCCGGCGTCTACTCGCTGTACGCGACCAAGACCGTCTCGACCGGCGAGGGCGGGGTTCTGGTCTCGGCCGACGCCGATCTGGTCGAGTTCGCCCGCAAGCTACCGCAACTACGGCAAGTTCGATCACGACGTCGACGGCCTCAACTTCCGCATGAGCGAGTTCACGGCTGCGCTCGGCCTGGTCCGGGCGGAGCGGATGGAGGAGATCGTCGAGTGGAAGAACAACTACGCCCGCGAGCACCTCGACCCTCTGCACCCGGCCCGGCTGGAGCTCCCCGAGCGAATGACCTCGGGCCTCTACAAGTACATCGTCTTCGAGGAGGTCGAGACGCTCCACCGGCCGCGTCTACGAGCAGCCCTGCCACCGGATCATGGGCCGCGACGCCGACCTGCCCAACACCGAGTGGGTCGCGGAGAACCACTGGTGCGTGCCGCATCTACTACCGCCCCGCGTCGCGCGAGGCAGCACTCCAGGCAGCATGAGGGTCCTGGTCACAGGCGGCGGCGGATTCATCGGCTCGCACGTGGTCGACCGCCTGATCGAGCGTGGCATCACGCCGCGGATCTTCGACCTCAGCGCCTCCCCGTACCACTCGCCTCTCGAGGTCGAGACCTTCACCGGGACGATCACCGACCCCTCCAACCTCGACCTGGCGATGCGCGACTGCGACGCGGTCATCCACCTCGCCGCCGTCGCCGACGTCGCCCACGTGCTCGCCGACCCGGTCCTCGCCGAGGAGGTCAACACCCGCGGAACCCTGAACGTGCTCGAGGCGGCCGGGCGCGCCGAGGTCGGCCGCGTCGTCTACGGCTCCACCACCTGGGTCTACAGCGACGCCGAGCAGCACTCGGTCGACGAGGAGACTCCGATCCCGGCGCCGCGCCACCTCTACACCGCGACCAAGCTCGCCGGTGAGACCTACTGCGCCGGATACGCCGAGCTCTTCGACCTCTCCTACACGGTCTTGCGCTTCGGCATCCCCTACGGGCCCAGCGCCCGCGCCGCCGGGGTCGTCGCCCGCTTCACCGACCTCGCCCTCGACGGCAAGTCGCTGACGATCGCCGGTGACGGCCAGCAGTGCCGCAGCTTCGTCTACGTGGAGGATCTCGCCGACGGCGTCGTCGCCGGGCTCGCGCCTGAGGCCGACAACCGCACTTACAACCTCTCCAGCGACGAGATGGTGACGATCCTCGAGATCGCCGAGACCGTCCAGGAGATGACCGACGGCTGCGAGATCGTCCACACGCCGCCGCGTCCCGGGGACTTCCCCGGCAAGGAGATCTCCAGCGAACGGGCGCTCAAGGAGCTCGGCTGGAAGGCCGACACCCCGTTCCGCGAGGGAGTGCGCCGCTACGTCGAGTGGGTTCGGGCCTCGCGGGCGCCGAGCCCCGCAGCGCAGCGCTCGACGCCGAGGGTGCCTCTGAACGGCTCCAGGGCCCCGACCGCGATGCTTGCCGGATCAGAGAAGGCCGAGGCGGAGGCCCCCCGCGTTCTGGTGCTGACGGCGGATATCGGCGAGGGCCACGACCTGCCGGCGCGGATCATCGCCGCCGAGATCGAGCAGGACATCCCCGGGGCCGAGGTCGAGGTCGCCAACGGCCTGGCGGCGATGGGGCGGATCCTGCACTCCGTCGTCTGCGGCGGCTCGAAGGTCACCTTCCGCTGGATGCCGTGGCTCTTCGACATCCAGTACTGGCTCCTGGCGCGCTTCGCGCCGACCCGCTGGCTCGCACACCGCCTCGGGTACCTGCTCGGTTCCCGCGGTCTGCTTAGGCTGATCGCGGAGCACGACCCCGACGTCGTCATCTCCACCTACCCCGGGGTGACGGCGATCCTCGGGATGCTGCGCCAGAAGCGCAGGCTCCCGGTGCCCGCCCAGTCGGCGATCACGGACCTCGCCGGGCTCCACTTCTGGGCCCACCCGGGGATTGACATGCACTACGTCACCCATCCCGAGTCGATCGAGGAGGTTCAGCAGATCGCCGGACCCGCGAGCGTCGAGTGGGCGCGGCCGCCGATCTCACCCGACTTCCTGATGCCGAGGACGCGCGCCGACGCCCGTCGCGCCCTCGACGTGCCCGTCCACGCCAGGGTCGTCCTCGTCTCCGGCGGCGGCTGGGGAGTCGGCGACCTCGAGGGCGCCGTGCGCGCGTCGCTGGCGCTCGAGGACACGTCGGTGGTCTGTCTCACCGGGCGCAACGAGCCCGCGCGGGAGAAGCTCGAGCAGCGCTTCGGCGACGAGGAGAGGGTCCGCGTCCTCGGCTTCACCGATCAGATGAGCGACTGGATGGCGGCAGCCGATGCGATGGTCCACTCGACCGCGGGGCTGACCGTGCTCGAAGCACACATCCGCGGCTGTCCGGTGGTCTCCTACGGATTCTCGGTCGGCCACCTGCGGGCCAACAACACCGCCTTCGAGCGCTTCGGGCTGGCCGAGGTTGCCCGCTCCGAGCACGAGCTCGAGTCGGTCCTTCGCCACGTGACGCGCGAGCGCCGGGCCCCCGCCTCCACCTTCGCCTCGCTGCCCTCGATCGCCTCGAAGACGCTCGGCGCCCGACCCCGGGTTCGCCCACAGGCCGTCTGGCATCTGCGCATCAACCGGCTCGCCACCGCGGGCATCCTGACCATGATCGCGCTGATCACGATCATCGCCGTTGCCGCCTCCGTCAACTGGGACACCCCCTACCGGGTGATCGCCAAGCCGATCGAGCGCCGTCTGAGCATCGGCAAGCAGGATTCCCAGCCCCCGCCGGCCGGCCCGGCCGCGCAAGCGGAAGACGAGCCCGCCGCGAAATGATCCGCGCCCTAGCCGGCGCCGGAATCGCCGCCGGCGCCGTCGCCCACGCCGGTCCGGCTCTGGCGCCGGTCGTCGGGGGAGTCGGCCCGGCGCTCGGCATCCGCCATCGGCTTGACGGCGACACCGGGGTTGCCCTCACCTTCGACGACGGACCCCATCCCGAGGGCACCGAGCGGACCCTGGAGATCCTGCGCGAGTTCGGGGCGCGGGCAACCTTCTTCCTCGTCGGCGAGCAGGTCGAGCGCCGCCCGGCGCTTGCCGCCGAGATCGTTGCGGCGGGCCACGGGGTCGGGCTCCACTGCCACCGCCACCGCAACCTCCTGCGGCTGGGTCCGCGGACGCTGCGCGCCGACCTCGAACGGGCACGGGCGCTGATCGAGGACGCAACCGCGACCGCGATCGCACTCCACAGGCCTCCCTACGGCATCTACAGCGGCTGCGGTCTCGTGATCATCCGCGGCCACGGCTGGGAGCCGGTCCTGTGGTCGCAGTGGGGGCGTGACTGGGCTCGCCGGGTGACCCCGGAGTCGATCACCCACCTCGCCACCGGCGAAGCCCGGGGCGGCGACATCATCCTCCTCCACGACGCCGACTACTACAGCGTCCCCGATTCGTGGCGAAAGACAGTCGCGGCGCTGCCGATGATCCTCTCGGAGATCGGGAGCTTAGAGTTGTCGATAACCCCGCTGGCGGATGGGGGGCCGGGCGCTCCGAGGGATTCGGGCCAGTTGCCCTAGAACTGGTGCCGGGCGCCGTCCGATGCGAAGTTGACCCTTCTCGGTGCGGGGGGTGGCAGATCCAGGCGCCGCTGGCGCGGTGGCGCCGTGGTCCACTTCTCACACCCCGCAAATGCCTCGTTGAGGCGCCGTGCAAGAACGCTGCGTGGCTGATCCTGGTCGAAAACTCTCTTGGCCATGCCTCCGTCCTTCCGCTGGATTTCGGGCAGCATGAAGCTCGTGTCAGACGTAACGCAAGCAGTCCCCGCAAAAGAACCCCCAACTTGCGAGATCAGGCACTGACGAAGGCGTCGATCAGATGCGCCAGCCGCTGCGGCTGGTCGAGCGAGACGAAGGTCTTCGCGTCGGCGATTCGCTCCACCCGCGCATCGGGCATCGCCGCCGCCGCCTTCTCGGCGTCCTCGATTCCCATGAAACGATCCTCCGGCGCCCACGCCATCAGCGCCGGCCGCTCGAAATCGGCGAGACGGGCCGTGGCCTCTACCAGGTCCTGCTTCCGGACCCCGCTGACGAAGCTCCTGACGTCTTCGCGGATACGTGGATTTGTCGCCGCGGGCTCGATCCAGGAGGAGAGCAGCCGATCCGGGATCGGCCGCTTGGCCAGCATTCCGTAGACGCCGCGCCGAACCGGACGCAGCCTGAACGGCTCCACCAGCGCCCTGGTCCCGCCCGGGAGCCTGGCCAGAGGCGGCATCGCGTTGAAGGGGAAAGGCGGGAAGTTCTCGTCGAACTCGCAGTTGGTGAGAACGAGCCGGCCGACCAGCTCCGGCCGGCGGGCCACGAGCATCTGCGAGACGGCGCCGCCGCTGTCGTTACCGACGACCGTGACCCGATCGAGACCGAGGGACTCGATGAACTCGGCGACCACCATCGCCATGCTCGGCGGGGAGAGGTCGGTCCCGGGGTTCATCGGGGTGACGTGGGAGCCCATCGGCCAGTCGGGGAGGATGCACCGGTGCCGCTGGGAGAGGATCCCGGCGGCCCCTTCCCAGAGGCGGCTGTCGACCAGCAGACCGTGGACGAAGAGAATCGGCTCTCCCTCGCCGGACTCGCGGTAGCGGATCGTCCCACTCGAGATCTCCTGCTCGGTGTGGGGAAGGGAGTCGAGGGTCGCCGTCTGGCGCTGTTGATTGGCTTCGGTCTGTGGGCTCATGTGGGATCCTTAGCTCGTGGAGTTTGACATACAGACAGTACGTATCTAACATACAGACAGTATGAATGTCAAGTCGAGAGATGATCGCGAGCCGCCCCCCGGGCGCAAGGCCGAGCAGTCCGAGGCGACCCGGGCGGCGCTCATCGCCGCCGGGCGCCGGCTCTTCGGCGAGCGCGGTTACGAGGGTGTCGGAACCGAGGAGATCGTGCGGGCAGCGGGCGTCACACGGGGTGCCCTCTACCACCACTTCGGCGGCAAGAGCGACCTTCTCGAGGCTGTCTTCCGTGAGGTCGAGGAAGAGATGACAACTGAGATCGCCGCGGTGGCGCTCGGTTCCGGATCCTCCGGCCCTCTCGAGGCGATGCAGGCCGGCATCGGCATCTTCATAGATTCCTGCGCCGAGCCGGCCGTGCAGCGGATCGTTCTCCTCGACGCCCCCGCCGTGCTCGGCTGGGACCGCTGTCGCGAGATCGCGATGTCCTACGGCCTCGGGCTGATCGAGGCCAGTATCGAGGCCAGTATCGAGGCCGGGGAGATCCCGCCCCAGCCCGTGAAGCCACTCGCCCACATCCTCATGGGCGCGCTCGACGAGGCGGCGATGCTTGTCGCCCGCTCCGACGACCCGGCGCTGCGCGACGAGGTGACCGCGGTGCTCGGTCGTCTGCTGGAAAGCCTCAGAGCCACCGCGCCGTGAATCCGCCAAGCGCTCTCGCCGCGCCTGCGGCGGGAACCCGGGCCGCGCTCCGCTCTCGAGTAGGCGATCCGTCCGCGCCCGTGGCGGGCGGCTGACCCTGCCTCGCTAGACTTCACCGCCGATGAAGACCGGAATACATCCCGAGTACACGATCTCCAACGTGCACTGCTCCTGCGGGAACCAGTTCTACACTCGCTCGACCTCGGCCGACCTCCACGTCGAGCTCTGTTCGGCCTGCCATCCGTTCTACACGGGCAAGCAGAAGCTGGTCGACACCGGCGGACGGGTGGAGCGCTTCCAGCGGCGCGCCGCAAAGCGCGCCAAGGCCGGGACCTAGCTCCAGGTGGAGCGGGGAGGCAGCGACCCCGCCGGCGCAGCGCGCGCAGCGGAGACGGTGGTTAGCGGCAACGGAGCCGACCCGCTGCGCATGCCCGATGGCGCCCTGGTCGCCAAGCGCGACGCGCCAGTGGGCGGGCAGGCCGTGCTCGAGGGCGTGATGATGCGGGGGATCTCGGTCTGGGGCGTCGCCGTGCGCACCCCCGACGGCGAGATTGACATCACATCCGAGCCACTGGTCTCCTGGGCCAAGCGCCACCGCTTCCTGCGGTTGCCGGTGGTTCGCGGCGTCGTCGCTCTTGCCGAGTCGATGAAGATCGGCTTCCGCGCCCTCGCGATCTCGGCCAACGCCCAGCTCGATCCCGACGAGCAGGAGGAGATCGGCGGGTTCACCTGGGGGATCACGATCTTCTTCTCCCTGCTGCTGGCGATCGGCCTCTTCTTTGTGGTCCCGGTCGGGTTGACCAGCCTGATCAAGGACCAGCTCGGCTCGCCGTTCCTCTTCTGGCTGGTCGAGGGCGTACTGCGGACGGCGATATTCATCGGCTACATAGTCGTGATCAGCCGTCTCCCTGACCTCAGGCGGGTGTTCGAGTACCACGGCGCCGAGCACAAGACGATCTCCTGCTACGAGGCCGAGGACAGCCTGACCCCGGCCCGGGCCAAGCTCTACTCGCGCCTGCATCCACGCTGCGGCACCAGCTTCCTCCTGATCGTCATGGTCCTGGCGATCTTCGTCTTCGCGCCGCTGGGCCTGCCGGAGTGGTACTGGCTTGTCCTCTCGAGGATCCTCGGCATCCCGCTGATCGCCGGGCTCTCCTACGAGGTAATCAAGTGGGCGGGCAAGAACCGCCGCAAGCGCTGGGTGCGTGCGGTGATGTGGCCCGGCCTGATGCTGCAGAACCTGACCACCCGCGAGCCGGACGAGAGCCAGCTCGCTGTCGCGATAGCGGCTCTGGAGGCGGTCCTCGCCGTCGAGAGCCCGCGTGACGAGCTCGAGTCACCGATAGAGATCGTCGCCTAGGGCGAGGGCTCGGGCCGTGTCGCCGAGGGCTCGGGCCGCGTCGCCGGCGGGCCCTCGGAGCGGCTCATATTCGATCGACGGCACGGGTCAAGACGCCGCCGCCGCGACGTGGGACCTTTGAACCGCCATATAGGCAGCTGAAAGGTCCCACGTCGGGGGGAGGGTTACGGGAGGTCGGCAGACGTCACAATCCAGCTACATGGTTCAGAAGCTTGTGGAACAGATCGAGTCGCGGTTCGCGGACCTCGAGGGGCAGATGTCCGATCCCGAGGTGATCGCGGATCGCGAGCGCTACGCGCAGGTGGGGCGGGAGTATCGGGAGCTGGAGCCTGCTCACGGGCTCGCACTCGAGTATCTGCGGCTGCGCGACGACCTCGATGGGGCCCGGGAGATGCTTGCGGAGGACGGCGACGATCCCGAACTGCGGCAGGTGGTCGAGGAGGCGCCGGTGCGGCTGGAGCGGCTGGAGGAGGAGATCCGGCTGGCGATGGTCGAGCGCGACCCCAACGAT
The DNA here is from genome assembly GCA_963781345.1 of uncultured Actinomycetes bacterium. Classification (GTDB taxonomy): domain Bacteria; phylum Actinomycetota; class Thermoleophilia; order Solirubrobacterales; family 70-9; genus JBBRHQ01. The sequence goes on from CAWAFQ010000008.1 coordinate 46,600, forward strand.
GACAAGAGCGTGCTCGTCGAGATCCGGGCGGGTACGGGGGGCGATGAGGCGGCGCTGTTCGCCGGCGACCTCTACAAGATGTTGACCCGCTACGCGGAGGACCGCGGCTTCTCGACCGAGGTGATTTCGCAGTCACCGGCCGAGGTCGGGGGCTTCAAGGAGGTGACTGCCGGGATCAAGGGGGACGCCGCCTACTCGATCTTCAAGTATGAGGGGGGTACCCACCGCGTCCAGCGGGTCCCGGCGACCGAGTCGCAGGGCCGCATCCACACCTCCACCGCCACCGTCGCGGTTCTCCCGGAGGCGGAGGAGGTCGAGGTCGAGATCGACCCCAATGACCTGCAGGTCGATGTCTATCGCTCATCCGGCCCCGGCGGGCAGTCGGTCAACACGACCGACTCGGCCGTGCGGATCACCCACAGACCGACCGGGATCGTCGTCTCGATGCAAGACGAGAAGTCCCAGCTGCAGAACAAGGACCGGGCGATGCGGGTTCTGCGGGCGCGGCTGTACGAGCAGAAGCTGGCCGAGCAGCAGGCCGAGATCGCCTCCGAGCGCAAGGCCCAGGTCGGCACTGGCCAGCGCTCGGAGAAGATCCGCACCTACAACTACCCCCAGGGCCGGGTCACCGACCACAGGATCAAGCACACCTCCCACGATCTCCACGGCGTCCTCGCCGGCGACCTGCGCGAGTTCACCGACCTCCTCTCGGCAGAGGAGCGCAGGCTGCGCCTCGAGGCGCAGGGTGGTGCAGGCGACGACGAGAGCACCGCGGGGGTAGCGGCCTAGCCAGGCCGCGTTGGCTTTGCAGGCCTCCGGGACCGTCGCCGAGGCGCTCGGGGCGGCAACCGAGGCGCTCGCCGCCGCCGGGGTCGACACACCCCGGCTCGACGCCGAGCTCCTGCTCTGCCGCGCCACCGGCTGGGACCGCGCCCGGATCGCGGCCGAGCCTGCGCTCGGCGTCGAGCCGGCGGCGGGCAGGGAGTTCGGGACGATGGTCCGCCGTCGCCTTCGGCGCGAGCCGGTCGCCTACATCCTCGGCTCCAAGGGGTTCCGCCACATCGACCTCGCCGTCGACCGCCGCGTCCTCATCCCGAGGCCGGAGAGCGAGCTGCTCGTCGAGGTGGCGCTGGAGCTGCGGCCGGCGAGGGTCCTCGACGTCGGCACCGGGTCGGGAGCGGTCGCACTTGCGATCGCCGCCGAGATCCCCGAGTGCGAGGTGACCGCGACCGACACCTCTGGCGAGTCCCTCGATCTGGCCCGCGAGAACGCCGCCCGACTCGGGCTCTCGGGCCGGGTCCGCTTCCTCGAGGGCTCCGTCCCCGAGGGCGAGTCCTTCGACCTGGCGGTCGCCAACCTCCCCTACGTCGCCGAGACCGATCGCGCCATGCTTGAGCCGGAGGTCGCGTCGTGGGAGCCGGCCGGGGCGCTCTTCGCTGGTGCCGATGGCCTTGACGCCTTTCGCGCCGTGATCCCGACGCTGGGCGGCGCTGCCGCAGTCGCGCTCGAGGTCGGCGCCGGGCAGGCCGAGGCGGTCGCCGAGATCGCCCGCAAGGCGGGCTTCGGATCGGTCCGGGCGCGCCGCGATCTCTCCGGGATCGAGCGGGTGGTGAGCGGGCGGCGATGAGCGAGGTGGTCTCGATCAAGCGCGACGGCGCCGGCGCCGGCCGCGTCGCGCTGGAGGGATGCGTAGCCCGGGGCGGCGTCGCCGTCTTCCCCGCCGATGGACTCTACGGTCTCGCCTGCGACCCGCTCAATGCCGAGGCGATCACGCGCATCCACGCGATCAAGGGGCGCGACGACGGCAAGTCCTCGGCGGTCATGTACTTCTCAGCGCTGGCGATGCGCGAGATCGTCGAGAGCCTCGGCCCCCGTTCGCGTGAGGCCGTCGGCGCGCTGATGCCGGGGCCGGTGACCCTGGTCGTCGCCAACCCCGAGCGCCGCTACCCGCTCGCCTGCCGTGAGGATCCGGAGCGACTGGGCCTGCGGCTGATCGAGGGACCGCTGGCCGGGGCGATGTGCCCTGTCTTCCAGACGAGCGCCAACCGCAGCGGAGAGCCGGCGCCGACGAAGTTCGACCAGGTGACTGCGACGATCGCAGGAGCCGTGGATCTGGCGATCGACGGCGGCGAGCTCAGCGGCCTGCCCTCGACCGTCGTCGATCTGACTTCTTTCGACAAAGGAGGGAGATGGCTGCTTCTGCGGGAGGGGGGCCTGTCTCTGGAGCGGCTGCGGGAGGTCCTCGGGTAGCCGGACGCCCCGCGGGCCTCTTGATCGCCTAGCCGGAGGCCTTGCGGGCCTCTTCGACCGAGCCGTAGATGAGGCAGCGATAGGCCATCGCGTCGCGGACCTCCCAGATCAGTACGACGGCCTGCTCGACCTCGATCCCGGTGGAGAGCCCCCTGCCCTGGAGCCGGACGGGGGTCAGTACGCGGCCGTCGCCGAGGTCCTCGAAGCCGTCGGCGATGAATCTGACCTCGTCCATCCCGTCGCCGAAGGAGTCCCAGTAACGCCTCATGCCCTCGGGCCCACGGTAGGTGTCGGGCTCGGCCGCGAGGGCCGCCGGCGTCGTCATCTCGAAGTCGGGGTGGACGAGCGGGATGAGGCCGTCGATGCCGTCTCGTGCGAAGGCCTCGAATCCGGATCTGACCATCTCGACGTCTCCTTCCGACACCGGCCAAAGGGTAGGGCGGCGGCACCCGAGGGGGGTTGCCGTGCGGCCCCCGTCGCCCCGCTGGTATCGTCGGATCGCAATGAGCGAAGGACTGCCCGAGGACTTCCAGAACGCGCCGCTGGCCGAGGTCGATCCGCAGATCGCGGCGGTGCTCGAGGGCGAGCTGAGGCGCCAGCAGGCGACGCTGGAGATGATCGCCTCGGAGAACTTCGTCCCCGGCGCCGTGCTCGAGGCCGCCGGATCGGTGCTCACGAACAAGTACGCGGAGGGATACCCGGGCCGGCGCTACTACGGCGGCTGCGAGCAGGTCGACATCGCCGAGCAGCTGGCGATCGACCGGGCCAAGGAGCTCTTCGGCGCCGAGCACGCGAACGTCCAGCCGCACGCCGGTGCCCAGGCGAACAACGCCGCCTACATGGCGCTGATCGAGCCCGGCGACACGATCATGGGGCTGGCGCTCGACCACGGCGGCCACCTCACCCATGGGATGAAGCTGAACGTCTCCGGCAAGCTCTACGAGGTCGTCGCCTACCACGTCGACCGCGAGAGCCTGCTGGTCGACATGGATGAGGTCGAGCGGCTGGCGCGCGAGCACCGGCCGAAGCTGATCGTCGCCGGCTGGTCTGCCTACCCGCGACAGCTCGACTTCGCCGCCTTCCGCGAGATCGCCGACTCGGTCGGGGCAATGCTGATGGTCGACATGGCGCACTTCGCGGGCCTCGTCGCCGCCGGGGAGCACCCGAATCCGGTCGAGCACGCCGACGTCGTCACGACGACCATCCACAAGACCCTCTGCGGACCGCGCAGCGGGATCATCCTCTGCCGCGAGTCCTACGCCAAGGACATCGACCGCTCGGTCTTCCCCGGGCAGCAGGGCGGGCCGCTGATGCACATCATCGCCGCCAAGGCTGTCGCCCTCGGCATCGCCGCCTCGGAGCCTTTCCGCGCACGCCAGCGGCAGACGATCGCAAACGCCCGCGCTCTCGCCGAGGGGCTGCAGAAGGGCGATGTCGACGTCCTCACCGGCGGCACCGACGTCCACCTCGTCCTCGTCGACCTGACCCGGACCGGCCTCGACGGCAAGACCGCCGAGTCGCGCCTCGAGGATGTCGGCATCACCGTCAACCGCAACGCGATCCCGTTCGACGAGCGGCCGCCGATGAACCCCTCGGGCCTGCGCATCGGCACCCCGGCGCTGACCACCAGAGGGCTGGTGGAGGAGGACATGCGAGAAATCGCCGAGGTGATCTCGGTCGCCCTCTCGGAGCGCTTCGACGACGAGCGCGAGGCGCTGGATGCCCGCACCGCCGCCCTCATGGACCGCTACCCGCTGTATCCGCAGCTTTCCTCCGCAGCCGCCGTTTGAAGATTTGGGTCGACTGCACGGCGGCCGCTCACCCGCTGGTGCTGAGGCCGCTGATCGAGCGGCTGCAGGGGCGCGGACACGAGGTCTTCGTCACCGCCCGCTCCTACGGACAGACGCTCGGCATCCTCGACCGGCTCGGGATCCCCTACCTGGCGGTTGGCAGTCACGGTGGCGCCTCGCGGATCGGCAAGGCGAGGGCGCTCGCGGGGCGCTCGCCCCGTCTCGGCTCTCTGGTCTGGGATCGCAGGCCGGACCTTGCACTCGCCCACGGCTCGGTCGACCTCGCCGTCGTCTCCGCTCTCTTCCGGATCCCCTCGGTTCAGATGCAGGACTACGAGTTCGCGGGGATGCAGCGCCAGGCCGCTTTCCGCGTGGCGCGGAGGGTGCTGGTCCCGGACTCGATACCGGTCGAGCGGATGAAGAGAGCCGGCGCGGCCGAGCGCAAGCTCTTCCGCTACCCCGGGTTGAAGGAGGAGTACTACCTCTCCGACTTCGAGCCCGACCCGGCGATCCTCGCCGATCTCGGGGTCGACCCAGCGAGTGTGATCGTCGTAGTCCGGCCTCCGCCGGAGACCTCGGAGTACCACGCCCGCAACGACCTCCACCAGCGTGTGATCGAGCGGCTTGCCGGCGCCGAGGGCGCCACCTCCGTGGTGATCCCGAGGACCGCATCACAGGGTGCCGCGGTCCGGGCGATCGGCTCTGAGCGCCTGATCGTCCCCGAGAGCGCGATTGACGCCCAGAGCCTGATCGCCCTCGCCGATCTCGTGGTCAGCGCCGGCGGGACGATGAACCGCGAGGCGGTCGCCCTCGGCACCCCGGTCTACACGACATTCGCCGGGCGCATGGGGGGTGTCGACGAGGCGCTGATCGCCGAGGGCCGCCTGCTCGTCCTCGGCGACCCCGGCGAGCTCGATCTGAGCAAGCGTGCCGCCCCCGCGAGCGAGCGTCTGCGCCGCGACCCCGAGTACCTGGTCGAAGGAGTCCTCGGGGCCGTCGAGTAGCCTGACCCAGTCCCCGACCGCGTCTCCGCGTCGCTGAACCCGCCGGGGGCCCGACGAAATGGCATCGACAACCGACGCCGTCCTCGCCTTCATCGCCGCCGCCGCGATCGCCTGGTTGCTGGTCCCCCCGGCCGAGCGGCTCGCGCGCCGCATCGGCGCGATCGACTATCCACGCGACCGCGGGCTCCACGACACCCCGACGCCGCGCCTCTCGGGGCTCGCGATTCTGGTCGCGGTCGAGGTCTCGGGCTGGATCTGGCTCCCTACCGACGGGGAGACCCGCTCGATCCTCCTCGGCGCTGCCGCGATCGCCGTGGTTGGGGTGCTCGACGACGTCTACGATCTTCCGGCTCTGCCCAAGTTCGCCGGACAGACCGCGGCGGCGCTGATCCCGGTCCTCGGCGGGGTCAGGGTGGACGCGCTGACGCTGCCCTTCGTCGGCGGCTTCGATCTCGGGTGGGTCGCCTATCCCGCCACCGTCCTCGGGATCGTCGCCGTGGTCAACGTCACCAACTTCATCGACGGGGTCGACGGTCTGGCGGCCGGCGTCTGCGCGATCGCCGCCCTCGCGCTGGCGATCATCGCCCTCTCGCTGGACCGCAATGCGGCCGGAGTGCTGGCAGCGCTGACCGCCGGATCGGCGCTCGGCTTTCTGCGACACGGATTCCCTCCCGCCTCGAGCTTCATGGGCGACACCGGCTCAAACCTGCTCGGCTACCTGCTCGCAATCGCGGCGGTGCAGGGGGCGCTGAAGACGAACGCGGTGGTCGCCCTGGCCTTCCCGCTGGTCGTCCTCGCCGTGCCGATTCTCGACACCGGATTCGTCGTAGCCAAGCGGCTCAAGTACCGCCAGCCGATCTACCAGGCCGACCGATCCCATTTCCACCACCGGATGGCCAACATCGGCTTCTCGCAGAGACGCACCCTCGCCTACCTCTACGGGTGGACTCTGGTGCTCGCCGGTCTCGCGCTCGCCCTGCGGTTCGTTCCCTACAGCGACAACCACGGCCACTTCAACCTCGGCTGGACCCTGGTGATGGTCTTCTGCGGCCTGCTCGCCCTCGCCGCCAGCATCTACCTGGTCTATCTGCTCGAGATCCTCAAGCTGCGCCGGGTGCGTCTGCGCCAGCTGGGTGGGATCCGGCGGGCCGCCGGGCGGCCGGCGCCGGATCCCGAGTCGATCGACCGCGGCGTCGCCGCAGAGCTCGAGACCGGGACCTTCCCCGCGGCCGACCCCGAAACCGGAGAGTTCGAGGCGCTTGGACCCGAGTCCCTCGATCCCCGGTCGGGCGCGGATCCCTGAGGGCGGCCGAGGGGGCGGTTCGGATATAGTCGCCCGGCCGCCGGCGCCGGGGAGACGCTCCCGAGCTGAGCGGCATCTGTCTCTTCCGTGCCACACACGACCGCAATTGCCAGGCCGTCAGACCACAGTCTCCGATGAACGACGAACGCCCCCCGAGGGCGGAAGCCGCGACGGCCGGATTGCAGCTGATCATCGCCATGGTCGGCGGCGGAGCGATCGGGTGGGGACTGGGGACGCTTCTGGACATCGCCGTCCCGCTCGGCCTAGTCGGGCTGTTTGCGGGGCTGTTCGTGGGACTCGGCTTTGTCTACGCTCGCTTTAGACGGGTCTGACAGCGTCGGCGGTGGCAGCAAGATGCTGCTCGCGGTCCGCTATGCCGACCTCGCCGTCCTGGCGATCGCTCTGCCCGTCTTTTTGATCGCGGGCTGGCCGATGCTCGGCTACGGCGTGATCGCCGTCGTCTGGCTGATCCAGCGGGGCATCCAGTTCGCCGCCGAGCGCCACACGGCGCGCGCCCTCGCCGAGGGCAACCGCCGCTCGGCGATGGGGGTGCTGGCGGGCTCGATCCTCGGCCGGGTCTGGCTCGTGACCCTCTCGATCCTCCTCGTCGGCGGCCTCTTCGAGCGCCAGGACGGCCTCGCCGCGGCGCTGCTCAGCTTCGTCCTGGTGACGGTGTCGCTGATCGCCCAGGCCGTCGGGCGGATGCTCGAGCCGGAGGAGGTGGCGTCATGAAGAGGAAGACCAAGGTCCTTCTCGGGGTCGGCCTCTATCTGGCCTTCACGATCGCGCTCGGGGTCCTTTTTGGCAGCGACGGCAAGAACGACGCCTTCAAGCCCCAGGACGAGTTCAAGGTCGAGCCCTGGGTCGACGTCAAGCTCGGCGGCGTCGACCTCAGCATCAACAAGGTCGTCCTCTACCTCTTCCTCGCCAGCGCCCTGACGATCGCGACGATGGTCTGGATCTCGCGGCGGATGCAGCAGAAGCCGAACAAGGTCCAGATGCTGGTCGAGCTCGCCTACGACCTCACCCGCGACAACATCACCGGCGGCAACATCGAGGAGACGCGGCTGGCGAACAAGTGGTTCCCCTTCCTCGGCGCGCTCTTCTTCTTCATCTGGTTCTCGAACATGATCGGCTACATCCCGCTGCCGATCAACACCGAGCACCCGATCGACGTCTTCGGCCTCGAGATCCCGGCCTTCGCCCTCTACGCGGCGACCGCGAACATCTCGATCCCGCTCGCCCTGACCCTCGTCGTCTGGGGCTCCTACCACTACGAGGGCGTCCGCGCCAAGGGTTTGATCCCGTACCTGAAGAGCTGGCTTCCGGCGGGCCTCGAGAGCATGAATCCGTTCGGCAAGGCGGCGATCTTTCTGATCGAGGTCGTGTCCCACTTCGTCCGCCTGATCTCGCTCTCCGTGCGACTCTTTGCCAATATCCTTGCCGGCCACCTGCTGCTGCTGTTCATGGGCGGCGGCCTGGCCGTCCTCCTCGGCCTGGCCGCCCTGGGAGCGCTGACGGCGCCGATGGCCTTCGCCTTCTACATATTCGAGGTGGGGCTCGTCGCCACCCTCCAGGCCTTTATCTTCTCGACCCTGACCGCGATCTACATAGGCGGCGCGACCGCCGAAAGTCACTAGAAAAGGAGCAGTCTCGATGGACGTTTCGCCAATTGCAGCGATCACCGACTCGGGGATTGAAGGCGCCGGCAAGGCGATCGCCCTCGGCGTCGGTGCCGGACTCGGCTCGATCGGAGCCGGTATCGGCATCGGCTTCATCTTCGGTAAGGAGATCGAGTCGGTCGCCCGCCAGCCGGAGATGAAGGACGAGCTGCAGAGCATCCGCTGGCTCGGCTTCGCCCTGACCGAGGCCGTCGCCTTCTACACCTTCATCTTCGGCCTGATCGCCTTCTTCCTCTAGGCCGTTGACCGCGCCCGTCGACATCGCAGCGAATCTCCTGCCCCTGGCCGCGGAGGTCACGAAGGACTCCGGCGGCAGCTTCCTGGTCTCGCCCGGCCTCGGGCTGATGATCTGGACCCTGGCGCTGTTCGGAGTGACGATGTTGGTGCTCGCGAAGTTCGCCTTCCCGCGGATCAGCGAGGCCCTGGAGAAGCGTGCCGAAGCGATCGCCGAGAACATCGACGCCTCCGAGCGCCAGCGCCAGGAGGCCGAGAAGCTTCTCGCCGAGTACCGCGAGCGGCTGAAGGAGGCGCGCGAGCAGGCCGACGACATCACCGCGCGCGCCCGCAAGGCGTCGGAGAACGCGATCGCCGAGGCGACGACCGACGGCAAGGCCAAGCGCGAGGAGCTGGTCGCCGCCGCCCGCCGCGACATCGAGGCGGAGACACGCCGCTCGCTCGAGCAGATCCGCAAGGAGGTCGCCGACCTGACCGTGATCGCGACGGAGAAGGTGACCCGCCGCTCGCTGACCCCCGACGACCACAAGCGCCTGGTCGAGGACGCCCTCAGCGAGGTCGACTTCACGACCCTGGCGGGAAACGGCGGATCCGAGTCAAAATGACCCCGTCGCGCCCGACACCCGCCCGCAACGGAGGCGAAAGCGAGCCCGCAAGCGTCTGGGTATCCAATGCGGGCTCGCGAAAGCAGAGCACGCGGGCGGCGGTCGTTATCTGATGGAGGAGATCGCCCGCGTCTACTCCGAAGCCCTGTTCGAGGTCGCCAAGGACAGGGGCAAGCTCGACCAGATCCGCGAGGAGCTCTCGCAGTTTGCCGACGCCCTCGACGGCGATCGCGAGATGCAGGTCTTCTTCTTCAGCCCCTACTTCTCTTCCACCGAGAAGCGGGAAGGGATCGAGCGGGCGATCTCCGGCGCCGACGCGGAGTTCGTCAACTTCCTCGAGCTGCTGACGGAGAAGCACCGGATGCCGGCGATCTTCCGCATCAAGCGTCAGTTCGAGGACCTCTGGAGGGAGGAGAACCGAAAGCTCGACGTGACCGTGACCAGCGCCGTCGAGCTCGAGCCGGAGGTCATCGGCAGGATCGGCTCCGAGATCGAGGCCCAGACCGGGCACTCGGTCGAGCTCTCGAGCCGCGTTGACGACGCGATCATCGGTGGAATCGTGCTTCAGGTCGGGAACATGGTCCTCGACGCCAGCATCCACAATCGCTTGGAGAAACTTCGAAAGAGCGTCGCCGAGGCGGCGTAAGGAGGGACCCGAAACAGATGGAAATCAAGCCAGACGAGATCGCCAGCATCCTGCGCGAGCGGATCGAGGGAATGGAGGCCGGCAGCGCCGACCTCTCCGAGGTCGGGACCGTTCTCTCGGTCGCCGACGGAATCGCCCGCATCCACGGTCTCGACAACTGCATGGCCCTCGAGATGCTCGAGCTGCCGCACGACGTCACCGGCCTCGCGCTCAACCTCGAGGAGGACAACGTCGGCGCCGTTCTCTTCGGCGAGTGGGACAAGATCGTCGAGGGTGACACCGTCAAGCGCACCGGCCACCTGCTGCGGATCCCGGTCGGCGAGGAGCTGCTCGGCCGCCTGGTCGACCCCCTTGGCCGTCCGCTCGACGACAAGGGCGATCTCAACACGACCGAGACCCGGCCGGCCGAGTTCAAGGCCCCCGGCGTGGTCGAGCGCCAGCCGGTGACCGAGCCCGTCCAGACTGGGTTGATGGCGATCGACGGGATGATCCCGATCGGCCGCGGCCAGCGCGAGCTGATCATCGGAGACCGCCAGACCGGCAAGACGGCGATCGCGATCGACACGATCATCAACGCAAAGGACAAGGACCTGGTCTGCATCTACGTCGCGATCGGGCAGCGGATGTCCACCGTGGTCCAGCTGATGGAGGTGCTCGAGGAGAACGGGGCGATGGAGAACACGATCATCGTCGCCGCTCCCGCCGACGAGGCTGCGCCGATCAAGTTCATCGCCCCCTATGCGGGCTGCGCGATGGGCGAGCACTTCCTCTACAACGGCAAGGCTGCGCTGACCGTCTATGACGACCTCACCAAGCACGCCTTCGCATATCGCCAGATGTCGCTGCTTCTGCGCCGCCCGCCGGGCCGCGAGGCCTACCCGGGCGACGTCTTCTACCTGCACTCGCGGCTGCTCGAGCGTGCGGTCAAGCTCAACGACGACCTCGGCGGCGGCTCGCTGACCTCGTTGCCGATCATCGAGACGCAGGCCAACGACGTCTCCGCCTACATCCCGACCAACGTGATCTCGATCACCGACGGCCAGATCTTCCTCGAGTCGGATCTCTTCTACTCGGGTGTGCGGCCGGCGATCAACGTCGGCATCTCGGTCTCGCGGGTCGGCGGCAACGCGCAGACGAAGGCAATGAAGAAGGTCGCCGGAAAGCTGCGTCTCGACCTCTCCCAGTACCGCGACCTCGAGGCATTCGCCCAGTTCGGCTCAGAGCTCGACCCGGAGACGCAGAAGGCGCTCGGCCGCGGAGAGCGGCTGGTCGAGTTGCTCAAGCAGAAGGAGCGCGAGCCGCTCGAGGTCGCCGACCAGGTTGCATCGATCTACTCCGGCACCGGCGGCTTCCTCGACCGGATCAAGACGGAGCGCATCGGCGAGTTCCTTGTTGGGCTTCGCGCCCGGCTGCGCTCCGAGAAGGCCGAGCTGCTCGCCCGGATCAATGACACCGGCCTGCTGTCCGACGAGGACGAGGCAGAGCTCGGCAAGTCGATCGAGGTCTTCGTCGACGACTTCGGCCCCGACTTCGACGCTGAGGGTGAGCCGATCGAAGAGGGCGAGTCCGACCGCATACTCGACGAGGCCGAGCGCGCCGCCCCGGCGCATGCTGCAGAAGCCGGTGCCGGCGATGGGGATGCGGCCGGCGACGAGGAGAAGGAGGCGGCTCCCGCCTAGGGACCGCCGAAGCTCGCCCATGGCCACCCAGAAAGAAGTCCGGACGCGGATCGCCTCCGTCAAGAACATCCACAAGATCACCCGCGCGATGGAGATGGTCGCGGCCGCGCGCCTGCGCCGCGCCGAGATGCGTATCGCCGACCTGCGCCCCTACGCGCAGGCGATGCGCAGGCTGACCAAGCGGGCCGCCGAGCACGCCGGCGTGATCCCGCGGGTGCCGGTGCTGGACGAACGCGAGGAGCTGCGCCGCGTCGGCATTCTTCTGGTGACGGGCGACCGCGGGCTCGCCGGCGCCTTCAATACCAACATCATCCGCGAGGGCCTGCGCCTCGGTCGCGAGTTCGCCTCCGAGGGAGCCGAGCCGACCTTCTCGGTGATCGGGCGACGGGGTGAGTCGGCACTGAACTTCCGCAAGCAGCCGCTGGGCGAGTCCTACACGGGCTTCACCGACCGCCCCGCCTTCGCCAACGCCCGCGAGATCGGCGAGAAGCTGACCTCGCACTACGTGGACGAGGATTACGACCGCGTCGAGGTCGTCTACAACCGCTACGTCTCGCCGCTCACCCAGCACGTCCGGCGCCAGACGCTGCTTCCGCTGCAGCGGGCGGAGGTCTTCGGCGAGGGTATCCCGGCCGAGGCCGAGGCCGCCGAGACCGAGATCGAGAAGGCCCATAGCCGCTCGCTGTGGATCTATGAGCCCGACCCCGAGGAGCTGCTGGGCCAGCTGATCCCCGAGTACGTGAACATCTCCATCTACCGGGCCCTGCTCGAGTCGGCGGCGTCGGAGCTGGGCGCGCGGATGACCGCGATGCGGAGCGCTTCGGAGAACGCGGAGACGATGATCGGCGACCTGACCCTGGAGATGAACCGGGTCAGGCAGGCCGAGATCACACAGGAGATTTTGGAAGTTGTCGCAGGCGCCGAGGCGCTTGGCTGATTCCTGAAAGGAACGAATGGCTGATACCAACGGAGCAAACATCGGACGGGTCGAAGAGGTGACCGGGGTCGTCGTCGACGCCGTCTTCCCCGAACAGCTGCCCGGGATCTACTCGGCGGTGACGATCGAGATGCCGGCCGACGAGGAGAAGAAGGCGAGCCAGCTCGTCTGCGAGGTGCAGCAGCATCTCGGCGACGACCGTGTGCGCACTGTCGCGATGGACGCGACCGACGGCCTCCAGCGCGGCGCCAAGGTCACCGACACCGGCGGGCCGATCACGGTCCCGGTCGGCGACGAGACCCTCGGCCGGATCTTCAACCTCCTCGGCGACCCGATCGACAACGGCGCGCCGGTCAAGGGGACCGAGCGCTGGCCGATCCACCGGTCCGCGCCCGACGTCGAGGACCTGACCCCGACCCAGGAGATCCTCGAGACGGGGATCAAGGTGATCGATCTGCTGGCGCCCTACGCCAAGGGCGGCAAGGTCGGCCTCTTCGGTGGCGCCGGCGTCGGCAAGACCGTCCTCATCCAGGAGCTGATCCGCTCGATCGCCGAGGAGCACGAGGGTCTCTCCGCCTTCTGTGGCGTCGGCGAGCGCTCACGCGAGGGCAACGACCTCTGGCTCGAGATGAAGGAGTCGGGCGTAATCGACAAGACGATGCTCGTCTTCGGCCAGATGAACGAGCCGCCGGGCGCCCGCCTGCGGGTGGCGCTATCCGGCCTGACGATGGCCGAGTACTACCGCGACGTCGGCGGCCAGGACGTGCTCCTGTTCATCGACAACATCTTCCGTTTCGTCCAGGCGGGTTCCGAGGTCTCGGCGCTGCTCGGACGGATGCCCTCGGCCGTCGGCTACCAGCCGACGCTGGAGACGGAGATGGGGGGCCTGCAGGAGCGGATCACCTCGACCTCCCGCGGGTCGGTCACCTCGATCCAGGCGGTCTACGTCCCTGCCGACGACCTCACCGACCCGGCCCCCGCCTCGGTGTTCGCACACCTCAACGCAACCACGACGCTCTCCCGGGCGATCTCAGAAAAGGGCATCTACCCGGCGGTCGACCCGCTCGACTCGACCTCGACGATCCTCAAACCGGACGTCGTCGGCGAGGAGCACTACCGCACCGCCACCGACGTCCAGGAGGTCCTGCAGCGTTACAAGGAGCTTCAGGACATCATTGCCATCCTCGGCATCGACGAGCTCTCCGACGAGGACAAGCTGACGGTGGGCCGAGCGCGCAAGATCGAGCGCTTCCTCTCGCAGCCGTTCTTCGTCGCCGAGCAGTTCACCGGGCGCAGCGGCGAGTATGTGCCGGTGGCGGAGTCGGTACGCGGCTTCCGCGAGATCCTCGACGGCGAGCACGACGAGCTGACGGAGGGCGCCTTCTACATGAAGGGCTCGATCGACCAGGTCCTCGAGGACGCGAAGAAGGGCTCCTAGCCCGCGGGCGGCTGATGGCGGTCGGAGACCACACCTTCGCGGTCGAGGTCCTCACTCCAGAGGGTGAGGTCTTCAACGGTGAGGTCGTCCAGCTCTCGACGCGGACGATGGTCGGCGAGGTGGGAATCCTTGCCAACCATTCCCCTCTGCTCGCTTCGCTGAAGCCGACGGAGTTGCGGCTGAAGATCTCCGAGACCGAGACCAGGCGCTACGCACAGTCCCACGGAATGCTCCAGGTCTTCGGCAACCATGCACAGGTGCTGGTGGAGGAGGCGATCGCTCCGAAGGACCTCGACACCGCCGCTCTCGAGGCCGAGCTCGCCGACGCCCAGCAGCGGCTCGGCGACGCCGCCGAGGAAAGCGCCGCGCGGAGCCGCGCGGAGAAGGACCGTGACCGCGCTGCGACCTTCCTCAAGATCGCCCAGGGCAATTGAGCGATCTGGTTGCGCTCGCCGAGCGGCTGATCAGCTACGACACCTCGGACGCCGAGTCCATTCACGAGGCGGCGGGTTTCGTCAAGGGGTGGCTCGAGGTGCGCGGAATCGAGACTCGCGAGGAATCGGCGCGGGGGTTGCCCGTGCTGATGGCGGAGGTCGGGCCCTCCGAGGCGCCGACGGTCGTGCTCCACGGGCACATCGACGTCGTGCCCGGCCTGCCCGGTCAGTTCGAGGCGAGGGTCGAGGGGGACCGCCTCTACGGGCGTGGCGCCTACGACATGAAGGGCGCGCTGGCGGCGATGATGGTGACACTCGCCGGGATGGCCCGCCAGGACGCCGTCCGGGTCAGGCTCGGGATCGTCGCCGACGAGGAGTCGGAGGAGGACGCCGACCGCGGCTGTGACCATCTCGTCGAGGCCGGCTTCCTCGGGGACTTCGCCATCACCGGTGAGCCGACCGATCTGCATATCGGCGTGGAGGCGAAGGGCGTGCTCGCTGTGCGGCTCGAGGTTCGGGGGCGGGCCGCGCATGGTGCGACCCCGTGGCTGGGCGACAACGCGGTGCTCAAGGCCCACGACATATTCCGGAGTATCGAGTCGCTACCGTTTACGCGGCAGAGTTCCGAGCTTTTCGACCGCCCCTCGATCAACCTCGGCCGGATCTGGGGCGGCGACGCACTGAACAAGGTCCCTGACAAATGCGTCATCGACGTCGACATCCGCTACCTGCCGGAGCAGGACCCTGCCGAAATCCTCGAGCAGGTCAGAGCCATGCCCGACTCCGAGGTGACGGCGATCTTCCAGCGGCCCCCGGCGAGAGTAGACCGCGGCTCGGTCTTCGTCAGAGCGCTCGCCGAGGCGGCCGCGTCTCACCTCGACCACGAGCCGATGAGCGTCGGGCGCGACGGCGCATCCGACGTCGTCTCCTTCCTCCGCGTGGGGGTTCCTGCGGTCGAGTTTGGACCCCTCGGCGGCGGCCATCACGGGCCGGAGGAGTGGGTCTCGCTCTCCTCCCTCGACGCCTACAGGCAGTCCCTGGAGGCATTCCTGCGAGGGCTGCCGCAACGGGTCCGGGGAGGCGGGGATGACTCCGGCTCCGCCTGATGACGAGCGGCCACCGTCGGAGCCGGAGGAGGAGTCAGGGGCCGAGACGGGGGAGCAGCCAACCGAGGAGCAGTTCGCGATCGAGGCGGGGCTGACCCCGCCGGGAGACGAGAACTTCGACGGGATCCCCCCGGAGCAGCTGCCCCCGCAGGGGCCGCTGCCCGAATCGGGTGAGTTCCCGGCACTCGAGCCGGAGTTCGCGGACGCGCTTCGCGCCGCTGGCGCGAAGCATCCGCCGCAGCCGCCGCCGGCCGGCGATGAGCCGCCGCCGGAGCCCGAGGCGGAGGGCGAGCCGCCTCAGCAGCCTGCCGCCGGCGAGGAGCCTCCCGAGGAGGCCCCCACCGGGGATCAACCTCAGCCCGGCGATCCCGACGCCACCGTCGAGTACTCGCCCGGGGAGGCACCGGATGAGCCCGGCAGCGCCGTCGGGCCGCCACCCACCGCAGTCGCCGCCACCGCGGCAGCAACCTCCGTCGCCGCGAGCGGGGGGCCTGCGCCGGGGCCCCACGGAAAGCCACCGCCCGAGGGCGATCACGAGCCTGCGCCGAAGCCGAAGCGCTACTGGTGGCGCTTCTCGCTGGCCTCCTTCCTGATCATCGCCTCGGTCGCTGCGGCCACATCGGCGAGCATCCTCCTCTACCTCAACGACATCGCCGACGCCCTCAGCCACGGTGGCAAGTTGCAGAGGCAGCTGAGCCCGCTGCTGAAGGTCCCGTCAGGCGGACCGCAGAACATCCTCATCCTCGGCTCCGACAAGCGCGCCGGGACCCCCGGTGACCCCGGCCGCTCGGACACGACGATGCTGCTGCGCCTCGACCCCGACCAGTCGCGGATCGCGCTGATGTCGATCCCGCGTGACCTCAAGGTGAATATTCCCGGCTACGGCGTCGACAAGTTCAACGCCGCCTACACCTACGGTGGCCCGAAGCTGACCCTGCGGCTGGTCAAGCAGCTGACCGGACTCCAGATCAACCACGTCGTCAACGTCGACTTCCTCGGATTCGTGCGGGCGATCGACGCGATCGGCTGCGTATGGACCGACGTCGACCGGCGCTATTACCACTCGAACGTCGGGTTGCCGGCCTCGCTGCAGTACTCGGAGATCAATATCAAGGCCGGCTACCAGCGGCTCTGTGGCAAGGACGCGCTCGCCTACGCCCGCTACCGCCACACCGACACCGACCTGGTGCGCTCCGCGCGCCAGCAGGACTTCCTCCGCGAGGCGCGCCAGCGGGTCCCGATCCAGACGCTGCTCGGCGACTACAAGAAGCTGATCAAGATCTTCACCACCTACACGACCTCCGATATCAGCGACGCGGAGCAGTTCCTCGGGGTGGTCAAGCTCTTCTTCGACGCCCGCGGCGCCGCGATCAAGGAGGTCCATTTCCCCGCGGTGCTGGGGCCCAGCTACGTCTATGCGTCGAGATCGGCGATCCGCGGGGCCGTGGACCAGTTCCTGGGCTTCGAGGCCAGCGGTGGCCCCCGCGGCGCCCTGGCGCCGCAGCAGGCGCCGCAGGGCGGTGGCGGCAACGGTTCGAAGAAGTCCGGGAAGAAGGCGGGCGGGGCGAAGATCCAGGTCAAGTCGCCCGGTGGCGACGGTCTCGTCCCGGCCGCGGATTCCGGAAGAGCAGCCGGCGAGGCCGTTGCCCGCCAGGTCAGCGCCGGCTTCGAGGTCTTCTACCCGACCCGGCTCCCGTCGGGCGCCTACTACATCTCCGACTCGAGCTACGAGCACATCCAGAACCCACGCGCCTATCACCTGCGGGACACCGGCGGCAGGATCCACGGCGCCTACCGGATGACGATGCAGCTCCCGGCCGGCGACTACTTCGGGGTCCAGGGGATCCGCGGCTGGAGCGACCCGCCGATCCTCAGCGGCCCCGTGATCAAGAAGACGGTCAGCGGCCGCGACTACGACGTCTACCTCGACGGGGATCGGGTGCGGCTGGTCGCCTGGCACGAAGGCGACAGCACCTACTGGGTCTCGAACAGCCTTCTGCAGACACTGACCAATGACCAGATGATCGGGATCGCGCGCTCGGTCGAGTCGATCAACCCCAAGCCGAAGCGCCGCGCGGGGAAGAAGAACTCGCAGTGAGTGAGCTCGAACCGGTCGGTGTGATCGGGGTCGGCTGGGTCGGGCTGGTGACGGCAGCCTGCTTCGCCGAGCTCGGCCACCCGGTGATCGCACGCGACATCGTTCCCGAGAAGGTCGAGGCGCTCTCGAGCGGCGAGGCGACTATCCACGAGCCCGGCGTCGACGAGCTGCTGGCGCGCAACCGCGAGCGGCTCACGTTCACGACCGAGATGGCCGAGCTGCTCGACCGCGCCCGGCTGGTGTTCGTCTGCGTCGACACCCCGCCCACCTACTCCGGCGATGCCGACCTCTCGCGTGTTCGCTCCGTGGTCGAGGAGATGCGCACCGACGGCGGCCACGTCCTGGTGATGAAGAGCACGGTCCCGGCCGGCACCGGGCACTCGATCCGCCGCGAGCTCGGCGGCCTTCCCTACGTCTCCTGCCCGGAGTTCCTCAAGGAGGGCTCCGCCGTCGCCGACTTCATGAACCCGGACCGGGTCGTGATCGGCGCCGAGGCGGAGGATGCCGCCGCCGCCGATGCCGTCGCCGCCCTCTACGCGCCCCTCTGCGGTGAGCTCGTCCGCACCGACCTCGCCAGCGCAGAGATGATCAAGCTCGCCTCGAATGCCTTTCTCGCGACCAAGATCTCCTTCATCAACGAGATCGCGAACGTCTGCGAAGAGGTCGGTGCCGACGTCGGCGAGGTTTCCCGCGGCATGGGCCTCGACCAGCGGATCGGCCCGGCCTTCCTGCGGCCGGGAATCGGCTACGGGGGAAGTTGCTTCGACGGGCCCGAGACGCTGCTGGTGCGCCACCGCGGGGTGCCGCGACTGGTCACCTTCGAAGAGCTATGGGATCTGGCTGGGGGCGCCGGGTCGGGAGCGATCGATCCAGAAGACCTGTGGGCCTGGTCGTGGGTTCCGGGCGAGGATGGGCCCGAATGGATGCCTGTGTCGGCGCTGACGAAGCGGGAGTTCGAGGGAGAGATGATCGAGGTGAGGACGGAAACGGGGCGTCGCGTTCGCGTCACCGAGGACCACCCGTTTGTTGTCGGCGACGGGGAGGACGACCGCATCCTGACCACGATCCGGGCCGACCAGCTGACCCCCTCGGACTGGCTCCCCGTAGCGACCCCGGCGCCGAGCCTTACGTTGGCGCTGCATATCAGCCATAACGTGGCACTCGGCGCGGAGGGGGAGCGGCGTTTTGGGAAGTCGCGGATGGGGTGGGCGCGGGTTGCGGGGACGGTCGCGGAGTCGACACGAAGCGTGGTCTACTCACTCGAGGTCCCGGGCAGCCAGACGGTCGTCACGAGCGGCGGATTGGTGGCGCACAACTGCTTCCCCAAGGATGTCAACGCGCTGAAGATGCTCGCCGGGAACACCGGGTACCACTTCCAGCTGCTGAATGCGGTGATCGAGGTCAATGAGCTGCAGAAGCGGCGAGTGATCGGGAAGCTGCAAAAGCATCTCGGGCCGCTCGCTGGAAGGCGCGTCGCCCTTCTCGGCCTCGCCTTCAAGCCGAACACCGACGATATGCGCGAGGCCTCGAGTTTGGTGCTGGCGGCGCGGCTACAGGGGGAGGGGGCCGAGGTCGTCGCCTACGATCCGGTGGCGGCGAAGCCCGCCCGCGAACTGCTGGCGTCGGTCGAGCTCTCGGGCTCCGCGCTGGGCGCCCTGGAGGGCGCCGACGCGGCGGTGCTCGTCACCGAGTGGCCCGAGTTCGCAGAGATCGACTGGGAGAAGGCGCATGAGCGGATGGCCAACCCGCTGCTGATCGATGGGCGCAACTTCCTCGACCCCGAGCGGCTGCGCTCGGCGGGGTTCGAGTACGAGGGCATCGGGCGAGCGGTCGAGAACGGGGTCTAGATGCAGGCCGTGGTGCTGGTCGGCGGGGAGGGGACCCGGTTGCGGCCGCTGACCGCGACATTGCCAAAACCGGTGGTGCCGCTGGCGGGCCGTCCCTTCATCTCCTACATGATCGGGTGGCTCGGCGGGCACGGGGTTGACGAGGTGATCCTCGCCTGTGGCTTTCTTCCTCACGCGCTGCGCGACCTGCTCGGAGAGGGCGAGCCGGGGGGGCCACGGATCCGCTACGTAACCGAGCCCGAGCCTCTTGGGACCGCGGGCGCGATCGCCTTCGCCTCGGATCTGCTCGAGGAGCGTTTCCTTGCACTCAACGGTGACGTCCTCGCCGACCTCGACCTCACCGCCCTGCAGCGCGCCCACGCCGACAGCGGGGCCAGGGCGACGCTCGGCCTCTACCCGGTCGCCGATGCTTCCGCCTACGGCCTGGTCCGCACCGCGCCCACGGGTGAGGTGCTGGAGTTCACCGAGAAGCCGGACCCGGGGAAGGGGGGCTCGGCCGGGGGCGAGATCAACGCCGGCGCCTACGTTCTCGAGCGCTCCATCCTCGACCTGATCGAGCCGGAACGCCATATCTCGATCGAGCGCGACGTCTTCCCAAAGCTTGTCGGCGAAGGGCTCTTCGGGCTGCGCCTGGAGGGGTATTGGATGGATATCGGAACGCCCGACCGCTACCTGCAGGCGACCTGGGACATTCTCGAAGGCAGGGTTCACACCGGCATGGCGGAGGCTCCCGACGGAGTGCTGATCGACCCCGGCGCGTCAGTTGATCCAGAGGCCTCGATCGGCCCGCGAGCGGTCGTCGCCGCAGGTTGCCGGATCGACGCCGGTGCAGAGGTGAGGGGGTCCGTCCTGCTCGAGGGCTGCGAGATCGGGGCGGGCGCGAGGGTCACCGCTGCGATCCTCTCGCCGCGCGTCGTCGTCGAGCCCGGAGCCAGGCTCGAAGGCACTGTGGTGGGCGAGGGTGAAAGGGTACGGGCGTGATGCTCGACGACATACTGGCGATGCCCGACCACCTGCGCGACGCGCTCTGGAGGATCGAGTCGGCTCGGCTAACCCCGGAGCCGGCCGCCGGGGTGTTCGTCTGCGGCATGGGTGGCTCGGCGATAGGGGGCGACCTCGCCGCGGCTGCGCTCGGTGACCGCCTGACTCGGCCGATGCACACGGTCCGTGGCTATGAGCTCCCTTCATGGGCCACGCCGGAGTGGTCGGTGCTGTGCTCGAGTTACTCGGGCGACACCGAGGAGGCGGTCGCCTGCTTTGCCGCCGCCGAGGCTCTCGGAGCCCGGCGGCTGGTCGCCAGCACCGGCGGCGTCCTCACCGAGCAGGCGCGCGCGGCGGGGGTTCCGGTCGTCGGCCTGCCCGGGATCCTCTCGCCGCGGGCGGCGGTTGCCTACATGTTCGCCGTCGCCGCGGAGGTCGCGGCTCTGGCCGAGGCCGGGCCGCGCATCCATACCGAGATCGATGGTGCCGCCGCCCACCTCGAGTCCTCGCGGGAGGCCCTGCAGCAGCGCGCCGAGGAGATCGCCACAACGCTCGAAGGGTCGGTCCCCGTCGTCTACGGCGCCCAGACCACGGCGCCGGTGGCCCGCCGCTGGAAGACGCAGGTCAACGAGAACGCAAAGCTGCCGGCCTTCTTCTCCGAGCTGCCGGAGGCCGACCACAACGAGCTCGCCGGATGGGGTGGGGCGGGTGGCTCGGGAGCGATTCTCTCGGCGGTATTCATCGAGGACGCCGACCAGCACCCGCGCGAGCGGCGCCGCTTCGAGCTGACGGCGGAGGCGGTCGCTGGCGATGTGGATCAGGTGGTCAGGGTCGAGGCAGAGGGCGACTCGCCCACGGCCCGCCAGCTCTGGGGGGTGATGCTGGGCGACCTCGTCTCGCTGCGGCTGGCTGTTGCCAGGGGCGTCGATCCAGCGCCGGTCGAGGAGATCGAGGAGTTCAAGGACGCGCTGGGGCGTCCCTGAGGGCGCCGGTCGCGGCGCGACGGCGCTCCCACCAGCCCCAGCCGGCCATCACCACCGCCGCATAGGCCCATCCGAGCGCGACGTCGAAGAAGTAGTGCTCCCCGGTGGCCATCAGCATCAGCGCCATCGCCAGCGGATAGAGGGCGACCAGCCCTCGCCACGGCCAGCCGACGCGCGGCCACAGGAACATCGAGACGAGCATCGCGATCCCGGCGTGCAGCGAGGGGACCGCGGCGACCAGGTTGACGACGCTCTGGCCCTTGTCGAAGGCGGCGGCGGTATTGACGCTGATCACCTCCCATCCCCGGCCCGAGCTGCGGAACACCGGATCGATAAGACCCTGATCCGCCGCCATCCAGGGGGGCGCGGCGGGAAAGAGGATGTAGGTCGCGAGCCCGGCGCCGCTGAGCGTCAGAAAGCGGTTGGTGAACTGCTTGAAAGCGACCCGGCTGCGGGCCCAGAACGCGCCTGCGACCGCGAAGGGAACGATGAAGTGGGAAGTGTAGATGAGGGTGAAGCAGACATCCCACCAGTGGACGGCGCCGGCGTCGATGACCCGTGCCTGCAACCACTCGGTTGGCGTCTGCCCGAAGAAGACGAAGCGATCGAAGTCGATCATCGTCGTGAAATGGACCGGCATGCCGACCGAGTCGGCGACGCCGCGGGTGTAGTCGTAGGCGAGCAGCAGGGCAACCATCGGCAGCCAATCGAGGACGAGCTGCGCGATCTCACGGGGCGGGCGCCCGATCGAGGCGCAGGCGAGGGCGCCGGTGATCCACCCGATCACCAGCTCGCGCTGGACCGAGATTCCGTAGCGCAGGGTCCAGGCGACGAAGACCGCCAGATAGGCGACCAGGGCGACCCGCCGCACGATCGCGATGCGCGGCGTCGAGGTTGCCGGAAGCGCCTCGCTCCCGGCTCCAGTTTGCGCCAACTCGGCCGTGCTCATCCCAAGATCCTCACGTCAGTCCTGCCAGCCTCTCAAAATCGGCAACCGGGTGGAGCCTGCTTGCGAGCGCATCTCCGTATCCTTCCCGGCTCCCTCACGAAGAAAGGAATCGATGGCAACCGCTGCCTCAAACTACGACATCGCCGACATCTCACTTGCCGAGGCCGGCCAGAAGCGGATCGAGTGGGCCGATCGGCAGATGCCGGTGCTGGCGCAGATCCGAGAGCGTTTCGAGAGCGAGCGCCCGCTGGAGGGACTCCGCCTTGCCTGCTGCCTCCACGTCACCACCGAGACCGCGAACCTCGTCCGCACCCTGATGGCGGGTGGCGCCGAAGTCGCCCTCTGCGCCTCCAACCCGCTCTCGACCCAGGACGAGACCGCTGCGGCCCTCGTCGACCGTTACGGCGCCGAGGTCCACGCGATCAACGGCGAGGACAACGACACCTACTACAAGCACATCACCAGCGCCGTCGATAAGCATCCCCACATCACGATGGACGACGGCGCCGACGTCATCTCCGTTCTCCACGGCGAGCGCCCGGAGCAGCTCTCCGAGGTTCTCGGCGGCACCGAGGAGACGACGACCGGGGTGATCCGCCTCAACGCGCTCGAGGCTGAGGGAAAGCTCGGCTTCCCGATCATCGCCGTCAACGAGGCCAACACCAAGCATTTCTTCGACAACCGCTACGGGACCGGGCAGTCGACGCTCGACGGCATCATCCGGGCCACCAACCTGCTGATCGCCGGGCTCAGGGTCGTGGTCATCGGTTATGGCTGGTGCGGGAAGGGCGTGGCAATGCGCGCCAAGGGCCACGGCGCCCACGTGATCGTCTGCGAGGTCGATCCCCTGCGGGCGCTGGAGGCGGTGATGGACGGCTTCGAGGTGATGCCGTCGAAGGACGCCGCCGCCGTCGGCGACATCTTCATCTCGGTCACCGGCAACCGCGATGCGATCGCCGCTGAGATGTTCGACGTGATGAAGAACGGGGCTGTGGTCTGCAACTCCGGTCACTTCGACGTCGAGATCAACAAGGGCGATCTCGATGCCCTGACGGAGTCCACCTTCGAGGCGCGCCCGCTGGTCGAAGGGCACGTGCTCGCGGATGGCCGCGAGATCTTCCTCCTCGCCGAGGGCCGGCTCGTCAACCTCGCGACCGCCGAGGGCCACCCGGCGGCGGTGATGGACATGAGCTTCGCCAACCAGGCACTATCGGCCGAGTATGTGGCCAAGAACCACGAGTCGCTGGAGAAGAAGGTCTACCCGGTCCCGCGCGACATCGACGCCGAGATCGCCCGCCTCAAGCTGGCCTCGAAGGGCGTCAGGATCGACCAGCTCAGCGAGTTGCAGACGAAGTACCTGAACAGCTGGGACCAGGGCACCTAGGAAGCGGTCAGAAGCCAGAGGTCGGAGGCCGGTGGAGTTGATGAGGGCGATGATTCTCGCGGCCGGTCTCGGCACCCGGCTGCGCCCGATCACCTACGACCGGCCGAAGCCGATGGTGCCGGTGCTCAACCGGCCGGTGATGGAGCACATCGCCATGCTGCTGGCGCGCCACGGCTTCACCGAGGTGATCGCGAACCTGCACTGGTTCCCGGAGCTGATCCGGGGCCACTTCGGCGACGGCTCGCGGCTCGGACTCGATCTCTCCTACAGCGAGGAGGACGAGCTGCTCGGGACCGCCGGCGGCGTCCGCCGGGCCGCCGGCTTTCTCGGTGACTCGTTCCTGGTCATCTCCGGCGACGCGCTCACCGACATCGACCTGGCCTCGATGCGCGATTTCCACGCCTCCCACGACGGGATCGCGACGCTGGCGACGAAGCGGGTCGCAGACACGAGCCAGTTCGGCGTCGCGATCACCGGCGCCGACGGCCGCATTCAGGGGTTCCAGGAGAAACCGGATCCGGCCGAGGCTCTCTCCGATCTGGCCAACTGCGGCATCTACATGTTCGACTCCGAGATCTTCGACCACTTCCCCGGCGAGGGTGAGGTGAGCAAGGCGGCGGGGCCCGATGACCCGGCCGGATTCGCGGACTGGGCGATGGACGTTTTCCCCGCGCTTCTGGACTCCGACATCCCCTTCTACTCGCACGAGATAGACGCCTACTGGAACGACATCGGCAATCTCGAGGAGCTGCGCCAGGGGAGCTTTGACGCGCTGCGCGGAGCGGTCGAGGTCGATCCGGGCGCCCCCGAGGTTTGCGAGGGCATTCGCGCTGCGAGCGAGCTGGGCGCGACTGAGCTCGAGGCCCCCGTCCTGGTCGGCGAAGGGGTCACGATCGAGGCCGGCGTGCGCATCGACGGTCCTGCGATAGTCGGTGACGGCTGTCGCATCGGCGCCGGTTCGAGGATCATGAACTCGATACTGCTGCCGGGCGCCGAGCTCGCCCCCGGCGCGATCCTCGTCGATTCGATCATCGGTTCCGCTCTAGCCGAGAAGTCCTGACCCTTAGCGCACCATCGGCGCTTCGGCGGGCTCGAAACTCGGGTAATGAGCGCTCTCGCCACCATCGCCAGGATGCTGGCTGCGCCCCTGTGCGCGGCCTGTGGATCGGCGTGCCCGGCGGACGAGGTCGTCTGCGCGGGCTGCGATCGGCGCCTGCGGGCGTCCGTCCCGCCCTCGGCGGGGCCGCCCCCGGGCCTCGACGCGATTCACTCCTGCGCCGGCCACGACGGCGTCGCCCGTGATCTCGTCAGGGCGCTGAAGTTTGGCCGGCTGATGACGGTCGCGCCGCTGATGGCCGCGCGGATGGCGCAGGCTCCGGTCGGGATCCTCGGCGGTGCGCTGGTGCCGGTGCCGGCGGCGCCGCTTCGCCTGCGCAGCCGCGGCTTCGATCCCGCCGCCGAGATCGCACTCGGGCTCGCCCGGGTCACCGGACTGCCCCTCAGCGATTGCCTGCGACGCCGGGGATCGCGACGCCAGGTCGGCCGCAATCGCGCTCAGCGCCTCGGCGAGCCGCCCCGGATCCGCCTCGCCGCGCCACCGCCCCCCCGCGCCGTCCTCGTCGACGATGTCCTCACCACCGGCGCGACCCTGGCGGCATGCGCCCGGGAATTGCGGCGCGGAGGCGCCGTCGCCGTCGTTGCTGTCACCTTCGCCAGACGGCTGTGATCGTGGGCGCAGTCCCTGCTGTCGGGGTGCCGGAACCCGTAGCATCGGAGTCCGCCACCACCGACGAAGGAGGGATCGTGCGAATCGAGATACGGGGCCGCAACGTCAAGATCACCGACGAGCTGCGCGAGCAGGTCAACAGCAGGTTCCAGCGTGTCGGAAAGCAGGTCTCCGAGCTGGCGACCCTCGACGTCGAGCTCTACGAGGAGCGCAACCCGTCGATCGCAGACAACCAGGTCGCCGACGCGACACTGCGCCTCAAGGGCGTCACCCTGCGGGCCCGTGAAGCCTCGCCGGAGATGACGCACACGATCCACGAGCTTGCCGAGGACATCCGCCGCCAGGTGAAGAAGCATCGCGAGCTGCGGCGCAAGCGCAGCCGCACGAGGCGGGCTGTGGGGAGGCTGCGGGGGCGCTCGGCGGAGTCGTGAGCAGGACCGTGGCGCCTGGCAGCTAACCTAGGTTTCCTATGGCGAAGAGTGTGATCGATCGTGCCCTGCGAGTGGGCGAGGGGCGCAAGTTCCGCGCCTACGGCAAGCGGGTCGAAGCGATCAACCGGATCGAGCCCGAGATGGAGGCGCTCGAGGGCTCCGAGGTGCTCGAGGAGGCCGATGCCCTGCGCGAGCGCGCCCGCAACGGCGAGCCGCTCGACGACCTCCTGCACGAGGCGTTCGCGCTCACCCGCGAGGCGGCGCGGCGGACGCTCGGCCAGCGCCACTACGACGTTCAGCTGATTGGCGGCATGGTCCTCCACGACGGCGCAATCGCCGAGATGAGGACGGGCGAGGGAAAGACCCTGACGGCGACGCTCGCGGTCTTCCTCAACACGCTCGCCGGAGACAGCGTCCACGTGGTTACGGTCAACGACTACCTCGCCAGGCGCGACTCGGAGTGGATGAAGCCGATCTACGAAGCGCTTGGCGTCAGCGTCTCGGCGATCCAGGAGGGCGACGATCACGAGACCCGCCAGCGCAAGTACGCGGGCGACGTCGCCTATGGCACCAACTCCGAGTTCGGGTTCGACTACCTCCGCGACAACATGGCCGCGGCGCTCGAGCACTGCGTCCAGCGCGGACACCACTTCGCGGTCGTCGATGAGGTCGACAACATCCTTATCGACGAGGCGCGGACGCCGCTGATCATCTCAGGCGCCCCCGAGCAGGCCGCCGATACCTACTACACCTTCGCCCGCCTGGCGAAGCAGCTCGACGGCGTGCCGGCGAAGGACAAGCTGCGATCCATGGGCGAGTCCAAGGACACATCTGAGGAGAGCTACGACTACGAGTACGACGAGAAGCACAAGACCGTGGCGCCGACCGAGGCGGGGGTGAAGCGAACCGAGGAGTTCATCGGCGTCGACCACCTCTACCTGGGCGAGCATGGGTCGCTGGTCAACCACCTGATCCAATCGCTGAAGGCGGAGTCGCTCTACAAACGCGACAAGGAGTACGCGGTCATCGACGGCGAGGTGATGATCATCGACGAGCACACCGGCCGCATCCTCGAGGGCAGGCGCTGGTCGGAGGGGCTGCACCAGGCGATCGAGGCCAAGGAGGGGGTCGCGATCCGCGAGGAGAACCAGACGCTGGCGACGATCACGCTGCAGAACTACTTCCGCCTCTACGACAAGCTCTCCGGGATGACCGGGACGGCGCTGACCGAGGCGACCGAGTTCATGAAGATCTACAAGATCCCGGTGGTCGAGATTCCGACCAACATGCCGATGGTCCGCGCCGACCACAACGACCAGATCTTCAAGACCAAGGACGGCAAGTGGGAGGCGGTGATCGCGGAGATCACCGAGCGCCACGGGCGCGGGCAGCCGATCCTCGTCGGCACGGTCTCGGTCGAGGTCTCGGAGATGATCGCGGCCGAGCTCAAGCGCCGCGGAATCGACCTGGTGGTGCTGAACGCGAAGCCCGAGCACGCCCAGCGCGAGGGCGAGACGATCGCCCAGGCCGGGCGCAGGGGATCGGTCACGATCGCCACCAACATGGCCGGCCGCGGCGTCGACATCAAGCTCGGAGGCGACCCCGAGGGGATGGCGCGCACGGAGCTCGCGAAGAAGGGGATCACGCCGGGCGATGAGAACTTCGAGCAGGCCCTCGCCGAGAAGGCCGAGGAGTTGAGGCCCCAGACCGAGTCCGAGGCCGACGAGGTCCGCGAGCTCGGCGGGCTCTTCATCTGCGGCACGGAGCGCCACGAGTCAAGGCGCATTGACAACCAGCTGCGGGGTCGCGCGGGCCGCCAGGGCGATCCCGGCGAGTCGCGCTTCTTCCTCTCCGCCGAGGACGACGTCATCAGGCTGTTTGCGGGCGATCGCATCTACAAGATCCTCGACCGCCTCGGGCCGATCGACGACGACGGCAAGGAGATGCCGCTGGAGGCGAAGATGCTGACGCGGACGGTCGAGAATGCCCAGAAGAAGGTCGAGGAGCAGAACTTCCTGATCCGCAAGCGCGTGCTCGAGTACGACGACGTCATGAACGAGCAGCGACGCGTCGTCTACCGCTACCGGCGCGAGATCCTCGAGGGCCGCGACATCTCCGACATCGCCCGCGAGGAGATGGGCAACGTGATCGAGCGCCTGGTCGACGAGTACACGCCGGGCGACATCCTCGAGGACTGGGACATGCCCGAGCTCGAGACGCAGCTGCGCCAGATCTGGAACGTCAAGCTCGACGTCGCCGGGATGGCACCGGAAACGGTCGAGCGCGAACGGCTCGCGGACACGCTGGTCGAGGACGCCGAGGACGCCTACGACGAGCGCGAGCAGCAGTTCGGTGAGGAGCTGATGCGCTACCTCGAGCGCTCGATCCTGCTGCAGGTGATCGACAACCGCTGGCGCGAGCACCTCTACGACATGGACTACCTGCGCGAGGGAATCCACCTTCGCGGATTCGCCCAGATAGACCCCCTGGTCGCCTACAAGAACGAGGGCTTCGGGATGTTCGAGGAGCTGATGCACTCGATCTGGGAGGAGTTCAGCCGCCTGATCTTCCACGTCGAGGTCGACATCGCGCCGGCCGAGGCCGAGCAGGCATTCGCGCCGGTGCCGGAGCCGACTGCGCTCGATTATGCGGGCGGCACCCTCGAGGCGCAGCCCTCGGCACTTCGCGAAGTCGCCGCCGCCGGCTCCGCCGGGGCGGTTGAGATGGCCGCGAGCGAGGCCGTCGGCCCGCCGCAGGGCGGCGATGAGGTCGTCGAGACCAAGGTCAACACGGAGCACGAGAACATCGGCCGCAACGACCCCTGCTGGTGCGGCTCGGGCAAGAAGTACAAGAAGTGCCACGGCGCCTGAGGGCGCGAAGGCCGTCGCATCTCGGCGTCCTCGGTCGCTCGCGTGCGGAGCACGCCACGCTCCCTGCGTCCTTGACCTGCTTGGCTTTCAAGCCCTCATGACCGATCCAGTCAGTGAGTTCATCCGCGCCTTCAACGAGGGCGACCTCGACGCCTTCGTCGCCGTTCTCGACCCCGAGGTCGAGCTGCACGCCTCGCGCGGGCTGCGCCGGGGGAGGGAGGAAGCGCGAGAGTGGGCCACCCGCCCTCCCGGCGGTGTTCAGCAGGAGATCGAGTTGGGGGAGGTGCTGAAGGGGGGTGACCGTTCGCTGGCGATGATCACCCGCCGCTGGCACTGGGACGAGGATGGCTCCCCTGCGGGTGCGGACGAGATGGCCTGGCTGTTTGAGCTGCGTGAAGGACTGATCCGCAGCTGGCGCCCCTTCGCAGACCGTGCCGAGGCGCTCCGCGACTCGGGACTCGGATAGAAGTGCGACCGCGGTGGCACGCGACTTCGACAGCCAGCTTCGCCCCCACATCGAGGGGCTCTTGGAGCCGGGGGAGTCGCTCGAGGGCCTGGTGGCCGCGAACCATCAGAGGACATTCTCCGGCCGTCTGCTCGCGATAGGCGTCACCGATCGGCGGCTGCTCCTGCAGCCGGTCGGCCGCCGCGGGGAGCCCGAGGGTGAGGCGGACTCCCTGCGCCCGGAGGAGGTCGTCTCCGCCGACGCCGAGGGGGCCGGAGAAGGCTGGTGGACGGAAACGGCGGTGATCATGGACCGTGCGGCGCTGACGCTGAAGCTGCGCACCGCCGACGGCGCGAAGATGAAGCTGATGATGATGCGCGGGGGCGGGGGCGGGCTGGCGAAGCTGGGAGGCGGCGAGGCTCAGCAGGAGGGAGTCGCGGCGCTCGCCGCCTGGCTCGATCGCCGCTTCGACGGCAGTTGAGTTTCGCCGCTGTTAGTCTGCCGGTCGACATGACCCGCCTGAGGACCCTGCTGGCCGTCATCTGCGCCCTCGCCCTGCTTGGAGCGACGCTCGCCCAGGCGGCCGCGACCCCGAAGCCGCCGACCGGTCCCTGGAAGCTCAACGGCGCCACCGGTGGCTTCACGCTGAGGAAGGGCACGGGGAGCAAGCGCGGCAAGATCTTCCTCAGTGACCTCCATTTCAAGACCGGTCTCTATGCAGGCTGCCCGAGCAAGGTGTCCACGGTCCGCGTCCTCGGGCGCTACGCACTGAAGACGTTCACACGTGGCGGATACACAACCTGGGGGGTGGGGCGCAACACCGGCGGTGACGTCACCCCTCGTGCCGGCAAGGTCAGGGTGGGCGGCAAGACCTACAACGGCGAGTTCTACGTCGTCTGGAACTACGCCAATCCGAGGCAGGTCTTCGGCGGCTCGATCCAGTTCGGCACCTGCCTCTCGCAGTTCACCTTCGGCACGCCCAGGTAACCTGCGGCCATGGCCGACGCCGCACCCGCAGAGTCAGTAGCCCCGCGCCTGGCCGCCGTCCGCGAGCAGCTGTCCCTGCTCTCGGACTACCTTTGACCCGGCTGCGCTCGAGGCCGAGGTAGCCAGGCTCGAGGAGGAGATGCAGCGTCCCGGATTCTGGGACGACCAGGCGAGCGCCGCGAGGATCTCCGGGGCCCACGCCCGCGCCCAGCGCAAGCTGAAGACCTTCCGCGAGATCGAATCCGACGCCGCCGACCTCGACGAGCTCGCCGAGATGGCGGCAGAGGACGAGGAGATGGCCTCGGAGCTGGCGACGCAGCTCGCTTCGGTCGAAGGACGGCTTGCCGAGCTCGAGGAGGCGCGCCTGTTCAGCGGGGAGTACGACGCCGGGGACGCGGTCGTCACCGTCCACGCCGGTGCCGGCGGCACCGACTCGCAGGACTGGGCTGAGATGCTCCTGCGGATGTACCTGCGCTGGGCCGAGCGCCGCGGCTTCGAGGTCGAGATGAAGGAGGCTTCGCCGGGAGAGGAGGCCGGGCTGAAGTCGGCGACCTTCATCGCCCGCGGCGAGAACGCCTACGGCCTCTTCGCCGCCGAGCGCGGGGTCCACCGCCTGGTGCGGATCTCGCCCTTCGACTCCTCCTCGCGCCGCCACACCAGCTTCGCCCAGGTCGACGTCGCCCCCCTCGTCGACGAAGAGGTCGACGTCGAGGTCGATGAGGCCGACCTGCGGATCGACACCTACCGGGCCTCGGGCGCCGGTGGGCAGCATGTGAACAAGACGGACTCAGCGGTGCGGATTACCCACCTCCCGACCGGCACCGTCGTCCAGTGCCAGAACGAGCGCTCCCAGACCCAGAACAAGGCCGTCGCGATGCAGTTCCTGCGCTCGAAGCTGATCGAGCTCGAGGAGCGAAAGCGGGCAGAGGAGATGGCCAAGGTGCGGGGGGAGGTCAAGGACGTCGCCTGGGGCTCGCAGATCCGCAGCTACTTCCTCCACCCCGACCAGCGGGTCAAGGACCACCGCACCGGGCATGAGTCGGGTGACACCGAGGGGGTCCTCAACGGCGACATCGACGATTTCATCCGGGATTACCTCAACAAGACGGCGGCGTCTTCGGCGAACTGAGGCCGGGGTCGGGACCCCCCCCGGCTCAAATTTCGCCGCGCGAAATCACGGGCCGCCGGCTGGGGCACCAAGACCCGCCCGGCACCCCAGCGGCACACCGTCGAGTGGACGAAAACCCTCGCATAGCTAGGGAAATCGTCCACTCGACCGATGCCGTCGCGCTCCGACCGATGCCGGCGCGCTCCGGTCGGCACCAGCGCTCACCCACCGACGCCGCCGCTCTCGACGGGGACCGCTAGAGGGATCCCTCGAGGTGGAGGAGGGCCTCCTTCATCTCGAGGCCGCCGCCGTAGCCGCCCAGGGCTCCGCCGCTGCGCAGGACGCGGTGGCAGGGGACGATGATCGGGATTGGGTTGGAGCCGAGGGCGGAGCCGGCGGCGCGCTGGGCGCGTTCGTTGCCGGCCCTCTTCGCCATATCGGTGTAGCTCATCGTTTCGCCGTAGGGAATCCTCGCGGTCGCTTGCAGGACCCTGCGGCGGAAGCCGTGGGTCAGCTGCCAGTCGAGGGGGAGGTCGAACTCGCGCAGCTCGCCGGCGAAGTAGCGGTCCAGCTCTCGCCGCGCCTCGTCGAGTCGGGCGGGTGACTCGAGGACCCGCGGCGAGACGCGCTCGGCGAGGTCGGAGAGGACCTGCTCCGGATCCTGGTTAGGCAGCCCCAGCCTGACCAACCCCCTCGGGGTGGCGGCGAGGAGCATGGGACCGTAGGGCGAGTCCTCGATCGCGTAGGCGACATCCACCAGCCCCTTCTCGTCGGCGAGCTTGGCGAAGCGGCCCCTGGCCGCGGCAACCGAGCCGGCCGAGGCGGCCACCCGCAGGCCCCCCAGCAACTCCTCTGCCGTCTGCTCTGCGGAATCCTTCTCTGCGGTCATGCCAGCACCTCCCTCAGCCTCTTGACTCCTTCATGGACATTTCTGCGCGCGGCCTCCTCCGAGCAGCCGGTTGCGCTCGCGATCTCCCGGTGCGGCATGTCACAGGCAAACCGCAGCGCAACCGCGGTGCGCTGTTTCGGCGGTAATCCCGCCACCGCACCCCAGATGCCGCTGCGCGGTTGTGGTCCAGGCACCGGGACCTCGGGGGCGTCCCCGGTCGGTGTCGGCCGTCGCTTCCGGTTGCGGTGGTGGTCGATCGCCTTGCGGTTGGCGATCGTCAGGAGCCAGCCACGGAGATTCCGCTCGTCCTCGAGCTTCGGATAGGCCCGCAGCGCCGCGAGGAACGTCTCCTGGAAGCAGTCCTCGGCATCCTGCGGGCCGACTGCGGCAATCAGGAAGCCGAGAACGTCGCCGGAATGGCGGTCGAGCAGGCTCTGAAATGGCTGATGCGCGTTCAAACCGTTGATTAAACGCCCCGGCGGCCGAAAACGTGAGATCGAAGTCGAAGAAGTGGGAGCGGCCCCGCGGCCGTGAGACCGGCGATCGAAGGTGGCTCGCCTCCGATGGCGTGAGATAGACGCCTGCGTCTAGTCTGCCGCGATGGCCGAGAAGCTCGACCTCGCCTCGATCGTCACCCGCGCCCTGGGGGAGGACCTCAGGGGCCGTGACGTCACCGCCGATGCGGTCGTCCCGCAGGGCGCCCGCGCCCGCGCCTCGATCATCCAGAAGCAGCCCGGGGTCCTCTTCGGATTCGACACCACCCGCGAGACGATGCGGCAGTGCGCGATCGAGGACTTCGAGGTGCTGGCTGCCGAGGGCCACTGGCGCGACGATGTTCCCGCGACGGTCGCCACCGCCGCCGGCCTCGCGGCCTCGCTCCTTGCCGGCGAGCGGACCGCGCTCAACCTGCTCGGCCACCTGAGCGGGATTGCGACGCTGACCGCTCGCTACGTCGACGCGGTAGCCGGGACCGGCGCCAGGATTCTCGACACCCGCAAGACGACACCGGGCCTGCGGTGGCTGGAGAAGGCGGCGGTCGCCGCCGGGGGCGGGACGAATCACCGCATGGGTCTGCACGATGCGATCCTGATCAAGGAGAACCACATCGCCCTCGTCGGCAGTCTCGAGCTGGCAGTCGAACGGGCACTCACGACCGGGATGCCGGTCGAGGTCGAGTGCCGCGACCTCGGCGAGGTCGAGAGTGCGATCGACGCGGGAGCCGACCGCATCCTGCTCGACAACATGGAGCCCGGCGAGATCCGCAAGGCGGTGGAAATAAGGGGCCAGCGAGGCGCGCCTGCGTTTGAGGCCTCGGGCGGCGTCAGCCTCGAGACCGTGCGCGGGATCGCTGAGACCGGGGTCGAGTTCATCTCGGTCGGCGCGCTCACCCACTCGGCTCCGGCACTCGACCTCAGCATGATGATCGAGGCAGCCTGAACTGACCCGGTGGGGGGGTGGGGTCGGGGGCATGGCCCTGGCCGGCCAGCCCGGGCCGCTGGGGGAGCGCCGGGTCGGGCAGCTCCGAGCCGCGGGTCCCTGCGCCCGGTCGCCGGCAGCGGCAAAACCGTCGCTTTCGCAATACTGGGTAGCAATGAACGGCGAGGAATTGGTGCGCAGCGCCCTGGGCGCATTCAACCGGGGGGATCGCAAGGCGGTCGAGACGCTGCTCGCCCCCGACTTCGAGCTGGTCTCACCGATGTCGGACATGAGGGGGCATCCCTACCAGGGACGCGAGGGCGCCCAGCAGTGGGTCGACGACCTCAGGGACATCTTCTCGGGCCTCGAGATGGAGGTCGACGAGTTTGTCGTGATCCGCGACGGCCGCCTACTCGGCCTCGGTTCGGCCCGAATCCAGGGCCGCACCAGCGGCCTCGACTATGCGCAGCCGGTGGCACTGGTGATCGACCTCGGCAAGGCTCAGATTCGCAGGGTCCGGCTGCTTTTCGATCACGACGAGGGCCGCCGTCAGGCAGCGGCCCTCGACTAGATCGCGCTCGCCTTCGCGGTCACCTCGGCAGGAGGATGGCGCTCGCCGCCGGGGTCACTTCAGCAGGCGCGAGAGGCGCCGGTCCTTGAGCACGCGTCCTCCGGTCTGCTCGGCGGGGCAGTAGTTCGTCTGGTGCTCGGAGAAGAAGACGGCCTCGATCGTCGTACCGCAGCGCGGGCACGGCTCGCCTTCGCGGCGATGAACCTTCAGCGGCATCGGCAGCTTGTCCGGAACCCGCTCGCCGACCACCTCCTCGTAGTGGTCGATCGCCTCGCCGAGGACCCCGAGCGCGCCGCGCAGCGATTCGACCTCCTCGGCCGAGAGCTCGGACCCCTTGCGGAAGGGTGAGAGCCGCGCCTCCCAGAGAATCTCGTCCACCCACGAGCGCCCGATCCCGGCGATAGTGCGCTGATCCCGAAGCAGCGGGTGCAGATGGCGGGGCTGGTCGATCAGCGCCGCGAACTCCTCCGCCGGGGGGGCCGGCCAGGCTTCGGGCCCCAGCGTCGCGACCATCTCGTCCACGGCCACCGCGGCCGAGGGGAGGAGTTTCGCCCAGGCCCGCTGCCGGGTGCCGAACTCGCGCAGCCGCAGCTCGCGGCCGTCGGAGAGCCCCAGCAGGAGGCGGGAGGCGCGATCACGGCGGGAGGCCGGCTTGTCGAATACTCCGAGCCGGCCCGCGGACATCAGGTGGACCAGCAGCGAAGCCTCCCCGGAGAAGGCGATGACGGGCATCTTGGCGATCCGTCTGACGGACTCGATCGTGCGGTCGGCGAGGGAGTCGAGTGGCGGCTCGAACGTCTTCATCGTGTTCATCCCGGGTGCGCTCGCCGAGCTGATCAGCGCACCGGCGAGAGCGACGTCAAGGCGGCGCGACGTGATCTCGACCTCCGGCAGTTCGGGCATGCCCGCAGGGTAGACTCAGTTCAAGTTCATTCGACCGGATCTAGGCGACGCGAGTGCGCCGCCGGGCTGGCGAACATCGGAAACGGAGGGCTCCATGCGGGAGCTGCCAACGCTGCAACCCATTGCGCCGTCGAACCTCACTCCCGAGGAGATTGCGGAGCTGAGCGCCGAGGTTCGTTCACTTGCGAGCGAGCGCAACGCGGTCATCCTCGCCCACAACTACCAGGTGCCCGAGATCCAGGATGTCGCCGACTATCTCGGCGACTCGCTCGGTCTATCCCGTCAGGCCGAGAGCACCGACGCCGAGCTGATCGTCTTCTGCGGCGTCCACTTCATGGCCGAGACCGCGTCGATTCTCTCGCCCTCGAAGACGGTCCTGATCCCCGACCTCGACGCCGGGTGTTCGCTGTCTGACTCGATCAACGCCGACGAGCTTCGCGCCTGGAAGGCCGAGCATCCCGGGGCCAAGGTCGTGATGTACGTGAACACCTCCGCCGAGGTCAAGGCCGAGACCGACTACTGCTGCACGTCTTCGAACGCGGTCAGCGTTGTCGAGCACATCTGGGCCGAGCACGGGCCGGAGCAGGAGATCCTCTTCGGCCCCGACATGTGGCTCGGGGCCTTCGTCGAGCGCGAGACCGGGATCTTCTCCGACCCCGAGCGGCGCCGGCGCTTCCACATCTGGGACGGTGAATGCCACGTCCACGCCGGTATCAGGCCCGAGGACATTGCGCGAACCCGCGCCGAGCATCCGGAGGCGGAGTTCCTGATCCACCCCGAGTGCGGCTGCTCGACCCAGGCGATGGAGTTCGTCGCCGCCGGCGATATCGACCCCGAGGGCGTGCACATGCTCTCCACCTCGGGAATGCTCAAGCACGTCGAGGCCAACCCCAACGGCACCTACATCGTCGCCACCGAGAACGGAATGCTCTATCCGCTGCATCAGGCCGCCCCCGGGGCGAGCCTGATCGAGGCCAACCGGATGGCCTTCTGCAAGTACATGAAGATGATCACCCTGCCGAAGCTGCGCGACTCGCTGCGAGAGGTGAGGTTCGAGGTCAGCGTCACGCCCGAGATAGCAGAGCGGGCGCGGCTGCCGATCGAGCGCATGGTCGCGATCGGCTGAAGCGGTCCGCCTTGCCGGCCGACGTCGCCCGAATCGCGATCGGGGCCGTCCTCGTCTCGGCCGGCCTCGCCAAGTTGCTTGACCCGCGCGCGGCCTCCTCTGCGATGGAGACCTTCGGCTTCGCGGGCGCCATCAGCTGGCTCGCCCTGGGGACCCTGGTGGTGACCGAGCTCGTCCTCGGCGTCGCGGTCGCTGCCGGGTCGACATCGGCGGCCTGGCTCGGCGCGGTCGTGCTCGCCTTCTTCGCGCTGGTCCTGGTTGGCGCCCTGATGCGGGGGCGCGCCGGAGCGCCCTGCGCCTGCTTCGGACCGAGCTCGCGGATCAGCTGGGCCTCCGCTGGCCGCACCCTCGCCCTCGCCGCCGCCTGCGCCGTGCTGGCCCTCCTCTAGATGCCTAGGGCGATCTCGAATCAACCGCCTGGGGTCGAGGCCACCTCGCGCAGCAGTCCGGTCTCGACCGCGTAGACGAACCCGCGCAGGTTGTCGGTGTGGGGGATGAAGGGACTGGCGGCGATCTTGCTGAGCTGGCGTGGGACGTCCTCGTCGAGTGCGTCGATCGCGTGGGCATGCCAGTCCGGCCGCACTCCGGCGCTGCCCTCGAGCCGCTCGGCAAGCTCCTCGTCGGTGATCTTCAGCATCCCGCAGTCGGTGTGCTGGATCAGCATGATCTCGCGGGTGCCGAGCAGGTGCTGGGAGATCGCGAGCGAGCGGATCTCGTCATCGGTGATGACGCCGCCGGCGTTGCGGATCACGTGCGCCTCACCCTCGCGCAGCCCAAGCATGGCGAGCACGTCGATCCTCGCGTCCATGCAGGTGATCACGGCCAGCCTCTTCGAAGGGGCCGGCGCCAGGGCAGCGTGGGAGAAGGCCCGGGCATAGCCGGCGTTCGCCTCCAGCGCTTCGTCGACCGCCGACACCTTCCTAGCGAATCTCGGGATCCTCGAGAGGGGGCGCTCCCATCGGCTGCGCATGCCACTCGTGCGGCAGGGAGATCTCCACCTCGAGCGGCACGAAGGGCGGCTCGGGGTCCCAGTGGGCCGACTCGCCGGCGAGATATGGGGCGAGGTAGCGGCCGCTGACCTTGTGTGGGGGCCACCAGAGGTAGTCGCTGGAGACGACCCCCTCTCCCTCGCCGCCGGTGAGCGAGTGGCGGAGGTTGAGCGATTCCTCCCCCGTCAGCAGCATTCCGCGCAGAACCGGGTGGAACGGCTGCGCCTCGACCGGGGCGCCGAGGC
The DNA here is from genome assembly GCA_963781345.1 of uncultured Actinomycetes bacterium. Lineage (GTDB taxonomy): Bacteria > Actinomycetota > Thermoleophilia > Solirubrobacterales > 70-9 > JBBRHQ01. The sequence continues at coordinate 83,656 of CAWAFQ010000008.1, forward strand.
GCGCGGCGATGTCCTCGGCGGCGGCGTCGGCCTGCTGGGTGCCGAGCCCACCCTGCTTGATCGGGAAATTGGTCCCATCGCCGGCGGCGTAGACGTCCGGTGCGCCCTTGACTCGGGCGTGGTCGTCTATCGGTATGAAGCCGCCCTCGTCCGCGGGGAGTCCGGCGATTGCCGGGCCCTCGAGCAGCGGCAGGGAGACGACGTGGGCAAACTCGAGGCTCTCCCCGCCCGGGTGCAGTGTCAGCAGGCCGCCCTCGGACTCGGTGACCCGGGTCGAGGTTCGGACCTCGATCCTGCGGGCGGCGAGCATCTCCGAGAGTGCCTCGGAGGCGGTCGTGCCGAATACGATCAGGGGCGCCTCCTCGGGGGTGAGGATGACCAGCTCGAGGTCGAGTAGTCCAGACTCGCGGGCGCGCCGCTGGGTCATCAGGGCCAACTCGTAGATCGGCAGTGGCCAGGCTCCGCTTGGCGGTACGACGAAGGCGATCCGCCGTGGAGCACCGCCGTCGATTTCGGTCAGCAGGTTGGCCAAGGCCACCCGGTCACCCGATACGTCGAGGGTGACCGCACTCTCGAACGCGGGCCGCATCGCCCCGCCGACGCAGATCACGGCGATGTCGTATGGGACCTCTGAGCCGTCGTCGAGATGTGCGACGTGGGCCTCGGGGTCGATCCGTTCGATCCCATGCTGGAGAAAGCGAGCACCGAACTCCTCGGCGATCGGGGCCAGCTCACGGTGCTCGGCGACCTCTGGAGAGAAAGGCTCCTCGACGACAAGGGGCTTGTAGAAGAAGTCGGGCCGTGGGGCGGCGAGCGTGATCCGGACGCGATCCGCGGCCAGATCGTGCAGCGCGAGCAGCGTTTCGAGACCGGCGATGCCGCCGCCGGCGATCAGAACTCTCGCGGGGCCCGTGCTCTCACGACTTGCATTCATCGCCGCTAATCATCCCCCATTTCGTCCCGTCCGCCTCTGTATGCGCAAGAGTATGCCCCGCCATGGGCGGTCTCTACTACGTCGACGTCGCGCCGGAGCCGCTCGAGCGTTTCCGCGACCTGCTGGGGGAGGGTTACGCCGAGGTCGAGGCGGGCGCAGAGCAGGCCCGCACGCTGTTCGCGGGCCGGGTCATCTGGCAGATGAACTCGACCGCGAGCGGCGGGGGCGTGGCGGAGATGCTTCGCTCTCATCTCGCCTACGTGCGCGCGGTGGGCGTCGATGTGCGCTGGGGGGTCGTCGGCGACGGCACCGAGTTCTTCACCGTGACCAAGCGGATCCACAACAACCTGCACGGGTCGGAGGGGGACGGGGGGGACCTTGGCCCGGCCGAGCGCGAGGCATATGAGTCCGGGCTTAAGGGGGCGGCGGCGGAGCTGGCCGCGGTGGTGCGGCCCGGAGATGTCGCCTTCCTCCATGACCCGCAGACGCTCGGTCTGATCCGGCCGATGCGAGAGGCGGGAGCACGCGTGCTCTGGCGATGCCACGTCGGTGTCAACAAGCCAAACGACACAGTCAGGAGGGCCTGGGAGTTCCTGAGTCCGTATGTGGCGGAGGCGGAGGCTCTGGTCTTCTCGCGCCGGGAGTACGTGTGGGAGGGGCTCGACCCGGCAAGGGTCACGATCGTCCCTCCCTCGATCGATCCCTTCTCCCCCAAGAACCAGGACCTCGGGCCGGAGGCGGTCGAGGCGATCCTCGACGTTGCCGGAATCGGCCCCGATGGGCGAACCGGTCCTTCGGGGTTCACGCGAACCGACGGCACCCCGGGGCGAGTCGATCGGCGCGGCGAGGTCGTCCAGGACTCGCCGGTCCCGGCGGAGGCGTCGCTGGTCTCCCAGGTCTCGCGCTGGGACCGGCTCAAGGACCCGGTCGGGGTGATCGAGGGCTTTGCCCGCTACCTCACCGACCCCGGAACGCACCTGCTGCTGGCGGGCCCAGACGTATCGGCGGTGGCCGATGACCCGGAGGGGGCCGAGGTGCTCAGGGAGGTGATCGCCCGGCGGGCCGCGCTCGAGGAGGGCGTGCGCTCGCGCGTCCACCTGGCAATGCTGCCCATGGACGACATCGAGGAGAACGCTGCAATCGTCAACGCTGTGCAGAGGCGGTCCCAGGTGATCGTCCAGAAGAGCATCGCGGAGGGGTTCGGACTCACCGTCGCGGAGGCGATGTGGAAGGGCACGCCGGTCGTCGCCAGTCGGCTCGGCGGCATCCTGGACCAGATCGTCGACGGCGAGAGCGGACTGATGGTCGAGCCACGGGATCTCGCCGCATTCGGCGCCGCGGTCTCCTCCCTGCTCGCGGACCCAGATCGCGCCCGTCGGATCGGCCTCGCCGGGCGAAAGAGGGTCGCTGAGAAGTTCCTGGTGACGGGCCGCCTGCTCAGCTATTTCGAGGTGTTTGCGGGCATCCTCTCCCGATGAGGTTGCGGATTCTCCACGCGCGCTCAGCGGGGAACCACCGATGACCGGGCACCATCTATCGATCAGTATCCGCTCGATGGTCGCCGCTTCGCGAAATGTTGTCGAGTCCTTTGCCCTCCGCTTGCCGTCGGTGCCCGATGATCACTGGACCCCCTCCACCAAGGAGTTTGATCCAGATGATCAGTCCAAGAGCAAGACTCATAACGGCGGCCACAGTTGTCGGCCTCGGCGGCCTCGCCGGGGTCGCCCTCGGGTCCAACCAGGGCCCGTCGGTGGCTCCAGCGCCGTCCACTGTCACTTCGAGCCGGCCGGCGAGCTCGCCGGCCCCGGTTCTGACCAGCGCCAGTGGTTCGGTCTCGTCGATTCCGGTAAGCCGCGTCGTCAGTGCACCGGCCGGCAGAGTCCGCCGCCATCCGGTTGTGACACGGTCCAGTGGCGCCGGGCGCGCGGGCGGCGAGAACGAGGAGATGGACGACTGATAGGAGGCCCCTGATGAGCTTCACCGCTGAAGAGGCACGCCGGCACGGCGAGGAGATCGGAATCAACTGGGACTCGGCGCCCTTCGACGTCGAGCAGTTCCGGATGGGAATGGACGTCGAGCTCGAGCACGGCGCGCAGGACCCGGCCACCAACGTCACCCATGACGATCCGATCGTGACCGCGAAGATCGCGCTGGCGCACCTGAATGAGTTCCCGGACTACTACACGCGCCTCGATCGGATGGAGGAAGAGGCGAAGCGAGAGCACGGGATCGGTTGAGCTGATGTCGTTCAGCTGGCGGCGGGCGATCCGCTGGGTCCTGCTCGGCGGCCTCGGCCTGCTGGTGCTGATCCAGCTGGTCCCCTATGGCCGCGACCACGCCAATCCGCCGGTGACGAGGGCGGCTCGGTGGACCGACTCCCAGGGGGAGCAGCTCGCCAAGCAGTCCTGCTACGACTGCCACAGCAACCTCACCAACTGGAAGTGGTACTCCAACATCGCGCCGGTCTCATGGCTGGTTCAGCGCGACGTCGACGAGGGACGGAGCACTCTCAACTTCTCCGAGTGGAACCGCGGCCAGGCCGAGCTGGGGGATCTGCTCGACCAGGTCTCGAGCGGAGAGATGCCGCCGATGCAGTACACGCTGATCCACTCGTCGGCCTCCCTCTCCTCGAGCGAGAAGGCGCAGCTGGCGCGAGCGCTCACGCAGCTGTATGCGTCGGATCCGCCGCCGCCCGGCGGCGGGTAGGCCCACCCGGTCGCCTCGGGCCAGGCGGGCCCGGGTCGAGACCTTCGCCCTCGATCAGGCGCAGCCCACGGCGTCGGCCCACCTCCGAGTGAGGGTTGGCCACCGACCGGAGGCGCCTGCGGCTGGCGAGCATCCCGGCGACCCACTCGAGGACGCGAACCCGCGAGAGCCGGAAGCCGGCCGGGGGCAGGTCGGCGAGGATCCCCGTGGCGAAGTCCGCGCCGAGACGGCTCGCGATCTTCGCGTCGCCCGTCGCGTGCAGCAGCAGCGCCCGCGAGATCTCGGGGTCGCTGCCCCCGCGCCGCCACCCGAGGCCGCAGGCGGCCTCTGACTCGCCGAGCATCAGCGGGTGAGAGAGGTTGCCGTGCTCGACGAACACCGCCCTCCCGAAGGCTGTGAACTTCCCTACGTAGCTGATCTCGTCCATCTCGGCCCGCTTTCGGTTTCGATCAAAACTGGCTCTGCTCCGCGATTAGAGCAGCGCAACAGACAAGCGCAGGGATCGAGAATGGAAAGGGCCGGTGAAGCTTTCGAGAGGCTGCTAACTGGGGGCCGGCGAAGTTGGTCAGTCGTCGGCCTGCCCGGATGACCCGCCGCCCGCCGGCGCGGATGAGTCATCTCCCGAGCTCGGCGGTGGGCTGGGCGCCGGGGGGCTGACCGGGGACGAGACCGGCGGTGGGGGCGGTGGCGTCGCGGAGGTCGTCGGCACGACCGGCGTCGTGGGAGTCGTCGGCGTGGCGGGCGTCGTCGCTGCGGAATGGTGCCGGTGCCGGCGCTGATGCCGCTGCCGCTGCCGCTGTGGTGAAGCGCGAGGAGTCGCAGCGTTCGGTATCAGCTGGTCTCCGGCCGAGATCGGCTCGGAGGCGAGCCCGATCTGCTGGCTGGTGAGATTGCTGGCGGCGATCGAGACCATCGCCGCGGCGGCAATGCCGAGCAGCGCAAACCCGGACCATCGGATCCACACGGGAAGCCTCATCGGCCTGCGCGAGGTTGGGGACGGGCACGAGTCACGGCCACAACGATAGGAAGGTCGCGGTAAAGGGCCGGCAAAGACGTCAGCCTCGAATCTCGTCCTGGCGAGCCGGGTCGAGGATTATCGTCGCCTGGAGTCCGCGGCGGGTCCGGTTGGCGAGCTCCACGTCTCCACCCCACTCGCGGGCCAGCTCGCGGGCGATCGCCAGTCCAAGTCCGGTTCCGCCCGAGACCCGGCGGCCGGCGCTGCCGCGGCTGAAGCGCTCGAAGACCGCCTTCTCCTCGCCCGGCTCGAGCCCTGGTCCCTCGTCGCGGACGTCGATCCGGTCGGGGCCCGCGGTGATCTCGACGGCGGACCCCGCCGGCGAGTAGGAGATCGCGTTCTCGACCAGCGCATCGATCGCCCGGTCGAGGTCGCCGCGCGTGCACAGCGGTTGCCCGGGAGCTCCGTCGCCGCGCACCAGCAGGCTTATGTCACTGTCTGCGGCGGTGCTCCGCCACCTCTCTGCGGCGCGGGCGACCGCCTCTCCCAGGTCCATCGGCTCTCCCGGGAGGTCCCTCTCGCCCGCCCGGCTGAGGATCAGCAGCTCGTCGACCATGTCCGAGAGCCGGTCGATCTCGCGCATGCCGGCGTCGAGCTCGGCGGCGGTCCGATCACCGGCACCGACACTCTCCCTGAGAGCCTCCAGCCGCAGTCGAAGACCCGTCAGCGGGGTCCTCAGCTGATGCGACGCGTCGGCGACGAAGTCCTCCTGTACGCGCAGCAGTCGCCTGATCCTCTTCGTCATCTCGTTGAAGGTCCTTGCCAGCGAGCGCTGCTCCGAGCTTCCCTCGACCTCGACGGTTGCGCTGAGATCACCGTGGGCGACGGCCTTCGCCGCCTCGTCGAGCTTGCGGATCGGCCGTGCCACCTGTTGGGCGATCAGGGCGCCCGCTGCCATCCCGAGCAAGAGGACGACAGCGGCGAGCAGCGCGAGGTCGAGGATTGAGGTCCTCACCGCCCGGTGCACGGCGGCGACGCTCTGGGTGATTCGCACCGCTCCGACGGGTCGCCCACGGCGAATAACCGGGACGGCCGTGGCGAGGATCTCGGCCCCCAGCGTCTTGCTCTGGCGCTGAACCTGCTCACCCTGGCCGCCGAGAGCGGCGGCGATCTCCGGCCGCCCGCCGTAGGAAGTGCCGAGCGGGGCCCCTGAGGCGCTGTCGGCCAGCAGGGCCCCCCTCTTGTCCACCACTATCACCCGGCCTCGAACCGTTTGCGCCGACACTCCGACGAGCCGGTCAAGCCTCCTGCGCTGTGCGGGGCCCAGCAGCTCGGCTGAGGTTGCGGAGACGACGTCGGCCTGGCTCAGCGCCTGGCTGCGGACCTCCGAGTCGACCCGGTCACGAAGGCTTATCGCCAGCGGCACGCCGAGGGCGATCAGCGCAAGCAGCAGGACGTAGGCCAGCGCCAGCAGGAGAATGGCCCGGAGGCTTACGGCTTCTCCACCTCCGGCGCGGCGAAGCGGAAACCCACGCCTCGCACGGTCTCTATATACCGCGGCTTCGCGGGGTCCTCGCCAAGCTTGCGGCGCAGCCATCCGATGTGCACGTCCAGCGTCTTGGTCGAGCCGAACCAGTTGACGTCCCAGACCCGCGACATCAGGTCCTCGCGCTTGACGACCTGGCCCGCGTTTCGCGCCAGCTCGGCCAGCAGGTCGAACTCCTTGCGGCTGAGCTGAAGCTCCTCGCCGTCGAGACGCGCGATCCGCGCCCCCGAGTCAAGCTCGAGCTCGCCTATCGTGATCACCGGCTCCCCTGTGCTCGGCTTGGCCGATGTCCGGCGCAGCACCGCCCGGATCCGCGAGATCACCTCGCGGGCGCTGAACGGCTTGACGACATAATCATCGGCCCCCAGCTCGAGGCCGACGATCCGGTCCATCTCGGTCCCGCGTGCGGTCAGCATCACGATCGGCACGTCGGAGCGCCGTCGCAGCTCCCGGCAGATGTCGCGGCCATCGGCATCGGGGAGGCCGAGGTCGAGCAGGACGAGGTCCGGCGCGGCGTTCTCGGCCAACTCCAGCGCCTCGGCACCCGTGGTCGTCACCAGGGGCTCGAATCCAGCCCTGCGCAGGGCCTCGGCAAAGGGCTCTGAGATCGACTCCTCGTCCTCGACAAAGAGGATCCGCCCATTGGTGGCGGCCGGTGCGTCCATGCCGCAACTGTATCGCCGGCCAGCGCCGGCTCCGGGCGGGCGCTGAGGTTTTGCCGGGCCTTTACCCGCCGCTTGGGCTCGCTTGGCTGCGACCGGCGCAAGATGCCCCCAACGCAATCAGCCAGGAGGAGAAACTCGTGCAGAACGCCAAATCAAGAATCGCAACAAGCGCCACCTTGGTGGGCCTCGGAGGGCTTGCCGGTGTGGCCCTCAGCTCAGGTGCCCAGAGTGGAGACGCGGCCAACTCCAAGGCTGTGAAGCCCGACGTCCGCACCCAGGTGATCCGGCGCACCACCCGCCTCACCAAGCAGGTCGATCCGGCCGAGTACGCGGGCGGGTCGTCGGCGTGGGGAGGCGGCTCCGAGTACGGCAGTGCAACCACCGGCGCCTCTTCCACCGGCTCGGAGGGCTCATACTCGTCTTCGTCTTACTCCTCGCCGGTGACGACCGCCTCGAGCGGCGCTTCGTCGCCGGCCCCGACCTCGGGCTCGAGTGCCCGGCCGACTTCGGTCCCGGTCTCCACCCACAGCAGCGGCGGCGGCCATGGCTCCGGCGGCGGTCCGAGCAAGGGCGGCGGTCACAGCAAGGGTTCTGGCAACCATGCCTCATCGGGCAACGGCGGCGGCAAGCACGTGGTCACCTCGCCGAGCGGTGGTGGCGGCGGCTACGGCGGTCACAGCAAGGGTTCCGGTCACAGCAAGGGCGGCGGCAACCATGCCTCATCGGGCAACGGCGGCGGCCACCATGTCGTCACCTCACCGAGCGGCGGTGGTGGCGGCGGCGGTGGCGGGACCGGCCACTATGGCGGTGGAGAGTCCGATGGCGGCGGCGAGCATGAGGGCGGCGGCGGTGGCCGCGAGGGTGGCGACCGCGTCAAGACAAGCGCCCCCAAGGCCCCCATGGCCCCCACGGTGAAGGCCACCACCCCGAAGGTCGCTGCCCCGGCGGGCGGCGGCAGCAGCGGCGCACACAAGGGCGGCGGCAATGACTGATCCGGCGCCTCAGACTCAGAGCCGGCCGGCCGAGCGGGGCGCGAAGGCGCCCCGCAACCGGCGGCCCGGTCCGGGCGTGGCTCTCTCAGGCACGTTTGCTCTGTTTGCGGTGACGTTCGGGTTTCTCACCTACCAGCTGAGGACCGGACACGATCCCGCCCTCGGAGCCCAGGCCCTGGCGAGCACGGCGACGACGCGACCGGTCGTGGTCAAGCGCGTGATCAAGCGCCGGATCATCACTCGCGTCGTGCCCACTCCCGGCGCAACCGGCACCACCGTGGCCACCAGCTCGGCCCCGGTGACAACCAGCTCGGCCCCGGTCGCTTCGTCCGCGGCGCCGGCTCCGGTCACGACGAGCGCATCATGAGCGAGCACGACGTCGTCTTCGATGCGATGGGATCGCACGTGCGCTTCCTGATTGGCGACCCGGGGGAGGGATATCCCCCGGCCCCGTCGGCAGCCGAGGAGGCCCGGTGCTTCGTGGTCGACTTCGACCAGAGGCTTTCCCGCTTCCGGGCCGACAGCGAGCTCTGCGCTCTGAACGCGGACCCGCGGCCGACGGTGCCCGCATCGGACCTTCTGCGGGAGGCCGTGAAGGCCGGCCTCTGGGCGGCGGAGCGCAGCGGAGGGCTGATCGATCCCACTCTGCTCAGAGAGATCGAGTCCAGCGGCTACCGCGAGTCGCGGGCGGGCGTGCCCGGGGCCCCCATCACCGCGGCGCTCGAGGAGGCCCCGGCCCGGAAGCCGGCCCACCCCGACCCCGCCGAGCGTTGGCGCGACTTCGAGGTCGACGACAGGGCGGGGACGATCACCCGGCCACCAGGCCTCCTCTTCGACACCGGCGGAACCGGGAAGGGCCTGGCCGCCGACATGATCGCCTCCCGCCTGCGTGGCTACTCCCGATTCATCGCCGACTGCGGCGGCGACATCAGGATCGGTGGCACCGACGCGCTCATCAATCCCTATGAGGTCTTCGTCGAGCACCCCCTCACCGGCGAGCGCGCGCATGTGCTGCGGCTGGGCTCGGGCGCCGTCGCCACCTCGGGCCTCAACGTCCGAATCTGGCGCGGCGAGGACGGGCGCTACGCCCATCATCTCCTCGATCCCTCGACCGGCGAGTCGGCCTGGACCGGGTTGATCGGTGTCACCGCTCTTGCCGATACGGCACTCGAGGCCGAGACGATCTCCAAGGCCGCGCTGCTCTCGGGCCCCGAGGGCGGCCGTGAGCTGCTCGGTGATCGCGGCGGCCTGCTCGTGCACGAGAGCGGCCGCGTCGAGCCCGTGGGCCCGCTCAGCGTGGCTCCGCGAATCCGCTACCCCGAACCGGCTGCGCGCCAGAGGAGCTTCGCGTGAACACCCTCAGCACAACCCTTTCGACTCATGGCTGGTGGCTGGCTGCCCGGGCCTCGGGCCTCGTCGCCCTGTTCCTGGTGACGGTATCCGTCGGTGTCGGGTTGACGATGGCCGGCAAGGTGACGCGCAGCAGGCCGGGCATGGGCCGCAAGCTGATGGCGGCCCACGAGCACACGGCCCTCGCGGCGCTGATCGCGATCGCGGTCCACGGGATCACCCTGCTCGGCGACCCCTGGCTGAAGCCCGGCCTCTCCGGGATCACCGTCCCCTTCTCGATGGGCTACCAGCCCCTGTTCACCGGCCTCGGCGTCATCGGCGGCTACCTCGCGGTACTCCTCGGCCTCACCTTCTATGCCAGGCGGCGCATCGGAGTCAAGCTCTGGCGCAAGGCGCATCGGGCGACGATCCTGATCTACGTGCTGGCCGTCGCCCACACCCTCGGCGCCGGCACGGACGCCTCCACACCCTGGCTGCGCTGGTGGATGGTCGCGACGGCTCCGCCGATCGCGGTCCTCTTCCTGGTTCGGATCGCCAGCGCGAGGCGCGGGGCCCGCGCCGGTTCCCCGGCCAGAGCCAATGGCGCAATTCGCAGACAACCGATCCTGGAGGACGCATGATGGAAGACCCTGGTGTAGTCATCATCGGCGGCGGGCTGGCCGGACAGCGCTGCGCGGAGACCCTGCGCCGTCGCGGCTACGAGCATCCGATCCGGATCGTCTGCGCCGAGTCCGACGCACCCTACGATCGCCCGCCGCTGTCCAAGGACGTGCTCGCGGGTGCGACCGAGCCCGAGGAGGTCGCCTTCCGACCGGCCTGGTGGTACGAGGAGAAGCAGGTTGATCTGCTCCTGGGCTGCCGCGCCAAGAGCCTCGATCCCCGTCAGAGGACGATTGCGCTCGAGGGCGGGGGAGAGCTGCGCTACGGCAAGCTCCTGATCGCCACCGGAAGCGCCGCCCGGCGCCTCCCATTCCTCGAAGGCTTCGAAAACGTCCACTATCTGCGCACCCTCGCCGACTCCAGGCGCCTGCGTGACGAGCTCGTGCCGGGTGCGCGGCTCGGCATCATCGGCGCCGGCTTCATCGGCCAGGAGGTGGCGGCCACGGCGCTTCGCGCGGGGGTGGAGGTGACGATGATCGAGGCGCTGGAGACGCCCCTCGCCGGGATCGTCGGAGAGAGGGTCGGCGGCTGGTTCGCGGATCTTCATCGCTCCGAGGGCGTGACCATGCGCCTGGCGACGATGCTCGAGGGCGCACGCGGAAACGGGTCGGTCGAAGAGCTCGTTCTCGCCGGCGGCGAGAGGGTCGCGTTCGACTCCGTCGTGGTCGGAATCGGCTCCGCCCCGGCGACCCAGTGGCTTCAGGGCAGCGGTCTCGAGACCGACGGCGTCAAGACCGACGCAGCCGGGCGCACCCGGCTCCCAGACGTCTACGCCGCGGGGGATGCGGCCGCCTCCTTCGACCCCCGTCTCGGGGTCCATGCCCGTGCCGAGCACTGGGATGCCGCCGCCTGGCAGGGAGCGGCAGTCGCCCGGTCGATGCTGGGCGATTACCCGGGGACGCCACCGCTGCCGAGCTTCTGGAGCGACCAGTACGACGTCCGGATCCAGTATGTGGGCCATGCCGGCCGGGCCGACGGCGTCTACATCGAGGGCGACCCGGGCGAGCGCGATTTCACAGCTGTCTTCACCCAGGGCGCGGTTCCGGTCGCCGGAGTCGCGGTGGGGCGCCCGCGATCCATTCCGCGGCTTCGCGACAAGATCGAGCGCGGGCATTTCCCGGCCGCGCACATCGAGCAAGAGGAAGCGAGAGCGGCATGAGCTACGTACCGACAATCGATCCCGGCGCCTGCGCCGCCCACGGCGATTGCGTCGACATCGCGCCGGAGGTCTTCCGGCTCGATGAGGTGGCGGTGGTGATCGGCACAGGACCCGACGACCTGATCCTCGACGCCGCGGCTGCCTGTCCATCGGTGGCGATCACCGTCGTCGACGACGCCAGCGGCGAAACCGTCTACCCGTAGCAGCGGGCGACGGGCGCGGTTCTCCCCGGGGCCGCTGGGCCCACGTCCCGATCGCCGCTGCGTCGTCGGGCGAGTCATCACCGCGGGCATGGCACTCGCGCGCCGATTACGGTAGGACCGTCGGGTGCCTTCGCAATACCTGCTCGTGGCCGCCGCGGTCTTCGCCCTCAACCTGCTGCCCGCATTCGGGCCTCCCACCAGTGCCGTTCTCGTCGCTCTGACGCTCAACTACGACCTCGCGACGGCTCCCCTGGTGGCGGTCGCGGCGGTCTCGGCGGCGGCCGGGCGCTATGTCCTGGCGAGCGCAACCCGCAGGTTGCGGCCGCGACTCTCACCGCACCGCCTCGAGAGCTTTGCCGCCGCCCAGCGGTATCTCGAGCAGAACCGGAATCTCTCCCTGATCGGCCTCGGGCTCTTCGCCCTCTCGCCGGTGCCGAGCGGGCAGCTGTTCGTGGCCGCCGGCCTGATGGAGGTCCCCCTCGTACCCCTGACCGCCGCCTTCTTCTGCGGTCGCCTCGTCTCCTACACGATCTACGTGACCGGGGCCTCGGCGCTTGCGGCCAACCTCGGGGAGACCTTCCGCGACAGCCTCACCTCGCCGCTGGGGATCGCCCTGCAGCTCCTCGCGCTTGTAGCCCTGGTCCTATTTGTGCGCATCGATTGGGCCAAGCTTCTCGGGGACCGGCTCGAGGAACCTCCTACACCCCCAGGAAAAAGCTGATGACGAGCATCACCGCCGCTCCGGCAGCCAGACCGGCCAGGCAGCCCTCGGGATTCCCCCGCCAGGCCTGCGGGAGGAGCTCGGTGGCGATCAGGGCGAGCATCGCTCCGGCGGCGAACCCAAATGAGAAAGACAGCAGCGCCGTTATCTCCTTCACCAGCAGGTAGGAGAGCAATGCGCCGATCGGCTGCGGGGCGCTGGTCGCGACCGCAGCCCAGAACTGGCGCGCCCTGCTGAATCCCGCCACCGCCATCGGGATCGCGACGCTTGTCCCCTCGGGCACATTCTGAATGCCGATCGCGAGGATCACGAAGAGCCCGAGGCCGGCGGTGTCGGATGCGTAGGCGGTGCCGATCGCGAATCCCTCAGGAAGGCTGTGGACGAAGAGGACGACGAAGACGAGGATCGAGGTCGTCAGGCTCTCGCTGCGAACCCGGGAGAGGTGGCGCTCGCGCGCCTCGAGCAGGCGCCGCGCAATCAACAGGAACCCGGCTCCGATCGCGGCTCCCGCAGCGACCGAGGCAGTCGAGCCCTGGTCGAGCCCCGGCAGGATCAGCCCGGCCACCGAGGCGACGCCCATGACCCCGGCGGCGACGCCGAGGAGCAGCGGCCGCAGGGTCGCCGCCCGCCCACCCAGGTAGAAAACCGGGATCGCGCCGAGGCCGGTTGCGAGAGCCGTCGCGGTGGCCGCGAGTAGCAGAACCCCGATTGAGCTCACGCCGCCATTCCTAGAGGAACTGGCTGAGGAGCAGGGTGGCGACGCAGACGGCGATGAGGACGAGCGCGGCGCCGGCGAGGAAGGTGTCGCGCCGGCCGCTGGTGAGGTCCCCCATCAGCTCACGGTCCCGGGTGATGCCAATGATGAAGACGAGCAGAGGCAGCAGCAGGATCGCGTTCAGCGCCTGGGTCAGGTAGAGGATCCGGATCAGCGGCGCCCCCGGAACGAGAACGACGGCGACCGCGATGATGACGACGACGGCGTAGGTTCCGTAAAAGAGCTTCGCTCGCGGAAGGGGGTCGTCGAGGGCAGATTCGGTCCCAGCCGCCTCGGCCACCGAGTAGGCGGTCGAGAGCGGCAGGATCGATGCGGCGAGCAGCGCGGCTCCGAGCAGCCCAGCGCCGAACAGCGTCGCCGCGAGGTTCCCCGCCAGCGGTTTCAGCGCCACGGCCGCGTCGGCGGCGCTCTCGATCGAGCGGCCGTCCGCGTGCAGCGTCGCCGCGCAGGCGACGACGACGAAGAACCCGATGACGCCGGTCATGATCGACCCGGTGATCACGTCGGCGCGCTCGAGGCGCATGTCGGCGGGCCGCAGTCTCTTGTCGACGACGTAGGACTGGATGAAGGAGAGGCCCCAGGGCGCGAGCGTCGTGCCCACCGTCGCCGTCACCGCCAGCAGCGCGGCCGTCCCCGAGGGCATCGACGGCACCACCAGGCCCTTTGCGGCCGCGCCCCAGTCGGGCTGGGCGAGAATCCCGGCGAGGATGTAGGCCGCGAAGATCGTCCCGAGGGCGAGCAGGACGTGCTCGATCCGGTGAAAGCTCCCGCGAAGCACGAGGAACGAGACTCCGAAAGCCGCGATCGGCACGCTCACGTACTTGCTGACGCCGGCAAGCTCGAGGCTGGCGGCAACGCCGGCGAATTCGGCGCAGGTCGTGCCGACGTTGGCGATCAGGAGGGCCAGCAGGGCCACAGCGGCGAGGCGGACCCCGTAGCGCTCGCGGATCAGGCCCATCAGTCCCTGCCCCGTGGCGACCCCCATCCGCGCGCCCGCCTCGTGGAAGATCACCAGCGCCACGGTCGAGAGCGCCAGAACCCAGAGCAGCGTGTATCCGTAGTCCGCCCCGAGGATCGAGTAGGTGGTGATGCCGGCCGGGTCGTCATCGGAGAGGCCGGCGAGCAGGCCAGGCCCGGCAACCGCCGCAAGCGCAGTCAGAGCGCTAGCGCGGCGCATGGCGGCGGGCTCTCATGACGCGGCCGAAGCGGCGTCCGGGGCGGGCGCCGATCCGCTCCACCGGCAAATGGCGGATCGCCGAGCGCGGGACCGTCAGCTGCAGGGTGTCCGCCCGGGTCGAGGTGAAGTGCAGGTCGGCCCAGTCGATTGTCTCGGAGTGCGCCCGCGGGGCCAGTCCTCCGAGCCAGATCCTGCGAAGCACCGGCCCTGACCCGGTCTCGATCCCGGCGAGGCTGAGGCCCTCGCCGTCCTCATCTAGGATCACGTCCCCGACCCGGACCAGGCGCCTTTCCTGCATGTCGATCAGTTGCGCGTCGAGGACATGGCGGGCGAGCAGCAATGCGGCCTGCGGCTCCTCGATCGCGGCGGCGTCATCGGCGAGGATGAGTGCGTCCTCGGTGATTTCGAACCCCGCGTCGAGGTCGGCCCCGGTGGGCCGGTGGCGGTGCAGGCGGGCCCAGGCGGAGTGGATCGCCGGGTGGGGTCCGTCCTCGCCCGCCGCGAGATCGACCAGCCGACCCAGCGAGACCCCGCGGCGGCGCACCTCGATTCCGATCAGGGAGGTCAACCGGAGCACGGAGCGCAGCTTAGGACGGCGAGCGGGGGGAGCGCATCTGCCCAAATGCGAGCATTCACTTACATTCAGCTAATATGCCGCTCAATCCAAACGGGCGAGACCTTGCGCCGCTGCGCGCGCGAAGGAGTAGACACCGCCCCGCAGAACAAATCGCGACCATGCCGAGACCCAGAAAACGATCCAAGCCATCCGAGCCCCAGGCCGCGACGGCGCCGCGTCCCCGCAGGGGCGGCGCCCCGATCATCGAGCTCTCCGACGTCACCAAGGTCTATCCCGGGGGTCATCTGGCGCTCGAGCATGTCTCGCTGGCGCTCAACCGGGGTGAGTTCATCTTCCTCGTCGGGCCCACCGGTTGCGGGAAGTCGACGCTGATCAAGCTGCTGATCCGCGAGCTTGCTCCCACCGAGGGCACGGTCAGCATCGCCGGCCGCGACATCGGCAGCCTTCCCGAGAAGAAGATCCCGCAGCTGCGGCGCAACATCGGCACCGTCTTTCAGGACTTCAAGCTGCTTCCGAACAGGAACGTCTATGACAACGTCGCCTACGCGCTGCAGGTGATCGGCGCCGGCCGCTCGGAGATCCGCGAGAAGGTTCCGGAGACCCTACGCCTGGTCGGGCTCTCGACCAAGCTGCACAACTACCCCGACCAGCTCTCCGGGGGAGAGCAGCAGCGCGTCTCGATCGCCCGCGCCTTCGTCAACCACCCGCCGCTGCTGCTGGCCGACGAGCCCAGCGGGAACCTCGACCCGGTCACCTCGATCGGGATCATGCAGCTGCTGTACAGGATCAACCGCACCGGGACGACCGTCGTCGTCGTCACCCATGACCGCGAGATGGTCGACAAGATGCGCCGCCGCGTGATCGAGCTCTACGAGGGCCGGGTCGTCCGTGACGAGTCCACCGGTGGCTACACCGAGGAGTCGACCACCGAGTTCGGCGTCCGCATGCGTGCCGAGATGGGCGTCGGGGTCGAGGGCCAGACCAACGGCGGCGGCGAAGACCGGATCGACTGGTAGCCGATGTCGAGACTCTGGTTCTTCATACAGGAGGCCTTCCGGGCGCTGCGCCGAAATGCGGCCCCGAGCATCGCCGCGATCGTGACCACGGTCGTCACCGTGATCCTGCTCGGCGTCCTCATCCCCGTCTTCCAGACCACGCAGGGCAAGAGCGAGGAGGTCCGCAGCCAGCTCGAGCTCAAGGTCTTCCTCTATGACGACGCGACCAAGCCGGAGACCGCCGCGCTGAAGAAGGAGCTGGCCGGCATCCCGAATGTGAAATCGGTCGACTATGTATCCAAGCCAGAGGCGCTGCGGATACTCAAGGGCCGGCTCAAGGATCCCAACGTCCTCTCCGAGCTCAACTCCAACCCGCTGCCCGCGTCCTTCAACGTCAAGCCCGAGGACGCCTCCCAGCTCGACTCGATCCGCGCCGCGATCACCCCACCGGGGGCGAGCGGCAAGCCGACGGCGATCAGCCCGATCATCGACACGGTCAAGGACTCGCGCGAGGAGGCGAGCAAGATCACCGAGGTCACCGGCGCCCTGAAGCTGGTGCTGACGATCCTCACCGCCCTGCTCGTGGTCGCCTCGCTGATGCTGGTCGGCAACACGATTCGGCTCTCGATCTTCACCCGCCGCCGCGAGGTCGAGGTGATGCGGCTGGTCGGCGCAACCCGCTGGTTCATCCGCTGGCCCTTCATGATCGAGGGAGTCGTGGTCGGCGTCGTCGGGGGCGCGATCGCCATAATGATCCTCTGGCTGGGCAAGGTCACTATCGTCGATCCACTCTCCGACAGCTTCTCGCTGGTCGCAGCCCAGAACACGATCTCGTTCGGGGTCCTGGTGGCGATTCTCTTCAGCTCCGCTGTGCTCGTCTCGGCGCTCGGTTCGGGGATCACGCTGCGGCGCTTCCTCAAGGTCTGAACCGGCCGTGAGCGCAGGCCGGACCGCGGCTCTGCTCGCCGCGCTGATCGCCGCACTGTGCGCAGGGTTATGGCTCGGCGGGCATCCGGGCGAGTTGCCGCAGCCGCTGCGCGACGCTTTCGTCGATGACTCGACGGCCCTGAGCGCCGAGGCGACCTCCGTGATCGAGGACAACTACTTTCGCGAAGTCGGGTCGGATGAGCTGGCGAAGGCCTCTGTCGACGGCATGGTGCGCTCGATCCGGCGCCGCTACCGCGACCGCTTCTCGCACTACTTCTCGCCCGAGAGCCTGGCCCGCTTCAACGAGTCGATCAGCGGACGCTTCTCGGGGGTGGGGCTGAGCGTCAGTGAGGTGAAGCGGGGCCTGCGGGTGGGGCGCGTATTCGACGGCACGCCCGCCTCGAGAGCCGGGATCGCGGTCGGCGATGTGATCGTCTCCGTCAACGGGAAGTCGATCGCCGGCACCGACGCCGACATCGCCACTGCGAAGATCAAGGGACCCGAGGGCAGCGAGGTCACCGTCGGCGTCCTGCAGCCATCCTCCGGCAAGACCCGGGCGGTGCGCCTCACCCGTGAGCAGATCGAGCTCCCGATCACGACCAGCCGGATCATCGAGGTCGGTGGTCGAAAGCTCGGATACGTGAGCCTCGTCAGCTTCACCGACGGTGCCCATGCCTTCCTGCGCCGGGCGGTTCGTCGGGTCGAGCGGCGCGGGGCGGAGGGGATCGTGCTCGACCTTCGCGGCAACGGTGGCGGGCTGCTGCAGGAGGCCGTCCTCACTTCGAGCATCTTCCTGCCGAAGGGCGACGTCGTCGTATCGACGCGCTCGCGGACCCAGGGCGACACCGTCTACAGGACCGTCGGCGGCAACCTACCGGCGCGCCCGCTGGTGGTTCTGATCAACCGGGACACCGCCTCATCGGCGGAGATTCTCGCCTCCGCGCTCGCCGACGACGTCAGCGCGACGGTCGTCGGCACCCGTTCCTACGGCAAGGGCGTCTTCCAGCAGGTCATCAACCTCTCCGGCGGAGGTGCGCTCGACCTGACGATCGGCGAGTTTTTCACCGCCGAGGGGATCTCGCTCGCCGGCAAGGGGATCCGGCCCGATGTGAGGGCCCTCGATAGACCGAAGACGAGGCCCGACGAAGGGCTGCGGCGGGCCCTCGGCGTCCTCGGCGGCATCGTCTCCGGCGCGGAGAAGCAGCGGGCGAGCGGTTGAGCGGGGACTCGAGGCGTGCGGCCGGAACAGGCGCGTTCGGCGGCGCCCACGTCGCCGAGATCCGGCGCCGGGGGAAGTTCATCGCCGCAATTCCGCTGTTCGAGCCCGGCCCGCAGGCCCCACTCGACCGCAGCGCCCGCAACCTCAGCGGCCGCATGGCGCTGGTCGAGTTCGGTCGCGGCCGAGGCCGCGTCCTGCGCGAGCTCGGCTCCCCCGAGTGCGCCCGCGACGTCGCCGCCGCCCTGCTCTGGGAGCGTGGTCCGGGTCAAGGGTTTCGCCACCGCCTCGAGACCGATGCGCGCGAGTCGGCGTCGGACCTCTCCCGCCGCCCCGGCTCCCGTCGAGACCTGACCGAGCTGCCGACGTTCACGGTCGACCCGGCGACAGCGCGGGACTTCGACGACGCGGTCTCCGCCCGTCGCGAGGGCGACGGTATCCGGCTCTGGATACACATTGCCGACGTCGCCGCCCACGTCAGGCCCGGCTCGGCGCTCGACCGCGAGGCGCTGGAGCGCGCCAACAGCACCTACGTCCCCGGCACCGTGGAGCCGATGCTGCCTCCGGTCCTCAGCGACGAGGCCTGCAGCCTCGCCCCCGGGGTCGAGCGCCTTGCGGTCACCGCGGAGATCGAACTCGACGCCGGCGCAAGGCCGCGCGCGGCGAGCTTCTACCGCAGCCGCATTCGCTCCGACGCCCGTCTCGACTACGATCACCTCGACCGCGTCTTCGCCGGCCGTGAGACGCCACCCGCTGCGGTGCGAGAGCCCCTCGAGATAGCCCGGGCCGCGGCCGCGGAGCTTGGCGCCAAGCGCGCCGCCGACGAGCTCTTCGTCGACTCGCGCGAGCCCGAGTTCCGCTTCGACGCCGACGGCAACGTGCTCTCGGCCCACGGAGTTGAGCAGACGGAGTCTCACCGGCTGATCGAGCGGCTGATGATCCTCGCCAATGAGCAGGTCGCGGAGATGCTGGAGAGATCTCGGGCCGTGGCTCTGTACCGGGTCCACGAACAGCCCGACCCGGTGCGGGTCGCCTTCATGGTCTCCCAGCTCGCCTCGCTCGAGCTGCCGACGCCGCCGCTGCCTGAGCAGATGGCCCCGCGCGAGGCCGCCCGGGTGGCGCGGGAGGCGAGCCGGCTGGTCGCCGATGAGGCCGCGAGGCGCGGGCACGGGCGCTCGGCGTATACATCTCTCGTGCTCCGCGCTCTCAAGCAGGCCCACTACAGCGACCGCAATCTCGGCCATGCCGGCCTCGCCAGCGACGCCTACTGCCATTTCACGTCGCCAATCCGCCGCTATCCGGACCTCATCGTCCACCGGGCCTTGCTCTGCGCGGTCGGGGAGAGGGAGGACGCCCCCACGCGCGGCGCGGCTTCCGAGGCCGCCGTCCACTGCTCCGAGCGCGAGCGCGAGTCCTCGCGAATCGAGCGCGACGCCGACGATGTCTGTGCAGCCTTTCTGCTCCAGCGCGAGCTCTTCGAGTCCGGATGGGGGCGGAGGTTCGAGGGAGAGGTCTCCGGCGTGATCGGCGCCGGCGCCTTCGTCTCCTTCGGCGGCGACCTCGGCGACGTCTACGAGGGTTTTCTGCCCGCTCGTCGCCTGCGCGGAGAGAGATTCGAGCTCAACGCTGAGCAGACGGCGCTGAGGGGAACGAAGAGCGGACGGTCGCTCCGGCTCGGGGACCCGGTCGATGTCAAGGTCAGCGGCGTCGAGAGCGCGCGGGGGCGGGTCGACCTCGTGCCTGTGGAGGGTAGATGGTTAATTCCAATCCCCGCGCACCCGGATGACGCACGTGGCACTGCGCATCTCTGCGTCCTCGGGCTCGCCTTTGGCACCACCAAAGGCTTCGCCCTGCGTCCTGGAGCTGCTTGGCCACGCGCGCCACCGGTCACACGCGAATTGGGAATCAACCATCTAGATGGCGAAGCCGAAGAAGAAGCGAGCCCCCGCTTCCGGAGACGTCGCGACCAACCGCCGCGCCCGCTTCCGTTTCGAGTACGTCGAGACGATGGAGGCCGGGATTGAGCTGCTCGGTTCCGAGGTCAAGTCGCTGCGCGAGGGCAAGGCGCAGATGAGTGACGCCTACGCGGTGGTCGACAAGGGTGAGGTCTGGCTTCGCAACCTCCACATCCCTCCTTACGCTCCGGCCAGTCTCCAGAACCACGAGCCCGAGCGGCCGCGACGCCTGCTTCTTCACCGCGCTGAGATCGAGCGCCTGGTCGGAAAGACCGCCCAGAAGGGCCTGACTCTGGTGCCCACCCGGATCTATTTCAAAGGGCCCAAGGCGAAGGTTGAGCTGGCGCTTGCCCGCGGCAAGGAGGGGCGCGACAGGCGCAGGGAGATCGCAGACCGCGACATTCGCCGCGAGGTCGAGCGCGAGTTCAAGGGGCGGATGCGATGAGGGCCGGGAAAGATCGATGCCAGGGGTTGGATCCGTTACAACCGCCCAAGGGCGATGCGTGCAAGGATTCCAGGTGCATGCGCAGCCGACACTCACTGCTTGCGGCTCTCGTCGTTCTGGCCCTCTCTGCGGTCGCGATCCCCGCCGCCCAGGCGGCCGACTCGACCACCCAGGGAGGGGCCACCGGCGCGACCGGCCAGCAGGCGCCGCCGCCCGGTTCGCCGGCCGCGGTGGCCCAGGCTAAGGCGGCGGCGGCGAATTCGGCAGACGGCAGCAGCGAGAGCTTCCCCGACAAGGCGCGCAACTTCGTCAACGACAACGTCGAGTTCATCGTCGGGGGGCTGCTCGCGGCGATCCTGGCTTTGCTTATCGTGATGACGATGATGCGAAACCGTGGTGGGGCCGAGGCTGAGAAGCAGAAGAAGCCCGCCACCACGCCACCTCCCACGCAGCCGCAGCCGGGGGTTGCGGCTGCGTCACCACCGCCACCTCCCGCCACTGCGGCCGCGCAAGCGGGCGCCGTCGCGGGGGCCGGGGCCGGCGCGGCGGGCGCCTCGAAGAAGCTGAGCCGGGGCGAGAGGAAGCGCCTCGAGCGCGAGCAGCAGCGGGCGTCGCGCAAGGAGATGCGCCGCCAGCGCGAGCAAGAGGCGAAGCGCCGCAAGGATGAGAAGCAGAGGATGAAGGTGGAAAGCGCCAAGCGGACCGGCGCCGGGGCCACCCGCACCACGCCGGAGTCTCGACCCGGGGGAGCCCCTCCGAGCGCGGTCCCGCCGGTCCCGGGGACCGTTTCACAGGGCCCCGGGACCGTTGCCGTGGATCCGGGCGGGTTGGCGCAGCCGGCCGCGGCTACCGTCGCGGCCGGGGCAGCGGGCGCAGCGGCTGCGGGGGCGGTCGCCGCGGCGAAGCCGGCCGATTCCAAGGCCAAGACGAAGCCCAAGACCACGAAGAGGTTCGGCCTCTTCGGCAGCAAGAAGAAGGCGACCGCCGAGCCGGCGGCTGCTGCCGCGGCCGCCGCGCCGCCGAGCGCGGGCGCCCAGCCGCCCGTTGCTCCCCAGGCACCCGGCAGCGCTCCACCCACTGGCGCTCCGCAACCATCGGTGCAGCCGGCGGCCCCAGGTCCCGCAACCGCAGCCGGCGGCAAGAAGCTCTCCAAGCGCCAGCAGCGCAAGCTCGAGAAGGATCGAAAGAAGGCAGAGGCCGAGCGAAAGAAGGCCGAGAGCCTGATAGCCGAGGCGCAGGCGCAGCGCCCGCCGCAGGCTCCGGCGCCAGGTGCTCCGGCTCCGGCTCCAGGTGCTCCGGCTGCAGCGCAACCCGCAACGACCGCGCCGGCACCGGCTGGGGGCGTCTCCCCAGGAGCGGGCGCTGCTGTCGCCGCAGCCGCCGCCGCCGCGGGTGCCGCTGCCGCGGGCGCTCTCGGCGGCCGCGAGGCGCCGCCAACACAGGTCCCCGAGGCGCCGGGGACGGCCGAGGCTGTGGCGCCGGCCGCACAAGGGGCCACAGAGGGCCCACCAACCGAGAGCCTCGAGCTTTCCCCCGCGCCCGCCCCTGCCCCGCCGCGGGTGCAGCCCGAGGCGCCGCCCCCGTCCGCGGCGGAGCCGTCCCCGGTACCCGAACCGCCCGCGCAGCCGCCGCCGGCCACTCCGCCGTCCGCCGAGCCGCCACCCGCGACTCCGCCTGCGGCGCAGCCGGTTCCCGCGACTCCACCATCCGCGCAGCCACCGCCCGCGACCCCGCCGCAGCCGCCGATTGCGTCCCCGGCGCCCAGTGATGCTGCTGAGCAGCAGGCCGCGCTCGAAGCCGAGCAGCGGGTGCGAGCGAAGGTCGAGGAGATCCGGCGCGAGGAGGAGCGGATCAGGCTTGAGAGCCAGCGCCGCCTGCAGGAAGCCGAGAGACTCCAGCGCGAAGCGGGCGAGCGGGCAACCGCGCAGCAGGGAGCATCCGATGCCCAGTCGCAGGTCGAGGTCGAGCGGATCCGCGCCGAGGCCGACGAGAGAGCTCGAGCGGAGGCCGATCTCAGAGTCGAGCAGGAGGCGGAGAGGATTCGCGCCGAGGCTGTGGATCGCGCCGAGCAGGCGAGGAAGGAAGCGGAGCAACGCGCCCAGGCCGATGCCCAGGCGGCGATCGAGCGAGCGCAGCGCGAGGCCGACGAGCGCGTGCGCATCGAGACCGAGAAGGCTCGCGCCGAGGCCGAGCAGAGTGCGAGGGTGGAGATCGAGAGGATCCGGGCCGATGCCGCGGCCCCCGCGCCTGCGGCCGAGCTTCCCTCAGGTGATGTGGCGGGACTTCCCACCGCGGCGCCCCATCCCGTCGCTCCGGCCCAGGAGCCCGGCACCGGCACCGGCGAGCGGGCGTTGGATGAGGCCCAGGCGAGGCTTCGGGAAACTGAGCGGCAGGCGCAGGAAGCCGAGCAGCGAGCGGCGGACGCCCAGGAAGTGGCACGGCGCCGGGCTGAGCGCGACCGCGAGCTGGAGCGGGCGCATCAGGGCATCGCCGACGCGGAGCAGCGCGCCCGCGAGGCCGAGCGGCGGGCGGCGGAGGCCGAGCGTGCCGCTGCCGCGGCACCTCCGGCCGCACCTCCACCGCCCCCCGCAGCGAGCCCTCAGACTTCGTATGTGCCGCCGCCTGTCGTAGCGCCCCCGCCACCGCCGGCCGCAGCGCCACCGCCGCCTGTCGCAGAGCCTTCGCCCCCGCCGCCGGCCGCAGCGCCCCCGCCGCCGCCTGTCGCAGAGCCCCCGCCGCCGGCCGCAGCGCCGCCGCCCCCGCCGCCTGTCGCGGAGCCCCCGCCGCCGGCCGAAGCGCCACCGCCGCCGGCCGAAGCGCCACCGCCGCCGGCCGAAGCGCCCCCTCCGCCGCCCGCCGCAGGGCCGCCCCCCGCCGCAGCGCCCCTGCCGCCACCCGTCGCGGAGCCCCCGCCGCCGGCCGAAGCGCCGCCGCCTGTCGCGGCCTCCCCGCCCCTGCCACCGCCCGTCGCAGAACCCCCACCGCCGCCCGTCGCGGAGCCCGCCCTGCCGCCTGTCGCGGAGCCCGCGCCGCCGCCTGTCGCGGAGCCCGCGCCGCCGCCTGTCCCCGCCGCGCCGCCGCCCGAGCCCCAGGTGGCTCCCCAGCCTCCGGCCCCGGCTGCTCCAACCCCGGGCATGGTCAACCTCAACACGGCGACATTCGAGGACCTCCGAGGCGCTCGGCTCTCGGTCACCCAGGCGACCCGGGTCCTCGCCTATCGCGAGCGCCTCGGCGGCTACGGCTCGGTCGATGACCTAGATCGGGTCCCGGGGTTCCCCGCCGAGTTCCTGACGACGTTCAAGCAGAGCGCCACGGTCTGACGTCAGATTTGACGCGCCCTCACCCGATACACCCACTCGCACCGTACAATTGAGTGCGACATAGCACGGGGACGACATGGCTTCGACGTGGTCGTCAGTGCGAACGGTTGCAGGCCGAGGTTCCCGGAGGCCTCGTAAAACCCCGGGAAAAACCAATACGTGCGGACCATGAGTTCGCCCTCGCCGCTTAGTTAGAAGCTAAGCGATGAGAGTCGGTCCTTCCTCGCCCGTGGGAAGGGGCACCGGCTTCAGAAACGGGCTCACCCGAAGCGGCCCGCCCTCGCCGCCAGGGGACATCTAAGGGGGCTGGCTTCCCGGTAGTGCCCGCCGGCTCGGACCCCGGGAAGCGAGATCAAAGAGCCGGCTAAGCCTGTAGAAGCCTTCGTAACGCGTCCGCGGACGCCGGTTCGATTCCGGCCGTCTCCACTCATTGGTCCCTCGAGGCGCCGGCTCTTGGGCCGCGCGGCGCCGACTCGGCGGCCGGTGCCCTATCCCCTGTTCTGGGCGCGCTGAAGCGCGGCGCTGGTCGACTCGCTCACCTCGGCGCCCGCCAGGTCGACGCCCGGCGGGAGCTCGACGTGGAGGTCGTTCGAGAAATCGACCCGGACCCTGACTCCGGCGCTGCGGCAGCCGAGGACGTGGCCGCCCCGCGTTCGATCGGCCGAGATGAAGTGGAAGTGATGGCCGCTCACCTCGAGGCCCTCTGAGTAGTCGGGAAACCGGAACCCGACCATGGTGCCGCTGATCGCCCCGAGCTCGAACACGTGCTGGTCGGCGAGGACCTCGATCAGCGGCCTGTAGGGAGGCGACTGGCGGGGGATCGAGCGCGCCCGCATCGACTCGAAGTCGCCGTCGACTCGAATCGCGCACGACTCAGTACCGGGGGGCACCCTGCGGTCGACCTCGGCGAGAAGGGCGTCGCGGTCGAGGCACTCCGTCAGGCCGAAATCCAGGCTCGGCTCGAACCACGCCATCACCGCGAACGGAGTCAGCTCGCCGGCATCGACCTCGGCGGCATGGCCGTCAGCGTCGGCGCGGTGGAAGCGGCCATCGAGCGCGATCATCTCGCCGTCGAGCGAGTTCAGGGTCCCGATCCCGAAGTCACCGTGCTCCGCCAGCTCGGCGAAACTGACGTCTCCCTCGTAGGCGCCCTCGACCATGGCCGCGATCGTCGAGGCCTGGAAGAGAACGTGCGGCTCGTGCTCGGGGTGAAGCTGCGCCCGGCGCATGGTCTGCACGTGCAGGGAGGTGATCAGCCGTCGGTCGAGCACGGACCGCAGTCTGGCAGCGTCGCGCGCCGGAACCGGCCGCGTTGCATGAAGCCGCCGCGTTCGCTTAGGATTGCGGCGCAAAGCTCGTCCGAACCGCCCACTCCGTGCACCGACTCCCAGCCGCCATCGCTCTCGCCGCCGTGCTCGGCCTCGCCGTGGCCGGTTGTGGCAGCAGCGACAGCTCGACCACGGATCTGACCGCCGCCACGGCCAGCGATTGCACCCCGGCGAAGCTCGACACCCAGACCAAGGGCAAGCTCACGGTCGCCACCGACAAGCCTGCCTACCCGCCGTACTTCGAGGACAACGACCCGACCAACGGCAAGGGCTTCGAGAGCGCCGTGGCCTACGCGATCGGCGAGCGAGCTCGGCTACCCGAAGTCGAAGGTCGCCTGGACGGTGGAGCCGTTCAACGCCTCCTACGCTCCGGGCCCAAAGGACTTCGACTTCGACGTCAACCAGATCTCGATCACCCCGGCCAGGGAGAAGCAGGTCGACTTTTCGGCTCCCTACTACACAGCCAACCAGGCGGTTGTGGCGCTGAAGGACTCCGACGCCGCGAAGGCGACGAACATCTCCGACCTCTCCGATACGACGATCGGCGTCCAGATCGGCACGACCAGCCTCGAGGCCGTCAACGACGTGATCAAGCCGAGCACCGACCCGAAGGTCTTCGACAACTCCAACGATGTCGTCACCGCGCTCAAGAATGGCCAGGTCGACGCCGTCGTTGTCGACGTTCCGACAGCCCTCTACCTGACCGCCGTGCAGGTCCCGACCGCGACGGTCGTCGGCCAGTTCCCGGCGCCCGGCGGAGACAGGTGGGGCGCGCTCCTGACCAAGGACTCGCCGCTCACGGCGTGCGTCTCGAAGGCGGTCGCCGACCTCAAGGCGTCCGGCGAGCTTCAGAAGATCACCAACCAGTGGATGAGCAAGGCGGCCGGAGCGCCCCCTGCTGCAGCAGTAGTAGCCCGGAGACGGTCGCCACGCCGTCGTCCCGTGATGCGGTCAGAATCGGCAGTCCGTGACTGAGACAGCCGCCACCGGCAGCCGCCGCGCAGAGCGCGAGGCGGCAAAGCGGAGCCAGGCCCGACGCGGGGCTCTGATCGCCGCTGTCTCGAGCATCGTCATCCTCGGCGGCCTCGCCGCACTCATCTTCACCAGCCCGGGCTGGCCTTCGGTGAGGGAAACGTTCTTCTCCTGGAGCTCCTTCAAGAGCTCCTTCCCCGACATCCTCAGAGCCTTCTGGCTCGACATCCGGATCTTCATGGTTGTCGAGGTCGTCGTCCTCGTCCTCGGGCTCACCGTCGCGCTCCTGCGGACCAGCCGGCTGCCCTCTCTCTATCCGCTGCGGCTGCTGGCGACGGTCTACACCGATCTGCTTCGCGGAATCCCGATCATCCTCCTCGTCTATCTGATCGGTTTCGGCATCCCCGCCCTGCAGCTTCAGGGGCTGCCGACCGATCCCGTGATCCTCGGCGGGTTCGCCCTCGCCCTCGCCTACGGCGCCTACGTTGCCGAGGTCTACCGCGCGGGGATCGCCTCGGTCCATCGCAGCCAGCGCGACGCGGCGCTTGCGATCGGATTCGACGGAGACGCAGGCGATGCGCCACGTGATCCTGCCGCAGGCCGTCAGACGCGTCTTCCCGCCGTTGCTCAACGACTTCATCTCCCTGCAGAAGGACGTCGCGCTGATCTCGATCCTAGGCGTCGCCGGGGAGGCCTTCCGGGTCGCCCAGATAGACGCAGCCTCGACCTTCAACTACACACCGCTGATCGCGGCGGCGATTCTCTACCTGGCGATCACCGTGCCGCTGGCGCGGATCGTTGACCACATCGGCGCCAGGGCCCAGGAGGATCGCGGCTGATGGAGGCCGTGATCGACATCAGGGGCGTCACCAAGGCCTTCGGCGAGCGCGAGGTCCTGCGTGGAATCGGCCTGACCGTGCACGAGCACGAGGCCGTCGCGCTGATCGGGGCGTCGGGCTCCGGCAAGTCGACGATCCTGCGCTGCATCGACCTGCTCGAGGAGATCGACGACGGCGACATCTTTCTCGACGGCGACGTGATCACCGATCCCTCGGTCGATCCGGTCGCTGTCCGCCGGCGCCTCGGGGTGGTCTTTCAGGCCTACAACCTGTTTCCGCATCTGACGGTGATCGAGAACGTCGTCCTCGGGGCCACCAGGGCGCAGAAGATGAGGCGCCGAGAGGCGGAGGAAATCGGCCGCGACCTGCTCGCGCGCTTCGGCCTCGCCGGCCGCGAGGACGACCGCCCCGACCGCCTCTCCGGCGGCCAGCAGCAGCGGGTCGCGATCGTCCGCGCCTTCGCCTCGAGGCCGCGGGCGCTGCTGCTCGACGAGGTCACCAGCGCGCTCGATCCCGAGCTGGTCGGTGAGGTGCTGGCGGCGGTGCGCGACCTCAAGCAGGAGGGCGCGACGATGGTCATAGCGACGCATGAGATGAGCTTCGCCCGCGAGGTCGCCGACACCGTCGCCTTCCTGCACGAGGGCTCGATCGTCGAGCAGGGGCCTCCGGAGCGGGTCCTGGCCGAGCCCGAGCGGCCGGAGACGCGCCACTTCCTGCGCCGGCTGCTCGACGCCGGCAGGCTCTAGCGGCCGCCTCCGAGTGCCGGCCGCCTCCAGGCGCCGGCCGCGTCCAGGCGCCGGCCGCCTCCGAGCGCCGGGGCCCCGCGGGCGAGAGTGATTTCCGCCATCTATTTGATGGTCGATTGAACTCTCGCGCGGTCGGTCGTGCACGAAACGATCAGGGGCGCATCTCGTAGGCGCCGGCGATCGCAGCGGACCTTCTCCCAGACGCCGTCGAAGCGCTCCTCGTCGAGGACCGGCTCGCGGATGCTCTCGAGCACCCAGGCGCGCTGTGCCTCGGTCGCCGAGCCCTTTCCGTGCAGCGCCACCGCGTAGGCGGAGAAATCGCGGACGAAGACGTCGAAGATCTGGTCGACCGTGTCGGTCGCCAGACCCCGCAGCGAGGCCTGCTCGCAGATCAGCTGGCCGTAGGGGATCAGGGTGAAGAGCTCGCCGAGCGTCAGCAGGAAGTCGAGGTCCTTCTGCTGCTCGGCACCCGGGGGCGCACTCTGGAGCAGCCGGCAGAATCCCTCGGCCTGCTCAACGAAGCGGGCGACGTTGGGCACCCTGGCGAAGGGCTCGTAGGCCCTGCGCCAATCCTCGAAGCGGATCTTGCCCAGCCCGCGGGCCGGACCCTGGCGGAAGAGGAACTCGTCGTCGGCCGTCGTCGTGGCGCGGCTGGCACCGGCTCGAACTCGCCGGGGTTGAAGAGATAGTTGGCCATGAACTTCAGGACCAGCGCCATGTTGACGTGGACCGTGCCCTCGAGCTTCGGCAGCGCCCGGATGTCGCGGGCCGCCATCTCGAAGTACATGTCGCTCTCGAAGCCCTTCGCCGCGACCACGTCCCAGAGCAGGTCGACGACCCGCTCGCCCTCGGTCGTCACCTTCATCTTGGTGATCGGGTTGAACAGCAGGTAGCGACGGTCCTCGGGGCCGGCCGATCGCATGTAGTCGACGGCACGCTCGCCGAAGAGCTTCATCGCAACCAGCCGCGCGTATGCGTCGGTGAAGGCCTGGCTCACGTGGGGGAAGTCGGTCACCCGCATCCCGTAGAGGACGCGGGCATCGGCGTGGGTTATCGCCTCGTAGAAGGCATGCTCGGAGATCCCGATCGAGGCGAAGCCGAGGTTGAACTTGCCGATGTTGACGGTGTTGAGCGCGGCGTCGAAGGCCGCCGGGCCGGTGTGGAGGATGTCGTCGGGGCGGACCGGATAGTCCGCGGAGCTCGAACTGGCTCACGTAGGACTGCGAGTTGACGACGTTGCGGATCAGGTGGTAGGCGGGGTGCTGGCTGTCGGCAGCGAAGAAGACGTATCCCTCGCGCCCTCGACGTCGGCGCGACGGGAGAAGACGGAGACCATTCCCGCCTCGTTGCCGTTGCCGATGTAGTACTTGCCGCCGTTGGCACGGAAACCGCCGTCGCCGTCGGGGGTGAGGACCATGTCGGTCGAGTAGATGTCGGCGCCGTGCTCGCGCTCGGAGAGGCCGAAGGCGAAGATCGAGCCCTGATCGAGCAGGTCGGCAGCCCGGGCGCGGGCTGGCGTCGTTGTCGGACTGAAGGATCGGCCCGAGGCCGAGGATCGAGACCTGCCAGGTGTACCAGTAGGCGAGACCGTAGAAGGCGCTGATCTCGTTGAAGGCGCAGATCCGATTGGTGTCCCAGCGCTTGTCGGGATCTCCACCACCGTCGCGGGACGGGCGTCAGCAGGGTCGCGAAGACCCGGTTGTCCTTGACGAACTCGAGGAAATCCGACGTACCAGACATGGTCGCGGTCGTGCTCCTTGAGCACCCTCTTGCCGCGCGACTCGAAGAACTCGATCGTCGCCAGCATCAGCTCTCGGGACCGGGGGTCCAGGTGCCGCGGGTCGTACTCGTCGGGGTTGAGCAGGACGCCGTCTCCGGGCTCCTGCGGGTGCCGCCTTGCCCTCGGCGGCGGGACGCTGCTCGACGCTCGCCATACGTTCTCTCCGATCTGCGACGGGTGGATCGCTGACTCTATGCCCTTCTCGCCCTGGGCCGAGCCCCTTCTCGCCCTGGGCCGAGCCCCTGCTCGCCCTGGGCCGAGCTCCGTACGTCAGCGCGGGGCGCCTGTGCCGCACGGCACGCCCGCCCCCCCGATGGCACGCCCGCCCCCCCACGGCACGGCTGCCCCCGACGACACGCCCGCCCGCCTCCGATTCCCCTACGCTCGAACGATGCGAGCGGAGCTGCCACCCGGACCTCGAACCCCGCGCGCGGTCCAGACCGCCGGCTGGTGGTCTCGCCCGATTCCGTATCTGGAGCGCTGCCGGGCGCGTTACGGAAAGCGCTTCACGCTGCGGCTGCTGGCAACGCCCCCGTTCGTGATGATCTCGGACCCCGTTGAGATCAAGCAGGTCTTCACCGCCCCGCCCGAGGTCCTGCACCCGGGCGAGGGGGCGCGCATCCTCGAGCCGATAGTCGGCCGTAACTCGGTCATCCTCCTCGACGAGGGCGAGCACCTCGAGCAGCGCAAGCTGATGCTCGGTGCCTTCCACGGATCGCGGATGGAGCGGCTGACCGAGTTGATGGGGGCGGTCACCGAGGAGGAGATCGGTCGTTGGCCCCGCGGCGAGGTGGTCGCGCTGCATCCGCGCCTGCAGGCGTTGACGCTCGAGGTGATTCTTCGCGCTGTCTTCGGCCTCGAGGAGGGCCAGCGCCTCGACACCCTTCGCGGCCTGCTGACCGAGATCCTCGACTTCGGCTCCAACCCGGTCTCGATGCTGCCGCCGGTGCAGCGGCTGCTCAGCGGGCACGGTCGCTGGAACGAGTTCGCTCAGATCAGCGAGGAGGCCGATGCGATCCTCGGACGGCTGATCGACGAGCGCCGTGCCGGCGGCGTCGCCGGCGACGACGTCCTGACGATGCTGCTCGAGGCGCGCCACGAGGACGGGAGCGAGATGTCGGGCGAGGAGATCCGCGACGAGTTGATGACGCTTCTGGTCGCCGGTCACGAGACGACCGCGTCGGAGCTGGCATGGTGCTTTGAGCGGCTCGTGCGCGAGCCGGAGGTGCTCACCCGGCTGGTCGACGAGACCTCCGCCGGGGAGGGGGAGGATTACCTGACCGCAACCGTGCGCGAAACGCTGCGCCGCCGCCCTGTCCTGCCCAACTCGGCGCCGCGCTACGTCAAGCAGCCGATCGAGGTCGGTGGCTGGACCTACCCGGAGGGTGTCTGCCTCGTTGCAAGCGCCTACCTCGTCCACCACGACCCCGAGATCTACCCCGACCCCTACGCGTTCCGCCCTGAGCGCTTCCTCGGAGTCCCGCCAGGGACCTACACCTGGATTCCCTTCGGTGGCGGCCGGCGCCGCTGCATCGGCGCCAACTTCGCCCTGCTCGAGATGGGGATAGTCCTGCGCCAGGTGCTCGCTACCTGTCTGATCCGCCCCGCCGACGGCGGGGCCGAGGTGGCCCGCCGTCGCGCGATCACGATCAGCCCCGAGCTCGGAGCCGAGACCGTGCTCGAGCCGCGGGCCTCCGCCGCGGCCTAGGCCGGACTATCCGCCTGCTCGAGCGGCGCGCTTCCGCCACGGCCGTGGCTGGACTACCCGCGAGCTCCCGCGACGCCTCCGAGACCGATAGCGACGCCTCGACCTCGCACCCCCCCGCCAGTCTGGCCGGGCCCGCTCCGGAAGTTTGCGTGTCTTCGGGGGCCATAGACCCGGAAATCACGCAAGCGATGCCGCGGGTCCCAGATGGGACAGGTGAGATCAACGCCTGTCGCTACTTCTTGGAGCTAGGACGGCCCAGGGCCTCTCGGCGGAGGCGGGACGGTTTCGGTCTGAGGGCCGCCGGCGGAAGCCGGCTCCGGCGCGTCCAGCGACGACCAGGGCGCCGCATTGGCTGACGGCTCGATGTAGAGGACCTCCGATTCGCTCAGCCGCTCCTCCCAGCCGCGCCGGCGCTCATTGAAGAGGACGCCGAGGAAGCCGATTCCGAGCGTCAGAAGCGATAGGCCGAGGCCGAGAAGCCGCCTCATCGACTTGCGCAAGCGCAGGCGCCGGCGCCCGTGCGAGTCGAGTCTGATCCGCAGAAAGCGCATCCCCGGCGTCTGGCCCACCAGGGTCCAGAAAGTCAGCAGGTAGAGCCCCCCGGTGATCAACCAGACCGTCGTTCCGACCACCAGCGTTTGCTCTGAAGCGCTGCCGGAGTCGGCACCGAGGGCGGAGCCGATGAAGGCGACGGCGGCTGCGAGAGCGGTGAAGCCGAGGTTGACGATCGCCACGTCGATGCCCAACGCCAGCGCCCTGCTGACGAGGCCGGCGTTCGCCGAGGGCTCGGAGCGGGGCTTCCTGAAGGCGATGCGGCGGACGAGGCGCTCGACGGTGCCGTCGAAGCGGTGGGCGTAGCGGGCGATCTGGCGGCCGATGTCCGACAGCAGCCCGGCGCCCTGGGCCGCCATCGCCGCTCGAACCTCGGGCGCCTCGGCGATCCGCTCGACCAGCTGCTGGGCCTCATCGCTGGCCAGTAGCCGCCGCCAGACCTCGTCGAGCATCTCGCTGTCGAGGGCGTCGAGCAGGGCCCTCTTGAGCGCCTCGCTCTCGAGCGCGCCCTGCATCGCCTCCTCGACCACCGGCCCCTGGAGGATGCGGACCAGCGCCCGCTCGACCGCCTCGCTCTCGATCGCGGCGACGATCGCCTCCTCGGTCGCGGCCTCGACGGCGCGGTCGACGCCGGTCGCACCGGCGACGCTCTGGGCCCCGCGTACACCAGCCCCGAGCAAGCGGGCGGGGAGGGGCATCGGGCGCTCCGGCCGCCCTTCCCCAGGAGGCGGCGCCTTCGGGTCGGGGCCGTCAACCATCGCGGGGCGAGTCTAACGGCCGCCGGTGCCGGCTAACGGCCGCCGGTGCCGGTGTCCCCGCCGGTTGAACGGCCGCCTATCGGAAGTTCTTCTTCAGGAACGGCACGACCGTCTTCAGGAAGGCGTTCTTGGCGGGCGCCGCGGTCAGCGGGTCGAGATGGCTCTGCTGCGGATCGGCGTTGACCAGCCTCGACTCCTTCAGCGTCGTCTTCGACTCGGCGATGAAGCGCTTCGCGCCCTTCAGGACCCGGCCGTCGGTGAGGTCGGTCTGGACCGCATAGACGGGGATGTCGACCTGCTTCAGGTGCTTCAGCCTCAGCCCGAGGAAGTTCGCGGCCGCGTTCTGCTCCAGCTGGTTCGCCCCGTTCACATCGATCGTCAGCCGCAGCGGGAAGTACCACTCGACCGCGTTCGACGGCTCCTGGCCGAGGGTGCGGGCGAGGCGGGAAACGGGGGTCACACCTCCGTCGACCCAGTCGCGCGGATCGCCGCTCGACGCGAGCTCGCCGCCGTTGACCTGGAGCAGCCGGAGGCTCGTGGGGGACGTGTCCCGGTCCAAGGCGTAGCCGAGCACGCCGCGGTTGGTGGACGGGATGATCGATTTGTCCGGATTGTGGGGGTTGAACCCGAGGGGAAGCAGGGGGTAGCTCTGCAGCGTCGTCGCCGGTGCCTTGGGCGCCAGGCGTGCGTAGGTGCCGCCGACCTCGGCGAAGAGCCCCGCGGCCTCGGGGAATCCGAGTTTGAGAAGGTCGGCGAAGGGCGAAGCCGCCGCGTCGAGGTTGGAGACAGCGGTCTGCGCCTGCGAGAGGTCGTAGGCGTTGAAGCTACCGAGCAGACCGCCGTCGATCAGGACGAGCGCGTTTACGTCCTTGTAGCCCGGATGCCCGTTGAAGTCCCAGGCCGCATATGCGGTCGTCATCGAGGCGCCGAGCGAGTGGCCGCCGAGGATGACGTTGCGCCTGCCGCCGGCGCCGGCGGCGAGGACGACCTTGCGCTCGTCGCCGAGGGTCATCGGCAGGCCCCACTGCTTGGCGAACTGCACCGTCGAGGGGTCGAGGAAGTTGAAATGGTCGGCCGGGGTCCCGCCGTTGGTGACCCAGCCGAGGTAGTGGTCGAACATCTGTTGCAGGCTGACGCTGCCGGCCAGCGCCTTGCGGAATGTGCTGACGTCCTCGAGCGCCTGCGAGCGCCGGTCGATCGCCCAGACCTGGAGGTTCGGGATCTTTGAGGTCAGGTAGTGACCGATCAGGGTGAAGTCGCCGGCGCCGCCGATAAACCCGGGCATCAGCACGAGCACGTTCTTGGCCGAGGCGGGTCCCATCTTGGTGACGTAGGTCTTGTCGTACTTCGCCGGGCCCGGCCCGTCGACGCCCTTGACCGCGACGACGCGGTCCTTCGCGATCGCCGGCGCGGCTGCGAACAGTCCCGCCGCCACGACTGCGGTTATGGCCAGGTTGCGTGCGCGCTTCATTCCGTTCCTCCTCGTGGCTCCCATGCCGGTCTGTTGGCTGCTGTTCGCGGCCCGCTCGTTGCTGGGGGATCCGGCCGGCGGCACCCTACCTGAGAGCGCGCCTGGCCGAGCGGCCTATACCGCCTCAACCCGGCGGGGGCCGAGCAGGTGCGGCGCCCGCGCTGCAACTGCGCTCTCAGGCACCGGCGGGACCGCGCCCCTCCACGCCTGGGGTTGTGACGATGGTTGCGTGCTTCGGGTTGTGTGACGAGGGTCACACAACCGCAACACCGGCCGCTGGCAGGGTTCCCTCCCTACACGGAACAGACCCCGGCAGGCGCAGGCCCCCGATAACTCGGTGCCGCCCGCGCTCCACAAACACCCGCCGGGGCCATGGAGTCCGGAAGTCGCCTTTGCCTCGCAGCCCCGTTCGCGAGGCCGACACGCGGCCGCTCAGCGCGCCGGATGCGCGCTGACGACCGGGCATCGACACACGAACGGAGGCAGTTCAGAAAATGATCAGGTCAAACGCGCAGAAAATCGGAATCACGCTTGCTGCCATGGTGGGCATAGCCCTGCCGGCGACCGCCCTCGCAGCCGGTGGCGAAGACGGCGCCCAGATCGCGATCGCGCCCGCCCGGGCGGTGCAGGTGCCGGCGCTGGAGCGCCCGGCAAAGGGGCTGCAGGCGACGATCGCGGTTCAGGTCAAACAGATTCGCGCCGACCGCAGGGCGAAGCTGCGCAAGCAGCGTCGTGAGGCGTTCGCGACCCTTCCCGGCGGCGTCTCGCAGGCCACTCTCGACTCGATCGCGGCCTGTGAGTCCGGCGGCGACCCGACTGTCGTCGACGCCTCCGGTACCTACCGCGGCAAGTACCAGTTCGACTACGGCACCTGGGCCTCGGTTGGCGGCAGCGGCGACCCGGCCGCGGCCCCCGAGGCCGAGCAGGACTACCGGGCGGCGCTGCTGTACACGCGCTCCGGCTCGAGCCCCTGGCCGATCTGCGGCTGATACTCGCGCTTCGGCTCGAGTCGGCGCCGTCTGCGTTGATCGCGGGACCCGGCGGCGCCGCTCAGGCGGCGTCGTCGGGCTCGGCGTCGAGGAGCGCCTCGCGGAAGACCCGGGCCTCGTCGGCGAACAGGTGGCCGAGGGTCTGCTCGCGATCGAGCAGGATCCGGCGCTTGGTCTCCAGGGTCGCCTCCCGCGGTGCGGCCGCGATCCCGGCGGCCACCTCGAGCGAGCGCTCGAGCACACGCTCGTCGGCGACGAGCTCGTTGGCTACCCCCAGCCGCATCGCCTCCTCGGCGCCGAAGACCCGGCCACTGAGCGAGACCTCGGCCGCCTGACCTGGGCCGAGGGCCGCACGGGCTGACGCGTAAGAGGGTGGGATCCCCCGCGGCAGCTCCGGAAAGCCGAAGGTCGCCGAGGCTGCCGCGACGCGGATGTCGCAGAGCAGGGCGAGCGCGAAACCGCCGGCCAGCGCCGGCCCGTTGACCGCGGCGAGCACCGGTCGCGGGCAGGACCCGATCGCCTCGAACGCCCCGGTTGAGGTCTCGACCAGCCGCCTCTTGTGCTCGTCATCGCCCCCGAACTCGGTCACGTCCATTCCCGAGCAGAAGGCAAAGCCGGCCCCGGTGAAGACGATGCAGCCGACGCCGGCGTCTGCGCCCAGGGCGCCGAACGATTCGGCGAGCTCGACCCTGAGATCGATCGAGAGCGCATTGCGCTTCTCCGGCCTCTGCAGGGTCACCACCGCCACCTCGTCACGCCGCTCGATCGACAGAAGCCCGGGCACCGGGCCACTGTACAACCGCTGACCAAACCGCCCCTTCCCTGACGAAGCACCACGGCCCCGGCCGGCGGGTCCTTCTCGCAGCACCATGGCCCCGGCCGGCGGGTCCTGTCATCGGAAGGGGCGCCACACCTCGACGGGCGCCGGGCGGGGCCCTCGCTCAAATCTCGAGTGCCGCCTGTAACGGCGGCACTCTCGATTACAAGCCGCTCCGGGCCCCGCCCGACGCCCGTCATGCCGCGCCCTCTCACCGAAGGCGACGCGCGGCCAGGCCCAGCGGGCCGGCGAAGCAGCCAGCCGGCCATCCGGCTCGTGGGGAGCAGAGCAGTGTCCCCTCCGGCGGGTGGCATGGGATGGGAGGACCCATTCCCGAGCACCCGCCGTGGAGCGCAGGGAATGGTGGGTCCCATCCCATGACAGGACCCGCCGGCCGGGGCCATGTTCCCTCGGGTGAGCTGCCTGGGACCCGCCGAGCCGGGCCCATGGTGCTTCGGGCAGGACCCGCCGGCCGGGGCCGTGGTCCCTCGGGTGAGGCGCCTACGCCTCGACCGGCTCCCGCGGGCGCTCGCTCGGCTCGTCGGCCGCCCTGCCCACTTCCGGTGGCAGCCCGTCGAGCCCCTCGGGCGTTACCCGGGGGAGCCACTCGAGCCAACTCGGCAGGTACCAGTTCCAGTCGCCGAGCAGCTTCATCGTCGCCGGCAGCAGGACGCCGCGGATGATCGTCGCGTCGATCAGGATCGCCATCGCCAGGCCGACGCCCATCTCCTTGAACTCGAGCAGCGAGAGGGTGGCGAAGATCGCGAAGACGGCGATCATCACTGCCGCTGCGCTGGTGACGACGCCGGCGGTCGTCTTGATCCCGTGGGAGACGGCGTCGCCGGTCGAGCGCCCTCGGTCAAATCCCTCGCGGATCCGGGTCAGGATGAACACGTGGTAGTCCATCGAGAGCCCGAAGA
This sequence comes from uncultured Actinomycetes bacterium, assembly GCA_963781345.1. Lineage (GTDB taxonomy): Bacteria > Actinomycetota > Thermoleophilia > Solirubrobacterales > 70-9 > JBBRHQ01. The sequence continues at coordinate 119,814 of CAWAFQ010000008.1, forward strand.
GGACGACGAAGAGGAACAGCGGCAGCCACGACGTGATCGCGCCGTTGGACTTGAAGTTGAGCAGTCCCTCGAGGTGGCCCTCCTGGAAGATCCAGACGACCACGCCGTAGGCAGCGGCGACCGAGAGCAGGTTGAGAAGGATCGCCTTCAGCGGGATCACTATCGAGCGGAAGGTCACCAGCAGCAGCAGGAATGCTGCCGTCAGCACGAACATGAAGACCCATGGGGCGTGTGACTTCATCGTGTCGTTGAAGTCCTTTGACTGCGCCGTGTATCCGGTGACGCCGACCGTCGCCGCCGGCACCTGCCCGAAGGTGGCCGGGATCAGGTTGTCGCGGAGGTCTGAGAGGGCTCGGTTGGAGGCGCTGTCGGTCCCGTCTCCTGCAACCGGGATGTCGATCTCCGCGACCGTGCCGTCGGGGTTCACATCCGTGGTGATCGGCTGCTCGAAGAGTGGGCTGGAGGAGGCCCTGGCTATCAGTTCCTCGCCGGCCCGGGTTACCTGCGGCGACAAGACGTCGTCGGCGCTGACGACGACCTGGGCCGGAATCGGCCCCCCGGGGAAAGCATCCTGGATCCGGTTGTAGGTCTTGATCACACCGAGGTTCTGCGGCAGCGTCTCGACCCCTGAAACCGCCGTGTGCAGGTTGAGCGCCGGGAGGGCCATGAAGAGCAGCAGAGCGGTCGCGGAAATCGCCGAGATCAGCGGGCGGCGCAGAACCCGGTCGACGATCCGGCCCCAGAGCCCGCGCTCGCCGCCGCGGCCCTTGAGCCGGTGTAGAAACGGGATCCGGCCCTTGTCGACGCGGTCGCCGAGCCAGGCGAGGATCGCCGGCAGGACCGTCAGCGAGCCGACCATCGCCACAGCGACGACGAGGATCGTCCCCGTGGCGAAGGACTGGAAGGTCGCGGCCCCGGCCAGGTACATCCCGGCCATCGCGATCATCACGGTGAACCCCGAGATCAGCACCGCCCGGCCCGAGGTCGCGGCGGCCGCTTCGAGCGAGGCCGTCTCGGTGTTGCCGGCCGCCCGTTCCTCGCGCTCGCGCCGCAGGTAGAACATCGAGTAATCCACGCCCACCGCGAGTCCGATCAGGAGCACCACCGAGTTGATCGCCTCGTCGACGCCGCTGATCTGGCTGATCGGGGCAATCAGGCCGATCGTCGCGAAGACCGCGGTCAGGGCCAGGATCAGCGGCACGCCGGCGGCGACGAGAGCGCCGAACGCGATCACGAGGATGATCAGCGTGATCGGCAGCGAGGTGATCTCGGCCTTACGGAAGTCGTCCTCGAACGCCTTGCTCAGTTCCTTGTCGGCGCTGGCGTCGCCGAACTGGGCGATGACGAAGCCCTGGTTGGCGCTCTGCGCACCGGCGACGGCCGCCAGCGGCGCGTCGACCCGCTTCTCGGTCTGCCCGGAGTCGCCGGGAATGTCGAAGGTGATCAGGGCCGAGTGGCCGTCGGGTGAGATCTGGCCCTTGTTAGCCGGGTCGTAGGGGCCCTTGATGTTCTCGATGTGGGGGAGAGCCGAGAGGCGGCTCTCGACGTCGAGCACCGCCGCCCGGAAGGGTCGCGATCCGGCGCTCTCGGCCTCGTTCTGCACGAGCACGGTCTCGCCCGCCTTGTCGGGGAAGCCGTCGGCGAGGGTCCTGGACGCCTGGCCGGACTCGCCGACCCCGTTTGTGTTGTTGTCAAGCGTCTTCGTCCCGACGGCGCCGCCGATCACGGCGGCGGTGACGACGAACGCGAGCCATCCCCAGATCGCGGTCTTGCGATGCTGGGCGCTCCAGTGTCCGGCGCGCGCTGCGATGTTCCGGGGCCTCTCCACGCCTTCTCCTTTCTCTGATGCGCTGAAATCGTCGGTTTTTTTATCATCTTTTTCCTCGGGCAGTGTGCGCCTCAGCACACGCTGCCCACATCTCGGTGGCGCCCCCATGCGCCTGCCGGCGCAGCCCTTCACGGAGCGCAGACCATCGTCCCAGACCGAGCAGGAGGCACTTGTGAAATCCCACACAGTCCATCGCACGATCGAGACCGAGCAGCGGCGGGAGTTCGTCCGCATCACCGACGATGTTCAGGGGGTCGTCGACGACTCGGGGGTGGAGGAGGGCATGGCGCTGGTCTCGGCGATGCACATCACCGCCGGTGTCTGGGTCAACGACGATGAGCCGGGCCTCCATGCCGACACGCTCGAGTGGCTCGACAAGGTCGCGCCGCCGAGCTGGAAGGAGCCCGCCAACGAGACCGCGAGGGAGCTGCTCCCCGCCGAGGGCGACTACCGCCACCACCGCGGTGGCGAGGACAACGGCGACGCCCACCTCAAGAACCTTCTGGTCCACCATCAGGCGATCCTCCCGGTGACCGCGGGTCGCCTCGACCTCGGGCCCTGGCAGCAGGTCTTCTACTGCGAGTTCGATGGCCGCAGGCCAAAGCGCCTCGTGATCAAGGTGATCGGCGAGTAGCTAGAGAGCCGGCCGGTCGAGGCGCTCGGCGACGGTCCGGGGCGAGGGGGTGCTTGGCCGGACCTCGTGCCAGAGGAGCGGGTCGTGGACGACCCGGCGGATGAACAGCCCTTCCGGCGCGAACTGCTCGAGCTGGCGCTCGATGCATGGAGCGCAGCTGCACTCAGGAACCGTCAATCCAGTGTTGGGGCAGTTCGCCATCAGCTCTGATCGGGTGCTGAGGCGCCACAGTAGCCGCGACCCCGGCGGAAAAGCGCTGGAAAGCAGGCCGATGGGCCGAGGAGAGCCGGAGTCGCCTTTGCCGCGGGGGTCTGAGAGGATGGGCCGACGTTGGTCATCGGGGTGATTGATATCGGCACCAACACGACCCGGCTTCTGGTCGTCGAGGTCGAGGGTGGTCGCCCTCGACCCAGGCTCGAGCGCCGGCACTTCCTCTCGGCCGCCTCGCCCGATGCCGCCGAGTTCCTGCCGAGGCTGCTCGAGCGTGAGGCCGCGATCGCCCGCGAGTCGGGCGCCGAGGAGCTCCTGGTCGCCGCCACCGCGGGGCTGCGCGGGTCGCGCGCAGCCAGGTCCCTCGGGCGCGTCTGCGACCGGATCGGCGCCGGGGATCTGAGGATCCTCAGCGGGGGTGAGGAGGCCGCGCTCGCCTTCCTCGGCGCGACCGGATGCGAGCCAGGGGAGATGCCGGACGTTGTCGCGGTCGTCGACGTCGGCGGCGGCTCCACCGAGATTGCGGTCGGTCCGCCTCGGGGTTTGCCCCACTGGTGGGCCTCGCGCCCGGTCGGCTCGCGCAGGCTGACCGAGCGGGCGTTGCACTCGGACCCTCCGAACCGCGACCAGCTCGCCGCCGTTCGAAGCGCCGCCGCTCGCAGCTTCGTCGGCGTTGAGCCGCCGCGGTGTGGGCTGGCCCTGGCGGTGGGAGGGGGCACGTCATCGCTGCGCAGGATCTCCGGCGGGGCCCTCGACCGCCCCCGGATCACCGAGTTGCTCGAGCTGGCGAGCTCGGCCCCCAGCGAGTCGCTGGCCGCTGAGCTCGGCCTGGCGCCGGAGCGCGTCCGCCTGCTGCCCGGCGCGCTGGCGGTGCTGGAGGCTGTCTGCGAGCTGCTTCCCGAGCCCCTGCGGATAGCCCGCGGCGGTGTCCGTGAGGGCATCGCGCTGGAGCGCTGGCGCCAGCCCGCCGATTGGGAGGCGAGGTGACGGCGGAGGAGGCCGTACCCGCCCCCGGTCCCGAGGGACCGTCGCGAAAGCCCCCGGCCGAGGCGGTCGCGGAGAGCCAGGTGCGCGCGCCGACGCGCGGCAACCGCAAGCTCGAGGGCTTTATCGACGCGGTCAACGCCGATCAGCAGGTGCGCGCCTGGTGGTACATGGCGCAGGTGCAATCGGAGCGGCTGGGGATGTCGGACCACTCCTGGGTCCACGTCCAGATCGTCCTCAACATCGCTCTGCGGCTGCTGCGGCTGCTGACCAAAGCCGGGGTCGAGCCGGCGATGGTCACCGATCACGGGATGACCGCGCGCGATGCCGAGGTTGTCGTCGCCGGCGGCGCGCTCCTGCACGACGTCGGGATGTCGATACACCGCGCCGACCATGAGGCCTACAGCCTCTTCCTCGCCAGGGAGGCGCTGGCGCGCCTGCTCGAGCGCACCTACAAAGAGCCCCAGCGCACTGTCGTCATCGCCGAGACCCTGCACGCGATCATCGGCCACCGCCGCCGCGGTGAGCCCTACACGGTCGAGGCCGGGGTCGTCCGTGTCGCCGACGCCCTCGACATGGCCCAGGGGCGCTCCCGCATACCGCTCGAGTCGGGACAGGAGGGGATCCACTCGATCTCCGCCGCGGCGATAGACGAGGTGCGGATCTCCGCCGGCGAGGAGAGGCCGGTGAGGATCGAGATCGACCTCAACAACTCGGCCGGGATCTTCCAGGTCGACGACCTGCTGGCGACGAAGATCCGCGGCACCCCGCTGGAGGGCAGGATCGAGGTCGTCGCGGAGGTCAGCGGCGAGAGCGAGAAGCGCCTGCTGACCGGATTTCGCCTTCCCGAGTAGCCGCTGCCTCGGTGCCGACGGCTATGGGCGGGTGGCGGTGGCGAAGGGGTGCGGCGCCTGGTCCGGCGCCAGGCCGAGCGTCTCCAGCAGCGGTCGCGGGTCCTCGATCGGGCCGTACTCGTCCCGACCGCGGCGCATCTCGAAATGCAGGTGGTTGCCCCAGCAGGAGCCGCTGCAGCCGAGATCACCGAGCTTCTGGCCCGCCGCCACCCGCTCGCCGACGCCGACGACCGGCGCCGAGAGCATGTGGAAGTAGTTGTAGGTGCGGCCGGTCAGATCGCTGTAGATGGAGACGTAGTTGCCGCGCCCGGCCTGGTAGCCGGTCCCGGTGTCGATGACGACGGCGTCGGCGATCGCGACCTCGTCGGTCCCGGCGGGGGCGAACAGGTCCTGGCCCTCGTGGCCACGGCCGGCCCCAGGACCGTCCCCGTAGTGCGGCATCACCCGCAGCGGCATGTAGGGGCCGTCGCCGGCCTGGGCCGGCAGAGACGCCTGGGCGAGGGTCGTCCCGCCGCCGAACGCGGTGCAGGCGAAAGCTGCTGTCGCGGCCAGCAGTGCGGCCGTTCTCTTGCCGGTGCTCACGGAACTCCTTGCGTCGTTATCGGCGCCCGCGGATGTCGCTCATGCCTGGTACGAACCCGGGCTGCGGGCGGGGGAACTGGCAACTACACCGATTGGGCCGGATGTCCTCGCATGTGTGATCAGAATCACACTAAGGGGGCGGTGTGCGGCGACCGCGCCGTGTGGCGGAAAGAACGACGAACTAGCGGGCCAAATCGCCCGCTCGGGCCTCAGCTGAGGCGGTCGAGGTCGTAGCGGCGGCGTTCCTTGCGCTTCTCCAGGTGGCCCTGGATCAGCGAAAGGGTGATCACGAGGATCGGGAAGAAGGCGATCACGCCGAAGCAGAAGAAGGTGATGATCCTGTCGTCGGTGCGCCCGGCGAGTCCGACGCCGTCGGCGGCGAACGCTGCCGGAGCGGCGACGACGAGGACGAGCGCGACCAGGGTGGAGATCGTGGCGATCCGTGCAATCGTGCGTCGCAGGCCCATGGGTGGAAATCTATCGCACCGCCTCGGCGCCCCGCTTTAGGCCCCGCTTAGGCGACCTCGGCTACGATCCCGCCGATGTCCAACCTCGAAGCCTTGCTGCTGGGGATTGTGCAGGGCTTGACGGAATTCCTGCCGATCTCGTCCTCCGGCCACCTGATCCTCGTGCCCTGGTTGCAGGATTACCGCTTCCTGCTCGACCATCCGGAGTTCAACAAGACCTTCGACGTCGCGCTGCACGCGGGCACCTTGATCGCAGCTGTCTCCTATTTCCGGGTCGAGGTCGTGGCCCTGACGAAGGGCTTCATCTCGGTGGTTAGAAAGCGCGCGGTCGAGACGACCAGCGAGCGCCTCTCGATCGCGATCGCGGTGGGCACGGTTCCAGCCGTGATCGCCGGCGGGCTCGGCTCGGACTTCATCGACAGACATCTGGGCGAGCCCTGGATGATCGGGATCCAGCTGATCATCTTCGCTCTCCTGCTCGGACTCGCCGACAGCCTCCCCCAGAGCCGCAGCCTCAAGGACGCCGACAACCGCGACGGTCTCTGGATCGGGCTCGCCCAGGTTCTCTCGCTGGCGCCGGGGACCTCTCGCTCGGGAATCACGATCACGGCCGCCCGCTTCCTCGGCCTCGACCGCGACAGCGCCGCCCGCTTCTCCTTTCTGATGCTGATACCCGTGGTCGCCGGAGCCACCCTCTACAAGGGCGCGAAGGTGGTTAGCGACGGACTTCCCCCCGGGGTTGTGGGGCCGATCATCGTCGGCACAATCGCCGCCGCGGTGTCGGGCTACCTGGCGATCGCCTTCTTGCTGCGGCTGCTGCGGACGTCCAGCTACCGCCCGTTCGTCTACTACCGCCTCGTCGTCGGGGTGGCGGTGATGATGATCATCGCCACCAGCCTGCGCCCGGCGACCTTCTGAGCGACCTCCTCATCCAGAAAAGAAAAGCGCGCGACCCGGGGCAGAAGATTGGGCCGCGCGCGCTGACGAGAGAGGAATCTCGTGAGTCGAGGGCAGTCTCCGGGGTGCGAAGTGCGACGGAGTGAAAATCCGGATAACCCGCTCCGATCCGTCAAGCGGCCCCGATTGGCCGCTGTGAGCATGTGAAACCCCTGTGAACGGAGGTAATCCCCGTCCTCCGACCGGTGCCCGCCCGTACAATCGTTATCGTCATGTCCGCCCGGCGCCACGGTTCGTCCGACCGGCGCCGCCTCGATTGAGCACCAAGGCAAACGTCATGAGACTCGCCGTAATAGACAACGACAGCGGCTTCGTCCGCGTCCTCGCCAACCGGATCGAGTCCGCCGGCTGGCAGCACCGCCAGCTGGCCAGCGCCGTAGCGCCGGAGGAGCTGATTGCGATGAAGCTCGGCGCCGTGGTCCTCGACCCGGCGGCTCTCGGCGAGGACGGCTGGCCCTATCTGGAGCGGATCTGCGGAGCGCTCCCAGACCTTGCCGTCGTCGTCTGCACCGGTCCCTCGAGCGTGGCCCAGCGCGTCCGCGGCCTGCGGCTGGGGGCTGATGACTGGGTCAGCAAGCCCTGCCACCCCGAGGAGGTGATCGCGAGGATCGAGGCGATATCGCGCCGCCGCCGCCGCAGCCGGGCCGAGACCGACGTCGGCCCGCTCGTCGCCGGCGAGCTCGAGATCCGCGCCGACCAGTTCCAGGCCTTCGTCAGCGGCGAGAGCGTCGACCTCACCCGGCGCGAGTTCGAGCTGCTGGGGCTGCTCGCCGACGCCAAGGGCCAGGTGCTCGAGCGCGAGACGATCTATCAGCGCGTATGGGGCTACGCGATGGCCCACGGCGACCGCTCCGTTGACGTCTTCGTCCGCAAGCTCCGCCAGAAGCTGCAGAAGCGCTCCCCGAGCTGGAGCTACATCCACACCCACTTCGGAGTCGGCTACCGCTTCGACCCCGAGCCCGAAGCAGCGGGCAGCAGGGGCGGTGTCGCCGACCCTCACCGGGTGCCAGATTCGCGAGACCCCGACCATCTGGGCGAGGTTTCAGAGAAGGAGTACGGGACCCTCTCGAGCAGTCCCTAGGTTCGAAAGTGCGGCGCCCGCCGCGGCGCGGTGAGTCTTCACAACGCGTTCACGAGAGGTTCACAAAGACGTAACCGGTCCGGCTCCGCTCCAGGGAATCCTGGTCTCGGCATGATCAGCGAAAACGGAGCCCGTTCCCACTACCTCTCCGGCCGCCTGGAGATAAGGCCCGACGAGCACGCCGCCCTCGTCGACGGCCGTCCCCTGAGCCTGACGATGCGAGAGCTGCAGCTGCTGACCAGCCTCGCCTCGCACCCGCAGCGGATCATGACCCGCGAGGAGCTCTACGCCGAGGTCTGGGGTAGGGTCCCGCGCCGCGCTGACCGCTCCGTCGACGTCTACGTCAGTCGCCTGCGATCGAAGTTGCGCGCGGCGCTGCCCGAGCTGCGGCTGATCCACACCCACACCGGCATCGGCTACCGCTTCTCGCCCGAGTCCTGAGCCCTTTCTGGCTCTTTCACATCTTCTTTACATCAGCGCTACGGCTCCGTAACAAGCTGCCCGGTGTCCCATGGGAGCCTGCGGTTTAGTCACGGCCCGCTTGGGGCCGGCTCTTAGGACTTACAGAACAACAAAGGAGACTGAGTGAGCAACTCAAAGTGGATCGCGGTCATCGCGTCCTCGTCGATCCTGGCGGTCGGCGTCGCGGCATGCGGTAGCAGCAGCGACAGCACCACCAGCGGCGGGGGCGGAGACCTCTCAGGCTCGATTGCCATCGACGGATCGAGCACCGTCTTCCCGATCACCCAGGCCGCCGCCGAGGCGTTCCAGGGCAACAACGGCGGCGTGCAGGTGACCGTCGGCGAGTCCGGCACCGGTGGCGGCTTCGAGAAGTTCTGCGCCGGCGAGACCCAGATCAGTGACGCCTCGCGGCCGATCGAGCCGGAGGAGATCTCGGCCTGCAAGAAGAAGGGGATCCCCTACACCAACCTCCAGATCGCCAACGACGGGATCTCGGTCGTCACCAATCCCGACCTCGCGATCAAGTGCCTGACCACAGATCAGCTGAAGCTGCTCTGGAACAAGGGCTCGAAGATCACCAACTACAGCCAGCTCGGCAAGGATGCCGGGACCGGCAAGCCGCTCCCCGACGCGAGCGTCAGCCTCTACGGGCCCGGTACGGATTCCGGCACCTTTGACTTCTTCACCGACGAGATCAACGGTGTGGAAGGGCAGAGCCGTTCCGACTACCAGCCCTCCGAGGACGACAACGTCCTGGTCGAGGGTGTGGCTGGAGACTCGAGTGGCCTCGGCTACTTCGGCTTCTCCTACTACGAGCAGAACCAGGACAAGCTGAACCTGGTTGCGGTCGACTCCGGCAAGGGCTGCGTGGCCCCGTCGAAGAAGACGATCCAGGACGGCACCTACACGCCGCTCTCGCGGCCGCTGTACATCTACCCGAACACCGATGACCTCAGCAAGCAGGCTCAGGTCAAGGCGTTCGTGCAGGACTACGTCGACAACGCGGTCACCTATGCCGACACCGCGCAGCTGGTTCCGCTGACGCCGGCGCAGCTGAGCGCCTCGAAGGCGAAGCTGAGCAAGCAGCTCGGCTAGCGCAGCAGGGGATCCGCGTGGAGGCAACGACAGGATCCGTGGAGCGTGTGGCGCCGGGGGCAGTGTCCCTCGGCGCCACCAGCCGCCACCTCGGCGAGAGGCTGATCCGCTACCTGCTGTTCGCCGCGGCGGCGATCTCGGTCCTGACCACGCTCGGGATCCTCTACGCCCTCCTCAGCGAGACGATCAAGTTCTTCTCCGAGGTCGGCGATCGGCTCCTTCATCACCGACGCCGAGTGGGCGCCGCTGTTCGAGCCGCCGCAGTACGGCATCTGGCAGCTGATCAACGGCACCTTCCTGATCACGGGGATCGCGATCCTGCTGGCGATCCCGCTCGGCCTGGGCTCGGCCGTCTATCTCTCGGAGTACGCCACACCGCGCGCGCGCAAGTGGATCAAGCCGGTGCTCGAGGTCCTGGTCGGCGTGCCGACGATCGTCTTCGGGTACTTCGCGCTGACCTTCGTCACGCCGACGATCCTGCAGAGCTTCCTCGGCGTCGACGTGCAGATCTTCAACGCCCTCGCCGCCTCGCTGGTGATGGCGATCATGATCCTGCCGACGATCGCCTCGATCTCCGAGGACGCGATGTCGGCGGTTCCCGCAAGGCCTGCGCGAGGGCGCCTACGGGATGGGCGCCACCAAGCTCCAGGTCTCGACCCGGGTCGTCTTCCCCGCGGCCCTCTCGGGGATCGTCGCGGCGATCGTGCTCGGGATCTCGCGCGCGATCGGCGAGACGATGATCGTCCTCATCGCCGCCGGCCAGCAGCCGAACTCGGGCGTCGACCCGAAGCAGCCGTTCGAGACGATCGCTGCCTTCATCGCCGCCACCGGTAAGGGCGACATCCCGACCGGCAGCACCGAGTACAAGACGATCTTCGCCGCCGGGATGACGCTGTTCCTGCTGACCCTCGTCTTCAACATGATCGCGATCCGCTTCGTCCGCAAGTACCGGCAGGTCTACGAATGAGCGCCGAGCCCGAACCTCCCCACCGCCTCCGACGCGGCAGCGGCCAGCCTCTCCGAGGGACCGCGCAAGGAGCGGCTCAAGGACGGGGCCTTCAGGATCGCGATGCTCTCCTGCCTCGCGATCGCGCTGATCACCCTGGTCGCGCTGGTGGTCCAGGACGCGGTCAAGGGGATCGGCAGCATCAACCTCGACTTCTTCACCAACTACGCGTCCTCGTTCCCCGAGAACGCCGGAATCAGGGCGGCGCTGCTGGGGACGATCTGGCTGATGGGCGTCTGCGCGCTGTTCATCATCCCGGTCGGCGTCGCCAGCGCGATCTACCTCGAGGAGTACGCCGACGGCGACCGCTGGTACAACCGCTTCATCGAGGTCAACATCCAGAACCTCGCCTCGGTCCCCTCGATCATCTACGGAATCCTCGGCCTCGCCTTCCTCGTCCGGGGACCGCTCGAGCTCGGCCGGACCGTCCTCGCCGGCGGCCTCGACGCTGGCGCTGCTGGTGCTGCCGGTGGTGATCATCGCCGGGCGCGAGGCGATACGCGCCGTGCCGCCCTCGATCCGCGAGGGCTCGATGGCGCTCGGCGCGACCAAGTGGCAGACGATCTGGAAGCAGGTGCTGCCGGCTGCGATCCCGGGGATCGCCACCGGCGTGATTCTGGCGCTCTCGCGGGCGATCGGCGAGACCGCGCCGCTGATCCTCGTCGGCGCTCCGATCTTCATCGCCTTCGACCCGACGGGGCTCAACTCGTCGTTCACGGTCCTGCCCCTTCAGGCCTTCAACTGGATCTCCCAGCCGCAGTCCGAGTTCAAGGACCTGGCAGCGGCTGCGATCCTCGTCCTGCTGGGTTTGCTGCTGATCATGAACGCGGTGGCGATCTGGCTGCGCAACAGGTATCAGCAGAGGTGGTGATCGGTAATGTCAGAGCGGGTCGAGAACTTGGCTGACGGAGAGCGACACGCAGGACCCAGAGGGCGCAGGGGCCGCGTATCCGGCCGCGGCCGGCTACCCGGCGCCGGCGCCGGAGATCCACACGACGGTACGAAGGAGCGAGCACGGGGCCGGCGTGGGCTCGCTCGAGAAGGTCTTCGAGCTCCGCAAGCGTCAACGGTCAGCTACGGAGGGACGCTCGCCGTCGCCGACGTCTCGATGGACATCCACAAGAACCGACATCACGGCGCTGATCGGTCCTTCGGGCTGCGGCAAGAGCACCCTGATGCAGATGCCTGAACCGGATGAACGACCTGATCCCGAGCGCGAGCGTCACCGGGCAGGTCGTCTACCACGGTCAGGACCTCTACGCGTCCGAGGTCGACCCGGTCGAGGTTCGCAAGCGCATCGGGATGGTCTTCCAGAAGCCGAATCCGTTTCCCAAGTCGATCAAGGAGAACGTCGCCTTCGGCCCCAAGATCCTCGGGCTCGAGAACATCGACGAGCGGATCGAGAGGGCGCTGAAGAGGGCGGCGCTGTGGGATGAGGTCAAGGACCGCCTCGACGAGAACGCCTACGGGATGTCCGGCGGCCAGCAGCAGCGGCTCTGCATCGCCCGCTGCCTCGCGGTCGATCCCGGACGTGATTCTCATGGACGAGCCCTGCTCGGCTCTCGACCCGATCTCGACCGGCAGGATCGAGGACCTGATGCTCGGAGTTGAAGGACACCTACTCGATCGTCATCGTCACCCACAACATGCAGCAGGCCGCGCGGGTCTCCGATCGCACCGCGTTCCTGATCGTCGAGCTCGACGAGGCCGAGGCGCCGCCACGGCCGGCTCGTCGAGTACGACGAGACCGAGAGGATCTTCACCAATCCCGCCGACTCCCGCACCGAGGACTACGTCTCCGGGAAGGTCGGCTGATGGCCGACGCAGTCCGCGCTCACTACACCGACGAGCTCGAGGCGCTCGAGCGCTCGGGTCTCGGCGGCCTCGACCTCGTCGTCATCGCCCTCGACCGCACGATGGAGGCGACCGAGCACCAGGACGTCGAGCTCGCACAGCTGGTGATCAACGACGACGATCGCATCGACGGCCGCTACCTCGAGGTTCACCAGAGTCTCGTCACCCTGCTCGCGACCCAGTCGCCGGTCGCCACCGACCTTCGTCTGATCGCGGCTCTCCTGCACGTGATGAAGAACGTCGAGCGGATGGGCGATCAGTGCGTGAACATCTGCAAGCTGATCCCGCTGTCGGGAAACGAGCCGCCCGCGGACGCGGAGTTGCTGAAGCGGATCCTGACGATGGGCAAGCAGGCCCGGACCCTGATCACGCAGGCAAAGCGCGCCTTCGAGTCGCGCGACATAGCCCTGGCGCGGGATCTCGTCCGCCGGACGACGTCGTCGACAACCTCAACCGCGAGTGCTTTGCAGATCGCCCTGGAGATCGGCGACGACGCCGACCGGCGCGAGTGGGGGATGACGATGATGCTGGCGGCGCGGGCGCTGGAGCGGATTGGCGACAACGCCGTCGATATCGGCGAGCAGGTCGCCTTCGTCGTCACCGGGCTCTTTCGTGAGTTCGAGGACGCTTCGCATCCGGGCGAGGCAGATCGTCGAGCCGCAGTCGCCGTAGCGGCGGTTGACCCGAGGCCCCGGCGGGCGGGTCCTGTCACGGGATCGGACCCTCCATTCCCTGCGCTCCACGGCGGGTGCTCGGGGATGGGTCCTCAGACTGGTAGATCCGATCACGTGGCACGCGCGGCGAGAGGCCTAGGTAGCCGCCGCTGAAGGTGCGGGCGTGGACAGCAGGCCAACGGTCGACTCGAAGAGGGCCGTCGGGTCGGGACGGTGGGGAGGGTGGATCTCGAGGAGGAGCGGGGCTCGATGAGCCCGAAGCGAGGGTGCGATCGCCGTCCACGGAAGGGTGCCCTCTCCGGGCGGTAGGTGAAGGTCGAGGCGAAGGGGGTCGAGATCGGGGCGGGAGGGGCCCGATCGGCGGGCGCCGAGGTTGTCGTGGAGGTGAAAGAGGACGACCGAGTCCAGCACCGGTTCGATCAGGTCCCGGATCTCGGCACGTCGGCTCTCGGCGACGACGTGGGCATGCCCGAGGTCGAGGCAGAGGCCGAGAGCCGGCGAGGAGATCCGCCTGCAGAGGGTGCGAAGGAGCATCGGCGTGTGCCCGAGGCGCTCCGGCCCGGGGAAGACAGGGGCGAGGTTCTCGACGGCGATCGTCACTCCGAGTCGCTCGGCCAGCTCCGCGCGGCGGGCGAGTGAGCGCGTCTCCGCGAGGGCGAGGTCCTCACCGTTCGGCGCGTCCGGGAAGTTCCTGCCGTGATAGACGACCGCTCTGGCACCGGCCTCGGCGGCGTAGGAGAGCAGGCCCTCGAAGGCCCGGTCGTCGTCCCGGGCCCCGGCGGTGAGGCCTCCCGGGCCCGTGTACGACCGCATCGAGACCGGTGGTGTCGAGCGCGGCGGAGACCGCACTCGCGTGCTGGAGGGACTCGCGCGGGCTGCGGAGCACCGAGGCCGGGGGGGCTGGGATCTGGACCCAGCCGAATCCGCCGGCCTCGAAGCTCTTGAGAAGTGCGGCGGCCGGCCACCACTCGTAGGGAACGTTGATGCCAAGCCTGGCCACGAGCGGGTCTTCGCGCATCGCAATTGCCATTTTCCGCTGCAAATCACGGATGCGGTGAAGCATCGGTGAAGCAGTTGTGAACAAGGTGTGTACATCGGGCCCGGCTCGGTCGGCCTATCCGTGGGGTCTGCCACTATGAGCGGACGGGACTTCAATGCTCTGCGCCGCAATCGATATCGGCTCCAACACGACCCGCGTGCTCGTCGCCGAGCCGGTGGAGGGCCAGTTGAAGAAGGTGATGGAGCAGCGCGCCTACACCCGGATCAACAAGGCGCTCGACGCCGACGGGGCGATCGAGCAGCCGAAGATCCATGAGGTCGGCGAGGTGGTCGCGACCCAGGTGCGCCTCGCCGAGGAGCTCGGCGCCGAGGTGATCAGACCGGTCGCGACGGCGGCCATCCGCGATGCCCGCAATCGCGACGAGGTGATCCACGCGATCTCCGAGGTCTCGGGGGTCGAGGTCGAGGTTCTGAGCGAGAAGGAGGAGGGCCGCCTCTCCTTCATCGGCGCGACTAAGACGCTCGGGCACCCGGTCAAGGGCAGGATCGGCGTCGTCGACGTCGGCGGCGGCTCTACCGAGGTGATCCTCGGCACCATCGGCAAGGGGGTCGAGGCGGTTCGCTCCTGGCCGGTGGGCTCTGGTGCGCTCGCCGATGAGCTGCTCGAGCGCGACCCTCCCTCGCCATCGGAGATTCGCAAGGTCCGGGACCGCATCGACGACCTCTTCGCCGGGGTGGAGATCGAGCAACCGGATCAGCGCGGTCGCGGTCGGTGGCAGCGCCACCTCGTTGCGCCGGCTGGTCGGAGCCGTGCTCGAGTACGAGACGCTCGAGCGGGGGATCCGGGTCCTCTCCGGCGACCCGATCGCCGACGTCGCCCGCCGCTTCGAGCTCGACCCGCAGCGGGTGCGCATTCTTCCCACCGGTGTGCTGCTCCTGGAGAAGCTCTCGGAGCTGCTCGGGCAGCCGCTGCAGATCGGCAAGGGAGGCCTGCGCGAGGGCGTCATCCTCGACCTGCTCAACGACAGCGTGAACGGGTCCTCCCCGGAGGCCGTCGCCGCCTGATTAGGCGACGGGCAGCCACTAGGCTGCCCCCCATGGCCCGGGCCCAGGAGATCCCAGATTTCGACTGCGAGGAGACTGTTCGCGCTGGCCGCGGCACGGGTCGTCGATGTGCGCGCGGACGAGGTGATCGAGCATTCCGCAGGCGTCCTCGACCTCGACGACATCGAACCCCTCCACGACATGCGCGTCGCGACCCGCAGGCTGAGGGCGGCGATGGAGATATTCCGCCCGTGCTTCCCGCGAAAGCGTTTCAGAGCGGCCCTGCGGGAGGTGAAGGCCCTCGCCGACGCGCTCGGTGAGAGGCGCGACCCCGATGTCTGGATCGAGCAGATGGCGGCGTTCTCGGCCGGGGTTGGCAGCGGCGAGCGTCCCGGAGTCGAGGTCATGGTCGAGGAGTTCCGCCGCGAGCAGGAGACCGCCAACGAGCGGCTCGAGGAGTTCGTCCGCGACGAGCGCCTGGCGAGGCTGCGGGGAGAGCTTCGTGAGCTCTCGCGCGCCGCCCGCGAGGGTGCCGTGGCCGGCAAGAGGTCGCGCAGATGAAGGCGGCGAAGGTGCCGGGCCTGGACCCGAGCGGCTCGCTGCGGTCGAACGCGGCGCGGATCGTCGCCACCGGCTCGACGAACTTCGCTCGCTCGCCGAGGAGGCGACATCCGCTGCGGACGCCTCGATCGCCCAGCACGATATGCGGATCGCGGCCAAGCGCATGCGCTACGTCCTCGAGGTGACCGGCCCGTGCTTCGGCGACGAGGCCGCCAGCGCGCGCACGGCTGCGCAAGGATCTGCAGACCGTGCTCGGGGACATCCACGACTGCGACGTGATGCTGCCGCGCGTGGCAGCGCAGATCGAGCGGCTGCGGGCGGAGGACGTCAGCACGGTGCTTCGAGGTGGGGGCGAGGAGTCCGACCTCGACCCAAGCCTCGTGCGCGAGGCTCCCCACAGGGCCGCCTACAGGGGCCTGGAGCTGCTCACCGTCCACCTGGAGGCCCGGCGGGCGCTCCTGTACGAGCGCTTCCTCGAGCTCTGGCGAGGCCACGTCGACCGAGGCACCTGGTCCGCCCTCGACCGTCGGGGTGGGGGCTGAGGGCACCGGCCGGAGTACCATGGCGAGGCCACAATCCGCCCAGGCAGAAGTTGCGGGGATTCGGCTCCGAGGAAGACATGCTTGAAGAGAAGATGAAGCCAGACGCGATCAACGCGCCCCCTGGAAGGGCGCCCGTAGAGGCGGCCGACCTCGAGGATCCGACCCTGTACTTCAACCGCGAGCTCTCCTGGCTCGACTTCAACGAGCGGGTTCTCGAGCTTGCCGAGGAAGTCTCGATCCCGTTGCTCGAGCGGGTCAAGTTCTGCGCGATCTACGCCAACAACCTCGACGAGTTCTTCATGGTCCGGGTCGCCGGGCTCTTCGACCAGCTCGACGCCGGCATCGACGCCCGCGGCCCCGACAACCTCTCCCCGGGAGGGCAGATCGACGCGATCCAGGCACGGGTGCTCGAGCTCGACGGCCGCCTCCACCGCTGCTTCAACGGTGTCCTTCGCCCGGCGCTCGAGGAGGAGGGGATCAGGATCATTCCCCTCTCGTCTGCGAGCGAGGCCGAGCGGGCCGAGATCGATCACCACTTCCACGAGCAGGTCTTCCCGGCGCTGACGCCGCTGGTGATCGGGCTCGGCCGGCCGTTCCCGTACATCTCGAACCTCTCGCTCAGCCTCGGGGTCCTGCTGCGCGATCCCGACGGTGGCCACGAGATCATCGCCCGCATCAAGGTCCCGAAGGAGTTGCTCGGGCGGTTTCTCGCGGTCGGCGAGGGAGCGACCAAGTTCGTCGCCCTCGAGGACGTGATCGCCGCCAACCTCGACGCCCTCTTCCCCGGGACCGAGGTCATCGACCACGGTTACTTCCGGGTCACGCGGGACGCCGACTTCACGATCTCCGACGAGGCCGACGACCTCGTCCAGGCGGTCGAGGACGAGCTCCGCCGCCGCCGTTTCGGCGAGGTCGTGAGGCTGGAGACGGCAGCCGGGATGAACCCCACCCTGCGCCAGCAGCTGATCGAGGCCCTGCGCCTCGAGGCCCGCGAGGTCTACGAGGTGGAGGGGCTGATCGACCTCACCGACCTCTTCGACATCGCCGGGGTCAAGGGGCATCAGGATCTGCGCTATGAGCCCTGGTCGCCGGTGACGCAGCCGCGCCTGCAGGCCGACGAGGACGAGTCGGTCGACATGTTCTCGGTGATACGCCGTGGCGATCTCCTCGTCCACCACCCCTACGACTCGTTCTCGAGTTCGGTCGAGCGCTTCGTCGAGCAGGCGGTCGCCGACCCCGACGTGCTGGCGATCAAGCAGACGGTCTACCGCACCAGCGACGACTCGCCGCTGGTTCCGTCGCTGATCCGGGCCTCGGAGCGCGGCAAGCAGGCGGTCTGCATGGTCGAGCTCAAGGCCCGCTTCGACGAGGAGGCCAACATCCAGTCGGCGAAGGCGCTGGAGGAGGCGGGGGTCCACGTCGTCTACGGGATCCCCGGACTCAAGACCCACGTCAAGGCGGTTCTCGTCGCCCGCCGCGAGGGTGACCGAGTCCGTCACTACGTCCATGTCGGAACGGGCAACTACCACCCGAAGACCGCGCGCCTCTACACCGACTTCGGCCTCTTCACCGACGACGCCGACATCGGCGCCGATGTCGCCGAGATGTTCAACTTCCTCACCGGGTACGGCCGGCCGGCCGGCTACCGCAAGGTCCTGGTCTCACCGACGACGATGCGCGACACGATCATCGCGGAGATCGAGAAGACCGTCGACGCCCATCTCGCCGGCCTGCCGGCGCGGATCGCGCTGAAGATGAACTCGCTCGTCGATGCCCGCTGCATCCGGGCTCTGTATCGCGCCTCCCAGGCCGGTGTCCCGATCGACCTCAACGTGCGCGGCATCTGCTGTCTGCGCCCGGGAGTTCCCGGCGTCTCGGAGACGATCCGGGTGACCTCGATCGTCGGGCGCTTCCTCGAGCACTCCCGGATCTACGCGTTCGAGCGCGGCGACGAGGCCCAGGTGGTGATGGGATCGGCCGACCTGATGCCCCGCAACCTCGACAGCCGGGTCGAGCTGGTGACCCCGGTCGAGGACGCGACGCTGCGGGCCGAGATGTTCGACGTGCTCGAGCGCTGCTTTGCCGACAACACCAATTCCTGGGTCCTCGATCGCAGCGGTCACTGGACCCGGCTCAGCCCCGACGGGGAAGAGCCTCGCAGCGTCCAGGCCGAGCTTCGGGAGCTGCACGCCGCCCGTGCGGCCGAGCCCGCCGTCAGCGGCTAGCTGACTTGGGGCTCGCCTCGGCC
This sequence comes from uncultured Actinomycetes bacterium, assembly GCA_963781345.1. Classification (GTDB taxonomy): domain Bacteria; phylum Actinomycetota; class Thermoleophilia; order Solirubrobacterales; family 70-9; genus JBBRHQ01. The sequence goes on from CAWAFQ010000008.1 coordinate 137,896, forward strand.
TGCGGCTGAAGCCGCGGGTGCTCTGCTAGCTTGGCCGCTCGTGCCGCGACTCTCTCTCCTCCCGCGCGATCGCACCTTCTTCGACCTCTTCAGCGAGGCCGGGCGCAACACCGTGAGGGCGGCCAAGCTGCTCGACGAGATGATGGGCGTCTGGCCCGACGAGACCGGCCTCGCACGGGACATCCTCAAGGCGGAGCAGGAGGGTGACCGGATCACCCACGACATCATCCAGCGGCTCAACCAGACCTTCGTCACCCCGATCGACCGTGAGGACATCTACGGCCTCGCCACCCAGATGGACGACATCGTCGACTTCACCGAGGAGGCCGCGGACTTCCTTGGCCTCTACAAGATCGAGGCGCCTATGGAGCAGGCCGGTGCGCTGACCAAGGTCCTGGTCAGCGCCTGCGAGCAGCTCGCCGAGGGACTCGACCACCTGCGTGAGTTCAAGGATCTCGACAGGTACTGGATCGAGATTCACCGCCTCGAGAACGAGGGAGACCGGATCTCCCGCGACGCGGTCGCCTCGCTCTTCTCCGAGGGCATCGACCCGATGGTCGTGATTCGCTGGAAGGACATCTTCGCCGTGCTCGAGAACGCGATCGACTCGACCGAGACCGCCGCCCAGATCCTCGAGGGGATCGTCATCAAGAACAGCTGAGCCGCGGTTGAGCTCGGACATCATCCTCGTCCTCGTCGTCGGCACCGCGCTCGCATTCGACTTCACCAACGGCTTCAACGACACCGCCAATGTCGTCGCGACCACCGTCTCCACCGGTGCTGCGCCGCCGAGGGTGGCGATCACGATGGCGGCGATCCTCAACTTCGTCGGGGCCTTCATCTCGCTGGCGGTCGCCGCCACGGTCGCCAACGACATCGTCGACTCCGGGGCGATCACGACGACGGTCGTCTTCGCGGGGCTGATCGGTGCGATCGCCTGGAACCTGATCACCTGGTACTTCGGCCTCCCCTCCAGCTCCTCGCACGCCCTGATCGGTGGGATCGTCGGCTCCTCGGTCGCCGCGGCGGGCACGTCCGCGGTGCTCACCGACGGCCTCGTCGGCAAGGTCCTGATCCCGGCTGTCGTCGCCCCGATACTCGCCTTCATCGTTGCCGGCGCCGGGATCGTGATCACCTACAGGGTGATCGGGCGCCTGCGCCCGGGCCCGGTGACCCGGGGCTACCGGATGGGGCAGGTGGTCTCCGGCGGCCTGCTCTCGCTTGCCCACGGCACCAACGACGCGCAGAAGACGATGGGGGTGATCACGCTCGCTCTGGTCGCCAACGGCAACCTCTCCGAGAATGCCTCGGTTCCGTCCTGGGTGGTCGTCGCGGCGGCGACCGCGATCGCGGCGGGCACCTACTTCGGCGGCTGGCGGATCATCCGCATCAACGGCACCCGGATCATCAAGATGGACGCCGCCCAGGGATTCTCTGCCCAGGGCGCTGCCGCCTCCGTGATCCTCTCCTCGACCCATTTCGGCTTTCCGCTCTCGACCACCCACGTGATCAACGGCGGCGTCATCGGGTCGGGGGCCGCCAAGCGCCTCTCAGCGGTCCGCTGGGGGGTCGCCGGGAACATCGGGATGGCCTGGCTGCTGACCCTCCCGGCGGCGGCGGCCTTCGGCGCGATCACATATGGCATCACCTGGATCTTCGGAACCGGCGCCGCCGGGCCCATCGTGGTCTCGCTGATCGCAATCTCGCTCGTCGTCTACGCCTTAGTCCGCCGGGCGCGGGCCGGAGCGCCGGTACCCGCGGCAGGGTCATGAACGTGATCCGGGCGACAGTCGTCAACACCACGGATCTGCTGGACACGGTCCTCTACGCGGTTGTCTCGGGGATCGGCCTCGCCCTCGTCTTCTCGCTGGCGATCTGGGGGGCGATCCGGTTCGCCGAGTTCAGCCGTGATCAGCGCCACCTGGCGGCGGGCGGGGCGGCGGCGCTGTCGCTCCTCGCTCTTGCCGCGACCCTCGGCGCCGTCGTCTTCGGCATCATCTTGATGGCGCAGAAGTAGACGCGGCGCTGCCTGATCGGGCAGCGGACCAGCGCGATCGGGCAGCGGACCAGCGTAAGATCAGTGGCGTGAAAGCAGTCCGCAACATCGCGATCATCATGTTGCTGGCGCTCGGCGTCGCCTTTCTGCCGGGAGGCGGAAACGTTGCCGCCACCGTGATCGCCGCGCTCACGATCGGGTTCCTGGTGGCGATCGCCTGGATGATCTACACGCTCAGCCGCCAGAACCAGCTGACCCTGGCGTCCCTCAGCGACGGGCGCCGCGCGATCCTCTACGGATCGCTGGGGCTGATTGCCCTGCTGATTGCCGGCACCGACGAGTTCTTCTCGACGGGTGGCGGCACCCTCGCCTGGATCCTCCTGCTCGGCGCCGCCCTTGCGGCGATCTGGCGGGTTTGGCTCGAGGCGAATACGTACTGAGGCGGGGCAGCGGGGCGGCCGGGACGGGCGGGGCCCCTTTTCGCTTCTGATGTGACTGGTTTGTTTGTTTAGGCGCGGCACGTTTGCGCCGATGGCCGGCAGGCTCGTCGCATGGCGAGGCGCCGATCTCCCAGCACCGAAGCGGGGCAGGCATCAGTTGACCTGATCGGGGCGATTCCCGCGCTCCTGGTCGCCGTGCTGATCGCCGCACAGCTGATCGCCGCCGGGCACGCGCTCTGGTCGGCGAGCCTGGCGGCGAGGGCGGGGGCGCGCGCGGCGGTTGTCGGCAGAGACGCAACCGCGGCCGCACGGCGTGCCCTTCCCGGGATCCTTCGCCGTAGCTCACGCGTGGGCGAGGGCCTTCGCCGTGGCTCACTCGTGGGCGAGGGCCTTCGCCGTGGCTCACTCGTGGGCGAGGGGGGAGGGGTGGCGGTCAGCGTCGGGGTGCCGCGGCTCTTGCCCGGGCTGCCCGAGCTGAGGGTCTCTGCACGCACCTCGCTGGAGGCCGATGGTGGATGAGCGCGGCCAGGCATCGGTAGAGCTGATCGCGGCGCTGCCGCTGTTGCTGCTGACCGGAATGGTCTCACTGCAACTCCTCGCCGCCGGCTACGCGTTGAGCCTCGCCGACGGGGCGGCTGAGGCGGCCGCCCTTGCACGGGCTGCGGGGCGCTCCGCTCCTGGTGCGGCCCGGGCCGCCCTGCCGGGGTGGGCCCGGGACCGGGTGCGGGTCACGGTTGGGGACCGCGCCATCAGCATCCGCCTGCGTCCACCGTCCCCCTTCGCGAGTGTCGCCGACGCGCTCGCCGTCACCTCGACCGCCGCGGTCCGGCGGCCGGACCCATGAGTCGCGAGCGCGTTGTCGTGACCGCGGTGGGCGATGCCGGCGGCTCACTTGCGCTGGCTGCCGCCCTCGCCGGAGCGGTGTCGCAGGAGCCCTCGGGGGCGCTGCTCGTGGAGATCGGCGGCGGCGCACCGAGGAGACCATCCCTCCTCGCCTCGGAGTCCGCCCGTGGGATCGAGGGACGGATCGCGCAGGAAGTGCCCGAGGCGGCGGTGGCGGCGCGCGGCAGGATCTGTCATCTCTCCGTCATGGGAGATGGGGCGGGGATCGGCACGGCCGCCGATGCCGCGGCATCACTGCCGCCCGGGTGCCCCTGCTTCATCCACTCGCCACCCTCTCTGTTTCGCGAGGTGATCGACCGAGCCGGGCTGCGGCCACTCGGCGCCCTGCTGCGCGCGGACCTGCCGCGCGACAGGCCGATCGCCGCGCTCGCCGCGGGGGAGCTGATCGCCTCGGGCATCCGAACGCGGGTGGTGCGACGGCCGCTCGGTCCGCTCGCCGCCCGCAGGGCGCTCGCCGGCGCCTCGCCCGGATCTTCCGGAGCCCGCATCGCGACGCAGCTGCTGCGCGGGCTCCTCGGCGGGGAGCGAGGCCAGGCGATGCCACTCGCGATCGGCGCGGCGGCGGTTCTGCTGATCACCGCGCTGGCGCTGGTGGCGATCGCCGGCGCGCTCACGGGCAAGGCCCGGGCCCAGCGCGCTGCCGACCTCTCCGCGGTTTCCGCCGCGCGTTCGATGAGGGACGACCTGCCGCGGCTGCTCTCGCCGCGGATCCTCCCCGGCGGGGTCCCAAACCCGCTTCACCTGGAGAAGGTCGCCTACCTGGCACGGGCCCGCGCCGCGGCGAGGCTCGCCGCAGCCGGCAACGGCGCCGGGCGCCTTCGCGTCTCCTTTCCCGACCGGCTCTCGTTTGCGCCGCTGCGCGCACGGGCGGTCGTGCTCGCGCGGGTCGAGGGCGAAGGCCGGAAAGTGCGGGTCAGGGCTTCGGCGGTGGCGATCGCGATCGCGCCGCCGGCCGCGTCGGCGACCGGCGCACCCGCGATCGCAAGCGGTGGCGGCTACAGCGGGCCTCTCGTCTACCGCCAGGGGGAGGGCATGCGCCCCGATGTCGGCGCCGCCTTCGACCGGATGTCCGCCGGCGCGGCGAAGGCCGGCCTCTCCCTCGTGGTCAACTCGGGGTTTCGCTCCGATGCGGAGCAGGCGGCCCTGTTCGCAGCCCATCCTGATCCTCGCTGGGTGGCCCCGCCGGGCCACTCGCTGCACCGTTGCGCGACCGAGCTCGACCTCGGCCCGCCGGACGCCTACGGCTGGCTCGCGGCCAACGCGCGCCGCTATGGCTTCGTCCAGAGGTACTCCTGGGAGGCCTGGCATTTCGGCTTCGACGCCGGCCCGGCGCCGTGCTCGGCGGCCGGGGACTCGGTGGTTGGAGCGGGAACCGATGGTGCGGCCGCAGGCGCCGGTGGCCTTCCGTCGTTCGTCCCGGCCCGTTTCCGGGCTCCGCTGCTGCGGGCGGCGGCACGATGGAACGTCTCCGCGGCCCTGCTCGCCGCCCAGCTGATGGCCGAGTCGAACTTCAACCCCTTCGCGGTCTCAAGCGCCGGGGCCCAGGGAATCGCCCAGTTCATCCCCTCGACCGCGGCGGCCTACGGGCTCAGTGACCCGTTCGACCCAGATGCCGCGATCGAGGCCCAGGCGCACCTGATGTCGGACCTGATCCGCCAGTTCCGCTCTCCCTCCCTCGCCCTTGCCGCCTACAACGCCGGACCCGCCCCCGTCGCAGCCTGCGGCTGCGTCCCCGACATCCCCGAGACAGCGGCATACGTCTCGCGAATCCTCAGCCTCCTCGAAGGCGCCGGTGCGCTGCTCGTACCACCGTTCGAGGTGCGCCTGATCGAGTGAGGAGGGCCGACGGACTGGGGTGCTATTGGCACGCGGCCGCCGGCCCCCGACCCCGAGCGCCGGCCCCAGCCGCCCCCGAGCGCCGGCCCCAGCGCCGCCCCCCAGCGCCGCCCCCTCGCCGATGGGTGGATTCCGTCCCCCATATCGTCGAAATCCGCCCATCGGTTTGGGCACGCCGTTCCCTACCTCCAGGCAGAGCCGTTTACCGGCCGCGGGGCTCGGCGAACCGCTCGGTGCAATCGGATAGGGTGCCGCGCGTGCCGCCACTGGTCGAAGTCGATGGGATCGAGGGCCTCAAGGGGCTGATCGGAGAGGAGATCGGTCCGAGCGGGTGGCGCACGGTCACGCAGGAGGACATCAACCTCTTCGCCGAGCTATCGGGTGACGACCAGTGGATCCACGTCGACGTCGAGCGGGCGGCGAAGGAGAGCCCGTTCGGGACGACCGTGGCACACGGCAACCTGACCCTGTCGCTGATCGACGGCTTCCGCAAGGACCTGCTCGCATCGACCGGCTTCGTCCTCGGCGTCAACTACGGCTGGAACAAGGTGCGCTTCCCAGCGCCGGTTCCGGCCGGCAGCCGGGTTCGCGCTCGCGCGGAGGTCGTTTCCGTCGATGACGTTGGCGGCGGCTGGTGGCAGATCGTCAACCGCTTCACCCTCGAGGTCGAGGGCAACGAGAAGCCCTGCTGCGTCGGCGACAGCGTCGGCCGCGCCCTTCCCGGCTAGAAACCCCAGACGCCGCTGCCGAGAGTTCATTTCACCCCCAATAGCGGGGGCAAATCGCACTCTCGCCAGCGGGGCCGGGGCTCTCGCCAGCGGGGCCGGGGCTCTCGCAGCGGGGCCGGGGCTCTCGCCGGTGGCGCCCGGCCTATTTGACGGTGAGGGTGCCCTCCATGCCGGCCTGGCGGTGACCGGGGACGGTGCAGAAATAGGTGTAGGTGCCGGGCTTCAGGTTGCCGAGCGTCAGCGTGACCTTGCCCTGGGCGACGAGGTCTGAGGTTCCGAGCACCTTGCCGCTCGAGTCTTCGACCGCGACATCGTGCTGGATCGCCGCCGGGTTGTCGAAGTCGATCGAGACCGTCCCCGCCTTCGCCGAGAGCGTCTTCTGGTCATAGGAGAGCTGGTCGTTGGCGTTGGCGGTCAGCTTCGCGACCGAGCCGCCGGAGGTGGTGACGGTTGTGCTCGCGGTTGCGCCGGAGGCGGACGTGTCGGTGGAGCTGCTGTCGCTGCCGCCGCATGCGACTAGGGCGATTGATGCAGCTGCAAGGACGAACAGGGCGGTGGCCTTCTTCATGCTGGCTGGTCCTTTCGTGGATTCCGGGAACGACTCTACTCGGGTACGTGCGCGGGGCAGCCCGGGTTCATCGGCCGGTGAACTCGGGCTTCTCGCCGGCGAAGAACGCCTGGACCCCGTTGCGCAGGTCCTCGGTGCCCATGCTGTCGGCGATCCCGTGGCGCTCGAGCTGGAGGTGGTCGGCGAGGCTGTTCTCGATGCTCTGCCCGCAGAGCAGCTTCGCCATCCGCACGTAATGCGGCGCCATCGCGGCCCACTTCTCCGCCACCTGTCGCGCCCGGCCGATCAGCTCGTCAGCCGGGACGACCTCGGTGACGAGTCCCTCTGCGAGCGCCTCCTCGGGCGTCATGTTGGGATCGTCGAGCATGATCTCCAGCGCCCGGCTCGGCCCGACCACGCGCGGCAGGAAGTAGGTCATGCCCCCGTCGGGCGAGGCTCCGATCCGTCCGTAGGCGCAGGCGAAGAAGGCGGCATCCGAGGCGATCCTCGTGTCACAGGCGAGGGCGAGCGAGAAGCCGGCGCCGGCGGCGGGACCGTTGATCGCGGCGATCACCGGGTAGGGGATCCGCCGCATGTCGATGATCGCCTGGTGCAGAACCTCGGCTCCGCGGCGAACCTCGGAGGGCAGGTCATGCCCCTCTTCCTCGACGCCTTTGCGGAACCAGTTGACGTCGCCGCCTGAGGAGAAGGCCCTTCCGGATCCGGTGATGATCAGCGCCCTCAGCGGCGCCCGGTCGGCGAGCCAGGCGAAGGCGACCGTGAGCTCGCCGATCATCTCCGGGCTCATCGCGTTGAAGGAGTCGGGCCGGTCGAGGGTCAGGGTTCCGATTTCGCCGTCGATCTCGAAGCTCATCGTCTCGAGCTCGGGCGGGCTCGTGGTTTCGGTGGTCATCTCTGCTCTCCAGGTCGGGGCGGTCGTGGTCGGACGGTCGGCGAGGAGCCTACCCTTTGGCCTGATGTCCGAAGGCAACGGAAGAACGGCAAGAGCGCAGCGGGTCGCCGAGCAGCGCCGGGACCTGCCGGACGCGCCGGGTGTCTACGTCTTCCATGGCTCGGGCGGAGAGGTCATCTACGTCGGCAAGGCGCGCTCGATCCGCAAGCGGGTCGCCTCTCACTTCTCCGGTGGCGACTCCGAGATGACCCGTCGGGTCGAGCGGATCGAGTTCCTCGTGACCGCGACCGAGGCCGAGGCGCTCCTGGCCGAGCAGAGCTTCATCAAGCGCCACCGTCCCCGTTTCAACATCCGCCTTCGCGACGACAAGTCCTACCCCTACGTCGGGGTCAGCCTCGACGAGGACTACCCCCGGGTCTACTTCACCCGCGAGAAGCATCGCCCCGGTCGCGCCTACTTTGGGCCCTTCTCGAGCGCCAAGCGGGTACGTGAGACGCTCGACCTGCTCGGCAAGC
>CAWAFQ010000009.1:0-116211 GCA_963781345.1 uncultured Actinomycetes bacterium
CTGACCGAGGCCAACTCCGGGGTCGACTACATCAATCTCCTCCGAGCCGGCCCCTACTTCTCCGCGGTCGACGCCTACGGCTCGCCCGCATACACCCCGGCCGAGCTCGCCACCTCGACCGAAACGGCGAGGATCTCGGCGGACCGAGTCTTCGCGGCCGCTCTCGGGATCCATCTCTCGCCGATGCCGCCTGCCGCGCGGGGCCGCTGCGCGAGCGTCAAGCACGGGCCCGCCACCAGGGTGATCACCGTTCCCCGCGGCCGAACGGTGCTCCGCGGCACCCGCGGGGCCGTCGACCTCAAGCTCCGCCGCTACGCGTCGCTCTTCTTCCCGGTCGACCTTGGCTCGGTCGCCGCGGGCCAGTCGAGGCTGCTCGAGATCCCGGCCGACCGCTCATCGGAGCCCTGGGAGCTACGGATCAGCGGACGGGGTTCAGTCTCCGTCTGCTCACCCGCCGGCGGCTAGGGGTGGCCAGGTACCGCGACAGCGTCCCGACGATCCTGCTGATCGCCGCGATGGCGGTCTCCGCCGCCGTCCTCCTCTACTTCACCTCGAGGCTCACATTCCTGATCGACGACTGGGAGTTCCTCCTCGCCGCGGGCGTCAGCCCCGATGTCTTCCTCGACCCCCACGACGAGCACATCTCGGTCGTACCGGTCCCCGTCTACAAGGCGATCCAGGCCGGGATGCGGATGAAGTCGCTGCTGCCCTACGGGGTGGTGTCGACCGCGGCCTTCTACCGCGGCCTGGCTGCTATTCATCTACCTCCGCGGGCGCTCGGCGCCTGGCTGGCGCTCGCCGGCGTGCTGCCGATCCTCTTCTTCGGGTCGGCCGCGAGGACCTGTTGACGCCGTTCCAGATCGGTTACTTCGGCGCGGTCGCGTGCGGAATCGGAATGCTGCTCGCACTGATGCGGCGAGACGACCGCGGCGACCGACTCGCCTGCGCTCTCCTGGTCGCCTCGGTTCACTGACGTTCTCCTCGCTCGGCCTGCCGTTCCTGGCCGGCGCCGCCGTGCAGACCGCCATCGGCCGTGACCGGCGCCGCAGGGCCTACGTCGTCCTCGTTCCCGCCGCCCTATATGCCATCTGGTGGCTCGGCTGGGGCCACACGGCCAAGAACGACTTCACCTTCGGCAACCTCGCGACCAGCCCGTCGTACGTCCTCGACGGCTTCGCCTCGAGCCTCTCCTCGCTGCTCGGCCTCGCCTCGCCGCGCGACGAGATGGCGGTCGTCTCGGTCGACTGGGGCCGTCCTCTCCTGGTCGGGGCGCTGGTGATCGTCGCGGTCCGGCTCAGACGCCTCGGCAGGGTCCCCGACCGGCTCTGGGTGGTGGCGGTGATCGCCATCGCCTTTTCTGGTTCCTGGCGGGCCTGAGCGCGACGCAGGACTTCCGCGCCCCCACGGTCTCGCGCTACCAGTTCGTCGGGGCCGTTCTGATTCTGCTGATCGCCGCCGAGCTCGCCCGGGGCCTGCGCCCGGGACCCAGGGTCGTCGTGATCGCCCTCGCCGTCGCCGGCGCGGCGACGCTCAGCAACTTCGACTACCTGCACGGCGCCTACGTCAACCAGAAATATGCGTCGGCCGTGGTCCGGGGCGACCTCGCGGGTCTCGACATCACCGCCGACCGGGTCCTGCCCGGCTTCTACCTCAATCCCCGGAACTCGAATTTCCAGTACTTCAGAGAGATCGATGCCGGGTCCTATATCTCGGCCACCGAGAAGTTCGGCTCGCCCGCGTACGACACCCAGGAGCTCCTGAGTGCGCCCCAGCCCGCGAGGCTCGCCGCCGACATGGTGACCGCGGCTGCCCTCGGGATCCGCCTCGACCGCGGAGTGGCGCCCCCGCGGTCGGCCTCGTGCAGGGTCGTCGACGCGCTTCCGGCGGGCACCCCGGCCGCCGAGCTTGGCCCCGGCGCTTACTTCCTGCGCAACCGCTCCCCGCAGAGCGCCGACATCCACCTGGCCCGCTACTCGGACGCCGTCTCTGTTGGCCTCGGCCAGATGCGCCCCGGAGTCGAGGCCGCGCTGCGGATCCCGGCCGACCGCTCGCAGCAACTCTGGCGGCTGGTCCTGCAGAACGCTGGGCCGGGCCCGGGCCGCTTCAGCCTCTGTTCCGCGGGAACGTAAGCTCCCGGGCCGCATGAACCTCGAGTTCGCCCGGCTGCTCCGCTGCCCCGTCTGCTCGGGGGCCCTGGATGCGCACGAGTTCGAGTCCGCTCCGGACGGGGCCTGTCGAGTCGGGGTGCTGGTCTGCTCGCAGTGCCGGCGATGGCACCCGATCGCCGATTTCGTCGCGGACCTGCTGCCCGAGGGCCGAGCCGAGCCACTCGCCAGAGCCCAGTTCTTCGGCGCTCACCGCTCCCGGCTCGAGGCGCTCGGCCTGCGGCCGCCCCCGGCCGCCGCCGTCGACGCGGACTTCGCCGCCCAGGAGAAGCAGCGCCGCCATTTCGACGAGATTGCCCAGCGCAGCGACGAGTTCTCCTACCGCGCCCTCGGCGAGCTGCCATTCCAGCGCGCACTGCGTGATCTCGTGTTCCCCGGATGGCGTGCCCTGCTGGAGCCGGGGTCGGTCATTCTCGACATCGGCTGCGCGGATGGGATAAGCACCTTCGACCTGGCCGTCCCGGGAGTCGCCGCGATCGGCATCGACGTTTCGAGGGAGCTCCTTCTACAGGGTGCCGCGAGGGCACGGAGGCAGGGCAGGACGGATATCTGTTTTGTCGTCGCCGACGGCGACTCGATCGCCGTCGGCGACGGCGTGATCGATTGCGTTCTCTGCTTCGGCGCCCTCCACCACGTGCCCGACCCGGCGCGGACCCTGGGGGAGGCCGAGCGTGTGCTCAGGGACGGTGGCATCTATCTCGGCCTCGAGAACAACACCACCCCGCTGCGCCCGGTTTTTGACCTGCTGATGAGGCTACGCCCACTCTGGCGCGAGGAGGCCGGGGCCGAGGCTCAGATCGGCGACGCCGAGCTGCACGACTGGACCATCGGTTCGCGGCTGAAGCTGCGGACGCGGGCAACCGTCTTCGTGCCCCCGCACCTGTGCAACAGGATCGGTCTGGCGGCCTCGCGCCGCCTGCTGAAGCGCACCGACGCGATCGCCGGGTCGAGTGCCCGGAGTCAGGAACTGGGGGGGGCTGATCGTGATCGAGGGCAGGAAGTCCGGTCGGGGGGGCGATCCGGGGGGCGTCTCCGAGTTCGACGCCTACGGCGGCTCCTACCGGGAGGCGGTCGAGAGATCAATCGCCTTCAGCGGCGCCGGGCTCGACACGTTCACTCGTGCAAAGGTCCGGGAACTGCTCGATCTGAGTGCGAGGCGCGCCGGCGATCCGCGCCGGCTCTCGTTCGTCGATGTCGGTTGCGGCCCGGGGAGACCGACCGGATGCTGGAGGGAAGGGTGGGCGCTCTCGCCGGCGTCGACGTCTCCGAGCCGATGATCTCCGCCGCCCGCGCGCGCAATCCCTGGGCCGAGTACCGGGTCGCCGAGCAGGGCAGCCCGCTTCCTCTCCCGACGGCCGGGTTCGACGTCAGCTTCGCGATCTGCGTCCTCCACCACGTCGAGCTCCCGCGGCGGACGGAGTTGCTGGCCGAGATGGCGCGCGTCACCCGCCCGGGCGGTCTCGTCGTGATCTTTGAGCACAATCCCCTGAACCCGCTTACCCGGCGCGCGGTCGCCGGTTGCGAATTCGACCGCGACGCCGTTCTCCTCCACCGCAGCGAGAGCGAGAGCCTGCTCGCCGCTTCGGGGCTGACCGCCGTTGAGGGCTCCTACATTGTCTTCTTCAGGCGGGACTCAGCGCGGCTGCAGCGGCTCGCCCGCAGGCTCGCCCGGCTGCCGCTCGGAGCCCAGTACGTGGTCAGCGCGCGGCGTCCCTGAGCCGAAGCCGTAGGCGGCGGCGACGAGGTAGAGGGGCCGCCGCTTGCCCTGCTCGTAGGCCCTGGCGACGTAGAGGCCGATCATCCCGAGGACGATTAGCTGGAAGCCGGCGAGGAAGGCAGACGAGAACGGCCAGCGAGGACCAGCCGGTGACCGTGTCGAGGGCTCCGGTGATCTTGAGGACGGCGGCGGCGACCGCGAACAGGAGGGCGGCCAGGGACATGATGAACCCGACCCCGATGATCATCCTCAGCGGAGCGACGGAGAAGCTGAGGATCCCGTCGATCGCGAAGCCGATCATCTGCGAGAGGGAGATCTTGGTCTCGCCTCCATAGCGCGCGTCGCGCTCGTAGCGGATGCTGGTTTGCCGGAACCCGACCCAGGCGAAGAGCCCCCGCAGGTAGCGGTGGGGCTCCGGCATCGCTCGGACGATCTCGGCCACGCGGCGGTCGACGAGCCGGAAATCGCCGGCGTCCAACGGCAGGTCGATCTCGGAGAGCCGGCGAAGCAGGCGGTAGAAGAGGCGCGCGGTCCAGATCTTGAAGCGACTCTCGCCACGACGGCGGCTGCGGACGCCGTGCACGACCTCCCATCCCTCGCGCCAGAGCGCAGCCATCTCGAGGACGGCCTCCGGCGGATCCTGAAGATCGGCGTCCATGATGATCACGGCGTCGCCGTCAGCGTGATCGAGGCCGGCCGATATCGCCAGCTGGTGGCCGAAGTTCCGCGAGAGGAAGAGCAGCTTGACCCGCGGATCACGGTCGCGAAGAGCCGCCATCAGCTCGCGGCCGCCATCGGTGCTGGCGTCGTCGACGAGGATGAACTCGCAGCTTCCGTCGAGCTGCCCGGCGACCTTCTCGAGGCGCCGTTGAAGTTCGGGAAGGACCTCCTCCTCGTTGCGCACCGGGATCACGAAGGAATAGGTCGGCATGGGCTCGGGCTGCTCCGACTCTACCCAACGCCGCCGCGTCTCAGCGGTTTTCGTAGAGGGTGGTACGGGCGGTGCGGTCGTCGACGACCTCGCGGAAGTCGTCGGCCAGCAGCAGCTTGGTGACCGAACCGCCCTTCCCGAAGATCCCACCCTGGAGGGTGACCCGCCGCAGGAAGACCTTCGATCCGCCCGCCTGCTCGAGTGCGTCGATCGCCTGCCGGTACTCGTTCGGGGAGTACAGCGTCAGCCCGCTGTTCCAGGGCGAGACATTCTCGACGCCGGCGCGCTCGGCTACGCGGTGGTCGATCGGCGCGCCGTAGAGAAGGATCGGCTCGCCGGGCGTCGTCCGGCGCTCGACGAAACGCTGCACCGCGGGCACGTCGACCACCGCCGGCCCCGAGTTGCCGAGCCGCTCGATCTGGGTCCATGGGGCCGGGAGGGTGATGATCGCCGCCACCATCACTCCGAAGCCGCTGATCGCCGCCAGCGAGGGCAGGAAGGAGCGCCGCAGAGAGGCGGAGCCGCGAGCCGAGCGGAGGTAGCCGAATGCGGTCCAGGCGAGGAGGATCCCGGCGAGCCCCCAGACCGGGAACAGGAGCAGAAGCTGGAACGGCAGCGACCTGCCGGCGAAGTAGGAGCCGGCGATCAGTCCGAAGACGCCGGAGTAGGCGAGCATCGCCGTCAGGGTGCGGTCCTCCGCACGCCGCACGTAGCGGACCGCTGCGGTGAGGATTGCCCCGGCGCAGGTGAAGTAGATCCAGATGTGGAGCCCGAGCGCCGGCATCGGCTCGAGGCCGAAGGACTGGCGACCGAAGAGGCGAGTGAAGTAGGTGAGCTTGGCGGGGTCGGGAAGCCCTCCGGCCCGGATCAGGGTCACGGAGCAGACCAGCACGACAGCGCCGGCGAGGCCGGCTGCGGCGTGCGGCGCCAGGGTGCGCGCCCTTTGCAGGAGGCCGCCCGAGGCGTCGGCTCCGAGCAGAAGAGCGGCGGCGAGGGCGATCAGGCAGGCGCTGCCGAATTCGGCATTGTTGAGGGCGGCCAGGCCCCCGGCGAAGAACAGGGCCCAGGCCGGAATCCTCTCGCGGCGCACAGCCAGCGCACACAGCCATGCGATCAGGAACGGGCCGAGGTAGCGGCCGGGGAAGAAGCCGTGGTAGTTGCCGTTGAACTCACGGTAGGGACCGTGGTCCGCCCAGGGAAAGAGGCTGATCGCTAGGAAGGGCACGTACAGCGCGAGCGCGGCGAGGGGCCTGCCGGTGACCTGCCGGAAGACGCCGAACACGGCGAGCAGCGCGACCACCGAGAGCGCGCACATGATCACCGAGAACGAGGTGATCGAGAGCCCGAACAACGGCAGCAGCGGCGCGACCAGGAGGGGCAGCAGCTGGGTGTATTGGGCGACGAAGTCGACCATCGGGGTGCGGCCGTTTACGACCGCGAAGTAATCCTGGGCGGCGACCGGAATGTGGCCGGAGGGGATCAGGCCGCTGGCTCCGACCGTGGCGTCGGTATCGAGCGCCGGCAGGATCCAAAGCGCGGTCAGTCCGAGTGCCACGACGAGCGCCCCCCAGCGCCACCCGGCCGAGGCCCGGCGAGCATCCACCCCTCCGCCGGCCGGGATGCGCCTGGTTAGGGCCAGCAGCGTCAGCGCGACCCCGATCACCACTCCGCCGACCAGCACGGGGATCGAGAGCAGGAGCGTCTTGAAGTAGCCCGGAGCGTCGGGGACGAACGGGAAGTAGGGACCGTCGGCCTGATTCAGGGCGCCCCAGACGGCGAGCCCGATCGCGCCGACCTGCAGGGCGATGACCGCGGGGTCGAAGCGCCGCTCCGCCGGCCGGTCAGCGCCTGCGAGCGCCGCCGCGGCCAGCACGAACGGCGTTGCCAGGGCGAGGATGAAGCGGGTGGTCTCCAGCGGCTCGGGCTTGACCAGGTTGCGCCACTCGGGGAAGAACGGGTAGTCCGGGGCCGCCAGCAGGTGCGAGAGAGGGGAGCGAGCCAGAGGAAGGCGACGAAGAGCAGGAGCGCGGCGGGCCAGAGGCCGACCCAGGCGATGTCGGCGGCGGCCGGCCGCCGCGGCATGTCTTGCTCCTGCCCCGCTTGCACCGGCCAGATCCTCTCAGCCGGCGGTCTCTTCGCGCCCCGCGATGCAGACGACCTGTGAGGCGTCGCGGAGCGGTCCGGTGATCAGATCGAAGCCGGCACCGGCGGCTGCCAGCGGGGCGAAGAGGGGGTCGCGGACGAGCGGGCGCCCGCCACGCCCGGGCCGGCGGCGGCGCAGCACCCCGAGGATGCTCGCTGCCCAGAAGGCCCCGCCCTGTGTCGGCCGGATCGACAGCGGCGCCAGGCCCGCCCGCCCGAGCGCCTGCTCGAGTCCCGACCGGCTGAAGATGACCCAGTGCCGGGGGCAGTGCAGGCCCGCCCAGTTGTGCCGCCGGAAGATGCGAGCGTCGAGCGCCCGGAAGTTGGGGGTCTGGATCCACAACACCCCTCCCGGCGCGAGCAGCGCCCCGGCATGGCGCATCGTCTCCACTGGGTCGGCCACGTGCTCGATCAGGTTCAGCATCAGGATCACGTCGAAGCGCTCCGCGGTCTCGAAGTCCTCAAACCTCGACGTGACCGCTCCGAGACCGCGCCCGCGCGCCGCCTCGGTCGCCTCGGGGTCGAAGTCGATGACAGTGACGCTGGTTCCCGGCCCCGCCGCCGCGAGGAGCCGGGCCGATATCTCGCCGCTACCGCCTCCGACGTCGAGGACCCGCGGCGAATCGGTCCCCGCCAGGCCGAGGACCCGGCGGAAGGTTCGCCTGTCGAGTGCGGCCTTGGCGCGGGCGACGAGTCCGGGTCGCCGCGCTTCGGACTCCTCACCGCTGCCGAACGAGTAGTAGTCGGGCGGGTAGATCTCGTTCAGCCGGTCGGCCGGCACCGGGTCGATGGCGAGCAGGTCGCAGGCGGGGCAGAGGAGATAGTCGAAGCGCTCCGCGATTGTCTCGTACTCGACGTCGACGGCGGACGTCCACGTCTCCCCGAGCGGCCCGTCGCACACCGGGCAGGGGCGTGTCAAGGCTCGAGGAGGCGAAGCAGGGTGTCGAGGTAGGTCGTGCGGCGCTCCGAGATGTAGGGGTGCAGCTTCGTTCCGTCGAGGAAGCGCTCGAGCTCGCGCAGACGCGTGCATGAGACCTGTGGCTCCCAGTGGTGAAGGGCGTGGCGGTTGAAGCCGGCGCTGCCGAGGGTGCTGGCAACCGGCCCGTCCCCGAAGAGGCGGTTGGTCGCGCCCATGTCGACCTGGGTGTAGTCGATCTCGGCGCTCGCCTCCTCGTCGCGGTGCTCAAGCGTCTGGCGGAGGCTGACGAAGAACGGAAAGAAGGCGATCTCGCCGAGCACCCAGGCCGCCGCTGCGGCGATCGCCCCGGAGAGCGCGAGGCCGATGACAATGGCTCCGTTGACGAGCGCCGCGATCGCCAGCCAGCCGAGCCGCGAGCGGCCCGAAGGGGCGGCATCCCAGGATGACTGAACCTCCCGGTGGCGACGCACCGTCCGCAGCACCTTGACGCCGAGAAGTCCCTCGACCAGATAGCGGACGTTGAGCGGGTCGAAGTAGCTGTTCTCGGAGTCCATGGTCGTCCCCAGCGCCCGGTGGTGCTGGAAATGGACCCCGCGGTACTGGCCGATGCTTGACCCGTAGAGCCATGACATCAGGGCGTTCGTCAGGAGGTCGTTGCGGCGGCGCCCCGGCGCGAGGTTGTAGTGCGCCGCCTCGTGGAAGAAGTTGTTGACGAAGGCGATCACATAACCGATCACGAGTCCGCCGAGCAGCGCCGCGACTATCGCGACGGCACCCGTCGGCGCCCAGGCCGCGAGTCCGGCGAGGACGGCGGCGAGCGCCCCGTAGGCCGCGCCCAACTGCGCCCAGATCGCCCACCAGCGGGGACGCAGCGTGGAGCGGAAATCACGGTAGGCGAGGCCGTCGCCGTCGACCAGCGTCGCCTTCAGCTCAATCGGGATATCGCTGACCGTTGGGTTCGACATTCCAACCCAAAAGGGTATTCCCCCCGGGGGCTGGGGTGTCATTACAGTGCGACTTCGATGAAACCCGAGGGGACAGGCCCGTGAAGTTGTCCGTCGTCATCCCGGCCCAGGACGAGGAGGAATCGATCGGGGGCACCGTCGACGGCGTCAGCCGCGTGCTCGAGCGCGAGGGGATCGAGCATGAGATCATCGTCGTCGACGACTGCAGCCGCGACCGGACGCGAGAGATCGTCGACGAGATCGCGACCCGGAACCCCCACGTCCGCTGCCACCCGTCGCATTACAGGCGCGGCTTCGGGATGGCGGTGCGTGCCGGACTAGACGAGTTCAGTGGCGACGCTGTGGCGATCATGATGGCCGACGCCTCCGACGATCCCGAGGATCTCTGCCGCTACTACCGCATCCTCGACGAGGGCTGGGACTGCGCGTTCGGGTCGCGCTTCGTTCCGGGCGGAAGCGTCCGCGACTACCCGCGCCTGAAGCTGCTGATCAACCGTATGGCCAACCTCTTCATCAGGGTCATCTTCGGGCTCAACTACAACGACACCACGAACGCTTTCAAGGCCTACCGCCGGGAGGTGATTGTGACGATCCGCCCGGTGCTGTCCAACCACTTCAACCTCACCGTCGAGATGCCGCTGAAGGCGATCACCCGGGGCCACACCTATCAGGTGATCCCGATCTCCTGGACCAACCGAACCGCTGGCACCGCGAAGCTGGCGATGCGCGAAATGGGCAGCCGCTACCTCTTCATAGTCCTCTACGTCTGGCTCGAGTACCACCTCAGCCGCGGCGACTACAGGCGGCGCTCCCTGGAGGATCGCGAGGCCTGAGAAGCGCCGGGCAGGGGCCGGGGCATCAGCTCGAGCCCTCACGGCAGACGGAGAATCGGCCCGCGCCTATCAGGCCGAGGCGCCAGGGACGGCTCGAGCGATCGGCAGGGATCGCCATCGAAGCGCGCGTCCCCGGCGACAGGAAGCCGACGCCGACCGGATATGTGTCGGCGAATCGCGCGAGCAGGACCCCGCCGCCCGCGGATCCCAGGTTGCGCAGCGAAAGCGTCCCACGGCGAATTCGCAGGCCGGTCGCCCCGTCACTCGACGGCGTCACGATCCTGCACCGGCCCCCGGCTCCCGCGGCGGGATCGGTCCTCACGAGGGCTATCCCCAGTGCCGCCGCCAGTACCCGGTCGGCGGCCTCCCTCGCGTATTCCGGACCGCCCGCGAGCTCGGATGAGCTGTAGGCAGGCGAGCCGAACTCCCTTACCGCGCTGAGATAGGGGCCGGCGGCAACTCCGTAGTAGGGGGTCCCGACCGTGGACTCGCTGAGGACGAGCTTCGGGTCGACCCTGTCCCTGGCAATCTCGATCGCCGCCTGGTCGGCACGGACGATGTTGCTGGTCGGCAGAAAGAGCCCCGAGTAGGCGTCGTGGAGCGAGTAGAGGTTGCTCACCAGTGCCGCGGCGGTGATCGCCGCCGCCCCGAGCAGCCTCCCTCCGCCGGGGTGAGCACCCCTCGCCAGCTCGGCCGCGATCAGCAGCACGAAGATCGCCGAGGGGTACTGGTAGCGGCTCGCCGTAGGACCGCGGGCCGGGTTCACATTGAACGCCCCGAGTATCCAGAACGCTGCGGCGATCGCGAGCACGATCCAGAGTTCCCGGGGGATTCGAACCCTGCGCCGGCGATGGGTCCACCAAGCCATTGCGGCGGTGCCGCAGACGATCGCCAGGCCGAGCGCCCTGAGGACGTTGCGGGAGGAGGCCGACGCGAACCTGGTCAGGCCGGCCAGCGATTCGACCCCGTAGGAGATCGCGGTGAGCACGTAGTCCGGAGACGTGACGACGTTGTGCAGGGAGAGGTAGCTCGGCGCCGTCCGGCCCCACCCCAGCCACCAGACCGCGAACAGCACCAGCGGCACGGCGACGACATAGAGTCGGCCGAGGCTGCGACGCTTGCTCAGCAGCTGGTCTACGACGGCGCCGGCGGCGAAGGCGAGGCCGAGCGACGAGAATGCGATCGAGACCGTCAAGAGGAGACAGGCGATCCGATCTCCGGTGCGGTCGTCGCGCTCGAGCATCAGCAGCATCCCGAGTCCGGCCGCCACCGAACCGAAGAAGCCGACCTGGAAAGGCCACAGCAGGTCCTCCCAGGCAGGTCCCAGGAAGAGGACCAGGACCGTCGCCAGCAGCGCCAGGGCGTCGCCGACCCGGCGGCGCAGGTAGATGAAGAGCAACACGGCGCTGATCAGGAAGACGATCGTCGAGACGACCCGGAACGGCATCGACGAGGTCATCCCGAAGCTCGCGAGCAGGGCCTTGTAGATCGCCACCGGGATGAGGACGATGTGCTCGTTGTGGGGATCGAGGAACGCGGAGACGTCGAAGCCACGCCGGTAGATGAGGAACTCCCAGTCGTCGTAGAAGAACGTCAGCCTCGACCCGATTACGAGCAGGAGGGTCGCCGACGCGGCGACGGCGATACCGAGGAGGATGAGGGCGGCCTGCCGCCGGCGCGCCGGCCCCACCGAGTCCGTTAGCACGCCGATAGCCTAGAGACCACATGGCGACGGCGATAGTCAGCGGCTCGGGCGGCCTGATCGGGTCGGAGTCCGTCCGCCACCTCGTCGAGGCCGGCTGGGACGTGGTCGGGATCGAGAACGACATGCGGGCTCGCTTCTTCGGGCCCGAGGCGTCGACCGCGCCGGTGACGGCGCGGCTCGAGGCCGACTACTCGCCGCGTTCCGCTCGCCTCGAGCTCGACATCCGCGACGCCGACGGGGTCGAATCGGCCTTCCGCGAGGCGCCGGGCCGGTCGAGCTGGTCATCCACGCCGCCGCCCAGCCGTCCCACGACTGGGCGGCGCGCGAGCCGCAGACCGACTTCGGCGTCAACGCCACCGGGACGCTCAACCTGCTCGAGGCGACCCGCGCGCACGCCCCCGACGCGCCGTTCGTCTTCTGCTCGACCAACAAGGTCTACGGCGACACCCCCAACCGGCTGCCGCTCGAGGAGCGCGAGACTCGCTACGAGCTGCCCGCGGTCACATCGCTACCACGCACGGCATCGACACCTCGATGTCGATCGACTCCTCGACCCACTCGCTGTTTGGAGTCTCGAAGACGGCCGCCGACCTGCTGGTCCAGGAGTACGGCCGCTACTTCGGGATGCCGACGGTCTGCTTCCGCGGCGGCTGCCTGACCGGGCCCCAGCACGCCGGCGCCCAGCTCCACGGCTTCCTCGCCTACCTGATGCGCTGCACGGTCACCGGGACCCCCTACACGGTCTTCGGCTACTCGGGCAAGCAGGTCCGCGACAACATCCACAGCGCCGACCTCGTCGCCTGCTTCATGGAGTTCCAGCGGGCCCCCAGGAGCGGCCGCCGTCTACAACATCGGCGGCGGGCGCTTCAGCAACTGCTCGATGCTGGAGGCGATCGAGGCCTGCGAGCGGATCAGCGGCCGCGAGCTCGAGCTGGGACGCTCAGCGACGAGGCGCGGATCGGCGATCACCGCTGGTGGATCTCCGACCTCTCGGAGTTCCGCGCCGACTACCCGGACTGGAAGCCCCCGCGCGGAATCGAGGAGATCCTCGCGCGAGATGCACGACCGCAACGTCGAGCGCTGGGCCGCGACGGCTTGAGCGGCTCGCCGCGGTTCCCGACCCTCGACCCGGAGCTCGAGGTCCAGGCTCGACATCGCCGCTGCCGGAGAGGCTCGACGCTCGGCCGCGGCAACGCGATCTTCGTGCTCGGCAGCTGCTTCCATCGCAGTCGCCGCGTCGCGGGGCCTCGAGCTCGAGGTCGACGAGCAGGAGGCTGCCGGTGGCGGCGTCGCGCGATGCCGCGACTCGACCGCGCCGCCTACCGCAGCGGCTTCTGGGCGATCGTCCCCTTCGAGGCCCCGCGAGCGCGACGCAGAGCGTCGGCGTCTCGGTCTGAGGCGAGGCTCGCCGACGGCGGCGGAGCGCACGGCCCGGCTGGGCGAGGTCGACTGCCTCGGCGGCCGCGAGCCCTGGCCGGCCGGCGCCGCGGCGGGCGGCCGAGACGATCGCGATCTGCATGGCGACTCACAATCCCGACCCCGGCCTGTTCGCGACCCAGATCGCGTCGATCCGCGAGCAGACCGACCGCGACTGGGTCTGCGTGGTCAGCGACGACTGCTCGGATCCGCAGAGCTTCGAGCGGATCGGCGAGGTGCTCTGCGGCGACGCCCGCTTCAGCGTCTCGCGCTCCGGAGCGCAGGCTCGGCTTCTACCGCAACTTCGAGCGGGCCCTCGGGCTCGCACCGCCCACGGCCGGGCTGCGTCGCGCTCGCCGATCAGGACGACCGCTGGCATCCGGGAGAAGCTGGCGACGCTGCGCGAGGCCCTCGGCCCGGCGAGGCTCGTCTACAGCGACCAGCGGCTGGTCACGCCCGGCGGCGAGGTCCTCTCCGAGCACCTACTGGACGAAGCGCCGCAACAACCACACCAACTTCGCCTCGCTGCTGATCGCGAACACGGTCACGGGCGCGGCCTCGCTGATGCGGCGCGAGCTGCTCGACTACGCGCTTCCGTTCCCGCCGGCTCTCGGCGATGCCTTACCACGACCACTGGCTCGGCCTCGTCGCCCTCTGCAGCGGCGAGATCGCCTACGTCGACCGGCCGCTCTACGACTACGTCCAGCACGAGAATGCCGTCCTCGGCCACGCCGGCGCCAACACCGTCGAGGGCAGGAGCAGAATGGCATGGCTGGGGAGGCTGCGGCGCGGGGAGAGGCCGGCCGTCGGCTGGCGCTCGATCTACTTCTTCGAGTACTGCCGGCTGGCGCTGTTCGCGACGGTGCTGTTGCTACGCTGCGGCGAGCGGATGCAGCTGCGGCCAAGCGCGCGGCCCTCGAGCGCTTTCTCGGCGCCGAGTCCTCGCCTCGTTCCTTCGCCTGGCTTGCCTGCGCGCTCCGCACGGGCGCTCGCTGGGTCACAACGAGACCCTGGGCGCCGAGCGCCGGCTCGCCGCCGGGATCGTCTGGCGCCATGCGTTGCCGCTGCTCGCGGCGCGCCGCCAGCGCCGTGGTGCGCCACGACGCCAGCCTCCTGCCGGCTACGACGGCCAGCCTGCCCGGAGACCGTCGCCATACCGCGCGGATCGCGCTCGCACGGCCGAGCAGATCCGAGGGGATACTTCCAGCGCAGGATGACGTACCGGGGCGATCGAGGTCCGCGACCTGACCAAGACCTTCCGGATGCCGCGACCACCGGGTCGACTCGCTCAAGGAGCGGATGCTGCACCCCTTCGATCAGGGCGGCTACGATGACCTTCACGCCCTGCGCGAGTGTCAGCTTCGACGTCGGCACGGGGGAGTTCTTCGGCGTCGTCGGACGCAACGGCTCCGGCAAGAGCACCCTGCTGAAGATCCTCGCCAGCATCTACGCGGCCGACAGCGGCCGGATCCGGATGGCCGGCAGCCTGGCGCCGTTCATCGAGCTGGGGGTCGGGCTTCAACACCGGAGCTGACCGCACGAGAGAACATCGTCCTCAACGGGGTGATGATGGGCCTGACGCCGGCAGGAGGCGGCAAGGCAGGATCGACACGCGTGCTCGACTTCGCCGAGCTCGCGCGACTTCGTCGAGCTGAAGCTGAAGAACTACTCCTCGGGGATGCTGGTGCGACTCGCCTTCTCGGTGATGCTCGAGGCCGACACCGACATCCTGCTGATCGACGAGGTGCTGGCGGTCGGCGACGCCGCCTTCCAGCAGAAGTGCACCGACGTCTTCAACGGAGATGCGCGACTCCGGGCGCACGGTGCTCCTGGTCACCCACGACATGCGCTCGGTCGAGCGCTACTGCGACCGGGCGATGCTGCTCGAATGGCGGGCAGGATCGAGGCGCTCGGCGACCCGCAGCGAGGTCTCGCGCCGCTACCTCCAGCTCAACTTCGACGAGTCGATCGCCGACGAGGTCGGGAGCGGCGGGCGCGCACCGAGGAGCCGGCCCGGCGCCCCGGAGGTGCAATCTCGCGCGACATCTGGCTCGAGGCTGCCGACGGGACCCGGACGCCGAACGTCGAGCAGGGCGAGGAGATTCAGCCTCCATGCGATCCTCGAGGTCGGGCGCGACATATCCCGGCCCGATGATCAGCTTCGTCTTCTCCGACCCCAACGGCATCGACATCTTCGGCTTCGGCCAGGCTCTCGAGGATCGTCGACTCGATCCCCGAGCGACTGATGGCGGGGCAGCGCATCCACTTCGCCGCGATGCTGCGCAACCGGCTCGCCGACGGACGCTACGACGCCGCCTGCTGGGTCCACCGCGACGCCAGCCTCGCCGAGGCGATCGTGCATCGTCCCCGACGCACTCGACTTCGTCGTCTACGGCAGGACGATGTCCGCTGGCCTGGTCGGCGTCGACTACGAGGTCGACGTGCGGATCGACGAGGGCGGTCCCGGGTGAGCGCGACGCGGTCGCCGGAGCAGGCGCTCGGGCCCCTCGCAGCTGCGCGAGGTCCAGGGTCCGTCGTCGATCGGCGGCGGCCGGCGGCGCTTCTTCGAGCTGCTCTGGCTGATCTCGGTCACCGAGTTCAAGAAGACCTACTTCGGGACCGTGCTCGGCTACTTCTGGTCGCTGGCGCAGGCCGCTGATGCTCTTCGGGGTCCTGCTGTTCGTCTTCACGAAGGTCTTCCGGCTGGGCAGCAGCGTGCCCAACTACCCCGTCCTGCTGCTCCTCAACATCGTCCTCTTCACCTTTCTGCAGGAGGCGACCGGGGCAGCCGTCGACCTCGGTCGTCGGCAGGAGGGGATCGTCCGCAAGACCCAGTTCCCCCGGCTGGTGATCCCGCTCTCGGTCGTGCTGACCGCCTTCTTCAACCTCGGCGCTCAACCTGATCGCGGTCTTCGCCTTCATCCTCGTCTACGGCGTCGATCCGATCTGGACCTGGCTGCTGCTGCCGCTGATCCTGGCGCCGTGATCGCGGTCATCACCGTCGCCCTGTCGATGCTGCTCTCGGCGCTCTACGTCCGCTTCCGGGACGTCTCGATCATCTGGGGCGGTGGCCGTGACCGTGCTCTTCTACGGGACGCCGATCCTCTACCCGATCGAGAAGGTGCCGGACCAGTATCAGGATTTTCGATCTTGTGGAACCCACTGGCGCCGATCTTCGAGCAGGCGAGGGCCTGGATCATCGATCCGAGCGCGCCGGGCGCCGTCTCGGCGGCGGGCGGCTTCGCCGGCCTGCTGCCGGCGATCGCTATCTACATCGCCGTCTGCGTCGCCGGGGTCTTGGTGTTCAGGCGGGAGGCGCCGCGGATCGCGGAGGCCCTGTAGCGAGCTGGATCGACGCGATCCGCCGCATCGGGTACTGCTCGTATGGCAACTCCCCGCGCCAGCGCTCGTGGGCCTCTGCCGAGACCCAGTAGGTGTCGGGGTCGCGCTCGAGGTCGGAGACCGTCTCGGCCAGGGCCGGCGGGGCGGATCCCGCAGGCGCCTGCGATTACCTCGAGCCGTTCGCGATGGGAATCGGCCGAGAAGCCGGCGACGACGTGGTCGATCGCGTGGATCGAGCGCCCGGACAGGGGGTCGAGGTGCTCGGCGATCCCCTCCATCAGGGCCCCGAGCTCAGTCGCATCAATGTGCTCGAGAACGGAAACCGAGTAGACGGCACTGAACCCGGCTCCAAGATCGCTCGCCGGAGGAAAGGAGTCGCGAACGATCTCGAGGCCGGGGTAGGCGAGGCTGAACTGCTCGAACTCCCGCGGCCCGTTGCCGCTGCCGTCATACGGATCGACGACCGTGACCGCGAAGCCCATCCGCGAGAGGATCCCCGCGACGAGGGGCTCCCCGGCGCCGATCTCCAGGATCCGCCCCCCGGAGGTGACGCTGCCGAGGACGGCCTTCAGCATCCAGCAGCGCTGCAGGTCCTTCATGTCGTGATTGGCCCTGACCAGCCCGGGGATCGTCACAGCGCTGTCGGCGAGGTCGCGGACCGTGCCATAGGAGATCGACGGCGGCCCGAAGCTGCCCCGGTAGCGGTCCTCGAGCTCCCACAGCCGCTCGTCCGGCAGCAGCGCCCGCGAGCCGTCGGGCTCAGACCGCCGTCGCGCCATCGGAGGCGATGATCCCTTCGTAGAAGCCGCCGAGCGCCATCGAGGCATTCTCCCAGCGCAGCTCGGCGGCGGCGAACTCGCGGGCGCCCTCGCCGAGCCTGCGGGCCAGTTCGCGGTCGCCGATCAGCTCCTGCAGCCGCGCCGCGATCTCGAGCGAGCGTCCCTGCTCGAGCAGGGACGCGTTGC
The DNA here is from genome assembly GCA_963781345.1 of uncultured Actinomycetes bacterium. GTDB lineage: Bacteria > Actinomycetota > Thermoleophilia > Solirubrobacterales > 70-9 > JBBRHQ01. The sequence goes on from CAWAFQ010000009.1 coordinate 17,101, forward strand.
GGCCATCGACGAGGTCGTTGCCGATGTTGCAGTGGGGCAGCAGCACCGGGCGGCCCATCGCCAGGAACTCCGGCAGCTTCGACGGCAGGCGGTAGCGGTTGAAGTCGTCGGGTGCGCCGGGCTGGACGAAGGCGTCGGCGAGCGCGAGGTGGCCGGGGATCAGCCGCCAGGGGATCGGCCCGAGCTCGATCACGCCTTCGGTCAGCGCTTCGGCGGAGCGCTGGTCGACTCCACCGAAGCGGGTGTGTCCGATCCGCACCAGCTTCACCGCAAGCCCCCGCCGCCGCAGCAGCTTGACGGCCAGGTAGAGGCTCAGCATCTCGTGCTGGTTCGCGTAGTGCACGTGCCCGTGGTAGACGAGAACGAAGTCGTCGTCCCCGAGCCCGAGCGCCCGGCGCGGCACCGCGGGCGCCAGGTCCGGGCGGAAGCGCTCGAGATCAATCCCGGGGCGGGCGAGGTGATGAGGCCGGGCGGCACTGTTGAACTCGTTCAGCTCCTCGGTGATCACGGTCACCCCGGAGGCGCCGGCGACGAACTCGGGATACAGGGATGGGTGCGCGAGGTCGCGCAGTGCGAGCGCCTCCTGGGCCGCAGCCGGAAGCCGGCGGAGCTCGGAGACGGGTCTCCCGGCGGCTGATGAGAGAAGGCGATCCTCGTTGTCCTCTAGGTGGACGACATAGGGGACGCCAAGATCCTCGGCAAACGGCAGGGTCGCGCGCCGAACGTTCTCCCGCGGGGTCCAGGCACAGACGAGCGACTCCTCCGGCCGGCTCCTCCACTGCCGCAGCTTCGCCGGCAGCCCCTCGTGAGAGATGCACTCGAACCCGGGCTCCCCGAATGCCTTGACCCTGTCGGTCGCTCCCTCGCAGGCCAGCGTCACCTCCCACCCGAGCCGGGCCAGGCCCTCCCCGAAATGCAGGGCCTGGATGCCGCTGTTGCAGTCGAACGGCCCGAAGTGGATGAACAGCACCCTCATGGCCGGCCGGCCTCTGCGGTCGGCGGCCGCCCCGACTCGACCGTGTAGTCGGCTCGCTCGCGGCCGAGGCCGGGGTTGTAGAAGGGGTCGCCGGCCTCGAGCTCCTCGTACCAGCGATCGACGAAGAGGGCGCGGTCGACGACATCGAAGCGCCGCCGCCGCTCACCGGCCCTCTGATGGCTGACGGCGGCCGGGCCCGGGACGCAGACGGGCGTCAGGCCGCGCTCCAGCAGGGACTGGCAGAGGTCGAAGTCGTCGAACTGGTATCGGTACTCCTCGAGAAAACCGCCGATCTCGGAGAAGAGGGACCGCGCGATCATCATGCACTCGGCACTCAGCCGCCGAGACCTCGCGGGCGCAGCAGAGGGAGCCGTAGTAGCCATCGCCGTCCGCGGGCTCGCCGGCGTGGGCTGGGCTGACGGGGTCGTAGAGGCCGACCGCGAAGCCCGCCTGCGCGACGCGACCGTCGGGCCTGCGCAGGACCGGCCCGACGGCGCCGACACCGGGCATCTGTGCAAACAGGGCCATCTCGGAGAGCCAGCCCTCGGCTGTGACCTCGACGCTCTCCCCGCAGAAGACGATCAGGTCCCCACCCGCCGCGGCTGCGCCCGCGTTCCTGGCGACGGCGGGCCGCACCGGTCCCGGGGCACGCTCGACCCGAAGCGCTTCCCAGGCGGGATCGAGCGGGTGCTCTCCCGGCTCGGCGACGACGATCAGCTCGATCAGGCTGCGGTCGCTGTGCTCGAGGATCGAGTCCAGGCAGCGCCGCAGTCGCTCCTCTCCCTCCTCGGCGACGACGACGATGCTCACCGATGGCATCCGCGCTCCGGGGTCGGCGACGATCCGGGTACGGTGAGCGATCGAGGGGTGGGGCGCTGGGTGGGCGGGGATCTTGCGCCGGCGCAGATGCCCGCTCACCGCTTCGGTCTGAAGCACCCCGGCCTCCGGCTTCTCCATCGCGCCCGCGGCGATCGAGCCCGGCACGGCCCGCCAGTGATAGAGGACCTCGGGGATGTGGACGATCTCGTCGGTCTGCTCGGAGATCCTCAGCCCGAGCTCGAAGTCTTGGACCGTGTCGAATCTCGAGTCGAGGCCACCGACCGACTCGAGCAGCCCCCGTCGCACGACGAGCAGGTGACCGAGGTACATCGCGCCGAGCGCGTAGACGGGTGAGAAGTCGGGCTTGAGGAAGGGATCGGCCGCGCGTCCGCTGGCGTCGAGCTTGTCCTCGTCGCTGTAGACGACATCCGTCTGCGGACGCGAGACGAACTCCCCGACGGCCCTCAGCAGGGCGGCGGGGTCGAGTACGTCGTCGTGGTCGCAGAATGCGACCAGCTCCCCGCTGCCGAGGCCGATGGCGCGGTTGGTGGCAGCCGATATCCCGGCGTTCTCAGCTGCGAAGTCGGCGCGGATCCTCGGATCGGATCGGGCCCGGCGCTCGATCGTCTCGCGCACCTGGGGGTCGGCCGAGCCGTCGTCGGCGATGCACAGTTCCCAGGACGGGTAGACCTGGGCGATCACCGAGTCGATCGCGGCGCCGAGCAGCCCCGGATCTGACTCATACGTCGGCATCACAACCGAAACGAGCGGGCGCGCGCTCAGAGTCGCCAGCTCGGCCTCGAGCAGCTCCCGCTCTCCGACCCCCCCGAACCGGCGCCCGCGGGCGCGTGGCCGGCCTCGACGGGGTTCGTCGCTCACCGGCGCCGAAGCAGGTTCCCGGCGGCCCGAAGCGGCCGCGTGATGCGCCAGCTCAGCGTCGCCTCGTACTCGGCGGCTACCCGCTCCGCGTTCGCCCAGTAGCCGGGCGTTGCACCCGAGCCGAGCTCGAGCTCGGAGATCCGGAACGCCTTGCGCATCAGCTCCTGCTGAAAGCTGTCGCGGACCGCGTCGACCTCGCGCCGGCGCCGCTGGTCGAGCTCGGCCAGCAGTGCGGCCAGGCCGCCCTCGAGCTCAGCCGCGTCGAGAGGCTCGGAGGCGGGGCGCCTGCGCAGGGTGACCCAGCGGCGCTGGGGCCCGGCGTCAAGGGCCATCACCAGGAGGCCGTCGGGGGCCAGCAGCCGCCCCATCTCGGTGAGCCACTCGCCGAGGGACCCGTCGAGGCCTCCGAGTGCCGAGAGCGAGAAGATCAGGTCGAAGCTCTCGCTCTCGAGGTCGAGCGGTAGTTGCGGCACGCCGCCACCGGGCCCGGGCGCCGCGGCCAGCACCCGGTCCAGCTCGAGCAGCCGCCCCCCGGACGCCGAAAGCCCCTCAGGCAGCGACCGCGCGACCTCCAGCACGGGTGAAGGTGCGCTCGCGTTCATCGGGCGACATCGTAGGGCGTGGGCGTCACTCTTCCCGCGCAAGCAGTCGCTCGACCGCGCCGAGGACCTCCTCGCCGAGAGCCTGGTCCCAGTCGCTGGGCCAGTCCACCTCCGAGCCCGCGGCCCGCTCCCCGAGCCGCCCGGCTGCGGCCTCGGCCTGCGCGAGGCCCGCGGCGACGCCCTCGACCGAGGGCTCGCAGGCGATCAGGTTGGCGGAGATATGCGCCAGCGCCGCGGCGTCCTTGTTCTCGAAGCAGTTGGTCACGGTCGGCATCCCTGCCGCCGCCATCTCGATCGGGACCAGGCTCGGATGCGGCGTGTACATCAGGGCAAGGCCGGCGTCGGCGGAGCGAAGCAGCTCGGCGTAGTCCGCCTGCGAGGTTCGCGGCAGCAACCGCAGCGAACGCCCCGAGCGGGGCAGGATCGAGCCGCGTCGCCGCCGTCGACCGTGCCGACGCCGACGAGGTCCCAGCCGGCGAAGCGCCCCTCGGCGAGGGCCGCGGTCCAGCGCCATCGCCCCGATCTCGAAGAGGTTGCGGGCCGCGTGCTCCTCGGGCCGCGCGTAGAAGAGCAGCCGCCGCGGCTCCGTCCGTCGCAGCTGCTCGCCGGCTGACCGGGCCGACCGGGGTGATCGCGTTGTCGAAAACTCGCCGAGGCCGCGGTCGCCGGCCTCGGCGCCGGCCGCGAAGACACCGATGCGGTGTGCCGCGAACCAGTCCCGCAGCAGGTCGGTCGAGAAGAGTGCCGTGTGCGGCAGCTCGTAGCTCGAACGCGCGAGCGCGCGCGGCGCTGCCCATCGGGAAGATGAACGGCTCGTACTCCTGGATCAGGTAGAGGAAGCGCTCGGCACGAAGCGGCCCGCAGCGCCGCGGCGGCGACGTGGGCGGCGGTCCAGTGGGTCGCGATCAGCGGTCGTCGGGCTGCAGCGCCGAGCGGGCGGATCGCGATCGGCGGCGAAGGCCACCTCGAGGCGAGTCGATCCAGCTGCCGATTCCCTCGTAGCGCGAGAGCCGCGCGCGCCAGTCGGCGCGGAAGCGCGGGCCCCTCGAGCGCGACCAGCCGCACGCTGTGGCCGCGCTCGGCGAGGCGTCGGGCGAGGTTGAAGACGGCGATGAAGCCGCCGAAGAAGTGCTTGAGGTCGATCGCCGGGTGGATGATGTTGATGCGGCCCGGGGCCGCCTCGCGAACGTCGAGGCGGAGCGGCTCCAGCTTGTCGAGCAGCCAGAACGCGCGGTGCTCGCTGTTGACGGCGCGGGCGCGGGCGACCACGGCTCTGGCGGCGAGGGTCGCCCCGGCAAGCGCCAGCGGAATCGAGACCGCGACCGCCGCGAGACCCCAGCCGCCGGCCCCGGCCAGCGCCCCGAGCACCGTCCCGGCGACGAATGCCGCAGCCATCGATATGGCCGCGAGGCGGACGAGCGCGCGTTTGCGTTTCGCCGTGCCCCCGGGCACGGAATCTCCCCGGATCCAGCCCAAAAGTCGACTCACCGGGACAATCCTGTCAGGCTGTGCGCCGTGAGGAGGACTGAGCCATCGGTTCGGGTCGCGGTTGTGATCCCGAGTTGGAATTCGCTGAGAGACCTCAGGGCTTGCCTGGATTCGCTTGCTGCGCAGCGGGGAGCCGAGGTCGAGCTCCTCGTCGTCGACAACGGATCCCGCGACGGAACGGTTGAGTATCTCCGCGAGGCCGGCGTCCCGCGCGTCTTCCTGCCCGAGAATCTCGGCTTCGCCCGCGCCGTCAACATCGGGATCGAGGCTACCTCCTCACCGCTGGTGATGGTCCTCAACGAGGACACCGTCCTCGAGCCTGACTGCCTGGCGAAGATGGTGGCCGTGCTGCAGGCCGACCCGGGCCTGGGCGGGGTCGCGCCGCGAATCCTGCAGATGAGGCGCGACCACGGGCCCCTCGACGCGGGCAACCCCGATGCGACCGTCTACAGCCTCGGGCAGTCGCTGACCCGCGACGGCCGCGCCCGCGAGGACGGTTCCGGCTCTGCACAGGGGTCATCGCCGATCTGGGGCCGTGAGATCTTCGGCGTCTGCGGCGCCGCCTGCGTGCTCCGGCGCGAGCTCCTCGACGAGCTCGGCGGCTACGACGAGACCTACTTCGCCTTCTATGAGGACGTCGACCTCAACGTCCGTGCCCGGATCTCGGGCTGGCGCTTCCAGCTCGAGCCCGACGCGGTCGTTTGGCACATCGGCAACGCCGCCTGGCGCGCGGGATTCCGCCGCCCGGGCTCCGAGAACGCCCGGCTGGTCGCTCGCAACAGGCTCTCGACGCAGCTCAAGTTCATGCCGGCGCGCTCGATCCCGAGGATCGTCCTGGTCGAGTCGGGGTCGCTGGCGAAGGCCGCGGTCCGCCGCCGCTTCCTCGCCACCCTCGGCGGCAAGCTCGAGGCCCTGAGGCGGGCCCCGGTCCTGCTGCGGTCACGCAGGCGGCTGCGGGGCTCAGGCGACCCGGCCGCGGCCCGTGAGTGGCTTGGCATCGGCTGGGCTCAGGGAAGGCCGGCGCCCGAGCCCGGGCCTCCGGTTGGCCCGTCGCCACCGGAGGGCGCCTCAGTAGGCGCCGTGACCGCTCAGAATGGCGCGAGGAGTGCGCACGAGGATCGCGAGGTCGCCGCGAATCGAGATGTTGTCGATGTAGTCCCGCTCGAGCGCTAGGCGCTCCTCGAAGTCGAGGTCGCCGCGCCCGTAGACCTGCATCGGACCGGTGAGGCCGGGTCTCACGGCGAGCCTGATCCGCTGGCGGTTGTCATAGAGGGCGACGACGGCCTCCTCCTCGGGACGGGGGCCGACGAGCGACATCTCACCCCGGAGGACGTTGAGGAGCTGCGGCAGCTCGTCGAAGCTGAAGCGCCGCAGGTGGCGGCCGATCCGGGTCACCCTCGGATCCGCCGGGATCTTGAAGGCCGGCTGGGCGAGGCTGCTGAGGTCGACCAGCTCGCCGAGGCGCTGCTCGGCATCGGAGACCATCGTCCTGAACTTGAGGACCGTGAAGGGCCTGCCGCCCTGGCCGGCCCGCGCCTGGCGAAAGAGGATCGGACGCCCGGAGTCGAGCAGGATGAGAAGCGAGATGATCGCGAACATCGGTGAGAGCGCCAGCAGGAGGGTTCCGGAGACGGCGACGTCCATCGCCCTCTTCAGCATCACCGTGGAGCGCGGGGGATCGGAGAAGCCGAAGTCGAGCACCGGGAGCTCGGCGACGCGGTTGAGCTCGATGTTTGGCCCGAGCAGCCTGAAGTGGGGGGGGACGATCGTCAGACCGAGTCCAGCGACCTTGCACTCGGCGATCAACACCTCGACCTCTTCTTCGGTCATCTCGGCCCGCTCGACGACCACCACCCGCTCGATCTCGAATTCGGATGCAACCGCGGAGATGTCGGTGACGGAACCCAGCAGCGGCAGCTCCGCGTGCCCCGAGCCGTTCCCGGGGCTCTCGCCAGCCGGGTTGGACTCCGGGGCCAGGTAGCCGACAAGGTTGAGGCGTGCCTCGGGGTGGACCGCGATCCGACGCGCGATCGCCGTGCTGGAGGAGCCTGAGCCGACGATAACGCCGCTCGCGACCCCGGTGAGCGAGTGCCAGGAGAGGCGGAGAAGCCCTCGCAGATACACGCATCCGGCGAGCGCGATCACGCCGATCAGGATCGACGTTCTCGGGTCTGGAGTGCCGTCGGCGGTCATCGAGAGCAGCCCGACCAGCACCAGCGTGCCGAGGGTGCAGGCCGAGACGAGCGCCGGCAGCTCGTCGAAGGTGCTGTGGCGAATCCGCCGGTGGTCGAAGTCATAGAGGCCGTGCAGCTTGATCACGAGAATCCAGACCGGGCTGAAGACGACGGCCCAGAAGAACATTGCAGTGTCGAAGTCCGGGGTCGTTGCGGTCGCAAGCGCCAGCGCGCCGATCAGCGCCAGCAGGTCGGTTGTCGCCAGCAGGCGGCGCAGCATCGAGCCACGGCGCCGGGCCCCGACCGGGCCGAAAAGGCCGAGGCGCGACGCCAGCCGGGTCGGCCGGTCACGGCGGGCGAGCGGCTTCGACCCCCGCGCCGACGGCAGGCGATGGAGCAGGCCGCCGGCCCCCCGCATCGGTGGGCTCGTGGCTTCGGTCCTGGAGGCTTCTTCTTGGTCCATTGTTCGGGTGACTATCCGCTCTGGTTGGGGCTCAGCTTGCTCTTCAGCGTCGTCGATTTCGGATTCAGGCTCACCGCGCGAAGCAGGTCCTCATAAGCGGCCGTGTAATCGCCGGATTCCTCCTCGACTCTCGCCCTGAGATAGAACAGCTCCCAGTTGCGATCCTCACGGTCGATCGCCTGCCCCAGGCGGGTGATCGCCTCAGGATAGTCCCCCTGCAGCTCGGCAAGAAGCGCCAACTGGACATAGGGCGAGGCCGCCCAGGGCTCGACCGAGCGCGCCGTGCTGGCATCGGAGATCGCCGCCTCGATGTCACCGGACGCCGCTTCGGCCCGGCTGTCGGAGAGCTTCCCGGCGACGAGCAGGGGGCCGACCAGGGCCGCGATCGAGAGCCATGCGAGCGCGAGCGCCCCGATCGCCACGCCGTAATGGCGTCGCTCGCTCTCCGTGGCGTTTGCCGTCGCCGTCGCCGGCTGGGCGCATCTCACACCTATCGCAACCCCGGCGGCGAGGAAAAAGAGCGATCCGAGCCCGGCAATCTCCCAGAACCAGTCGAATCCGGCGGTGACGGCGAAGCCGAGCATCACGGCGACGAGGACGAGTGTGCGCTCCCTCGCCGGCTCCGTGTCGTGGCGCCAGGCGGAGAACCCCCACCACAAGGATGCGAGGACGAGCGCCAGGGTCAGCGCCCCGCCGATCAACCCCAGCTCGTCGAAGGCCTCGAGGTAGACCGAGTGCGCGTCCTTGACGGCAACGTCGAGCGAGCGCCGCTCCTGCCAGTTGAACTCATAGGTCCCGGCTCCGCGGCCGAGCAGGGGATGGTCGGCGAAGTCGTCGATTGCCACTCTCCAGTAGTCGTGGCGCCCGAGACCAGAGAGCTCCGTAAGGCGTTGCTGCGGCTCACTGGGGAAGGTCAGCGCATCGCTGGAGAACCTCTCCCATACGCGACCGCCGAAGATAGCGACAGCCCCGATGAGGAGCACTGCACACGCGGTCCCCAACGTTCGGAGCAGCCGCGGATCGCGCGAGAGCTCCAGTGCCCGCGCCAGAGCGCGGACGTTGCGATGCTCCGCCCTCAGAATCGCCCAATGGGCAAGGGCATTGAGCACAATCGCGGCGATCAGGATCAGCAGGACGGTCACTCCCTGGTCGACCGCCGATGAGTTGATGCTTCCCTCGGCAAGGGCGGGGCTTGATTGAGTGGCGATGATTGCCGGAAGGGTCAGGATCAGAGCGGCCAGGAGGCCGGCGAGGTACAGGAGCCGGTCGCGCGACAGGGCCAGCAGGCAGCCGAAGGCGACGAGCGCGGACAGAAGGCCGCCGCGCGAATAGGTGAAGTAAAGGGCCAGTATCGCCACCGGAGTGACGGCCACCCCAAACCAGCGGATGGCGGCGCTCTCGCCCCGCCGTCCTGTCCAGGCAAGCAGGGCCAGCGCCAGCCCGAACATCACCGCGTTCGCGTTCCAGTATCCAAGCGGATAGCGGAGCCTGGAGCCGCCGTAGGTGAGATCGGGCACGGAGATCACGTTGGGAAGGAGGCGGCTACCGAGGGCCAGCAACGCAATCAGCGCCACCGCGACGGCGATTCCCTCGGCAAAGCGCTGCCTGCGCCGCTCGGTCTGGGCGATCAGGAAGGCGGCCAGAAAGATGCCGAGGTAGACGAGGACCCGGTCCGCCTCAATGATGCTGCGCTCGGCAGATCCCGACCACTCCGCGGAGACCGCCGAGATCAGTGCCAGCGCCGCGATCGACCCCGCGACGAAAAGGAACGGCCGGGCGATCCGGGCGGAGGAGGCCGCGCCGAGGGCGACCAGCACGACCACCACGATCCAGACCGCGATACCCGCGGTGTGGCGGTCGGCAAGGCCATAGCCCCCACCCCCAAGCGCCAGGCCGACGATCAACAGCGGGGGGGCGAGGAAGCTCGCGACCTCCCCTATGGATTCCTGCCGTGTTCGCATGGTCAGTCCGGCGACGCCCCGAGGCTGCCCCGGTCCCTGGTCCCGACCCGGGTCCGGAGCGAGGGGCCGATTGGGGCCGCCATCAGACCCACGTCGGGGAGCCTTCGGCCCTCGAGCCCGGCTGCGTCCCGCCAGCCGCTGAGCCGGCCGGCGATCCCTCGCGTCGTGCGGTCGAGGAAGAGCTGCCCGGCGCAGACGGCGGCCTCGGATGCGGTCGTTCTGATTGCGTTGATCGGGTTGCGCATCACCCCGTAGCGGCGGAGCATGTAGGCGCGACTCCAGCCGGTCCTTGCATATTTCTCGCCCACCCTCCCGCGAAGCGTGGCCGAGTAGAGGTGGCTGGCGCGAGCCTCTCGAGCGAGGGCGCACCTCGCCCCGGCCGACCGCATCCGCAGGGCGAGGTCGAGGTCCTCGTAGTAGAGGAACATGCGCTCGTCGAAGCCCCCGACCGACTCGAAGGCCCGGCGCCGGTACATCGCGGCGCCGCCGGTCGGCCCCAGCGGCGGCGGCGCTTTCTCGGCCACCCGGACCGGCTTGCCGTGGAGGTAGTCGAAGGCCATCAGCGTGCGGCGGTCGGCGACGACGCCGGCCGAGTCGATCAGGCCTGGCGCCCGGTGCTGGACCAGCACCCCGGCGACCATCTCGACATCGGGCTCGAGCGCCTCGACCATCCGCTCGATGAACCGCGGCTCGCACTCGACATCGTTGTTGAGGAGGAGGATCGGGTCCCCGGGGACCTCGGCGATCGCCCGGTTGAGCGCGACCCCGAACCCCTCGTTTCGGCTCATGGCGAGGACTTGGGCCCGAGGGAAGCGCTCCCGGACCATCTCAACAGAGCCGTCTGTGGAGGCGTTGTCGACCACGACCACATCGCACGGAGCCGTCTGGCCGTCGAGGCTCGCCAGTGTCAGGGAGAGCCGCTCGCGGCCATTGAGGTTTGGTATGTAGACGGTCGGGCGCAGGGCGTTTCCTCCCTCCGATCCTAGAGCCACGACGGCGCACCGCGACGCCGGATGGCCCCCCCGGTGATAAACAGCGCCCCGATGCCAACGAACTCGCTTCCTCGCAGGGCGGCCAAGCGGGTGCTGGGGCGGCTGCTGCCCGAATCGGTCTATCAGCGCCTGCTCGCCGCCTCGGTGATCCGCGATCTTCGCGCGGGGACCCTGACCGAGCCCGAGCTGGCGCTGGTGCCGTTGCTGCTGCAGAATGGCGAGACCGCGATCGACGTCGGCGCCAACCACGGGATGTGGACGCTGCCGATGTCGCGAGCGGTCGGCGAGGAGGGCGTGGTGGTCGCCTTCGAGCCCGTTCCGTTCACGGCTGGCACCCTCCGCAGGGTCCTGGAGAGGCTCGGTTGCCGGAACGTGCGGTTGCAGCAGTGTGCGCTCGGTGAGGAGCGGGGCTCGGCCGAGATCGCTGTTCCGATCCAGTCCTCGGGCGTGACCGACGCCGGTAGGGCGCATCTCGCCTCCAGGCACGCAGGCGACCTCGACGCAGCCCCCTTCCGCAGGGTTGCGGTTGCGATCGAGCGGCTCGATGATCACCTCGCCGAGCTCGGCGAGGTCGCCCTGCTGAAGGCCGACGTGGAGGGGGCCGAGCTGTTCGCGCTGAGGGGAGCAACGGCGCTGATCGCCCGCGATTCCCCGGTCGTGGTCTGCGAGGTCGATCCGGATTTCCTCGAGGGGTTCGGCCTCGATGTGTCGGATCTCACCGGGTTCTTCGAGGACCGTGGCTACCGGACCTTTGTCCTGCGCGGGCAACGAGAGGGGAGGCTCGAGGCGCTGGCGCCATCGGGCATCTCCGAGGCCGGCAACTACGTCTTCGTGCCCGAGCTTCGCCTCGGCCGCCTCGCGGCCCACCTCCGCAGGTAGCCTTGCCTGTGTGCAAGACCTGAAGGGCCTGATCCTCTCCGGCGGGGCCGGCACCAGGTTGCGGCCGATCACCCACACCTCGGCGAAGCAACTCGTGCCGGTAGCCAACAAACCCGTTCTCTTCTACGGGATCGAGGCCCTGGTCGAAGCCGGCGTCACTGAAATTGGGATCGTGATCGCGCCCGAGACCGGGGATGAGATTCGCGAGGCCGTCGGCGACGGCTCCGCCTTCGGTGCCGAGGTCACCTACATCCTCCAGGAGAAGCCGGAGGGGCTGGCTCACGCCGTCCTCACCGCGGAGGAGTTCCTCGCCGGTTCGTCGTTCGTCATGTACCTCGGCGACAACCTGCTGCGAAACGGGATCAAGTCGCTCGTTTCCACCTTTCGCGAGACCGAGCCCGACGCTCTCATCCTCCTCACCCCGGTATCGGATCCCAGCTCCTATGGCGTCGCCGAGCTCGACGGTGAGCGGATCGTGCGGCTGGTCGAGAAGCCGAAGGACCCGCCGTCGAACCTCGCCCTGGTCGGCGTCTACCTCTTCGGGCCGTTGATCTTCGAGGCCGCGAGGGAGCTGAAGCCCTCCTGGCGCGGCGAGCTCGAGATCACCGAGGCGATCGACCGGCTGATCGACCAGGGGCACACGGTCCGCTCGGAGATCGTCAGCGGCTGGTGGAAGGACACCGGCCAGCTCGAGGACATGCTCGAGGCAAACCGGCTTGTCCTCGAGGAGATCGGGCGCGATATCCGGGGCGAGGTCGATGGCTCCAAGGTCGAGGGCCGCGTCATCCTCGAGGAGGGCGCGACGCTCACCGGCTCGGTCGTCCGCGGCCCCGCTGTGATCGGGGCGGGCACGAGAATCGAGGACGCCTACATCGGCCCCTATACCTCGATAGGCGCCGACGTCGAGATACGCAGATCCGAGATCGAGCACTCGATCATCCTCTCCGGCTGCGTCGTCGAGGACCTCGGGACGAGAATGGAGGCGAGCCTGCTCGGCCGCAACGTCCGCCTCACCCGCGGCGATGGCCTGCCAAAGACACTGCGGATGATGGTCGGCGACAACTCGGAGATAGAGATCGCGTGAAGATCCTGGTCGCAGGCGCCGGTGGGATGCTGGGGCGCGATGTCGTCCTTGCCGCGGCCAACGCCGGGCACGACGTCGTCGGCTTCGGTCACCCCGAGCTCGACGTCACGGACGCTCGTGGCGTCGCCAACCGCCTCGACCTCGAGCGTCCCGACGTGGTCATCAACTGTGCCGCCTGGACCGATGTCGACGGCGCCGAGGAGGCCGAGGAGGCGGCGATGGCGGTCAACGGCAGCGGTGCCGGGCATGTCTCCGGCGCCGCGGCCGCGCTCGGAGCCAAGGTCGTCTACATCTCCAGCGATTACGTCTTCGACGGGCAGAAGGACTCCCCCTACGTAGAGACCGACCAGCCGGCGCCGCTCTCGGCCTACGGTCGCACCAAGCTCGCCGGGGAGGAGGCGACCGTTGTCGCCAACAGGAACCACTTCGTGGTCCGCTCGTCCTGGCTGTTCGGGATCGGTGGCCCCAACTTCGTCGAGACGATGCTCCGCTACGCCTCCGATCACGGCGAGGTCCTCGTGATCCGCGACCAGGTCGGCTCCCCGACCTACACCTGGCACCTCGCCTACGGGGTCGTCCGCCTGATCGAGGGCGCCGCCTACGGCATCCACCACATGGCCGCCGAGGGGGAATGCTCGTGGTATGAGTTCGCGCGCGAGATCTTCGAGCAGGCCCAGATCGAGTGCAAGGTGCTCTCGGGGACGACCGAGATGCTCGGCCGCCCAGCGCCCCGGCCGCCCTACTCGGTCCTCTCGAGCCAGCGCGAGCACGCGATCAGGCTGCCCTCCTGGCGCGACGGCCTCTCCGGCTACCTCGCCCAGCGCGGGAGTGCCGGGTGAGGCTGCTCGTCTGCGGCGGGGCCGGCTTCATCGGCTCCAACTATGTGCGCAGGCGCCTCGCCGAGCGCCCAGGCGACGAGATCCGCGTCCTCGACAAGCTCACCTATGCCGGGCGAAGGGAGAACCTCGAGGCGGTCGGCGGCGAGCAACTGGAGTTGATCGAGGGCGATATCTGCGACCGCGAGGCGGTCGGCGCCGCGGCCGAGGGCTGCGAGGCGATCGTCAACTTCGCCGCCGAGTCGCATGTCGACCGCTCGATCACATCCCCGGGCGAGTTCATAGTCACCGACGTATTCGGGACACACGTCCTGCTCGAGGCGGCCCGCGACCTCGGTATCCGTCATCTGCAGATATCGACCGACGAGGTCTACGGGTCGATCGAGGAAGGGTCCTTCACCGAGACATCTCCCCTCGATCCCTCCTCTCCGTACTCGGCCTCGAAGGCGGGGGGCGATCTGATCGTCTCCGCCTTCCGCCACACCTACGGCGTCGACTCGTTGGTCATCCGCGCCTCCAACAACTACGGTCCCTGCCAGCACCCCGAGAAGCTGATTCCCCTGGTCATCCTCAACGCGTTGCACGGGGATGCGATCCCGGTCTACGGCGACGGTCGCCAGGTCCGAAACTGGCTCTTCGTCGAGGATTTCTGTTCGGCGATAGACCTCGTTCTCGAGCGCGGGGCGGCGGGGGAGGCCTACAACGTGGGCGGGCCGGACGAGCTCACGAACATCGACGTGGTCGAGAGGATTCTCGATCTGACCGGACGCGACGCCGCGCTGATCGAGCACGTAGGTGACCGGCCCGGGCACGACCGCCGCTACTCGCTCGCCTCGGAGAAGCTGATCGCCCTCGGCTGGCGGGCGCAGGTGCCGTTCGCCGAGGGGATCGAGCGCACGGTCGCCTGGTACCGCGACAACGAGCGATGGTGGGGCCCGCTGCGCTCGGGTGAGTACCGCGCCTACTACGAGCACCAGTACGGGCGATCACTCGGCCAGAAGACCGACTGATGGCGAGGCGGCTGGAAACCGGGATGGAGGGCCTTGTGCTGATCGAGCCCGACTTCCATGGCGACGAGCGCGGCTTCCTCGTCGAGACCTACAGGGCGGACGCCTGGGCCGAGCTCGGTGTCGCCGAGGACTTCGTCCAGCACAACCACTCGCGCTCGGCTCGCCACACCCTGCGTGGGCTGCATTTCCAGACCAGCCCCGGGCAGGCGAAGCTGATCCGCTGCCCGAGGGGTGCCATCTTCGACGTTGCCGTCGACCTGCGCCGGCAATCGCCTACCTTCGGGCGCTGGGAGGGCTACGTCCTCGATGACGTCACCCACCACCAGCTGCTGGTGCCGGTCGGCTTCGGCCACGGCTTCTGCGTCCTCAGCGAGACCGCCGACGTCACCTATCTGCTCTCGAGTCTCTACGACCCAGCAACCGAGGCGGGCATAGCCTGGGACGACCCCGACGTTGGGGTCGAGTGGCCGTTGGCCGAGCCGCTGCTCTCGGAGCGAGATCGCACGGCGCCGTCGCTGTCCGAGGTTGCGCCCGGCCTACCCTGGTGATCCCGGTCTAGAAGCGCCGCGTCAATATCTTCGCGAACTTCGAGCGGCCGAAAGGCGGCTGGTAGAAGTCCTTGACGTAGGTCAGGGAGAACGGCAGCGACCTTCCGAACCCGGCGATGTTCGCCCGCACCGACCCCGTCCGCGCGGGGGTCTTGACCAGGCCACGGAAGATCCCGTCACCGTCGGAGTCAAGAGTCTTGACCCTGTGGTAACCGCCGTGCCTGCCCTTCAGCTCGATCTGGGCGCTGTGGGGGGCGCCGTCGGGGGTGCGCCCCCAGAAGGTGAAGCCCTTGGGCGTCCTCAGTGCGACGAACGGGAAGCGGAATGCGGAAAGGACGCGCTTCGGCTTGTCCTTGGCGATCGTCGCACCGCGAAGGTAGAGACCGGACTGGAAGACATCGTGGTTGGGCAACCCTTTTCGGGCGTCGTCGCGGAGAGAGAACCAGAGGAAGGCGCTCATCCCCGCCTTCCAGGCGCGATAGAAGGCCTCTGCGGTCCACCTGGCCAAGAGGCCCGGCTTCAGACCCTTCGGGTCGGGCGGATTGGAATCCCAGCTGAACTCGGTTCCCCAGAACGGTGTCGAAGAGCTCTGGTTCTCGATGTGGCCGGCCTTGTCCGCCGCCCTCAGCAGCTTGGACATCTCGGGCAGGTCGCCGAGCGAGACATCATCGGGTCCCGGCGCCTGGTGGGTCGGGCCGCCGCTCGTGTAGGGGTTGGTGGCCCAGATGTCGAGCTTGGCCCTCTGGTTGCAGCCGGGCTTGGGCTGCGGGTTGACGCGTCCCTGCATGCAGAGAAGGCGACGCATGAAATCGAGGGGCGCGATCGCGGAGCCCGGGTGGGCCAGCGGCGTCAGGCCGGCGGATATGACCTGGTTGTCGGAGTGGACCGCGTGGATCGCCTCGTAGAACGCGTTGAGGACGTCGCGGTAGTTGTCGGGCGCGACCGGCCTGCCGTTGGCAAAGATCGGGTTGAAGAAGAAGTCCAGGTTCGGCTCCACCCATCCCTGGAAGTAGCTCACCCGCGGCAGCGTGCCGGTCCCGGGATCGAAGGCGCCGCCGTATCGGGTGGCGATCGCGGTCGCGAAATCGGCGAAATCGGCGGGAGTCGGGGCGCAGCTGGAGTCTTTTACGCAGGACGCGCGGGCCCATTTAGGGGAGTTCGTAATTGTCAGGATCGGCTGTAGGCCCGCCGCCCGGGCGCGTGAGACGGTGACGTCGAGCGAGGTGAAGTTGTAGAAGGGACTGCCGGGGTCGGTGGCAACGAAACCGGCGGGCTTCGTCGCCGAGTCGGGACTCGGTGCGATCTGCGCCCAGAAGGTGGTGAGCTTGACGTAGCGCGAGTTCGACGCCTTCAGCCGGCTCCAGGTCTGGGGCTTGTTCCAGCTGGCCGCGTCGGTCAGTACGACGCCGGTCTCGAACGGCCTCGCCTGGGCCGTTCCCGCGGTGACGGCGCCGGCACATACCGCGGTGACCAAGAGGCCGACGATCGCGGCGCGTTGTGACAGGGTTGGGACGAGTCTTCTCAAGGGTCGGCTTCTCACGAACGGATGGGGGAATGGGCGGGGACGGGCATCCCCGCACGCCCTGCCACGGTGGAAACACCAAGGTTCCACCGAAGTCGCGCAGGATAGCGGGGGACTAACGGCACAGGCGTTGGAATCCGGTAATTGCGAGGGAAACCGCCAGCTTGGCGCCGATCCCCAGGTAGACGAGGACGTTGACGGCGCCCGGGCGGCGCTTCGCCTCGAACTTGCGGTAGAAGCGGCCCATTCCGCGGTGGAAGGCAACCTCCTGGCGCAGGCCACGCCGCTCCCCGCTCGATCCGCCCTTGACGTGGACCACCGTCCCCGCCGGCTCGTAGAAGACCCTCCAGCCGCGCTCCCAGAAGCGGTAGCACCAGTCGAGGTCCTCCATGTAGAGCCAGTAGCCCTCGTCGAGGCCGCCGACATCCGCCACCGCCTCGGCCCGCACCGCCATGAAGGCGCCGTTGACGGCGTCGACCTCCCCCGGCTCGTCATCGGATAGGTGGGTCGCCCGGTAATGGCTCAGGGACCTCGGTGCTCCCCGGCGCCGGCCGAGGCCGGTGAAATGGGCGAGCGCCGCCAACGGCGTCGGGAAGGAGCGCTTGCAGGCGTGGTCGAGCTCCCCCGAGGGTTGGATCAGCTTGACGCCGACCATCCCGATCCGGGGGTCGCCGGCGAGGCGGCCGAGCGCGGCGTCGAGCGCGCCGGCCCTGACCTCGGTGTCGGGGTTGAGGAGAAGGACGACCCGAGCGGTGGTCGTGGAGAGGACGAGGTTGTTGGCGTGCGAGAAGCCGCGATTGCTGTCGAGCTCGATCAGCCTGGTTCGCGGAAACTCCCGGCGGACCATCGGAGCGGTGCCGTCTCCGCTGGCGTTGTCGACGACGGTCACCCGGTGTGCGACCGAGGGCGGGTGCTCGGCGATCGATGCCAGGCAGCGGCGCAGCAGCTCCTCGCAGCGGAAGCTGACGATCACGATCTCCAGCTCCGGGGAATCGTTCGTGCCCATGGTGGGGCTAGTCTTGCGCACGTGCTGGCGGGCGCATTCCTATTCGTCGCTGCGCTCGCCTACTCCCTGTGGCGGGGCGAACGCGGTACCCGGGAGGTCATCCTCCTTCTGATCGTGCTCGCGCCGATGCGCGGCGGACTGCTCGAGGGCGGTCAGTACTTGCCTCTCGGCGACACCGACATTGCGGTAAACGCGATCGCGCCGGCCCTGATCGCCGGCGTGGCGCTGGCGGCCCTGGTGCAGGGGCGTCTGACGCCGCGGCGGCTGCCGCCTCTGCTCGTCTACGCGTGGATCGCTTTCGCCGTCGTCTGCGCGCTCGACTTCCTGACGCAGGCTGTCGGGCTGAAGCTCTACGGGATCGGCCTCGCTCAGTACATGACCTACCCGACCTTCGCGCTCGTCGCCTGGTCGGTGTTCCGGGAGGGCGACGCCGAGCTGAGCGAGCTGGTCCTGGTCGCCGTCGGGATCATCCTCAGCATCACGGTGTTCATCCAGGCGATCGGGATCACCGACTTTGTCCAGGCGGCCAGCGCCTTCGTCCAGGATCTCGGCGCCAACCGCTACGCGGGAATCACCGGCAGCTACCTGCACACCTCCGTCTTCCTCGGCGTGATCACGACCCTGGCGCTGGGCATCTGCCTGCGCGGCGGCCGCAACTGGCTGATCGCCTCGCTGGTAGCGATGGCGACGGTCCTCAGTGCGCAGATCCTCACCTTCAGCCGCTCGGGCCTGTTCATCGCCGCGGTCGGGGGATTCCTGCTGCTCGTCTACGCCGCCCGCGCCGAGGGGCGATTGAGGCTTGTCTCGGTTGCGGTGCCGGCGGTGGCGGTGGCTCTGCTCGCCGGCTCGCTGGGTGGGGTCCAACCGCGAGAGGCGACCACCCGCGCCGCCTCGGGGCTGAACACGACGGGGGGCGACCAGGGCAATGTCAAGCGCCTCGACTCGATGCGAAATGCCGTCACCCGCTACGGAGATGCCTCCCTCCCCAAGCAGCTGCTCGGCGAGGGCCTGGCGGCGACCGGCAACGCACGCAAGCTGATCTCCGATAAGCCGCTTGCGGTGGAGAGCTACTACCTCAAGGTCCTGCTCGAGACAGGAGCCGTGGGCGCGATCGTCATCTTCCCGTTCTTGATCTGGGCGACCGTGATCTTCCTCCTGATGGCCGTTCGAGGCCCCGACAGAATCCGGCATGTGGTCGGGGCGACCGGCTTCGCCTTCTCGCTCGACCTGATCATCTACCCGACGCTCGAGGTCCAGGCGCTGGCGGTCCTCTGGTGGCTTCTGCTGGTCGAATGCCTCTGGTTGCGCTCTCGCGAGGAGTCAGCGCCAGTCCCAGAGAGCCCCGCAGTCGCGTGAGCGGTGCTCGGCCACTCACTGCCCTCGATGTCGATCTTCAGCAGATGTGTCCACCGAGCAACGGGAGGACGTCGACGCTCTCTATCGTCACGGTGCCCGGCCCCGGTTCCTCCACCCGATAAATTCTGAAATGCTGGCCGACCGAGAAATGGACCTCTCCCCGCCGGTTCGACGCTGCCGCTTCGAGCAATCCCACCCGGCCCGTCTCCTGGTCCGCCCGGAGGCAGCGCGCGAGGAGACGGGCGTTCTCGGGGTCGGGGGTCGGTCGGGGTTGGGAGTCGGCCGGATTGTTCATCCAAGATGAGGGAGCCGAATGACGCGGAGTTCGGGGAGCCCGAGGGGTGCGTGCCTTCCCGAGTCAGCCTGATCGCAACCGTCTTCAACGAGCGCGAGTCGATCCTATCCTGGCTCGGGTCGGTCCAGGCTCAAACCAGGGCTCCGGATGAGATCGTGATCGTCGATGGGGGCTCTGAAGACGGCACGGCGCAGGTCCTGCTGAAGGAAGCCGAGGCCGACCCGCGGATCATCGTCGAGAGCGCCCCGGGCGCCAACATCTCGTGCGGTCGCAACATGGCGATCGGCCGTGCCCGTGGCCCGATCATCGCGGTCGCCGACGCCGGCACGCGAATGCTGCCGGATTGGCTCGAGCGAATCGTGGCTCCACTTGAGGCGGATCCGGACCTAGCCGTCAGTTCAGGGTTCTTTCGCCCCGATGGCCGCAGTCGCTTCGAGCGAATCCTCGCCGCGGTGATCACGCCGAGGCTGGGGGAGTTCGACCCGGACAGCTTCCTGCCGTCGAGCCGATCAGTTGCATTCCAGCGCCGCTGGTGGAGGAGGGTCGGGGGCTACCCGGAGTGGCTTCGGGCCAGCGAGGATCTGGTCTTCGATATCGCCCTGCGCGAGGCCGGCGCGCGCTTCGCGTTCGAGCCCGGGGCGATCGTCCGCTGGTACCCGAACACGACGCTGGCCGCATTCTTCCGCCAGTACAGGAGCTACTCGCGCGGGGACGGCCACGCCGGGCTCTGGCCCGTGCGCCACACGATTCGGTACTCGGCATACGCCGGCGGCGTCACCCTGCTCGCGGTCGGCTTCGACCAGCCGCTGGCCTGGGCCGGGCTCGTCGCCGGCTTCCTCATCTACATGTCGAAGTTCTGGGGCCGCGTCCGGGCGGAGCACCCTGCGACGGGCGTGCTGGGGATGCTCGGCGCGTACGCGATGGCGCCGGTGATCGTCGTCTGCGGCGATCTCGGCAAGATGATCGGCTACCCGCAGGGCAGAATCGACCGCCTCCGGCGGGGCAGGGGCCCGGCGGCGATCGGCTTCGGCGCGTCGCCGACGGCATGAGGCCGACCGCGGAATCGCTTCGCAGGGCGCTGACACACAGGAGAACGCGATCCTCGGCGCTCACCGTGGGCGGCGTGCTCGGCGGCGCGGCGCTTGCCTTCGCGGCGACGATCATTGCCGCGCGGAATCTGTCGGAGGCCAGTCTCGCCGCCTTCGGCGTCGGCCTCGCCGTCAACAGCCTCGCCGTCCAGCTCAGCGATTTCGGCCTCAACACACTCACCGTCACCGAGACCGCCGGGGACTGGGCCCGCAGTGGCGCGGGCGCCACCGGGGCGAAGCTGAGGCGGATCGCGCTGAGGCGGATCCTGGCCGCCGTCCTCGTCGCCGCGATCCTCGTCGCCGCGACCTTCGCGATCCCGGACCTGCGCCCCTACCGCGCGGCGGCTCTCACCGGAGGACTCGGCGCGGTGCTCGGGACCGCGTCGGTGTTCGCGATCGCCAGCCTGCAGGGCGCGCACCGGTTCCGGGCCGCCTCCGCCGTCCTGCTGGCCGTGGGGGGGCTGCGGCTGGTCGGGGTGGGGGCTGCCGCACTGTTTGGCGCCGGCGCAGTGCCGATGCTCGTCGCTTACGCGGTTCTGGCCCCGTTCCTGGCCGGTGGCCTCGGACTCTGGTTCCTTCGGGGTCACGGGATCGGGCGGCGGGCGGAGCCGGGCGACGAGGGCGCCGGCGCGATTCTCGACCAGGGGATGCAGAGGACGACGGCGATCACGGCGACGACCGCCGCGGGCCTCCTCAACCTCGACGTCCTCCTCCTCGCCTTGATCGCCGGCCAGGGCGAGGTTGCGATCTACGTCGCGGCTTGGAGGATCGCCTCGGGTGTGCTGCTGCTCGACACCGCCGTCGCCCAATCACTGCTCCCGTACATCTTCGTTGCCCGCGACATCTGGCAGGAGACGCTGCGGCTGACCCGCCTCGGCCTCTCCCTGGCAGCTGGGCTCCTGGTCCTCGTTCCGGCGATGACGGTTGCCGGACTGTTCCTGTTGGGCAACGCCGGCGATGGCGCCCAGTGGCCGCTGGTGCTGTTGCTGGTGGCGTTCTCGATCGACGCTTTCGCCTTCGCCACCTACCAGGTCTACCTGAGGATCCGCAGGTTCCGCCTGCTGATCGTCTGCAACTCGCTGCAGCTCTTGACGATGCTGGGGGTCACCGTCGCCCTGCGTGAACACGGAGCGCTGGCACCCGCGATCGGCCAACTCAGCGCTCGGATCCTTGGCGTGGCGATTCTCGGAGCACCGATCGCCGCCGCCGCACTCGACAGGCGAAGGCGGTTCCGGCTTCCCCCCGCTGGGGAGACTGGGCACGAGGCCGACGGCCTCGGCTAACATTTTGTCCAGTGTTCAATTCTGAGGTACAGGGCGGCAGGGAAGAGCGGGGCCGGATCTCGGTTCGTGCGCCCTATGCGCTGGCGCTGGTCGTGGCGCTGATCCTGGCCATTCCCGCCTCCGCATTGGCCGACTCGGCCACCGATCAGTACACCGAGGCTCCGCCCACGGCCACCGGCGACAACACGCCCAAGAACACGACGAACAACAACAAGAGCGGCGGCTCGAACTCGAGTTCGCAGGGGGGCTCGGATCAGAGCTCGGGCGGAGTCGCGCCCGGCGGCTCCTCGGGCGCCAGCGGGGGCTCAGGCGGGGCCAACGCCCCCACCGGCTCTGGCTCCGGCACCGGCTCCGGATCGGGCTCCGGCTCGGGCGCGGGCTCGGGAGACGCCGGTGGCGCGACCGCTCCGTCCTCTTCGTCGCAGGCCGGCGGCGGTGCCACGACCGCCGAAAGCAGCGATGGCGGCAGCTCGCCGCTGGTGCCGATCCTGATCGTGATCGCGATCCTCGCGGTGGCATCGATCGCCTTCGTCATGATCCGCGCCCGCCGCCAGAAGGCGGCCACGGCCAAGGGCAAGCCCAGACCCGCCGCCAAGCCCGGCGTCAGCCCGCCTCCGGCGAAGCCGTAGCCCGCCCCTCCCTGCTCAGCAACCTGCGCCAGGCGTGGCCCGGGACCCCGGCGACTCGCTCCAGTCCCCAGAAGCCCTGCAGGTAGCGCATGAACCCGATCGGATCGCGCCGCTTCGAGGCAAGCTCCTGCTCGGCGCCGTAGCGCTCCCAGAACCACCACAGCATCGCCGCCGAGCGCCGGGCCGACGGGGGTTGCGCGAGCGCCTCGTGGGCGCGACGCTCGGTCCGCGTCACCTCGGTGGCCGCGAGCGCGCGCACGGCGTCGGCGGGTATCGGGGCGCCGAGCTCGTCGCGCAGGAAGCCCAGCGCATCCGCCAGCGGAGGAGTCAGTCGCGCTCGCCGCGCAAGCCGGCAGAGCCGGTCCCATTCAAGCGCACCCTCCGCAGCCTCGATCACCTTGAAGCCGTCGGCCGCCCAGCGCACCGGGGCCATCGAGTTCCAGGCGGCGCCGTGGACGCATACGTGGAGGAGCTGGTCGGTCGGGCAAAGCGCCCTCGTCTGGATCCCCGCTAGCGTCAGCGGCACCGATGAGCCCCAGAACTCCTCATCGAGACCCGGACGCCAGAGCATCCGCCGGTGGAGGTCGACTTCGTACCCGCTCGAGTCGGAAAATCCGAGCGAGTGCCGGACCTCGAGCAGTTTCGTCGGGCAGGCCGGTTCGAAGCCCGCGCCCGTAAGCGCCTCGATAGCGTCGCCGACGCGGGCGGCGGGCACGGCGATGTCGAGGTCGCCCATCGGCCTCGCCCCGCCGTCGAGATAGGCCAGCTCCCCAAGTGCCGCGCCCTTCAGGACCAGGGTCTCGATCCCGGCGGACTCGAGGCCGCGCAGCGCCCCGGCGCCGATCCGAAGGCCGACCTGGTTGGTCGCCCAGCTGCGCCGGTAGATCCCCTTCAGCAACCCTTCGTCGCGGTCGTCGAGGCGGCCCTCGAGGTTGCGGTAGATGAGCGGCAGGAGCCGGAAGGAACCCGCCTCGATCCCGTCGAGGTCGCCCCCTCCGCTGCGCCAAAGCGCCCACGCCTCCCGAGCGGCGTCGGGTGGCAGCAGTCCCGCCCGCAGGAGAAGCGTCTCCTGCGGCGAGGGGGGCCAGATCGCGGGACGGGCTGCCGTCATCCCGCCGTCACCGCTGCTGCCGGGTGAGCGCGGGGCCGGTGCCGATGCGGCCGCCGCGAACCTCGACTATGCGGTCGGCGCGTTCGGCGACCAGCGGGTCATGGGTGATCAGCAGCAGGGTCGGCCGCGTCGGGATCGCCTCGAGGTTGTCGAGCAGGGTCTCCGCAGTCTCGGGGTCTAGGTGGCTGGTCGGCTCGTCGAGGATCAGCACGGGCGGTCCTCCCAGCAGCGCCCGCGCCAGCGCGATCCGCTGGCGCTGTCCGGCCGAGAGGCGGACGCCGTCGTCGCCGACGTCGGTCTCGAAGCCGTGCGGGAGATCGTCGATGAAGTCGCCGGCCGCTGCCAGCGCCGCAGCCTGCTCGATCTCGACTGTGCCGGCCTCGCGGCCGAACGCGATGTTCTCGGCGATCGTGCCCCTCATCGTCGCCCCGTCGGAGAGCAGGACCCCCATCTGCCGCCTGGCCCCGCGGACGTCGAGCTCCGAGAGGGGGGTGCCGTCGAGCTCGACCTCACCCTCCCACGGGCGGTAGAGCCCGAGCAGGAGGGCGGCCAGCGTCGTCTTTCCGGCCCCGGTCGGGCCGAGGATCGCGAGGCGCTCGGAGGGCGCGACCTCGAGGGTGACCCGCTCGAGAATCGGCGGCTCGGAGCGCGAGTAGCCGAAGGTGATGTCGCGCCAGGCGAGCGCGCCGCTCAGCTCGATCCGGCGACTGCCGGTGTAGGGCTCGGCGTCGGTTCGGTCGAGCACCTCCTCGATGCGCTCGATCGCCGCCATCCCGGTGAGGACGTCGGGCAGCGCCGCGACCGCCCAGTTGAGCTGTCCCCTGGCGAGGGCGAGGACGGCCATGAAGGCGACCAGATCCCCAAGCGACATCGATCCCTGCGCGACCGCTATTCCCCCTCCGATCAGCACGATCACACCCGCGACTCCGCCGACGGCCACCTGGACCAATCCCTGGGCGTGCTGGGCCCAGCCCATCCGCTGGCCGGCGGCGCCGAGCACAGCGGCGCGCTCGGAGTTGCGGGCGATCTCGGCCTCCTCGGCGGTCTGGGTCTTGATCAGCGTCGTCGCCTCAAGCGAGGACAGGACGCCGGAGCTGAACGAGTCGGATTGCTCCTGCCAGGTGCGGATCCGCGGGCGCACGACCCTGCGCATGAGCACGTTGGCGCCGATCAGGATCGGACCGGCGATCAGCAGGACCGCCAGCAGCAGCGGCTGGATCACCACCAGCGAGGCGAGCAGGACGAAGGCGACGCCGAGCGAGGGAATGACGATCGCCAGCATCGCCTTGGCCATCACGTCGAGGCGCTCGGTGTCCTGGACTATGAGGGAGTGAAGCCTGCCGCGGTCGGCAGCGTCGAAGAAGGCCGCGGGCATCCACATCACCTTCTCGATCAGCTTCTCGCGGACCCTGGTCACCGCGGGCTTGGTCACGCGGAAGACCGCATGGCGCCCGATCAGGCCGAGGCCGAGGCTGAGGAGGTAGAGGGCCAGGATCGCGGCGCCGATCAGGACCAGCTTGTCCGTGTCCTCGTCGGGGATCGCGGTGTCGAAGGCGCTCCGGACCAGCAGCGCGATCGGGATCAGCGCCAGCGACTGCGCCAGCGAGAGCCCGAGACTGAAGACGGTCAGCCGCCGCGACCCGGAGATCAGATCCGTCATTGCCCGCCATGCCTGCATCGCCCGAACGGTAACGGCCGCCGGGCCCGATCCCTAACATCGTTTGGTTGAGCGATAGACCGAAACCGACCTCGCTGGACCCCTTCAGCGCGCCCGTGCGGCGCTGGTTCGAGGCCTCCTTCGAGGGCCCCACACCCGCCCAGGAAGGGGGCTGGAGGGCGATCTCGAGCGGGGCCAGCACGCTGATCTGCGCCCCCACCGGCTCCGGCAAGACCCTCGCCAGCTTCCTCTGGGGCATCGACCGGCTGACGCGTGAGCCCGAGCGCGGCGACGGGGTCCGCCTCGTCTACGTCTCGCCGCTGAAGGCGCTCTCCTACGACATCGAGCGCAACCTGCGGGCGCCGCTGCGGGGCATCGGGGCCTCCGCCGCGGAGATCTCGGTCGGCCTGCGCACCGGCGACACCAGCCAGTCGGACCGCCGCTCGATGCGCCGCAACCCCCCCGACATCCTGATCACGACCCCCGAGTCGCTCTACCTGATGCTCTCCTCGGGAGCGAGGGAGATCCTCACCGGGGTCGAGGCCGTGATCGTCGACGAGATCCACGCCGTGGCGCAGTCGAAGCGCGGAAGCCACCTTGCCCTGACGCTGGAGAGGCTGGAGTGGCTGGGGAAGGGCTCAGAGGGAGAGGTCAGGAGCGAGAAGCCGCAGGGAGAGTCAGCGCTGCAGCGCATCGGTCTCTCGGCCACGCAGCGGCCCCTGGACCGGATCGCCCGCTTCCTCGTCGGCCCGAAGCGGCACTGCGAGATCGTCGACGCCGGCCAAACCAAGAGGCTCGACCTCGAGATCGTCGTCCCGGTCGAGGACATGGCGGATCCGGGCAGCAGCGGGACCCCGGACGCCCCCGGACGCCCCGCGGACTCGCCCAGCCGCCACACCTCTCCCGACAGGGTCGACCCGAACTTCGATGGAGCCAGCAACCCGCGCAGCATCTGGCCCGCGATCTACCCCGAGCTCCTGCGGCTCGTCCGCGAGCACACCTCGACGATCATCTTCGTCAACAACCGGCGCGGGGCGGAGCGCCTCGCCAAGCGCCTCAATGAGCTCGCCTACGACCAGCTGATGGAGGGAAAGGAGCCCGACGCTCCCGAGCCAGAGGCCGAGCTCTACGACATCGCCCGCGCCCACCACGGCTCGCTCTCGCATGAGGAGCGGATCAACGTCGAGGAGCTGCTGAAGTCCGGCAAGCTCCCCTGTCTCGTCGCCACATCGTCGCTCGAGCTGGGGATCGACATGGGGGCTCTGGACCTGGTGATCCAGGTCGAGTCGCCGAAATCGGTGACCCGCGGGCTGCAGCGGATAGGGCGCGCCGGCCACGGCCTCGGTGAGGTCTCGAAGGGGCGGATCTTCCCCAAGTTCCGCGGCGACCTGCTCGAGTGCGCCGTGGTCGCGCAGCGGATGCGCGAGGGGAAGATCGAGGAGACCGTGATCCCCGCCAACCCGCTCGACGTGCTCGCCCAGCACCTGGTCTCGATGGCGGCGCTCGACGAGTGGGACGTGGACGAGGTCGAGGAGCTCGTCACCGGCACCGAGTCCTTCCGCGAGCTCTCGCGCGAGCAGCTCGAGAACGTCCTCGACATGCTCGACGGCCGCTATCCCTCCGATCGCTTTGCCGAGCTGCGCCCGCGGATCGTCTGGGACCGAACCGCGGGGACCATCCACGGTCGCAAGGGGGCGCGGCAGCTGGTCGTCACCAACGCCGGGACGATCCCCGACCGCGGGCTCTTCGGCGTCCACCTGCCCGACGGGCGCCGCGTCGGCGAGCTCGACGAGGAGATGGTCTACGAGGCGCGCCCGGGGCAGACCTTTCTGCTCGGCGCCTCGACCTGGCGGATCGAGGAGATCACCCGGGACCGGGTCATCGTCACCCCGGCGCCGGGCGCGCCCGGGGCGGTTCCGTTCTGGCGCGGCGACGGAATCGGGCGCCCGGCCGACCTCGGCCGCGCGATCGGCGCCTTCGCCCGCGAGTCGGTCTCACGCAAGCCGTCCGAGCTGGCGCAGGAGTACGACCTCGACCCACGCGCCGCGCGCAACCTCGTCACCTACCTGCGTGAGCAGCAGGCCGCGACCCGGGTGGTCCCCTCGGACGAATCAATCGTGGTCGAGCGCTTCCGCGACGAGATCGGCGACTGGCGCGTCTGCGTGCTCTCACCCTTCGGCGGCCGCGTCCACGCGGCCTGGGGCCTGGCCCTTTCGCAGAAGATCCGCAACGAGAGCGACCTCGAGGCGGACGCGATCTGGTCCGACGACGGCATCGTCGTTCACCTCCCCGACGCCGACGAGGCGCCGCCCGCCGACCTCGTCCTGGTCGAGCCCGACGAGCTCGAGGACCTGATCGTCGCCGAGCTCGCCGGCTCGGCGCTGTTCGGCGCGCGCTTCCGCGAGAACGCGGCCCGCTCGCTGCTGATCCCCCGCGCCTATCCGGGCAAGCGGACTCCTCTGTGGCAGCAGCGGCTGAAGTCGCAGAGCCTGCTCGAGGTCGCCCGCGACTTCCCCCGCTTTCCGGTCATTCTCGAGACCTACCGCGAGTGCCTGCGAGACGTCCTCGACCTGCCCGCCCTCGATGACATCCTGCGGCGGCTGAGCTCGCGCCAGCTGACCCTGGTCGAGGTCGAGACCCAGACGGCCTCGCCGTTCGCCTCCTCGCTGCTCTTCGACTACGTCGCCACCTACATGTACGAGGGCGACACGCCGAACGCGGAGCGGCGCGCGGCGGCGCTCTCGCTCGACCGCGAGCTGCTGCGCGAGCTGCTCGGCCAGGACGAGCTGCGGGAGCTGATCGAGCCCGAGGCGCTGGAGGAGGTCGAGGCGCAGCTGCAGCACCGCACCGAGGCCGGGCGGGCGAAGGACCGCGACGCCCTCCAGCAGGTCCTGCGAAACCTTGGGGACCTGACCGAGGCGGAGTGCGCAGAGAGGGTGAGTGAGGGCTACTCGGCGACCTCGATGCTGGAGAAGCTGGTGGCCGAGCGCCGGGCGGCGAGGGTCCGGATCTCCGGCGAGGAGCGCTACATCGCCGGCGAGGACGCCGGGCTATACCGGGATGCGCTCGGCGTGCCGCCGCCGGCCGGGCTGCCGGAGTCCTTCTTAGACGAGCACCCCGACCCGATGGCCGCGCTCCTCGGCCGCTACGCGCGCACCCACGGCCCCTTCCCGACCGCCCAGCCCGCCGGCCGCTACGGGGTCGACCCGGCTCCCGCCCTGCGCGAGCTCGAGCGCTCGGGGGCGCTGATCCGCGGAGAGCTGCTGCCCGGGGGCACCGAGCGTGAGTGGTGCGACGCCGACGTCTTGCGGCGGGTCCGCCGTGCCAGCCTCGCCCACCTGCGCCGCGAGGTAGAACCCGCCGACCGCAGCGCGCTCGCCCGCTTCCTTCCGAGCTGGCAGAACGTCGACGCCTACCGTCGCGCCGGCGCCGGAGTCGACCGGCTGCGCGAGGCGCTGGTGCCGCTTCAGGGCGTCACGCTGACGCCCAGGGTCTGGGAAGAGGACGTCCTGCCTCGGCGCCTCGGCGCCTACAGCCCCTCCTGGCTCGACGAGCTCTGCACCAGTGGCGAGGTTGTCTGGCTCGGCGCCGGGGCGTTGGGCCGAAGCGACGGTCGCATCGCGCTGTATTACCGCGAGGACGTGCGGCTCGCCGGGCCACCGCCGTCGAACGCCAAGCTCGACTCCCCCGAGGGCGAGATCCACGACCTGATCCGTGCCCGGCTGGAGTCCGGGCCGAGCTTCTGGCTCGACCTCGTCGCCGACATCGAGGCGGCGCCGGAGGAGCTGAACACGGCGCTCTGGGACCTCGCCTGGGCCGGTGAGGTCACCAACGACGCGTTCGCTCCGCTGCGGGCCCCGAGGCTGCGCGCGGTGCGTTCCTCCGATCGCCGCGGCCGCCGCTTCTCCAGCCGCCGCGCCGGGGCCGGAGCGGCCGTGCAGGGACGCTGGTCGCTGACCGCGGCCCTCTTCGCCGACGCCCCGGCGATCGGGCCGCGGCTGCGCGCCCAGGCCGAGCTGATGCTCGAGCGCTACGGCATCGTCACCCGCGAGACGGTGCTCGCCGAGGGGGTGCCGGGCGGCTTCTCGACGCTCTACGCCGAGCTCGGCAACCTCGAGCTGCTGGGGACGGCTCGCCGCGGCTACTTCGTCGAGGGCCTCGGCGGGGCCCAGTTCGCGCTCCCGGGCGCGGTCGAGCGGCTGCGCTCGCTGCCGGCCCCCGACGGCTCCCACCTGATGATCGCGGCCACCGATCCGGCCAACCCCTACGGCGCCTCTCTGCCCTGGCCCAAGCTCGAGGGCGGGCGGCGCCCGGCGCGGGCGCCCGGCGCCCACGTGCTGATGCGCGACGGCGAGCCGATCGTCTACGTCGAGAGGGGCGGCCGCGGGATCCTGCGGCTGGTGGCGCTCGACGGTGCCGAGCTCTCGGCGGCGATGGAGGCTCTGGCCGAAGCGGTCACCGACGGCAGCCTTCCGAAGCTGGGAATCGAGAAGCTCGACGGAGAGCCGGTGATCGGCTCCGGCCACGAGGAGACCCTGATCGCCGCCGGCTTCAGCCGCGGCCCCCGCAAGCTGACCGCGAGCGCCTAGATGACCGCGAGCGCCTGGATGGTTGACTCCAGCTCCCCGCGCACCCGGCGCTCGAGTCCCACAACCCATCGAGTGGACGAAAAACCCTGCATACCGAGGGCGATCGTCCACTCGACGCGGTGCTGAGGCGTGGCCGAGGGCGACACGATCCTGCGAACCGCGAAGCGGATCTCGGAGGCGCTCGCCGGCGAGGTCGTCGGCACCCGCACGCCCGACCCGAGGGGCCGCGCCGCCGGGGTTGGCCGCCTCGACGGGCGGACCCTGCTAGGCGCCGGGGCGAGGGGGAAGAACCTGCTGCTCGATTTCGACGGTCTGACCCTCCACAGCCACCTCGGGATGAGCGGCTCCTGGCACGTCTACCGCCGGGGCGAGCGCTGGCGCAAGCCATCCCGACTCGCCTGGGCGGTGCTCCTGGGTGAGAGCCACGAGGCGGTGCAGTGGGGCGGGCCGACACTGCGCGTGCTTCGCTCCGAGCAGCTTCGCCGCGATCCCAGGCTCCGCGGGCTCGGCCCCGACATCCTCGCGCCGGGGTTCTCAGCGGCGGCGGCCGTAGCACGGATGCGCGGCGCCGACCAGCGGCGCGGCCTCGGAGACGCCGTCCTTGACCAGGGCCTGCTCGCCGGCGTCGGCAACATCTTCAAGAGTGAGGGCTGCTTCGCTGCCGGGGTTGATCCCTGGACGCCGCTGGCTGAGCTCACCGACGCCGAGCTCGGTGATGCGATCGCCGCGACCCGGGCGCTGATGGAGCGCTCGGTGCTCAGCGGGAGGGCGCCGGCGGAGGTCTACCGGCGGGCCGGGGAGCCCTGCCGGGCCTGCGGGTCGAGGCTCCTCAGCGGGGGCCAGGGGGACGGCAACCGCACCACCTACTGGTGCCCCGTGTGCCAGGGAAGTTCGGCCGACCGCCCGCGTCGGCGATAATCACGGCGTGGCGGCAGTCGAGGAGAGCGCCGTCGAGCTTCTGAGGCACGTTCCGCTGTTCTCGGAGCTCGAGGAGGACGAACTCGTGCGTTTTTCGCGGGTGGCGGTGCCGCGCTCGTTTCCGGCTGGGACGAGGGTCTTCCACGAGGGCGATCGCTCCGACGCCTGCTACATCGTCCGAAGCGGCGGCTTCCGGGTCACCCGCGAGCACTCCGACGGCCGCGCGATCACGCTCGCCAACCTCTCCAGGGGTGACATCTTCGGCGAGCTGGCGATGCTCGACGGCGAGGTCCGCTCGGCCAGCGTCGAGGCGCTCAGCGACGGCGAGCTGCTCGCCCTCCCGGCCGCCGACGTGCGCGCCCTGCTCGCGCGCAACCCTGCGATCACGGTGAAGCTGGTAGCGGCGCTGGTGAGGCGGCTGCGTGCCGCCAACGAGCGGATCGCCCGGCAGTCGTTTCAAACCGTGCCGAGCCGCGTCGCCGGAGTCCTCTCCCAACTGGTCACCGAGGAGGCCCGCCCGGGCGAGCCTGGCGAGGTCACCGTGCGCATGAATCAGGCCGACCTCGCTCAGCTCGCCGGAACCTCGCGCGAGAGCGTCAGCCGTTTCCTCGCCGACCTCGAGCGGGCGGGGGTCGTCCGCATAGGCCGCGGCCGGGTGACGGTGCTCGAGCCACAGAAACTGCGCAACTACATCTTCTGAGCCGCCTCTGACGAGGCGCCCCGCAGCGAAGGCGCCCCGCAGCGAAGGCGCCCCGCACCGCGCAGCCACCCCGACGGAGGGACGTGGCCGACGTCAGGCATGCCAGGCGTGCGCCTGGTCGGCCACGTCCGGTGCCGAGCGGAGGGCGGGAGGACGTGGCCGACCTCAGGCACGGCAGGCGTGCGCCTGGTAGGCCACGTCCCCATGGGATGCAGGTCAAGGATTGGGCCCCCATGGGATGCAGGTCAAGGAGTGGGCCCACCCCATGGGATGCAGGCCAGAGTGGGCGATACTGATTGGCGGTGATACAGGAAGACCTCGGGGAACTGGGCGGGAGCAGCGCGCCGGCGTGAGCGCTCCCGATGACCCCTCCGGATTCGAGGCGCGCCGGGCGAGGATGGTCGAGCGGCAGCTGCGGCGCCGGGGAATCGGCGACGAGCGCGTGCTGGCGGCGATGGGCGAGGTCCCCCGCGAGGACTTCGTTCCCGAGGAGCAGCGCCGCCACGCCTATGACGACTCGGCCCTCTCGATCGCCGAGGGGCAGACGATCTCGCAGCCCTGGATCGTCGCCGCAATCTGCCAGGCGCTGGCGCTGAAGGGCCACGAGCGGGTGCTCGAGGTCGGGACCGGATCCGGATATTCGGCCGGCGTCCTCTCCCGTCTCGCGGCCGAGGTGATCACGATCGAGCGCTTCTCCAGTCTCGCCAGCGAGGCCGAGCGCGCCCTGGGCCGAAACGGCGCCGGCAACGTCGAGGTCCTTGTCGGAGACGGCAGCCTCGGCCTCGCCGACCGTGCGCCCTTCGACGCGATCGCTGTCCACGCCACGGCGCCCGCGCCGCCCCCGGCGCTGCTCTCACAGCTTGGGCCCGGTGGCCGCCTCGTCGTCCCCGTTGCCACCGATGGCGTCGACCTGCTGACCCTGCTCACGCGCGCGGGTGATGACTTCTTGACCGACGTCATCGGCCCCTGCCGCTTCGTCCCCCTGATTGGCGAGGAGGGCTACTGACCCCGCCGAACGCAACCTCAGACATGCAATGCACGGAAAAGGTGCAGTTCGCCGAAGGGCGCTACTGACCCCGCCGAACGTGACCTCAGACATGCAATGAAAGTCGGAAGTGAAGCTCGGCGGGTTGGGGGGGTCAGCAGTGGCGGGCGAGGGGGTCAACGGCGTCACCCGTCGCCCTCTGGAGTCCGCCGTCCCCGGTGCCGCAGTCGATTCGCTGGTCGGCGCCGCCGTCACGGGCGAAGAGCGCGTCGGCGCCATCCCCGCCGAAGAGCGCGTCGGCGCCATCCCCGCCGTCAATCCGGTCGCTGCCGCCGCGGCCCCAGATGGTGTCGTTGCCACCGCGGCCGAGAAGGTTGTTGGCACGAGGGTCGCCGATCAGCAGGTCCCGGACCGGCGAGCCCTCGATGTTCTCGATCGAGCCCTGGATCCTCACCGCCGGGCAGTGGGTGCGATGCAGGTTGACGGCACGCCCGCCGATCCTCGCGCGCACGGCCCCCGCGACGACACGTGCAAAGGAGGCGCTGTCGGTCCCGTCGCCTCCGCGCAGCCTGTCGCCGCCGCACGCACCGGCCGCGACCAGCAGGTCCGACCCGCCGCCGCCTGAGAGCAGGTCGGGGCCGAGGGAGGAGATGAGCGCGTCGGAGCCGCCGCGCCCGAGGAGGCGGTCGGCGCCCGCTCCACCGTCGATGACGTCGTCACCGGTACCGCCGTAGATGTGGTCGCGTCCGTTGCCGCCGTTGATCCGCAGCGGCACGAAGAGGGGCACGGTGGCGCCGACATGGACGGTGTCGCCGCCGCCGCCGGCGTCGATGAGGACGAATCCGAGCGAGCGCAGATCCGCGCAGACGGCCGCCCCGGACGGCGCCAGGGTGCAACCCGAGACATCCGAAGCGGTGAAGCCGCTGCTGTCGGAGAGCACGAGGTCGGCGCCTGAGCGCATCAGGCGGATCGAGTCGGGCCCGGAGGACCCGAGGAGCACGAGGCTGGCGCCGTCGAGGCCCCGCGAGAGCTCGACTGAGGTGCCTAGCGGTCGGCCCGGTCCCCCACCGGGCTCGCAGGAGTCGGTTGTGGCAAAGCCCGAGCAGGCATCGGTGCCCGATCCTCCGAAGGCGACATCGGCCGCGCCAGCCGACGGCGGCCCGGCAAAGAGGTGATCGTCACCTCCGCCGCCGTCGATCGTGTTGGCCCCGGCGTCGCCGCTGATCGTGTCGCCGAAGGCTGAGCCGGCAGCATCCTCGCTGCGGCGAACGCGGTCGCGGCGGCCGTCGCCGTTCACTCGGCCGCTGCCAAGATCGACGGTGACCCCGTTCGGAGCGCTGGAGAAGGAGGCGAGGTCCTCGGCGCCGGCGCCTCCGTCGGCAAGGTCACTGCCGAAGTCCCCCCGGAGGACGTCTCCGGCGCCCGCCCCGCCGAAGAGGCGGTCGTTGCCGAGGCCACCCGCGGCGCGGTCGCCGTCGCCCGCCTCGCCCCGCAGCGTGTCGTCGCCCAATCCGCCGGTGAGCAAGTCGGTGCCGGGCCCGCCGCGGACGAGGTCGTTGCCTCGGTCGCCGATCAGGTGGTCCTCTCCGGCGCCGCCACTGATCCGGTCGGTGCCCTTCTGGCCGAAGACCCGGTCGCCGCCCTTTCCGCCGAAGAGGCGGTCGCCGCCGTCGCCGCCGACGATCTTGTCGTCGCCGGTCCCGCCGTCAACGCGGTCGAAGCCGCCGCCCGCTCGGATACGGTCGTTGCCGAAGCCGGCGCAGACTCGGTCGCCGGATTCGAGGCCGCCGATGCGGTCGTCGCCGGCGCCAGCGGCGATCACATCACGGCCCACGGTGCCGCGGATCAGGTTGTTCCCGGGCCCCCCGATGATGGTGGGGGCGAGGCCGAAGCAGGGCACCGGCTCGGCGCCGGGCGTGAGCGCAGCGGAGGTTGTGACGAGGCCGCCGAGCGCCGCGCAGGTCGCGACGAGGCCGCTGAGTGCAGCCAGCCGCAGCCAGGATGTCCGGCGCCTCGATCTCTCCACCCGCTTCACGTTAGAGGCAACCCGCGCTCGGCGCGGGGGATTCGGTCAGCAGCTGACCGGGGCCGCGTCGACGGGGCCCGCCAACCCGGTATCGGGCATCCGTGAGCCGCCGGCCGCGGTCGGTTGGGCATCCGTGAGCCGCCGGCCGCGGTCGGGTGATCGGCCGTGAGCCGCCGGCCGCAGCTACTGGTGCTCGGAGTCCGTGCCCGGTCCGCCAACGAGGCGGTCGCGACCGGATCCGCCGACGAGGCGGTCGTTGCCGCCCATCCCGCGCAGGACGTCGTTCGAGGCCCTGCCGATCAGCGAGTTGGCGCTGCCATCCCCGATCAGTGTGTCGGGCCCCGGCGAGCCCTCGAGCGCCTCCACAGAGCCCTTGACGTGCCCGGCGCTGCAGGAGCCGCCGGCGCGGGTCGCCGCTCCGCCGATGCGCGCGGTGACGCCGATGTTGTAGCGCTCGAAGGAGGCGTTGTCGTGACCGGGTCCACCGTCGAAGAGATCGCCGTCGCACGGGTCGCCGCCGACCAGCAGGTCGGAGCCCTCGCCCCCGATCAGGGTGCTGCGCCCGCTGTTTGCAGAGGTGTGGGTGTCGGTGCGGGCGCCGACGAGGCCGTCGTTGCCCCCGCCGCCGACGAGGCGGTCAGGGTCGCTGTCGTCGCCGGCCTCGATGATGTCGGCACCCGAGCCCCCGGTGAGATCGTCGGCGCCGCGGCCACCGTCGATCCGCACCTGGACGGATCTGGGCACGCTGGGATCGACCCGGACCGTGTCGTCGCCGCCGCCCGCGTCGACCAGCAGGAACCGGACGTCGCCGGGACAGCGGGCGCCCCCCTGGGTCAGGGGCCTGCAGCCGATCACGCTCGAGTTGTTGATCGGCTGGCTCGAGTCCTGCACGAGGATGTCCGCGCCGTCGTAGGAGACGGTGATCTGGTCGGCGCCGGCGGCGCCGCGGACGCTCAGGGTCGCGGTTCCGTCGATGCTGCGGTTTCGGACCGCGGCCGGGCCGCCACCGCTGGCCTGCTCGTACCCGCAGGAGTCGAGGAGGCTGGCGCCGCTGCAGATGGCCCCGTCGGGTCCGCCGAAGAGCTCGTCGCCACCCCCGCGCCCGTTCAGGGTGTCATAGCCGGCGCCGCCGTCGAGGCGGTTGGGGCCGCCATCGCCCATCAACTCGTCCGGGTAGGAGGAGCCGATCAGGTCCTCGAAGCCGTTGAGGCGATCGCGCCCATCCCCCTTTGCGGTGCCGCCTGCGAGGTCGGCGCTGACCGACTCGCTGGCGCTGGTGAAGGAGGCGATGTCCTGGATGCCGGGACCGCCGCTCATCCTGTCGAAGCCGAGGTCGCCGCGGACGATGTCGCGATCGCCGCCGCCGCCGTCGACCGAGTCGGTGCCGAGGTTGCCGATGACGACATCGCCTCCGCCTCCGCCTCCGTCGAGGCTGTCGTCGCCGAGGCCGCCGTCGATGTAGTCGGTGCCGGAACCGCCGGAGGCCGGGTCGTTGCCCTGGTCGCCGAAGATGCGGTCGTCACCACCGCCGCCGTCGAGCGCCCGCTCCGAGGCGCGGCCTCCGAAGAGGCCGTCGTTTCCGGAACCGCCGTCGAGCCAGTCGGGGCCCTTGCCACCGGAGAGATTGTCGGCGTCGGCTCCCCCGTAGAGGTGGTCGGGGCCCTTGGCGCCGTCGAGACGGTCATTACCGGCGCCGCCGTAGAGGCCGTCGCCGCCCTTGTCGGCGAGCAGGACGTCGTCTCCGCCGCCACCGTCGAGGCGGTCGCTTCCGGTCTGGCCCAGCAGCGAGTCGTGGCCGCCCTGGCCGTAGAGCGAGTCGTAACCGCGGCCGCCCTTGATCCGGTCGTTGCCGGGCCCGCCGCAGATCGTGTCGTTGCCGTTCGGCCCGCCACTGATCCGGTCGTTCCCGCCACCGCCGTATATGACGTCGCTCGCCTTGCGCCCGACGATGACGTCGTTGCCGGGGGTCCCGGCGATCGTCACCCGCTTGCCGGCGCAGCTGGGCGCCGCTGGGGCAGTGGGCGCCAGCGCGCAGAGGCCGACAGCGGCAGCGATCGCCGCGATCTG
Source organism: uncultured Actinomycetes bacterium (assembly GCA_963781345.1). Lineage (GTDB taxonomy): Bacteria > Actinomycetota > Thermoleophilia > Solirubrobacterales > 70-9 > JBBRHQ01. The sequence goes on from CAWAFQ010000009.1 coordinate 53,044, forward strand.
AGATCGAAGTGCGTACCTGTGGGCCATCGTCCCTGTACCTATCGGCCGCAGGTCTGAGTTCACTGCAAGAACTCGAACGTACGTCCAGGGTCACGCTCGAGCCGGGTCGGATACGCTCGCTGCTAGATGAGGAGCGGCATCTACGTTCTCAACTTCTACTCCGCGGTCTTCGTCGACCAGCTCAAGCGCGGCCGCAAGACCGCGACCATCCGCATGGGCGACAAGAGCGGCAAGTACGAGCGCGGCCAGGTCGTCTGGGTCACTGTCGGCTTTCGCCACAGCCCCCGCGAGAAGATCTTCGCCGCTGTGGTGGATGACGTCGAGGTGAAGAAGATCGCAGACCTCTCCCCCCGCGACATCGAGCACGACAACCCCGAGTTCCGCCGCATCGAGGAGACCGTCCACTTCCTCGAGCAGATCTACGGCCGCACGATCGGCGTCGAGGACATCGTCACCGTGATCCGCTTTTCTCAGATCGTCGAGCCGGCGGCCACCCATTTCGGCAACGGCGAGACGCCCTCGCGGAACTGAACCGCTCCGCCTGATTCGCTGCGGCCGGCGTTGGCTGCCGGCCTCGGTTCGCGGCTAATCTGGGTGAGGGTGCGGGGGCATCGGCTTGAGGCCGCGCCCAGATCGCAACACCGCGCCACGCCCTGCAGAGGCGAGCGCTTCCGCGCCCACCGCATCAAGGCCTGACCCGATGCCCCGAAAGCGAACAACGGCAGCCCTTCTCCTCCTCGCCTGCGCGGCCGGATTCGCCGCGATCCTCCTCTCCGATGGGGGTCCGGCCGGCGACCTACCCGGCCCCGCGACGAGGCCCCCGCAGGCCGCGGCGCCCCGGGCCCAGTTCACGGCACCGTCGCTGTATCCGGTGTTCAGCCCCTCGCGCCACCACTACGTCGCCAGGTGTGGAAGCGGTCTCCTGCCGGTCTCGGTGGTCGCCGGGCGGGGGACGCGGGTCGAGGTGGGCGGCGCAGGCGCCCCCAGGTCGGGGAGGTTTGTCGCCGATGCGCCGGTGAGGGCGGGCCAGGACTTCGAGATGGTCGCGAGCAGGGGCCCACGGCGCGAGTCCTACGAGGTCCGATGCCTGCCCGCCGGCTTCCCCGGCTGGGCGTACCAGCGTCTCGGCGACCCACCTCCCGGGCTGTTCACGGTCAGCGTCAAGGGCAAGCGCGGAGACCCCTGGGTGATCGTCTTCGACCAGGCCGGGACTCCGCGATGGTGGACCAGGCCGGCGACCCGGACGCTCTGGTCGCAGATCCTCGGCGACGGGACGGTCGCCTGGGCCCGCGCATTCGGCGATGGCTACGGCCTCGACCCGAGGATGGCCCATGAGGTGCACTCGCTCTCGGGCGGCCCGGCCCGGCTGGTGCGGACCGAGGGGACGATCACCGACGGCCACGAGTTCCAGCAGCTGCCCGACGGCAACCTGCTGCTCGACAGCTTCCGTCCGCAGACCGGCCTCGACCTGGCCCGCTACGCCGCGCCCCGCGGCGGACAGCGGGGTCTCGCCGACGCCTCGGTGGTCACGGCCGAGATCCAGGAGGTCGACTCCGCCGGCGAGGTCGTCTGGCGCTGGAACTCGCTGCGCCACATCTCGCTCGACGAGACCGGCCGCTGGTGGCGCAACGTTCTCATCCAACCCTCATCCCGGTCCCGGCGGCACCCCTACCTACGACGCGGTCCACATCAACGCGATCGAGCCCTTCGGGCCCGACCGGCTGATCATCTCGACCCGCCACACCGACGCGATCTACTGCATCGAGCGCTCAACCGGCCGCATCCTCTGGAAGTTGGGCGGCACGCGAACCCCGGAGTCGCTGAGGATCCTTGCCGATCCCTACCCGGCGGGACAGCTCTTCGGCGGACCCCACGACGTCCGCGTCGACGCCGCCGGCGTGCTCAGCGTCTACGACGACGCCACCCATCGACCTCGGCCGCCGCGGCTTGTGCGCTACCGCCTCGATCTGAAGAAGCGGACCGCGACCTTCCTCGACCAGTTCACCGACCCCGAGATCACCGCCAGCCACTGCTGCGGGTCGGCCAGGCAGATGGGCGGCGGTTGGCTCGTCGACTGGGGGGACAACCCTGTGCTCACCGGCTTCGAGGCCGGCGGGCGGATCGGCTTCAGGCTGCGCCTGCCAACCTCCTCCTACCGGGCGATACCGGTGCCTCGTGGTGCTGTTCCCAGAGGGGGGCTTCGACCGCGCGCTCGAGCTCTCGGAGGGCGGCGCGCCCGCGCCCTGAGCCTCTCTCACTCAGGTTTCACCTGAATCGGGCGGCGACCGGCTATCCTGCAAAGCAGCTTGGCACTCTCCTATGTAGAGTGCCAATCTGCCTCGGGGTCCACAGTGGCCGCCAGGCGCAGAGTCCGTAGAACTTCTGACCACACGGAGGTACAACGAATGAAGCTGAAGCCCCTCGGGGACCGGCTGATCGTCAAGCCGCTTGACGAGGAAGCGACGACTGCCAGTGGCATCGTCCTTCCCGACACGGCCAAGGAGAAGCCACAGAAGGGCAAGGTCGTCGCCGTCGGAGACGGTGCGATCAACGAGGACGGCAGCCGCCGCCCGCTCGACGTGAGTGAGGGCGATGAGGTCCTCTACTCCAAGTACGGCGGCACCGAGATCACCGTCGAGGACGACGAACTGCTCGTGCTTCGCGAGTCGGACGTCCTCGCCAAGGTCACCTGAACAACAGACTGAAACCGCGCCGCGCGCGAGTTCGCAAGACAGGCACGCGGCGCGCTCTTAAACAGGAAGGAACGAATAGATGGCTCACAAAGAGCTGAAGTTCAGTGAGGATGCGCGAAAGGCGCTACAGGACGGCGTCGATGCCGTCGCCAACGCGGTCAAGGTCACCCTTGGCCCGAAGGGACGCTACGTCGTCCTCGACAAGAAGTTCGGCGCCCCGACGATCACCAACGACGGCGTCACCATCGCTCGCGAGATCGAGGTCGAGGACGTCTTCGAGAACCAGGGCGCCCAGCTGGTACGCGAGGTCGCCACGGCGACCAACGACGTCGCCGGTGACGGCACCACCACCGCGACCCTGCTGGCGCAGATCATCGTCCGCCAGGGGCTGAAGAACGTGGCCGCCGGCGCCAACCCGCTCGCCCTTCGCCGCGGGATCGAGAAGGCCGTCGACCAGGTGGTCGAGAACCTTCGCGAGAAGCAGTCGAAGGAGGTCTCCGGCAAGGACCAGATCTCACGAGTCGCCGCAATTTCCGCGGCCGACGAGGAGATCGGCGACGTCATCGCCGACGCGATCGAGAAGGTCGGCAAGGACGGGGTCGTCAACGTCGAGGAGGGCCAGACCTTCGGGATGGAGCTCGAGTTCACCGAGGGCATGCAGTTCGACAAGGGCTACATCTCGCCCTACATGGTCACCGACCAGGACCGCATGGAGGCGGTGCTGGAGGAGCCTTACGTCCTCATCGCCAACCAGAAGATCGGCTCGGTGCGCGACGTGCTGCCGGTCCTCGAGCAGGTCATGCAGGGCGGCAAGCCGCTGCTGATCGTCGCCGAGGACGTCGAGGGCGAGTGCCTCGCGACTCTGGTCGTCAACAAGCTCCGCGGCACCTTCACGGGCGTCGCGGTCAAGGCACCCGGGTTCGGCGATCGCCGCAAGCGGATGCTCGAGGACATCGGGATTCTCACCGGTGGCGAGGTCATCACCGAGGAGATGGGCCTGAAGCTGGAGAACACCCAGCTCTCCCAGCTCGGACAGGCCCGTCGCGTCGTCGTCTCCAAGGACACGACCACGATCATCGACGGCGGTGGCGAGGGCGATGACATCAAGGGTCGCATCAAGCAGATCAAGCAGGAGATCGAGAACACCGACTCCGACTTCGATCGCGAGAAGCTCCAGGAGCGTCTCGCCAAGCTGGCCGGCGGCGTTGCCGTCGTCAAGGTCGGCGCTGCGACCGAGACCGAGATGAAGGAGAAGAAGCACCGTGTCGAGGACGCCCTCCAGGCGACCCGGGCGGCGCTCGAAGAGGGTGTCGTGCCCGGAGGCGGCGTTGCTCTGCTGAACGCCCAGGCCGCGCTCGACATCGACTCCTTCGGCGATCCCGATGAGCAGACCGGCGCCAGGATCATCGCCCGCTCGCTCGAGGAGCCGGTCCGGCAGATCGCCGAGAACGGTGGTCTCGAGGGCTCGGTCGTCGTCAACAAGGTCCGCGACCTGAAGCCCGGCGAGGGCCTCAACGCCGCGACCGGCGAGTACGGCGACCTGATCAAGGCCGGCGTCATCGACCCGACCATGGTGACGCGCTCGGCGCTGCAGAATGCGGCCTCGATCGCGAAGAACATCCTGACGACGGAGTGCATCGTCGCCGAGCCGCCCGAGAAGGAAGGCGCCGGCGGCATGCCCGGCGGCGGCATGCCCGACATGGGCGGGATGATGTAGCCAGGCGGTACCTTCGCCCTAACAGGCGAGTGTTTGGCGAGAGGCCCGGGCATCCCCCCGGGCCTCTCGCGTTGAGGGCGGCAGCGGACTCGTCCCGGAGGCGGCGACTCGTCCCGGAGGCCGGCGACACGTCCCGGGGCGGCGACTCGTCCCGGAGGCCGGCGAATCGTCCCGAGGGCGGCGAATCGGGAATCTCGGACCCCTGGGCGATCCGGGGCGTGCAAATTGCATGAGACCGGCGCGTCGATCGCCACATTCAGCGCACCCCGCGCCTGCCCGCCGCCGGCAAAATCGCCACATGCCGGTCGAGTGGACGAAACCCTCTGAATATCGAGGTCGATCGTCCACTCGACAGGGGGGGCGCCTGGTGGATCGCGGCATCGCGGGCCTCGCGGAGGCCCAGCACAATGTCGTCGCCCTCTCACAGCTGCTCGAGTTGGGGCTCTCCGAGGGCGCCGTCTGGCACCGTGCCGCCGCGGGACGGCTCCACCTCGTCTACCGGGGCGTCTACGCCGTCGGAAGCCCGAGGCTGAGCAGAGAGGGTCGCCTGTTGGGCGCGGTCCTCGCCTGCGGACCCGGTGCTGCGATCGCCTATCGCTCCGCAGCCTGCCTGCTCGGGTTGCTCGAGGACTCCAGGGCGGTCATAGACGTCGCCGCCCCGAACAGACGCGGGCGGTCGATCGACGGAATAGCGGCGCACGCCTCTGTCCTGACCCCGGATGATCTGACGCAGGTCGACGCGGTTCCGCTGCACCTCACTGCCACGCACCCTTCTCGATCTGGCAGGGGTGGTGGGCGAAAGGCGGCTGCGAGCGGCGCTTCGCCGGGCCGAGGTCCTTCGTATCCTCGACGTGGGCGAGGTCGAGGCCGCCGCGCGCCGCGTCAAGCGGCCACGGGGCGTCGTCACCCTTCGCCGCGTGATCGCCGAATTCGACACCGACCTGCTCTACGCTGAGAGCGGTCTGGAGGAGAGCTTCCTGGACCTGTGCCGGACGGCTGGCCTGCCGAAGCCGGAAGTCAACGTTCCTCTCGTCGTTGACGGGCTCGAGATCCGCGCCGACTGCCTCTGGCGGGCCCAGCGCCTGATAGTCGAGCTGGACGGCCACCGCTTCCACAGCACGCCCTCGGGTGTCGAGCGAGACAAACGCCGCGACCAGCGCCTGCTTCTCGCGGGATGGACGACCGTGCGGGTGACCTGGAGCCAGGTCCGTCGCGAACCGTTCGCGCTGGTCGACATGCTCGGCAGACTGCTGGCGCAGCGAAGCCAAATCGGCGGTTGACGGCGTCGAGTGGACGAAAACCCTCGTATGGCGCGGGGAATCGTCCACTCGACGCCCGCGGGGCGCCCCGCCCCGCCCCCGGGCACTCCGCCCCGGGCGCCCCGCCCCGTGGCTCAGCCCTCGGCGAGGACGTCGGCCATCCGCTGCGGCTCGACACCGAGCTCGCGGGCGTCGGCGCTGCCGCGCTTGCTGAGCATCGGCACCTCCATCAGCTCCGCCTCCTCCCATGTTGCGAAGACGGACTCACCGAAGGCGCGGCGCAGGGCGAGAAGACTCCAGCGAACGACCGGCAGCGGCACGTGCACGAGGGGGCGCGGTCGGCCGGCGATGCGGCTGACGAGGTCCGACATCTGGTTGTAGTCGAGGATCTCGGGGCCGGCGAGTTCGTAGCGCTCGCGGCCGGCGCCATCGAGGGCGCCGATCACGGCGGCGGCTGCGTCCTTGGCCCAGATCGGCTCGAAGCGGGCCGTCCCCTCGCCCGAGACCGGCATCACCGGCAGAAAGGAGAAGCGGCGCAGCAGCGTGATCCAGGGGTCGGATTGGTCGTAGACGATCGAGGGGGCGAAGACCAGCGTCTCCAGCGGCGAGGTTCGCACCGCCTCCTCCGCAAGCGCCTTTGCGCGGAAGAAGCGGGTCCGCTGGAAGCTGGTGGCGCCGAGCGCGGAGAAGAAGACGAACCTCCCCACACCGGCCCTCTCGGCGGCGCGCAGAAGGCGAACCGTGGCGAGGCCGTTCAACTCCTCGATCCGCCGCGGTGGCTGGTCGCGGATCGCCGCTGCCAGGTGGATTACGGTGTCGACCCCGCGCAGCGCCTGGCGCAGGCGGTAGGGATCCGAGAGCTCGCCCAGATCACCGAGGGTGATCTGGACATCGACCCGGTGCGGACCCAGGCCCCGGGGCTCACGGACGAGGCAGCGAACCGGATCGCCGCGCTCGAGAAGCTGCGGCAACAGACGCGAGCCGACGCTTCCGGTGGCGCCGGTCAGCAGCAGCATCGGGCTCTGGGGGTCTTGCCGGGGAAGGTCATGCTGGTCGACGAAACCCTAGTCGCTGCGATCCTCGGGGCCGCTCACGCGGGGTCGGGGGACATCCGGCATCCATCTCCGTAAAATGGCCGCTCCGCTTGACCGGACAGCCCGGCGGGCACCCGAGAAAGACGACTTAGGAGACGGCCTCGAATGACCTATGTCATCGCGGAACCCTGTATCGGAGAGAAGGACAACTCGTGCGTCGAGGTCTGCCCGGTGGACTGCATCCACCCGACCCCGGACGAGCCCGACTACGACGCGGCGCCCCAGCTCTACATCGACCCCGATGAGTGCATCGACTGCGACGCCTGCGTCGAGGCGTGCCCGGTTGACGCCTGCTTTGCCGAGGACCAGCTCCCCGCCGAGTGGGCGAAGTACGCGGAAATCAACGTCGAGTACTACAAGAGCAAGGCGTAGCTGCGGCGCTCCGCCAGTTCCGAAGGCTTTGAGAGGGGCGGCCCCGGCCGCCCTTTCTCGTGCTACTGGATGACGGGCAGCTCGGTGCCGCTCAGCGGCGGCGGCTCCGCTGCAGCCGGAACGGCCTGAAGCACCGGTAGCTCCTGCGGGGTCGAGGCGATGATCCCGCGGGCCGCCTGGCGGATCGCCTGCGAAGCGGGGGCATCGGGATTGGCGGTCACCAGCGGCTCGCCCGAGTCGGCGTGCTCGCGCAGGTCCTCTGAGAGCGGGACCTTTCCGAGCAGCGGGATGTCGAGCTCGTCGGCGAGCAGCTCACCGCCGCCCTCGCCGAAGATCGTGAAGCGCTGGCCGTCGGGGGTGGTGAAGCCGGACATATTCTCGATCACTCCGAGCATCTCGAGGTCGACCTTCTCGGCCATCTCGGCGGCGCGTCGCGCGACCGACTGGGCCGCAGGTTGCGGGGTGGTGACGACGATGATCTTCGCCTGCGGGAGCAGCTGTGCGAGGGTCATCGAGACGTCGCCGGTGCCGGGCGGGAGGTCGAGCAGCAGGTACTCGAGCTCACCCCAGGCGACGTCCTCGAGGAACTGCTGGATCGCCTTGTGCAGCATCGGGCCACGCCAGACGACGGCGGCGTTCTCCTCGACGAAGAAGCCGATCGACATCACCTTGACGCCCGACGGCGTCTCCAGGGGGAGGATCTTGCGCTCGGCGTTGACCTCGGGCTTGTCGTTGACCCCGAGCATGCGCGGGATCGAGTAGCCGTAGACGTCGCAGTCGAGCGCCCCGGCCGAGTGGCCGTCGGCTTGGAGCGCGGCGGCGAGGTTGGCGGTCATCGTCGACTTGCCGACGCCGCCCTTGCCGGAGGCGACGCAGATCACGTTCTTGACCTGGGCGAGGGCGCCCTCGGGCAACTTGCCCCGCCCCAGCACCTGCTGCAGGTTTCCCTTCTCATCGTCGCTGAGGACGTCGAAGCCGACCTCGACCCCGGTCACCCCGTCTAGCGAGGAGACCTGCTGGGCGACCGCCTGCTGGAAGTGGGAGCGGATCGGGCAGCCGGGGGTCGTCAGGGAGACGACGACGTTGACCCTGCCGTCGTCGCGGACCTCGATCGAGCGGACCATTCCGAGCTCGACGATCGAACGCCTCAGCTCGGGGTCTATGACTGCTCGCAGCTTCTCGGTGATCTCGTCGTTCGTAGGCAATGGCATGGCCACATTGTCTCAGAGGGGGAGAATCGGCCGCCGTCGCCCCTTGGCGCCTCGTATGCCGGCGATCGAAGGAGGAGAGATGACGGGAACGAGGCGGACGGGGCGTTGGGCGGTGGCGGCGGCGGCGCTGGCGCTGGTGGCGCTTCTCCTCGGCGCGGCAGAGGCGCGTGCGGCGAAGTACTCGGTCGCCCAGTGCGGGTGGCACCTCGGCAATGACGCCGACTGGTCCGACACCGCCGGCACCGGCAAGTTTCGCCCCGATGGCTACTGCGTCACCCCCGATGGCGGAGACCCGTTCGAGGGCGCCCATCTGAAGAGCTTCACCCGCGAGGACGGAGCCGCCGTTTCCGGAACCCGCCTCGCCCGCTGGCGCTGGGTCGCCCCGGCCGGCACCGGGATCGTCAATGTCCGCGGCACCTGGTGGGAGGCGCTCCACGACGGCTTCGAGCACAGGCTCGGTAGCGGTGGCGGCGGGGGCGACTTCTCGGTCTTTGCCTCTGCGGGCGAGACCGACACCCCCAGCGCCTTCGCGGCTGGCTTCGGCGATCCCCAGCGCACCTTCGAGAGCCGGCTGCTGTGCGCGAAGCCCGAGGATCGCCATTGCGATCTCGACCCGGGATCCTTCGCCGCCGTCCGCGCAGTGACTCTCACCCTCTCAGACGACTCGGCACCGCGACCTCAGATCGGCGGCGGCCTGCTCGCGCCCGGGTGGCGGAGCGGTGTCGGGGACGTCTCGATCGGAGCGGCCGATGCCGGCTCCGGCGTTCGCTTTGCCGAGACCGTGATCGACGGCGGACGTGCGACCCTGACCGAGCACCCATGCTCGAAGGAGAGGATCGGCGGCGAGTGGCGGGCGACGAGGATGCTCCCCTGCGCGCTCAGTGCCGGCGCGACGGAGCAGGTCGCCACCGGTGCCCTCGCCGACGGCCCCCACACGATCAGCGGCTGCGCCGAGGACTTCGCCGGCAATCGCACCTGCACATCGACGCGGCCGCTGCTCACCGACAACACGCCGCCGGCCGCGCCGAGGGCGCTCGCCGTCTCCGGCCCGGCGGGCTGGCGTCGCACCAACGGCTTCGACCTCACCTGGGTCAACCCCGACCAGGGCGCCGCTTCACCGATCGCCGCCGCCCGCTACCGGATCGTCGGCCCCGGTGGCTACGACTCCGGGGTCCTCGGTGTCGGCGGCGAGGGAGTCGCCGCCCTCGGCAGGCTGGTCGTGCCGGGGCCCGGCGCATATGGGGTCTCGGTCTGGCTCCGCGACGCCGCCGGCAACGAGGCGCCGGCGAACGCGGCCCAGGTGCGGCTGCTCTTCGACGACGTCTCGCCCTCGGTCGCCTTTCGCCTGCACCGCGACCCGGCGCACCCGGAGCTGATCTCGGCAGCCGTGGTCGACGATCTCTCCGGTCCGGCGCTCGGCGCCATCTCCTACCACCGTGCCGGCGGGCGCTGGGTCGAGCTGCCGACCTCGCTGCGGGCCGCCGAGGGCAGCGGCTCGGAGCTGCTGGCCCGATTCCCGTCGGACCGCGTCACCCCCGGTTCCTACGAGCTCCGCGCGGATGCCACCGACGCGGCCGGAAATGAGGCGACGACGACGAGGAGAGGCGACGGCAGCACGATGATCGTCCACGCCCCGCTGAAGGCCCGGACCGCTCTGGTGGCGCGGATCCGCCTCGGTCACCGGGCCGGTGGGGAGCTGGCGGTTCCGTTCGGATCGCGGCCGCTGCTCAGCGGCCGGCTGAGGCGCGGCGACGGCGCCGGTCTCGCCGGACGAGAGGTGCGCGTCGCGGAGCGACCGGCCCGGGGAGCGCTGGCTGATCCGAGCGTGCGCAGCACCCGCACCGGCCCCCACGGCGGCTTCCGGCTGCGGCTCGCTGCCGGGCCCTCGCGCAGGGTCCGGGTCAGCTACCCCGGAACCGAGACCCTCTCGGCCGCCCGCAGCGAGCCGATGCGGCTGCGGGTCCGGGGTGGGATCGTGTTCACGGCCTCGCCGCGGGCGCTTCACACCGGCGAGGCGGTTCTCCTGCGGGGTGCGGTGCGGGCCCGCGGGACGGTGCTGCCGCCGCGCGGCAAGCTGGTCGCGATCCAGTACTTCGAGCGCGAGAGCCGCCACTGGCGGCCGGTGATGGTGACGCGGACACGGCGCGACGGCCGCTTCCTTGCCCGCTACCGGTTCCGCTACATCACCGGCACCGCAAGGATCCGCCTGCGAGCGGTGACGCCGCCCGAACAGGCCTGGCCGTACGCGGGCGGCGCCTCGGCGGCGGTGGGGGTCACGGTGCGGGGTTGACCCCGTCCCGGGGTCGAAAACGGGCGCCGGGCTCACCCGGGCTGGGATAATCCCACCGATGGGCAACACGTCCCGAGCCACCCGATGAGCGACCCGGACCAAACCAACCCGATGAGCGACCCGGACCGCGGCGCCGGTGTGATGCCGCCCGAGTGGGCTCTGCACGAGCGCACCCTGATGGCATGGCCCGAGCGCGAGGAGCTGTGGGGCGCCGCACTCGACGCCGGCCGGCGCGAGTACGCCGGGGTCGCCAACGCGATCGCCGAGTTCGAGCCGGTGCTGATGGTCGCCGCCCCCGGTCGGGTTGAGCAGGCGCGCTCGATGTGCTCGGCTGGCGTCGAGGTGGTCGAGATGCCGATTGACGATTCCTGGCTTCGCGACTCGGGCCCGATCGTCGTTCGCGACGACGGCGGCGAGCGCACCGCCGTCTGCTTCCGCTTCAACTCCTGGGGGGAGAAGTTCGTTCCCTACGACAGGGACGCCGAGATCTCCGGGCTCCTCGCCCGGCACCTCGGGATCCCGGCTCGCCGGGTCGAGATGGTCCTCGAGGGCGGGGCCATCGCCGTCGATGGCGATGGGCGCCTGCTGACGACCGAGCAGTGCCTGCTGCACCCCTCGCGCAACCCTGCGATGAGCCGTGGGGAGATCGAGGCGGTTCTGCTGCGCGAGCTCGGCCTGCATCAGGTGATCTGGCTCGGCCAGGGCCTGGTCGAGGATCGCGACACCGACGGCCACATCGACCTGATCGCCGCCTTCACCCCCTCCGGCGAGGTCCTCCTGCAGGAGGTGCCCGAGGGCAACCCGAACCGCGAGAACTGTGAGGAGAACCGCCGCCGGGTCGAGGCGGCCGGGTTCAGCGTGCGGGCAATGCCCCATCTCGCCTACGGCGAGGTCGAGGGCGAGGAGACCGCGATGAGCTACATGAACTTCTACATCGCCAACGGCGGCATCGTCGCCGGCCAGGCGGGGGTGGCCTCCGACGAGGTCGCGCTCGCGGTGCTCGCCGATGCCTACCCCGACCATGAGGTCGTCGGCGTCCCGGCGATGACGATCGCATACGGCGGCGGCGGCCCCCACTGCATCACCCAACAGGTGCCGCTGGCGGGATAGTCTCGACCCCGATGTCGCGCCGCATATGAGCGAATACGACGTAATCCGCAACTTCGAGCCACCCCCATCCCTCGCAGGGGTCGGGGAGCCCGCGGGCCCGCCCGTGCGGGTCGGCGCGGTGCAGCAGCGCTACCGCGCCGACGCCGAGGCCCACCGAGCGGCGCTGGCCGAGGGAGTCCGCACCGCGGCCGCGGAGGGCGCGCAGCTGATCTGTCTGCAGGAGCTGACGCTCTCCCCCTACTTCGCGATCACCGACGACGGCCCCGCCGCGCTCGGGGTCGAGCCGGAGAGTGTCGACGACGGCCCCACCCGCAGCTTCGCCGCCGGGCTGGCGGCGGAGACCGGCGCCGCCGTCCACGCCTCGCTCTTCGAGCGCGCCGACGCCGACGACGGGCTCGGGTACAACACCGCGATCGCGGTCGCGCCCGACGGCAGCCTCCTCGCCCGCACCCGCAAGCTCCACATCCCGGTCACCGCCGGCTACTACGAGGACCGCTACTTCAGGCCCGGCCCGGCGGGGCCCGACGCCTACCCCGTGACCGAGGTCGCCGGGGCCCGGGTCGGATTCCCCACCTGCTGGGACCAGTGGTTCCCCGAGCTCGCCCGCGCCTACGGCCTCGAGGGGGCGCAGGTCCTCGTCTACCCGACCGCAATCGGAAGCGAGCCCGACCACCCCGAGTTCGACACCCAGCCCCTCTGGGAGCAGGTGATCCGCGGCAACGGGATCGCCAACGGAACCTTCATGGTCGCGGTCAACCGGATCGGCACCGAGGGGCCGCTGACCTTCTACGGCTCCTCCTTCATCTCGCGACCCCTACGGCCGGATGCTGGTGCAGGCGCCGCGCGACCATCCCGCGGTCCTGCTCGCCGACCTCGACCTCGCCCAGCGTGATGACTGGCTCACCCTGTTCCCCTTCCTGACCACGCGCCGCCCCGACGCATACGACTCGCTGGCCGAGTAGGCGGACCAGCCGCGCGCGGACCTAGGGCCTTGGGAAGCGGGGAGCGCGGGGCGGGAAGCGGTGTGAGTTGAGCGCGCGCCTGAGCACCGCCCGGCTGCGGGAGAAGTTCTGGATCCGGAAGGGGTTCCGGGTGCCGAAGTCCTGGTAATAGACGAGCATCCGTGTCATCCGGTGGGCCCGCACCCAGCGCAGCAGATGGCGGAGGAAGGCGGGGTCATCGGAGCCCCAGAGGCCGAACTCGGTGATCGCGAACGGCTTGCGCTTGGCGTAGCGGTGGTAGAAGCGCGTCATCGCGCCGAAGTCGGTGTATCGGGAGTAGATGTCGGTCGCGACCCAGTCGACGTAGCGGTTTCCCGGGAAGTAGGCGGCGGCTGAGTTGCCCCTGACCGCCGGCGAGCCGTTCGGCAGCGGGCTCCAGATCAGGGAGACGGGCGCGCGCGGCAGCGTCCGCGGCTCCTTGCCGAGCTTCCGCCGCACCGGTGGCAGGTGCAGCCTGTGCAGCCGGCGGTCGATCAGCGAGCGCTTGGCGCCGCCGTGGAGGATCAGGTACATGCGGCGGAATGCCTGCTTGTACCAGTAGGTCGTGTGGCGGGCGCCGTTGCTGGAGCCGTCGCAGCGGATCGCCGTGTAGGGGTTGAGGCAGCGGTTGGGCTCGCCCATCGGACGGATGTAGGCCGGCATCGCGTGGGCGGCGAAACTGCGGTTCAGGCGCAGCAGGTAGTCGTCGCCCTGGGCGCGGGCGATCTCCTTCGGGGTGATCACCTCGTGGCGGTCGGCGCCGGCAGCGGTCGAGATGTGGAGCAGCGGCCGGGCGTGGATCTCCTCCCAGCGCGGCAGGGAGATATGCACCGAGTTTCCGTAGGGGTGGTAGGTCTCGACCACGGAGGGGTGGGCGTGGACCGCAGCGGCGAATGAGTCGAATCCCGCCGCATCGCCGGTGTCGGTGACGCCGAAGAAGACCTTTCGGGCCGGCGGCAGGTTGGCCGTCGCCGTCGAGTGCTTCTTTCTTGTGCTTGTGCGAGTGCTTGGACGAGGCCGCGGCCGGCGAGGTCGAGCCGCCGAGGATGAGTGCGGCCAGGCAGGCGAGGCCGAGCACCGTGGCCGCCACGGCAAGCAGCCGGCGCGGCTGTGGGCCGGAGCTCGGAAGGGGGGAGGGCAGGACGGCGCCGGGTCGTTCCATCCTCTCCGGCATCGGCAGGCGGCGCTCTCACTTGAATCGGTGAGGCCCAAGTCCCACTAATTGGTAGCTCTGCGCCCTATCCGACGCCGCCGCGCGAGGGCTCCTTGGTAGCTCGGCGGCCCTATCCGACCCCGCCGCGCGAGGGCTCCTGCTCGGGCGGATGGGGTGCGACGCCGGGGAAGCGCCGCGAGGCGAGCCTGCGCCTGAGAACGGAGAGGCTGCCGGGGTAGTTCTGGATGCGGAACGAGTTGCTGGAGCCGAAATCCTGGTAGTAGACGAGCATGCGGGTGTGCCTGTGGCGGTGGGCGAAGGAGAACAGTCGCCGCACGAAGGTCGGCGAGTCCGATCCCCACACGCCCCACTCCGTGAGGGCGAAGGGTTTGTGGTAGCGCTTGGCGAAACGCGCGTAGAAGTGCTTGAGGTCCTTCCAGTAGGGATAGCGCGAGTAGAAGTCGGTGCCGACCCAGTCGACGTAGCGGCGACCGGGGAAGTAATGCGCGGGGCGGTTGACGGCGACCGCCGGTGAGCCGGCCGGCAGCGGGCTCCAGATCAATGCAACCGGGGCCGCTGGCAATTGGCGCGGCTCGGGGCCGCCCGGGCGACGCATGCCGGGCAGTCCGAGGCGCTTGAGCTTGGTGTTGATCCCGCTGCGGGGGCCGCCGCCGTGGAGGAGGATGTACATGCGCCGGAAGGCCTGGCGATACCACTTCGGCGAGTAACGGGAGGCGCGCTTGGACCCCCCGCAATCGACGCCCGCGTAGGCGTTGAGGCAGCGGTTTGGCTCACCCAGCGGCCTGATGTAGGCGGGAAAGCCGTGGCGGGCGAAGCTGCGGTTCAGCCGCAGCAGGTACTCGTCGCCCTTGCCGAGCGCGATCCCACGCGGGGTGAGGACCTCGCTTCCGTCCCCCTCGACCGTGGAGATGTGGAGGATCGGCCGGGCCTTGACCGACTCCCACCGCGGGATCGACTGGTGCAGGCTGTTGCCCCACGGGTGATAGGTCTCGATCAACGCCGGGTGCTTGCCGATCGAGTCGGCGAAGGAGGTGAAGCCCGAGGCTTCGCCGGTGTCTGTGACGCCGAAGAAGGCCTCGTTCCCGGGGGGCTTGAAGGGGCGCCAGGAGGCGGAGGCGGTCCCCACCAGACCCAGGGCCACGACCGCGACGGCCGCGGCGACGCAGACGACGCGCAGATTGCGCAGCGAGCAGCCTCTCCGCGAGCGGAGCCGGGTACGTGTGTATCTCCCGCCGGGTTGGTCCACAATCAGCCGCAACACGCCCGAGCCGGCGCCGTTGCGGAATAGGCCACACTATGGATCGCCCGAGGCCGTATCGCAAGTTCCTTCCCAGGCGAGTAAAGATTCGCGATCGTCATCATCTGAGGCATGGACGACCGGTCCGCTCCCCCGCAGGACCCCGATTTTGACCGCTTCGCGTCGCTCGTAGCCGACGCGATTGACCGCCTGCCGGAGCAGTTTCAGGAGGTGATCGCGAAGGTAGCGGTGGTCGTCTCCGACCTCGGGACCGAGGCCCACGCCTACGGGCACTACTTCGGGGACGGAGTCGCTCGCGAACGCTACGAGGACCGGATTGTGATCTACCGAGACACCCTCGAGCGCGATTTCGGCCACGACCCGAGCCTGCTCGCGGCGCAGGTCGAGCGAACCCTGCGCCACGAGCTCGCCCACCACCTCGGCTGGGACGAGAGCGGCGTCGGCGGGCTCGGGCTGTAGGGTTCCGCCGATGTCGCAGGCGATCATCCACACCAGCGCCGGGCCGATCACGGTCGAGTTCTTCGACGATGACGCCCCGAAGACGGTCGAGAACTTCCGCAAGCTCTCCGCCGACGGCTTCTACGACGGTCTCGTCTTTCACCGCGTGATCAAGGACTTCATGATCCAGGGCGGCTGCCCCGAGGGCACCGGCACCGGTGGCCCCGGCTACCAGTTCGATGATGAGTTCAACCCCAACAAGGTCGAGCGCGGCGCCCTGGCGATGGCGAACGCGGGCCCCAACACCAACGGCTCGCAGTTCTTCATCGTCACCACAGAGGCGGCGCCCTGGCTCGATGGCAAGCACACCGTCTTCGGCCACATCACCGACGGCATGGACACCGTCGACGCGATCGAGGCGACCGAGACAGACGGCTCCGATCGCCCGCTCGAGCCCCAGGGCATCGAGCGCGTGGAGCTCTCCGACTAGAATCGCAGCATCCGGTGCGCAGAACCGCCGGCCTCGTCCTCATCGCCGGCGGTCTGGTCAGCCTCGCCCTCGACGCCGCCGGAGCCCCGGAGGCCCTGCTTCGCTTCGCCTACCACGGCCTGCTCTCCGGCCTCGACGTGCCCAGGGACCCCTCGCCCACGGCGGAGGACATCGTCCGCTACTTCGCCCGCTACGCGGCGATCGCCGAGCTGGCCGCGGGGGTGATCCTGGTCGGGCTCTCGTTCAGAGGCCCGCACCACACCGGTGCTCCGAGGGGCCCTCTAGACGAGTGAGGCGACGGCCTCGTCGAAGACCTTCGTGTGCGCTTCGACGTCTGCCTCGGTCGTCTGCGGCGAGATCAGCGCCATATTGTGAAACGGCGTCAGCAGGACGCCGCGGTTGAGCGCGTGCAGGTGCAGGTAGCGCTCGAGGTCGGGGTCGGCCGCCGCGTCGGCCTGAGTGCCGTTGCGGGCGGGCTCGCGCTCGAAGCGGTACTCGGCCCGGCAGCCGAGCTGGGTCACGTTCCAGGGGACGCCACGGTCGGCGGCGACCCGCTCGATTCCCTCGCTGAAGCGGGTCGCGAGCGGGACTGTGTGCTCGAACGCCTCCTCGGTGAGCACCTGCTCGAGCGTCGCACGCACCGCCGCCAGCGAGAGCGCGTTGCCGGCGAGCGTGCCGCCGACCCCCCCGGTGTCCTCGTAGTCGGCGGCCTCGTGGGAGAGCATTCGCTCGGCGGCGTCGGCCTTCAGCCCCAGGGCCCCGGCCGGAACACCGCTGCCGATCGCCTTGCCGATGGTGACCATGTCGGGGTCCAATCCCCAGGCTCCGGTGCAGCCCCCCGGCCCGGCCGAGAAGGTGTGGGTCTCGTCGATGATCAGCAGGGTGCCGGTCCGGCTCGTCAGCTCCCGCAGGGCTTCGTGGTAGCCGGGGTCGGGGAGGATGATCCCCATGTTGGTCATCGCCGGCTCGGCGAGGACGCAGGCGATCTCCTCCTGCACCAGCGCCCGCTCGAGCGCGTCGACGTCGTTGAACTCGATCGCCACCGTGGTCTCGGAGGGGTCCACCGGTGCTCCGACGTTCCCAGCCCGTGAGCGCGTCCCGCCGCTCGTCGCGACGGCGAACGACTCGTCGACGGTGCCGTGGTAGCAGTAGCTGTAGACGAGGACCTTGCGCCGGCCCGTCATCTGCCGGCAGATCCGAAGCGCCGCGCGGTTGGCGTCGGTCGCGGTCAGCGTGAACATCCAGTGGTGGACGCCGAAGCGGCGGGTCAGCTCCTCTCCGACCCAGGCCGAGTCCTCGGTCGGCAGCATCATCGTGATCCCGTTGCGGACCTGACGGGCGACGGCGTCGGCGACCGCCGGGGGCGAGTGTCCCGGCATCGCCCCGGTGTCACCGAGGCAGAGGTCGACGTATGTGTGGCCGTCGACGTCGGTGATCCGCGCCCCGCTCGCCTCGGCGGCGAAGACCGGGAAGCCGCCCGCCCAGCGCATCATCCAGGGCATCGGCACGCCGCCGACCAGCGAGTGCAGGGAGCGCTCGTACAGCTCCCGCGAGCGCGGGCGCGTCCGCACGAACTCGGCCAGCTCGGCCTCGAGCAGCGACGGCAACCTCTCGCGATCGATCTCGCTCACCCCACCGATGCTAAGGGCTGGCGGATGCTTCTACCGCGCTGCTCCTGCGGGAGCCTCGGCTCCCGGCGCCGCCGGCTCGGGGGCCGGGCCCGCGGCAGGGGCGGCCCCCTCGCCGTGCCCGAAGTGGACGTCGGGGAGGATTCGGTCGAGCCAGCTCGGCAGATACCAGGCGGCTGAGCCGGCGAGGCGCAGGAAGACCGGCACCAGCAGCAATCGCACCAGGAATGTGTCGAGGAGGACGGCGATTCCGAGGATCACCCCCATCTCCTTCGGCGGCAGCGGGCCGGAGAGGGCGAAGGTGAAGAAGACCGCGACCATCACCGCACCGGCGGCGAGGATCACCCGCCCGGAGTGCGCAACCCCGCCGACCATCGCCTCCTTCGGATCGCCGCTGCGCTCCCAGTGCTCGCGCGCAGAGGAGAGCAGGAAGACGGTGTAGTCCATCGCGATCGCGAAGATCATTGCGAAGAAGAAGACCGGGCCCCAGGCGTCGAGGAAGCCCTGGGACTCGAAGCCGAGCAGCCCCGAGAGGTTGCCGTCCTGGAAGATCAGCTTGGCGACGCCGAAGGCCGCGCCGGTGGCGAGCAGGTTGGTGGCGACGCCGATGACGGCGACCAGCGGGGCCTGGAAGGCGAACAGCAGCAGCAGGAAGCCGAGGCCGAGGACGACCCCGATCACCAGCGGGGTCTTTGCCGAGAGCGAGGTCTCGAGGTCGTGGTTCTCCGCCGCCGCGCCCCCCAGGAGGGCCGGGGGCGGCAGTTCGGCGCGAAGCCGGTCGACGGTCGCTCCGAGCTGGGGGGTCGAGGGCCCGGCGGCGGGGACCACCCGAGTCAGCGCCAGGCCGGCCCTTCCCGGCTGGGCGGTCATCACCATCGCGATGCCCTGATCGCGGCGGGCGACCGCAGCGACCTTCGCCGAATCCGCTGCCGGGGCGACGATCTGAAGGGTCCCGGGCGCTCCGGGGCCGAAGGCCTCGGTTATCTGGCGATAGCCGATCCGGGAGCTGTCGCCCTGGGGCACCACCTTGATCGAGGGCATACCGGTGCGCAGGTTGAGGACCGGGAGGGCGAGCCCGGCGAGAACGATCAGGGCGATTCCCCCGAAGACCAGCGGCCGCCGCCACAGCAGCAGCGCCCAGCGCTCGAAGCGCGGCGAGCGGTGCTCGCCGCTGTGGGCCCAGGGCAGGCTCAGCCTGTCGACCCTGGGGCCGAGCTTGGCCAGCACCGCCGGCAGCAGCGTCAGCGTCGCGGCGAGGACGAAGAGGACCGCGACCATGATTCCCAGCGCCATTGATCTGAAGGCCGGGCTCGGGACCAGCATCACCGCCGAGAGGGAGATGAGGACGGTCACGCCTGAGAACAGGACCGCCTTGCCGGCGGTGTCCATGGTCGAGGCAACGGCGTCGACCGGGTCCATGCCGGACCCGAAGTGCGCCGCTCGGTAACGCATGACGATGAACAGCGCGTAGTCGATCCCGAGGGCCAGCGCGAACATCAGCGCGAAGTTCATCGCCCAGATCGAGATCGGCGAGATCAGGGTGCCGAGATAGAGGACTCCGGCCGACGCGATCAGGCCGAGGATCGTCAGCATCAGCGGCAGGCCGGCTGCGACCAGCGACCCGAAGGCGAGGACCAGGATCGCCAGCGTCACCGGCCACGAGAGAAACTCCGAGCGCAGCATCGCGTCGCGGTTGGCCTGGTTGAAGTCCGACCACATGCCGGAGGCGCCGGTGAGGTTCACCTGCACGCCCGGAGCCGCGACGGCGGAGAGGTCGCCCTTGAGGCGGTCGGCAGCGGCGACCATCTTGTTCGGATCCCTGGCGGCTCCGGCGGTGATCACCGCCGTGTGCCCGTCGGCAGAGATCGAGGTGCCGGGGCGCGGCGGGATCACGACCGAGACGGCCGGCTCGGCACCGAGAACGCCGGCGGCGCGCCGGATCGAGCGCCGGAAGCCGGGGTCGGTCGCGGTCTGCGAGGCCGAGTGGACCGCGACCTGAAGCGCGTAGGAGCCCGACCCGGCGAAGTTGCGGTCGATCGACTGGCGCGCCAGCACCGACTCGGATCCGTTCGACTGCCAGCCGGCGCCGGAGAGCGCGGTCTCGACCCTGGGCGCGAGGATGCCGAGCCCGATCGCGAGGATCGCCCAGGCGATGAAGACTCGCCTTCGCCTGGTGGCCGCGAGGCGGCCGAGGCGGCCGACCGGACCGAGATCGCCGCGGCTCATCGGGACTGCTCACCCGCGCCGCGCAGGCCGAAGTAGCGGCGCAGCACCCAGGAGCTGGGGCAGTTCCCGAAGGCGACGAAGGCGAGCTGGTTGATCGCCACGAAGAGGGTCAGCAGGAGAAAGAGGGGGCTGAAGATCACGGCGAGGACGACGCTGAGGGCGGTCATGGCTCCCGCCATCAGGAAGAGCACGCGCTCCAATGGCCAGCGCGTCGCGGCCTCCCGGTTGCCGATGGTTGAGGGTGCAGCGGTGGCCGTATGCATCGCTATCCTTTCTTCTTGCGCTACCTACAGTTGAACAACTTTACAGTTGTAGATAGGATAATAGCAGATGCAAACTCCCCTCTCTCCCGACGCCGCCGACCTCATCGCCCGCCGCTTCCGGGCCCTCTCCGACCCGACTCGGCTGCGGATCCTCGACCTGCTGAGAGAGCGCGAGGAGGCCTCGGTCGGCGAGCTGACCGAGGCCCTCTCGGGGTCCCAGCAGAACGTCTCGAAGCACCTCGCGGCGCTGCATTCGGAGGGCTTCGTCTCCCGCCGAAAGCAGGGGACGAGCGCTCTGTACCGGATCTCGGACCCCGGCGTGCTCGATCTCTGCGAGCGGGTCTGCGCGGGGATCGAGGCCCAGCTCGCGGAGATTGGCGCGGCGATCGGGGGCGCCTCCCTCGGCGGAGTCGCCGGATCAGCGCCGCGGGGCTGAGATCGGGTCCCGGGCGCGGGGTCGCCGAGCTGTTTGATCCCGGCAGCGCCGGGCGCGAACTCGGATAGGCTCGCGGCGAATGGAGGGAAGCTTCGACTACGTGGTCGTCGGCGCCGGATCCGCCGGTTGCGCGGTGGCCGCCAGGTTGAGCGAAGACCGCTCGGTCCGCGTTCTGCTGCTCGAGGCCGGTGGCAGAGACCGCTCGCCGAACATCAAGATCCCGGCGGCGTTCCCGAAGCAGTTCAAGACGAAGCTCGACTGGGACTACTCGACCGGCCCCGAGCCCGGTCTCGACGGCCGCGAGCTCTACGTTCCGAGGGGAAAGAGCCTCGGCGGCTCGAGCTCGATGAACGCGATGATGTACGTGCGCGGGCGCCCGCTCGACTACGACGGCTGGCGCGAGTCCGGCTGTCCCGGTTGGGGCTACGAGGACGTCCTGCCCTACTTCAAGCGAGCCGAGAACAACGAGCGCGGCCCCTCCGAGGTCCACGGAGCCGGCGGCCCGCTGAACGTCGCCGACCAGCGCTCGCCGCGGCCGCTGACCCGCCGCTTCCTCGAGGCGGCCCAGGCCGCCGGGATCCCCGCCAACCCCGACATCAACTCACCCGAGCAGGACGGGGTCAGCATGACCCAGGTGACCCAGCGAAACGGCCGCCGCTGGAGCTGCGCCGACGCCTACCTGCGCCCGGCTATGAAGCGGCCCAACCTGACCGTGAGGACCGGCGCCCAGGTGCTCGGGATCGTCTTCGAAGGCGAGCGGGCGGCGGGGATCCGCTGGCGGGACTCGCGCGGCCGCGAGGCGATCGCCCGTGCGGCCCGCGAGGTCGTCCTCAGCGCCGGCGCGATCGGCAGCCCCCAGATCCTGATGGTCTCGGGGATCGGTCCGGCCGGGCACCTCGGGGAGTCGGGGGTATCGGTGCGAGTCGATCTCCCCGGCGTCGGCGAGAACCTCCAGGACCATCCCTTCGTCCTGCTCAACTACGAGGCGACCGAGCCCGAGAGCCTGGCCGACGCCGAGAAGCCGAAGGCGCTCCTCGAGTGGGCGATGCGGCGCAGCGGGCCGCTGACCTCGAACGTGGGCGAGGCGATGGCCTTCATCCGCACGCGCCCGGGTTTGCCGGCCGCCGACGTGCAGCTCCTCTTCGGCCCCGCCTACTTCCACGACCACGGCTTCGACACCTACGAGGACCATGCCTTCGTCCTCGGTGCGGTGCTGGTCTCGCCGCGAGCCCGCGGGCGCCTGCGGCTGCGCTCCTCCGACCCGCTGGCAAAGCCGCTCCTCGTCGGCAACCACCTCTCCGAGCCCGAGGACCTCGCCTCGATGGTCGCCGGCTTTCGCCGGCTGCGCGAGATCGCCGCGACCGAGCCGCTCGCGTCGGTGCGCGGCGCCGAGCTGATCCCGGGCGAGGACGTGGAGACCGACGAGGAGATCGAGGCCTTCCTGCGCCGAGAGACGGAGCTGCTCTACCACCCGGTCGGAACCTGCCGCATGGGGTCCGACGAGGCGGCCGTGGTCGACCCCGAGCTGCGGGTCCGCGGGGTGGCGGGCCTGCGGGTCGCCGACGCCTCGGTGATGCCGGTGATCACCGGCGGCAACACCCACGCCCCGACGGTGATGATCGGCGAGAGGGCGGCCGACCTGATCGCTGGCGCAACCGCGCAGACGGCGGTAGCCTGACGCCATGAACATGAGACGGCTCCGCCCCTCGCCGGCCATCGTCATCGCCACGATCGCCTTCTTCGTCGCCGTCGGCGGCGCCGCCTACGCGGGCACGAAGATCGCCACCTCCGACATCGAGAACGGCGCGGTGACGACGAAGAAGCTCGCCAACGGGGCGGTGGTGACGAGCAAGCTCGGGGCGGACGCGGCGACGGGCGCCAAGGTGAAGGAGTCGAGCCTGGGCAAGGTTCCGAAGGCGAGCAATGCCGAAACGGCGGGAGGTCTTCGGATCCAGAAGTTCTTCACCAAGCCGGTCCCGGGGACGGCGCTTCAATCCGTGGCCACCGTCGGGACGCTGAACCTGCGAGTCGGCTGCCAGAGCCTCGGCCACCCGCTTTTCAGCGTCGTCCCCGCGACCGGAGCCCCGGCGCAGACCGTGAGGACCTCGGTCATCCTCAACGACGCCACGGTCAAGACATCGGCGCAGGGGACGATTCCGGGCGGTGGCATCACCGTTCTCGACGGCACCGAGGGCGGCGCGAGCTTCAACGGCACCGCGGAGGCGCTGACCCCCGGCGGCGGGGTGACCACGGTCCAGTGGGCGGCGCGCTCTCCGAGCAACATCCCCTCCGCCAATCCGGACGGAAACGTCTGCCTCTTCTGGGGCACCGCTACCAGCGGCTAGTCCGGAGCGCTCAGGGCTCGGCCGGGTCTCGCCCCGGAGCCTCGCCGCGTCTCCTGGCCCGCTCCCGCGCCCCTTCTCCGGGCCGCCAACCGCTGACCAGGCCGGCGACCAGGGTGACGAGGAAGATCTGGCCGATCAGCATCTCGAGCCCCGCGGTCATCTCACCCGGCTGGCCGCTGGGCACCAGGTTGCCATAGCCGACCGTGGTCAGGGTCGTATAGCTGAAGAAGACGAAGTCCGAACCGATGGGGTTGGGAAAGCCTTGGAAGAAGTCCCCGCCCTGGATGTCGGCGATCGCGCCGTAGAGGAAGGCGAAGAGGAGGCCGAGGGCGGTGTAGACGCTGATCGCTCCGAGGATCGTGCGGACGCTGATGCGCGGTGCCCTGACGACGGTGACGAGCACCCTCGCCATCGAGACGGTCAGGAGGAGGACCGTAATCAGGGAGGAGGTGGACCGCGGGGGCTTTGCGCCCGTGATCGCAGCGATCACCATCAGAGCGATGGCGAGGATCGCGAGGCCGATCGCCCGGCGTATCCAGATCGGCTTCGCATTCGACGCGCTCAGCGCAAAGACAGCCGTGGTCGACGCGGTGAGTGAGATCAGCACCCCCGTCCAACCACGGTTTGGGAGCAACGAAGCCATCACGTAAGTCGCGACGACGAGCATCAGGACCGCGCCGAAGTAGTCGTTGACGCGCTCGGCAAGCGCCTCGATACGCTTGCCGTTCCAGCGCCCGTTCTTAGCCCGCTCCATCAGACGGTCGTTCGGGCGTGCGCAGGCGTTTCCTGCCGCCGGGCCAACTCCACCGGCCGCTTCGGGGTTGCCTGAGAGCCGGAACCGCCAAAGCTGGAGCGGAGGGGGCGGGATTCGAACCCACGGGACGCCCTAAGACGCCCAACGGCTTGCGAGGCTTCGAACCGCTTGGAACTGTCGCTCAGGGAAGGGCGAAGCCTGCGGCAACTGGGCGCCGATCGAAGCTATCTATGTCTGCGCGGGTCCCATCCGGTCCGCTCAGGGGGTGGCCCGCCTTGGACGCTGGATCTGGCTTGAACAGCGGAGGGGGTGGGATTCGAACCCACGGGACGCCCTAAGACGCCCAACGGCTTTCAAGGCCGCCGCATTCAACCGCTCTGCCACCCCTCCGGGTGCTCCGCGGAGCGCGCTCTAGCCTAGCCTCGGCCCGGCGGCTTGGGAGGATGGTTCGGTGCGTCGCCTCTTCCTCCTCATCTGGGCCGTCGTCTTCCTCGACGTCGCCTTCTACGCGGCGATTGCGCCGCTGCTCCCCGGCTATGTCCGCGACCTCGACCTCGGCAAGGCCGGGGCCGGTGTCCTCTTCGCCTCCTACGCGGCCGGGACCCTCGTCGCGGCGCTGCCGGCGGGGGTTGTCGCCGCCCGGGTCGGCCCGCGGCGGACCGTGATCGCCGGACTGCTTCTGCTCGGCTCCTCGAGCCTCGTCTTCGGCTTCGCCCACTCGATCGTCCTGCTCGATCTCGCACGCTTCTGCCAGGGCGTCGGCGGGGCGTTCGCGTGGGCGGGGGCCTTCACCTGGATCATCACGGCCGCCCCCGAGGGCAGGCGCGGGATCGCGATCGGCTCCGGCGTCGGGGTGGCCGTTGCCGGTGAGCTCTTCGGCCCGCCCCTTGGGGCGCTTGCCGAGGTGGTCGGGACCGAGGTCGTTTTCGGCTCGGTCCTCGGGGTCGCCCTCCTGCTGGCCTTGGTTGCGGCACGGATGCCCGACTCGGCCGATCGCGAGACCTCCACCGCGGCGCGGATCTGGGAGTCGGTCACCGAGCGCCCGATTCTCCTCGGCGCCGGATTGGTCGCGGCCCCCTCGCTGATGTTCGGGGCGATCGGTGTGCTTGCGCCCCTGCGCCTCGATGCGCTCGGAGGAGGCGCCGCGGTGATCGCCGCCAGCTTCGCCACCGGCGCCTTCTTCGAGGCGGGCCTCGCCCCTCTCGTCGGCCGCTACTCCGATCGCGCCGGGAGGCTGGCCCCCTACGCGATCGGAATGGCGATCTGCGCGGCAGCGCTGGTGGCGATCGGGATCGGGTCCAGGCTCGGAGTCGTGTTCGCCGCGACCTGCCGTGCTCGCGGTCGGCGCCGGTTTCTGCTTCACGCCCGCGATGGCGATGCTCTCCGATTCCGCTGATCAGACCGGCCTGCACCAGGGAATCGCCTCCGGCCTCTCCAGCATGGCCTGGGCCGGGGGCCAGGTGCTCGGAGGCCTCCTCGCCGGCGTCGGCGCCGAGGCCTTCGGGGACGCGACGCCGTGCCTGGCGATCGCCGCGGCGATGCTCGTCGTCGGCGTTGCGTCGCGGCGCCTCGCCCGCGAGCACCGGCCCCTTGCCGAGCCGGGGGCCTAGGCTTGCGCCGATGACCGGCACGATCCCGCGCGGGACCCGCACAGGCGCCACCTGGAGCAACTGGGCGGGCGATCAGCGCTGCGTCCCGGCCGAGATCGTCGAGCCTCGCAATCGTGACGAGCTTGCCGAGGTGGTCGCCTCCGCCGCGGCCGCCGGGCGCACCGTCAGCGTCCCCGGCTCCGGGCACTCGTTCACCGGGGCGGCGATGACCGACGGGGCGATGATCCGGATCGAGTCCCTTTGCGGGGTGATCGACGCCGATCCTGCCTCCGGCCTGGTCAGGGTCGGCGCCGGAACGGTGCTCGCCGACCTAAACGCGGCGCTGGACGGCCTCGGGCTGGCGATGGAGAACCTCGGCGACATCGACCGCCAGACGATCGGGGGTGCGATCTCGACCGCGACCCACGGGACCGGTGCCGGGCTGCGAAACATCTCGGCCCAGGTCGAGGCGATCGAGCTTGTGCTCGGTGACGGCAGCGTCAGGGAGCTCGGCCCGGGTGACCCGCTGCTGGCGGCGGCGCGGGTCGGGGTCGGTGCGCTCGGGGCGATCTCGGCGGTGACCCTGCGCTGCGTCCCCGCCTTCACCCTTCACCGGATCGACCGGCCGCGCCCGATCGAGGAGGTCCTCGGCTCGTTCTTCGAGCTGGCGGCGAGCAACGACCATTTCGAGTTCTTCGTCTTCCCCTATACGGACTCGGCACTGACGATCAGCCGCAACCGCACCGACTCGGATCCGCGCCCGCGAGGGCCGCTTCGCCGCTTCCTCAGCGACGTCGTTCTCGAGGAGGGTCTGGGGGAGATGATGCTGCGGGCGACCAGGCGCTGGCCGGCGCTGATCCCCCGCAGCACCCGCCTCGCCGCTAACGTCCTCTCCCAGGGCGAGCACATCGACCGAAGCCACCGGGTCTTCTCCAACCGCCGCGAGATCCGCTTTACCGAGATGGAGTACGCGATACCACGCTCGAATGGGCCCGAGGCCGTTCGCCGCGTCCTCGACCTGATCCGCGAGAACCGGATCGAGGTGGCGATGCCGATCGAGTGCCGGGTGGTCGCCCCCGACGACGCCCTGCTCAGTCCCTCACACGAGCGCTCGACCACCTATGTCGCGGTCCACCAGTACCCGGGGATGCCGTGGCGGCCCTACTTCGAGGCGGTGGAGGAGATCATGAACTCCTACGGCGGTCGCCCCCACTGGGGAAAGCGCCACTTCCAGAGCGCCGAGATGCTGGCGCCGCGCTACCCGCGCTGGGCCGAGTTCCAGGCGGCCCGGGACGAGCTCGATCCGGGGCGGGTCTTCACCAACGAGTACGCGGCGCGGGTGCTCGGCCCCTGAGCGCCGGGCGGACGACGCCGCCGAGGGCCGGACCTGGCGAGGCCCCTGGGCGCCGGGCGTGGCGACTTCCTATGGCTATGCCAAAGGAACTCGCCACAACCGGCCGAGTTCCTCTAGAGGAAGGCCCGGCCCTCGCCGCGGTAGGTCGGAACTTCGTCGACGAGCATGCCGCCCTCAACCAGATAGAGGGAGTTGAAGCGCTCGCATAGCTCGCCTGCCTTGGTGTGGCGGAAGTAGGCCCGGTCGCCGATCCGCAGCTGATCCGCCGCCGCTCCGAGCAGCGGCGTCTGCACCTCGCCGGCGCCCTCCTCGGGGTCGAGCCTCAAGCCCTCGGGCAGCCAGGGGGAGGGCAGGCGCATCGCGTCGCCGCTGCCGGAGGCCAGGTATCCGCCGCCGAGCGCGGTCACGACGCCCGGCCCCGGCCGTCGCACGATCGGCAGCGCGAAGCCGGCCGCCGGGGTCAGCGTGAAGCGGCTGTAGTGGTCGAAGAGGACCGGAGCGTAGAGGCCAGAGCCCGCCGCCAGCTCGGTCACCGAGGGGTCGGCAGCGGTCAGCTCGAGACTTCCGGTGCCGCCGCCGTTGACCAGCTCGATCTCGGCGATCTCGCGCACCGCGGCGACGATCTCCGCGCGTCGCTTGCCCAGCTCCTTCGCCGAGCGCCGCTGCATGAAGCGGATCGCGGCGCCGCGCATCCGCCGCCCGGGCGGCCGGTCGCCGACACCCGCGATCTGGCCCTCATAGGCCATCAGCGCGACCAGCCGAAGCTGTGGGCGCCCTGCTATCTCGCGGGCGAGGGCGACGGCGTCGGAGACCGAGTGCACGGGGGAGCGCTTCGGCCCCACCTTGATCCGCCCGTCGAGCGCCCACCAGCCGGCATCAACGTCGATGCAGAGCCTGACCGGGGCGGCTCCGGAGCCGAGCACGGACGAGATCGCATCGAGGTGCTCGACGCAGTCGACGATCACGATCGGGGCCGCCTCCGGGCTGGCGACGCTCCGCATCGCCAGCTCCCCCAGCGCCCCGGCGTCGGCGGTCGGGTAGGCGAGCAGCAGGTCCTCGTGTCCCTGCGAGGCGAGCCAGAGGGTCTCCGGGAGAGTGAAGGTGAGCAGTCCTGAGAACCCCTCGCCGCGGGCGAGGACCCGCTCGATCAGGGCGCGGCAGCGCACCGACTTCGTCGCCAGACGGATCGGCTTGCCGCCGGCTCGGGACAGCATCGCATCGGCGTTCGCCCACATCGCATCGAGGTCGACGAAGGCGAACGGCGCCTCGACCTCGGAGAAGATCTCCTCGTAGCGGCGGTGGGACTGTTCGTGGGCGGACACTGCGGCGAGCCTACATCTCGCCGACGGCGGCTCCTCTCCTACAATCGGGCGGCCCGGAGAGGTGGCCGAGTGGCTGAAGGCACTCGCCTGCTAAGCGAGTAGGGGGCGCAAGCTCTCTCGAGGGTTCGAATCCCTCCCTCTCCGCTCGTCTCGCCCCGCCCCGACGATGACACTGCAGCGGCTGACACTGTGGCTCTCCTGCCTCGCGATCCTCGCCGGATCCGCCCTTGCGACGACGTGGATACTGCGCGGCGACGGTGACGCGGCAACCGCCGCCCCGGTCACGGTGATAGTCGAGCCCCCCAGCGCCCGCGCCCAGGCCCCCGAGCGCGAGCCGCAACCGGGGGCGGTCGCGCGCCACCCGCGCCGGCCGGTTCCGAGCACCGCCGCGGCGCCGGCACGGGGCGCGCGCTTCTCGATCGTGCGGCTCTTCTCCGGCCGGCGGGTGGGGATGTCGCTTCGGCCGGGCGCCCCGCCGGTGACGACCCTGGGGCCGCGGACCGAGTTCGGAACGCCGATGGTGTTTGGGGTCGATCGTCGGCGCGGCGGCTGGATCGGCTTCGAGACACCGTTTCTGCCGAACCGCCGGCTCGGCTGGGTCCGCCTTGACCCGAACCGGATGCAGCTCTACTGGACCAAGTACTCGCTGCACGTCGACCTCTCCCGGCGCAGCCTCGAGGTGCGCTACGGCGGCCGCGGGATGAGCCGCTATCCGGTCACCGTCGGCGGCTCCGGGACCGAGACCCCTCTCGGCCGCTACGCGGTCACCGACGCTCTCATCTTCGAGTCCAGCCCCTTCTACGGCTGCTGCGCGCTGGCGCTCTCCGGGCACCAGACGAAGCTTCCCCCGGGCTGGATCGGCGGCAACCGCCTCGCGATCCACGGCACGCCGGGTCCAGTCGGCCTCGCTGACTCACACGGCTGCGTTCGCGCCACCGACGCGACGATGCGAAAGCTGTTCTCGCAGATCCCGCTGGGGGCGCCGGTGTTCGTCAGCAGCTGAGCCGGCCCGGCGGGGCTAGGGTGCGACCGCGGTCTGCTCGGCGAGTGAGACCTCGAGCGCGGCGGCGAGATCGTCGAGGTCTGAGATCACGTCGCGGTCGCCGTTGAGGCCGAAGTAGACGCCGCCGTCGTAGCTGACGACGCCGACCGAGAGCGCGTGGCCCTGCGGCGAGAGCGGCACGCAGGGGTAGACCTCCGCCAACCTGCGGCCGAGCAGGTAGAAGGGCATCTGCGGGCCCGGGACGTTGGAGACGACCAGGTTCCAGGTCAGCGGTCGCGAGATCGCGTCGGCCAGCAGGCGGTTAATCGTCGGCGGGGTCCAGCCGGTGGCGTCGATGATCAGCGACGCGGCCCGCGCCTGCTCGGAGCGCTTCAGCCTCGCCGTCTCCTCCTTCACGGCAGCCAGGCGCTGGACGGAGTCGGGGATTCGCAGCGGCAGTGGCACCTGGATCGACGCGATCCGGTTGCCGAGGGCGCTCTGCTCGTCGGCGCGGCGGATGCTGACCGGGACCAGTGCGACGAGATGCGCGGGGACGGCGTCGCCGCGGCCCTCGAGGAAGCGCCCCAGTCCCCCCGCCACGGTCGAGAGGATGACGTCGTTGACGGTTGCGCCCTCGACCGAGCGCGCATCCTTGATCGCCTGCAGATCCGCCGCGACCCAGGCGACGCGCCGGTCGCGGCCGATCTCGACATTGAGGGGGCTGCGGGGGACGCTGGGGCCGCCGGCGGCGAGGCCGGCAAAGCCCTCGGCGGTGCGCACCGCCCGCGCCGCGGTCTCGACGAAGGGTGTCGCCAGGGCTTCCCTGGCGGCCTTGCTCGCGGCGCGGATCGGCCGACGGACGGTGTCGGCGGCCTCGCTGACGAAGAGCATCGCCGGGCTTGACTGGTCGGGCTCCCACGGCTCCTCGGGCACGGGCATCTCGGTCCCCTCGGGGTTGGGGTCGAGCAGGATCGTGCCGACGTCAACCGCGGAGACGCCGTCGACCAGCGCGTGGTGGGTCTTCGAGAGGTAGGCGTGGCGCCCCTCCTCGAGGCCCTCGATCAGGTAGAGCTGCCACAGCGGCCGGGCGAGGTCGAGCGAGTCCGACATGATCTGGCCGATCAGCTCGCGCAGCTCCTCGCGCCCGCCCGGAGTGGGAAGGGCGGCGCGACGGACGTGCCAGCGGATGTCGAAGCGGGTGTCGTCGGTCCATGAGGGGTTGGTGAACTGGACGACCGGCGCCTCAGTGACCCGCTGTCGGTAGCGCGGGATCAGGGGCAGGCGTGAAGAGACATGGGCAAGAAGCTCCTCATAGGCGGGCGGATCACCCTCCATGATCATCGTCCCGCCGACGTTGACGTGGATCGGCCCCCGCTCCGCCAGAAGCGATGACATGTCGGAAGCTGAGAGCCGCTCGGCCACGGGGCGAGCGTATTCGACCGTAACGTTGCCGCAAGGCCGGTGACTGAGAATTCATGGCCATGAGAGGACGCTTTCCACTGGTTGCCTTCGCGGTGGGTCTGGTGGCCGCCGGATGCGGTGGCGCCGCGACCGCCGGGGAGAGCGCACCCGGGGTCAGCGGATCCGACATCGACGGCGTCGCCGCCGGCGCCGCCCTGCCCGACACGGCGCAGGGGACCGGGGCCCCGCAGCAGGCGAAGGCCGCCTCCGCCGCGGGGAGACCGGCCTCGGGTAAGGCGGCGGCGAGGCCGGCCGGCACCCGGGTCAAGGTCCGCGGAACCGAGTACGGGAAGATCCTCGTCGACGCCAGGGGCCGCACCCTCTACCTGCTCGACAGCGAGACCGATGGACGCAGCGAGTGCTACGGCGAGTGCGCGGGGGCATGGCCGCCGCTTCTCACCAAGGGCGCCCCGGAAGCGCGCGGTGAGGCAAAGCAATCCCTGCTCGGTCGCACCACCCGCGCCGGGGGCGGCAGGCAGGTCACCTACCGCGGCCACCCGCTCTACCGCTATGCGCCCGAGGGGCGGCGGGAGATTCTCTGTCAGGACGTCTTCGAGTTCGGGGGCACCTGGCTGGTGGTCAAGCCGAGCGGCAAGCCGGTCCGCTAGGTCAAGCACAGGTGTCTGCCCCGATCGCGGCGCAAGCCGCGACAATTGCCCGGTGAACGTGAGAGCCGCCGCCGCCCGCCGCACCAAGATCGTCGCGACGGTCGGCCCCGCGACCTGGGCCCCCGACGTCCTCGTTGAGCTGATCGGGGCCGGCGCCGACGTCCTGCGCCTCAATTTCTCCCACGCCGGACCCGAGCGCCACGCCGAGACGATCGACGCGATCCGCGAAGCGGCCGAGCGGGTCGGGCGCGAGGTCGCGATCCTCGGCGACCTGCCGGGACCGAAGCTGCGGATCGGCACGATCCGTGGCGACGTGGTCGAGCTGCACACCGGCGACCGGGTGAAGCTCACCTCCGAGGACGTCGAGGGGGACGAGCACGTGATCCCGGTTTCCTGGCCCGGCCTCTCGCAGGCCCTCGACGCCGACGATCTCGTCTACCTCGCCGACGGTGCGATCCGGCTTCGGGTGATCGGGGTTCGCGACGCCATGGTCGAGTGCGAGGTCGAGGTCGGCGGGGTGCTGAGCTCGCACAAGGGCATGAACCTGCCGGGGGCGGAGACCGGCCTCCCGGCGATCGCCGAGGCCGATCTGCGATGGGTCGATTTCGCGGTGCGCGAGCGGGTCGACCTGCTGGCGGTGTCGTTCGTCCGTCGCGCCGCCGATCTCGAGCCGGTCGAGAAGCGGCTGCGCGAGCTTCACTCCGACATCCCGCTGATCGCCAAGATCGAGAAGCCCCAGGCCGCCGAGAACGCCGAGGAGATCATCGAGGCCGCGACCAGCGGGATCATGGTTGCCCGCGGCGACCTCGGGATCGAGCTGCCGCTCTCGCGGGTGCCGATCGTGCAGAAGGAGCTGATCCGCAAGGCGGGAAAGGCCTCAAAGCCGGCGATCACCGCGACCCAGATGCTGGCCTCGATGGTGACCGCGAAGAGCCCGACCCGGGCCGAGGTCACCGACGTAGCCAACGCGATCTATGACGGCACCGACGCGGTCATGCTCTCCGAGGAGACCGCCGTCGGCCATAACCCGGTCGAGTCGGTGCGGGTTATGGACCGGATCGCGACCGAGACCGAGACCGACCTCAGCTACGAGGAGTGGCTGCTGAGCCGGACCGAGAAGGCGACCCGCGATGTCGCCGACTCGGTCGCGCAGAGCGCCGTCGGCTCCGTCTACCGGCTCGGCCTCGTGGCGCTGATCGTGCCGACGACCAGCGGTCGCACCGCGAGGCTGGTCTCAGCCCACCGCCCCAACGTCCCGGTCCTGGCGATCTCTCCGCGGATCGAGACGGTGCGCCGGATGAACCTTCTCTTCGGGGTCAAGGCGGTGCTCAGCGACCAGACCTCGGAGATCCGCGACCTCCTCCACGACTGCGCGGCGCTGGCCGGCATCAACGGCGTCGCCGAGCGCGGTGATCTCGTCGGGATCGTCGCCGGGCTGCCCGACCAGGAGCTGGGAACGAACCTCTTCGAGGTCCACCGGGTTCCCTAGCCCCGCGGGTGAGCTCCTAGCGAACCACCCGCACGTTGAATGTCGGCATTCCAAGCGCGCCCATCATCCGCAGCCACAGCGGCAGGTACATCTCCATCCCGCGGGCGGCGGTGATGTCGCCGAGGTCGAGGATCGAGTCGGGTTCCCAGCCGAAGCTCTCCAGAAGTGCGCAGATCTCCGCCTTCGCCCCCTCCTCGTTGCCGGCGACGAAGATCGTGGTCGGCTCGGTGAGCCCGCCGGGAGCGGTCATCACCGAGGTGTTGACGGTGTTCAGCGTCTTCACGACCCTGGCGTCGGGGTGGGCGGCCTGGATCTGCTCGCCGAGGCTGTCGTCGTTGCAGACGCTCAGCGTCGGCGGCATCCCCTTGGAGAAGTCGAGCGGGTTGGCAGCGTCGACGAGGACCTTGCCGGCGAGGTTCTCGGCGCCCGCCGCCTCGAGCGCGGCGAGCGAGGCGGTGCCTGCGGTGCAGTTGAAGACGATCTCGCCCGCGGCCGCTGCGTCGGCGAAGGTTCCCTGCGAGGCAGCGCCGCCCGAGGCCGCAACCCACTCCGCAGCGGTCTCGTTGTCGGCACTGCGCGACCCCATCGTCACCTCGTGCCCGAGCTCGACCAGCTTCGAGGCGATCGTCTGCCCGACGCCGCCCGTTCCCAGCACTCCGACCTTCATCCGCTTCCCTCCAGTCTCGATCCGGTTACTTCAACCGAGCCTAGCGAGGCCGCGTCCCTCGGCCCCGGGGGATTTCGGAGGCGAGCCCGGGGATCGAGGCGGCCGTCTGACCCGTGGTCGCTAGATTTGTCGCATGGCCAGCGATCCAGGGAACCGACTGATCGAAGAGGTCTCGGCCTGGGAGGGAGTCAGCACCGGCGAGGGCCGCTTCGGCTCCACCCGTTTTCTCGTCGGCCGCCGCGAACTCGGCCACCTGCACCCGCCGGCAACGCTCGACATGCCCCTGCCCCCCGCGCGCAAGCGCGAGCTGATTGGGCGAGGGGAGGCCGAGCAGCACCGCTGGACCCCACCGGAATCCGGTTGGGTCACACTCCGCCTGGCCGACGACGAGGCAACCGAACGAGCCATCGAGTTGCTGCGCGAGCGCTACGAGCACGCTCGCGCCCTGCAAACAAGGCGGAACTCGCCGGGCGTCCCGGCACCCTGAACGAGCCGGCGGCCCCCCGCGCCTCCGCGAGACGGTGCGGCTCGTCCACACCCGGACTGCGGAGGAATCCCGATGCCAGGTGCCCGGCCGAGTGCCACACTCGCCGCTTAGGCGCCAGGGCACCGGTCACCGGTGTCGTTAACCTCGAAGTCGGGAAGGTCAGACATGAGCAGAACGCGCAGCCGCCTCTTTACGGCGCTCGTCGCCGTTGGCACCCTCTCCCTAGCTGCGCTGGCACCCGCGGCGACGACGAAGTACGAGGGCAGGGTCAAGCATGCGGGCCCGGTTTCCTTCCGAGTTGGCAACGATTCGGTCAAGCGATTCCAGGCCTCGATGACCGTTTCCTGTATCTCCGCGGCGCCGGCGCGCTCGGATACGGAGATCTACGTCGTCGCCCCGGAGAAGTCGGCGAACCTCGGCAAAGGAGGCCAGTTCACCCTGAGGTTCAACAAGCCCAAGCAGCAGTTCCGGGACAACAAGGGGAAGATCATCCAGACCCTTTACTCCGTGAAGGCCACGGTCAAGGGCGATGTCTCCGCCCAATCCGCCAATGGGACGGTCAAGGTCACCTACAACAAGTACTGGACCGCTTACAACCCCGGGACGGGCTATTACACCCTCACGATCGCCTCCTGCTTCAGCGGCAAGGCTCCGGTGAAGTGGACCGCGAAACGCGGGTAGGCAGCGCCGCTCACCGCTACAGAAAGACCGCCTTCTTGGCCGCCACAGA
The DNA here is from genome assembly GCA_963781345.1 of uncultured Actinomycetes bacterium. Taxonomy (GTDB): domain Bacteria; phylum Actinomycetota; class Thermoleophilia; order Solirubrobacterales; family 70-9; genus JBBRHQ01. Next base: position 87,471 of record CAWAFQ010000009.1, read on the forward strand.
TGCGCCGCCGGCATCGATCGCGGCGACACCGATCTTTGTGACGTGGTGGCGCCCGGTCCCTCCAACAGCGAGCATCAGAGATGCTCAAATATGATCCATGGACCAGCGCCCGTAGCTCAGTCGGATAGAGCGTCGGTCTACGAAACCGAAGGTCACAGGTTCGAATCCTGTCGGGCGCGCTCTCCAGACCGGCCGCAATCCTCGATGAACATTGGGATTGCTCGGGCTCCGTCGGTCACTCACGCAAACCCCCCGAAACGCCCCAAATCCACAAACCGCATGGACATTGGGGGTCCGACCATCGCGCAACTACCACGCGTTTGGCCCATGGACAAAGGAATCGCGGGCCGGCGTCACGAGGAGACCAACACACAGGGCGGTCGGCGGAGCTTCGCTACCCGCCGCGCCGGATCAAGCCACCGATCGCGGCGCCGGAACCCCCAGTTGCCTGCAGATCGCCCGAACCGTCCCGGGTCGGATCTCCTTGTGACGCGGAACGGTCGACGGGCTGCCGTCGGGCCCACGCCACTTCGCGTGGTGGCCGCCCTCGCCGATGAAACTGCAGCCGTTGTCGCGAAGGTGACGCTCGAGGTCGCGTCGCTTCACCGAGTCACGGTGAGCGTGAGGGACTCGCTGTCGTCTGCGGCGCGCTCACCAGTCAGCTCTTCATCTGGAGTGAGCAGGGTCTCGAGCGCATCGATGACGTTCTCGCGGGCCTCCTCTCGAGAGGTCCCTTCGCTGATCGCACCAGGGATCTCGACGACCTGGGCCGTCAGCCAGCCGTCTCCAGCATCCTCGTAGCGGATCGTCAGATGCAACTCGTCGATCATGCAGACAAGATAGTCCGTCGCTGCAATCGCGTCCAGCGCTGCGCGAGAACTCGCACGGCCATGTTGCAGTCGTGCCTGATACCGACGATCAATCTACGAAACCGAAGGTCAAAGGTTCGAATCCTGTCGGGCGCCCGCTCTTCGGATTTGGCGCAAACGACTCTGGTGATGCGATATCCGGGAGGTCGTTACAGGCTGTCGCCGCTCAGGAAGCCCTCAATGGATTTGCACGATTCTGACCTCGACCCGGTCGAGCTCCGAGCTCGCGGTGCAGTCGTTGTCTCCCCGGAGCTGCGCAGTGACCGTCAGCGGGGTTCCGGGGCTGAGGAGACCGAAGGGACCGTCCGCGTCGTGGCTGGTGCGCGTGACGAGAGTCGTCGAATTGTCGTCGTCCGGACTGAGGAAAACCCTCGTGTCCTCCCCGTTGACGAAAAGGAAGACATCCGGTTGGCAGGAGTTGATTGCGTTCGTGGTCGCGATCGTGAACTGCGCCTCCGCCGCGAGAGCCGCGACCTGGCCGGCCCGGGGCGTAAATGTCGTCTTCCCGGTAAGTGGCAAGGGCGAAGTCGTGTTCGTGTTGATCGACCCCTGCGGCCCGCCCTTGGCCGAACCGGTCACGTCCGCGATGTCGTTGTGGATCACGCCCGCGGCGATGTCGGCGGCCCCGACCGTCCCGTTCTTGATCTTCGGGCTCGTCACCGCGTTCTTGCCGATGTCCGAGTTCTTCACGGCTCCCGGCGCGAGGTTCCTGCTGCGCACGTCGTTCTTGCCGAGATGAATGGCGGCGTAAACGGTGCCACCGCCGACTGCGAGAACGAGCGCGATCGTGGCGGCGACGTTCGCGTAGGTCAGCTTTGGACGCAGGTTCATCGTTTGTCTCACCCCGAGTTCGTCTCTCGGCGCCAGCCTACCTGAGGCGGGCTGGGGCGCGTCCCGGCGCCGAGAGGACAGCTGGGAGAGCTTTGTGCCGGCGTCGGCTGCAGGGGCGCGGGCCAGCTGCGCTCGTTTCCGGTCAACGGGACCGACTGTATCTCTGCGAAACTGGAGGTCACAGGGCCGAGTCCTGTCGGGCGCGCTTCCTCGAAGTCACGGGGAATTGCCTGGGGGCGGAAGGAACCCGCGGTTGGCTCAAATCGGGCAAGCGGGTAGCCTGGGGCAAGGCGATCTGGCAATCAGCGGGAGCGCCATGCGACCCGCACGAGGAGTGGAGCAAGATGAGCAAATACGCAGTCATAAACCCGGCCAACGGCGAGACGGTCAAGGAGTATCCGCAGACCTCCGACGCGGACGTCTCCGCAGCGATCTCGGCGGCGGATGACGCTCACCGAGACTGGTCGCTGAAGACGACCGTTTCCGAGCGGGCCGCCCTGATCCAACGGGTGGCCGACCTTCACTCCGAGCGTCGGGAGACGCTGGCCGAGATCGCCGTGCGGGAGATGGGCAAGCCGATGGAGCAGGCCCTCGGCGAGGTGGACTTCTGCGTCGACATCTACGGCTACTACGCCGACCACGCGGAGGACTTTCTCAAGGACGAGCCGATCTCGCTCCTTGCGGGCGACGGCACCGCGCTGATCCGGCGGACGTCGATCGGCCCCCTGCTGGGAATCATGCCCTGGAACTTCCCCTATTACCAGGTGGCGCGCTTCGCCGGGCCGAACCTCATCGTCGGCAACACGATCCTGCTGAAGCCGGCGCACCAGTGCCCCGAGTCGGCGGAGGCGATGCAGGCGATCTTCCGCGACGCCGGCCTCCCCGACGGCGCCTACCAGACCATCCTCGCCACGAACGATCAGATCGAGGAGGTAATCGCCGATCCGCGAATCCGGGGTGTCTCGCTGACCGGTTCCGAGCGGGCCGGAGCCGCGGTGGCCGAGATTGCCGGGCGCAACCTGAAGAAGGTCGTCCTCGAGCTCGGCGGATCCGATCCGTTTGTCCTCCTCGGAGCCGAGAACCTCGACGAGGCGGTCGAGGCCGCGGTCGCCGGGCGCCTCGACAACACCGGCCAGTCCTGCAATGCGGCGAAGCGCTTCATCGTCGCCGATGAGCTCTACGACAACTTCCTCGAGAAGTTCAAGGCCGCGATGAGCGCCGCCGAGCCGGGCGATCCGACCTCAGAGGACACCGCGATGGGCCCGCTCTCCTCTGCGAGTGCTGCGGAGACGCTGCAGGATCAGCTCGATCGGGCGGTCGCCCAGGGCGCCGAGATAGCCGCCGGCGGGGATCGAGATGGCAACTACTTCTCGAGCACCGTGCTGGTCGGGGTGGGTCCGGACAACGACGCCTACCGCGAGGAGTTCTTCGGCCCGGTTGCGACCGTTTTCCGGGTCGGCTCCGAAGAGGAGGCGATCGAGCTGGCGAACGACACGCCGTTCGGGCTCGGTTCATACGTCTTCTCCGACGACCCGGAGCAGGCGCTACGGGTGGCGGACGGCCTCGATACCGGGATGGTCTACGTCAACGGGGTCGGCGCCGACGGAGCCGAGCTGCCCTTCGGCGGGGTCAAGCGATCCGGCTTCGGCCGGGAGCTCGGCCGCTACGGCATCGAGGAGTTCGTCAACAAGAAGCTGATCCGCGTGCTGAAGTAAGCGCCTCGCTTCGAGTTCTCAATCGGCACCAGGAGGAGCAACAGATGGAACCGGTACATCGGGATCACCTGCCGCCTCTCGACGGGGAGCTGTTCCTCACCGATGGCGGCTTGGAGACGTATCTCATCTTTCACCGCGGGCTCGAGCTGCCCGAGTTCGCCGCGTTCGACCTGCTGAAGGACGAGGCGGGGCGGGCGGAGCTACGTGACTACTACAGGCCGTACCTGCAACTGGCAGCTCGAAATGATGTCGGCTTCATCCTCGAGAGCCCAACCTGGCGCGCCAACCCGCGCTGGGGAGCGGCGGTGGGATACGACGAACCGGGGGTCGCCCAGGCCAACCGTGACGCCATCACCTTGATGGAGGAGCTGCGCCAGTCAGACGTTGAGGGCGACCGTCCGGTATTGATCAGCGGCTGCATAGGCCCCCATGACGACGGCTATTCTCCAAGCGAGGTACTCGACGCCGACGAGGCACGTGCCTACCATGCTTTTCAGGTCGGAGCGATCTCCGAGACCTCCGCCGACATGGTGACGGCGATAACGATGACCTATGTCGAGGAGGCCCTGGGAGTGGCCCGAGCGGCAAGTGCGGTCGGCATGCCGGTGGTGATCTCCTTCACCCTCGAGACCGACGGAAGGCTTCCGAGCGGTCAGGCACTTGCAGAGGCAATTGAGCAGGTCGATGCCGACCCTGGATCTGAGGTCGCCTACTTCATGATCAACTGCGCTCACCCCACTCACTTCGAATCGCTGCTGGAGACGGGGGAGCCCTGGCTGGAGCGAGTACAGGGGCTGCGCGCCAACGCCTCCCGGATGAGCCACGCCGAACTAGACGAGGCAACTGAGCTCGACGACGGTGACCCCGACGACCTGGCAGCCCGCTACGTCTCCCTGCGCGAGCGGCTGCCAAGGCTGAACGTTCTGGGCGGCTGTTGCGGCACCGATCACCGGCACGTGACGCGGATCTGCTCCGCCGTCACGGGTACCGCCTAGGGCTGCGACCGACGATGGCTGAAGATCGCGGTTCGACGGTCTGGTCACCGGTGGCTCCGGCTATCTTCGGCGGCTGGTGCGTGATCGAGCTCCTGCGCCGCGGCTACGCGGTGAGGACAACCGTTCGCAGCCTTCCGGCTTCGGCCGGGAGCTCGGCCGCTACGGCATCGAGGAGTTCGTCAACAAGAAGCTGATCCGCGTGCTGAAGTAGCTCGGGCGGCCGAGCGGAGGCCCGCCGGCGGCCGGCGCTTGCTTCGCGGCTGCATGTGTCTCACGCGGCCACCACGACGGGACGAGGGTCATCGCCGGGGTCGATCGCCGGCGCTGCCCATCGGAACCGGGTAGCCGTGGCGGCTCACGTACCAGGAGGGCACCGGCAGCCTGCCCTCGACCGCTAAGCGGCAGTCGTCTGCGCCGCAGACGACCAGCCGGGCGAGCCACTGCTCGAGCCACTCGCGCACCGCGCCGAAGCCCGGTTTGGCGTCCAGCGAGTTGGTCTCGCGACGGTCGTTTCGCAGGTCGTAGATCTCATAGCCTGCGTCGTCGGCGTAGCGGATCATCTTCCAGACGCCGTAGCGAAGCGCCGCGTAGGTGCGTCGATGGGCCGCCTCGGAGACACCGCTGCCCCTCTCGACGACCGGACCGGGCGCGGTGAGCGGCTCGAAGGACTCGATCAGAACGGTGCGATCGCCCTGGTTGGTCTCCTCGGGGTCGCGGATGTAGGGGAGCAGGTTGATCCCGTCGACGGGACGGTCGGGCTCGGCCCCTGCGATGCGGGCGATCGTCGGCGCTATGTCGATGTTGGCGGCGAGCGTCGTTGAGAAGCGGCGCTGTGGAACGCCGGGACCGCGAATCACGAGGGGCATGTGGGTGGCAGATTCGTACGCCAGGAACTTGGAGCTCTCGAAGCGGTGGTCACCCTGGAAGACGCCGTTGTCTGAGAGGAAGAAGATCCAGGTGTTCTCCAGCCTTCCGGCCCCGCGCAGCGCGTCGAGCACGCGGCCGACGCCGTCGTCGAGTCCCTTCAGCGCCTCCAGGCGGCGGCGGTAGCGGATGTCCACCTTGCGGATCTCGTTCGGGCCCATGCGGCGGCGGACCCTGACCACTTCCGGCTTGTCGGAGACGTCGCGCTCGTTGAAGGCGGCGTCGCGGGGGGCCCGCATTCTTGACGGTGCCCGCGTAGCGCGAGGGTGGCTGGGGGCCAGGGCCGGGGTGGTTGTCGTCGTGGGGGGCGGTGTAGTCGATCTGCAGGTAGAACGGTTTCTGGCTTGCCGAGAGCTGGCCGATCTGGGCACGGCGAGGTCGGTGAGGACGTCGGTGTTGTAGGTGGCCCCCGGGCTGCCGGAGAGGATGCTGGGCGGGTCGGGGTGGGCGTAGGAGCCCAGCGGCCCGATCACCGCTCCGTTTATGTTGAGTCGGTAGCCGTAGTAGCTGCGGGCGTCCTCGTCCCCAGTCAGGGTGAGCCACTGATCCCAGCCCGGCGGCACCTCGGCCGGGTCGGCGTCGCCGTAGAGGTTGAGGAACTTGCCCACGTGGGACGTGGCGTAGCCGGATGCCTGCAGCCAGGAAGGGAGGGAGTGGTCCCCGACGCGGCTCTTGAAGGTCGGGTAGCCGCCGGCCTGGGGCTGGTTGGTCTTTACCCCGGTGTTGTGTGGGTACTGCCCGGTCAGCAGGCTGGTTCGCGAGGGGCAGCAGATCGGCTCGGTGGCGTAATAGTTGGCGAAACTGACGCCGTGGTGGACGATCCGCTTCAACGTCAGCCGGCATCGCCGCGACCAACCGGCCGTGGCTGTCCTTGTAGCGGGTGGTCAGGTTCCTCGCGGGTCTGATCGTCGGTCTGGATCAGCACGATGTCGGGCGGTTCGGGGTCGGCCCTGGGCCCCGGCTCGAGCCCTCGCGCGCTCTGCGCGGCCAGCCAGGCGCAGGCGAGAACCGCCAGGGCAGGAAGCACCGGCAACCACCTCGACCTGACGTGGGCCTGGCGCATGCGAATCGATCATAAGCCCGGACAAGCTGTGCGATGGGCGGGGCTTCCCGGTTGCAACCCGACACCTGTGCGGTCTACCCATCTGCGAAACCGAAGGTGCGCGGTCAGTCAATCCTTGAGTGCGCCTCAGACCGTCGGAGTGGCTGGCGCGGGGCTCAGACGGCCCTCAGACCTATCGAAATGGCTGCCCTCCTCTGCGGCGAGAGCACAAAGCAGCCTGACAATCTGTCCGCGTTTCCGTTTCATGACCGGAGGATCAAGTCACTACTTTTGATCCGGTGAGCATTTATGCCGATACTTCACACCTATGACAGAGGCGATAGCTCTCCCGGGATCGATTCTGCGCCCTCGGCCCGTCCGGTTGTTCTCCGACGATCACTTGGTCAACCGTGCGAGCAAGGGGGACGAGCGCGCACTTGCGGCAATCTACGACCGCTACCACCAGGACCTCTTCCGCTATTGCGAGGCGACTCTCGGCAACGCCCAGGACGCCCAGGACGCGCTCCAGAACACGATGGTCAAGGCCTTGCAGGCACTGCCGGGGGAGCAGAGGGAGATCAAGCTCAAACCCTGGCTCTACCGGATCGCCCACAACGAGGCGATCGAGGTCTTGAGAAGGCGACGTCCGGTCGCCCAGCTCGACGAGGCAACCGCCCCTCAGGTACAGGCCGCGCCGCACGACAGCTTCGAGACGCGCGAGCGCCTGCGCGAGCTGGTCAGCGATCTAGGCGGGTTGCCCGAGCGCCAGCGCAGCGCGTTGGTGATGCGCGAGCTCTCCGGTATGAGCTTCGACGATATCGGCGCCAGCCTTGGGGCAAGCCCTGCGGTTGTCCGGCAGACGATCTACGAGGCTCGCTCCAGCCTTCAGCAGATGAGCGAGGGGCGTGAGATGAGCTGCGAGGAGGTCAAGCATGCGATTTCCGACGGTGACGGGAGGATCCTGCGCCGACGCGACATGCGCGCTCACCTGCGGGCGTGCTCGAGCTGCGGAGACTTCCGTGCCGGTATCGCGACCCGACGACGGGACCTTGCCGCCCTAAGCCCGTTGCCCGCTACCGCGTCCGCCGGCCTGCTTCACGGCGTTCTCGGTGGCGCCCATGGCGGCTCTGGGTCGGGCGCGCTGGCCGCTGCTCTTGGAGGAGGTACCGGCAAGGCCGTCGCGACCTCGGCATTGCTGAAATCCGCGGCCGCGGTCCTCGCGGTTACCGCAGTCGGAGTAACAGCCGCAAACACGACCGGCCTGATCCACGTCGGCCCAGGTTCGCAGGAGACCGACCTGCCAGCCCACCCAAATGCGGCAAAGGCTGCGGCGACCGGGCAGGCCGCCTCTTCGCGCTCTGCCACGGGAGCCGATCGGCAGGGGTCCGGGCAGTCCGCCTCCTCGCGCTCTGCCACGGGAGCCGATCGGCAGGGGTCCGGGAAGCTTCGCAAGCTCGATCAATTGGCTGGTCGGGGAGCGAAATCAGAAGGAGGCAAGGGACTCCACTCGGCGAGCACCCAATCGTCGACCGGGGCCCAGAATCAGCAGACCAAAGCCTCCGGCGAGGCCGCAACGATTCCAAGCGCTCACGGTGGCCGTGGTACGCCCCCTGCTGCAGCCTCCCACGGCCAGCAGACTGCAGCCTCCCACCAGCCGCAACTCCCGACGCAGGCCCAAGACCACCCGACCGCCACCTCCCATCCGAGTCCCCAGGCAACGCCACCGAGCGTGGCGTCGCATCCTGCGCCTGCCAAGGCGCCCCCGAGCCCGCCGGTCGATCCACCGGTGGCCGGCAATTCCGGCACCTCGGTTCACGGGGCCACCGGTCACGGTCGCTGAAAACCGCGCGGTTTGCCCTGACAACGCTGGCTCGTCTCCGTTGTAGATGGCGAGGAATATCTCGAAAGGGCGAACCCGCTGCGAAGTGGGGGCGCAAAACCAGGGGCCTTCGAAGCGAAGGTAGCCCGGTTGCCGAAGGAGGCAATATGAAGCGCAGTCTGAAGCTCGCACTGATCACCGGCACACTCGCTCTGTGCGCGTCGCCGGCGATGTCCCTGGCGGCGCCGGGCGGCAACCACCCCGGAGCGGGTGCCAGCCTTCCTGCCAAGGCGAAGGCCTACGGCAAGTACTGCCAGACCGAGAGTAAGAAGCACGTTGACGGAACTCCTGGCACGCCCTTCTCGGCGTGCGTCACTGCCATGGCAAAGCTCGCCAACGGCGCGGTGAACAATCCTCGCACGGCCTGCAAGGAGCTGAGCAAGAAGCACGTCGACGGTGAGAAGGGCACGCCCTTCAGCCAGTGCGTCTCCGCTGGTGCGAAGCTGCTCCACGATCAGGGTGGCCAGCCCTAGTACGACTTGGTCTTCCCTTCAGTGAATGCCGCATGTGCGTCCGGCTGTTGCAGCCGGACGCACGTGTCCCTCGGGGAAAGCGGCATCATCGCGGTGTGAACGTCGATTTGGGATACCGGCCGGACCTCGACGCCGGGCGATTGCGCGCGATCCTCGAGCATGGCTTCGGCGACCGCTACGAGGTCTACGACCCCGGCCGCTTCCAGGTGCCCGACGTGATGGTGAAGAGATCGGACAGCGAGGGGGCGGCGGTCCAGATCGTGCAGCGGCGGCTGCGTAAGCGGACGCGGCTGCGGGTCTTCGCGCTCGCTCCTTCCATCGCCCGGCGGGAGTGGAGGCCGGCGGGGATGGCGCAGCAGAAGGGGGAGCTGGAGCCGCTCGTCACCGAGGTCGCGAGGTTCCTGGAGCAAAGCGAGGAACTGCGACGGTGATCGACCTCCACGACCCCGTCCTGGCCGGCCTTGGCTCGGGGCGTCGTGTGGCGGTTACGAGGCTCGCCCAAGGGGCATAGCCGCCAGCTTCGTCCTCTGGCTCGCGGCCATGGCCCTTGGACTGCGCGAGCAGCGCTCAGCGCTCTGCGACGACCCGCGTCACAGCCTCGTCGACAGTCGGATATGCGGTATCAAGAATCGAATCACCCGGGGCGGCGTGGATGACGTCACGAACCTGACCGATGTTGCGGGCGATCACCACTCGAACACCATCCGCCAGGAGCTCTCGCGCCACCTGGTCGAGGACCTGGGCGGCCGTCACATCGATGAAGGGCACCGTCTCCGCGTCGATGACGACTGCGTGAACGTCACCGCGTCGTGCCGCGCTGCGAATCTCGGCGGCAACCGGCCCGGCATTGGCGAAGAACAACCCGCCCTCGATCCTCAACACCGCGATGCCCTCGACGCGCCGGTTCTCCGGATGCCGATCGAGATCCGAGAAGTGACCGCTTGCCCCGGGAACTCTCCCGAGTTCAGCCACCGGCGGCCGCGAGGCACGGTAGAGGAGGAGGAGGAGCGAGATCAGCACTCCGATGAACAACCCCGCCAGGGTGCCGAAGATCATTACCCCAAGCATCGCGGCGACCGCTGCAATGAAGTCCGCCCGAGCCGCGAAACCGTAGGCTCGGCCGAGCCGGATGCTGTAGACGCGATAGAAATCGCGTAGCGCCGAGAAGTCGATCAAGTCGATCAGGGCGGCGATCACCACGGCCGCCAGGGTCGCCACGGGGAGGCTCTCGAAATAGCCTGTGAGAAAGAGCAGCGTCAGCATCGTCAGGCCGGCGGCGATCAGACCGACGAGTTGGGTTCGCCCGCCGGCGGTGCTGTTCACCGCCGTCTTCGAGAGGCTCCCGTTGACGACGAACCCACCGGAGATCCCGGCGCCGAGGTTCGCGACGCCGAGGCCGATCAGCTCACGGTTCGCGTCGATCTCCCGGTTTTCCCGCTGTGCATAGGTCTTGGCGGTCCCCAGGCTTTCCGCAAAGCCGACGAGCATCACTCCCAACGCTGCTGCTGTCAGGCTCCCGAAGCGGTCGAGGCTGAGGTCGGGGAGAGCCAGCGAAGGCAGGCCGGATTCGATCGAGCCGACGATCGCCACCCCGTGGGCGCCGAGGTCGAAGAGCTCAGTGGCGCCGATTCCCAGGACCACGGCCACCAGCGTCCCGGGGATCGCCGGCGCCACTCGAGGAAGACCGAACAGCACCGCGAGCGACCCGACCCCGACCAGCAGCGTGAGGCCATCTGTCTGATCGATGTTGATCAGAAAGTCCCAGACCCTCTCGAAGAAGTCACCGGTGCCGGGTTCGATTCCGAACAGCCTCGGGACCTGACCGGCCAGGATGGTCAGCGACAAGCCGACGATGAACCCCTTGAGCACGGGTTCGGAGATGAAGCTCGCCAGGAACCCGAGGCGCAGGACGCCGGCGATCAACGCGGCGAGTCCGACGCAGATGGCGAGCGCAGCCGTCGTGGTGACGAACTGATCTCCGCTGCCAGCAACGGCGTTCCCGACAACCGCAGCCGAGAGGGCCGCCACGGCGGCGGATGGCCCGGTGATCAGCTGCCGCGAACTGCCGAGAGCCGCGTAGAGAATCAACGCCGCCGGCGCCGCATAGAGGCCGACGACGGGCGAGACCCCGGCTATCGTCGCGTAAGCCAGAGCCGAGGGCACTAGCACGGCCCAGACTGTCAGCCCGGCCACGACATCCCCGCGAAACCAGTCGCGCTGGTAATTCCTCAGCGATGGAAACACGCGGCTCACAGAGCTTCACCGGGGATAGGCAACCTACAGTCCAGCCTGCCTCTGTTGGCCGGCGATACCAGCGCCATCCAACCATCTACGGGTACTTGCTGCTCTGAGCCCGCCTTGCGTCTACGGTGCCAGGTGGCGTGAGTCGACCGACGTTGCCTCGCCGGTTAGGCTTGCTGCTGACGATGGCTGAAGATCGCGGTTCGACGGTTCTGGTCACCGGTGGCTCCGGCTATCTTGGCGGCTGGTGCGTGATCGAGTTGCTGCGCCGCGGCTACATCGTGCGAACGACTGTTCGCAGCCTCTCCCGGGAGCCCCAGGTGCGAGCCACGGTCGCCTCCGAGGTGGACCCCGGGGACCGGCTGAGCGTGCTTGCCGCGGACCTAACCAGCGACGAGGGCTGGCCGGAGGCGGTTGAGGGCTGCGAGTACGTCCTCCATGTCGCCTCCCCGTTCCCGCCGAAGCAGCCGAAGGACGCGGACGAGCTGATCGTGCCCGCGCGCGAGGGAACCCTCCGGGTCCTTCGCGCGAGCCTTGATGCCGCAGTGAAGCGGATCGTGGTGACCTCCTCGGTCGCCGCGATCAGGCTCAGCGGCGAGGGGGCCGGCAGGGCGCTGAACGAGGAGGACTGGACCGACCCCGACGCCCCTGGACTGACGCCATACGTTCGCTCGAAGACGATCGCTGAGCGGGCGGCCTGGGACCTGGTGCGCGAGCGGGGCGAGGAGGATCGCCTCGCGGTGGTCAACCCCGGCGCCATCATCGGGCCGGTGCTCAACGATGACCTCTCCTACTCCCTGCAGTCGGTCAAGCGGCTGCTGGACGGGATGCCCGGGGTGCCCCGGCTGGGCTTCAGCATGGTCGACGTCCGAGACGTCGCCGATCTCGAGATCAGGGCGATGACGGCGCCGGAGGCCGGTGGCGAGCGCTTCATCGCGGCCACCCAGTTCCTCTGGTCGGCTGAGATCGCTGAGGTCCTCCGCGAGCGCCTCGGGGAGGCGGCCTCAAAGGTGCCCACCCGCACGGTCCCGAACCTGCTCGTGCGAGGGATGGCGCTGTTTGACCCGGCCATTCGCTCCGTCGTCGGGGGGCTCGGCAAGCGAACCGAGCTGTCGTCGGAGAAGGCGAAGAGCACTCTCGGCTGGGCGCCTCGCCCGATCGAGGACACGATCGCCGAGACGGGCGAGAGCCTGATCCGCCACAGGGCGGCGCCCAGCCCCACCGCCGCTTAGCTGTCGGCCTGGGCGGCTCAAGCGCTCGGGCGAGCACGCGGGTCAGGGATTGCGGCAACCTAGCCGCGAGCGGGTTCATCGTCCACATCCGAGCGCACCGAGTGAAGTGTCGTACGGCTCGGCAGGTCTACCGCGCCTTTGCGAACGGAGCCGGCCGTGAGCACTTCACCGCCCTCGCAGACGAGGCCTCCCGGGCCGCCGATCAGGGCGGAGATGGCGCGCCGGCTCCGGATCGCCTGGACCAGCCGCCGCCTGGAAACGCTGCGCGGGTTCGAATCCCACCTCGCTGCGGCCGCCCGCGAACTGGCCGATTCCGGCAGGCAGGCCGACGGCTCCTCGGCGGCGCGCTAGGTTTCCGGGGCCAATGCGGAAGCTTCAAAGCCAGGGCGTCCACCACATAACGATCACCGGAGCCGGTCGGCAGACGTCGATCGATTTCTGGGAGGGCGTGCTCGGCATGCCCTTCGTCTTCGAGCAGCCCAACCTCGACAACGAGGCCGAGAGCCACCTCTACTTCGATCCCGGCGACGGGCGCCTGATCACGGTCTTCACCAACGAGAATCGCGAGGCCGATCCGACCCCCACACCAACCGACCCCGGGTGCGTTCACCATGTCGCCTTCTCGCTCTCGCAGGCCACCTTCCAGCAGGTGGCCGAGCGGCTCGACGAGCGCGGCATCGAGCACAGCGGCGTCAAGGATCGCGGCTTCATGGACTCGATCTACTTCCGCGACCCCCTCGGCCTGCTGATCGAGCTGGCCTCCTACCGCTTCGACCCCCCGGTCGGCCACACCCACGCCGACGTGCTGCTCGAAGCACACAGGATCCGGACCGAGCGAGGCGACTACAACATCGCCCAGGTCCACCTTGCCGATGCGATCGAGAAGCTCGTCGAGCGTTCGCAGGGCTCCCTCTCGGAGGACCGCTCGCCCAGGGATCCCTACCGAAGCTGAGCGACCGGTACTTCTCAAAGGGGTGTTGCCAAGTTCCCCCCTAGGGGTCCTGGTAGCGCTGCCCCCCAGAGCGCAAGATGCTCCTTGCAAGCAGCACTCACCCAAACCAAGGAGAAAGCAATGACCCCCAAGACCAAGATCCGCAACTCGCTCGCCGCCCTCGCCGTCTCGGCCACAGCCCTCGCCGGCTTCGCCGCAGCCGCGGGTGCCGCCACCCCGGCCCCGACCAAGGTCCTGATCGAGGCAGAGTCGGGTGGCTTCTTCGGCTCCGTCAAGAGCCCCAAGCTCGAGTGCAAGGCAGAGCGCACGATCGTCGTCTACAAGCAGCTCGGCTCCAAGCAGAGTCCTCGCACCGACAAGCGCGTCGCGATCGACATCGCCCAGGCCAATGGCGACGGCTATGAGTGGAACATCGGCAACCCCGGTCTCCACACCGGCCGCTACTACGCCCGCGCCACCCGCACCCCCAACTGCGCCCCCGCGAACAGCGTCACGCTGCGCGCCCAGCAGTAGGGCAAGCGACACCTCCCTGATCGAACCGCCCGGTGGCCTCGGCCGCCGGGCGGTTTCGCGTTGGCCTCCGGCGTGCCCGGCAGGGTTCTCGCGCCGGAGACGTCGGAACGCCGTCCCGGAGCAGCTGTTGGGATCGGATCCAACGCCCGCGGCCCCGCGATTCATACTCCCCCCGTGGCTTTGATCGACCGCTACAGGGGCACCGGCGCTGACCTGCCCTGGGGTGATCTGCTCAGGGCCCATCCCGGGGTGCGGATGGAGGGCTACTTCTGGCGGTTCACGGCGCCGCGTGGCGACGGCCGGGTCCTGATTGCGCTCTGCGGCGTCAACCGGGCCGACGATGGCCACTGGTCGACCCTGGGGCTCGGCGCCCACCCGAATGGCTTCCTGCGGGCGATCGAGCATCCCGAGGGCCAGGCCGACCCCGATCGTCTCGGCGCGCGCGCCGGCGACGCCTTCGACGGCGCCAGCGATCGCCTCCGCGTGGATCTCGGCGAGGGCGCCCAGCTCGACGTCCGGGTCGCGGAGCCGCTTCCGTGGGGCCGGCGAATCTTCGGCGGCTCGAGCTACTTCCAGTCGGTCCCCGCCCTCAACCAGTACTGGCATCCGTGGCTGATCGGCGGCAACGCAAGTGGGGTCGCCCGGGTGGGTGAGGACTCGTGGGAGATCGACGGCTGGCAGGTCTACGCCGAGAAGAACTGGGGCCGGGGCGGATTCCCGGACTCGTGGTGGTGGGGGCAGGCCCAGGGCTTCGCCGAGCGCGACGCCTGCGTCGCCTTTGCCGGTGGGGAGATCAAGTCCGGGCCGCTTCGCACCGAGGTGACGGCGGTCGTCGTCAGCTTGCCTGGCGGCGGGCTCCTTCGCCTCGGCAACCCCGCGACCTCCGCAGTCGAGGCGGAGGTCTCCGACGAGCGCTGGTCGCTGCGGGGAAGGAGCGCCCGCTGGCTGGTGGAGATCGAGGGCGAGGCGCCCCGCGGCGCCTCGCACGTGCTGCCGGTGCCACTGCCACGCGAGCGCCGCAACGTCGCCGGGGCCCTTGAGCACCTGGGGGGCACGATCAGTGTCGTCGTCCGATCTCGGCGCCACGGAGTCGTCTGGCGAGGCGATTCGCCGACCGCCGCCCTCGAGCACGGTGGGCTGGCGCGCGCCGCCGCGGAGGCCGAGCGCCGTGGCTTCCCCGGCGCCTCGGCGCTCTCCCCGCTGAGCGGGGCGAGCGGCGACTGAGGGACACAGACGGGTTGGCGTCCAACCAATGCCTCGCCCCTCCCGGCCCGGGCAGGGTCACTCCGGGTGAGCGGCAGTCAGCTCTCCTCCAATGGCTCGAGCAGCGGTTCATAGTCGAAGCGCATCGAGGAGACGTTGGCCATCGCAACGATGCCGACTCGACGCTCGGGGTGAAGGCGCATCACCGACCCGTAGCCCCCGCCGCCGCCGAGATGCTCGACGTGGGTGCGACCGCGCTTCGAGTCGCGGTGGCGGCGGAGCCAGCCGAGCCCGAGGTCGTACTTTCTGCCGGGGGTGGCGATGCGCTGCATCTCGGCTGCGCTCTCGGCCGTGAGGATTCGCCTGCCTCTGAGCGCCCCAAGCTCCAGATGAGCCGCGGCGAGCAGGGCCGCATCGCCGATCGGACCGACAAGGCCCCCGTAGGCGGAGCCGTCGAGGTAGAAGGGATTGAAGAGACGCCAGCGCCCGACGGCCGGCCCCAGGGCCCAGCGGGGTATCAGCAGTCGAAGCAGGGGCAATGCCGGGTCGCGCCGGGGGTGGGCGCCCTCGCTGCTGTGTCCGTCCCCGGCCTCTTCGAACGTGAAGCCGGTCGACGTCGCGCCGATCGGCTGCAGAACTCGCTCGATGACGTAGCGCTGAAATGACAGCCCCGAGGCCTCGCTGACCAGCTCGCCAAGGACCAGGTAGCCGATGTTCGAGTAGGCAGAGTGATCTCCGGGCTCGAACCTCGGCTTGCCATAGCGGCGCAGCAGCCTCGAGACCATCTCCCTCGAGTCCGGTCCGGGCTCATCGGCCCGATGGATCCAGCGCAAGGGCGACGGGTTGGCAATTCCCGAGCTGTGGTTGAGAAGTTGCCGCACGGTGATCCGCGGATCAAGCGCCTCGAGATCGGGCAGATGCTCGCGGGCCGAGGTGTCGAGCGCGACCTCGCCGGAGTCGACCAACTGCATTACCGCGGTCGCCGTCGCGATCTTCGTCATCGAGAACCAGAGGAACGAGGTCTCAGGCCCCACCGTCTGCTCGGTGGAGGGCGCGGCGAGACCCGCTGAGCCCTGCCAGACCACCTCGCCGTCGCTGACAACGGCTGCGGAGGCTCCCGGCGCCGCCACCTTCCCCAGGCGCCGGCTCAGGGCTTCGCCCAACTCAGATCTCCATGGGGTGATCACGGACCGCCAGCCTCTGCGAGACCCTACATCGCGGCGGGCCACCTCGGTCAACCAGACCGGCCAGGCTCAGATTCACCTGGACATCGACCCCTCGCCATCTACGATCGCTCTGTGAGAGTGAGCCAGGTCAGCGCCGGCCCTCTGTTCGCGGACGACACCCCGCGAGGACGGCGCATTCTGCGGCGGCTGCGCGGGGTCGGCGGCGAGTCGCTCGCCTTCGTGGCGGTCACGATCCTGCTCCCGGCGCTGTTTCTCGGCGCGGCGGCCATCGACCTCGCCCTCTGGTTGGCGCGACGCAAGCCCTGGATGGCGGTCCGGCTGGTGGCGATGCTGTGGTGGTTCCTCTTCGGCGAGGTGCGGGCCCTCGCCGGGCTGCTCGGTATCTGGGTCCTGACCGACGGTCCCTGGGGCCGCGGCTCGCTGCGCCGCCGTCGCTGGCTCTACGACCTGCGGATCCACTGGGCGCGCTCGAACCTGGGCGGAGTGCGGTTCCTCTTCGGCCTTGGGCTCGAGGTAGAGGGCCTCGAGCACGCCGGACCCGGGCCAGTGCTGATGATGATGCGCCACACCAGCATCGTCGACAACATGATGCCCGACGCCGTGGTCGGACACGCACACGGGCTCGGTCTGCGCTTCGTGATCAAGCGCGAGCTGAAGATGATCCCGACGATCGACATCGGCGGGCGCTGGGTGCCGACCCATTTCATCCGCCGTGGCTCGGATGACGCCGCCGGAGAGATCGTGGCGCTGCGAGCCCTCGCGCACGATCTCGGCCCCGGTGAGGGGATCCTGATCTACCCGGAGGGGACCCGCCCGACAGCGGCGAAGCTGGCCCGCGCTCAGGAGGTGATCGCGCAGCGCCAGCCCGAGATCGCCCCACTCGCTGCGCGCCTGCAGCATCTGCTCCCGCCGCGCCTCGGTGGACCGCTGGCGCTGCTCGACGAGGCGGCTGGAGTAGACGTGGTCGTCTGCGGGCACGTCGGCTTCGACGGATTCCGATCGGTTGGCGACGCCTGGTCCGGGAGGCTGGTGGGGGCGACCATCAAGGTCCGGTTCTGGCGCTACCCGGGTCGGGATGTCCCCGTCGGAGAGGAGGCGAGGACCGCCTGGATCTACGAGCGCTGGCAGGAGCTCGACGACTGGGTCGGCGAGCAGCGGCGAGCGCCGACGGCGTCGACTCTGTAGTTGTCGGAGCGCGCAGGCGAATCAGCTCTGGAAGCGCCTCGCCCTTGACGAAGAGCCTGAAGGCCACGCGCAAGCGTCCCCTCTCAACCGTTGCGACAGATGCCGCGGGGAACCGGGACCCTGCGCATATGACCCTCACCTGGGATGTCAAGCGGGAGCAAGGGGTGAGCAGGTGGTGTCGCTCAGCCCGCTCGCGAGCACGCTGGTGAGCGCGGCGCCTGCGGTCCGGTCGGTGTCGAGCGCGGGGTTATAGATCGTGACGTCAACGCCGGCGACGCGGCCGGTGGCGATCGCGGCGGCGAGTACTGTCGCGAGTTCGTCGGGGGATAGGCCGCCCGGCTGGCGATAGTCGACGGCGGGCATCACCGCGTCGTCGAGGACATCGGCGTCGACGTGGATCCAGAAGTGGCCGGGCCCGCCGGGGCGAGTCAGGCGGGCAAGGGCGCGCTCGGCTGCAACGGCTGCGCCGGCCGAGCGAACTGCCGCGAGATCGAAAGCGAGGAGCGAACTGGGGAGAGGCTGGCAGCCGTCCCGGGCCTGCTCTTCGGCGTCGCGGAAGCCGACGATGAACGCGTCATCGGTCCGAATGAGCGGTGCGCGACCCTCGAGGTCTGCGAGCATTGGCGGCCCGTGGCCTGTAACCAGGGCGAGGTCCATCGACGCCGCCTCGCCCCAGGGCTCGGCCGACGGCTGGTAGAAGTCGGCGTGCCCGTCAAGGAACAGGAGCCCGGCGCGGCCGCGACGGCGCAGCGCCAGCGCCGCGCCGAGCAGGACGCTGCAGTCGCCGCCGAGGACAAGCGGTGTCTGACCAGTGTCGATCGCCTCTCCGATGGCGTCGGCGAGGGCGACGGCGTACGAGGCGACCTCGGGCCCGTTGAGGACGCCGCTCCCGGGGTCGCGGACCCCGGAAGCCTGCGGGGGAGCGACAGTCGTACCGATGGGGGCGTCGAGCGACTGGGCCAATCCGTGCTCCAGCAGCGCATCGCCGAGACGCTCCACCCCCGCAGCGCGCAGGCCGAGCCCCGAGGGAGCCCCGACGACGGCGAAGTGGCGAGCAGGGGAGGGTGGGTCATGCATCGTCGCCAAAGCGTCCCACATGCCTTCCGGCCGGATGGCGGGTGCTTCAGCAGCGCTGCGCCGGGCGCCGGGCAAGGCACCCCAAGGGGTGTTGCCAAGTTCCCCCCTAGGGGTCCTGGTAGCGCTGCCCCCCAGAGCGCAAGATGCTCCTTGCAAGCAGCACTCACCCAAACCAAGGAGAAAGCAATGACCCCCAAGACCAAGATCCGCAACTCGCTCGCCGCCCTCGCCGTCTCGGCCACAGCCCTCGCCGGCTTCGCCGCAGCCGCGGGTGCCGCCACCCCGGCCCCGACCAAGGTCCTGATCGAGGCAGAGTCGGGTGGCTTCTTCGGCTCCGTCAAGAGCCCCAAGCTCGAGTGCAAGGCAGAGCGCACGATCGTCGTCTACAAGCAGCTCGGCTCCAAGCAGAGTCCTCGCACCGACAAGCGCGTCGCGACCGACATCGCCCAGGCCAATGGCGACGGCTATGAGTGGAACATCGGCAACCCCGGTCTCCACACCGGCCGCTACTACGCCCGCGCCACCCGCACCCCCAACTGCGCCCCCGCGAACAGCGTCACGCTGCGCGCCCAGCAGTAGGGCAAGCGACACCTCCCTGATCGAACCGCCCGGCGGCCTCGGCCGCCGGGCGGTTTCGCGTTCGGGCCACGTTTGCCTGGGCCCGGGCCCCCAAGGGAGGGACTGTCTTTCGCGGACGGGGTTTCTTAACGAGTGCCGTGCAGGGTCGCAGCAAGGTCGCGAGGTGTGGCCCGGTCGCGGTGCTCGCAGAGGTAGATGCCCTGCCAGGTCCCGAGGGTGAGCGATCCGTCCGACACGGGGATCGTCAGCGATGGCCCGATCAACACGGACTTGACGTGGGCCGGCATGTCATCGGGTCCCTCGAGCGTGTGGCGCCAGAAGGAGTCGCTTTCTCGAACCGCGTCGCTGAACCAGGCTTCGAGGTCGGCGCGGACGTCTGGGCTGGCGTTCTCATTGAGGGCGAGGGAGGCGGAGGTATGCAGGATCAGTAGGTGCACGAGCCCAACCGAGAGCTCTGCGATCTCAGGCAGCCCTACCGCGATCTCATCGCCGATCAGATGGAAGCCGCGTGGCCGCGCCTGCAGTGAGATCTTTCGCTGAATCCACATTTGCTCGTGCCCGTCGCCGTCGCCCTCTTCACAGGACCTGCGAGGTCGGATCGTATTCACCGCCCATTCCGGCCGGACCCCAGCCCCAGCCGGGGCGATCACCGGCCTCCCAGCCATTGCGGTCGCTAAGGCAGCCTGAGAGTGTCGGCGTCGTTTCCGTAGTAGACCCGCCTCCTCGTTCGGCGCTTTCCGGATGACGGCTGCTGCCGGTGCGTGTACGTTGCCCCAAAAGCGGAGTCCGAAGGGTGGGTGTTCGAATGCAGAAGATCAAGGAGGCCGCGTCGGAGTTTCTGGCCAGCAAGCGGGTCGCGGTCACCGGCGTCTCCAGAGAGCCGAAGAATCACGGAAGCAACGTCGTCTACCTGCGTCTCCGCGACCGCGGGTACGAGGTCTTCGCCGTCAATCCCAACGCGCATGAGGTCGAGGGCGATCGCTGCCATCACGACCTGGGCTCGATCCCCGGCGGCGTCGATGCGGTCGTGATCGCAACCAGGCCCGAGCTCGCCGAAGAGACGATGCGCGAGTGCGCCGACCTCGGGATCAAGCACGTCTGGATGCACCGCGGACCCGGCGCCGGCAGCGTCTCCGAGGCGGCGGCTGACTACGGCCGCCGCCATGGCATCGCCGTGATCGACGGGGGCTGCCCCTGCATGTTCGGCCCCACGGCCGATCTCGGGCATAAGGCGATGCGGCTCGTCTTCACCCTCAACGGCAACGTCCCGAGGGAGGTCTGACCGGAGGGAGGCGAGGTAGCGGTGAGCAATCCAGGTGCGGTGAAGCGGCGACTGCATGGGACAAAGCGCCGGTTGTACGGGGGTGGGCGGCCGAGTCGTCTGGCGGCAGCGCTGAACCGCGGCTGGGCGATTGTCGGTTCGGCCGGGCTGGGTCCGAAACGCCTGGTCACCCTCGAAGTGCGCGGCCGCCGCAGCGGCCGCCTCACGTCGTTCCCGCTGATGGAGGCCGACTACGAGGGCGAGCGCTATCTCGTGGCGATGCTCGGTGAGGGCACCAACTGGGTCTCCAACGTGCGGGCGGCCGGAGGGAAGGCGGTCCTTCGCCATCGCCGCCGGGAAGCGGTGCAGCTCGAGGAGGTCGACCCGAGCGCCCGGGCCTCGCTCCTGAGGCGCTACCTGCAGATCGCACCGGGAGCCCGTCCTCACATCCCGCTGGATCGGCGAGCCCCCCTTGCCGAGTTCGAGCGGCTCGCCGCGCAGTACCCGGTGTTTCGGGTCCGCGCCGATGGCTCGGTTCTCAAGCGGCAGGTGAGCTAGACGCCCGGCAGAACCGCGCCACAACGCGAATCCGCCCTCGGTCGAGGCCGCCGTGCGACCTCAGCAGGCGACGAGCAGGTGGAAGGGGGCGTCGTGCCCCCCGATCGTGGGAATCGTGGACCCGTGGGTCATGTTCACGAAGACGGTATCGGACGCCCCGGACTTCGGGTTCACATTGACCGCATTGGCGACGGAGTTGCCGGGGATGAGCACTGGCGAGCCTCCCCCGATCGTGGCCTCGTATGCGCAGTTGCTGACGTCGCGGTCAAACCGCACCTCGTATGCCCCCGCGGCGATCCGCGCGGTCGAGACAGCATGCTTCCCTCGGACCAGGACCGGAGCGATGCTGTTGCTGCCCTCCGTGACGACGGCCCAGAGGATGGTCGCGTCGACCCCCCCGGTGTCACCCTTGGGGCCCGTCGCGCCCGTGGCGCCCTTCAGCAGAGCGCCGGCGGCAAAGTCCTCAGCCTGCAGGGTGGAGTTCTTCACCTTGCCGGAGGTGACCGCGTCGGCCTTGATCTTCTTCTTGGTCACGGCGCCCTTCTTGAGCTGCTTCGTTCCGACGCTGTTCGACGGCAGCGAGGCCGCGTAGGCAGTGCCGCCAAGAGCGACGAACAGGGCCAGATAGGCGATTCCCTGCGAGCGGAGGTGTGAAAGGAGACGATTCATGGGTTTCGGCCTCCGTAGCTTGGCGCCAGCGGCGGACCGGCGTCGACGTTTACCGGGCCCCCCGGTTCGGCGGTCGCCGGCCGCTGCACGCGCCCTTTGCGCCGGGGCTTGAAGAACTTGATCGAGATCGTCTTCGTCGTCCCGGCGGTGGCGCCGTCGGGCACATATGTGACGCGCAGCTTGTAGATCCCTGGGCCGAGCCGCTTCGGGAGCTTCAGTTTGAAGCCGAAGGTCCCCGCCTTTCCGAGTACGCCCGATCCCTTGGAGACGATCTTCGGCCCCTTCGTCAGCGCCGCCTGGAAGGCGCCGGGCTTGCTGGCGATCAGCGCCAGCAGGACCGGGGTGGGCTTCTTGCCGAGCCTGTGCTTCTTCGGCGCGACCACCTTGAGGCCGCCCAGGCTCGCCTTCTGGGTGCCGTCCTTTCCGCCAATTTGCCCGGTGTCGGGCGGCTTGGTGTCGACCGTGCCGTCGCCACCGGTGCCGCCCTGCGTCTTGACGACGATGTCGACGCTGTCGGTCCCCTGGTTGCCGGCCCCGTCGTGACCGGTGAGCTCGACGCGGTAGGTCCCGGGGCTGCCGTAAGTGTGGGTGATGTTGGCGCCCTGCTTGTTCTGGGTGTTGTCGCCGAAGTCCCAGGTGAAGGGACCGGCGAGACCCGAGACGCCGTCACTGCCGGAGGCGCTGAAGGTGACCAGATCGCCGGTGGCGGGGGTGGGGTCGCTTGCCTGGGCGCTGATCGTCGGCGGAGCGCGGTCGAGCACGACGCTGCCGCAGGCGTTCTCAGCGAGGTTGGCGTCGCCGGCCGTCCATCCCAGCCCGGTGGCGGGTTTGACGAACTGGTTGGGGTGGGTCGGCGGGCTCGAGGGCTCGACGGCCGTCGGGTCGGGATCCGGGATCGACTGGTCGGCGGCCGTTGCGCAGAGATAGACCGGTCCGTCGGCTGCGGAGGTGAAGTCGAAGGTGCAGTCGAACGAGTTCACCTTCGCGTTTCCAGGAGCCGCGAAGCGCGAGAGGTTGGCGACGCTGCAGTTCGGCTCGTAGTTGTGGGGGTCGGCATTGGTGCAGGCCCGGTCGCGGCGCTGGCAGATGAACACGGCCGCGTTCTGGCCCCCGGCGAACCAGGGGTGGCTGAGGGCGTCGTTGTAGTCGATGTGCATCGGGATCTGCGCGTTGTTCGTGTAGTTCGCGGTGCCGGCCGCGAACACGGTCAGGACCGGCTGATTGAGGTCGATCAGCGTCGAGGAGGAGCATTGGGGACCGCTGCAGGGGTAGATGCCGATCCCATCGCGGTATTCGCTCGGATAGACGCCCACCAATGTCCCGTCGGGAAGGCTGTTCTCCGTCTGCGAGAACTGGCTGCTGCTTGGATCCAGGTAATAGAGGGACGGGGACGGAATGCATCCACGGTTGAAGGAA
This sequence comes from uncultured Actinomycetes bacterium, assembly GCA_963781345.1. Classification (GTDB taxonomy): domain Bacteria; phylum Actinomycetota; class Thermoleophilia; order Solirubrobacterales; family 70-9; genus JBBRHQ01. The sequence continues at coordinate 110,272 of CAWAFQ010000009.1, forward strand.
ACGCTGTTCCGGTATGTGGTGATGCAGTAACGGACGTTGAAGCCGCTGCTGGTCCAGCTGAACCAGTGCGAGTTCGTCGGGGTGTTCGTCACGGCTGGCTCACCGCCGGGGCTGGACTGGAAGACCGCGCTGCTGGTGGCCGGGACCGCGAGGGCGACCAGCGCGAACACCACGACGAGCGAGGCAAGTCGAGTACTCCTCACCCCGGTTCGAACCCTTGGCGACAACGAGCTGATCTGGGACTTCTGCACGAACGCTCCCCCTTTGTTTGTCATCCCTCCGCGAGCGATTATAGGCCGGTCGGCACCCGGAGTTCGAGGACCAGCCGTTTGTTGTATGCCCGTGATTTCGGAGGCGAAAGCGGAGCGCTCACTCCCCGACCGCGATCGGTCGCCAACCGCAACGCCAACGACGCGCAGAGCATCCTCAGCGTGCGCGCGACCACGGTGACGATCTCCCCCGGAAGATGCGGATCTACGCGTTCGGCGCGGCTCTGGGCGGACGAGGGTACTCGACTCGGCGACCGCGCTGGCTGAGCAGTCGCGGATCCCAAAGCGCAACCTGACGCTGATCAACCGGGCCAGCACCTACGCGCACAATGACCCGAATTCCGCGGCCCTCAGCAACGCATTCGTCAACCACCTGATCCCGTTACTGAACAAGATCCGGGGGTAGTCCCGGCCCCGGCCCCCGGCTTTGCCTCTTAGCGCCCCGAGAGCGTGTCGATGCAGACGGTGATCGCCAGCAGCAGCGCGTCGTCCTCACCTGGGGCGATCTCGACGCCGTAGGTGTCGCGCACCCGAAACCAGCGCCTCGATACCGAGGCGACGATGTCTCCGTCGCGCTCGATCTCGTACTCGTGGTCGACGAAGTTCCCCTTGGCCCTCATGTCATCTCCGCCCTCGACGTCGATCGAGAAGCGGTCGCGGATGCCGACGACCGCCTTCTTCACGGTCGCCGCGGTGTCCCCGCCGCGCTCGATCGCCATCTTGTCGCGGACGCTGAGCTTTCGCTCCTGGATCTTTGCGACCTCATTCCCCTGGGCGTCTTCGAGTACGAACGTCTGGCGGACACGAAGCGCCTTGCCGTTGACGCGGAAGACGTGGTTTCCGCCCTCGTCGTCGATCCAGTAGTCGTCGCCGACCGAGAGCAGCTTCTCGCGCATCTGGTAGCGGGAGCCACCGGCCACTTCGTTGTTACCCCCTCGCAGCAAACCCATTCGGGCCCCTTCAGCTTGTGGTTGGTGTGCTCCGCGGCCGGCGCCTGCTCCTACCTGGTCGCGATCGAAGCATAGGACGCTCTTGCCGATCGGGGGGAGCAGGCATGATCCCCGTGTGCGCCTCGAGCTCGGGAAGCGGTCTTGCTCAAACGCCGGCCGGCCCGCCTGCCGGCGATGATCGATCTGCACTGCCACATCCTGCCCGGCATCGACGACGGGGCGGGGGATCCGGGGGAGAGCGTCGCGATGGCGCGCCAGGCGCAGGAGGACGGCATCGAGGCGATCTGCGCGACGCCGCACATCCGCCACGACCACGACGTCCGCATCGCCGAGTTGGGGGGAGGGTGGGGGCCCTCAACCGTGAGCTGCGCGAGCGCGGAGTCGGGGTCGAGATCCTCCAGGGCGCGGAGGTGGCGGAGACGGCGGTCGAGGATCTCAGCGAGGAGGAGCTGTCGCGAGTCTCGCTCGGCGCCGGGCGCTGGGTCCTCCTCGAGCCGGCTCCGGGACCGCTCTCAGAGAGCCTCGAGCGCCGGGTCGAGCACCTCGCCGCTCGCGGGCACCGGTCTCTGATCGCCCACCCCGAGCGCCACCTCGCCGAGGACATGTTCGAGCGGCTGGCGCGGCTGGTCGGCGACGGCGCCCTGGTCCAGGCGACGGCAGACTTCTTCCTGCGCGAGGAGACCTCGTTCGGGATGTTCGCGCTCGCCGAGCGGGGACTCGTCCACGTGCTCGGCAGCGACTCGCACTCGTCGCGATTCGGTCGCGCCGCCAGGCTCGGCGACGCCGTTGCCCTGCTGGGGCGGGTCGAGTTGCTGGCACCGCATCTCGAGTGGATCGCCCGTACTGCCCCGCGGGCGATCGTTGAAGGGGAAGCGCTCGAGATCCCCTTTGCGCCGGTCTGAGCGGCCGGCTGCTCAGTCGACCGGGATCAGCTCGACGCGGCGGGCGAGGTCGTCGACCACGCTGCGGGCTCCGGTGCCGAGGCCATGTCGGAGGAAGTTGGCGGCGCCCGCCGCGGCGCCGATCATCAACGCCTCGCGCCACTCGCGCCCATCGGCGACGCAGGCCGCGATCGCGCCCATCATCGAGTCGCCGCAGCCCTCCCGCGATCCGCGATCGAAGCGGGGCGGAACCAGCCACCACGCTCCCTCCTCGCGGACGACGAGCGCGGGCTGCTCGGCGCGGGTGGCGATGACGGCAGCCGCGCCCCGCTCGCGCAGCCTCTCGCAGGCGCTGCGAAGCTCGGCATCGGTGCCAACCGGCCCGGACGAACTCGGCCAGCTCCCAGTCGTTGAGCTTGACGATGTCGGGCGAGCCGTCCAGTGCGCTGTCGAGCCGCGGCGAGGAGAGGTCGACCAGGACCTTGGCGCCGTTCTCGCGCACGTCGGCAACGAGGCTCCCGTAGAGCCCCAGCGGGAGCGCCTCGCCCGGGTATGGGTTGCAGACGACCAGCACCCCGGCGTCGAGCGCCGCGGCGCAGGTCGCAGAGAAGAGGTCGTCGATCTCGTGGCGCGAGGGAGGCGGGCTGGGAGCAAGTGAGACGACGACGCGCTCGCCACTGCGACGGTCGTTGACGTAGGAGCCGCTGGGGGCGGCCGTCTCGACCATGCGCGCTCCCCCGGCAGCTGATCGAGCAGTGGGCGCAAAGCGGACCCGGTCTCCCCGCCGAGGAAGCCGCAGAGCACCGGGTGCGCGCCGAGCTCGCCGGCCATCCGCGCGACCCAGACACCCTGGCCGGCGGCGTGGACGTGGATGTCGTCGCCGTCCCCGGCCCGTGCCTCGATCGTGATCGAGAGCAGCGGGTTGGGACCGAATACCGCGACCTTGCCGTTCGCCATCGCGCCAGTATGCCCGCACCCAGCGACCGAGCCCGATCTGACGCTCTGCGCGAGGTCGGCAGCGCGGCGGTCTGCGCCGGCGGCTCGCGACCCCGGCTCAGAGCGGGAGCATCCGCCGCAGCGCCGCGGCCTGGGCTCGGCTCAGCCGCAGTGCCTCGCCTCGCAGGCGGGGAACGAGGCGGCGTGCCGGGTCGTCCTCGCGTTCGGCCTCGAGTTCCTCGATGCCGTGCCCGACCGCCTCGCGGACCGCGTCTCGAAGCCGCGCCGCGCCGCCGGCGTCAGCCCAGGAGGAGCCGAACTCCCGGGCGTCGATCGGAGCCCCCAGACGACCGTAGATCCGCTGCGGCCGGGGGAGCGGCGTCGGCCCCAGCCCGCGAACAACGGGAAAGAGCAGGTCGGGGTCGATGTCGAGGCGCTTCGCGAGAGCGCGAGCCGGCGCGTAGAGCGCATCGTCGGCGTCGGCGACGACCGCCCACATGTCGTCGACTCCGATCATCGACGACGGCACCACCGCGTAGCCGAACTCCAGGGCGAGGCGCGCAAAGCCGATCCGCTCGCGCCAGACGAGCGGATAGTGCTCGCCGCGGCGCCGCGCCACCTCGCGCCCGCCTCCCGGGAAGACGAGCACGGGCTGCCCGGCATCGAGCAGCTCTCGCGTGTTCTCCCGTGTCCCGCTGACCGTGCCGAAACGGGTGAGCAGATCGCGCCACAGCGGCACCCTGTAGTGCTGGCGCTCTCCGAGCGAGCGGACGAGGACGCCGGTCCGCTCGTGGATGTCGAGGACCAAGAAGGGGACATCGAAGAGTCCCAGGGTGGTGTGGTTTCCGACCAGCAGGTAGCGTCCGTCTGCGGGGAGGTTCTCGAAGCCGTCGATGCGCGGGTCTGTGAGCGCGCGCCAGGGCGCCAGCAGCGCCTTGGCGGCGGCGAACTCCGCCGAGCTCGGGGCATCGAAGTCGGCGATGTTCATGCCGGGGCGTCGGGACCGGGATCGAGCGCCCGCGCGCTGCGGGCGGGGCCAGCCCCGCGCTCAGGCATCGAGCGCGGCCGACAGCGCCGAGAGTTGGCCCTCGTCGAAATCGCCGCCGCCCTGCCATGAGATCCGCCCGTCGCGCTCGACGAGCGCCGCCGCGACCTTCTGCGTGCCGGTGAGCCCGAGGGCGTCGAGCACGCGCTGAACGTCGGTGTACGCGGTCAGCGTCCGAGCCCGCGCCGCGGGGTCGGGTATTCCACGGGTCATCCCACCGTCGATGAACCGTCGCAGCGGCGCCCACGGGCGCGAGATCGTCGGCAGCTCGTACACGCGCAGGCCCGGCAGGCGTCGCTCGAGCTCGAGAAGCGGCGGCAACCACCGGTCGACGACCTCCTGCTGGGAGCGATGAAACGCGACCAGCAAGACGTTGCGCTCGCTCCCCAGATCCCCGGGGAGGCGGTAGCTGCGGCCGTCGAGCCCGCGGGCCTCGATCTCGGGGAATCGTCTCTGTGGTTCCACGGTCAGCATCTTGACGCAGACGCCGACCGGCGCAGGCGGGCCGGTCCCTCGCCGCGTCCGCGGCCGCCTCTATATATCTGGCGTCGGCCTAGATGAAAACGACCCGGCCGGCGAAGGAGATCGACATGTACTTCGCGATCCGCCGCAGCAAGGACGGCCAGTACTGGTGGCGCGCAGTCGGGGACAACAACGAGATCATGGCCGCCTCGGAGTTGATGACCACGAAGCAGAGCTGTGAGCACGCCATCCGGGTGATCCAGGTAGATGCCGGGGCCGCCCCTGTGCGCGATCAGAGTGGCGACTCAGCGGCGTCAGCCCGGCGCCGGGCGGCCTAGATCCAGAGAACCTGTCAGCTCTGCGGGCGGCGACCCCTGGCCCGCGCCAGGTAGCTCGCCGCTGACTCGCGGCCCTCCGCGTCGCCGAGCGCTGCCAGGAGGCCGTCGGCGTCGGACCAGCTGCGCATGGTGCCGACCATCTCCTCGGTGACCGCGTTGGTGTGGCGCTTGGTCGCCAGCAGCGCCATCCGCGGCTTGCTCGCCAGCGCAGCAGCCAGCTCCTCGACCGATCGGTCGAGATCCTCGGGGGCCACCACGCGGTTGAGGAACCCCGCCCCCAGTGCCTCGGCCGCGCCGAAGGGACGGCAGGTCATCACCAGCTCCTTCGTCAGCGCCGGGCCGATCTCGCGCACCAGCCTGGGAATCCCGCCCCAGGCAAGCGGGATGCCGAGGTCGACCTCGGGGATCGAGAGGTTGGCGCCCTCCTCGGCGACGCGCAGGTCACAGGCGGCCGCCAGCACGAGGCCCCCACCGACGCAGTGGCCACGGATCTTGGCGATCGTGACGGCCTCCATCCGCTCGAGCGAGTCGGCCATCAGCCGCCCTGCATCCGCCTCCTGGCGCGCACTCCACGCGTCGCGCTCACCGAGGCCGGCGCTTGCCCCGCCGAAGGCCGCGACGTCCGCGCCCGCCGAGAAGGCGCGACCCCGGCCGGCGACGACGACGACCTTGAGATCCGGTCGGGTGTCGAACCACCTGGCGGCCTCGGCCAGCTCGCGCAGCGTCTGGGGGCTGAGCGGATTGAGCTTGTCGGGGCGGTTGAGATGGAGCGCCCCCCGGGCTCCCTCAACCGCGACCTCGATCGTCTCGAACGTGGGCTCGCTCATTGCTGGGATCCTATGAGGCGCCGCCGGCTCCGTCCTCGCCCGGCCGCTAGCCTTGGCCGCGTGATGCCGCGACTCGGTCCGATCGGCCCTCTGGAAGTGGTGCTTTGACGACGGGCGGCGACGGCCCCGGAGCCGCTCAGTCCCCGCGCGAGATCCTCCCCGGCCTTCACCACTGGAAGGCGGTCCACCCGCGGATCGAGATCGAGGTTGGCTGCCACTACCTCGCCTCCTC
>CAWAFQ010000010.1:0-63448 GCA_963781345.1 uncultured Actinomycetes bacterium
AAGTGCGGCACGCAACGGGTCGTCACCCACCGCCAGCGCCGCCGGAGCCGGCTCCGAAGGCGGGATTTTATGCGCCGTTTGCAGGGGAATCGGTACGACCCGGCGTTTTAGCGACGCCGACCTGCGCTTCTGGCTCAACCGCTACGACAGCCCCTGTCCGGCCGGGACCCCAGTGCGGCAGTTCATCGCCGCCGGAGGCGCACCGGCCGAGCTGGTCGAGATCGCGAAATGGATCTACGAAAGCTGAGATACTTGCTCCTGATGCGGGAGTCAGAACGCGAGGCGATCTACCGGCAGAGAGGTCGGCGAGCCGCCCCAGGCACCGGCCGAGTCGCCTGGCAGTGGGCGCTACCGCGGCCTCCCCTCCGAACAGGAGCTGCTCGAAGACCTGATCCAAGACGAAGCCGAAGCCGAGGCCGAAGCCGACCAGCTCAGCCTCTGCTGATGGCTGAGATCAGCATCATCATCCCGGTCCTCGAACCGGCCCCACCGAGCGGCGCTCGTCGCCTCCTCGATCTTCGCCGCCTCCGAGGTCGAGATCGAGCTGTTCTTCGTCTGCTCCCCCGGCGACCACGCCGAATACGACGCCTGCGCCGCCACCGGAGAAGAGATCATCGTCGTTGCCTGGGAACCCGGTCCCGGCGACTTCGCCCGCAAGCAGAACCTCGCCTACGGCTACACAACAGCCCCCTACGTGCTCCTCGCAGCCGACGATTTGGACTTCGAGCCGGGCTGGGATCTGAACGCGCTCGCCCTCGCAGAACGCACCCACGCGGGCGTGGTCGGCACCAACGACGACGCCAACCCGCTCGTCAAGCGCGGCAAGCACGCCACCCACCCGCTCGTCTCCCGGGACTACATCGACACCGTCGGCGGCACCTGGCACGACGGGCCGGGGGTCGTCTACCACGAGGGCTACGGGCACCAGTACGTCGATACGGAGCTGTGCATGGCGGCGATGCAGCGGGGCGAGTGGGCCTTCTGCCACACCTCCGTCGTCCGCCACCTGCACCCCTTCTACCCTCACCGCGGGATCGGCCGCACCCCGATGGACGACACCTACAAGAAAGCCCTCGGCGACGCCTCCGCTGACAACGCGATCTATCGCTCACGGGTCGAGTTGGCGAAGCGACAGGAGCTGGGCCAGGCGCTATAGTTAGGCATGGCCTCGACCCGCTACGTCGTCTCTCTGGTGACCGGCTTCCGCACCCCCTCGGGCGGATCCCACACCCGAGCGGGGATGATGAGGCCGAACGAAGTCTCGATCCTCGACACAGACAACAGCCATCTGCCGGTCCGGGTCTATGTCTCCGGTTCGGCCTACAAAGGCGAATACGGCGGCGTCAGCCCGGAGAAAACCCTGCAAATAGCGGAAGCCGAGTGCGAACGGCTGAACAAGGAGGAGGGACGCTGGGAACGCCTCCACGGCGTCTTCCGGCACGGCAAAGGCGGCTACGCGAACCACCGCTGCCGCTGCCACGTCTGCACCGAAGCGAACCGGGCCTCCGTCGCCGCCTACCGCGTCCTCCACGGCCGACCCCGCAACACCTGGTGAGCCACCGCGCCGCCTAGCGCGATCCCCGGCGACGACGTGGCCCGGCCGACCGACCGCCCGTGAGGTCGTGGACTCGCGGCCGACCTGCGTGCCGCCCTCACCCGGATCGCCCAGCAGCAGCAGAAGACACTCGCCTGGCTGCAAGCCAACAAGGTCGTCTTCGACGGTCCCCTCGGTTCCGACCCGAAGGAACTGGCAGCACGTCGCCTTCTCGATCTACAGCGACCTCTGCGAAGTGGACACGATCGCCCGCCAGGCTCTCGCGAGGGACAAAGAATGATCGAGGCCGCCCCCGTCCACTATCCGCCCGCCCCGATCATCCGCGAGGCGGTGCGTCGCTACGTCACGGTCGGCGACGGTTTGCGCTGCTGGGTTCTGATCGTCAACGGCAAGACGGCTCGACCGGATGTACTGCGAGATCCTGGCCGACCCCCAAGAGGAGAAGGTGCTGTGAGGGAAGCGAAGAAACAGATCCAAGCGATCCGGCACGGCATCGGCGAGATCGACCTGCCGCTGCGCCAACTAGAACTGCACGTCGAGCGGCTGGAGGCCCACACCCAACAACTCGAAGCTGCCACCCGCGAGGTACTCGTAGCCTGGGGCAACGACTACAGCGCACGAGCACTCGAACCCGAGATGGCCCGCCTCGCCGCCGTCCTCGCCGCACGGCAGCCGTCGTCGTGACAGACCTCTTACTCGCGCCGCACAACGACGACGAGACGCTGTTCGGCTCCTTCACGATCCTGCGCGAGCGCCCGATGGTCATCATCTGCCTCCGCTCCCAGGTGCAGGAGGATCGCTACGGGATTCTCGCCTCGACCCGCGAGAAGGAGACGCAGTCGGCGCTCTGGTGGCTGGGGCAGCCGACTTGGAAGCAGTGTATGACGCTCGACAACGACCCCAACTACGCCGACAAGCTGGTCGATGACTTCGAGACGCTCGACTACGTCCACGCGCCCGAGCGCGTCTGGGCACCCCACTGGGAGGTTGGCGGCCACGAGCAACACAACGGCGTCGCCATCGCCGCCAGCGGCATCTTCGGCAAGCGCGTCCAGCCCTATCTCACCTACAAGCGCGGCCAGAAGCACTCAAACGGCCAGATACGTTCACACGGGCGTGAGATCGAATACGAGCCGTCCTGGGTCTGGCTGAAGATGCGGGCGCTCTGCTGCTACCGCTCCCAGATCGAGCTGGACAACACCCGGCCCTGGTTCATGGACGACACTTTGAGAGAGTACGAGCCGTGAGCCACTGCCGCTCCTGCGGAGCGACGATCCGCTGGGTCACGATGCAGCCCTCCGGCAAGCTGATGGCGGTGGACGACGCGCCCAGCCCCGAGGGCAACATCGTCGTCTCGGGCGGCAAGGCGTCCGTGCTCAGCAAAGACGAGGCCAAGACGTTCAAGGGGCACCGCTTCCTTTCCCACTTTGCGACATGCCCCGACGCGGCCTCCTGGCGCAGTAAGGGAGACGAATGAGCTGGGATAACGCCACCCTGCGCGAACGCGAAAAGGCGACGATCGAGGAGTTCGTGCTCCTCCACGCCGACAAGCTGAGCGGCAAGACGCTCGACTTCGGCTGCGGCCTTCAGCCCTACCGCAAGATCGTGGAGAACGTGGGCGGCGACTACCACCCCTTTGACCGGCTCGGCTACCCCGGCTGCACCGTCCACACCTCCGTCGGCGACGACTGGCCGCTGATGCAACGCAAGAGCTGGGATGCGATCCTCTGCACCCAGGTGCTCCAGTACGTGATCGAGCCGGACAAGCTGGTCAACCAGTTCTGGGGGGCGCTGAAGCCCGGCGGCTGGCTCGTGCTGACGGGGCCAACCAACTGGCCCGAGGTCGAGCAGGAGGATCTCTGGCGCTTCACGATCCGGGGTGCTGGTTACATGCTGGAAGCGGGCGGCTTCGAGGAGATCGTGGTCGAGTCGCGTGAGTGCATCCGGCTCAACGACTTCGGCCTCTCGCTCGGCTGGGGGGCAGTGGGGAGGGCGAAGCAGTGATCGTGATCGACGTGGGCTGCGCCACCTGGGGAGAGGACGCTTCCGTCCCGCATCTGATCGAGGAGTTCAAGCCGGACACCCTCTACGGCTTCGACCCCGGCCTCCACTGGGAGAAGCAGATCGAGATGATCGACGGCTGCCAGGTCGTCCTCACCCGCGATGCCGCCTGGACCTACAACGGCACCGTCGGCTTCGTCGTCGCGAACCTCGGCGGCCACGTAGACGAGCACGCCCAGCGTGTCCCCTGCTTCGACCTGGCCGAGTTCATCCTCAAACGGCCCCAAGGCGAGGATGTCGTGCTGAAGATGGACGCCGAGGGGGCCGAGTATGTGCTGGTGCCGCATCTCGTCGAGCGCGGCGCTGATTTGCGTCTGAGGCTGGCCCGGATCGAGTGGCATTGCGAGTTCTGCGGGATCGGCGGCAACGGCCGCCACCGCGAAGCCTGTGAAGTAGATCGCGCCTGGTGGACGGAGCGGCGCGAGCGCACCGAAGGCGGGCTGCGCTGCCCCAGCGACGAATGGGACCGTTGACGACCCTCCTTCTGGCGCTCCTCACCTGGGTCGCTCTCTGCTTCCTGTACGGCTTCGCCAGGGCGGCGTATCGCGATTGGAGGCGGCGGCAGTGAGCGTCGCCCCGAACGTCGTCGGCTGGGTCGCCTGCGGCTACTGTCACGCGATCTCGCTCGGCGCACCGCCGCACGGCCAGGGCCAACCCTGTCCGCTGAAGGTCGAGTACGAGGCCGCCTACATGAAGATGCTGGACGCCCAGACGGCCTCCTATGACCGCTCCGGCTTCGCGATGAACGACATGACCGCCGTTCTGCGCAAGATGACCGGCCAAGACGAAGAGGGGGGCGAGTGAACGTCTCCGCGATCATCGTCACCCGAGGCGACGTGGATCTACAGCCGATCATCTTCTCGCTCCCGGCCGAGTGGGAGGTCATCGTCTGGGACAACTCGCCGCTACAGCCTTACGCGCCCAGCTACGTGCTCGACAACTTCCCGCGCACGCGCTGCGTCGGCCCTCGCGCCACCGGCTGCGACGACCTCGCCGTCTACGGCCGCTACGCCGGCGATCGAGCTCGCCTCCCACGACCTGATCTTACGTGCAGGACGACGACGTGATCGTCAGCGACCCGCAGGCGATCGTGGACGCGTGGTGGAGCTCGTCGGCTGCGATGCCCGACCCAGCACGGTGGCCGAGCCGATCGGACCATCTCGTCGCGAACATGCCGCAGGAGTTCCGCCACGACGGCTACACCGACTCCTGCCTCGTCGGCTTCGGAGCCTGCTTCCACCGCGACGCACCCGGCAGGGCGTTCGAGCAGGTATTTCGGTACCGACGAGCGCGTGGGCGAAGCTACGGGCACCAAGCGACCGTGCTTGCTTCATCGCACCTGCGATGTCGTCTTCACGACGCTGACGCCGCGGGTGCTCGTGGACGTGCCGAAGACGGACATGGCCTACGCGACGAACTCGACCCGGATGTACCGCCAGCCCGGTCATCTCGATGAGCGCACCCGGATGCTGCATCTGGCCCGCCAGGTGCGCGATGCGTAGAGAGCTGGGGCCGCTCTACGAAGGCTTCGACCGGGCGCTGACGTGGCGGGGCAAGCCGATCTGGAAGAACCCCGTCGATCTCGTCCAGTACCAGATGATCGCCCGCGACGTGCAGCCGACGGTCGTGATCGAGACGGGCACCCATCTCGGCGGCTCGGCCGAGTTCTGGCTCGACATGATGAACGATGGCTACGTCGTCACGATCGACATCGAACAGCGATGTACCTGGGAGAGCAAGCGGATTCTGGCGTTGGAGGGGCCATCGACCCATCCCGAGATCGTGGTTGCGGTGCAGAGATGCGTCGGCAGCGACGACCGGGTGCTGGTCAACCTCGACTCGTCTCACCGCTACCTGCATGTGCTGGACGAGCTAGAGACGTTCGCTCGCTTCGTCACACCGGGTTCGTACCTGATCGTCGAGGACGGCATCGACGACATTCGCTACGGCAGCGAGGGGCCGCACAAGGCGACGATGGAGTGGGTCGCCAGCCACCCCGAGTTCGTCGTTGACAAGGCCCGCGAGCAGCCGGGTTGGACGAACTGCCCCGACGGCTTCCTGTTGAGGGTGAAGTAACTCGTGAAGGTCGTGGTCGACAGGCTCGCGCAAGTTCGCCGACCCGCTGAAGGCCACCGCTGCGATCTGCGAGCGGATCTCGCAACTGCCGGAAGGATCGACGGTGATCCACGGTGACGCCGCCGGGGCGGACAGGATCGCTGCCAGCGCCGCCAAGAGGGTCGGCCTCGACGTGGTCGCCGTCCCCGCCCAGTGGGAGGTTCACTCCGAGCAACTGCTCTTTGCCGCGAGCATCTCGGCTGGTGCCGCCAGGCGGGCTTCCGGCGCAATCTGGAAATGCTCGATATGCAGCCGGATCGTGTGATCGCCTTCTGGAACGGGCACTCGAACGGGACGAGGCACACGATCCGGAGGCACGCGGGCGTGGGATCCCGACCGAGATCGTGATGACGCCGTGATCGACCTCCTCTACCTCTGTCACGGCCGGATCGAGTTCACGCGAGCGACGCTGACGAACCTTTACGTGATGACCGACTGGTCGCTCGTCAACGACTTCGTCGTCTACCACGACCGCCCCTGCGACGAGCAGACGGAGCCGTTCCTGACCCGTGCGCTCGACGACTTCGGCTTCGGCGAGATCCGCACGACCGATCTCGGCTCCCCCGTCGGGGTGATGAACCACTACCTGCACCGCAGCCGGGCCGAGGTGTTCGCGAAGATCGACAACGACATCATCGTGCCAGGGGGCTGGTTCGGCCTGATGGCAGGAGTGATGACGGCGAACCCCGAGCTGGAGCTGCTCGGAATGGAACCGGGGATGTCCGGCAGACGACCCGACGAGGACGACAGCCACAACCTCTACCACTACGAGCCTGCCAGCCACATCGGCGGCGTCGGGATGATGCGCCGCTCGGCCTTCCAGCGCCTGCCGGAGCCTGTCCCCAACGGTCGCTTCGGCTTCACCGAGTGGCAGCACACCCACAACCCGGATCGGGGCTGGATCAAGCCCGACCTGCGGATGTTCTCGCTCGACTTCCTGCCGGTCGAGCCGTGGCAGAGCCTGACCGAGCAGTACATGAAAACCCCCGGATTGCAGCGGGAATGGCCGAAATACAATCCTTCGATGTCGTGGAGTTGGGAGTGGTGGACAGGATGAAGCTGGTCGCGATGATGATCGTCCGCAACGAGGCAGACCGCTACCTGACTCCCTGCCTGGAGTCGCTGCTCAACTTCTGCGACGAGGTCAGGGTGATCGACGACGCCTCCGACGACGGCACGATGGAGATCCTGGCCTCCTACGCGGGGGTCGAGTCGCGGCGCAACGAGGCCGCGTCCTTCTACGCCCACGAGGGCCACGCCCGGCAGGCGCTGCTGGAGTGGACGATGCAGGCCCAGCCGACCCACATTCTCGCGATCGACGCGGACGAGTTCGTCTCCGACGGCAAGCTGCTGCGGGCGAACATGGAGGAGGGCTGCGCGACCGGCGTCTGGAAGCTGCGGATGACCGAGGTCTGGAAAGCCGGGGAGGAGTGGCTTTCGGTACGCATCGACGGCGACTGGTCGCCGCGACCGATCGGAGTCGCCTTCGCGGTGCCGCCCGACCACTGGATGAACCGGCAGATCCGCCGTCACTGGCGGATCCACGACCGGGCGCTGGCCTGCGGCCGGACGCCGCTCTACATCACGATGGCTGGCAACCGCACCGTCGGCAGACCCGATCACCGACATCCTCCACTTCGGCTGGGCCTGCGAAGCCGACCGGGCCGCCCGCTACGCTCGCTACGTGGAACACGACGGCGGGCCACACCACAAGAACACGCATCTGCAGTCGATCATGTGGGGCGACGAGCAGGTGCAGACGAGGCTGCTGGGATGGCCTCCGGCGCTCGACAAGGAGACGCTCTCTGCGTCGCGTCAGTCAGGACATGAGCGTCCCCTCCTGGTGGCTGTTCGTTCTGCTCACGCTGACCGCTTTCCGCATCTACAGGCTGCTCGCGAAGGACATCGATCCTCGACGCCGCCGCGAGCGTGGCTTGTCGGCCTGCCGCGGCGCTGGAAGGCGGGCGACCCGGTGCCGAAGCGATACCGGGAGAAGATCGTCGAGTTCCTCCTCTGCCCCTGGTGCCTCGGCTTCTGGATCTGCGGGGCGCTCCTGGTCGGCCTTCTGCGCCACGACCGAGTGGCTCGACTGGTTCGGCTTCCTCGTCACCTGGCTCGCGATGTCGGCGGCGTCGGCCTGATCGCGAGGCTCGACACGGACGAGATCTAGCCGCGTCCTCTTTCGTGGTTACGCTTTTCAGCGACAGGTGACCGCTCTGAAGGAGGCCGGAATGGGATGTGGATGCAAGCAGGCGAGGCTGTAGGCCGCCGCCGAGGCGAAGGCAGCCGAAGGCAGGCCGCCGAAGGCAGCCGCCGCCGAAGCCGCGAAGCACAGAGCTAGACCTTGCAGCTCCCCCGCTCACGCAGGCGCAGATCGCTGACGGCAGCGGCGACCCGCCTGACGCCGGACACGAGCCACTACTCGCGCCGCCTCGCGATGCCGTGGCAGAACCGGGCGCTCTACTACACCGACGCGATCGGTGAGCTGCACTACGCCTCCCAGTTCTACGCCCGGATGCTGCAACGGCTACGGATTTTCCCTGCAAATCTGCAGAGAAGACGGCCAGGTCGAGGAGATCAAGACGGGGCCGCCGCTCGAGATCCTGAACCGGGTACAGGACCCAGGCGGGGGGCGCACGGCACTGCTCGGAATGTACGGCAAGCTGATGTTCATCACCGGGGAGGGCTACCTGTTCGGGCGCGGGATCGGCGAGGGGAAGGAAAAGCTGGTCGTTCGTCTGGCGCGAGGAGCTGCGCTTCGACGACTACGGCAAGGTGACCCACATCCTCGCGCCCTCGATCCCCTACGAAGACTTCACGCTCACAGACGACGCCAACTTCGAGCCGATCCCGGACGGCTCCGCGGAGGCGTACCGCTTCTGGATGCCGCACCCGCGCTTCAGCGCCTGGCCCGACTCGCCGATGCACGCCGTCCTGGAGGAGTCCGAGGAGCTGCTCGTCCTCTCCCGCTCGGTGCTCGCGACCGCCACCTCGCGACTCGTGCGGGCACCGCTGCTCTGCATCCCCGAGGAGATCGCGCCGCCCTCACCGGAGCCGCTCGGCGACGAGGACCCGCTCAACGACCCCTTCCTGCGCGACTTCACAGCCCATCTGGAGCGGGCGATCGAAGACCCGGCGCTCGCCTCCTCGCTCGCCCCCTACGTGCTCTACGCGCAGGCCGAGTGGATCGACAAGATCAAGCCGATCACGCTCCACAACACCGACACCGACTATCTGGAGCGCGACCTCCGCACCGAGTGCATCCGGCGGATCGCCCGCGGCCTCGACCTCCCGCCCGAGGTCGTGGAAGGGATGAGCGACGCGAACCACTGGGCCGCCTGGTGGATCTCGGACGACATGTGGCGCTCCCACGGGGCACCCGTCGCGGAGCAGTTCTGCGACGACATGAGCGAGGCGTACCTGCGCCCCGCCCTGCGCGACGAGGAGTACGAGGGCTGGGAGAACATCGTCGTCGCCTACGACGCCTCCGCGGTCGTCGTCAACCCCGACCGCTCCAAGGACGCCGACCAGGCGTTCGACCGGGGCGCGATCGGCTACTCGGCCTACCGGCAGGCCAAGAACTTCAAGGAAGAGGACGCCCAGTCGGAGGAGGAGCACAACGAGTACCTGATCGTGAAGAAGGTGGCGGGGCTGACGGTGGACGAGGAAGGCAACGTCGTTCCCGGCGAGGCCGTGAACCCCGGCGACGAACCCGGCACCCCTGACGGCGAGCCGGGCGATGTCTCGGAGTCCACCGGCCTCCCGGCCTCGGCCCTGATGTTGCAGGGGGCAGCCGAGATGGCGCTCGTCCGCTGTCGCGAGCTGGCCGGGACACGGCTTCGCTCCTACCGGACGAAGTGCCCCCACTGCCTCGACGAGGTGCAGGACGTGCCGACCGCCCTCGTCGCCTCGACGCTCGGCAGGATGGGCCTGGAGCCGCTCGGAGCACCGGAGCCGCGCGCGCTCGTCGCCGGAGGCACCGAGGCGCTGCGCGAGATCCTGATCTCCTGGCACTACACCCCGACCGAGGCGACGACGATCTGCGAGCTGCTGGAGATCCACGCCGCCCGGACGCTGTTCCAGACGAGGCCGCAGGTGCCCGAGGGGCTGGCGGCGTGACCTTCGAAGAGCTGAACGCCCTCGTCGAGGACGCCTACGCAGCCGCCTTCGCCTTCGAGGAGCAACTGACCCGCGTCTACCTCGTCGCCTTCGACCGGGCCGCCCGCCAGGCCGAGCGCGAGTTCCGCGCCAACGTGGTCACCGTCACCGCGGCGGGCTTCGTGCCGCCGCCGACCGACAGCCTGACGAGCGGGATGACCGAGGAAGAGGAGGCGCAGGCCGACCGTGTCCGCGAGCACGCCGCCGAGGCGGTCGCCGCCGTCCTGATCGCCCTCGGCCTGACCGTCGATCGCCGTCTCATTCATGGCCGCGATCGCCGCCAGCGCGGCTCCTCGAACTTCGAGGCCAGGAGCTGCTGTACGTGCTCCGCACAGACGGTCGAGCGCGGCCTGGAGGAAGGCTGGACGGCCGACGAGACGGCGCTCGCGATCCGCGATGCCTTCTCGGGTGTCTCCCCTACGACGGCCCAGATGCTCGCCCAGACCGAGCTGACGACGCTCGTCAACGAACGCTCGCTCCAGGCGGCGATGAAGCAGTCGGAAGGGGTCAGCGAAGCCGCTCTACAAGGTCTGGCAGCACGATGCACGACCCTCGCGTGCGTCCCGCCCACGCCAGCGTGGAGGGCCAGACGGTGCCGGTGGCGCAGCCCTTCAACGTCGGCGGCTTCAAGATGATGTACCCGGGTGACCCCTCGGCTCCGATGAGCCTCGTCGCCCGCTGCCGCTGCCGGATGACCTACACGAACTCCCTTACCGCGTCCGCACAGGAGGATACGCTCATGTCTATGACCGATACCGCCAACATCGCCGACCCCCTAGCTGCCGCGATCACGGTCACGATCACGCGGCGACGAGGTCGAGGAAACCGCCGCCGAGCCGGTCGGCCCCTGGAGGGCGCTGCTCGCGATCGAGGGCCAGCAGACCGAGGACGGCCGGATCATCGACGTGGGCGCGCTCTCCTGGCGCGACCTGCCGCTGTCGTTGATGGCGATGGACGAGACGGGGCCGGGCGGCCATGAGGGCGCTCAGGTTGCCGGGCGGATCGACGCGATCGAGCGCCAGGGGGCCGAAATCTGGGGTACCGGCGTCTTCTCGGAGGAGGAGTTCGGCCAGAGGATCGGCCGCCTCGTCGGCGAGCAGACGCTGCGCGGCAACTCCGTCGATCTGGCCGTGTTGGCCTACGAGTACCGCAACGCCGAGACGGGCGAGCGCTCTGACCGACGAGGAGCTGATGGACGCCTTCTTCGGCGAGAACGACATCCAGATCCTTTTCGCCGTCACCGACGGCGTCATCATGGCCTCCACGGTCTGCCCGACACCGGCAATCGCTGGGGCAGAGATCATGCTCGCGTCGGGGGTGATGATGATGACCTTCAGCTTCGTGCAGGAGCCGGGTGAGGTTCTCACCGCCGCTGGCGCGGGCATGGCCCCTCTGCATCCACCCCAAGCCTGGTTCGAGGATCCCGCACCTCGACCGCCCGACGCCGCTGACGGTGACGAAGGAGGGCCAGGTCTACGGCCACGCGGCGCTCTGGAATAGCTGCCACATCGGCGAGCCGTCCGGCCCCGGCATCTGTGTGCCGCCGCCGCGGAGCGGAATGAGCTACGAGATTTTCCATCACGGTGCCGTCGAGACGGCCGAGGGGATCGACATCCCTTGCGGCCAGATCACGATGTCCACCTTCCACGCCGGGCGTGACCTCGGCTGGAAGGCGACCCTGGAGCACTACGAGAACTCCGGCTGCGCCGTCGCCGACGTGGTCGCTGGCGAGGATCGGTTCGGGATCTGGGTCTCAGGGGGTCTACGTCCCGACCTTCCCGCCGAGCGCGTTCGCGAGATGAAGGCCGGTGCCCTCTCGGGCGACTGGCGCGACGTGCTCGGACGGGGGCTGGAGTTCCTGGCTGCGTTGGTCGTCAACATCCCCGGCTTCCCGATCCCACGTCCCGAGGCTCGGATCGTCGCCTCGGCCACGGGCGAGGAGCAGGTGCTGGCGCTCGTCGCTGCCGGGATGGTGACCGAAGAGGACGAAGAGGGGATGTCGCGTCGCGACTACCTGCGCAAGGTCGCCGTTCTGACCCGGTAAGGGACGACGGCCACCGTGCTTCGGGGGAGGCACAGGCGGCCGTCGCTTTTGCCATGCGGCCTCACAACTATAGCGCCTAAATGAGCGTCCGTGTCGCATGTCGGGTTCAGTCGCACCCATCCCGGCGGGACACACGGGAGCGTCTTTTGCCTGCTCTCGCCGGGATGCCGGTCGAGATCATCGAGACGGACTTCGATCCGCCGAACCCCTGGTACGGCTACCTGGAGTGCCTCCGCGACCCGCCCGACTGCACCCACTTGCTGATCGTGCAGGATGACACAGTCGCTTGCAGGAACCTCGCCCCCGCTCTGGTCAAGATCGCGACCGTCGAGCCTGACGTGCCGATCTGCCTCTACCTGGGGATGCTGCCGCCTCAGAAGACCGAGGCGCTGCGGGCCGCCATCCTGCACAAGACGTTCGTCGATCTGATCGCCACCTCCTCGGCCTTCCTCCCGATCGTGGCCGTGCTCTGGCCGATCGAGAAGGCGCGTCACTTCTACGCCTGGGGCAGCGACCCGAACCGGCTCCGGCAGCGCAACGGCAAGGTGTTCGTCGATCGCTCCGACGACGCGATGGGGGGCCGCTGGTGGCGCTCGACGGTGCAGCGCGTCGTCGCCACGATCCCGTCCCTGGTCGAGCATCCCGACGACGTGATCTCCACGATCGCTCGCGAGAACTGCGGCCGAACGGCGCTGTTCTGGCACGGCGAGGATTTCGACGCGCTTTCGGTCGACTGGGCCTCCGGGTAGCCACGGTAATCGCCGCCGGGTGGTTTTCGAGCCCGCGATCCGTCAGAGCAGGGGTTTGATCTTTGCTGGGGGCGAGCGTTCTGCCCCCTACCCCACCGAAGTTGAGCGACGGCGACGAATGGAACGGGGCGGGTCGGTCTCACGTCGGCCCTCAGCCGCTCGGCTGGGCTACCCGCGCGGCCGGGCTGCTGGCCGCTTGCGAGCGTAGGCTGCCGCGACGGCTACCGCGAGCGCCTCTCGACGGCTTCCTTGTGGGTGCGGCTTCCGCGGCCTTCGTGAGGCCGGGCATCCCGCCTCTGCGCCAGCTTAATGCGGGATGCAGTTCGACGAGCTCCTCGCGGCTCGCGCTCTCGGGCATGCGGTGACGACGAAGGGCCGAGCCGATCTCGCAACTCGATGTGCCGATCTTGCAAAGCGTGCTCCCTGTTCGACTATCAGCCGACGGGATTGATACGCTTCACCCGTCGTTCTCTAGGCGGTGACGACAGTAGGGCATCGAGGCGGCCCCCGCAAGGGGGTCGTCTTCATTTCGGCCGCAAAATGCGAACGGCCCCTTTCGGGGCCGCTCGGTTCATCGCCTGGTTGCGACGGTCAGATGGGCGAGCACTCGTCGCAGACGATCACGCCGCCCATGAGCACGCCGCCCCAACTGTCGATGATGTGGTCGTCCTTGTAGGCGAACACCACCCGTGGGATCACGTGGCTGCACTCGGGACAGACCTCGTCTTCGAGGATCTTGGCGTAGTCGGGCTTATGGCGACCGACGCGATCCGCCCACTCTCGGAATGAGAGTGAACGGGTGTGCGTCCAGTCGATCCCGTCGAACGGGATCTTGCCAGCGAGCACGGCCTCCTCTATCACCTCCACGAGTAGGTGGCCTTCTTCGATCGGGGTGAGATCCTCTTGGCCCATTTAGATGGCGTGGATCATCGAGTCGATGAACGCGACCGTGCCTCCTGCCTGGGCGGAAATCGACTTGGCGATCCGCCGCTCGGTCTGGGTCATCGCGACGACAGGCGAGGCGATGGCGTGATCGAGCACGGTCTGCGTCGTCTGCATCCGCGTCATCAGATACTGGAGATTCCAGAGTAGGTTGACCCGGACGATTCCGAAGGTGTCACGGAAGCCCCAGCTTGGGCTGCCGTTATCCCAGACGAAAAGGAACGGGTTGTCAGAGGTCGAGGTGTTGGCCTCGATCCAGTCGATGCCCCGCTCGATGTTGTAGACGCTGCCGAGCGTCTTCCACTTGCGCAGCATCTGCTGCTTGGTCAGCGGCTTGTGGTTCGCCATCTTACGGGCGAGGTACTGTCCGTAATGCTGGCCTCGGGATGGCTTGCTCATGTGTGCTTGTCCTTTCGGGACGGGGGGCGGGGGACGGTCCTTGGAAGACCTCCCCCGCTCTGGGGTCTACTGCTGTGCGGCGAGGAAGTTCTCCAGATCGCGGATCAGCTCCTCGACCGCCTCTGGATCGTCTGCCTCGACGAGGTCGGACAGGATCCCGAGCGTTTCGCGCATCAGGTTGATGCACTCCTTGATGAGCGGCGAGTCCGAGTCCTCTTTCGCGAGGTCACGGATCTCGGAGAGGACGCCGATCAGGGTGAGGACGACAGTCATCTCCCTGAGCGACTTGTTCTTCTTCGCCTTCTTGGTCTTGCCCCTGGAACCGGCGATCTTGGTCGTGGCGTGGAAGACGTGATCGACTGCCTCCTCGTCCTCGTCCAGAGCCTCGATCACCTCGGGGGTGTCGAGGAGTTCGGCCACGAGTGAAGCCTTCTCCTTGGCCGGGAGTTTCGCGACCGTGGACTTGGCCTCCTTTTTTGTGGGGGTGCGGCCCGAGCCGCCGTTGTGCCCCCCACTGATCGGCGTGTAGAACTCCGACCACGCCTCGGCTGCGGGTAGCTCGACCTCGCTGCCGGACGTGAGGTCAGCGGCAGCCGGGACGAGTCCCGCTTCTGCCGCCTTCTCCCAGGCGGTGAGGTAGGCGAGGACACGGTCTACCGAGATCCGATCCCGGTTCGGCTTGTCCTTCGTCCCCTTCGGGATGCCGACGTTGGCCTGCTCGGCGAAGGCCGTGGCACTGATCTTCGTTGAGTATCGTGGCGACGATACTCCCTTCCGACCACGGCCACCAACGCCTTGCTCGACGTTCCGGGCGACGAGGAGGCCGAGCCTCCAGCCTCCCTGCCTGACGTGACGCCCGAACTCCTCGGCGTCCTGCTTGATCGTGTCGTTCATGCGTTCCCTTCCTGTTCGTACTCGGTGATGGACTTCTGTCTGACGAGCGAGATCCGGCCGGTGAACTTCATGGCCCGGATCTCCTTCACCGCCGCCTCGGGTGAGGGTGTGGTGAGTTCGTAGCCTGACCCAGCGCCCATGAATGATCTCCATGAACGCCACGTACTCGACGCTGCGCTCAGGCCGCGGCATATGCGGCTCCGTCGAAACGGTTTTCGATCTCGACGCAGGCCGGGCACTCCTTGACGATCACCGGGCTGACCCGGTCGTTGCCGTGCCTCCAAGCGGATGAGCGGTAGATCAGTTCGTTGCTCGGATCGTCGGGAGTCTGGCCGCAGCGGTCGCACATGTCCATGTCGTCTGCCTTCAGGAACGGGTGCGTTTCGAGCGTGACCGTCTCTAGCTTCCCTGCGAGCAGGGCGTCGAGAAATCGGTCGTTCAGCCCCTTCGACTCTTCCTTCATCTTCTTTCACCTCCTCCATGTTAGGTCGATTACTGGACAGACTACATGCAAGTCCGTTGAAGTGCAAGTGGCCGTTCGTCGTTCTACCCTTGCGGCGTCCGCAGTCTGCTGTAGCGTGATTCGCAGCAACCGGGAGTCCGCAGGACGCCCGCTGTGAGCCGGGTCAGCATGACCTCTGGCGTGTCAGCTCCACACACGTCCCCATAGAGGAGAGTCATGGACCCCCTGTTCCCCGCGCTACCAGAGGATCTGAGCGCGCTTTCGGACGAGGCGCTCGCCGCCTCGATCGAGGAGCACCTGGCCGCGATGCGGCTGATCCGCGAGAACGACCCCGAGTTTCTCGGTGAGCTGACCGCCGCCGGTCATCATCGAGCAGGCGACGGCAGGCAAGGCCCAGCTCGCAGCTCTGCGGGCCGAGCAGGAGCTGCGCGTCACCGCCCAGGAGAACTTCAGCGAGGTCGTCAACGACTTGACCGCCGACGCCGCCGAGACGCTCGAAGAAGAGGGCGAGGGCGAGGACGGCGACGATGACGACGCCGACGGCGAGGGCGAGGCCGAGACGGCGGAAGCCTCGGCCGAGGCAGAGACGCTCGAAGCCGAGGAGGAGGAGAAGGAGACGGTCACGGCTGCCGCGCTGCGCCGCCCGCCCGCTCCCTCGAAGGAGCGCAAGGGCCGCAAGCAGGAGCAGGAGGAGCCGCAGGGTGCGGTCCTGACCGCTTCCGGTGGCGTCCCGTCGCCGTTCCGGGTGGGTGACGAACTCGACCCGGCGGGCTTCACGAAGCTGATGATCGCCCAGGCCCGCAGGCTGGGGCCGCCGAAGAAGTCGCAGGGTGGCACCGAGGAGAAGTACCTGCTCGCCTCGGCTCGCTACAACTTCCCGCCCGAGCGGACGCTGACCTCGGATGTCGAGTCGAACGCCGCCAAGCTGCGGTCGCTGAAGAACACCGAGGGCGGCTCGCTTGTCGCCTCCGGCGGCATCTGTGCTCCGGCCGAGAACATCTACTCGATCCCGCAGTTCGCGGTCACCTCGCGGCCGGTGCGGGACGCGCTCATCAACTTCAGCGCCGACCGCGGTGCTGTCAACGTGCCGGTGCCGACGACGCTCGCCTCCGCGGCGAACGCGATCACGGTCATCACCGAGGCGAACGACGCCCTCGGGGGCACCTTCGCGACCAAGTCCTGCCTCGACCAGACCTGCCTCGAATACGTCGAGACGGCGGTCACGATCATCAGCCACTGCCGCGAGTACGGCAACCTGAACGCCCGCTCCTGGCCGGAGAGCATCACCTTCGAGAACGAGCTGACGATGGCCGAGCACGCCCGCGTGGCCGAGGGATATCTGCTCGACCGGATCAAGGCGCTCTCGATCAACGTCACCACGGCCGACGTGTACTCGACCGTTCACGACCTGATCTACGGGATCACCCGCACCGTCTCCTCGATCCGCTACATCCTCCGCTCCGGCGACAGCGTCCGCTTCCGGGCACTGCTCCCGAGCTGGGTGCCGGACATGATGGTCGTCGGACATCGCGGCGACGCAGTTCGACCGCTTCGTCTCGCGGGCCAGGGTCACCGAGATCCTCCGCATGGCGGGCGTCGAGCCGACGTTCTACCTCGACACCCCGTCCACCGGCACGTCGCAGGCGTTCGCCGACGAGACGGCCGGGGCGATCGACGACTTCCCCGACGTGATCCAGTTCGCGGTCTTCGTCGAGGGTGCGTTCATCCACGTCGACGGCGGCTCGCTCGAACTGGGCCTCGTCCGTGACTCGACCCTGAACTCGACCAACGACTTCCAGATGTTCGGGGAGACGTTCGAGAACGTGGCACTTCTGGCACCGGCTCAGGCCGCCCGCTGGATCACCGCCACGGTCTGCCCGTCGGGCGAGTTCCCGGCTCTCGACCACGGCGCTCTCCTGCTAACGGATCGCTGAAGGGAGGCCGACCAGATGAGCACGACACTAGGGCCGCCGGTCTACCTCGATGGGCCGCTGCCCGTCGCGCCACCGTTCGGCCTTCTCTCGACGGCCACCATCGTCCCCTCCGACGACCGCTTTGGCGTCGGGGGGGCGGTGTGGCCGTATCCGCCGGGCCTGCCGACATCCTGGGACGGTTGCTCGGCAGGCACGTTCCGTACCAAGGCGGACGGCGAAGGCTGGGAGCTGCCGATCTTCGCCGCCTTCACCGCTCTACCTGCCGATCACCTGCTCCTCGATCACGGCCGCACTCGCCGGCTTCGCCGATCGTGCTCGGGCGGCCTTCGCTGCCACCGAGAGCTTCGGCGGTAGCCCGCGAGCTGGCCCGAGGCTCGGCACTGCCGCTCAACCCGTTCCTGACCGACGCCAATCTGACGATCCTGACCGCCGGCGGCTGTCACCCCCGATGTCGGCCTCTCCTACCTGGAGCAGGCGATCGGGGCGACAGGGCGGGCCGGGATGATCCACATGGATCCCGCCACCGCAGCCTCGATGAACGGCTCCGGCGGCTACGGCCTCGACCAGCGGCCAGCCTCGGGCGGGCCGCTGAAGACGACCGCGAACGGCACCCTCGTCGCGGTCGACGGCGGCTACATCGGGGCGAACCCGAGCCTCCACGCTCCGGCCGCAGCAGGCCAGTCGTGGGCGTTCGCGACCGGCCCCGTGCAGATCCGAAGAAGCGGCGACATCCTGATCGTCGCCGACGACATCGCTCAGTCGATGGATCGCTCATCCAACGAGGTCACCTTCCGTGCCGAGCGGGACTACCTCGTCATCTGGGACACCGAGCTGCAAGCCGCGCGTCTCATCGACTGGACGCCCTAACGGGATTCCGTAAAGGAGGAATGAGAAATGGCTCAGCGATCCACACCATGCGGAATCTCCCTGGGAGTCTGCCGCCTGCGTGTCACCAAGATCGACCCGACCACCGGCTGCGTCATCTCGGAGGCCGACAACAGCTTCGTGCTCGAAGACATCATCTCGGTCGCCGTGACGCCGAACATCGAGTCCGGCACCGACACGACCCTGATCGGTGGCTGCGGCTGCAAGATCGCCACCTACAAGGCGCAGGACATCCTGAAGCGGTTACGACCTGACGCTGACGACGCCGATCAAGTCGGCCGCCCTGGAGTCGCTGCTGACCGACGGCGGCGTGCTCTACGACAACTCGACGACGCCGGTCCCGGTCGGCTACTCGTTCCCGACCGACGTCGCCTGCGACGAGTCAGGCGCCCGGTCGCGATCGAGTTCTGGACGAAGAACTGGGTGGACGACGCCCAGGACAGCGACCCTGCCCTGGATCCACTGGGTGTTCCCGTTCTCGCTCTGGGCACCGGGTCCGCAGACGGTCAACAACGACTTCGCTCAGCCCGACTTCGTCGGCTTCACGCGCTCGAACGACTGCTGGGGAGACGGCCCCTACGGCGACGGCCCCGGCGACATCTACGGCGCGTCCTCGTTCTCGCTCGCGACCGGCGGCTGGTTCTACACGCCGACCGATCCGCCCGAGGCGACCTGCGACTTCCGCACGGTGGCCCCGGCTTCGTAATGCAACCCCACACGGCAAGAAGGAGGTAGTCCATCATGGCGGCCAAGACCTACGGCGTCCTCAACGGCGACGTTCCTGGCGCAGCGGCAGCAGTGCCGATCGCGACCTCGCACGGTCATCAAGACGCACATGCAGATCGCGACCAACACCACGACCCCGGCGATCCGGTTCGTGGAGTGGTGGGTCGAGTTCGACGGTTCGACGGCGGCGACGCCGATCAAGGTCGAGTTGCTCCGCTACACGGGCGGCCCGCAGACGACCCTGACGGCGTACACGGCGGCGATGATTACGAAGTTCAACGACCCGAACGCTCCGGCGTCGAGCATCCAGCTCGGCACCGCGCTGTCGGGCTTCTCCAACAACACGACCGAGGTCACCCCGACCACCGTCGTTTCGTTGGAGACGCACTTCGTTCCGCCCACGTCGGGCATCTACATCCAGTGGCCGCTCGGCCGCGAGCCGGAAGTGCAGGTGTCGGCGTTCTCTCGTGTCCGCATGACCGCTGGTGCGTCCGTGAACGCATACGCAGGCTTGGTCTGGGAGGAGTAGGCTCACTCTCGCATGACGGATCAACAGCGGCGGCGACCCCTACTGCGGTGGGGGTCGCTGTCGTTTCGGGGTGTAGTACGATTTCGGGATGCCCTGGTCGCCCTACTCGGAGGCCCGTGAGCTACCTTCGCTCGCGAAGCAGGTGCAGCTCATGTGCCCTCACTGCAAGGGCCGGGTCATCGTCGTCTTGCCGACGAAGCCGGGGATCAACTGGAGCCGACAGGGCGAGATCCGCAAGGCGATAGACGAGCACCGTCGCGTCTGCACCGTGGGCGACATGACGAGCGGCTACGTCTACGACATCCAGTACCCCAGGGCATAACCTTCTGAGAGGGCGCTATAGTTGCGCCCGTGAGCGCCGTCCCAGACTGTCCCTTCTGCCACGGCTACCACTTCTCCTTCGGCGGGCATCCGATGGCCCAGTACCTCTGCGACCTGATGGTCTGGGAGCTGGTGCTGAACAAGAACCCGCAGGTCACGGGGATCGTGGAGCTGGGCACCTTCCAGGGCGGCTTCTCGTGGTTCCTCGACGCGCAGGCACGAGCGCGTGGGATCGAGTTCCGCACCTACGACATCCTGATCCCCGAGGTCGAACCGCCGGGGTTCAGGCAGCTCGACATCTACCGCTATTCCGATCAGGTCGATCTCGGTGGGCGCTACCCGATCGCGCTGTTCTGCGACGGCGGCAACAAGCCACGCGAGCTGGCCCTCTTTCCCGCCGCGCTGCGCCCCCGGCTCCGTGTTCCTCGTCCACGACTGGGGCGACGAAATGCTGCCCGAGCACGTCCCCGACTTTATGGAGGAGCTGTACGGCGACTTCTGCGATTCGATCGGCTCGGTGACGCGGGTGTTCAGGATGAAGCCGTGAGCGAGCACGACTGCAACCCGGAGTCAGTCTCGATGATGGGCCAGCGCGAGCACGACTGGCGGCTCTGGAAGCGCGAGCCGCGCTACGAGCCTGATCCTGAGTCCGCCGCCTGGCCGCTGAAGGGTCACATGGAGATGTGGTACTGCACCCGCTGTCGCAAGATCGAAGAGAGGATGGCCCCGCATGAAGCATCGCCGGGTTCCGTCAGCGCGTAACGCCAACCTCTTCGAGCTGGTCCGTCGGCGCAAGTTCTACGACCGCAAGATCCGTCAGAAGCAGCAGCAGCTCAACCGAGGGAGGAAGTCGTGAGTGTCGATCTCGCCCGCCTGCGTCTGCTGGCCCAGGAGCCTACCAGGGAGGCGATGACGCGCAGACACGGCCCGCCGAGCCTGACGGACGCCGTCTTCGAGCTGAAGCAGGAGAACGCCGCTCTGCGCCGCGGTCTGAACGAAGCAATCGCGGAGATCGAACGGCTCCATGATGAGGCTGAAATCGAAGCGCAGAGGTACATCTGATGAGGGTGCTGATCGGGATCTTGTCGAACGAGGCCGCCCGCTACGCCGCCTTCTGGGGCTGCATGATGCAGCTTGTCGTCCCCGAAGGCTCGGTTAGGGACGTGGCGATCGGCACCGACTACGTCGGCAACCGGAACCTCCTCGCCCAACGCTGCCTCGATGAGGGCTTCGACTGGGCCTGGTTCGTGGACGACGACCACACCTTCGCCGCCAACCTGCTCGACAAGCTGCTGACCTCCGGCCGCGCCTTCGACCTCCCGATCTTGGTGCCGCTCTGCACGACGCGCCGCGCCCCCTTTTCGTTGGTGGATTACGGTCGTAATCCCGACCCGGTCGGCCCCGACTATCTCTCGGTGAGTCTGAAGGACGTTCCGGCCGAAGGGATCATCGAGCTGGACGCCGCCGGGACGGCCGGGATGCTGATCCGGCGCGACGTGTTCGAGGCGATGCCGCAGCCCTGGTTCGAGAACAGCCCCCGCTCCGAGGACATCGTGTTCTGCGAGAAGGCAATCGCCGCCGGGTTCAAGATCCACGCCGACCTCGCCTGCCGCCTCGGGCACATCCTCACCGCCACCGTGACGCCCGGCTACACGGGAGACGGCTGGGTGACGGGCGTCGTGATGGGCGGCTTGCAGTTCGCGATCGGCACGTCCGAGGAGCTGGAAGCCGAGGCTGAGGAAGAGGAGGACGACTACTACTACAGGGAAGGCGACGCGCAGCCAGACTTGACGCTCTCGGAGCCTGTGCCCGCGACCGAGAACCCGATGATCGAACCGCCGAGCGAGGCCGAGCGGATCGAAATCTGGGTGGACGAGGAGGCCGTCTGGCATTGGCGGGCGATCGGCCACGGGGGCGCGGTTCTGGTCAAAGACTCGGCCATCAACGAGTCGTCCGTGCTCGCCGCCGCCGAGCTGCGCTACCCCGGCGTGATGGCCTACCAGATCCAGCGCGAGGTGGACGACTCGCGTGACATCCGGCAGTACAGGGTTCCCCGGCGAATGTTCGACACATGAGCGGCGTCATCGGCGTCGCCTGCTCCGACCTGGGCCGCTACTCCGAGTTCTCCTCCTGTCTCGCGAACCTCGTCAAGCCGGAGGGGACGGTCACCCGCTTCGAGCCGGGAATCGACGTGGCAGTCAACCGGCGTAACGTCGTCCGCTACGCCCTGGAGGGCGATTACGACTGGGTCTGGTTCGTGGACGACGACATGCTTTTCGGACCGGGGCATCTGATGGGCCTGATTGCCCACAACCAGCCGATCGTCGCGAGCCTCTACTTCAACCGCAAGCCGCCCTACTTCCCCGTCGCTTACAACAGGCGCTTCGTCGGCCCCGACGGAGGCCCGGCCTGGAACCCCGTCGATCTCGAAGGAGCGCCGACCTCGGGCCTCGTGGACATCGTCGCCGCCGGGGCCGGAGGGCTGTTCGTGCGCTCCTCTGTGTTCGTGGCGATGGAGTTCGATTCGTGGTTCAAGCGCGACGGGGCGGGCGAGGACATGTCGTTCTGTGCCCGCGCCGTCGAGGCTGGCTTCCCGCTCTACCTCGACCTGGCGGCCCGGATGGGGCACCTCTCGAACTACTCGGTCTGGCCGATGAACCGGGAGAATCACTGGACGGCCGGGATCGGGATCACGCAAGGCTGGATGCTGTCGGTGGAGCTGGGGCCAGCGATGAGCGGCATGATCGGCGTGATCGCCGACTACGCGGCCCGCTACCACTGGTTTTCGCAGTGTCTCGCCGACCTAGAGAAGCCGGAGGACACGAGGATCGAGTGGCGCTTCGGCGCGTCCCGAGGGGCGAGCCGCAACGCCCTCGCGCAGGCGTGTCTCGACCAGGGCCGCGACTGGCTGTTCTTCGTGGATGACGACCAGGCGTTTCCGACGGGAACCCTGACGCGGCTGCTGGCGTTGGAGCAGCCAGTCGTCTCGGCGCTGATCGTGCAGCGAGCCGCGCCGTTCCTGCCGACCGCCTACGCGGGACGGGATGAGAACGGCCTCTACCAGACGCTCGACCTGCGCTCTGTCGGCCACAACAACCTCGTGCAGGTGGCGGCGACGGGCACCGGAGGGCTGCTCGTCCGCGCCGATGTGCTGCGTGAACTCGGCCCCCCCTGGTTCGTCTACTCGGAGGAGTGGGGCGAGGACATGTTCTTCGCGAACCGGCTTCACGAGGCTGGGATACCGATGATCCTCGACACGGGCTGTCGGATGGGCCACCTTGCCCCCGCCGCCGTGTTCCCGGTGCCGACGGATGCAGGCTGGTGCGCCGAGTTCAAGTACGCCGACGGGACATCTGTCCTGATGCCCATGACGTTCGGAGAGGAGAGCTGATGGCGGGAAGCGTGGGAATCATCGCCGACACGACGGCGCGGTACACGGAGTTCACGGAGTGCCTGACGGGCCTGCTGACGCAGATGCCGGTCAACACCCAGGTCCAGTTCAAGGTCGGCAGCGAACGCGGGCACAGCCGCGACTGGCTCGTCCAGCAGTCTCTCGCCCGCGGCTCCGAGTGGATTCTCTTCCTCGATGATGACCACTCGTTCCCGCCTCATCTGCTGGTGCAGCTCCTCTCTCACGACCAGCCGATCGTGGCGAGCCTGTACCTGCTGCGGCAGCCGCCGTTCTGGCCGATCGCCTACGAGACGAAGTCCGAGGACGGCCTCTACACGGCGCTCGACCTACCCCCGCAACGAACGGGCCTCGTGCCCATCGTCGCCGCCGGAACGGGCGGGATGCTGATCCGCTCCGAGGTGTTCTACGACATCGAGCCGCCCTGGTTCCTCCACACCGACGAGCACTCCGAGGATCTCTATTTCTGCGACCGGGCGATCGAGGCTGGCTTTCCGATCTTCGTCGATCTGGACGCACGCCTCGGTCACATCACGCCGGTCAACGTGGTGCCGACCTACATGCCCGACACCGGCTGGCTCGCGACCCTCGTCGTCTCGCAGGCGATGAACGTGGGCCTGCCGATCGGCGAGGGCGACGTGAGGGAATCGGGGGCACCGCTATGAACGCGGGCACGGTGGGAATCTGCGCCCAGGAGACGGGTCGCTACTCGGCCTTCTCTGAGTCGCTCGCGGTGTTGCAGTCGCCGACCGACTCGGTGATCTCGTGGGCCTACGGCGGCGACCTCGTCAACGGTCGCAACCTGCTCGTGGACTCGATGCAGGGCGACTGGATCTGGATGATGGACGACGACCACGCCTTCCAGCCCGACCTCCTGATGCGACTCCTCGCCCACGAGGTCGAGGTCGTCGTGCCCGTCTGCCTGATGCGGCAGCAGCCTTTCTTCCCGGTCGAGCGAATCAGCGAAGGCCAGGCTCTCGACATGACGAGCGCCGCCAAGGAGGGGCTGGTCGCGGTTCACTCTGCGGGAACGGCCGGGATGTTGATCCGCCGTAGCGTCCTCGACCGCGTCCGGGCGGGCTGGTCAGGCCCGATCTTCGAGCACGGCGACGTGTCCGAGGACTACCTGTTCTGCGCTAGGCTGCGCGAGCTAGGCATCCCCGTTCACGTCGATCTCGGCTCGCAGCTAGGGCACATGACAGCGACGGCGATCTGGCCGGGGCGAGGGCCGGACGGCGAGTGGTGCGTCAACTTCGTGATCTCCGACTCGTATCTGGTGCAGGTCGGGATCGCGCCGCCCGAAGAGTAGGCGTCCCCTCGCGACGGTAGCCTCGGATGTGATGCCTCAGCCTGCGTTCGTCCAGACGGCCAGCGGTTCCGACACGACGGCTCCACTGAACCCCGTGACGGCCTCGCTGACACCGACGGTCGGTAACACGCTGATCGCGTTCGGCTTCTCCAACGACGTGGCGGCGCAGACGTGCGTTCTCAGCGACGACCAGGGCAACTCGTGGGTGGACGACCAGGCGTTCAACAGCGGCAACTCGCGCAACATCTTCGTTCGTCACGCCTACGGCGTCGTCGGGGCAGCGACCGTGGTGACGGCGACCTTCTCCGACACGAGTGCCACGGCGGCCGTCCTTCGGGTCGCCGAGTTCCAGGGCATCCTTTCGATCCTGCCCTATGAGACCGGAGACTACGACAACGTGTTCAGCAAGCCCTGGTACACCGCGACCGCGAGCGGTGCCTCCCAGTGTCTCGTCACGCGACAGTCGGTCGTCGTGGCCGCGATCCACACGGGCGAGGACCCGGCCAACAACAATCTCTTCCTCGACTCGGCTTCTGGGTTCACTCAGATCGGCGGGATCGTCGCCGGAGGGATCGTGATCTCAACCCTGATCGGCTACAAGATCGTCGGCCCGGTCGGGCAGCAGAACATGATCGCGAACGGGAAGACGGGAGGGGCGGCCCCCAGACAACTGGGGGTGACGGTCGCCTACCAGTCCGAGACTCCGCAACCCGGCGCTCTGCTCTCGCCGCAGATCGAAGCCGGGCGGGGGGCGAATCGCTGATGGGTGCCTTGCGCTTCGCTGACTCGGTGATCGCCCAGCGGCCGAAGGTCTACTACAAGATGCAGGACGCCTCCGGGTTCCCTGCTGACGCGAGCGGCAACGGCCTCAACGCCGATTCGACGAACGGCACCCCCACCTACCAGCAGCCGGGGCCGATGGGCGACTTCTCGATCGGCTACCCGACCTCGGCCTTCCAGCAGAGGGCCGCCGCGCCGGTCACCGTCGTCACGGACAACCTGACGATGTCGTGCTGGTATCGGCCGACGAGCATCCCCGGCAACGACATCACGATCTTCTTCAACGGCAACACCGGGGCCAGCGGCTACGGCCTCGTGATCGACACCAACCTCACCTTCCAGCTTCTTCGAGGCGGCAGCGGCTTCGGCACGTCGAGCCTGAAGGCGCTGCCGCTCAACGTCTGGTCGCTGCTTCATCTCGTGCGCCGTGCTACTTCCTGGGAATACTGGATCAACGGCGTCTTCGACTCGGTTGGCTCGACCACCAGTCCCAACTTGCCGACCGCCGTCTTCATCTGGGCCTGGTCGAGCGGGGTCGTCAACATGGCTCACCTGGCCGTCTACGAAACACCGCTGACCGGAGCCGTGATCCTCGATCAGTATGTTCAGGCATCCCTGCCCGATGTGATCCCCCAGCGAATCCCTCGGCTCGGCAGAGGGGCGGGCTGGTAGATGCCTGACGCACCCTCCGGCCCCCGCGGCACGACCCGCCTGATCTACAACCCGACCCAGGCCGACCGCGACCCCGTCGGCGACGGCTGGATCACCGACTACTCGGCCGCCGGTCACTCCGGCTGGCGCATCCAGTCGAACGCGCTGATGCCCGATCCGGGCGGTGCCTTCAGCGAAGCCCAGGCGTACCGTGGTGGCGTCTACGGAGGCTCGCAGGAGCTGTGGGGGCAGTGGCTCGCGAAGGGCGCGAACCTCGAATACCTCGACTTCACGATCTGCCTCTCCTCGCCGAACAGCTCCTACAACCTCTATCTGGTCGAGGTGACGCCGCTGACGGCTGGCACCGACACCTGGGATCTGTACCGGGTCAAGGCCGGTGTCGGTTCGCTCGTCGCCTCGGCTTCGTTCGAGGTCACGGCCGGGGCGGGCTTCATGGGTGCCTGCACCTGCGAGATCATCGAGGGCAACGCCGTGATCGGCGGCTGGTACTGGAACGGTGCGCCACCCTGGCAGAAGATCGTCACCTTCACCGACTCCGGTGTCTCGAAGATCCTGACGGGCGGCATGATCGGCCTCGGTGCCGTCAAGGACGGCGACTGGCAGGTCGGCAAGCTGTACGGCGGCACGATCATCCCCCAGCCCGCGCCGCTCGATCATGCGGCCGGGGGGCGACGTGGTGATCGCGTCCCCTGGCGGCCGTAGCATGAGGTAGCGATGTTCATCCCGACCACCGCCCTGGTGTCCGAGCCGCAGCCGCTGATGTCGGTGGCGTGGGGCGAGTGGGCCGTCGTCTCGCCCTACCAGAGCGGCAGTTGGTTGCAGACGTTCCAGCTAACGCCGGACTTCAACAGTGGCTTCAGGATCATGGTCACGACGCCGCTGATGCTGGCCCCGGCCTGGCCGACCGAGGCGATTCTGGGAGCCGCGATACTCCCAGGTGGCGGAAACTCGTTCGTCAACGTCGATCACCTGCCCTCGGACGGCCCCTACCCGTTCGACCTACAGGTGTCGATGTGGTGCCAGAACCACGACGGCACCCAGATGGCCCGCCTCAATCAGGTGACCACGGTGCTGGGGATCGGCACCACTTCGGGCGGGATCGACCTGACGGGCTTCTCCTACACGCAGCTCGTCGGCACCGACATCGAGATGATCGACGACGGCCTCGGCGGCTTCTCCTGCTACTCGAACGCGGGCGGCCTGTTCGCCTGCTCGCTGCTCCTTTCGGGCGGCTACGACTGATGGCGTGACTAGCTTATGAACCTCCTCGATAACTTCGCACGGCCCGATACCGGCCCTCCGGTCGGCAACCCGAACGACAGCGCGAACGGACTCGGCCCGTCGTGGTCTACAGGCTATTACGGTGTGTTCACGGGTCACCAGATAAGCGAGCAGACGTGCGTGGCCATTGCTGCTGGCGGTAGTTCATGGTGGAGTCAGGTGGACTTCCCGGCCGACATGGAAGCAGCGGGCCAGTTGGCCGTCCCCCTCGCCGGTCAAATGAACATCTCGGTCAGGCTTCAGAACCCCGGCATCGCCGCCTACTCCGACTACAGCATCGAACTGGCGTCCTCATCGTCCTATCGGCTTCGCAGGACGTATGTCGGGGTGGTCACGTACCTCACTGCTGCCCTCCCGCTCTCGTACATCTTCGGCGATCTGATCGGCTGCCGGGTCGTCGGCAATGTCGTCTATGCCCTGAAGAACGGAGTCGCCATCTCCTCCGTGTTCGACGACGGGCCGCAGGTGTCGGGGCCGGGAGCGGTCGCCATCTATAACGCCAGCACGAGCGACCCGCTGGTCGGGTTCTACGGCGGCGCTGTAGGCAGTATTCCGTTCGAGGTTCGGCGGCAGCACTCCCGCAGGGTGGCGTGGACGTGAGCGCCGCCGTTCAGTCTGGGGTGGTCTAGGTGGCGCTCCTCGTCCCCTACGGCCCCGGCGCCCGCTTCACCGCCGACAACTGGGGCGCGAACCCCTCGGCCACGCCGGGCACGTCGATCACTCCTGGCGGCTCCGGCGCGGAAGGCACCTACGCCGAGATCATCTCCGACACGGTCGTCACCGAGGACATCTTCGGGATGTCGATCCGCCTCTCCGACATGCGCTCGCACGACGGGCGTCGCCAACAACTGCTTCGTGGACATCGGCGTTGACCGGGCCGGGGGCACGTCGTGGAGCGACCTGATTACGAACATCGTCTGCGGCGGCGTCGGCCCGATCACCGCCGTCAACGGGCGCGAGTTCTTCTTCCCGATCTACCTTCCCGTCCGGCACCGCCATCGCCGCACGGGCGCGGCGCGTGTCGGCCACGGCAGGAACGATGCGTGTCGCGATGCGCGTCTACGGTCGCCACCAGTACCCGTCGCTGATGCCGTTCGGCACCTACTCCGACACGATCGGCGTGACGGAGACGGCGGCGGTGGACGCGACGGCGGTCACTCCCGGCAACGCCGCCGACGGAACGTGGACGAGCCTCGGCACCACGTCCCGTGATCTCTGGTGGTGGCAGGTCGGCTACCAGATCGACAACACCGCCGTCACCGCCGAATACACCTACATCGAGCTGGGCGTCGGCGACGGCACGAACATGACGGTGATCCACAAGATCATGCACGGCGGCAACACGACCGAGCAGGTGGGCGCGGTGTTCGAGGGGATCAACCCGCTGATGGCCTACTACCCGGTGCCGTCGGGCGAGACGATCTACTGCCGGATGCGCTGCCTCAACGCGCCCGACACCGGCTACCAGGCGGCAGCTCACGCGGTCGGTGGCTAGATGGCGATCCAAGAATACGTCGTCGGGCTCGGAGAACCTCGCCTCGGGCACCGAGTGGTCGATGACGACCGACACGGCAGGCCCGGACGCCGACACGACGGACGGGCTGTTCCAGCTCGTGCTCGACCTCACCGACATGGCGGACGGCGAGTCGGTGCGGGTGCGGGCCTACGAGACGTGCCGTCCGGGGACACGCAGCGGAAGGTCTGGGAGAGCACCTACGCGGACGCGATGCAGGAGCCGCTGATCTACACGCTCGCCGCTGATCCTGATGCACGGCTGGGACTTCACGATCACGACGATGGTCGGGACGGTCAACTGCCTCTGGTCGATCCGCTCGCTGGCGCAGACGGTGACGGAGCGGGTGACGGGCACGAGGCGATCGACACGACGGAGTGGTCGCTCGGGACGCGACACGTCCTACGACACCGGGGACGCGCAGACGACGCGACGGCCTCTACCAGGCGTTCATCGACGTGAACGACATGACCGACGGCGACCTCCTTCAGATCCGCGAGTACGAGAAGGCCCGCTCGGGCGACACGCAGCGGCTGGCCTACCAGATGTTCCTGGCCGGGTCGCAGATGAACCCGATGTACGTCAGCCCCGCTCTGTGCGGGATGCACGGCTGGGACTGGACGCTCGACGCGATCACGGGCACGATCACCTGTCTCTGGTCGATCCGAACGGTTGGGAGCTAGGATCGTGAGAGCAGCAGTCCACGCGGGCGTGGGATACCGGACGTTCAGCCGTCCTTCCTTCCGACGTACACTTCTCCGGCGGCGTCCGACTCCCGTTGCCATACCGGCGGCCTCGCCTCCGCGAAGTGGTGGAGTCCAACGGCGGACGCCGCGCAGCATCCGCAGCCGTCGCACTCGTCGCTCTCGCGGCAGACCTCGACTAGCCTCGCGCCCGCGAGGGGCGCACTAGATGTCGGGCTGGTCATTCCAGCCGTGGCCTGCTGACGAAGCCGGGGCGACGTTCGTTGCGTCCCCGGTCGAGACCACGCTCGCGCCTTCTCACCGTCTCTCCCGCGTCTCCCACTCGATCCTGCGCCCGCCGAGGGTCGTGGACGACCCGACGCCCGGCGCTCGCGGCCCAGGCGTCCGGCTCGCTGAGTCGCTTAGCAGCTCCGAACCAACAGAACCGGCGCGGGACGACCTACAGGCTGGGCAAGCCGGTCGTCGTCAACGCGGCCCCCACCTTCGTCGCCCCGCCGGTCAAGGTCGTGCTGGTCGAGCGGTTGCGGCGGGTCGGGCGGATCAAGCCGCCGCGCTCGCGCCTCGGGCCGCCGATCGGCATCCCCGGCCCCTTCGTGTTTTCCGGGCCAGGCGTTCGCCTTAGCCCCGCCTGCGAGTCCTGCGAGTCGCCAGTACCGCCAGTACGTCTCGTTCCTGCGGCCACCGGTCGTCGTCAGCCCAGCCCGTCACCGAGACGTTCAGCGGCCCCACAGTCACCCTGGCCCCAGCCCCGCGCCAGGGGCGAGCGACCGACTACGACCTCGCCGGGCCGGTCATCGTTGACGCCAACGACGCCTTCCCGCAGGGGCCGATGGTCGTCCTCGCCCCGCAGCGCCGCGGCCAGACCAAGTCGTTCCTGCGTCCCCCGACTGTCGTCACGACAGCCCAGGCCGGGGTCTTCTACGGGCCGAAGGTAACGCTCGCGAAGACGCTCGATCGGCTTTCCAGACGGAGGCCGCACTACGTCCTGCGGATGCCAGTCGTGGTCACGCAGGATCTCGCCAGGCCCACCGACATCCACCTCGTCGCGCCGCGTGATCGTCGTCCCCGCACGATCTGGGAGTTGCGCCCGCCAGTAGTCGTGACGGCCGCCGTCGCCGAAGCCTTCTACGGGCCAAAGGTCACGCTCGCGAAGGCGCGACCGCGCCGCACCACGATCGCCAAGCTGCGGCCCGTCCCCGCGGCGTTCCGGCCCGTCGGCTCGGTCGCGATCACCCTCGCTCCCAGCTTCCGCGGCAAGCCGAAGTCGAGGCTCCGGCCGCCGGTCGTCGTCAACGCGGCTGTCACCGAGACGTTCTATGGCCCGAGGGTCGAACTCGCCAGAGTCAAGCAGCGCGGCGTCCCGAGGTCGAAGCTAAGGACGCCGGGCGTTGTCTACGACGCCCAAATCTACAAGGGCATCGGCGGCACACTGGCACCGCCGCGGGCGACGAACCCGCCTGTCCACTCGATCCTGCGCCTGCCCCGCGTCGTCATTCCGGCCCAGTTGTTCCAGGGGATCGGCGGCAAGCTGACTCCCCCGCGTGCCACTCGACCGATCACGATATGGAGGCTGCGCCCGCCGACCGTCGTGCAGCCGTTCTTCATAGCGCGTCGGACGAAGGTGACGCTGGCGCGGATCAAGCCCGCCCCGGTTCATTCGATCCTCCGCAAGCCGACCGACCTCGTTGACCAGGCCGACCTCGGATTCGTTCGCGTCCATCTGGCCTATTCGCGGCGGGGCAAGCCGCGCTCGCGACTCTCGCCGCCGACCGTGGTGCAGGCGTTCCAGGCGCGGCCGATCGACACGACCCTCGTTCGGATCAGGCCCGTCCCGACGCAGCACGTTCTGCGCCGTCCCGTCGATCTCGTTGACCGCGAGCCGATCTCGGCTTCGTTCGCGTCCACCTGGCCTACAGCCTGCGCGGTCGCCCGAAGTCGATCCTCCGCAAGCCGATCGTCATCGACCTTCGCCCGCAGACGCGCTACGTCTCGATCACGCTCGCGCCGTCGCGGTTCCCGAAGCCCAAGTCGTTCCTGCGGCCCGACTCGAAGTTCGCGCCCGTCCCGAAGGCCGAATACCGGCTTGCGATCACGCTCGCCTATCAGTCGCGAGGCAAGCCGCGCTCGAAGCTGAGGCCGCCAGCGGTCGTCGGCGCGGGCCGTTTCTTCCGCGGCATCCTCGTCCACCTCGCTCCGTCGCGCTTCCCGCGCCCGAAGTCGATTCTGCGCAAGCCGGTTGTCGTCCAGGCGTTCCGCATCCCGGTCGTCCAGACGACGCTCGCCAGGATCAAGCCGCCGCCGGTTCACTCGATCCTGCGCGAGCCGACCGACCTGATCGACCGGATGGATCTCGGCCTTGTGCGCGTCACGCTCGCGCCCTCCCGCTTCCCGACTCCGAAGTCGAGCCTGAAGCCGCCGACGGTCGTAGGCCAGTTCGTCGAGGGGGCGGCGCGGGTCACGCTCGCCCCGCAGCGCCGAGGTGCGCCCCACAGCTTCCTGAAGCCGCCCACGGTGATCGGTGGGGCCGTCGCCTTCTACGGCCCGCAGGTGACGCTGACCCGGATTCGGCCGCCGCGCACGATCTGGGCGCTCCGCGAGCCAACGGTCATCATCACGACCGTCTGTTACGGCGACCCGATGTGCGGGATCGACTTCGCCGCCGAGGTCTGCGGCACAGACGACGCCGCAACAGCGATCGGCAGCGACAGCACAGGCACGAGCGCCACCGGCTCTGATGCCGGGGCGACGGTTACAGGCGCTTCCGCAGCCAGCGGTAGCGTTACAGGCGACGACGCACGAAGAGAGGGATGTTGAATGGGTGTTTACCCGCTAGGCCAGTCAGTCACGGTCACCGAGACGTTCAGGGTCCTCGGCATCCCGACCGACCCGACGACCGTGACCTACAAGCTGCAAGACCCGGAGGGCACGACTCACCACCTACGTCTTCGGCGTCGATCCCGAGGTGACGAACCCCGGGGTGGGCATCTACGTGCTCACGACGCCCGCCTGCAACGTGCCCGGCACCTGGCTCTACGAGATCATCGGCACCGGGGCGGTGATCGCGACCGGGCACGGGCGAGTTCACGATCCTCCAGTCGTCGATCGCGCCGCAGGACGTGGACTTCCCCCAGTTCGGCCCCTGCCAGCCCTGGATCGACTGCGGCGACGTGCGCGCCGTCTGCGAGACGACCGAGGACGACGAGCTGCTCGACGGGATCGCGGCGATGGCCTCGCAGATCATGTTCGAGATCAGCGGCAGGCAGTTCACCGGCAACTGCGAGCGCACCGTGCGCCCCTGCGAAACCGTACAAAACCCCTGCTGGGGACTCAATTCGTGGAACGGCTGGACGGGCTGGCCCTGGGCCTGGACCTGGGACGGCGTCACCTGGGGCTGGTACGACTCGATGGGCTGCCACTGCGGCTGTGAGGCGCTCTCGCGGGTCAAGCTGCCCGGCTACCCGGTGACCCAGATCACCGAGGTCAAGATCGACGGAGTGGCTGTGTCGGCGAGCACCTACCGGCTCGACGAGTGGCAGTTCCTGACTCGGATGCGCGACCCGGCCGAGCCGACGATCCCGCTCTTCTGGCCCGCCTGTCAGATCATGGATCTCGACGACACCGAGTCGGGGACGTGGTCTGTCTCCTACCTCTCGGGGATCGCCCCGCCGCTCGCGGGGAAGGCCGCCGCCTCGGCGCTCGCCTGCGAGCTACTGCCGGGCGCAGACTGCAAGCTGCCTTCGGGGGCGGTGCGGATCGTGCGCCAGGGCGTCACCGTCGATCGGCTGACGCCGCTCGCCGAGATGCTCCGCAAAGGCTCGACCGGGATCGCCGCGATCGACACCTTCATCGCCGCCTACAACCCCTCGCATCTGCGCAGGCGGCCCTCGATCTGGGCACCGAACGGCCCCAAGTACGCCCGCCCGGTCGGTAGCTGATGGCCCCGTCCGACGATCACGACCCTGACCGACCTGGCCGACCTGACTGCTGCGCGTCGGCCGCGACCGCGCTCGCGACAACGACCGCCGGGATGCCCCGGCGCTCGCCTACGTCTCTCCGGCCGCGCCTGCCTTCGACTGCTGCCCCGCCCTGATCGTCAACGTGCAGGCGCTGCTCGGAGGAGGTCGACGAGTCCGACTCGCGCCGGTCGCCGCGACCGGGATGCGGGACCAGTACGGCCGGGTCATCCTCGCCACAGCTCGTCATCACCGCTCTCCGTTGCGCCCCGAAGGTACAGCCCGACGGCTCCGTCCTGACGACCGACATCGAGGCCGTCGCGGTCGAGGTGCAGGAGGACGCCTGGGCGCTCTGGAACGGGATCACCTGCGCGATCAAGAACGGGATCTTCGAGGATCTCTGCTCGATCGTCCATATCGACCGCTCGCAGTCGATCGACGAGCAGGGCGGCTGCGTCGGCTGGCAGCTTCGTGCTCCGGGTCGAGATCGGCGGCATCCCCTGCGAGGCGTCGGGCACCTAGTGGTACGGCACCGTCGTCACGATCGACGACTCGCAGCTCGCCCTCCTCTTGACGACCACGGCGGGGCCGGTCGCCCGCTACATCCGTGACTGGCGCAGGACGACCTGTACGATCCTGGCGCTTGCGCGACACTGTTCCGTCCCTGGCCGGGCGGCGCGGCCCCTTCCCCCGCCGGGGCCACCCTATCGCCGCTGGACCGACAAGGTCAGCCCCGACCTCGGTGATTCGCTGACGATCGTGATGGCGAGCGGCCCGTCCGGCCCGGAGGCGGACATCGGCCGACGGCGGTCCAGCGGGGCTGGAACTACGGGCTGATCCTGACGAACCGCGGCTACCGCTTCCTCCCCGACAACTTCTACATCTGATGGTCGCGTCCGCCAGGCCACCGTATGCTCGATCTGGCCGGACCCCTTCACGGTCCGGCCATATCCCTCAACGCCAGTGAAGGAGGCGTTTGCACGATGAAGGACTTTGACAGCGGAGCGGCACGAACGCCACGCGGCAGCGTGAGCAGGAGATGGGTGAGCGCAACTTCGTCCTCGGCGGCGAGACGTTCACCTACCGCGCCGTTGTCGAGTTACACGGTGCTGGAGCAGGTGGCGTCCGCGGCCGACAAGGACGGTGCTGAGCTGATCCGCACTCTGGAGGATCGCGGTCGTAAGCCTGCTGGAGGATGGGCAGCAGGATCGCTTCCTGTCCGTTCTGCGCAGCACCGAGGATCCGCTCTCCTTCGCCGACCTGAACGACCTCTGCACCTGGCTGACGGAGGCCCAGGTCGGGCCGCCCTACGTTAGCGCCCTTGCTCTCTACGGCTGGGGACGCGACAACGCCAACTTCATCGACGGACGACTCATCCTCACAACCGGCCGAGGCGTCAGCGGCCTGAGCCTGCGGGAGTTCATCAACGTGGTCTATGCCTTCTTGGCAGATGGGAGAGACGAGGCGCAGCTTCACGAGCTGGACATGGCGCTTGCCCCCACTCCCGACGACGCCGAGGCGCTACGGGACAAGGCGAACATGGATGCGATGAAGGCGCTCCAGGCCCAGATGGGCGAACCTCGGGCCGCCGAGGGTGAGGCGCTAGGTGTCGTCCTTCTACGGGGCAGCGGGGCGGCCGGATCGCCACGCGACCGTCAGGGTCATGCCCGACACGACCGGGTTCCGAGGCCGCAGCTCCAGGCGCAGATCGCAAGGCGTTACGGCGGGAGTCACCGCCAATGTCAAGGCGACGGCGGCGGCTCGGCCGCAGCGGCGGCGACGACGGCCGGGCGAGCGCGAAGCGGACGGCCACAGCGACGAAGAATCTGACGAACGAGTCGAACGCGCTCCGCGGTGCCCTGATCGGCCTCTCCCGTGTGACGCCCGTGACGGTGTTCGGCCTCGGCGTCTACGGCACCGCCGGGATCGCGGCGGGCCTCGCGATCAAGACGCCATGATTAGCACGACCGCCGACTTCGAGCACCAGCTGAACGTGCTTCCAGGCCACGACCGGGGCGACGGCCGACCAGATGCAGGCTGTATCGGCGACAAGGCGACGGCGCTCG
Source organism: uncultured Actinomycetes bacterium (assembly GCA_963781345.1). GTDB lineage: Bacteria > Actinomycetota > Thermoleophilia > Solirubrobacterales > 70-9 > JBBRHQ01. The sequence goes on from CAWAFQ010000010.1 coordinate 35,463, forward strand.
GCGACGACCTCACGCTGCCGTCCACCTCGGCGGGGGATGCGGCCAGGGCGATGACGGAGCTGGCGAAGGCTGGCCTCTCGGTCGATGACACCCTGGCGGGACTCGCGGGCGTGCTGCAGCTCGCTGCTGCTGCCCAGCTCGATGTGGCTTCGGCGGCTCAGTTCGTCGCCACCGAACTCAACGCCTTCGAGCCTGCCGGGCGACCACGCGACCCACGTCGCCGATCTCCTGGCCGGAGCCTCGATCGCCGCCCAGGGCGACATCGCGGACTTCGGCACCGCCTTCCAGCAGGTGTCCGCGGTCGCCCGCCAGGCGGACATCTCGATCGAGACGACGACGGGCCTCCTGATCGAGCTGGCGAAGGCGGGCCTGCGGGGCGCTGACGGCGGCACCTCGCTGCGGACGGTGATGCTGCGGCTGACCCCGACGACGAAGCAGGCGGCCGAATACCAGAAGATCCTCGGGGTCGAACTCGACCAGACGCGCACGATCGGCGAGCAGCTCCCCGAGATCATCGACCAGTACAAGGCTTCCCTCTCGGCCCTGACCCCGATCCAGCAGCAGCAGGTGCTGACCCAGATATTCGGTCAGGACGCCTACCGGGGGATCGCGATTGCGATCCGAGAAGGCTCGGCGGGGCTAGAAGAGACCACGCGCCAGGCCGATCAGAACGGGGCCGCGAACCGGCTCGCGCAGGCGAACGCGAAGGGGCTGTCGGGTGCCTTCAACGGCCTCAAATCGAACATCGACACGCTCGGGATCACAATGGGCGAGTTCGTCAAGGGGCCACTGGAGGACATCGTCAGGGGACTCGCTACCGTGCTCGGTGGCGTCACCACTCTCGTCTCGGCGCTGCCAGCGTTGAACGAGGCGCTCAACAACTTCCACATTCGCCGACTGGCTCGGCGCGCGGCTACCGTCGGCGATCGGGGCTTCGAGGACATCATCAAGCAGGCTCTCTTCTTCGGCCCTGAGAGCGGAAGCGGTCACGGAGTTCATCGAGAAGATTGCCGCACTCGTCCAGGAGGCGTCGTCCTCGCCGAGCAGGGCTTGCGCGAGTCGGTCACGGGCGAGGGCAGTTCGGCACCACGGCTGCTCGGCCGGGCAGGCGTTCCGAACCGGCGATCGAGCCGGAGCTGCCCGACCTGACGCCCGCCGAGCTGGCGAAAGCAGCCGGACAGAGGTTCGCCTGAGAGCTCGCCCAGAAGCTCGAAGAAGAAGGCCGCCGGGCGACACGATCGCAACCAACAAGCTGCGGATCGCCCAGCTCAACGCCCAACTGAACGGCGATCTCCAGGCCGAGCTGACGGCCGACCAGGCGATCGAAAAGTATTTCGACGAGCGCCTGAAGCTGGCGAAGAAGGGCAGCAAGCGGTACGTCAACATCCTCTCGGCCCGAGGGGGGCGCACTCGGCGACGCCAGTCCGTGCGCGACCAGATCGCCACCAACAACAAGATCGAGAGCGACAAGAGGAAGAAGGACGCGGCCGACGCCAAGAAGCAGGCCGAGGACGACGCAAAGGACGCGGCCCAGGCGGCACGCGACCTCTTCGACCTGCAAAAGTCCACTCTCGACCTGGCGATCCAGAAGGCGACCCAGCTCCACCCCGACAACATCCGGCTCGCCACCCAGGCGTACAACCGACGAGATCGTCTTCCTCAACAACCGGATCAAGCGGCTCCAGAGGATCCGCAAGAAAACGGTCGAAGAGAGGCAGGAGATCGTCGGCCTGAAAAGCGATGTCGTCACCCTCCAGGCGGCCCGCAACGCGCTCAAAGACCAGGCGGACGGTGGCTCGTTCTCGCTCGAAGACCTGTTCAGAGAGTCGGTCAACCAACTCAACACGTTCGGCTCCAACGTCTCGACCGGGGTCACGCTCGGCGGTGGCGCGAGGGCGGCCCTGTCGAGCGCCTTCCTCGCCTCCCAGAAGGGGTTGTCGGAGGCCGACAAGGCGAAGCTGCTCGCGACGGCGCGAACGAACGACCTCCTGGCCGAGATGCTGGCCGTGATCTCCAACAACGCCGACTCGGTTCCCGGCGGCACGGGCCGGGTGCGGGACAAGATCGGCCCGGCCGACTTCGCGACCGCAGTCCATACCCGCCACGCGACGGGTGCCGTCCACGGAGGTAATCGCTGATGGGTATCGCCGACTGGTCCGTGCCCTTCAAGCTGCGCTCGGCCCCTTACACCGACGACCCGATCCCCGGCTCGGTCGCCCCCGTCGAGCTGCCGATCAACTCCGTCATCACCTTCCCGACCGGCGACCTCGTCGTCTATCGCCTGCGCCCCGACGGCTGCAAGCTGACGAACGTCGTCCGCGAGACGAAGGACTACGTCCCCCAGGCCGACGGGGCGATCCTGCACCGCCGTTTCGTCGGCGGGATGGAGATGGAACTCGTGATCCAGATGTGGCAGCCGAACGACAAGATCGCCTGCGACCACATCCTGCAAGAGATGGTGGACACCCTGGAGGGCTACCTCTACGGCCTCTTGAACGCGGGCGACAACGAAGGCCGGATCGCCTGGGCACCCACGGGCGGCGCGTCCGGCGCTCCCGGCTCGAACGGTTACCGGATGCTCGACGACCTGCGCCTGCTCTCCTTCCCGGCCGAGTCGCAGGCTCCGGGTGCGCCCTTCGAGATCCAGGTCACGGTCGATTGCGACCGGCCCTACGCCCAGGACGAGACGCAGCTCGCACCGGCCGTGCCGGGCGTCGTCACGAACTACGGCAACCGGCCGACCTTCCCGGTCTGGAGTATTCAGGGGCCGCTCTCCAGCTTCTTCCTCGTCAACACCGACAACAACGACACCTTCTGGTACGACGGCACCCTGCCTCCCGCGGCGGGCAACATCGCGGCGGGAGAGTTCGTCGAGGTGGACACCTTCCGCAACACCGTCACGAAGATCGTGGGCGGCGTGCCGACGATGAACCTGAAGCCATACGTGCAGATGCTGGACAGCGAGTTCTTCACCCTGCCGCCGGGGGACAGCACGATCACGATCTCGCCCGCCCCCGGCGCTTCCACGGCCCTCATCAACGCCGCCTGGCAGTAGATGACGACGCTCGTCTCTCCTCTCTGGCGCTGGGCCGTCACCGACCTCGCCGGGGAGACGATCACCTTCCTCGACAAGCTGGCCTCCGACCGGACGGTGCAGCCGAACCTGAACGCGCCCTTGGAGCTGCACGGCACCGTCCCCTCCGACAGCCCCGAGATCAACATGCTGCACACCGACAACCTGCCGCTCCTGAGCGAAGGCGTGCGCCAGCTCTACGGCTTCCGGCGCGAGGCGGACGTGAACCCCTACTACACGATCCGGGCCTCGACCCTGATCTTGCAGACGACCGACGCGACCGGCTCCGGCGACTGCCGCACCAGCTTCACCGCCTGGGACCCGTGGCAGTACCTCTTCTACCGTCCGATCTACGTGGACACGGGCGAGGGCGGCGACCTCTCGCTCGTTCCCCGCAAGGGCTGGACATACTCGCCCATCTCCTACACGGCCGACCAGATCGTGATGGAGTGGCTCGGCGGGATGCAGTCGATGGCAGACGTGACCGCCCCGTTCGCGGCCCAGAACGGCTTTATCGACTTCGGCCAGCTCGGCACCGTTCCCGGCCCCACGATCGAGACGTGCGGTGTCTTCGCTGATCCCGGCTACCACATCGAGCCGGGCACCTCGATCGGGCAGGCGATGCAGGACATCTGCGCCACCGGGGCGATGGACATCGTCCTGACCCCGGTCTACGACCCGGTCAGCCGACCCGGCATCCTCTGCGAGTTGAACATCTACGCCCAAGACTCGGACCCGGACTCGGGGGCGGGGGAGCGCAACTACGAGGCCGTCTTCGCCTGGGATCGGCCGGGCCGGTCGAGCGTCGGCTTCAGCGACCTCTTCGACGGCACCGAGCGAGCCAATCAGGTGCAGTTCCGCAACGGCTCGGCCGGGCCGCTGGTGGCGCTCCAGTCCGACCCGGACTCGATCGCGCTCTACGGCGAATACTGGGCTGAGCAGGCATTTCCGGCTCAGTCGAAAGCGCCCGCGGTCGTCACGATCGCCCAGGAGCAGCTCGCCCTGCGCAAGACCTACAAGCAGACGCTGACGGTCAACCCGGCCCCGGAGCGTTCGCCGGAGCCGTTCGTGGACTACGGCCTCGGCGACCGCGTCCCGATCTACATCGGCATGTCTCAGCGCGGCACCTACCAGCTCGGCGACAACTCCTCCCGCCAGTCGCTCCCGTTCGGCTACACCGGGGCAGCGCCCTCGCCCGACCCTGGCGTCTACGTCTGGCAGCGGATCTACGGGATCCCGATCGACCTCGACGACAACGGCGTCGAGACGGTGCGGGAGCTGCTCGTCGGCCCGATCGGCCCGCCCGTGTCGCCGTCGGCACCAGGGCAGGGCGGCAACGAGGAGCTGTCGGCGGCCGGAGGCAGCGAGCCTGGCATCGGCCTGACTGCCGCCGTGGGGGCGAGTACCGGCGTCCTGGCGCGTCAGAACCGCCGCAACACCGTCGCCACGACGCAGGATCACGCCCTTCCGCAGCGGCACCGGAGGCACCCTGTGACCGCGCCCTACGAGCGCATCTACATCCCCCAGGCGGTCGGCCAGAACCGCGACCGGGTGCGGAAGCTGGAACTCGCCGACCAGCTCGCGCTCCTCGACGGCTGGGCCGTGCTCGACCCGATCACGCTCGAATACATCATCGAGGACGACAACTCCAGCCCCACCGGCTACACCGTCAGCTCCCCCGACTCGATCGCCCAGGAATCGACGGTCAGCTGCTGGGTGGACTTCGTCGCGATCGGCGGCTGGACGCCCGGCAGCGGCACCGTCTTCCTGGCGAAGATGGATCCCCAGCCGGGTGCGGGCCTGCTCGGGGTGCCGCTCGGCTTCGGCGTCTCGGTCGATGCCAGCACGGGCGCGCAGACGATCATCTACTTCCGCATCTCGACCTTCTCCCCGGACGCCGCCTCCGACTACATCGAGGCCGTCGTCGCCACGACCGGAGTCGCGGTCGGGCCGGGCGTGCCCTACACCTGGGCGACCGGCGACCACGTCTGGTACGGGGCGTTCACCTACTACGTGGACCCGCCCGAGTCGATCCCCTAGCCGCGTCCGCAGCCGCGGTACGGTGAATGTATGCCTGGCACGCCGACTCAGAAGAAGAAGGTGCGCGAGCACATCCCCACCTACTGCCTCTCGGCCGAGCGCAACGAGGTGGCCTGGCACTACAGCCAGGCTCGGCCCTTCCGCTACATCAACAACCCCTCTCAGGACTGGGTCGTGGCCGACTGCTCGGCCTACATCTCGATCGTCTTCCACGACGCCATGCACGACCTCGGCATCTTTCTGGCTGATCCCCTCGGGTACAAGTATCGAGGGATCGGCAATACCGCTTCGATGGAGGCATGGCTGCGCTCGAACGGGACGACGGTGCCACGCACCCACAAGCTGCTCGTCGGCGACATCGCCCGCTGGGGGTACGGTGCCACCGCCCACACCGCGATCGTGCGTCTGGCGGGCACCTGGTCGGCGGCGGTGCTCTCGTCGTTCGGCCGCGAGGCGGGGCCATTGCCGGTGCATGTCGATTACCGGGATGATTTCGTCGGGATGTGGCGGCACCCAGCCCTGGCCTAATGGATGGCAGTCACCGAGAAGAGGTGGGCCTGGTGGGGCCAGGCACGGGACATCGCGGCACTCGTCGCTGGCACCGCCCTGCTGGCCTCCGAGACCGTCCGGGGCACCTACGACACGGCCGCGATGATGTTCTCGGCCGCCTGCTTCGGGATCGTTAGCACGGGAGTCTTGGGGCGCTACCTCGCCGCCAAGCTGGACGAGGAGGGGAAATGATGAGCGACCGCGAGCAGCGCCTCCACTGGTTCCTGCTCCACTTCGCCGACGGCCTCCTGATCCTGCTCGTCGTCGGCCTGATCGTCTACCTCGTAGAAACCGTGACGTGAGAGGGGGTGAATCTCTATGACGAACTTCCAGCAGTGGGCGCTGATCGTCGCGTTCTTCGTGCCGATCGTCGTCGCCGCCATCAACCGTGAGCCGTGGCCCGCACCACTGAAGGCGTTTGTGTTCTTCGTCGTCTCGCTGATCGCTGCTGCCGGTACGGCATACTTCCAGGGCGACCTGACTGGCAAACGCTGGCTCGACGCATCGCTTCTGATCGTCGCCGCCGCGGCAGCTTTCTATAAGGGGCTGCACAAGCCAATCGGCACGACCGACGCGATCGAGAAGATCACCGACTACTAAGGAGGCACGATGCCCGAGACAACCACCTACAGCGTCATCTTCAACGCTGGCAAGAACGAGGACGGCTCCCAGCGCAACATCAGGGCGCTCGTCTGGAAGGAGCCGGTCGAGGGCAAGAGCTACCACGCCCGCGAGATGTACGTGCTCGGCGACGACGGCGGCTACTACGCCGCCCCCAACGACGAGGGCAACATCCCGCACCGGGAGGCGTCCAGCCCCGACGAGGATCTCGGGGTGACCTGGCACTACGCAAAGCTGTAATCCTGTAGCAAGGGGCTGGCCCCCCAGACCTCCTTTGAGTTCCCCCTCGGGGAGGTTCTGAAAACTGGCCCCAGGAGGGCAGCGGGGCGGCTGGTGTCCCCACCCCCTGCCCCGCGCCCTCCGCCCCAGGGTGCTATAGTTACGCGGCAGGTTCATGTAAATCCATCGCCCCAAGGAGGCGAGGATGTCATCAAAGGAAGAGGTCGGCACGCTCGGTGCGTTCAAGGCGACCGTCGCGGAGCTGGCAGAGAAGGAGCTGACGCTGCTCGAAGGGCAGCAGGTCTATCTGGCAGAGCAGCTCGCGGAAGTGAACGAGCAGATCAAGTCGGTCAGGTCGGTGCTGCGAGCCACGAACGGCAGCTCCAACTCCGGCCCCAAGAAGCAGAAGAAGGGGCAGACGCCGTTCAGGTTGGGCGGTGAGCGGCTGGAGGCGATGAACACCTGGCTCGACGGCCTCGGCATCGATGTCGAGATCACGAGCAAGCTGGTCGGGGAGCAGTTCCCCGAGTGGAGCGAGTCCTACTGCAACATGTCCCTGAAGTGGATGCGGGAAGAGGGGCATCTGCGGCTCGCCGCCACCTCGGGCGGCGCGTACATCTACAGGCGGCTCGGCTAGATGGCTGGCAACCTGAAGCTGGAGAACTACTCCGACCGGGAGATCCTCCACCTCATCAACGACCTCGCCGGACCCGAAGGCTGGGTGGACGTGGAAACGCTGGCCGAACGGGTCGGCCTCTCCCCGAACGGGATGAGCGAGGCGCAGCTCCAGATCCACGCCCGTCGCTGCGTAACAGGGCGGCTCTCCTGGATGCGGAGGCTCTCGGGCTGCGTCGAGCGGCACGAAGACAAAGAGAGGCTCCAGTGGCGGCTGACCGCCGCTCGGCCAGGCGATCGTCACGGCCAAGCTGACGAAGGACATCGGCCGAGAAGCTGGGCGTGATCGAGGACGGGGCCACCCTGCTCGCTCTCGACGCTCTCGCCCGCCGCTTCAACGATCGTCCGCCCACGGCGGCGAACCTGATGCGGCGCGAGTGGACGTACGGCACCCACCGAAACCGGAGGGGCTGATGCCGAACCGCTACGGCTTCAACCTGCTCGGCCCCGAGGTCGCCTGCATCGAAGACGGCTGCAGCGGTGCGCGGCCCGGCGCACGAGTGGCCGGAGAAGAAGCAGTTGAAGCACCAGCAAGACCACGTCAAGGCGATCCTCGAAGCCGCCGCTCGCAAGAAGCGGGCGCAGGCACGAGAGGCCCGCAGGCTCGCGAAGCAGAAGGAACGAGAGAACGTGATGGCCTATGGCGAGTGACCCGAAGATGATGAGGGCCAACGGCCAATGGGTCTGCGCCCAGGAGGGGTGCGGCAAGCCGCTGAGCGAGATCACGATCAAGCAGCTCGACCCGTTCTGCTCGACGGCCTGCTGCCACGAGTTCCACGGCGTCGAGATCCAGCTACCGGGGCGCGGCCAGTTCGTCGCGTCATCTCGTGACCGACCCGATGACAGCCGGATGGCAGCGGCCGAAGCTGGACGGCGTCAATGACGACGGGCTGGTCGTGCTCGTCGATCAACACGGGCGACGACTACCTGAAGGCGTATGCGACGAGCGCGGACCCGGTGCGGGAGTTCGCCGACCCGGTTGACAGACGGATACGACCTCCACAACACCGGCTCGATGCTTCCGGATCGAAGCCGTGATCGAGGAGGCGGAATGACCTACTACCCGGAGGGCCACCCGGCCTTCGACATGCCGGAGTTCAACCCGGAGCCGGGCGAGACGGCCGAGTTCCCCGTCGAGCCGGACACGTTCTTCTACCTCGGCGTTCGCGTCGATCGGGCATGGCGAGGGGCTGGAAATGCCCCCACGGCAGGGTCTGGTTCGGAAGCGCCGAGTCGGCGGTCGAACGCTGTCTCGACGAGTGCGACGACGACCCCGACGAGGGCTACGACCGCTCCGACCCCAAGCACCGGGCCTACCACTCGACCCACGCCGACATCTGGGACCAGAGGGAGGGGAAGTGAGCGGCGAGATGCCCGAACGCGGAGGCGGCGGTGAAGGCGGTCTACCGGCAGGGCGTGTCTCGAAGGGATGGAGATCGTGCTGGCGCAACTGCTCGGCGAGGAAGTGGACGGGTCGACGGGATATCCGGGCCCCCTCGACGCCTCGGCCGAAGTGCTGGGTGTTGCAGCACCTGGCGGCGGTGCGGATGACTCGCCGGGGAGACGGAGCGTGACTCTCTGGGAGGGAGCACGGCGGCTGCCCTACTTCTTCTCCTACGGCCCGATGCCGAGCCAGAAGCGGGCCGTGCTCTGCCCCCAGTGCGCGCTCGAACACGCGAACGAGCCGGAGAAGATGCTGGCCCACTACACGGCCGAGCGCACCGTCATGTGCGTTCGCTGCGGGATCCTGATCGGCCCCATCAACGAGGAAGAGGGAGCGCAAGGTGAGTGAACAGATAACACGCCAGATCGAGGGCGTCTGCACGTCGGTATCGCAGCGGCCCGACAGCAACTGGACGGAGTACGAGATCGACATCGGTCGCCAGTACCCGGTCAAGCTGTCCACCTCGAAAGACGACGTGAAGGAGATGATCCGAGGGGTCGGCACGCAAAGGGCCGTCTGGACGTTCTCGGAGTCGGACGGCAACCCGAATCCGCACCGGCCCGGCACCTTCTACAAGAACCGCTGGGTGTTCAAGGCCGAGGCGGGCGGCACGCTCGACCCGAGCCTCGCCCAGCAGCCGGGGCAACAGACCCTGTCAAATGCCCCGGCAGGTGGGGGCGTTTCAGGGGGCCAAATGCCCCGCATCCGACGATCGCGCCGAATCCATCGAGCGGCAGGTGATCCTGAAGTCGGCATTTCCCGTTTTCCGACCTGTTCACGGGCGAGAACGAGGCACGACCAGTTCTTCGCCTTCCTCGACCGCCTCGACGACTGGATGGGCCGGGAGCGGAAGGCCGAGAAGGCGACCGAAGAGGCCACCCCTGCGGGGCAAACGACCACCCCGGATGCCCCGCCGGAGAACGACGATTCCGACATCCCCTTCTAGCTCGATGGAACCCGTCCTGACCCATGACGAGATCCAGATCGTGCGCCTGATCGCGGAAGGGCTGACCCGCTGGGCAATCGCAGAGCGGATCGGTGCCGCCGAGTCTGATGTGCGGGCCGTGATCCGGCGTCTCTGCGCCCTCTACGACTGCAACATGCGCGACCTACCCGATTGCGTCGGCCTGCCCGACGAGGAGGATGACTGATGGATCGAGACGACATTCAGCAGCACCGCCACGCGGCTCGTTTCACCGCCATCGGCCTCTCGATCTTTCACGAGGAGATGCGGAAGGCGGGCCTGCCGCGGCTCGTCGCGGGGGCGCTCACGATCGAGCATTACCGGATGCTGATGCGGCCCGACTTCGCAGACGAGATCGCCGAGGCGATGAGCCGGATGCAGCAGGCCGAGCAGGACGACGATGACTAGGGCACGCACGATCCGTGACGATCTTTGGGATGAGTTGGCCGCGAACTTCGGCGAGCCGCGCACGAAGACGGAGCGGAGCCAGTTCGGCAAGGTCGTCGGCGAGCTGCTCGAGGCGGGGGCGAACGTGGAAGAGACGAGGGCCGCCTGCGTCTACGTGCAGGCGGCCTTCGACAACCCGTCCGTGTTCGCGGTGACCAAGTGGTTCACGGCCGCCCAGCGGCCCACCAGGGGCCGGGTGTCGCCGCAGGAGGCGGCGTTGCAACAGCTACGAGGGGGAGACGCGAATGAGCGACGAGGTCTACAAGGTGCTGGGCTACGCGAGGGAGACTCGTACCCGCGTCCGTCGCCACCGACAGACTGCGTGCCGTCCGGGCCTGGCAGGAGGACGCCCATTTCATCGTCGGCTCGACCCGCGACGCTGATAGCCGAGATGCAGGACGCCTGCCTCCGGCTCGCCCCGCTCTGAACGAGGAAGACATCGCCGCCCGCCGCTACCGGGCGAGACGAGCAGGCGAGGGTGCTGCGCCAGCAGGAGCTGGCGGCGAAGATGGCCGACACGACGGGCCGCACACCGAGGAGGCAGCCGCCTTCGCGGCGAAGGCAGCGATCGCATGGCCGGGTGACGACCGAGGATGTCCGCCAGGTGCAGCAGATCATCCGCTTCTGGCCGCCGGACGATCGGGCCTGGTGGCGGGCGCTATTGGAGCATCATCCGCAGGAGGCGCTGAAGCTGATCCCCCTGATCCGGCTCGGTGCCTACCCGTCCGGGGCGGGCGCTATAGTTGCGCCTTCCGAGCAGGAGGAGCGATGAAGATCACGGAGTACCGCTGGCTGACGGCGGGCTACAACATCGAGGAAGGGGAGGGCCAGAAGGTGTCCCCGGAGGGGCTGCCGGTGTTCAAGCCGGACGGCACCCCGGAGCTGGAGAAGATCACGGTGTTGGTCCTGATCCGCCAGACCGAGCACGAGCAGGAGATCCTGCGGATCCCGTTCAGCGACAACATCCGCAAGAAACTGGCGAGCGACCTGATGGGCGGGATCGTGGTCGCGAGGCCGGGTGACATGAGGGGGATGCTGTGACGAGAGATGACGCTGTGACGATCGTCTCGATGATCGTCTACGGCTGGCCCGGCGCTGCCTGGGAGGCCGAGCGGATGGAAGCCTACGTCGATGCGATCATGCCGCTCGACGCGGCGATCACCTCCAGGGCTGTCGGCCGCGCCCGCAACGAGCTGAAGTACCGGCCCTCGGTCGCCGAGCTGCGCGAGTTCGTCCAGATCGAGCGCCGCCTCTCGGAGTCCGAGGAGGCCCGCTACGTGCTGCCCGACCGGCCGGAGCAACCCGACTGGGTCAAACGCTGGGAGCGTGCTCGGGCAGCCGGGGATATGCGCCCCTTCCCCGAGCAGATGAACGCGATGGACGCGCTCGCCCGCCAGACGGCCGAGGATTACAGGGTCTACGCACCGCCCGAGCACCCGCTCAACGACCGCGAGCACTGGGTTCAAGACGACGAATATCTGGAGGGAGAGGCCGAACCCCCCGCTATAGTTGAACCACTATGACAGGGAGAAAAGACCTTCTCGTCTACGACGTGCCGCCCGAGATCAGGGACGCGCTCGTGGCCGACGCCTACGCCCAGAACGTCTCGATCAACGAACGCGCCGTCTCGATCCTCTGCGCCCACTACAAGGTCAAGCACACCCCGTCCGAGGTGCCTTTCACGGCCGACAAGGGCGGCGAGAACCTCTCGATCCGGGGCGGCGCGAAGCTGCACCGGAAGATCGACATCGACCGTGCGCGGCGGGGCGGGGGAACCCTGCGCGGGATCGTGCTCGAACGGCTCGCGCTCCACTACGGGCTAGAGCCACCACCGATCGGCCGTCGGCCGCGTCGGACTACCAGTGAAGGGGGAGTCCATGTCTGAGACAGCGACCGAGCAGGTCGGGGCGAGCGTCCCGAACGTACCTGCGTCACCTGGAGAGGCCGCCGCAGCGAAGTCGAAGCAGAAGCCGACCGAGTACCACATCCTGAAGCTGTCCACCTCAGCCGGGGCGAACGAGAGCTGGACGGTTCACGCCCGCAACGTCGAGGCCCAGGGCGCGGAGGCGGCGATCCGCAAGTCGGTCACCGAGTCCGATTCCTCGCAGACGTTCGTGGCGGTGCCGTCGCGCTCGTTCCAGCCGATCACGCTGACCGTGGAGACGAAGACGCAGCTCGTCCTGAGCTGATGTCCCTCTTCGACGACGGCGAGTTCATCGTCTGCCGGATCTGCCTCGGCTCGGGCCGCTACTGGGACGACGACCACGGCTGGCGCGACTGCCCCAACGCCACCGGGCCGGGGCATCGGAGGCGCCCGCTGCCGTCCCCTGATGACGACCGGCTAGGACCTTCCACGGCCCCGACGCGGAGCGGGCGGCCGAGCCGAACGGCGAGGGGATGAAGCGGGCGCTGCGGGCGGCACGGTGCAGCCGTGGAGGTCGACCGCTGATGCCGGCTGCCGCATGCAGCGACTGCCGAGGACGTGCTCTCGACCTGCGGATGCGGCTCGTCAACGGCATTGGCCTGCGCGCGAGTTGCCCAGCGAGGGTCAGGATCGTACAACGTGATCGGGGGCTGGACGAGTGGCAAGGCCAAGGCCGGGCAGATCTACCTGGCGTGGCAGCCTGCAAAAGAGCGAGCGCCCCGAGCGCCACGGCAACCTCGAGAGGGGTGGACGCGGTCGAATGCCGCGTGAGGACGCCTTCGCGAAGGGCCAGCGGCTCCTGACCGAGGGCCGGCTCGTCGTGCGCAAGGTAGGCGACCCTGGCAAGCCGCGTCTGATCGTGGCAGAGTGCCGGGGTGACTCCGGTTCCATCTACACCCTGGGCTGGGATCCGAAAAAAGAAGAGTGGCGCTGCACCTGCCCAGAGATGCGTGGCGCGTGCTCGCATCTCGCGGCCTTGAAGCTGGTCGTGATCCGTGAGTGAGGAACGGCCGGGCCGCTCTGCTGAGTTGCTGCTGCGGAAGCTGCGCGATCTCGGCGTGGCGACTGACACCTCGCTCGACCTTCCCCTCTCGATCACCTACCCCCAGTTCGAGGCGCTCGGGGTGGCAATCGCAGCCGACTACCGACGCCTGATCTGGCTTCTCTCCGACTGGATGAACCAGGGCGAGGAGCTGTTCAAGGACAAGCTCTACCAGGCCGTCGAGGCGACCGGCCTCAACTACCACACGCTCCAGAACTACGCACGCACCGCGAGGCAGGTGCCCTCGGAGCGCCGCCTGGCCGGGGTGCCCTTCACAGTTCACACCGAGGTAGCGCCGTTGGAGCCGGAGCAGCAGACCCTGTGGCTGGAGACGGCAAAGAAAAATGCCTGGAAACGGGATGAATTACGAGCGAAGCTGCGGCCGGTGAAGCAGCTCCCTCCCCACGCGGGCGTGGGAAATGGAAACGTGGAGGATGCCGCTCGCGAGGTCGTGCGCTCGGCAAAAAAATACGGCAACGACTTCCTCGTTCAGCGCCCCTCCTTCGTGCAGCTCTGCGCCGCACTGGGCGAGGAGGTATGAGGAGATCACCAAATCGAGATCGCCCATCATAATCAAGTTGGGAGTATGTTGTCCAGGGTAGACAACAGTGAACGGGAAGCAGCTCTCGGACGCTGCCGTCGAGCTGGCCCACCTGCGCGGCTACATGGTCGCCCACTTCACGAACGTCCAGGACGCCCGCGGCTTCTACCGCACCTCCTACGCCTACGACGCCAAAGGCTTCCCCGACCTGATCCTGGTCGGCCCGAAAGTGCTGGCGATCGAGGCGAAGGGCGACAGCGACCGGCTCTCGATCGAGCAGCGGCTCTGGCTCGACGCCTTCGAGGCGGCCGGGGTGCAGACGCTCGTGCTGACGACGAAGGCGTACAAGCTGGGTGCCCTGGAGGCGCTCCTTTGACATTCCGCCCCGATCCGAAGCCCGCGAAGCGGATCAGAGGACCCGAACGGTCGCCAAGCGGATGCACGTCCGGGGCGTGACCTGCGTCCTCTGCGGCAAGCGCGGCTCGCTCCACCACGTCTACCCTCGCGGCCAGGGTGGTGACGACGTGCCGGAGAACATGGTCGGCCTCTGCGGCGACGGGGTTTCGGGCCACCACGGCCGGATCGAGCACAACGATGTCGAAACGAGGGTCGCCGTGGGCGAATACCTGAAGGCGAAGCGGCCCGACACGGTGCTCTACTTGCAGTACAAGCTGGGATTCGAGGAGGGAAACGAATGGCTGGCACAACGGTTCTTCTGGCCGCCCCCTAACCGAGCGGCAGCGGGGTGTCCTGCTGGCGATAGACGAGTTCCACTCCGAGCACGGTTACGCGCCGACGGTGGACGAGGTGCGGGCGATGGTCGGCCTCGCTTCCAAGAGCACCGTCCACGACCATCTCGTCAGCCTGCGCGACAGTGGCTACGTCACCTGGGCCGAGGATTCATTCCGCACGCTTGTCCTGACACCGGCTGCCAGGGGCGCTATAGTTAGGGGTTCCGACTAGCCGAGGGGATGAGATGCAGAAGATCCGGGTCTATGACCCCAAAGGGGACTTCACGATCGAGGTTCCCGACGACGCAAAGTGACGTTCGGCTACTTCAACCCGACGGCGGCGCGGTTCTCGGGCGAGCAGGGCGGTCGCGAGTTCGATCGCCACGCCCCCAACGTGGCCCGCCAGACGGCGCTGCGGATCTACGCCGGGGCCGTCTCGAAGAAGAACCAGATCGCCTGCTTCATGGGCGTCAGCGGCTACCGCTACGAGACGATGAAGGTCGTCCGGCTGGAAGAGGCCGTCACGATCATCCGCTCCTTCACCGACGACCCCGAGACGGGCGATGATGGAAGACAACACCCGCCGCGAGCAGGTCTTGAAGGCGATCCCCGAAAAGGGTGCGTATTCGTGAGCGAGCCGGGGATGGAGCTGGTCGTACCGGGGATCGGGGAGGTCGTCGCGCTCGACGACGCCAGGCAGGTCGCTTTCGCGCTCGACGCGATCCGCGACCTGGAAAGGCAGTTCCGCTCGATCAAGACGGAGCTGACCGCGGCCCTCGTCTACGCCTCCCAGCGGGAGGGCGTGAAAACGCTCCATCTCGAAGGCGGGATCTCGGCCGTCATCAAGTCCGGCACCGAGGTCGAGTACGACGCCGAGGCGATCGAGCACGGACTCCGCGAGGCCGGGATGCCGGAAGCCCGGATCCGCGAGATCGTGGTCGAGACGGTCAGCTACAAGGTGGCGGCCGTGAAGGCGAAGCAGGCGGCGGCGGCGAACCCGGTCTACGGCGAGGTGATCGAGGCGTGCCGCTCCGAGGTCGAGAAGCCGCCCTACGTGACGATCTCGCGCAAGTGAGCGACCCGGCGACGAGAACGACTGGCGGGTGCCGCCCGACCCGCCATCGACCAGGGTGGGGACATCAGAGGACATCTACGAGGTGACCCTCTACGGCCGCGGCGGGGCCACTGATCTACAGGGCGCTGTTCCCCGTCGGCGACGAGCTTCAGCTACGTCTGTCCGTCCCGCTACGAGCGGGATGCTCGTCTACGGCTTCGAGATCAAGCTGATCTCGTGAACGACGACGCGACCGCCGTCACCTGCCCCCTCTGCGACGGCGACGGGATCGTCTCCCGTGACGAGCTGGAGCGGCCGGGGATCAGCGGCAACCTGCTCGGCCTCGCCATCGCCCTCTTCTACGGGTTCGCGCTCGGCCTGCTCGCGATGGGCATCATCTGGTGGCTGACCTAGCACTTCCGCCCGCTCACGTAGCGTTAGGGGCGACACCCAACGTAAGGGGGAAGCATGGCTCCGGTCTGGAAGGCGAACACGGTCGCCGAGTGGGGCGACATCGAGTACGTCGGCGTCAACAAGCCCGGCCCGCCGATCTCCGAACGCGCCACGACCGAGACGAACCGGGACGGGGCCAAGCCGCCCCGAGGCTTCCCGTCCTACGTGCGGCTGCTCCTGAAGCCCGGCGACCAGTACATGAGCACCTCCGGCTTCCGCATCCTGATGCGCCAGTACAAGGGGGCGCTGCGGAAGAAGCGGCTCGGCGACAAGGCGGCCTACACCTACTCCCTGAACACGCCACCCTCGACGCCAGGCAACGCGAACATCTGGGTGGCAGGGCCGGAATGGCACCACGATGGCGGCAAGGTCGCGCCCTCGCACGGCTTCATCTACCGCGACAACTTCGCCCAGGACGTGCGTGGCGGCACCGAGGCAAACGCTCACACCTACGTCGATGCCAGCTACTTTCCCGGCTACGCCCACGACGAGTGGTATTCGCTCGCCACCTACACGATCTTCGACGTTGCCCCCAAAGGCCATTATCGAGTTGTGGGGGGCGCGTTGCAAGACCGACAAGCAGATGACGCGCCTGATCTACGCGCCGAACATCGGCACGATGTACTCGGACTTCCCGGCCGTCTACCTGCTGTTCGGCCTCTACGCCAGCACCAGCCTCGACCACGAGATGATGCTGCGGGTCGCCGCGGCCTCCGAGCACGCAACCCTCGACGAGGCGAAGGCGTACATCCTGCCCGACCCTGGAAGGGAGCGCCGTGCCCGTGCCGACGCCTGACCCCGATCCGACCCCGGTGCCGGTCCCGGTGCCCGGCAGGGTCACCGCCCGCTGCTCGGTCCAGGCCGGTGACACGCTCTCGCCCGAGACGGGCTTGCGACCACAGACGGCGATCCTCTCCGGCGAGGTGGACACGGTCGAATACTTCATCGACTCGGGCAAGGTCGCAACGTCGATGGCAGCTCCGAGCTACGGGGCGATCATCGACATCCGCTCCTACGCGCCGGGAGCGCACACGTTCGGCTTCGTCTGTTACAAGGCGGGAGTGGCGGTGCTCGACCTGCGGGCCTACCCGGTCACGATCGCGTCCAACGTGCCGCCCGCGCCGACGAACGCGGAGCTGCGCGACCTGGCCGACTCCGAGTTCCGCAAGACGACCGACCCGTACCCGAAGTGGGTGGCGCTCGGCAAGCCCGACACCCACTGGAAGAAGGGGTTTGACGCGCTGGGCAAGATCAAGTGAGTTACAAGAAGTACCCACCAGACCCGCCGAGCCTGCGCGGGCTGGTCGCCTGGCTGAAGAAAAAATTGAGCAGAAAGCGGTCTTAGCAGGGAAAAGGCGGCCTCATCCGGGGGCCGCCTACCCTGTTAGGCTTTCACCACATTCACACGAACGAGCGCCTCATGGCTGGTGGCCGAGGCGTCATCCCCGTTCCCTCGCAGGAGGTAAAGCGTGAGTCTCAAACGTATCATCGTTCCCGATCCTGATTGCCGCTTCTCTGGTCGGCGTGGCGGCCACATCAGCGCGAAACCCCGGTGCTCAGGACGCAGCTCGTGACGACCTATCAGGGCAAGACGGTGCAGTGGTGGGCGAAACGCACCGTCCAGGCCCGCAAGGACGCGAACGCCAGGGCCGCCACGATCAAACGGCTGCGGGCGACCCTCGCTCACGACCCGTCGGTGCAGGAGTCGATCGAGTTGGCAACGATGGTCTATCCGGCCCTGACCCAGCATCGGGCCTGGTGCATCATCAAGCACGAGTCGTGGATGACCCGCGATCCCCTCCACGCACGGAACCCGACCGCGATCGGCGGCTCCCATGCGACGGGCCTTTACCAGTTCCTCACCAGCACGTTCCATTCCACCCCCTACGGTCGCTTCTCGATCTACTCGCCCTACGCCCAGTCACTCGCGGCCGGTTGGATGCATCAGAACGGCCGCGGCGGCGAGTGGGCGATCAGGTGCTGACACCGTGGCGACGACCTCGCACACGCTCGAAAATTTAGGACGACCCGACCTTTAGTGGATAGAATGGGAAGCCTGATCCCGGCGGTTACTCTCCGGTTCCCGCCAGGTGACGGATCGCAAGCGGCCCCCTTTGCCGGGGGCCGTTCGCGTTCTCAGACGGGGCATTAGCTACCCGCTTTTGCCCGCAGCAAGACCGAGTAGACCGTCTGCCGGGTCAGCCCCGCCGCCCTCGCCAGGGTCAGCTTCGGCACCCCCGCCAGATCCCCTGCGATCACAAGTGCGTCGGCCTCCTGGCGTAGCTCCCGTAGCTCGCCCTCCCGCTTCTTGCGCCGGGAGCTATTCGTCTCCAGGGCCGCCACAATCTCCATCTGTGGCGTCACCTCGATTGCCTCGCTCACTTCTTCTCCTTCCAGTCGCAGTCGGTTCCGATTCCGCAACTCCCTATCGGTGACACGTAGCCCTTGCGCTCGGTGCCGTGCTGGCAGGCCCAGGTCAGGACGACGGCCGGGTTGATGTCTGGCGTCATCGCTTCTTCTCCAGTTTTCGGATTGTCTTGACGGCCTTCTCGCTTGGTGCCTCGACCTCGCGGAGGCCCGCTGCGCAGGCTTCGGCTCCGGTCGCGTACAACTCCACATCGGTCGTGTAGGCCATGCAGGCGTCAACAACCGCGGTCGTCACGTCGCCCATCGCCGCCGCCATCCGCAGCCCCAGCGACTCCTGCATGTCGTGGCAGCCCACCCAGCCTGCGCAGAGCCGCCCATCCTGCTGGTGGCACATGAAGATGGACGGGTCTTGCTCCCACGTCTCGCCATCGAAGCGGGGCAGCTTCTCGTACTCGTGCCGCTCCCAGACCCCGCTCGGGGTGTCGGTGCGGTAGGGGCAAGAACCGCACGGCCTCGGCGCTGGCTCTCTGACGGCGCTCACGATTCCTCCACGATTTCAGTGCGCCTAGTGGACTGAAAAATTTGAGAGGAATCAGGTCCGAGCGGCCCCAGCCCCAGCCCCCGCCGCCCCTCCCGCAGACAGGTCCGGCACGTTCCGCGGGGCATTTGACCCCCCTCGTTGCCCACCTGTGCCAGCCATCTAACCCGGTCGCACTCGACGCAATAGCCGAGTGGCTGCCCTTCGTGGTTTTCCATCGGTCTTCCCTCCGGTTCGTGTGTGGACATTGTAGCGGCGACGCACGCCGCCGGAGGAGGGGATCGAGGAGCGACGCCCCGCCGAGGAGCATTTCGGGGCGTGCGACCCGGGTAAATGCCCCGATTTGGAGCTGCTGCACACGGGAAAATCCGAGGGGACAGCTCCCGACCCCGAAAACGGGGCATCGGGCCGGGGCAAACACCCCGAATTCGGCGGCCGACCTCGAAATGTAAGTCGTCGAAGCCCCGCACCTCGAACGCCGCGGGCAAAAGCCCCGGGCAAATGCCCCGTTTTCGGGCGATCTCGGGTCGCCGACCAGGAGTGCATGTCGCCGACCCAGAAGGGGCGGGCAAAACCCCCACCCCAATGCCCCGTTTTGACCTCTTCGCATGACCTGCCGACGAACCGTTGCGAGATGTTCGGAGAGACATTTGAGAACCGTGGGGCGTAAGAGATAGGCGTTTGCCCCCTGACTACGGGGCATGGAACCCCACTGGACGCCCGTGCTGGCGGCCTTCGGCGCTTACGTCGATGCCTGGCTGGCCGATAAACCGCTCGACCCGTGTGACCTGCTCGACCTCTTCGACGGCGACGACCGCGACGACCTGGCCGACCTGATCGACGGCTACCTGCAACTGACGCAGCACTATCCGCCCGTGACCGACGAGGCTCGGGAGGCGGTCGCTCGGATCATCGCGATGAGTGACCGCATGGACAGTGACTGAGGCGCTATAGTTACAGCATGAAACCGCGAGCTACCTGGCATGAGGCGTATGACGCACAGATGGGCCTGTGGCGCTGGTACCGAACCTCTAAAGGGGAGAGCTTCCTGCGCTCGGGCTACAACGTCAACGCTGCGCCGCTTCAGCACTCTTCGCGGCTGCTGCTGCGGGGGCTGTACGAATCGGAGACGGTCAAGCTGCTCGGAGCCGATCCGATTTTCGTCTCGTCAGAGATGTGTGACGTGATTGAAGCAGCGGCGTCCGGGTTCAAGCCTGAGCCGCTGCTCGCCACCGATCTGATGACCCGGCAGGGGTTCTGTTGGTACGAGCGCCCTTTCTTGATTCAAGATCGCTTCGATGAGCCGCTGAACATTCGCGGCTGGTCTTGGTGCCCGATGCAGGCAGTGGAGAATGAGGCGTCGGCGCGAGCCTTGCTGGAGAACCCGGAAGAAGGAACGGCAATCGCCCTCTACGGCGGCGCGGCCGACTGGCAAGGCTTCCTGACCGATTACCCGGAAGGGATCGCAGTCACCCTCTACGCCGACTGGCCTGAGAACCCGACCGTGCCTCTTGGCTTCGCCCCCTGCCATCTGTCTCCCTGGTGGTTCGGGATGACCTTTGACGGCAACGAGGTTGACGAGAATGACCAACCGACCGGGGCTGCCTGGTGGTGGAAGATCACGCAAGCCACGTTGCGGCTGATGCAGCAACGGATCGCCGTCTCTCACCGCGAGCGACCCGATCGGCCGACCCGGCGCGAGGGGCATCGGGTGGGGTTCGATGCCCTGGATTCCCGCGAGGTTCTGGTGGTCCGGCTGCGCCGCGAGCGCGGCGAGGCCCATGAGCCGACCGGCGAGGGCGCGAATTACTCGCACCGCTTCATCGTCGGAGGCCACTGGCGGAATCAGTGGTATCCCTCGGGCAAGGTGCATCGCCAGATTTGGATCAGCCCCTATGTGAAGGGGCCGGATGACAAGCCGCTCGTGGTCAAGCCACGGCGGGCCTATACGTGGGACCGATGAGAGGGGGGACGGATGTCACGCGCTGACTACGCGCACTGGAACGAGGACGCGGACTACATGTGGTGGCATGAAGAGGGCAAGCACTCTGACTCTGAGCCATCTGAGCCGGACGACGACTACGGCCGACCCGACTATGACGAGATGGCCGACCACAAGAGCGAGGCGGACTGCATCGCAGACGGCAACTTCTCCAGGCCCGGATCGACGGGGGTTTGGATGTGCGACGGCTGCGAGCGGGAGTACCCGCAGTACGGCGAGTGGCCGCCAGAGGGGGCGACGGCATGACGTGCGACCGCTGCGGCAGTGAGAGCGGATACAGCACGGGTTCGTATTTCGACACCGCGCAGATTTGTCTCGACTGCGCGGAGCGGGAGCGGGCGCATCCGAAATTCGACTACGCCCGCAAGATCGAAACCCAACAGTGCAAGCAGGGCAATTTCAACTACCCGGGGATCGGACTACCCCCGGAACTGAGGGGGAACTGAAATGCGAGGGCTAGTGATTCAACCTGGCGGCGAGGCCGTCGTGTGCGACGTGGACACAGACCTCCACGGCTTGCAGGAGATCGTCGGCGGCTACATCGAAGCGGTGGGGCTGACGTGCCCAATGCCCGCGACCGCCTACATCAATGAAGAGGGCAAGATCGACGGGCTGCCGCCTAATCCGGTTGCCTCTTCGATCACCCACCTGATGCCCGGCGACTTCATCGCCGGTCCGATGGTGATTCTGGGTCCGCCCGATAACGAGGGCGAGGACACGCCGCTGCCGACCGAATTGCTCGACTGGTTGCTGGGGCGTTTGGGCCTGATCTATGCCCCGCTCGGGCTGGGGTTCGCAACGACCAACGCAGTCGAGGGGGAAGCATGAGGAATTACCTGCTGGAGTACGAGGGCAATGAGACGGCGGCGGTGCTGGCGATGGCTGCCGACCTGATGCGCGGCGACCGGGCGACGTTCAAGGCGGGCTACAGCCTGCCGAACGCGCTCGGCGCGGCCGTCGAATTCCTGCGCCCGGACGACCCGGGCGCTCTGCTCGGTGACGTGCTGACGGCCGCGGCCGTCGTCAACCTGGCGATGGGGAACAGCAATGATGACGTGTTGGATCGGGGCATCTGATGGCTACCAATGCCCCGGCCTACGTCCTGATTGTCGGTAACCCCGGCGACGGCCTCACCTTTACCGGCCCATTCTCGGATGGGAATGACGCCAACGACTACGGCGGCGAGCATCACGCATCGGACGAGTATTGGGTGATGAACCTGCTGCCGCCCTACACCCTGGAAGCGGGCGGGCAGATAACGCCCGACCTCTACCCAGACGAGAGTGATGACCAGACCGTGAGCGTGGACGCAGGCGATCTGTTGGAGGCTTGCCAAGCGGCGAACGCCTGGGCTGGTCAACTACGGGCAATAGCGAGCGGGGCAAGACGCCCGGGGTGGACTACGCGGAGCGGTTAACGGGTACCGCCGACCGAATCGACAAGGCGGTTGCGGCACTGCGGCGGCGGTTGCTGATCGAAACGGAATAGCGAAACGGAACACGGCGGGGCATCCGGGTAGCTCGGATGCCCCGCTTTTTTGTGCCCGCATAGACCCGCCTGATCTGGCTATAGTATGTGTATGGACACTACCCTGCAAGACCTCGTGAGCGATGCTCTGGACGAGTGCAAGATCGGGGGGCATCCCGACCGTGCAAACGCCCTGGCAACGCTCGCAGTGGCCGTCGCGATCCGCGACCTCACCACTGCCGTAGCCGAACTCCCTGGAGTCGACGGCTTTCATCCTCTGTTCGTCTCGGGTGACTTCTCGTGAGCGCCCCCGAATGCCTGGATGCCCACAAGGGCGGCTGCGACGGCTCGGTTGAGCTTCGCCCCTCCCTGACCGGCACGGGCCTTGCAATCGCCCGCTGCGATGAGCACTGGTCGCAGCGGCTGGACTTCCAAGAGGCCCACGAACGGATCTACCCTGACTCGCCCATCCCGCCCGCCTGGTTCGATCCAGAGGCGGCTGGCGAGCGATGGGAGGACGAATGAGTACCAACGCGAGGATCGGGCTGGAGATCCTGCCTGGTGAGCGGGTAGAGAGCATCTACACCCACTGGGACGGCTACCCCTCCCACCACGGCACCCTCCTGCTCGGCCATTGGAACTCCCGCGAAAAGGTGCGGGAACTACTCGCGCTCGGTGACCTCTCGGTGCTGGGCAAGCAGGTGGGGCAGGCACACCCCTTCGATGCCCCCTACGACGACCCGCTCAGCGGGTTTTCTTCGGAACGATGGTCCTGGCGACTCTTTTATTCAATGCCTTTGGATACCCCCTGGTCTCTTCTTTCTCCTGATGCTGGCCCTTTGAGAATCCTGGGGATGAAGCGGTGGGGTTTAAACATTCGTCGTCTCAGGGGTGACAGCGGTGGCTTCCTATTTTCTATTTGTTCAATGGCTTCAGATCCCCCTGCCGAAAGGTTGGATTGGGCTGTGAAATAAGATCGTTAATCTCTCATGTACATATCGGACATGGGCAAGCCGCTCTTCAATGCTTCGGAAGGCGGTCGATTCGGAGATTTAAAGGAATCGGAAGGCAGCATCTCAAGCGAAATCCTGCGAGGAAAGAGATGAAAGTGCTGGTCCTAAAAGGTGCGCCCTGAAGCCTTTCCGAACGGCCTGCCCATGTCCGTATAGACAAGAGTTGTGCAACATTAAGGCTAAGGTTGAGGCTAAGAACACAAAAAGAATAAACAAAAACCTTGGAATAAGAAGATGTTTGAATCCTTTCAACATTTAATTAGAGTCTGTTTATAAACTGCCGAATGGTTTCGATGAACCAGCGTGCCGGATGTGCCGGCTCAGATAAGTTGTCAATTTCTTACATCCGGGAACGGCTTCAATGAGTTCTGAGGCGAAAACACTCGGATTTGGACGCACCTGTCCTGTCTGATTCTGTCTCTGTCGCCTGCAGGGTACAACTATTGAGGCTGAGGCATTAACTTCCCCAGCATGAAACCAGTCATCACTCGTATGTTGTAAGCAATTACACTCCATAACACCTTTGCATCAAAGTGATCCCGACCTTTCCACTCACACCGAAAAAGATGAAATCCTCTCTTGAGGTTCGATATCACGGCCTCCATTCCGCTGCGCCATTTCTTGAGCCGTGTCTCCATCTGAATACTGCTCACCACGTTCTTCAGCGACCCTACGATCTTGTTAAAAACAATATTCACAATCCCGTACTCCTTCGCCTTTTCCTGATTCCGAAGCGACGCATAGGCTCCGTCCGTAACCATATCCCGTGGCCGCACCCCATAATCGCTCCGCACCCGCTCTAATACGCCCTCATAGAGATTCGAATCCTTGGGATTCCCATCCGTAATCTCACAGTCCAAAATCAGATTACTCCTTCCTGTCGCCAAATTCACCTTGTGCCCAAAAGCAACCTCCCTCGACCCTTTGACAATGATATCGGTATGGCCCTCATAGATCGAAAAAATCTTCTCGCTATTGGGAACACTCTCTCCCAAGAGCTCATGCCGATAACTGATGTCATAAACCTTTTCCATCTTCGGCAATAAACCCTTCAATTCTCCAATATCGATAAAACACCCAAATCCGCCCCCAAAATGATTTCTCCCACCCCTCTCTTCACCTGGTTGATGCTCATCCTAAAGAGTTTCAACTGCTTCTCAAACAACTCCGCCCGCTTCTCTTTCTTCTTCGTATTGTTGATCTTAAACTCGTTCTTCTTCCCCTGCTTCTGATAATTCCGCACCTTCTTGATCTTCCCCTTCTCCTCCAACT
The DNA here is from genome assembly GCA_963781345.1 of uncultured Actinomycetes bacterium. Classification (GTDB taxonomy): domain Bacteria; phylum Actinomycetota; class Thermoleophilia; order Solirubrobacterales; family 70-9; genus JBBRHQ01. The sequence goes on from CAWAFQ010000010.1 coordinate 59,899, forward strand.
TCTTCAACAACCGATGGCTCGTCTTCATGCAATCCCAGATCAGCGCATTGTTCGTCGGATAATGAATGTCCGTCTCCACTACCGTACTGTCTGTCCTCAGACTCTTCCCGTCCTCTATCCCCTCTTCCTGCATCATGATCCGATTGATCTCCACCATCAATGCCCGTAAACTCTCTGCCCTGATCTTCGATATGTATTTCTGAAACATCTCAAAGGAAAAGGGCGACCGCTCCTCAAGTTTGATGAACGCTCCACAAATCCGGGAATCTTCCTGCGCATATTCAAGCTCACGATAATCCAGCTTCTTGATCTCCTTATAAAGCGCCGCCCGTACCACCTGCTCTACCGTCGGACTGTCCTGTCGACCCACTTTACTGCTCTTGTTCAATTCCATAATGTCCGGGGCGATTATCTCATAAAGCCTCGGATTCTCATTCAAGATCGTATCAATGAATGCCAATTCCGGATCTAATGCCCAGAGCGGTTTCTCTAACTTCAGCCTTAGTTCATTGAGTATCTTCATCTCTTTCCGCTTCTCCTGCAACTTGATTTTTGCCATAATCTGGCGTAACGTATTGTAATACATCACGTTGCAGTTTATAAACAGACACTAATTAATTTTCCTCAACGCTTCCTCAATCGTTTCAGGCCGGATCACTTCTCCATTTGTCTGTCCGAGCGGGATCACGTCGCATGAAACATACTTTTTCACTTCACCTGGCAACCTGTCCCCGATTCATTTCCGGGATCAGGACGCTCTCCGCAGCCCGTTGCCTTCCCGGACAGCCTCATCTGGAAAGGGCCAGATCGTTTTGAGTCTCAAAAGGCCGACTTTAGGGCCTTCTTTCCTCACCCGCTTCACCGCGTAGAGAAGGCTCGGGCCGTAAAGCCATAGGCAATCACCACGATCTCCGATTCGTCAGAAAATAGGATTCGGTCTCAATGATGTTCTGCCTGTTCTCTAAGATCTTTTGATTGATCCGCTCCACCAGTACGGCATGGGCCTCTGGGTCATCGGTCTTTCGGAATCCATAGGCATCGTGGGTGGAACCGGTGACAGCCAGCCGCTCTCCCTCCCCAAAGGCAGGCATGGGAGGGACGCTGTCCGTCCTCCTCCGTCCCAAAGGGGAGCCCCCTTTCTCTTTCTTTCGGTCCCAGACCTCCACCTGTCCCCGGACCCTGATCGTTTCTCTGAGATGGCCATTGCTTCGTCAGCCATGACAAACGTGGGAACCCGATAGCGCTCGCTGAGATTGAAGGCCCGCAGCGTCAGGTCGTACATCTCCTGCACGGACCAGGGAGAGAGGGCGATCACCTGGTAGTCCCCGTGGGAACCCCATTTGGCCTGCATGAGGTCGCCGCTTCCCACCCTGGTGGCCTGTCCTGTGCAGGGTCCTGCCCTCTGGACATCGACGACGACACAGGGGCGTCTCCGTAAAGGCCGCATAGCCGATCGCCTCCTGCATGAGGCTGAATCCAGGGCCTGAGGTGGCCGTCATCGCCTTTGCCCCTGCCCATGCGGCTCCGATCACGGCTGAAATAGAGGCGATCTCATCTTCCATCTGAATGAAGACTCCGCGCACATTCTTCAGTCGAACTGCCATCCGTTCCATGAGTTCACTGGACGGGGTGATGGGGTAACCGGCATAAAACCGGCAACCTGCTGCGAGGGCGCCCTCTGCAGCCGCTTCATTGCCTGAGAAGTAATGCATCCCCTCTGGAAAAGGAGACTTCACAATTCTTGATGGCATCTATCTTCCATCCTCTCTTGTGACAAAAACTCACACACTCAATTTAATCCATTTTGATTTTTAGGTCAATAAACTCAAATCTGTCAGGGGGTGGTCGTAGCCCTCGATCACACAAGAGAAATTCAATGAGGTGATCACGAATTTAGGAATCAAACAATGGCGATATGCGCGAGGGCATGCGGTCTTTCAGAGATCTCGTAAAAAGTCTTGACAAATGTCAAATTAAGAGGGATAACTAAGCTTAATTATTACGGTAAAGGAGGTGAATGATCATGGGGTGCGGGGGAGGCGAAAAAGGATGTGGGACCCGGAAGAAGACGACTAAGAAGCCGGCTACCAAGAAGAAATAATAATAGGGTTCACGAATAAAGAATCCGTTTCATTTTTTTCTTGACAATGGAGACGGATTTTTGTTAACTGTTTTCTCTATACATTAGAGGCAGATACGAATTCACTGGAAAAATGGCATGGTGATATCTACTGACGAAAGGAGGTGATTGGTAATGAGGAAATGGGTGAGCATTTTCTTGGCATTGGCGCTCTTAGCAGTTTTCTCCTTTGGGTGTGCGGGGGTATCAAAAGACACAAAGATTAAATGCCCAAAATGCGGTGCCGTCTTCACCATCGATGAGGGGTTAGCCGAAATTCAGAAGAAGGGATATTAATACCCTCGTTCGTCAACGAAACGAATTTTGCCCTTGGAGGAAAGAGAAGAATTTAAAAGGGAAGAGTGATCCTCTTCCCTTTTTGTTTTAGGAATATCTTACCTCCGGTGCTGGCATGATTTCACACCTGAAATTCTGTCGTTGACTCTCCCGATTCAGGATCTGAAAAAATGGAGCCTCCAAAATATTTCGGAATCTGTTCGGAGAGTTCCTGAATGATCTCTTCTGCAGCTCTCGGCCCACCTCTCCCAAGGACATCGATGGGAATGAAGATGTTTCTCGTCTTTTCGGTCGTCTTGTCTTTCTCACACTGACGCCAGACCCAATTCCGGGTAAGCACCTCCTGATCATCCCGATAGACCAGTTCTCCTTTGGGGACCGTGATTTTTTCCCCTCCACCCATGGGAGTAAAGGGTTCCCACCCCTCTGCAAATTGCAAAGCGATGTTCCCTTCGAGGGTGTCCAGATCGTGGCCGCCCATGGGAACCAGATGCTTCAAGGAAATACTGTTATAAAGATCCACGAGAGGATTGATCGTTGGGAAGGGATCGCCTCGAAGAACCCTTCTCGCCATCGATTCAATCGAACTCGGGAATTTGCTGCCCGAAAGGCCCAGTTTTGAAAAGGCCGTTCTCCAGGGCTTTATCCTCGGATGCTCCTGAACCTTTTCCGTCGGAAAGCTCCTCCGGAGTTCCTCAACGGTTCGAAGAAGAAGAGTGTTCAATCTCCGGAGAGGGATGGGTATTGTCGAACCCGTTGCCACCACCACTCCAATGGTGAGATCCGGCAAAGGATCGAAAAGTTCCTTTTGAATTGAAAAAAGCATCTGTTACCTCCTTTCTCCTTCCTCCTACCATTCTATGGATCAAATGTCAATCCTTAGCCCCATTAGCGTAAACGATGAGGGTAGATATTGCATGTCCCGGTATGGGTAGGGACAGGGGTCTCCGAAGCCTTGAAAAAATTGGGAACCTCCGCGACGGCCCGCAAGGATGGGGGCTTTGTCGAAATTTTCAGGTCAGCTCACTATTCTTCTCCGATTCTTGACGACAAGAGACCATTTCCTTTATATTGGCTGAGAATGGAAATAAAACCGAGCCTACTGATTGTTGATGATGAATTAAGACAATGGTT
>CAWAFQ010000011.1:0-13877 GCA_963781345.1 uncultured Actinomycetes bacterium
CTACGCATCGGTCTGCATACCGGGTCCAGAAGACCGAGATCGTCGACCCCAGCGACGTCGGCATCGTCGACCCCGTCGGTTACGAGCGGCTCGTGCTCAGCGCATGCCACCCCCTCTACAGCGCCTCGCAGCGCTTCATCGTCTTCGCCAGGCTCGCCCGGACCGGACCGCCGAAGAACTAGATGGACACCTGAGGCCGCCAGGTCGGACTGCCCCCAAGACGTAGCGGCGGCGCTGGCCTCACCCGCCCCGCCGCCGTAGCTAACCGTCGCCGGCGGCATTGTCTGCGTGATTTCGGGGCCTATGGCCCCGGAAACCACGCAAACTTCGGCGCGGGACTTCGAAGCGTTGCTCGTTGCTACCTATCTGCGAGCTGTTGGGGGGCCTGCGTTTGGTCCGGCCTAGGGTGCGGAAACGCCTCCGCTGCCGCCGTCACTGGGCGTGGTCGGTGTCGTCGGCGTGGTCGGCGTGGTCGTCGTCGGTGTCGTTGTGGGCGTCGTCGTCGGTGTCGTCGTGGTCGTGGTCGGCTCGGTCGTGGTCGTCGTCGGCTCGGTCGTGGTCGTTGCCGAGGTGGTTATCGGTGTGGTCGTTGAGGAGCCGTCACTGCCACTGTCACTCGCGATCACGACCACGGCGACGATCAGGCCGACGATGACCGCGATCAGCGCCGCGACCAGAAGACGCATGTTGCCGTGTGCTCCCCCGCCGTCGGGCTGGCCGTTTCCGCGGCCGCCGGAGCCGTCGTCGGGCCCCATCATCCGTGTCGGGTCCTCGTGCACGGGGGTCTGCGGGTCAGGCTTCGGGTCCGAGGATGTTGTCGAGCATCGAGGCGGCCTCCTTGATACCGAACTCATTTCTGAGGCGGCTCTCGATCTCGTCGCGGCTGCTTCCGGCGACGGCCATCTGGGTCGCGAGCAGCCTGGCTCCGTCGGAGGGCTCCGTGCTCGAAGTCGAAAGTGACCCGAGGTCAGGAGTCGCAGGCGGCTCTTGGTCCGGCACCGAGACCTCGGGGGCGTCGACCGGCTCGCCTTCCGGGGCTGCGGCGGTGAAGGGAATCACCTCGGGCCCAAACGAGGACTCGGGCTCGCCCTCTTCGCCGACTCCGGTTTCGGTAAGGGCTTCGGGCTCAGAGCCCGGGCCCGGGGCTCCGACAGAGGTCAGATGGGGAATCGGGGGCTCTTCGGTCGGAGGCTCTTGCGTCGGGATCGAAGGCCTTTCGGCGGCGGGAACCTCGCGCAGCGCCGACGGGTCGGCCGCGGATGGAGCGGGTGAATCGATCTCGGTCCCACCCATCGCCGACAACTCGGCCTGGAGCCGCCGGTCGATCTGGGTCTTGGCGTTGTCGAGAGCCTCGACCAGCTCGTCCGAGTGCTGTTTGACGGTACTGGCGCGATCGACGAGCTCGTCGGTCAGCTCCGCTATCACCTTCGCACGTTCGTCGGCGATCTCATCGGCACGCTGCTGAGACTCCTGCAGGTAGCGGCGGGCCTGCGTCTCGGCGTCCTCGATGATGCCTGCGGCAGCCTTCTCCGCGGCCTCGACGATCACCTGGATCCGCTCGGTTGCGGTCGAGACCGAGTAGCGAAGCGGCGACGGCGTTATCCGTCCACCTGGCGCTCGGCCACCGCTGTGGGGGGGGATTGTCGGTTCGTCAGCCATTCGATCGGGCGGCACCGCTGCCCACTGACATGTTCGCTGCCGCAGGGGCGTGATCCTTCCCCTTGATTCTACGCCGCTTCACGGAGCCAGCGGCGCCACCACCGACGCCTCCTTGGAGCCACCGACCCCTCAACGACCGGTTGTGGGGTGGTGTGCGCGTCGATGACGCCGGGAGCGCCCGGCGCGGTCGGCTCCTTGGCGAAGGTGATCTTCTGGCGCTTTCTCAGGGTGAACTTGACCGCCGCGACCTCCTCCTCCTCGGCGGCGGGCTCGCCGCTCGGCTCACCCGCCCGCTCAGCGAACCGCTTCTCCGCCTCCTCAAGCATGTCGAGAAGGGCCTCGAACCTCAGCGCAAGGCCTGAGGCGCGTTCGGTGAGCGCGGCTCGCAGGAGCGCGATCTCGGCCCGGCGGGAGGAGCTGTCAATTCTGGCCCGCTCCTCCAGCTCTGCGCCTATCCGGGCGGAATCCTCCTCGGCGCGGCAGCCGATCTCGACGACCCTGGTCTCGGTCGCGGCCAACACCTCGTCGATGGCGCGGGTCGCCTCGGCAGCGAGATCCGGCTCGCCGATGGCTTCCGCGAGCAGGGACTCGATCGAAGCTTTGCTCTCGCGGCTTGACTCCATTGGCCGCGCATTGTCCAAGAGCGGTCGGTCGTAACGGCGGGCGTGTGCATTCCGGTTGGCGCAATCGAGGACGGCCGGCCGTACCCAGGCATGCTCGACGGACTGAGCCCGAGGCTCAGTCCGTCGCCGACAACCCTCCGGCAATTGCCGCCCCGGCGCCCCTTACCGCGGTCAGGAGAACTGGCGCTCGTAGGTGAGGCGACGAAGGGCAAAACCCATCGTCGTCAGCGCGACGGCCACCGCAACGAGGGCGATCAGGTCAAGGCCGGTGAAGGGAAGACCGCCGACCGCCGTCTTCTCAAGCCCCGAGGAGGGCTGCGGCGCTGCCCCGCGCAGCTCGGCCCCGGGGTTGGCGCCGCTGCTACCGCCCGCTATCTGTTTCACGCTGCTGTTGTGCTGGGCGCCGCTCGGATCCTGGGACGCCGCCATCGCCGGAGTGGCAATCGCACCGATGATGAGGACCGCGGACACCGCTGCGCTGAGCGCCCGGGGGAAACGCGGCTTGGATGACGCCGTGAGCGTTTTCATTGCTCTGTGAATCGACCACAACCGGTCGATCCCTTAGCCCCGGGGGACCCCGATCGAGCTTTCGCCGCAAGTGCGGCGGGAGGAGGACCCGCCGAAACGTCACACCACCAGCGCCTCACCGATCAGCCGCACCGCCGTCTCCGCATCGTCATCGGAGATGATCAATGGTGGAAGCAGTCGCAGGGTGCCGGGGGCGGGGACGTTGATGATCAGGCCCGCCTCGAGCAGGCGGGCGCCTACCTGGTGCGCATCGAGCTCCTCCTCGAGCCCGATCCCGATCATCAGGCCGCGGCCACGAACCTCGGCGACCGTGCCCATCTCCCGTATGCGCCCCGCCAGCGTCGCGCCGATCTCGCGGACCCGGCGCAGGAGTCCCGGCTCATCGATGATCTCGAGGACCGCGAGGGCCGCGACGGCGGCAAGGGCGCCACCGGCGAAGGTCGAGCCGTGATCACCTGGGCCGAGCACCTCCCCGATCTCGGCGGTGGTCACGCAGGCCCCGATCGGAAGGCCCCCGCCCAGCGCCTTCGCCGTCGTGATCAGATCCGGGCGCACCGGGGTCTGCTCGTATGCCCACAGCGATCCGGTCCGTCCCATCCCTGACTGGATCTCGTCGAGGACAAGCAGCGCCCCGGACTCATCGCAGGCCTGCCTCGCCGCCAGCAGCGCCTCGTCGCTGACCGGGTGCACGCCGGCCTCCCCCTGGATCGGCTCGATCAGGATCGCGGCCGTGCGCTCGCCGACGGCCCCGCGCAGCGCCTCGGCGTCATTGAGGGGGACCGAGCGAAAGCCCGGCAGCATCGGCGCGAACTCGGGACTTCGGGCCAGCCCGGGCGTCGCCGAGAGCGCGCCGTAGCTGCGCCCGTGGAAGTCGCCCTCGAAGCTGATGATCTCGGGCTCGGCGATTCCTCGCCGGTGCGCGTGCTTGCGGGCGATCTTGATCGCGCACTCGTTCGCCTCTGTTCCGGAGTTGGCGAAGAAGACCCTGCCGCCGAGGCTCGACTCCGAGAGCCGCTCGGCGAGCCGCACCATCGGCTCGGTGTAGAAGAGGTTGGAGACGTGCATCAGCCGGCCAGCCTGCTCGCGGACCGCCTCGACCACGGCCGGATGGCAGTGCCCGACCGAGCAGACGGAGATCCCGGCGAGAAAGTCGAGGTACTGCTTTCCCTCGGAGTCCCAGAGGTGAGCCCCCTCCCCGCGCACGAACTCCACCGGCGCCCGCCTGTAGGTCTGCATCACGTACCGCTCCTCGAGAGCCCGCAACTCCCGAAGCCCCACCCCGCCCTCTGCTCTGTGCCCCGATCGCGTTGCCTCTTTCATCAAGGCGTCACCATCGTCCCGATCCCCGCGTTCGTGAACAGCTCGAGCAGGAGCGAGTGGGGGCGGCGACCGTCGATGATGTGGGCGTACTGGGCTCCGCCGTCGATCGCGTCGACGCAGGCGGCGAGCTTCGGCCGCATCCCACCGCCGAGCGACGGCAGGCGCTCGCGCACCTCGGTGACCGTCGCCCTCGAGATCAGCGAGGAGTGGTCGGCCGGGTCGTCGAGCCAGCCCTCGACGTCGGTGAGGAAGATCGCCTTATGGGCTCGGAGGGCGGCCGCGACCTTGCCCGCCGCCTCGTCGGCATTGACGTTGTAGGAGTTGCCGTCGCGGTCGGAGGCGACTGAGGCGATCACGGGAATGTAGTCGGCGGCGATGTGGTTGAGGACGTCGACGTCGACCCGCTCGATCGAACCGACGAAGCCGACCTCGGCGGCGTTGGCGACCGGTGAGACCTCGAACAGCGACCCGTCGTCGCCGGAGAGGCCGACGGCGGGCTGGCCGTGGCGGTTGAGCCGCTGGACGATGTCGGAGTTGAGCTTGCCGAGCAGGACCATCTTCGCGACCTCGACCGTCTCGGGGTCGGAGACGCGCAGGCCCTCGTGAAAGCGGACCTCCATTCCCAGCCGCTCCATGTAGGTGGTGATCTCGGGGCCGCCGCCGTGAACGATGACCGGGTTGAGGCCGACGTACTTGAGCAGGACGACGTCGGTCGCGAAGGCCTCACGCAGGGACTCCTCGCGCATCGCCGAGCCGCCGTACTTGATCACCACGGTGCGACCGTGAAACTCGCGGATGTACGGAAGCGCCTCGAGCAGAACGCCGACGCCGCGCACGTCCTCGGCCTCGCCTCCGGGCTCGCGCGGGTCTTCTGGACTTCGCTCTGTCATCTGCCGCTCACCCCGCCCTACGTCGTGTACTCCGCGTTGATTCGCACGTACTCGTAGCCGAGATCTGAGAAGAAGACGTGGGCGCTTCCCTCGCCGCGGGCGAGGCGCACCCCGATCTCGGCCTCGGCGACGTCGGAGCCGAGCTCGGTGGCGTCCACCGAGTCGGCGCCGATCTCATTCAGGTCGGCGCCCGCCAGGGCCATTCCTGCAGCCTGGGCGATCCGGCCCCAGTTGGGGTCGCGGCCGAAGAGCGCCGTCTTCACCAGGGGCGAGTTCGCGATCGCCCGTGCAACCCGCTCGGCCTCGGCCTCGGAGGCGGCGCCGGTGACCTCGATCCGCCCGACCCTGGTCGCGCCCTCGCCGTCGGCGACGATCTCGAGCGCAAGCTGGCGCAGGACTGCGTCGAGCAGACCCTCCGGAAGCGCCTCGCCCCCGTCGCCGCTCGCCTGAAGGACGACGGTGTCGTTGGTGCTCATCTGCCCGTCGACGGTGATCCTCTCGAATGACCCGGCGACCGCGGCGCGCAGGGCAGCCTCGGGTTCGGGGACATCGGCGTCGGTCTGGACGAAGCAGAGCATCGTCGCGAACCCCGGCTCGATCATTCCAGCTCCCTTCGCCTGGGCCGAGAGGGTGACCCCGCCCGAGCGCAGCGTGCAGCGCTTCGGGCCCCGGTCGGTGGTCATGATCGCCGCCGAGAAATCACCGCCCCCCGAGCCCGAGAGCGCTGCCGCCGCCTCGCCGATGCCATCGCGGACGAGATCGATCGGCAGCGGAACGCCGATCGTCCCGGTCTCGGCGACCGCGACCGTCTCCGGCGCGATCCCGAGCCGAAGCGCCGCCTGATCGCGCATCGCGAGAGCATTGCGGAACCCGGCCTCCCCGGTCTCGGCGTTGGCGTTGCCCGAGTTGACGACGACGCCGCGGATCGAGGAGGCGTCGCAGCGCTCGCGGCAGACCCTCACCGGCGCCGCCGCCGAGGCGTTGCGGGTCAGCAGCAGCGCCGAGGAGACAGACGCCGATTCGCAGACCACCAGCCCGAGATCGGTCCCACCGTCCGCCTTGATGCCGCAGGTCACCCCCGCGGCGCGAAACCCGGGAGCGAGCAGATCCGGGTCGAGCTCGGCGACCACATCCGGGCGCTGAACCCAGCGGGAACGGAAGAACCCTCCCCCCTCCGAAGTCTGGCTACTGATTTCTGCGCCCTGCTTCACGAGATCCCCATCCCCTCATCGAGTCCGAGCATCAGGTTCAGGTTCTGGACCGCCTGGCTCGACGCTCCCTTCCAGAGATTGTCGATCGCGGCGAAGATGAGGACCCGGCCACGCTCCTCGACGGTGACGAAGACGTGGCACTCGTTGGTGTCGCGCACGTCGCGAAGCCCCGGCGGGCGCTCGACCACCCGGACGAAGGGCTCCGTTGCGTAGCGCTCCCGGTAGAGCGCGAGCACGGCGCCCTCGTCCACCGCCTCGGTCGGACGCGCGTAGCAGCTCACGAGCTCACCCTGGTCGAGCGGCAGCAGGTGCGGGACGAAGGTGACCTCGACCGGGTTTCCGAGCCCGTCCAGCTCCTGCTCGATCTCGGGACGGTGGCGGTGGCCGCCGGTCTTGTAGGCGAAGGCGTTCTCGTCCATCGAGACGTACTGGGTCTCCTCGCCGGCGCCGCGCCCGGCGCCGGATACGCCCTGCTTGGCGTCGACGACGACATCGGCGAGCAGGCCCTCCGCGGCCAGAGGCGCCAGCGCCAGCAGCGAGGCGGTCGGGTAGCAGCCCGGGTTTGCGACCAGCTCGGCGCCCCGGATCTTCTCGCGGTGCAGCTCCGGCAGCCCGTAGACGGCGCCGTCGAGCAGGTCGGGCTCTCCGTGGGGCCCGTACCAGCGCTCATAGGTGGGAAGGTCGCCGAGGCGGAAGTCGGCCGAGAGATCAACGACCCCCAGACCGAGCCCGCGCATTGCCGCCACGACCGGCGCCGAGGCCGCGTGCGGGTAGGCGACGATCGCGGCGTCAGCCCCCTCGATCTCGTCCAGATCGAGCTCGGTCAGCGTCATCGGGACCCGGTAGCGGGGATAGAGGCCGTCGAGCCGCGTGCCGGCATCGCTGCGGCTGGTCGCCTGCACCAGCTCGAGCTTCGGGTGGCGCCAGACGAGCTGCGCGCTCAGCGCCCCGGCGTAGCCGGAGGCGCCGGCGACGACGACGCGGGCGACCGGATCGCCATCGAGCGGCTGCGGGGGGTCATTCACGCAGGGTCCCCCCCATCGCCTCGAGCTCAACGGCGATCCGCCGACGCAGCTCTGCGACCTCCTCGTCGGTGAGCGTGCGGTCGGCGGCTCGGAACTCGAGCCGCAGCGCCAGGCTCCGGCGACCCTGCCCGAGCTGATCGCCGCGGTAGTGGTCGAAGATCTCGGCCGAGCGCAGCAGCTCTCCGCCGGAGGAGAGCACCGTCTCGCGCACCCGCGCCGCGGGAACGTCGTCGGCAACGACGACCGCCAGGTCCTGGTGGACCGCCGGGAAGGTGGTGACGTCCTCATAGGTCTCCTCGCCCGCCGGCGAGGCGCCGATCAGCGCCGCCAACCCGATCTCGAAAGCAACCGCGGCCTCGATGTCCCAGCGACGGCAGACGAGGGGATGAACCTCACCGATCCAGCCGTGATCGGCCCCTGCGCTGCCGAATCCGACCCGGCCGCTGCGACCAGGGTGCAGGAACGGCTCGCTCGCCGGCGAGACGCCGAGATCAGCGCCCAGCTCCCCCGCGATCGCCTCCAGCACTCCCTTGAGCGCGAAGAAGTCGGCGTCCTCGCCACCGCCCCGCCAAGAGACCGGGTCGAGCGGCCCGACCACCAGGCATCCGAGCCGGTGGGGCTCGGCGAACGGGGACGGTTCCCTGCCGGGAAAGCGCCCTGCAAGCGGCCCCTCCGCGGTGGAATCGCCGCCTCCGGAAGGCAGGTAGACGCGGCCGGACTCGAAGATGGCGACGCCGCCGGAACCGTGGGCGAGGTTTCGCTGCGCGCAGTCGAGCAGCGACCCGAGCAGCGTCGTTCGCATCACCGATTGGTCCTCGGAGAGGGGGTTTCCGATCCGCACACCCTGCGCGCGCGGATCCTCCGCCGGGACCCGCAGCCGCCCGGCCTCGCCTGGGTCGGTGAAGCTCCAGCCGACAACCTCGTCGAAGCCGAGGTCGCGGACCGCGTCCTCGGCGCGGCGGCGCAGGCCCTGCTCGCGGGTCAGGCCGCCTGCCTGCCCGGCCGTGTCGGGGAGGGTCGTGGGGAGGTTCTCGTCGAGGCCGTGGATGCGGGCGACCTCCTCGATCAGGTCGGCCTCGCGGGTGACGTCGAAGTGGCGGTCGGGCGGGACCGTGACCTCGAGCCCGCCTTCTACCGCGGAGACGCCGAACCCGAGGCGCCCAAGATACGCGGCCTGGTCGGCCTCTGAGATCTCCATGCCGAGCAACCCGCTGACCCTGGCCGCCCGCAGCGTGATCCGGCGCGGCGCAGGCGGATCGGCGGCAACGTCGATCGTCCCCGGAACCAGCCGGGCGCCGCAGAGCTCGACCATCAGCCGCGAGGCGATCCGCTGCGCGCGCATGCAGAGATCAGGGTGGAGCTGCTTCTCGAAGCGCGAGGACGCCTCCGAGCGAAGGCCGAGCATCCGCGAGGTGCGCAGGATGTTCGTCCCGTTCCAGCTGGCGACCTCGAGCAGGACCCGGGTCGTCTCCCCCGAGACCTCCGAGCGCTGCCCGCCCATGATCCCGGCGATGCCCGACGGGCCCTCGGAGTCGCAGACGACAACGGTCTTGTCGTCGAAGTTGCGCTCGACCCCGTCGAGCGTCGTCATCACCTCCCCCTCGGCTGCGGTGCGCACCGTCAGCGACCCCCCGGGAACCTGGTCGAGATCAAAGGCGTGAAGAGGCTGGGCGGTCATCAGCATCACGTAGTTGGTGATGTCGACGACGTTGTTGATCGGCCGCTGCCCGGCGGCCGTCAAGCGCGCCTTGAGCCAGGCGGGCGAGGGTCCGATCTCGACGTCGGTGAAGACCCGGGCGGTGAAGCGGGGGCAGAGGTCGGGAACCTCGACCGCAACCGAGGCATACTCGCCGGCCTCGCCCTCGCCGCCGGCCTCGGCGTCCTCGGCCCAGGGTTCGGGACCGAGCGGGGCGGCGGAGATCGCGTGGACCTCGCGGGCGACGCCGTGGACGCCGAAGCAGTCGACACGGTTCGGCGTCACCTCGAGCTCGAGCACCGGATCGGCGACGGCGATCACCTCGGTCAGGGGGGTTCCGGGAGCGGGGCCCTCGTCGAGGACCATGATCCCGTCGGCGTCCTCGCCGACCTCGATCTCGGTCTCCGAGAGGATCATCCCGCTCGACTCGACTCCGCGAAGCTTCGCCTTGCGCAGCTTCTCCCCACCCGGCATGCGGGCGCCGGGGAGGGCGACCGCGACGGTCTGCCCGGCCGCGACGTTGGGCGCCCCGCAGACGATCGTGCGCTCACCGTCGCCGGTGTCGACGCTGCACACCCGGAGCCGATCGGCGTCGGGGTGCGGCTCGGCGCGCAGGACGCGGCCGACGACGAAGCCCTCTCCCGAGGGTGGCCCCGCGACCGTCACCCGCTCGACCTCGGTCCCGGTCATCGCCAGCCGCTCGGCAAGCTCCTCGGCCCCGAGCCCGGGGTCGCAGTACTCCCTCAGCCACGAGTAGGGGACTCTCATCGGGGCACCCCCACTCGTGGCTCCGTGCTCCGGCGCCCTCTCATGAGAACTGGCCGATCACGCGAACGTCGTTCTCGAAGAACCGCCGCAGGTCGGGCACCCCGTGGCGCAGCATCGCGATCCGCTCGACCCCCATCCCGAAGGCGAAGCCCTGCACCGCCTCGGGGTCATAGCCGCTGGCGGCGACGAAGCCGAGCACGTTCGGGTCGACCATGCCGGCGCCGCCGACCTCGACCCATCCGATTCCCTTGCAGAGGTTGCAGCGCGAAGCGTCGGCGAGGGCGCCGCTGCCATCGCACTGGAAGCAGGAGACGTCAAACTCGACGCTGGGCTCGGTGAATGGGAAGAAGTGCGGCCTCATTCGCACCTCGCGCTCGGAGCCGAAGACGGCCCGAAGCATCTCGAGCAGCGTTCCCTGGAGGTCGGCGAGGGTGATCCCCTCGGCGATCGCCAGCCCCTCGACCTGGTGGAACATCGGGCTGTGGGTGGCGTCGGAGTCACGCCGGTAGACCTTGCCGGGGACGATGATGAAGATCGGCGGCGACTGCGCCTCCATCGCCCGGATCTGCATCGGCGAGGTGTGGGTGCGCAGGAGGATCTCCTCCGGCTGCACGTAGAAGGTGTCCTGGAGCATGCGCGCCGGATGGCCCGGAGGGTGGTTGAGCGCGGTGAAGTTGTAGTAGTCGTGCTCGATCTCGGGACCCTCAATCACCCGGTAGCCGAGGCCGGCCATGACGTCCTCGATCCGGCGCATCGTCCTCGTCACCAGGTGCAGGTGGCCGACCCGTCGCGCCGGAGCCCCCGGCAGGGTGACGTCCACGGTGTCCTCGGCCAGCCTCGTCTCCAGCTCGGCGGCATCGAGCTCCTCGGCGCGCCCGGAGAGCTGCGCCTCGAGCGCCTCGCGGGCCTGATTGCCGGTCTTGCCGACGGGGCCGCGCTCCTCGGGAGCGAGGTCGGCGATCCCGCGCAGAATCGTGGTTAGCTCGGAGCGGCGGCCGAGGTAGCGGACCCGCAGCTCCTCGAGCTCGGCCGTGCCCGAAGCGGAGGCGATCGCAGCCTCCGCCTCAGCACGCAGCTCCGATATCCGCTCGACAGCGCTCATTGGCCTTCTTCCCGACTGGCGGCCGACGATATCCGCTCGCAGGCGATCGCCGCCGCCGCGGCGACGTTGAGGGACTCGGCGCCGCCGCGGCGCAGCGGGATGGTCGCGGTCCCCTGACAGTGGTCGAGCACCTCGGCGGGCAGCCCGTCGCGCTCGGCCCCGAGGCAGAGCGTCAACGGTGGGTCGGGGCTGCCGAGAGGCGCTCCGCCGTGAGCGACGAGACCGATTCGCGGCGAGGGGGTCGCCTCGACACCTGCCCGGGCAAGTGGCTGGGAGAAGACCGACCCCATGCTCGCCCTGACCGCCTTCGGCGAGAAGGGATCGGCGCAATCGGGGCCGAGGGCGACGGAGCCCTCGACGAGGGCATCGGCGCTGCGGATGACGGCGCCGACATTGCCCGGATCCCCGACTCCGTGCAGGTAGATGCAGACCGGTCCTCGGGGCTCGGCCCATCGAAGTGGCCAGACGCCGATCACCCTGGTTCCCGAGCCGAGTGAGGAGACGCCGTTGAGGAGGTCTGGCTCGACCTCCTCACCACCGAGACCCGAGCCGGCGGCACAGAGAATGGCGGCGGGCTCTGCGCCGGCCCCGAGCCCGGCCCGGAGCAGGTCCTCCCCCTCGGTCGCGAACAGCCCCTCACGCTCGCGGTGCTTTCGCTCCCGCAGCCTGCGGACCAATTTCAGCCTCTCGTTCTGTGGGCTCGTGATCACCTTGGTCTCTTCTCTGTCTCCGCGCCTCTGCCTCTCTCACAAAAAAGGGCGGCCTCGCTGTCCGCGAGCCGCCCGGAGGGTGAGGGATGCGCCTGGCCTATGCGGCGGCGGCACCCTCCCGGGCGATCTCGACAAATCGGCGGAAGCCGTCGCGGTCATGGACCGCGATCTCAGCGAGCATCTTGCGGTTGACCTCGACCTCGGCCAGCTTCAGACCGTGGATCAGCTCCGAGTAGCTCGAGCCCTCCGCCCGGGCGGCGGCGTTGATGCGGACTATCCAGAGCCGCCTGAAGTCGCGCTTGCGGGTTCTGCGGTCGCGGTAGGCGTAGGCGCCGGAGCGCTGCACCTGCTCCTTGGCGAAGCGATAGGAGGAGTGCTTGCGGCCGTAGTAGCCCCTCGCCTCCTTCAGCACCTTGCGGCGCTTCTTGCGCGCGTTGACCGAGCGCTTGACCCGGCTCATTTGCCACCCCCGAGAAGGGTGCGGACGCGCTTGCTGTCCTTGGGAGAGATCTCGACGGGACGCGCCATCCTGCGCTTGCGCTTGGGCGACTTCTTCTCGAGAATGTGGCTCGAGTAGGCGCGCCGGCCACGGAGCTTCCCCTTGGCGGTCTTGCGGAAGCGCTTCTTGGCGCCCGAATGGGTCTTCATCTTCGGCATGGGAACCGAGTATTGAAGCAGACGCCCCCTTGGTCGATACCGCTGCCCGGTGCTTGGCGGACTGCAGGCGTCGCCTCGACCGCGTCGAGGTCCTCCTCCTCTATCCGGAGGTGCGCTCCGCGGCGGCGGCTAGTCTGGCGCGGCGATGCACGTCGCCTACGTGGTCGGCGCTCGGCCGAATTTCGTGAAGACGGCGCCCGTCGTCGCAGCGATGCGGCGCCGGCTTCCCGATGCCGGCCACACCCTGGTCCACACCGGCCAGCACTACGACCCGATGATGTCGGAGGTCTTTCTCGAGGAGCTCGGAGTGCCGCGAGCCCGACCACATGCTCGACGTCGGCTCGGGCAGCCACGCCCAGCAGACCGCCCGGGTGATGGAGCGGCTCGAGCCGGTGCTCGCTGGAGGACCGAGCCCGACCTGGTGCTGGTGCCGGGCGACGTCAACTCGACGCTGGCCGCCGCGCTCGTGGCCGTCAAGCTCGGGCATCCCGGTCGCCCACGTCGAGGCCGGGACTGCGCAGCTTCGACCGCACGATGCCCGAGGAGATCAACCGCATCGTCACCGACCAGATCTCCGACCTCCTCTTCCTCCACCGCGAGGAGCGCGGTCGAGAACCTGCGGCGCGAGGGCGATCGCCGACGAGCGCATCCACTTCGTCGGCAACACCATGATCGACACCCTGGTGGCGCTGCGAGGAGCGCTTCCGCGGCGGTCGACGCGGCCGGGCGGCATCGGCCTCGAGCCCGGCGGCTACCTCGCTCGTGACGCTGCACCGCCCCGCGCTCGTCGACGGACCGCTGCTGGCGCGACGCGATCACGCGCTGCTCGGCGGTCGCGGCGCGAGCTGCCGGTCGTCTTTCCCGGTCCACCCGCGCACGCGCAAGATGCTCGACGGCCGCGCGGACCGACGCCGGGGAGCTGCGCCTCGATCGACCCGGTCGGCTACCTCGACTTCCTCTCGCTCGCAGGCCGACGCCGCCGCGCGTGCTCACCGACTCCGGCGGCATCCAGGAGGAGACGACGTACCTCGGCGTCCCGTGCTTCACGCTGCGCGACAACACCGAGCGCCCGGTGACCGTCGCGCTGGGCACCAACACGCTGCTCGGCCTCGCGCCGGAGCGGATCGCCGAGGTGCCGGCGCTGCTGTCGCAAGCGCGCGAGCGCGCGATCGCATCCCTCCGGGCTGGGACGGCCAGGCGCCGGCCGCCTCGTCGACGTGATCGCCCGCGCCTGAGCGCGGCGGCGCTTCAGCCGGCTTCGGCGGCCGGCTGGAGGGCTCGGAGCTCGCCTCTGCGGGCTTTGCGTCGGCAGGGGTCGCCTCGGCGGGCTTCGCCTCGGCGGGGGTCGCTTCTGCGGGCTTCGCGTCGGCAGGGGTCGCTTCTGCGGGCTTCGCGTCGGCCGCGGCCCCATCCGGCTTCGCCGCGACCGCGGTTACTTCCGGTTTTGCCGCGGCGGTGGCTCTCTCCGGCTTCGCCTTCGGCCCCATCCGGCTTCGCATCGGATGAGACCTTGACCGCCTCGCGGGTCGGGGCGACCATCATGCTCATGTTGCGTCCCTCCTGCAGCGGCTGGCGTACCACCGTCGCGAGCTCGCCGAGGTCGCCGAACTCGACCAGGCGCTTCAGCAGCGTCCGCCCGCGCTCGGGGTGGGCCTGCTGGCGGCCGCGGAACATGATCGTGATCTTGA
>CAWAFQ010000012.1:0-9052 GCA_963781345.1 uncultured Actinomycetes bacterium
GAGGGGACGGTGTTGAAGTGGCTGAAGTCCGTCGGCGACGAGGTCGCCGTCGGCGACGAGCTCGTCGAGATCGAGACCGACAAGGCGAACATGGTCTACGAGGCCGACTCGGCCGGAACGCTGACCGAGATCGTCGCCCAGGAGGGCGACACGCTGCCGATCGGAGAGGTGATCGCCCGGGTCGGGAAGGCCGGCGAGGCGCCCAGCGGAAACGGGGCGTCGGCGAAGCGCCGGCCGGACAGAGCGACGATCGCGCTGCGGCCGCCCCCGCGACGCCAGCGCCCTCCGCCCGGCCGGCACCATCTGCCGAGTTCGCGCCCGCTCCCGGGACAGAGGGTGAAGGCAAGCCCGCTGGCGCGGCGGATCGCCGAGGAGCGGGGGCTGGATCTGGGCTCGCTCAGCGGCTCGGGGCCCGGCGGGCGGATCGTCAAGGCCGACGTCGAGCGCGCCGGCGACGGCGTCAAGGCGCCGGACGCCGGCCGCGCCCGTGGCGCCGGTGGGCCGGCCCGAGCCTTTGGAGACCGCCAAGGGCGCGGTCGAGACGGTCGAGCTGACGAAGCTGCAGCAGACCATCTCGCGCCGGATGGCCGAGTCAAAGGCCACGGCCCCCCACTTCTACCTGCAGGCGAACATCGACATGACCCGCGCGGTCGCCGCCCGCGCGCGATCAAGGCCGCCGCCGCAGAGGGCGACGTCGTCCCCTCCTTCAACGACATGGTCGTCAAGGCCTGCGCGATCGCCCTGCGTGAGACGGCCCCGTGCCAACGGCGCCTACCGCGACGGGCGGGTCGAGCTCTACTCGCGCGTCAACGTCGGGGTGGCGGTGGCCGCACGCGAGGCCCTCGTGGTCCCGACCGTGTTCGACGCCGACCTCAAGGGCCTGCGCCAGATCGCCACCGAGACCCGGGCGCTGGCGGCACGGGTGCGGGAGGCGACGATCACCCCGCCCGAGCTCTCCGGGGGCACCTTCACCGTCTCCAACCTCGGCATGTACGGGATCAGCAACTTCCAGGCGGTGATCAACCCGCCGCAGGCCGCGATCCTCGCGGTCGGGGCGATCACCGAGACCCCGGTCGCCTCGAGGGGGAGATCTCGACCGCCCAGCTGATGGGCGTGACCCTGGCCTGCGACCACCGCATCCTCTACGGCGCCGAGGGCGCCGAGTTCCTCGGGCGCGTTCGGTCGCTGCTGGAGGAGCCCGTGGGGCTGGCGCTTTAGGGCGATGGCAGACGAAGTCTGGGTCGTACGAAGCGGGTCAGGTCCCCTACTCCGAGGCGCGACAGGCGCAGAAGGAGCTGGAGAGCGCGCGTCACGCGGGCGAGGTCCCCGACGTGCTGCTGTTGCTCGAGCACCCTCCCGTCTACACGAAGGGACGCCGCTCCACCGCTGACGAGCTGCCGATGGGCGAGGACTGGTACCGGATGCAGGGCATCGAGGTCACCGAGACCGACCGCGGCGGCCGGGTGACCTACCACGGGCCCGGCCAGCTCGTCGGCTATCCGATCATGGACCTCGAGCCCTATGGCCGGGACGTGCACGCTTACATCAGGCGGATGGAGCGAGTGATGATCTCCGCGCTCGGCGACCACGGCGTCGAGGCGGCGGACCGTGGACGGGCTCACCGGCGTCTGGGTCGGAGAGCGAAAGGTGGGCTCGATCGGAGTCCACGTCAACCGCGCGATCACCACCCACGGCTTCGCGATCAACGTCAACAACGACCTGCAGCCGTTCGAGTGGATCGTGCCCTGCGGGATCGAGGCCTGCCGGATGACATCGCTCACCCGCGAGCATCGCGCCGAGCAGGATCTGGACGCGTTCGCGACCACGGTCCGCGATCGCTTCGGCGAGGTCTATGGGCGTCAGCCGGTCGAGGTCGAGGCGGCACGGCTTGGGCGAGCTGGTGGACGGGGTGGGCGCCCTCGCTGGCCAAGGCGCCGGCATCGGTACCGTAGGACCGATGAGCCCGGCCAACGGCAACGGAGCCACACCCCCGACGGAGGTGACCGAGCGCGTCCACGTGACCCGCTCGCGAGCCAACCCGGGCGGCGGCCAGATCGCCGACGGTCTCCCGTTTCGCCGGCGCAAGCCCCCCTGGCTCAAGGTCCCCGCCCCCGGCGGCCCCAACTACCGCCGGCTGAAGTCGACGATCCAGGCCGACAACCTGCACACCGTCTGCGAGGAGGCGAACTGCCCGAACGTCGGCGAGTGCTGGGAGCGCGGCACCGCGACCTTCATGATCCTGGGCGACGTCTGCACCCGCCGCTGCGGCTTTTGCAACGTGCAGACGGGAAAGCCGACCTGGAACGACCCCCTGGAGCCGCTTCGGGTCGCCAACCAGGTCAAGCGCATGGGGCTGCGCCACGCCGTGGTCACCTCGGTCGACCGCGACGATCTGCCCGACTACGGCGCCTCGGCCTTCGTCGGCGTGATCCGCTCGATCCGGATGCAGGCGCCCGAGTGCAAGGTCGAGGTCCTGACCCCCGACTTCCGCGGCCAGGAGATGCCGCTGGCGCGGGTGATCGCCGAGCGCCCCGACGTCTTCAACCACAACGTCGAGACCGTTCCCCGCCTCTACCCGAAGGCGAGGCGCGGCTCGGACTTCATGCGCTCGGCCCGGGTGCTGCGCATGGCGAAGGAGATGGGCGGCGACGAGGTGACCACCAAGTCGGGGCTGATGGTCGGGCTCGGTGAGGAGTTCGAGGAGATGGTCGAGACCTTCCGCGTCCTCCGCGAGCACGAGGTCGAGATCCTCACCGTCGGCCAGTACCTGCGGCCGACCGAGAAGCATCTGCCCGTGGTCCGCTACTGGCATCCGGAGGAGTTCGATGCCCTCCGTGACGCCGCGCTGGAGCTGGGCTTCGCCTCGGTCGCCGCGGGCCCCTGGTGCGCAGCTCATACCACGCGGACTGAGTCGGCGCGCGAGGCCGAGGACAGCCGCGCCGCCGCCCTCGCCTGACGACCGCGGCAGCCACGCTACGATCGTCGCGCTGTCTCGCCGAGCAGCGCATGGGCAGCCAGGGCGCCCTCGGCACGACAGCTAGGGAGGTTCACCCGATGGGAACCAGCTCAATCCGCCACCGGCGTCGTCGCCGCGGCCGCGGCGACGCTCTCGATCGCGCTCGCCGGCGCGGCCTGGTCGGGCTGCGGCGACAACGCCGACGACGCGATCGACACCGCCAACGAGGCGATCGACAACGCGCAGAATCAGGCAGACGGGCTCAGCGACGAGGCGCAGGGCGCCATCGACGATGCCCAGCAGCAGGCCGAGGAAGCCCAGGACGATGCCCAGCAGGCGATCGAGGACGCCCAGAACGACGCCCCCGACTACTAGCCGCTGAGCACATCTCCCGGCCCAGCGCCCCGCCGGACAGCGGTGGGGCGCTCGCCTTCCGAGCCTCCGGGAGCAGACGGGTGCCCTGAATAGGCTTCCGCCCG
Source organism: uncultured Actinomycetes bacterium (assembly GCA_963781345.1). GTDB lineage: Bacteria > Actinomycetota > Thermoleophilia > Solirubrobacterales > 70-9 > JBBRHQ01. The sequence continues at coordinate 3,436 of CAWAFQ010000012.1, forward strand.
CTTGATCCCGCTCAAGGACAACCTCCCGACCTCGCGGTTCCCGATCCTCACGGTGGTGCTGATCGCGGCTCAACGTCGCCTTCTTCGCCTGGCAGCTGACCTTCTCCAGCGACGGCTACTCGAGCCCCGAGATGCGCGAGCTGGGCGTCACCGAACGCGACCAGAACGCGCTCGAGTTCGGGGCGATCCCCTACCGCGTCGTGCACCCGGGCGAGGACTGCGCCGTCGGCGCCTTGCCTCGCGAGGGCAGACGCCCGAAGGTCGACATCGTCTGCGAGGGCCAGGCCTCCTACGGCGAGGCCGAGCGTACTGGATCAGAAGGGAGGCGCCCCGCTGGTGCCGCTCGACAGCCCGGCGTGGTGGCTGACGGTGTTCACCTCGATGTTCATGCACGCCGGGATCCTGCACATCGCCGGGAACATGCTGTTCCTGTGGGTCTTCGGGAACAACATCGAGGACTCGATGGGCCGACCGCGGTTCCTCGTCTTCTACCTGCTCGCCGGGATCGTCGCCGTCTACGCGCAATCCCTGCTCGAACCGCAATCGACGGTCCCGACGATCGGCGCCAGCGGTGCCGTCTCGGGGGTCTTGGGCGGCTACATACTCCTGCACCCGCGAGCGCGGGTGCTGACGATGATCATCGTCGTCTTCTTCTTCACCTTCATCGAGATCCCGGCTCTGATCATGCTCGGGATCTGGTTCGCCCTACAGGCGATACCCGCGTTCGGCCAGCTCGGAGGCTCCGACCTGGTCGGCGCCGACGGGGGGATCGCCTACCTTGCTCATGTCGGCGGATTCCTCTTCGGGCTGGCGACGATCAAGCTGTTCGCCAACCGCCACAGAGACGGGAAGTCCACCACCTCGCTCGCATCCTGAGACTGAGATGAGCCCACCCACCAGACCAGTTCGACCGGCGCGCCGATGAGCGACGACGTTCGCACGGCGATCCTCGCAGCCGGCTTCGCCTTCTGCATCCTCTTCGCCGGGCTCTCGGTGGTCGCGATCCTCGAGGCGGTCAGCACCACCGGGGTGCTGCTCGGAGTCGTCTCGCTGGGGATCACCGGGATGATCATGCTCGGCCTGATCGGGGCGATGCGAAACCCGCCCCGCCGTTAGGCGGGACGGGTCAGCTGCGGTATTCGTCGGCCCTATGCGGAGGACTTGATCGTCTTGCTGTTGTCCCCTTCGCAGTCATCGGTCTTCTTCGCCCGCGCGTAGACCTTGCCCTTGGTGTGGGTGTTGCCCGTGTCCCACTTGTACTTGCCGTCCTGCTTGGAGGCGTTGTCGCTGTTGATCTTCTCGTCCTCGCTGGGCACCTGGTCGTGGCCCTTCTGCTTGTAGAGCGTGACCTTGCGGTCCTTGGCGCACTTGTTCTCGTTGTCGCTCTTGACGACGCCGTGGAAGTCGCCGGGCGCGGCCTCCTTGATGTTCACCGTCGTCTCATAGCCGCCACCCGCGGTGGCGATTCCCGGGAGCGCGATCGCGCCAGTGAAGGCGACAACGACGCCCGCCGGAATTGCCTTGAACCTCATCAGTCTCCCCTTCCGCCTGTTACGCCGGGCACCGTACCACCGCTGCGGCCGAGCGCAACCAAGTGGAGCCAGCCGGGCTCGAACCGGCGACCTCCGGCTTGCAAAGCCGGCGCTCTCCCAACTGAGCTATGGCCCCAGATGCCCGATTGTAGGCCTGGCCGGCCTGTGAGAGGATGGCCGCCCAAGGCAGCGGGACCGAGCGTGAAGGAGACCGATGGCTGATACCGAGACTGCGGTGCGGGAGCGCGCGGATACGGACAAGTCCCCGCAACGCGCCGAGGTCTCCAACCTCGAGATCGTCCGCTACTACTTCGACAAGGCCGCCGAGCACCTGGGCCTGCCCGATGACCTGCGGACTGTGTTCTGGACCCCCTACCGCGAGGTCACCGTGCAGATCCCGGTGAAGCTGGCCGACGGCAAGGTCCACGTCTTCTCCGGCTACCGCATCCAGCACAACGGCGCCCGGGGGCCCTACAAGGGCGGCATCCGCTACCACCCCGAGGTCGACGTCGACGAGGTCCGCGCCCTGGCCTCGCTGATGACCTGGAAGACCGCCATCGCCGGCGTCCCCTTCGGCGGCGCGAAGGGGGGCGTCAACTGCCCCTCCGACAAGCTCGAGCGCTCGGAGCTGCAGGCGATAACCCGCTCGTTCATGGACAAGATCGAGAAGGTGCTGGGACCGACGCGTGACATCCCGGCTCCCGACGTCGGCACCAACGCCCAGGTGATGGCCTGGATGATGGACGAGTACGGGAAGCTGCATGGCCACACGCCGGCGATCTGCACCGGCAAGCCGCTGCAGCTGGAGGGGTCGCTGGGCCGCGAGGCGGCCACCGGCCGCGGCTGTGTGTACATGTTCCGCGAGGCCGCGCCCCACCTCGGGCTGAGCCCGGCCGACACCAGCTTCGCCGTCCAGGGCTACGGCAACGTCGGCTCCTGGGCGGCGCGGATCATGCAGCAGCTCGGGGCGAAGATGGTTGCCGTCTCGGATGCCAACGGCGCGATTCGCGCCGACGCGGGCATCGACGCCAACGCCCTGAACGACCACATCGTCGCCGGCGGGCTGATCACCGAGTTCGCGGGCTCCGAGGAGATCGATCGCGACGATCTGGTCGCGGTCCCCTGCGACGTCTTCATCCCGGCGGCCCTCGGAGGCATGATCCACGAGGGCAACGCCGATCGCATGCAGTGCAAGGTGATCGTCGAGGGCGCCAACAGCCCGACCACGCCGGCGGCCGACGAGATCCTGCAAGGCAAGGACGTCTACACCATCCCCGACGTGATGGCCAACGCGGGCGGCGTCGTCGCCTCCTACTTCGAATGGGTTCAGAACCTCCAGCACCTCCGCTGGGACGAGCGCGAGGTCAACGACCGGCTCGGGACGATCATGCGTCGCTCCTTCAGAGAGGTCTCGGCCCGCTCCAAGGAGGAGGGCCTCGATCTCCGTCAGGCCGCCTACCTCGTCGGGATCGAGCGGGTCGTCGAGGCCGCCAGGATCCGCGGCTACATCTAGGCCGGCCCCAGCGGGCGTCCGCCGAGCGCCTGATCAGTCGAAGTCGAAGTCCTTGGGCTCGCCCTGCTCGAACCAGAGCTCGTCGTCCTCGGGCTGGTCGCGGAGGAACTCGGGCGTCTCCTCGAGGACATCGCCGTCGGAGTCATCCTCCGGGCTCTCCTCCTCGCCCGTGATCGGCGCCTCGGGGACCGGCTCCTCCTCGCCCGTGATCGGGGGCTCGGGGACCGACTCCTCCTCGCCCGTGATCGGGGGCTCGGGCAGGAGCTCCTCGTCAGTGGGCGGGCCCTCGGGAAGGGGCTCCTCGCCGGTGGCGGGGGCATCAGCCGCCACCTCGTCCAGCTCCTCCTCCATCGGGTGCTCGACGGTCTCCATCGAGGTGACCGGGTGCTCCTCGGAGGCCGGCGGCACATCGGCCAGGCCTACCTCCTCGAGCTCGTCGTCGGCGGAGTCCTCGAGCTCCTCCTGCTCGGCCGCCGCATGGTCGTAGAACCCGCTGGCGCCCGCAGTGGGTTCCTCGACCGGGGCCTGCTCGGCGGCGGGTTCGGCTGTTTCGGGCTCGGGTTGCGGCGGCGCCTCGACCTCGGGCTGGGGCGGAGCCTCGGCGACCTCGGCCGCAGGCTGCTCGGAGGCCGCCGGCTCGGGCTCGGCCTCAGGAGCCTTCTTCTCGTCCGCTTCTGCGGGCACGACGGAATGCTCCTGGGATTCGGGGAAATCCGGCTCGCCCGGGCGTGTGGGCAGGCCGAACGCCTCGTCTTCCAGTTTCTTGACCTCGGAGTCCTGGGCGCCGTGGCGGCGCTTCAGGTCCAGGTGCTGTCGAATCGCCTCGTCGAGGATTCCCATAGCTCTCGAACCGATTCGAAGGTTACCCGGGTTCGGGCCATCGATCCGGTCTCCAGGGGCGCCCGCAAGCGCGCCCCCATTTCTCGCTGATCGTTCGCCGCCGGGGCTCGCTCCCCTGCGGCTATTCTTGTCTCCGGCGTCGGCTCTGCCCGCCGGCACCCTGAAGGGGCTATAGCTCAGTTGGGAGAGCGCCTGGATCGCACCCAGGAGGTCGCCGGTTCGAGCCCGGCTAGCTCCACTCTTTCGCGCCTGAACAAGCCCGTGCCGTCTCGCGTACTCTGCCAGCCCGGGCGGCTTCGAGCGCCTCGGCCCAACTCCCGTACAGGCGGTTTCGGATGAGCTTGCCGTCGCGAAACGTGTAAGGATCTGCCCGAACTCCCGTTCAACGCTCGCGCCAGTGCTCCGACCGCGTCCGCGTTCCTGGACCAGAACGACGACGTCATCTCCGGCGCGTGCAGTTCGTGCACCTCGACGGTGTACTCGGTCCAGTCGTTAGCTCCCAACCGCGTCCCGGACTTCCTCGATGCCCCGGTACACAGATGCGTCGGGACCGAGCCCAGGCATCTCCTCCCGTTCGATCTTAGGATAAAAGCCCTCGAGCCAGGTTTCCCAGTCGCCTGCGGCATATGCTCCACACCGCGACGGGCCACTCCACCGTTCTCCTGCGACATCGCCTACTCCCGCAGCCCGGCGGCTTCGAGGGCGTGGTCCCTATCGCCGAAGTCGGTGAAATGAGTCATGAGGCCGTCCCAGCTGGTCACCACCGTGAACGGCGCCGGTTCGGCTCCGCTCGCCTTCCCGGTGGCGTGGGCGGCTGCCCAGCGCGAGATCCGGTCGCCCAGTCACGGACGTCCGGGCAGTCGACCGTCAAGGCATCGAAGTGCTCAGCGACGTCGGCGAAGAACCCCTCCACACTCCTCGAGCCCGGCGTAGCTTCCATAGAGCTTGCGAGCCGGGGAATCGGATCCTCGGGATCCATGAACCAAAGCGCGCCCGGGACGTCGATGCGATTGAACGCCTCAACCGCAGTTGAAAGCCTCGACGTTCTCCTGCGACATCGCTTACTCCTCAAGCCCGGCGGCTTCGAGGGCTTCCTTGGGATCGAAGTAGTCGTCCAGTCGGATCACCTTGCCGTTCTTGAACTCGACCACGTATCCGATAGGCGACTCGACCTCGGCCCCGCTTTCCTTGCCGCGCGCGCGAAGCTGGCCGAGGGCGACGACCCGCTCGCCCAGGTCGCGGATCTCCGAGATCTCGAGGTGGAACTCGGAGAAGGCCTCGTAAAGATCTCGAAGCTGCGCGCGGACGCCGTCGTGTCCCAATACACCTCTGGCGCGCCTCCGGGCGTCCCCTGAAGCGCCACATGAAACTCCACCTCGGGGTCGATCTCCTCCAGGTACGCGTCGACGTCTCGGCGGTTGAAGGCGTCGACCGCGCGTTCGGCTGCTTCGACGTTCTCCTGCGACATCGCACCCGCAGTATCCCGCGCCGGAGGGGAGGGTGCCATCTCAGAACTTCACGTTCTCTCTTCAGAAGACCGCCCGCTGGCTCGCTGTGAAGAAAAGTCGTGGGAAATAGCTGCTCCCAGCAGGCGAGGACACGCTGGATGCCCGCTGAAGCCCACCCCAAGGTGTCCGTCCGCTTCGCCCCCCGCGTTGATCTTGAAGCTCACCGTTGCGGGCGAGGGATCGTCAGCCTTCTGCGCGTTTCTAGCCTTCACCTTGAAGGTGTG
>CAWAFQ010000013.1:0-517150 GCA_963781345.1 uncultured Actinomycetes bacterium
TTCCCTCCGGGTGGGCGGTAGGCCGTGTGCCGATCCTACTCCCGAATCGGGCCGGCGCCAACATTTCTCTGGGAAGACTTAGGGTCTCGCCTGAGCCCAGGCTCCGGCATCCCACTGCTCGCGAGCCTCATCCGTCCAAGAGCAGACCTCGACACGAATCCCGTCCGGATCGAAGACGAAGAAGGTGTATGCGCCCTCCATGTCGTCCTCTGCCTCGGGCGGACAGTGGATTCGGGCGCCCATGCTGAGACAACGCTGGTATGCGTCGTCCACTTCGCCCTCGTCATCAACCACGAAGGCAAGGCGCTCTATCCCCCTCGACGTCGTAGTAGTGGTGCTCCCCCCCGCTCCGCCTGTCGGAGCCCGAGACGGGTCTCAGGCTGGGCACCCTGGACGTGCTTCTGGCCGAACCCGAGGTAGATGACATCCTCGGTGTGACGGTAGGTCTCGAAACGCCCCTCCACCCTGAGGCCTAGCGGTCCGAGTACACCGAGGTAGAAGGCGAGGGTGCGCTCGACGTTGCTGACTGCCAGATCGATGTGGTCGATCCGCGCGGGCATCATTTCCTCCCGGCGGGTCTTTGAGTGCCGAGACCGACCCTAGTGTCTACCTGCCGGGGTCAGCGAGCGCCGGGGTAGCGCGAAGCGGGAGAATGTGCGCAATGGCTTCCGACGCAACCGAACGCGAGCACGACGTCGTCGTCTTCGGTGCGACCGGATTCCGGCCCCGGGCCGCCTGGCGATGCCCGAGTACCTCGCGCGGCAGGCACCGGAGGGGGTGCGGATCGCACTGGCGTCGTCCCCTCGACAAGCTCGAGCGCACCCGGGAAGCGCTCGGCGAGGGCGCCGTGGAATGGCCGCTGGTGGTGGCCGACAGCGGCGAGGACGAGGCGATGGCCTCCCTGGCCGGCTCGACCCGGGTCGTCGCGACCACGGTCGGCCCCTACATGCGCTACGGGATGCCGCTGGTGGCGGCCTGCGCCGCGGCCGGGACGCACTACGCGGACCTCACCGGCGAGGTGCTGTTCATGCGCCGCTCGATCGACGAGCACGACGCGACCGCCCGCGCCAGCGGGGCGCGCATCGTCCACACCTGGCGAGCTTCGATTCGATCCCCTCCAGACCTCGGCGTCCTCGCTCTGCACGCTCACGCCCGTGAGCACGACCTCGGGGATCTGGGCGACACGACGCTGGTCGTGGTGGCGACTCGCGGCGGGATCAGCGGCGGGACGATCGACTCGATGCGCGGCCAGCTCGACGAGGCCCGGCGCGATCCCGCGGCCCGTCGCCTGATGGTCGATCCGTATGCGCTCAGCCCCGAGCGCGGCGACGAGCCCGATCTGGGGCCCGAGCGCGACCCGATGTCAGTCGTCCACGACCCGGCGCTGGGCGGCTACCTGGCGCCGTTCGTGATGGCGACCATCAACACCCGCGTCGTTCGCCGCAGCAACGCCCTCCAGGGCCACGCCTACGGTCGGCGGCTGCGCTATCGCGAGCTGATGCTCACCGGCGGCCTGCCGCTGGGACCGGTGAAGGCCGCCGCGATCGCCGGCGGCCTGGGCGCGCTCGTCGGCGGCCTCTCGTTCACGCCCACCCGCAAGCTGCTCGACCGCCTCCTGCCCGATCCCGGCGAGGGCCCGGGTGAGGAGGCTCGCGAGAAGGGCTTCCGCATCGACACCCACGCGCAGACGAGCGACGGCGCGCGCATCGTCGCCGAGATCCGCGCCTCCGGCGACCCGGGCGACAAGGCCACCGCGGTGATGGCGAGAGCGCCCTCGCGCTCGCGACCGACGCAGACCGCCTCCCCGACCGCTCCGGCGTGCTCACCCCCGCCACCGCGATCGGCGAAGCGCTCACCGAACGCCTGCGGCACGCCGGACAGACCTACCGCGTGCGCGACGATGCTGGAGAGACGGCACGGTGAGTGACAGTGCGACGGCCGGCGGCCCCGACGACCACCCGCGAGGGGCCGCCGGGGGTTAGCCTCTTGCGGCAACCATCCCAAGGAGACCGATGCCCAAGACCAACGAACTGCCACACCTGACGCCCGCGGAGCGACGCGCCCGCGGCAAGGCCGCACGGGTGGAGACGCCCCTGTCGGCCCAAGCAGCCCTCGAGCCGGCCGCCCATCGGCCCGACCCGATCGAGCTGCTGCAGCGGCAGGCGGAGTCGCGGGTGCAGGAACTGGTGCCGCTGCGCTACGGGCGGATGGTGGTCTCGCCGTTCACCTTCTACCGCGGCGCGGCCCTGATCATGGCCTACTACTTCGCGGGGACGCCTCATTCCGGGCTCCAGACACAGCTCTGCGGAGACGCGCACCTCTCGAACTTCGGGGTCTTCGCCTCACCCGAGCGCAAGCTGATCTTCGACCTAAACGACTTCGACGAGACGCTCCCGGGACCCTGGGAGTGGGACGTAAAGCGCCTTGCCGCGAGCATGACGGTCGCCGGCCGCGAGCGCGATTTCTCGGCCAAGGAGCGCAGCCGGATCGTGCGAGGCGCGGTGGGCGAGTACCGGCGCGCGATGGCGCGAGTTCGCCGGGATGCCGAACCTGGCGCTCTGGTACGCGCGTTTCGACACCGAGGCCTTCATGGCCGAGTACGGCGCCAGCTTCGACAAGACCATGCGCAAGCGGGCCGAGCGCAACATCGCAAAGGCCCAGACCAAGGACAGCATGAAGGCGTTCGAGAAGCTGACGACGATGGTCGACGGGGAGCCGAGGATCATCTCCGACCCGCCGTTCAATTGCGCCGATTGAGGATCTGCTCACGGATGTCGACCCGGCGCAGTTCACCGAGCGGCTGCGCGAGATGCTTCGCGGGTACCGCTCCTCGCTGCAGGCGGATCGCCGCCGACTGCTGGAGCAGTTCCGCTTCGTACAGATCGCCCACAAGGTCGTCGGGGTCGGCAGCGTCGGCACCCGCGCCTGGATCATCCTGATGCTCGGTCGCGACGGCACCGACCCGCTCTTCCTGCAGGCGAAGCAGGCCCAGGCGTCGGTCCTGGAGGAGTTCGCAGGCGCCAGCGAGTACGAGAACGAGGGCGAGCGGGTGGTCACCGGCCAGCGGCTGATGCAGGCGGCCAGCGACATCATGCTCGGCTGGCAGCGTGTCCCTGGGAATCGACGGCATCGAGCGCGACTTCTACCTGCGGCAGCTGAAGGACTGGAAGGGATCGGCCGAGATCGAGACGATGGTGCCCAAGGCGATGGAGATCTACGGGCGGATGTGCTGGCTGGAACGCTCGCCCGCGCCCACGCCCGCTCGGGCGACCGGATCGCGATCGCGGCGTACCTCGGTAAGAGCGACATCTTCGACCGGGCGTCGACGAGTTCTCGCACGCCTACGCCGACCAGAACGAGCGGGATTACGCCGGCTGGTAGAGGCGATCAAGGACGGTCGCGTCACCGTGGAGACGGGTCTGTAGCCCTGCCCACACCAGCTCTGTAAAGCAGGCACCCCCGCGTGAGCCAGGTCCTCGTCTTTGCCTTCACGGCGGCGTTCAACCCGACCCTGCTGACGGCGACGACCGTGATGCTGCTTATGCCGAAGCCCAAGCGGCTGCTATTGGGCTACCTGCTGGGTGCTGACATGACCTCGATCACCCTCGGCTGCCTGATCGTCTTCATCTCGAGGGATCGAGTTCGGTCAGCACGACACAGAACACGCTCAGCCCCAGCGCCGACATCGTCTTGGGGGTGCTGCTGGTGGTGGCTTCGGCCTCGTCCTTCGATCCGAGGGCCACAAACGCCGCGCCGAGGAGAAGAAGGCAAAGAAGGAGGCCGAGGGGGAGAAGAAGCCGCCGCGCTGGCAGCAGGCGCTGAGCAAGGGCTCGGCCCGCGACACCTTCGTCGTCGGCGCGCTGCTGACCCTCCCCGGCGCCTCCTACCTCGCCGGGCTCAACCAGATCAACGACCAGAACCTGAGCACGAGCGCGACGGTCCTTTGCATCGTCGGCTTCAACCTGATCATGCTGGCGCTGCTGGAGATCCCCCTGCTCGGCTAACACCTTCGCCCCGGATTGGACGCCGCGGGCGGTGGCGCGCTTTCGCGACGCGCTCAACCGCCACGGCGGGCGGATCCTCTACATCGGGGCGATGGTGATGGGATTGGCGCTGGTCGTGCGGGGGCTGATCGAGCTCTTGTGAGCGCCGGGGCCCGGGGGTGGGAGAATTGACCCGACCAAGGCATGTCGGTTGCCCACAGACAAGCGCTGATCAAGGCATCGCCGGGCACGGTCTGGGACCTGGTCGGTGACCCCCGACGCCACCCCGAGTGGTGGCCGCGGGTGGTCGAGGTCCGCGGGGAGAAGTTCGACGAGGGCAGCAACTACGCCCAGGTGACCCGCAACCCCAAGGGCAGGATCGAGACGACCATGACCATCGACCGCCTCGAGGATCTGCGAGAGATCGACCTGCACTGCACCAAGACCGGGACCTACGCGCGCGGCCGCGACCGAGGCCCAGGGCGACACCTTCGTCGACGTCGAGTTCGGACGGATCGAATTGGGGCCAGCAACCGGATCTTCGACGCGCTCCTCGGCAAGCTCTGGGTCGACCGCTGGCTGGAGCAGTCGCTGGAAGCGCTCGAAGATGCGGCCGACGCCGGCGAGCCGCTCCAGGGCCCGGGTCGCACCGGAGCCTAGATCCCCGCCCACGGGTGGAAAACGACGAAATGGGGCACGCTTTCGACCCGTCGGCGACGGCGACCTACTAGGCCTCGTCGTTGAACTTGTAGCCGACGCCCCGCACGGTACGACGATCTCGGGGCGCTGGGCGTCGCGCTCGACCTTCTGGCGCAGGTTGGAGATGTGGACGTCGCAGGCGCGCTCGTCGCCGTCGAACTCGGTCTGCCAGAGCTCCTCCATGATCTGGGCGCGGCGGAAGACCTCTCCCGGGCGGGCGGCGAGCAGGCGCAGGAGCTGAAACTCCGAGCGGGTCAGGTTGACCTGGCGGCCGCGGATGGTGACCAGGTGGCGGGCGAGGTCGATCGAGACGGGGCCGGCCTCGATCCGGCTCTGCTGGCTGAGCGGCGAGCGGTCGAGCTCCGGGCGGCGCAGCTGGGCGCGGACGCGGCCGAGCAGCTCACGCACCGAGAACGGCTTGGTCACGTAGTCGTCGGCGCCGACCTCGAGGCCGACGACCTTGTCTATCTCGGCGTCCTTGGCCGTGAGGATGATGATCGGCACGGCGCTGCGGGCACGGACGTCGCGGCAGATGTCGAGGCCCGAGGGCCCGGGCATCATGATGTCGAGGATCAGAAGGTCGAAGGGCATGCCGTCATCGCCGATCTTCTCCATCGCGTCGTCGCCGTCGACTGCGCCGGTGACCTCGAAGCCCTCCTGGCTGAGCGCGTAGCCGACCGAGTCCCTGACCGAGGGCTCGTCATCGGCGATCAGTATCCGTCCGCTGCTCATATCTTCGCTCCGATCGGGCTCATGCGACCGGGGTCGGGCTCGGTTGTGCGACGGGCAGACGCACCCAGAAGGTGCTGCCCTCGCCTTCGATCGATGTCGTCCCATTCGTCCACCCATGACGCTCACCATACGGCGCGCGATCGCCAGGCCGAGGCCGAAGCCCTCCTGCTGGCGCGACTCGGAGCGCCTGTAGAAGCGCTCGAAGACCCTCTCTATCTCGGCTGCCGGGATTCCGGGTGCCCGTGTCGCTGACTTCCAATACGACCTCCGTCTCGCCGTCGCGGCGGCCGCTTACGGTAACGGTGCCGGGGGTGGGCGTGTTCTTGAAGGCGTTGGTCAGCAGGCCGATCAGGGCGCAGGTCGGGTCGCCCTTGGCGGCGAGGTCGGGCTCGATCTCATGCTCAGCTCGATGCCGCGCGGCACCTCGACGGCGGCGGCGACGTCGCCGACGGCGGCCTCGACGTCGACGACCTCGTCCTCCCCGCCCCGAGCGCCCGACCCGGGCCAGGGTTAGCAGCGACTGGGTCAGGTTGTGTTCCGCTCGGCGTCTTGGGAGAGGCGCTCGAGGAAGCTGGTCACGCGCCTCGAGGTCGTCCTTGGCGCCGGTTTGCAGGACCTCGATCGCACCGGAGATCCCGGCCAGCGGGTTTCGAAGCTCGTGGGCAGCGTTGGAGACGAAGTCGCGCTCGGCGAACTCGCGCCGCATCTCGTCGGTGCGATCGCGGACGACGACGAGCACGGCATCCTCCTCGGGCAGGTCGCGGGCCTGCATCGAGTAGGTGCGGTCGCCGATCCGCAGCGCCGGGTGGGCGGCGAAGCCGACGTCGGCAGCGCGGCGCAGTCGTGGCACCATCGCCTCCGGAGCGTGGCCGCTGGAGCTGACCAGGCCCGCAGCGGCGCCGTTGGAGAAGCGGACAGTGCCGTCGTCGTCGACCACCATGACCGCGTCGGTGAGGCCGTCGAAGATCGCGTTGAGCTTGTCGCGGTCGGCGGTGAGCACGCCAAAGCTCTCCTTCAGAGAGGCCCTCATCGAGTCCAGCGCCCGCGCCAGGTCGCCGATCTCGTCCCGGCCCAGGCGTCGAGCTTCGAGTCGAGGAGCCGCCGCCATCTCCTCGGCGCTGCGGGCGAGGCGCTTGACCCGGCGGGCGATCACCATGGCGACGCAGAAGCCGGCGATCACTCCGATCGCGACGGCGATCAGGAGCGCTCGCAGGCTGTCGGTTCGAGCCCGGCTCGATGGCGCCGCTGAGCACCTGCGAGCGTGACGAGCGGCCGAGCATCGCGCCGATCGTGCTGCCCCCGCGAAAGACCGGCACTGCGACGACCGTGACCTCGCCGCCCGGAAGCACCGACGTGATGCTGGCCACCGTCGAGCGCCGTCTCGACCGCGCCTCGGCGCGCCGTGATCGCCTCGAGGGCGCGGCCGGGGCTTCGGCGCCACCAGCTTCCCGGAGCTGTCGAAGTACCAGGCGAGGAAGCCGCCGCCCTTGGCGCCTGCGATGACGTCGGAACCGCCGCCCTCGAAGCGCCGACGCTGTCGGCGAGGGTGATCGGTGCGACCGACCGCGAGGTCGGTCGCACGATCGGAAAGGGCCCGCTCGGTCGAGTTGCTGACCAGCAGGTAGACCGCCGTAGCGGTTATCACTCCGACCAGGGCGAAGGCGGCGGTGAGCCAGAGGCGCATCCCGACCCGGCGGCCGGAGGGGGCCCGTCGACCGCGAGAACGGCTTGAGGACTTCCGTGGCATTAGTTGTTCCTAACACAAAGCTACGTGCGGCCACGGGCGTAACGGTGCCGGAGGCCGCTGCCGTTCGTGGAATAATTGGCCGATGCGCACGCTCGTGTTCATCCCGGCGTGGAACGAGGAGGCGTCAATCGCGTCCGTGATCCACGACGTCCGCGAGAGCCTCCCCGACGCCGACGTCCTTGTCGTCGACGACGGCTCGCTCGACGCGACCGCGAGCCGCGCCCGCGAGGCGGGGGGGGTGATGGTCGCATCCCTGCCCTTCAACCAGGGGCTCGGCGCCGCACTGCAGACCGGCTACATCTACGCGCTGCGCGAGGGCTATGACATCTGCGCCCATCTCGATGCCGACGGCCAGCACCCGCCGTTCGAAGTAGCCCGCCTGGTCGAAGAGGTCCGCGCCGATCGCGCCGACCTGGTGATCGGCTCGCGCTACAGCGACCCCGCGGCCGCCGAGAGCGACGACTACCGCCCCACCTTCACGCGGCGGATCGGCTCCGACGTCTTCCGCTCTTCCTCACGCTCGCGACCCGCCAGCGCTTCACCGATACGACCAGCGGCATGCGGGCGGCCAACCGCAAGGTGATGGCGCTCTTCAGCGACCGCTACTCCCCTGACTTCGCTGAGATCGAGTCGCTGCAGAGGGCGGTCCGCCAGGGGCTGCGGGTCGAGGAGGTGGGCGTGAGGATGCTGCCGCGGGCGGGCGGACCATCTTCTTGCGACCCCGGTGCGCTCGGCCTTCTTCATCTTCAAGGGCGTGATCGTCCTGCTGGTCGGCCAGTTCCGGCCGAAGAGCCCGGAGTACGGCGACCGATGAGGGCGCGCTGCTCGCCGCCGCCGACCCGACGGTCCGGCTGACGCCGCAGGCGCGGATCCTGGCGGCGGTGATCGCCGTCGTCTTCATGGCGATGATCCTCGAGCTGATCCGGCGCCACCAGCTGCAAGAGCGCTACAGCGTGATCTGGTTCATGGCCGGCCTCGGGATGCTCGTCGGCGCCGCCTTTCCCGGCCTGCTCGAGGTCGTCGCCAGCGCGATGGGGGTTCGCGACACCAACGTCGCCCTATTCTCCCTGGTGCTGCTGCTGTTGCTCGGGCTGGCGCTGAACTTCAGCGTCATCGTCTCCCGCCAGGCCGAGCAGATCACCAGGCTGGCGCAGGAGCGGGCCCTGGAGCGGGCGCACGAGGCCGGCCCAGCCGGAGCGCAGAGAACCGCGGATCCGCGGGCCTCAGGCGGCGGTGAGCAGCGACTCGAGCCGGAAGAAGAGCGCCTCGAGGGCTAGCTCCTCGGAGACGTTGAGGTCGAGCCTGCGGCGGGTGTCGGCGACCAGCTCGGCGCCGCGACGGGCGCGGGCGGGGTCGAGGCCCTGCGCCTGGCCGCGGAGCCGCTCCAGGCGGTCGCGGTTGAAGACGACGTCCTCAGCGCCGGCCGAGACCGCGACCAGGTCCCGCAGCCAGGCGCCGCAGAGCTCGAGGCCGAGGTCGAGAACCTCGGTGCGGCGCCTGCGCCCGGCGCACCGAGCCTCGTCGCTTGCGTCCTTGGCAGAGCGTTTGATGCCCACCTCCTTCTCCGCCTCCAGCACACGGCGGGCGGCGGCCTCGGACTCCTCGCCGGCGGCCTCGGCCGACGCCAGCAGCCCGCTCCAGGGAGCGGAGTCGATCTCGCCCTCGAGCGCGGCCCCGGCACAAGCCTCGGCCTGGGCGCGGATCTCGGCGCCGGCGTCGGAGAGCAGGAAGCGGGCGCGCTCGATGTCGCCGCCGGCGAGGCCCGCCGCAGCGGCCACCGCTCGCCGGCTCGTCCGCGTCCTCGAGGGCGCGGCGCAGTGCCTCCGCGGGGAGCGCTGAAACTCGACCGGCTGACAGCGCGAGGCGATCGTCTCCAGCAGGGCCGGTGGGCTCGGAGCTAAGCAGGATCAGGTGGGCGTAGGCGGGCGGCTCCTCGAGCGTCTTCAGCAACGCGTTCTGGCTCTCGTCGCCCATCGCCTCGGCCGCCTCGATCACGAAGACCCTGCGGTCTCCTTCGTAGGGGCGCAGTGAGACCGCCCGGATCACCCGCTCGCGAACGTCGGCGACCAGGTGCTGGGTCCCGCGCGGGGTGAGCCAGACGAGGTCTGGATGCGGTGAGGGGCGCTGCAGCGAGCGGCGCCGGGCGCCATCCGGATCGGGGGACCCGCCGGCGATGATCTCGGCGGCGAAGGCGCGGGCGGCCGCGGCCTTCCCCGACCCCTTCGGCCCGCGGAAGAGGTAGGCGTGAGAGGGGCCGGAGGCGAGCGCAGCCGCGAGGGCGATCCGGGCACGCGCCGATGCTCGGTCGCCTCCCGAACCGAATCCGGGAGCTCCCTCCCGCTCACGACCCCGTCCCCCCTTCTCCGAGCTCCGTCCCCCCTGCTTCGGGCTTTGCTCTCTGCGCATCGGCGTGCGCCTGCGCCTGCGCGGCTCGGACCGCCTCCATCACCCGCCAATGCACCTCCTCGACGCTGCCGCTGCCGTCGATCGCGACGAACCGGTCGGCGGCGATCTGCGCGATCTCCTCGTATGCCTCGGCGACGTCACGCTGGAACTCGACGCCCTCGGACTCGAAGCGATCCTCCCCACCTGCACGGGCGAGGGCCGCCTCGGGGTCGACCCGGATCAGCAGCGTGAGGTCGGGCCAGAGGCCGTCGGTGGCGGTGTCGCAGAGGTTGATCACGAGGCCGGCGCCGAGCCCGCGGGCGGAGCCCTGGTAGGCGACGCTGGAGTCGGCGAAGCGGTCGGCGACGACGTCGCGCCCGGACTCGAGCGCCGGTCGAATGACCCGGGCGACGAGGTCGGCGCGGGCGGCGCAGAAGAGCATCAGCTCGGCGAGCGGGTCGAGCTCGAGCGCGGGGTCGGCGAGCAGCTCGCGGACGCGTTCGGCGGCGTCGGTGCCGCCCGGCTCGCGGATCAGGAGCGCGCCGGAACCTAGGGCCTCGGCCAGCAGAGCTGCCTGGGTGCTCTTGCCCGAGCCGTCGATCCCCTCGAGTGAGACGAACACGGGGGGTCGCTAGCCGCTTGCCACAGGTCGCTAGGACTTCGCCGCGGTGCCGGTCTTGCGGGCGCGCTTGGTGCGGCGGGTGCCGGTGTCCGGCGGCCCCCCCTTGGGCGCCTTGCCCTCGGGCGGAGTCTCGCCGTTGGCCTCGGCGGCCTCCTTCATCGCCTCCTTGGCCGCTCGTGCGGCCTGGCGCTCCTCGCGCTTCTTGCGCATCTCGACCATGTCGGGGCAGTCGTCGTTTAGGCACAGCTCCCAGGTGCGACCGCGGAACGGCTTCACCTTCAACCGCGGCGTGACCCCGCAGGTGGGGCAACGAGGCGCCACCTTCCAGAGGTCGTAGCCGCGGCCCGGGAGCGGGCGGGAGAAGCGGCAGGAGTCGGGGGAGTCGGGGTTCTCGCGGTCATACCCCTGGCAACCGCAGAAGCGCTTGCCACCGCGCATCTCGATGATCCGCAGCATGTTCGGGGAGCCGTCCTCGTGCTTGCGGCCGGCCTCCTCGCACTCGGGGCAGGGGCCGATGATCTTGTCCTCGTCCATCCCGGCCCAGACCTTCTCGGCCAGCGCCCGTTCGTTGGCGGCGATCTCGTCGTAGGTCTTGTGCAGCAGGGCGCGGCTGTCGCCGACGACCTGGTCGCGGGTCATCGCGCCGGCGGCGATCTGGTCCATCTCGCCCTCGAGCTTCGCGGTCATCTCCGGCGTCGCCATCTCCGGCACGTGGTGCTTGAAGGCGTCATACATCGCGATCCCGGTTGCCGAGGGGATCGGCGGGTTGTTGTAGACGTAGCCGCGGTCGAAGAGCTTCTGGATGATGTCGGCGCGGGTCGCCTTGGTGCCGAGGCCGGCCTCCTCCATCAGCTCGACCAGCTTGCCCTGCGAGTAGCGCGAGGGCGGCTGGGTCTCTTTGTCGACGATCCAGGGGTCGCCTTCGAGGGCCAGCTCCTGGCCCTCGGCCAGCGCCGGGATCTCATCGTCGGCGGAGCGGGCGTAGGTGTAGATGCCGGCGTAGCCGGGGTCGACGACGACCGAGCCGCGAACGAAGTAGGACTGCGAGCCGGCCTCAATGTCGGCGCGCGTGGACTCGGTGATCATCGGCGCCGAGAAGGTGGCGAGGAAGCGACGCACGACCAGTTCGTAGACGCGGCGCTTGGGGCCCTCCAAGGCGTTCGGGTAGACCGCCTGGGTCGGGTAGATCGGCGGGTGGTCGGTGGTCTCCTTCTTGCCGCGCGTCGGCGTCAGCGAGGGAGCGTCGAGCAGCCCGGCGGCGGCGGAGAAGTCGTCGATCCGGACCAGCGCGGTGACCAGCTCACGCACAGGCAGCGAGGAAGGGTAGACCGTGTTGTCGGTCCTCGGATAGGAGATGAAGCCGTCCATGTAGAGGTCCTCGGCGATCCGCATCGCCGCGGCGGGCGTGATCCCGAGGCGGCTCGAGGCGTCGGTGGTGAAGGCGGTCGTGTTCAGCGGCGTCGGCGGCTTGCGGGTGTTCCTGCGCGAGGTGACCGCTCGAACAACTCCGATCGGCTGCGAGTCGGCCGATCGGGCTTCTGGTCCGATGGTCCCCGCAACCGCGGCGTCGGCCTCGGCCTTCTCCCAGAACTTGTCAGTCTCGTGGTGGGCCTCGAAGGAGCCGTCGGGGTGGGAGAACCTGGCGAAGACCTCCCAGTAGGGCTTGACCACATGGGCGCGGCGCTCCATCTCGCGCTCGACCAGCAGCCCCAGCGTCGGGCTCTGGACGCGGCCGACGGAGAGGAAGTTGGAGCCGAAGCGCCGTGTCGCGAGCGAGACCGCCCGAGTCAGGGTTGCGCCCCATAGAAGGTCGATGTACTGGCGGGCGGCGCCGGCGTTGGCGAGCGGGTAGGAGAGCTCGTCGAGCTCGGAGAAGGCGCGCTCGATCTCCTCCTTGGTCAGGGCCGAGTAGCGGGCGCGCTTGATCCGCAGGGTCCCGGCCTCGACCTCGTCGCGGGTGCCCAGCTCCGGGTTGGCGTCGAGCATCTCCTCGAGCGCCTCGAGGCCGATCAGCTCGCCCTCGCGGTCGAAGTCGGTCGCGATCACCAGATCGTCGGCCTCCTTGGCGACCTTCTTGATCGCCTTGACGACGTTCTTGTCGGTCGGCTCCTTGACCAGGTCCGCGTCGATCAGCTCGTGCAGGTCGGTCTTCTGCCAGTTCTCATAGCCCTCGGGGAAGGCGGGGTTGAGCACATGGCCCTTGAGTCCGATCGCGCAAAACTCGACGCCGTCGGAGTCCGACCACGTGTAGTAGGGGACCTTGAACGACTTGTTCTCGGTCGGGCCCTTGCCGAGGATCTCGGCGATCTTCTTCGCGCTGTTGTTCTTCTCGGTGACGATCAGTCGCATCGGGCGGCGAGGGTAGCAGGGGCAAAAGGCGGTGCCGAAGGGGCGGCGGCTGCCCTACGGGCACTTCCGGCACCGAGCGTCGCGGCGTCGCATTCGGGGGGATCGGCGCCGACGGGCCGCCCCGGACGTGCGTAGGATCGGCGCCGGATGCGATCACTGGTCACAGGAGGTGCGGGCTTCATCGGGTCGAATCTGGTCGACGCGCTGCTGGCGCGCGGAGACGAGGTGACGATCCTCGATGACCTCTCGACCGGACGGCTCGAGAACCTCTCCGGCGCGCTCGGGGCCGGGGCCGAGCTGGTCGAGACCGATGTCCGCGACACCGCATCCGTCACCTCCCTGCTCGAGCGCGTGCAGCCGGAGACCATCTTCCATCTTGCGGCGCAGATCGACGTTCGCAAATCCGTCGCCGACCCAGCCTTCGACGCCTCGATCAACGTCGGTGGCACCGCCAACCTGCTCGAGGCAGCGCGCAGAGCCGGTAGCGGGCGCTTCGTCTTCACCTCCACCGGCGGCGCGATCTACGGCGAGGGCGAGGGCAAGGAGCTGCCGCTCGGCGAGGACGCCGCGGTCGAGCCGCTCTCGCCCTACGGCCAGAGCAAGTTCGCCAGTGAGGGCTACCTGTCGCTATTCGAGCGGCTCTTCGGGCTCTCTGGGATCAGCCTGCGGCTGGGCAACGTCTACGGCCCCCGCCAGGACCCCCTCGGCGAGGCCGGGGTGGTGGCGATCTTCTGCGGCAAGCTCGGCACCGGCGATCGCCCGACCGTCTTCGGCGACGGCCGCCAGACGCGCGACTACATATATGTGGGCGACGTCGTCTCGGCGGCGATCGCCGCAGCGGCCGCAGACGCGACCGGTCCCGTCAACATCGGCACCGGCGTCGAGACGAGCGTCCTCGACCTGGTCGAGCAACTGCGCGGCCCCGACGGGAGCGCTGAGTTCGAGCCCGAGTTCGCCCCGGCGCGTCCCGGTGAGGTGCAGCGGATCTCGATCGACCCGTCCCGGGCCGCCGGGGCGATCGGCTGGCGCCCGCAGACCGGCCTCGAAGCGGGCCTTCGCCTCACCCGCGAAGCCGTCTAGAGGCGCCCCGCCCCGCCGATGGGTGGAAAGCGACGAAATGGGGGACGCAATCCACCCGTCGCGGGACTCGGCCTTCACTAGTCTTCGGGCCATGCCAGCCCAGGCCTATGCCGGAAAGCCCTGCGTGTGCCAGTTGCGCAAGGGAATCTGTGACCAGTCGTGCGTGCGCGACATGCTCGAGACGCCCTTCTACATCGCCTGCCTGAAGCTGACCCGGCGGCGCTGCCTGGTGATCGGCGCCGGCGATGTGGGACTGGAGAAGATCGAGGGCCTGCTGGCCTGCGGCGCCGACGTCACCGCTATCGCACCGGAGGCGCACCCGGTGGTCACCGAGCTGGCCGGAGAGGGATCGATCCACTGGGAGAAGCGGGCCTACGGCGGCGCGGCCGACCTCGAGGGCGCTTTCATGGTGATCGCCGCAACCGACGACTCCGAGGTCAACATCGGGGTCTTCGACGACGCCGAGCGACGGGCGATGCTGGTCAACGTCGTCGACGTGCCGCCGCTATGCAACTTCATCCTCCCGGCGATCGTCCGCACCGGACCGCTGGCGATCGCGATCTCGACCGCCGGCGCCTCGCCGGCGCTGGCGAAGCGGATGAAGCGCGAGATCTCGGAGATGTTCGGTGAGCCCTACGCCCGCCTCGCGGTGATCCTCAACGACGCCCGCGGCTGGGCGAAGTCGACGCTGCCGACCTACCAGGATCGCAAGCAGTTCTTCGAGGAGATCGTCAATGGCGATCCCGACCCGGTGGCGCTGGTCCGCGAGGGCCGCGAGGGCGAGCTGCTGGAGCTGATCGAGGCCGCCAAGGAGCGGCACTCGGCGGCGCTCAGCCGAAGCTGACGTCCTCGCAACCGCGGAGGTGGTCGACGTGGTCGACGAGGGCCTCGTCGTGCCCGGAGCCGCAGCGGACCCGGTCGGCGCGGCCGTTGTTGCCCTGGCTGAGAATGCGGTCCGCGCCTGACCCTCCGATCAGCAGGTCGGGAGCCTCGTCCTCGGGCAGTCCGCCGGCGCCGGTGGAGATATAGATGAAGTCGTTGCCGGGACCGGCGTGGGCCTCGTCATGGTCGTTGCCGACCACGAGGGTGTCAGCGGATCGCCCGGCACGCAGGATGTCGTTGCCGCGGCCGGCGGTCATCTGGTCACGACCCGGGCTGCCGAAGAGGACGTCATTGCCAAGCCCGCCGGCGATGCCGATCCTGTGGTGGATCTGCACCGGGCCCGCGAACGGGGGCCCGCCGGCGGCGCTGAGCCGGTCGTTGCCCGCACCGCCGACGGTGCGCAGGAGCAGGCTGCGAAGGCGACCCTTGATGATGATGTCGGCGTCCTTGGCGGCGCCGTCGGCGCCGGCGTTGACGTTGATCCCGATCCGCTGCCCGCGCAACCGCCCCATCTTGACCTGGTCTGCGACTCTGGTGCCGCCGAAGGCCACGTTGGTCTCGCCCCGGGTGTCGGTGATCGAGACCTCGATCTCCGACCCCCTGGACTCGGGGGTGGCGCCGGGCTCGAGCAGGCCACCGCTGGCGTTGGGGATCGCGAAGTTCCCGGACTCGTCGAAGGTCAGCGACCCGTTGGCGGTCCGGTAGTCGATACGGTCAATGTTGTTGACCGTCGGGGCCCCGCCCGCGCAGGCGATCGGCGTGCGATCCCCATCCCGGAAGTCGTAGAACTCGATGTCGTTGCCGTCGCGGTAGAGCGCGGTCCCGTAGCTGCGGTCGTGGATCCGCAGGATGTTCGCGGCGGGACCCGCCGGCCCGGCCTCGACAAGGGAACAGGTGACCGGCCCCGCCCGGGCCGAAGTGGCGATCAAGGCGAGCGATAGCAGGGCAAGCGGTACGAGGACGGCGAGCCTTGATCCCCTTGCCGGCATGACGCCAAACCTACGCCCGCGGCGCGCGGATTACAAGGCGCCCGGACGAACGGCGCTCAGCCCGCCGGCAGCGCGTAGAGCGCGATCGTCGTGAAGTGGATCGCGGCGGCGGCGATCACGAACAGATGGAATACCTCGTGGTAGCCGAAGACGGCCGGGCTCGGGTTCGGTCGCTGGGTCGCGTAGACAACCGCGCCGGCGGTGTAGAGGGCGCCGCCGGCGGCGAGCAGCATCGCGCCGGCCAGGCCCATCGCGCTGAGCAGCGCCGGGAAGGCGGCCACGGCGACCCAGCCGAGTGAGAGGTAGACGAGGACGTGCACCCACTTGGGTGACTCGACCCAGACCATCTCGACGATCGCGCCGGCCACCGCGCCGATCCAGACGACGGCGAGGATCGCAGCGGCGAGGGGTCCGTGGAGGACGAGCAGCGCGAACGGGGTGTAGGTGCCGGCGATCAGCAGGAAGATCATCGAGTGGTCGAGGCGGCGCATCCAGCGGCGGGCGCTCGGCCGCTTCCAGTTGACCCGGTGATAGAGGGCGCTGGTGCCGAACAGGGCCGAGAGGCTGACCGCGTAGATCGCCACCGCGAGGGTCGCCCTCGGCGTCTTTGCGTAGATGATCAGCGCCGCGCCGAGGACAAGGGAGACGAAGAAGGCCCACTCATGCGAGACGCCGCGCAGCCGCGGCTTGACCGAGGCGATCGCCTCGGCGGCCGCGCCCTTGGCCGCAGCGGCACCCTCGACCGCGGCCTCGCGGGCGGCGACGGCGCGCTCGCCCATCGCCTCGCGGGCCTCGCCCATCGCATCCTTGGCGGCGACGGCACGTTCGCCCATCGCCTCACGAGCGGCGCCGGCGCGCTCGCCCATCGCCTCGCGGGCGGCCTCGGCGCGCTCACTCGCAGCCTCGCGAGCGGCGCCTATCCGCTCGCCGGCCCGTCCGGCGCCTCGTTTGAAGTCATCGACCATCCACGGACAGGGTACATCCCCCAAAACGCGGCATGTTCTTCGCCTGGGCACGCTATATGTGGGTCTTGAGGGAGGAATTCGACCCCACCCGTAGTAGAATTGTGCGTGTGCGCTGCCCCAATTGCACCTCTGACGGGACCAAGGTCAAGGAGAGCCGCAGGGCTGAGGAGGGAGCATCCGTGCGCAGACGGCGCGAGTGCTCGAGCTGCGGCCATCGCTTCACCACCTATGAGCGCCGCGAGTGCGGTCCCCTCTTCGTTCGCAAGCGCGGCGGCGAACGTGAGCCCTTCGACCGCACCAAGCTCCGCGGCGGGCTGGCGCGCGCGGCGCACAAGCGGCCGGTCGGCGAAGCCGAGATCGACGCACTGGTCGAGCGGATCGCCTCCGAGGCGGAGCGCAGCGGAGGCGAGCTGCCGGCGGCGCGGATCGGCGAGATGTGCCTCGAGGGTCTGCGCAGCATCGACCGCGTCGCCTACCTGCAGTTCGCCGCCGTCTACAAGCAGCTCGACGTCGAGCAGGTCCGCTCGGAGCTGGCGGGGCTCGAGTCCGACCCCGGCCCGACCGGCGAGCCGCTGTTCGAAAATACCCCGCTCGTTGCGGCGATCGGCCGCGAGGGTTCCATCCGACCCGAAGGCGATCCTGGGTAATTACCCCCTGAAGCCGCTGTTGAGAGGAGAGAGGTAGATGTCGAGGACCGCCGAGAGCACCGCCGCAACCACCCGCAAGGGGATCGCGGTCCAGCGACGATTCACCTCCCCCGGAGTGCACCCGTTCGACGAGGTCGAGTGGGAGATACGCGACGCGATCATCGGTGATCCGGAGAACCCCGCCTTCGAGCAGCGCGGCGTCGAGTTCCCCAAGACCTGGTCGCAGAACGCGACCAACATCGTCGCCCAGAAGTACTTCCGCGGCAAGCTCGGCACCCCCGAGCGCGAGTCCTCGGTCAAGCAGATGATCGGCCGCGTCGCCGGCACGATCTCCGGCTGGGGGCGCGAGGGCGGCTACTTCGCCACCGCCGAGGACGCCGACGCCTTCGAGGTGGAGCTGACCTCGATCCTGCTGAACCAGAAGGCCGCCTTCAACTCGCCCGGTGTGGTTCAACGTCGGCTTCGAGGAGACGCCGCAGTGCTCGGCCTGCTTCATCCTCAGCGTCGAGGACACGATGGAGTCGATCCTCGACTGGAACACCAAGGAGGGGATGATCTTCCGCGGTGGCTCGGGATCGGGGATCAACCTCTCCAACATCCGCGGCTCGATCGAGCACCTCTCCAAGGGCGGCCTCGCCTCGGGCCCGGTCAGCTTCATGCGCGGCGCCGACGCGTGGGCCGGGACGATCAAGTCCGGCGGCAAGACCCGGCGCGCGGCGAAGATGGTCGTCCTCGACGTCGACCACCCCGACATCGAGGACTTCATCTGGTGCAAGGCGCGCGAGGAGGAGAAGGCCGGGCGCCCTGCGCGACGCCGGCTTCGACATGTCGATCGACGGCGAGGGCTTCACCTCGATCCAGTACCAGAACGCCAACAACTCGGTCCGCGTCACCGACGAGTTCATGCAGGCGGTCAGCCGACGGCGACGACTGGGACCTGATCGCCCGCAACGGCGGCGGGACGATCGAGGACCCTCGACGCTCGCGAGCTGATGAACCAGATCGCCGACGCGGCCTGGCGCTGCGCCGACCCGGGCGTCCAGTACGACACGACGATCAACCGCTGGCACACCTGCCCGGAGTCGGGCCGGATCAACGCCTCGAACCCCTGCTTCCCGGCAGACGCCCGCGTCCACACCACACTCGGCCTGCTGCCGATTCGGAGAGCTCTACGAGCGCGCCAGCGCCGGCGAGGAATTCCGGGTCTACACCCATCGCGCCACGGCGCCCGTGCCGAGCGAGGGCGTCGAGGCAACCGCCCCGCTCGCAGTGATGCGACAACGGCGTCAAGCCGGTGCTGCGGCTGCGCTTCTCAGACGGTCGTGAACTGCGCTGCACGCCCAACCACCGCCTCTGGACGACCAACCGTGGCTACGTGCCGGCCGAGGAGTTGTCCAGCAAGGATCGCGTGCTGCTCAATGACTCGCTGACGACCCCAACCGATGCGTCGTGGCGGCTGCCGGTCAAGGTGGAAGCGCTCGCCAAGTCCTTCTCCCGTGGCGGTTCGGTGACCCACCAAGCGCTCCCCGAGCGCTGGAGCGAGGGTCTCGCCGAACTGACCGGGCACCTGATCGGCGACGGTTCCCTGACCGACGTCCAGACGAACTGGGTCTACGGCGGCGATGACATCGCTGACGGCCTGACCGACTCCCATGAAGGGATGCTGCAGGAACTGATCGGCGGCGTCTCTCGCCAGGAGATGGACAACGGCACGGTCCAGTTGCGGGCCGGCAGCGAAGCCGTTCGCGAGTTCTTCCGCGATCTCGGCGTCAGCTCAGCTCGCGCCCACGGAAAGCGGGTGCCAGCGTCGGTCTTCACCGCCCCGGCGGAGGTTCAGGCTTCTTTCCTGCGCGGCCTATACGGCGCCGACGGTTGCGTCGCCCGAGTCGAGTCGGGAGGCAAGGCGAGCCGCTACGTCGGCCTCGGCAGCCGCAGCGAGGCCCTGCTCAAGGACGCGCAGCGTCTGCTCAGCGGCTTTCGGGGTCCGGGGGCGCATCTACCGGATCTCCGAGTCGAAGCAGGGCAGCTTCTCCTACACCCGCAAGGACGGGACCACCGTCGAATACGCGTCCCGCGAGGGATTCGACCTTCGCATCACCGGCTCGGACCTCGAGCGGTTCGCCAGCCGGTTGGCTTCTCGACTCCCCGCAAGGAAGCAGCTCTCGAGACGCTGCTCGAGGAGACGACGCGCTACAGGACCAAGCCCGGCGTCAGTCTCATCGCCCGCGAGGACGACGGCCAGGAAGTTGTCTACAACCTGACCGAGCCGCTTCACCACTCCTACATCGTCGACGGTGTCCTGGTCGCAAACTGCAGCGAGTACATGCACGTCGACGACTCGGCCTGCAACCTCGCCTCGCTCAACCTGATGAAGTTCCGCCGCGCCGACGGCAGCTTCGACGTCGATGCAGTTCGAGCACGCGGTCGACATCGTCTTCCTCGCCCAGGAGATCGTCGTCGGCTTCTCCAGCTATCCGACGGAGGGGATCGCCGCCAACGCCAACGCCTTCCGCCAGCTCGGCCTCGGCTACGCCAACCTCGGCGCCCTGCTGATGTCGAACGGCCTGCCCTACGACTCCGACGAGGGCCGGGCGATGGCTGCCGCGATCACGGCGCTGATGACCGGCCGCGCCTACCGCCAGTCGGCACAGGTCGCAGCTGAGGCGACCGGGCCCTACGACACGCTACGAGAAGAACCGCGAGCCCCATAACGCGGTGATGCGGATGCACCGCGACGCCTCGCACGAGATCGACGACTCCCTGGTCGAGGAGCGGCTGCTCGCCGGCGCCCGCCGGGCCTGGGAGGAGGCGGTCGCGCTCGGGGAGGAGCACGGCTACCGCAACGCCCAGGCGACCGTCCTCGCCCCCACCGGGACGATCAGCTTCCTGATGGACTGCGACACGACCGGGATCGAGCCCGACTTCTCGCTGGTCAAGTTCAAGGAGCTTGTCGGCGGCGGGAAGATGACGATCGTCAACCGCTCGGTGCCGCTGGCGCTGCAGACTCTCGGTTACGGCGAGGCCGAGATCGACCAGATCAACGCCCACATCGCCGAGAACGCGACGATCATCGGCGCCCCGGGGCTCAAGGATGAGCACCTCGCCGTCTTCGACGTCGCTGTCGGCGAGCGGGCGATCTCCCACACCGGCCACATCGACATGATGTCGGCGACGCAGCCGTTCATCTCCGGGGCGATCTCGAAGACGGTGAACCTGCCGCAGACGGCGAGCGTCGAGGACATCGCCGATGCCTACAGGCGCGGCTGGGAGGGCGGGCTGAAGGCGCTGGCGATCTACCGCGACGGCTCGAAGACCGCGCAGGCGCTGCGCACCGACGCCCAGGAGGGCAAGGGTGCAGAGGAGGAGGCCGTCCAGGCCCCGGTGCGGCGCAAGATGCCGCGCGAGCGCCAGTCGATCACCCACAAGTTCTCGATCGCCGGCCACGAGGGCTACATCACCGCCGGCAAGTACGAGGACGGCTCAATCGGTGAGATCTTCCTCACCGACATCGGCAAGGAGGGCTCGACCCTGCGCGGGATGATGAACGCCTTCGCGACGTCGATCTCGATCGGCCTCCAGTACGGCGTCCCGCTCGAGGTCTTCGTGCGCAAGTTCAGCTACATGCGCTTCGACCCCGAGGGCATCACCCAGAACCCGGAGATCCCGTTCGCCAAGTCGATGCCCGACTACATCATGCGCTGGCTCGCGAGCCGCTTCGTCGACGACCTCGACGAGCTCGAGGACCTCGGCATCCTCACCCCGGAGGTTCGGGCACGCAAGGAGGCCGACCTGGCCGAGATCGAGGCCGGAAACGGCAACGGTACGAACGGACACTCCAACGGCGCCAACGGCAACGGCGACACCACCGCCAAGTCCGGCGACCCGGTCGCCCCGACGGCGGCGCTGACCGACACGCCCCCGGTTGTCCCGGCTCGGATGGCCGGCGCAGATCTCGGCCCCGCCTGCGATCAGTGCGGGGGGATGATGCAGCGCACCGGCTCCTGCTACACCTGCCCGAGCTGCGGCAACAACACCGGCTGCGGGTAGGTAGGTAGTAGTCGCAGAACGTCGCTTGGGTGTCAGCACGAAGCCCCGGGGTGGCGGGTGGGCTCTTCCCGCACGAGTTGGACCGCAGTGAGCGAAGCGCTGATTCAGACCCCACGCGGTGAGATCCCGGCCTACCTGGCCAGGCCACAGGGCGAGGGGCCGTGGCCGGGAGTGGTCGTGATTCATGACGCACTCGGGATGAGCCGCGACCTGCGCGGTCAGGCTGATTGGCTTGCGCGCAAGAGGTTCCTTGCCGTGGCGCCGGATCTGTTCCACCGCGGCGGGCGCATCAGGTGCCTGGTCGCGTTCATGCGCGACTGGACGAAGCCACTCAGCGACCTTGACGCGGTGCGGACCTGGTTGGTCGGTCGCGAGGACTGTTCGGGCAGGGTCGGCGTGATCGGCTTTTGCCTCGGGGGCGGGTTTGCGCTGATGCTCGCTGCCAATCACGGTTTCGCCGCTGCAAGCGTCAACTACGGCGGCCTCACGAAGGACTCGGAGAGCGAACTCCCGCGGGCCTGTCCGATAGTCGCCAGCTATGGCGGAAGAGACAGATGGCCTGGGGTGCGGGGGGTTCCGGAGAGGCTGGAGCCGGTGCTGACGGCAGCGGACATTCCGCACGACATCAAGCGCTACCCCGAGGCCGGGCACGGCTTTCTCAACGATCACCACCCAAACGAGCTACCGGGCTGGACCAAGGCCGTGGCGAAGCTTGCCGCTGCTCGCTACGACGAGCCCTCGGCGCGTGACGCCCGCCGGCGCATAATCGACTTCTTTCATGCTCACCTCGGGTGACGCCGGAGGCGGCCCCTATCGCGCGCTGAACCCTGGCGTCGCCGTGGCGAGATCGGGCCCGCCGCCCTCGACGCGCCGCTTCAGGTTCGCGAACTGGCGCGTCTGCATGATCCAGTGTGAGGGCTCGAGGAAGATGAAGCTCGCAATCGGGAGCAGCCAGCTCGGGCGCAGCGCCCAGTAGCCGCTGACCAGCAGCCGGGTCCGGTTGCCAGGCAGGCCTTCGAGCAGAAACCCCCAGAGGGAATCCGTGTAGAAGCGCGGGGGGTCGGGGGCTGCCGGGTCATATTCGCGGCCGCGCAGATCCAGCGACATCCGCAACCCGAGGAAGCGCTCTGGCTCAAGCGCGGCCACAACCCAGGACTGCGAGCCATCAGGTGTCCCCGCCAGACGATCGCCGAGGGAGATCTCCTGCCACTCGGGATGAAGGCGCGTTGCGCTCGAGCGGCCCCAGTTGTCGAGGCGGTCCCAGCTGTACCAGCCGGCCCGATCCGTTCCCATCTGGACCAGCCAAGGCCAGACCCGGTTCGGGGGCGCCTCGATTGTGACCGCCATCGTCGCGCTGCGCCTGGCTTCGGGGATCAGATCCGCGCCCGGGTAGGCGCCGTTGACCTCCGCCGCCGTGGCCCCCCAGCGAAGCATCCGCGGGCGCACCGCAAGTGCGTAGCCGGTGAGAAGTGTGATCGGGAAGATCAGCCTGGTGGCGAGTTTCACTGGGGACAGAGTAGGCGGCGAAGGTCCACGCCCCGGTGGAAACCGCTGTAGGAATGTGGCCGATTACGGTCGAAAAGAGGGCAGGGCGCGCCTAGGCTCCACACGTGGCAAGACGTAGGTACATATCCGGTAGCGAGTCCGGGCGCGGGCGGTTTCTCCTCTTGGCGTTCAGCATCCTGGCCTTGGCGGCCGTGTTGGCGAGCGGCGGCGTTTCCTCGTCCGCCTCACGGCACTCGCGCGAGCACGGCATCAGGGTCGGAGTGGGCATCGCCGGCGTACGGATCGGGATGACGCGCGCCCAGGTTCGCGGGGCCCTCGGGGCACCAAGGAGGGTCAAGGTCTTCAAGAACTCCGCCTTCGGCCCGGGTCATCCGGTCTTCTTCAGCTACGGCGGGCTCAAGGTCGAGTTCTGGAAGGGCGCGCCACGCAACCCCAGTGGCAGCAGAGCGCCCGACCGCAAGCTGCGGGTGGCCTCGATCGGCACCTCGCGGCGCGAGCTGCGCACTCGCCGCGACATCGGCGTCGGCTCCCGCGAGCGGCAGGTCCGGCGCAAGGTTGCCGGAGTGCGCTGCGAGACGTTGAGCTTCAACGGTCGCCGCTACCGCAACTGCCACAGCGGCCGCTACGACTGCAAGCCGCCCTCGTGGGTGCTGGGCGACCTGCCCTGTCACGTCAGCGCATTCGTCCTCAATCACAGGCACGGGCGTGTGGTGCGGGTGCAGATCGGCTGGCTGGGCTCGCCCAGCGGCAAGGTCAAGTGACGTTGATTCCCCCTAGGCTCCTCCGCGTGAAACTGCTCAAGACAAGCCTCCTCGCGCTCTCCGGGCTGTTGCTCGCCAGCGCCCCGGCGGCGGCAGCGCCGGCGCCGAGGGGCCCGGCGCCCAAGATCCACATCACCGGCACCGCCTATGCCTTCGACAACCAGTTGCCGATCGCGGGAGCGACGATCCGGGTCGCCGAGCTGCCCGGGGCAAGGGCGACAACCGCCGCCGACGGAACCTATGACCTCGTCGTGCCCGACGGCGCCAGGGTCACGCCCTACATAAGGGCGGCCGGCTTCCACGGCATCTACCTGCAGACCTTCGTCACCGCCGGTCGCAGCATCCCGCGGGTCAACTTCCAGGTGCCGTCGGTCGGCATCTACCACGCCCTCGCGGCGCTGCTGGGAGTGGATCTGGACGCCAACGACAACCCGAAGCGCTGCGTGGTCGTCTCCACCTTCAGCACCGTCGGCGTTCGCGACCTGAGCTTCGCCGACTTCGTCGCCTACGGAGCCCACGGGGTCGCCGGCGCGACCGCGAGCGCCTCGCCGGCGCTGCCGAGCCCGATCTACTTCAACTCCTCGGTGATCCCCGACGTCACTCTGACCGAGTCCTCGGTCGACGGCGGCGTCGTCTGGCTCGATATACCCGGCGGCGTCTACAGGTTCAGCGCCGACCACCCGAGTGCCCGCTTCTCGAGCTTCATCGCCACCTGCAAGCCGGGTCGCCTCGTCAACGCCAACCCGCCCCAGGGGCTCTACCAGCTGAAGCCTGGGGAGCGGCCGGATGAGCGGGTCGACGCCTCGATCGCCTCCGCGGGGCTTCTCGGAGCCGGCAATGGCGCGCAGACGCTGCGTCTGAAGATCCGGTCGGGCGAGTATGTCCTCACGGGGGTCGAGGTTCTCCGTCGCGGCAAGGTCATCGCCCGTTCCCGCCCGACCGAGCCCGTCCGCTATCGCCGCGGCTCCCGGACGATCCGGCTGCCGCTGCACCACAGGCTCGGGGGAGGCGCCGGCACGCTCAGGGTGACGTTCACCGACGCCGCCGGGAACAGCCGGGTTCTGAAGCGCGCTCTGTTGCCCGCGGCCTGAGCTCGCAAACAACGCCCGGCTTGCGACGGGCCCCGATCGGTGCGACAATGCCCGCGTCGTCTGTCGAGCAAGGGGGGGATCCGATGACCAGGGAAACCGATACGCGCAGGGGCATTGGGGTGCGGGCCGGCTTCGCAGCTGCGGTGGCAGCGGTGGCGATCGGCGCCCTCGGCGCCAGCGTTGCCCTCGGCGCGCTCTCGCAGAACGAGGAGCAGAAGTTCATCCCCTACAACGTCTTCGGCGACGTGACTGCGAGCTGTCCGCACAAGCAGCACATCGCCTTCGGCGGCTTCAAGACCGACACCAAGGTCGGCTTCGGCGCCCCCTACCCGCTCCTTTGGCCGGCCTCGATGAGTCCGATCGGCAATGACACCAACAAGTGGTCGACCGTCGCCGCGAGCCCCGCCAGCTCCGGCGGCAAGCTGAGCTCGATCGCCTACTGCAAGGGTGGCGACGAGCCGAAGGTGGTGCGCGTCCGCAAGCTCGTCCTCCCCAGCGCCGCAAACGACCCGTACCGGACGGTGAGCGCCACGTGCCCCCAGGGCAGGAACGTGATCGGGGGTGGCTGGGCGGCACGAGCGAGCAGCCCGCTCTACGGATCCGAGGGTCAGCCACGCGTCGACATCATGGGCCTGAAGCGGACCTCGAACCGCACCTGGGAGGTCTCGGTCGTCAATGCCAAGCCGACCCAGCAGGCGGTGACCGCGATCGCTCTCTGCGGCAAAGCAAAGGCGCCGAAGACGGTGACCGCGAGCGAGAACATCCCGGCGCTGAACGGAACGAAGAACGTGACGGCGACATGCCCCGGGGACACCGAGGTCGCCTTCGGCGGCTTCCAGGGCGACTACGACAGCCTCTCCGGCCGCAACGCCTTCATCTTCAGCTTCTACCGCTCCTCAAAGCGGGCGATCACCGTCCGCGGAGGCCAGAACTACGTCACCACCAACAACACGGCGAGCAAGTTGCAGGCGTTCGCCTACTGCAGCTAGACGCGGCTTGGCTCGGGGTCAGAGCGCTTCGAGGTAGCTCTCGGCCACCATCCGGTCGAAGGCGTGGCTGTCGCCCTCGTGGTCGGTGTAACGACCGGCCGTGTAGCCGCGCGAGGCGAGGCCGCGCTGGGTCATCTCGCAGACGCGCCAGTCCTCGCGGTTGACCTGGTCCCAGAACTCGACCGCATCCGAGGGGTCGAAGCCCTCGGCGGCGATCGTGGCGGGCTCGAAGAGCCACTCGCAGGTGACCTGGGTCTGGCCGGGGCCCTTGGGCCAGAGCGTGTGGAGCATCACGTAGTCGGGATGAAAGGAGATCAGCGCGTTGGGGAAGAGTGAGAGGTAGAGGACGGACCGCAGCTCATCACCGGCGAGGCCCTCGATCGGCGGGCGCCCGGCGCCGCCGTTTCGGCCCATCGTCTCGGAGCCCTCGTTGAGGGTCATCGAGCCGCCGCACCAGGCCCCGTTGCCCTCGAAGGAGTCACCGCTGTCGTAGCTCGAGAGAGCGTTCAGCTCGGGATGGACGCCAGGGCAGTGGAGGCACTCGTTGTAGTTCTCCGCAACCGCCTTCCAGTTGGCCTCGACCTCATAGAGGTGCTCGGCTCCGGGCCGAAGCTGCTCGACCCGGTAGCGCTCGAGCCGCTCGAGCAGGTCGCCGACATGCTCGACGGGATCGGGCGCCTCGTCGCCGAGGTCGACGAGGACCAGCCCGCCGACAACCGCGGTGCGAATCGGGCGCAGCCCGTTGCAGGCGGGGTCGAAGTCCTCGATCCCGTCGGTGTGAGGCGCGGCCCTGAGGCTGCCGTCGAACCCGTAGGCCCAGGCGTGGTAGGGGCATCGCACGAGCCTCGAGGCTGTCCCCGCGCCCTCGAGCAGGCGCGACCCGCGGTGGCGGCAGACGTTGAAGAAGGCCCTGGGGGCGCCGTCCTCGCCGCCGATCACGAAGAAGGACTCACCGCCGATCTCGCGAGCGACGTAGGCGCCGGGCTCGGCGACCGCCGAGGCGTGGGCGGCGCAGATCCAGCCGGAGAAGATCGTCTCGACCTCCCATTGCATGACGCCGGGGTCGGTGAACGACGAAGGGGGCAGCATGCTCGCCTCGAGCAGCGGCCTCGTGGTCTGCTCGACCTCCCCACGGCGCAGCGGCAGCGGGGCCGGCCCATGGCCGTTGGCCCTGGTAGCGCCTGCGGTGGTTGCCTGCTCTGAGCTCATGGGGCCAACGCTCCGATCCGCCGGGGCTGCCCCGACCCCCGAATCCTAGCGCCGAGTCGCGAGGCCTAGGATCTCCCTACCCGCTCGCAGCCGTATGTCGCGTCAAGACCATCGACGCGGGCGAAATCCTTGCCGCTCCCGCAGTCAACGACAAAGATGTTGGTCCATCAACCGCTCTAACACGTATTGCTACCCAGATATTCGGTTTTGGCCGCTACTAAGCCCTCGAGGGCGGTTTCTTGAGTGGCGTGGCCTGCCAGAGGTGGGCTTGCGCGACGAACGCAGGTTCGCTATACTTTTTGAAGTATTCAGGCCCTAGTACGGCCTACCCCAAAAGGAGCATCGATGGCACGGACAAGAGGCGCTGCTGAGCAGCGCACCGATACACGCCGCCGCCGCGGCGCACACATAGAAGACACGAACGGCTCCAACTCCCGGGCGGAGAGGCGCACCGATACCCATCTGATCCCGGAGCAGACGACCGACAGCTTCCAGATCTTCCTCAACCAGGCGAGCAAGTACCCGCTGCTCACAGGCGCTCAGGAGATCGACCTGGCGAAGCGGATCGAGCGTGGCGACCTCGCCGCGAAGGAGTTGCTGATCAACTCGAACCTGCGGCTGGTCGTGCGCTTCGCGACCCGCTACCAGGGCCACGGGCTGCCGCTCAACGACCTCGTCCAGGAGGCGATGATCGGGCTGATCCGTGCGGCGGAGAAGTTCGACTGGCGCCGCGGCTACAAGTTCTCCACTTACGCTGTGCTGTGGATCAAGCAGTCGATGCAGCGCGGGCTCGACAACAGCGGCCGTGCCGTGCGGATTCCCGCCCACATCGCCCAGCGCGAGCGCACGGTCAACCGGATCGCCAACGAGCTCAGCACCGAGCTCAACCGCGAGCCGACCGAGAAGGAGATCGCCGACAAGGCCAAGCTTCCGCTCGAGGAGGTGATGGCGGTCCAGGACCTGGCCCGCGTCACCTCGAGCCTCGACGCCCCGGTCGGCGACAGCGAGACGACCCTCGGGGAGCTGCGCGCGCAGAGCGACGGGCGCTCCGACGACGAGGCGATCGAGCGTGAGCGCGAGGATGCCGTGAACACGGCTCTGGCGACTCTGCCCGAGGGCGAGCGCCGGGTCCTCGAGGTCCGCTTCGGCACCGGCGGCGAGGTCGCCGGCACCCTTCGCGACGCGGCCCGCGCGGCCGGCGTCACCCAGGAGCAGGCCCGCCGGCTCGAGGCCCAGGGCCTGCAGCGCCTGGCCTCGAACGAGTCGCTGGCCGGCTGGCGCGAAGCCGCCTAAATCCAGGCCGCCAGGCCGCCCCGGGGTCGAGTGGACGAAAACCCATCCATATCTTCAGTAATCGGCCACTCGACCGGGACAGGCTGACGCAGGCGTATGATTCCGGTCATGTTCCAGGGCATCTACCGCACCGTGGACCGGCCGAAGCGCCACCAGGAAGTGCTCGAGAGGCTCGAGTGGGGGTCCAGCGTGCACCACATCGCGACCGACCTCGGGGTGACCCGCGGCTCGGTTCGCCAGATAATCGAGCGGCTTCGCGCAGACGGCTCGCTGCAGCGGGACTTCGCCCCGGTGGACGACTCGCGCTAGGCGGCATCGCCTCGGGCTCCGAGGTGGCGTCGCCCGTCGCGTTTCCGGTCCGGTAGTTTGCGCCTTCTAGAAGCTCGACCCTGGGAGGGAAACTTGTCCACAACTCGCATCGCAGCCGTTCTCGCCGCGACGGCGATCGCCGTTCTCGGCGCCGCACCTGCGGCGGGCGCCACGACGAAGTCGAAGACGACCGTCACGATCAGCGCCTTCAACTACGACAACCCGCCGTTCTTCATCGGCGAGGTCGTTTCGCCGAAGAAGGCCTGCGCCAAGGCTCGGCGGGTGACGCTCTACGCGGTCAAAGGCGGCAAGGCTCAGCGCGCCGGATCGGTGAAGACGATCTTCGGCGAGGGCACCTGGGCCTGGATCATCAAGGTTCCGGGGGCCGTGGCCGGCGGCGTCTACTACGCGGAGGCGACCGCGACTCCCTCCTGCCGCTACGACAGGTCGCCCAGATACACCGTTCCCTTCTGAGCGAGTGCTGCGGCCCACCGCCGGGCAGGGGGCGCGGACCTCCCGGCGACCCTAGGAGAGGACGATCTCGGCGGCGCTTCGGACCGTGTTGACATCGCCCGATACGAGCAGCGTCGTCACCACCGACTCGCGCCACTTATCGAGGTCGTGGCGGATCTTCTCCGGCGGGCCGATCAGCGACATCGCCTCGATCAGCTGGGCCGGGATCTTCGCCGCCGCCTCGTCCTTGCGCCCCTCGAGGTAGAGGTCCTGGATCTGCTCGATCTCGGCGCCGTAGCCCATCCGGATCGGGACGTTGGCGTGGAAGTTCGCACCCTTGGCGCCCATGCCGCCGAAGTAGAGCGCGTAGAAGGGGCGCACCGCGTCGATCGCGGCCTCCACGTCGTCGGAGATGATCAGCGGCACCGTCGCCGTAACCTCGAACTGATCGCGGCTCCGCCGGGCTCCCTCGCGCGCCCATCCCTCCTCCAGAGAAGCGGTGTAGATGTCCTCGTGCTCGGGCGAGAACAGCATCGGCAGCCAACCGTCGCATAGCTCGGCGCACAGGGCGATGTTCTTCGGGCCCTCGGCACCGAGGAAGATCGGGATCTCCTCGCGCAGCGGGTGGATCGAGGACTTCAGCGGCTTGCCGAGGCCGGTGCCGCCTGGCATCGGCAGCGGGTAGTGGGGACCCTCGCTCGTGACCGGGCCCTTGCGCGCCCAGATGTCGCGGAGGATGCCGATGTACTCCCGGGTTCTCGCCAGCGGCTTCGCGAACGGCATCCCGTACCAGCCCTCGACGACCTGGGGGCCGGAGACGCCGAGGCCGAGGATGAAGCGCCCGCCGGAGAGGTGGTCCATCGTCATCGCCGCCATCGCCGTTGCCGCAGGCTGGCGCGCCGAGATCTGCGTGATCGCCGTCCCCAGCCGGACCCGCTCGGTGTCCGAGCCCCACCAGGCGAGCGGGGTGAGGCCGTCGGAGCCGTAGGCCTCCGCGGTCCAGATCGAGTCGAATCCGAGCTTCTCGGCCTCGGCTATCGCCTCGGTCGCGCCGGCAGGCGGCCCACCGGCCCAGTAGCCGGTGTTGAGCCCGAGCTTCAGATCGCGGGTGATCGGGGCGCCCTCAGGCCTGCTCGGCGACCTTGATCACCAGCTTGCCGTTGTTCTCGCCGCTGAAGAGCTTCAGCAGGGTCTCGGGGAAGGTCTCGATCCCCTCGACCACGTCCTCACGTGACTTCAACCTGCCGTCGGCGAGCCAGCCGGCCATCTCCTGCGCACCCTCGGCGTAGCGACTGAAGTATTCGGCAACGACGAAACCGGTCATCGAGGCGTGGTTGACGAGCAGCGACATGTAATTCGCGGGCCCCTGCATCGGGCCGGCGTTGTTGTACTGGGAGATCGCCCCGCAGATGACGACCCGGGCGTGCCGGTCCAGCAGCGCCAGGGCTGCGTCGAGGATCTCGCCGCCGACGTTGTCGAAGTAGACGTCGATCTTGTCGGGACAGGCCTCTGCGAGGGCCTTGGCAAAGCCCTCGGCCTTGTAGTCGACGGCGGCGTCGAAGCCGAGCTCCTCGGTGAGGTAGCGACACTTCTCGGGGCCACCGGCGATGCCGACCGTGCGGCACCCCTTGATCTTCGCGATCTGGCCGACGACGGCGCCGACCGCGCCGGCGGCGGCGGAGACGACGACCGTCTCCCCCTCCTTCGGGTCGCCGACATCGAGCAGGCCGAAGTAGGCCGTCATTCCCGGCATCCCGAGGACGCCGAGATAGGTCGGCAACGGAGCCAGGCCGGAGTCCACCTTGATCACGCCGCGGCCGTCGCTGATCGCGTACTCCTGGACGCCGAAGAGGCCTGTGACGAAATCTCCCTCGGCGAAGTCGGGGTGATTGGACTCGATCACCCGGCCGGCACCGAGCGCCCGCATCACCTCGCCGATCTCGACCGGCGCGATGTAGGAGCGGCCCTCCCTGATCCAGCCGCGCATCGCCGGGTCGAGCGAGATGTAGAGGACCTGCACGACGAACTCGCCCTCTCCAGCCTCGCCGACCTCGGTCTCCGCGTATTCCCAGTCGCTGTCCTTCGGCAGTCCGACGGGACGGGCGGCGAGCTTGTACTGGTGGTTGGTCTGACTCACGGGGCCAGCCTTTCACAACGGCGGCGGCGGCCCCGGCCCGCCGTCGAGGCCACGCGCCCTGACCGCCGTCAGCCCGGATCCCTGAGCCGGTAGCCCGCGCCTCGCACGGTCTCGATGCTCTCGACCCCGAATGGCCGGTCCACCTTCTCCCTCAGGTAGCGGATGTAGACGTCGACGATGTTGGAGCGGTTCTCATACTCGTAGTCCCATGCCTGCTCGAGCAGCTGGAAGCGACTGAGCACGTCGCCGGGGCGGCGCATGAATGCCTCGAGCAGGGCGAACTCCTTTGCCGAGAGGGCAATCTCCTCGCCTCCGCGGGTCACCCGGCGGGCAGCGGGATCCAGGCGCAGGTCTCCGACCTCGAGCACGGCCGGCTTCTCGACGCTGCCGCGGCGCGCCAGGGCGCGCAGGCGGGCCAGCAGCTCGACGAAGGAGAAGGGCTTGGTCAGGTAGTCGTCGGCACCGCCGTCGAGGCCGGCGACCCGGTCGGCGACCGAGTCGCGCGCGGTCAGCATCAGGATCGGCGCCCAGACGCCGTCCGCTCTCAGCCGCCGGCAGGTCTCGAAGCCGTCGATTCCGGGAAGCATCACATCGAGGACGACAGCGTCGTACTCGGTCGCGCCGGCCATCCAGATCGCGTCCTCGCCGCGGGTGGCGACGTCCGCCGCCAGGCCCTCCTCCCTCATTCCGCGGCGGATCAGGCTGGCCATCTTGACCTCGTCTTCGACGATCAGAACGCGCATTTGCCCCGAGATCGTCCCACGCCCAGATGAAAGGCAGATGAGAAGATCGGCAGGATCAAGTCGGGTCGCGACCGCCCGCGGCGGCGGGGAGATCGATCCAGACGTCCGCCCCCCCACCAGCGCGGTTGGCGGCGTGGGCACCGCCGCCGTGCGCATCCGCGACGGCGGAAACGATCGCCAGCCCGAGCCCGCTGCCGCCGCGGGCGCGGGCGGGATCGGCGCGTGTGAAGCGCTCGAAGGCGGACCCGACGAATCCCTCAGGGAATCCATCTCCCTCGTCGGTCACATGGATCTCAGCGCCCCCCTCGGTGCGTGAGGCGGTCAGGCCGATCGCCCCCGCGCCATGGCTGAGCGCATTCTCGACCAGGTTCGCGACCGCCTGTTCGAGGCGAAGCGAGTCGGCTCGGATCTCGAGGTCGCGTGGGGCCTCGACGGTGATCGCGCGCCCCTGCGCCGCGCAGCGATCGGCAAAACGCCCGCGCATGCCCTCAAGCAGGTCCCCGACGTTGACGAGGGCGAGCTGCACGGGCAGGGGGCCCTGGTCGGCGCGAGCGACGACAAGCAGGTCATCAGCGAGCCGGGCCAGGCGCTCGGTCTCCTCGGAGGCGGAGCTGATCGCGGCGGCGAGCTCCTCGGGGCTACGGCTGCCGCGCATCGCCAGTTCGAGCTCCGTCTTCAGGATCGCGAGCGGCGTGCGCAGCTCGTGGCTTGCGTCGGAGACGAATGTCCGCTCGCGCCGAAACGCCTCCTCGAGGCGCTCGAGCATCTCGTTCAGCGTCTCCCCGAGCCTGGCGACCTCGTCGCGGCTCTGCGGGACCGGCAGCCGCACGCCCGGCTCGTTGGCGGAGATCTCCGCCGCCCTGCGCCGCATCTGATCCACCGGCCGCAGCGCTCGGGTTGCGACGCCGTAGCAGGCGAGGGAGGCGAGCAGCAACGCCACCGGGCCGCCGACGAGGAGGATGCTTCGCAGGCTCGAGAGCGAGTCGTCGCGGTCGTCGACGGCGGTCCCTACGACCACCAGGAGGCCTCGCCCGTCGACACGAGCCGGAGTCGCGAGCAGGCGCGAGGGCTCCTCGAGCCGGCGCACGGGCGGGATGTCGACGATCAACTCATCCCCTATCGCCGTCGCCAGCTGCGGCCCTGCGAGCAGGCTGGCCCCGCCGACCGTGGGGGTTGAGGCGAGGACGCGGCCCCTGGGCGTGAGGACCTGCGCGAACCCCTCCTCCTCCTGCGGGAGCAGGCTGCGGGTGACGGTTGCGCCCCCTGCCTGGCCGAGGGCGGCGGCGAGATTCTCGGCGCGGGTACTGAGGCCCTGGTTGATCGTGCGGTCGAGGTCGGAGCGGAATCGCAGGTAACCGAAGAGGCCGATCGCCGTGAGCACGACCGCCATGACCAGGGCGAACGCCAGAGTCAATCGCAGCCTGATCGGCAGCCGCTTCATCGGTTCACCCTAATGTGAGCCAAGCGGGTGACCCTATGGCCGCCTGATGAGCTGCAGATGAGAGCCGATCAGGCCGGGAGAGCTACGATCGCCGGATGAGCGGCCTGTTCCTCTCCCGCCGCAGTCTTCGCTATCTCCTTCCGGCCGGGGGAATCTTTGTGCTGCTGGCGGGCGGTGGGTTTGCGGCGCTGGAGACCGACACTGTCGAGTCCTACTGGGGTGGAGTCTGGTGGGCTCTCTCACTGATGACGACCGTCGGGTTTGCCGATGGGACTCCCGTGACCGTGGAGGGCAAGATCCTCTCGGCGATGCTGATGGTCTTCGGTTCGTCCTGCTGGCGATGAGCACGGCTGCCATCGCCTCCATCTTCGTGCGCGAGGACGAGGCGCCCGAGGAAGACCGTGAGCGTGTGTTCGAGGGGGCAGTCCTGGGCGAGCTGAACCGGCTGCACGCAGCGGCTTGACGCGATCGAGGCGCGTCAGCTCGATCCCTCTCGCGAGAGCGGCCCCTGAGCTGCTAACGGAAGACGCCGGTGTGCCCGAGTGAGTAGCGCCCCGGCTGCGGATATACGCTGAGACCGTGCGGCCCGCTGCCGACCGGGATCCGCGCCAGCAGCTTCCCGTTTCGGGTGCTGATCGCGTAGACCTCGGCGTCATAGCGGCCGGAGAGCCAGAGGACCTTTCCGTCGGCAGAGACGCCGCCCATGTCCGGGCTGCCGCCCCCGGGCAGGCTCCACTTGTCGACGACCTTGCGCTTGGCGAAGGAGATGACGGAGACCGAGCCCTCGTCGCGATTGGACACGTAGAGGTAGCGTGAGTCGCGGCTGGCGTAGAGGCCGTGGGCGCCGGCGCCGGTCGCGACGAAGCCGATCCTGCGGAAGGTGTGGGCGTCGATCAGCCAGACGCCGCCC
The DNA here is from genome assembly GCA_963781345.1 of uncultured Actinomycetes bacterium. Lineage (GTDB taxonomy): Bacteria > Actinomycetota > Thermoleophilia > Solirubrobacterales > 70-9 > JBBRHQ01. The sequence goes on from CAWAFQ010000013.1 coordinate 33,970, forward strand.
GAGATCATGTCGGCGACGTAGAAGACGCGCCCGTCCGGCGAGAGCTTGACGTCCTGGGGCTTGGCCCCCGCCTTTAGGTACAGGGTGCCGACCATCTTCTCCCGGGCGACGTCGACCTTGATCAGCCCGGAGCCGAACTCGCAGCTGGCAACCAGGTATCGCCCGTCGGCGGTGAAGTCCATGTGGTCGACCCCGGCGCACGGCACCGAGAGCGAGCGATGCAGCTTCATCGAGTGGGCGTCTCGGAAGTCGAGCCGCTGCAGGCGCTCAGCGACAACGATGGCGTAGCGCCCGCTTGGCGTGAAGTAGAGGTTGTAGGGATCGGTCACCGGGATCGGCTTTCCGGGCTTCCCGGTGGCGGGGTCGATCGGGGTCAGGCTGTTTCCCTCGTCGTTGTCGACCCAGAGCGTCTTGAGGTCATACGAGGGGGTGACGTGCTGGGGGAGAGCGCCGACCGGAAACTCGTCGATGACCTTGTAGGTCTTCGGATCGATGACGCTGACCGTGTTGCTCTCGCTGTTGGGCACGTAGACCCGCGAGGGGAAGTTGCGCACCGCCGGCGCCAGCATCCCGGGACGGTCCGCGGCGTAGACGTCATGCGGGTTGAGCAGCGGGGGGACGCCGCCGCGGGCAGTGGCCGGGGCGCTCGTCGAGGTCGCGCCTGCCGGGGTGGATTGGCCGCCGGTGCCCGTCGCCGACGTCTCTCCGCCGCTCGAGCCGCAACCGGCTATGAGCAGGGCCACGAGGGCGGTCGCGCAGAGAAGAGGACGATTCGGGAGCCTCGGCACGACCACCACCCTGGCGCCGAAACCTGATCGGTTCCTGAAGACGCGTTTCCGCGGCCGATCAGGGTCCCGTTAGGTGGAGGCGTCACGATGCCCGGATGCAGCATCGGATACCCGCCCTCGGGGCGCTCGCCTGCGCTTCGGCCCTCGCCCTATTCTCGGCCGCCGGATGCAGCTCAGGCTCGGGCTCGACAGAGGCCGGCTCGACCGACTCCGGCGCCGGTGCAGGGGCGACGACACCGGCGCAGCCGGTGCGGCTGATGATCAGCAGGTCCGGGCTGACTCTGCCGGCGCCGATCTCCGGCGAAGCGGTTGCCTCGCAGCCGTCGGGCCTGTTGTTGATCGGCGGCCTCGACAGCGGCGATGTCTCCACCTCTTCGGTGCTGCGAATCGATTCCGCGTCAGGGACCAGCTCGCCGGCGGGATCGCTCTCGCAGCCGTTGCACGACGCCGCGGCGACCGCGCTCGGAGGCCGCGTGCTGCTCTTCGGGGGTGGATCGGCGACGACGGTCGACGACGTGCAGCGACTGGTTCCGGGACGCACGGCGCAGGTCGTCGGCCACCTTCCGCAGACCCGCTCCGACCTCTCGGCGCTGACGGTCGGAGACTCTGCGGTCGTCCTCGGAGGCTACGACGGCGCCGCGCCCGTCTCGGCGGTGCTCGAGACCCGCGATGGGCGGAGCTTCAGGACCGTGGCCGATCTGCCGGTTCCGGTCCGCTACGCATCGGTCACCGCGCGGGGGACGAAGGTCTACGTCCTCGGCGGCGAGCTCGCCGACGGAACCGACAGCGCCGACGTCCAGGTCGTCGATCTCTCCACCGGGAATGCGACGGTTGCCGGCCACCTTCCCGCCGGTCTCTCGCACTCCTCCGCGATCGATCTCATGGGCCGCACCTACCTCCTCGGTGGCCGCCTCGACGGCCAGACCACCGACCAGGTGCTCCGCTTCGAGCCGAGCCGCGTCCGCGCGGTTCGCGCCGGCCGCCTTCCGGAGCCGGTCCAGAACGCCGCGGCCGGTGTTCTCGGCGAAGCCGGCTACCTGGTCGGCGGCCTCGATCCACAGGGCGCGCCCCTTTCGGGGATCGTCGCCGTGCGGCTCAGCCCGCGGGCTCCCCAGTCGGGCTCCCCCTGATCTCGGCAGCCCGGATCTCGAGCTCGCTTGCGTCGAGAACCGCCCAGCCGACCCTCTCGACCAGGTGGCCCGAGAAATGGTCGGACTCGAGGTCCGTGAGCGCGACCCGCTCCCGGTAGACGACGGTCCTCCCCGCTTCGTCGGGCGTGTCCGTGACTATGACTATCTGCGGCATCCTGTCTCCTTTGGTTGTTGTCTTCAACGCAGGGTGCGCGCCCCGGCTTGGCCGCAGGTGAAGGGACGGTAAAACCTCGATCAAGGCCGCTCTGCGTTCAGGAGAACTTCAGGTCGCCGAGCCGATCATCGGCTTGTGCTTCCCCTACGGATGCGAAGAGGATGGCGCTGGATCCTGCAGGGGACCGCGGTCGCGGCCCTGTTCGCACTGATGGCCGTCCCCGACAGCGATGGCGCGGCAACCCACATCACTCCCTCTCATCCCCCGCGATTCCCGCACGTCGCCGTCCTGGTGCTGGAGAACCACGAGTACCGCAGCATCATTGGCAGCTCCAGCTCGCCGTACATGACCGGTCTCGCGCGCCGCTCGGGGCTCGCCACCGGCTACTTCGGCGTCGGCCACCCCTCGCTGCCCAACTACCTTGCGCTGACCGGCGGCTCGACTTTCGGCATCCACAACGACTGCGCGACCTGCGTGGTCGAGGGCAAGAGCCTCTTCGACCAGCTGAGCGCGGCGGGGATCTCTTGGAAGGCCTACTTCGAGCCGGCCTCCCACAGGGTCAATCCGTTCCTGCACTACGAGGGCAGCGGCAGGGGCGCCGCCGGAGTCGTCCCATTCAGTCAGCTCGGGCGGGACGTCCGCACCCACTCGCTGCCGCGCTTCTCCTGGCTCGGGCTCAGCCTCTGTCACGACGGACACAACTGCTCGGCCGGGGTCAGCGATCGTTACCTCTCACGTCTGGTCCCGTCGGTGCTGCGAGCGCTGGGGCCCCGCGGCGTGCTCTTCGTGACCTGGGACGAGGGCACCTCGAAGGCTGGCAGGGGGGGGATTCACGGCGGTGGCCATGTCGCGCTGATCGCCGCCGGAGGAGCCGCCCGGGCGGGGGCACGGTCGACGGCGCCCGCCGACCACTACACGCTCCTTCACATGATCGAGAGCTCGTTCGGCCTGCCTGCGCTTCGCAATGCTGCGAGCGCGCCGATCTCGCCGCTGCTGAGCCTGCAGCGCTAGACCGCGTTGGGCTGGGGGGCGTGCGCCACCCGGGTGCGGCGACCGTTCTCGAAGCGCAGCTGGGGAACCTGCCAGATCGCCTCGGCGACGATCGCCCGGCTCATCTTCGACTCGCCGATGCGGCGATCGCGGAAGGTGATCGGGATCTCCTCGACCGAGAAGCCGGCGTCGATCGCACGGTAGGTCATCTCGATCTGGAAGACGTAGCCGTGGGCGTTGATCGAGTCGAGGTCGATCGCCTCGAGGACCTCGCGGCGGAAGCACTTGAAGCCGCCGGTCAGGTCACGGACGCCGAGGCCGAGGACGGCCCGCGCGTAGACGCTCCCGCCGCGGCTGATGGCTCGCCGCGCCAGGCCCCAGTCGGCGACGTCGCCACCTGCGACGTAGCGTGAGCCGATCGCCAGATCGGCGACTCCGCGGCCTCGATCAGTCGCGGCAGGTCGGCCGGGTCGTGCGAGAAGTCGGAATCCATCTCCAGCACCAGGTCCGCCCCACCCGCGAGGGCGCGGCGGAAGCCGGCGATATAGGCGGTACCGAGACCCCCCTTGACGGCGCGGTGCATGACCACGACGTCGTCATGGCGGGCGGAGAGTCCGTCGGCTATCCAGCCGGTTCCGTCGGGCGAGTCGTCGTCGACGATCAGAATGCGCCTCGCCGCCGGCATGTTCGCCCTGGCGGCTTCGACGATAGCCTCGATGTTTCCGGCCTCGTTGTAGGTCGGAAGCACCAGCCACGCACAGGCTTCGGGGTGGGACATGCTCCGATTGTGCGTCCGCTCCTCAAAGCCCCGATAAGCCCTGTCTGAGCCCAGGCTAATTCCTGAGCTCATGCGAAGGTCCAGAGCTTGTTGCCGAGGAAGTTGAATGGCATGGCGATCGCCACCGCCAGCGCTTGGGCGGGGAGCTCGCCGATCTGGGCTCCGGCGACCAGAGCCTCGAGCACGACGAGGTTGATCATCAGCGAGGCGACGCTGACAACCAGGAAACGGGCCGCCTGGAAGGCGGCCCGGCCCTCGCCCGGCCCGAAGGTCCAGGTCCGGTTGAGCAGGTAATTGTTCGTGACCGCGACGCAGAACGCTCCGATCGCGGCCGGCGTGTGGTGGACCCCCGCACCATTGACGAGCAGGGCGAAAACGACGAGGTTGATTGCGTAGCCGGAGCCGCCGACGACGCTGAACTTGAGCAGCTGCAGCCAGTTCGCAGAGCTCCTCGTTGCGTCGCCGATTCGGGCCGCCAGCTCACCCCCGCTCACAGTCGCCCCCCGTGGACGATGATCGCGTTCTCGCCAAAACCGGTATCGAGTCGGTCGAGCCGGCTGAAGTGGACCGGCCGAGGGTTGCGGGCGACGAAGCGCAACAGGGTCAGCGGGCCTTCCCGGACGCCGCCTGCAAACCGGAAGTCGGCCGGCAGCCCGGTGACCGACCTCGCGGCCCGCGGCTTGGCGACGACATCGACCTCACTGACCGCAAGGCGGCCCGAATAGGCGCGCTGCACGGCGCCGTTGAGGTAGAACTCGAGGGGATCGGCGGCCAGCTTCCAGGTGACGACGGCGCGGGCGCGGCTCGAGGTGTCGATCTTTGCCGCCAGGTCGCTCCAGTCCGGCCGCTGGAGGTTCGGCGTGAGGTCGACGTGGACGACGAAAGCGAGCCAGTACGCGCAGAGGACGGCTGCGATCGCCAGCCCGATGCGCCCGGCCCGCGGGGCGGCGAGCCCGACGGCAGCCACGGCCAGCAGAGGCACCAGCGCCGGCAGCAGGTTGCGCGCGATCGCATAGTCCTTCCCGGCCAGAGCGGCCAGAAGTGCGATCAGCACCGTGCCCCCGCCGACGGCGATCCCGACCAGCGCGGCGCGCCGGCCCCGCCGGCCTGCGGCCAGGAGCGCAAGGACCATCCCCGCGCCCACGAGCAGCCCGGGAACGATCGCGTAGCCGTTGCGTGGCGCCCGACCGATCACCTGGCCGGTCTCTCCGGTGACGAAGCTGGCGGCTGTATCGATTCCACGCGTGGGCAGGGGGATCGACGAGATCCACCCGATGTGGTGGGGATTGACCTGCGCCAGCGCGAGAGGAGTCAGGAGCAGTCCCATCGCGGCGATGCCGGCGACCGCGCCGAGGGCAGCGAGGCGGAACCTGGTGGCGAGGAGCAGCCAGACGGCCTCGATCGCCACCGGGAAGGCCGCGAAATAGTGGGTTGCAAGGGCGAGGGCCGAGAGCAGGCCCCATAGCGCCAGGTCCGATCGGTCTTCGCTACGGCGGGCCCGCAGGAAGAAGAGCAGCGAGGCGGCGCTTAGCAGCACCAGGAGGGCGTAGGAGCGAGCCTCCTGCGAGTACCAGATCAGCATCGGGTTCAGCGCCACCAGCGCCGCGGCGATCAGCCCCGCCCGGCGGCTGAGCAGTTCCTTCCCGATCAGGAACGCGACCGGGATCGTGATCGCGCCGAACAGCGCCGACAGAGATCGAAGCCCGGCCTCTCCGGTACCGAAGAGCTTCGACCACCCCCAGGCGAGCACGTAGTAGAGCGGGGGGTTGGACTCGCTTGCCCGGACCTCTCGCAGCATGTGGATGAAGCTCCCGGGCAGCACCCGCGCGGCGGTGATCACCTCGTCGTGGTGATAGCTCTGCAGGCCGATGGTCGCGAAACGCACCGCGAAGCCGACTGCCGCTATCCCCGCCAGCCCCCAGAGAATCCCCGAGCCGGCCCGGGACATGCTCCAGGCCGGCGCCCGCAGGCGCTGGCCCTCTGAGGTTGCGTGCTGCTCGTTGCGGATTCCACCACCCTCCACTCTGCGCATCCCGGCTAACAGCGAGGTCAAGAGATCGTGAGCGCCGGGTAAAAGCCGCCCCGGCCGCCCTCATCCGCCTCTCACGGAGCGCAGGAACTGCTCGGCATACTGCGGTTGGGACCGAACGAGGCGGGGAGGGCGGCGCGGCTGTCGCCCCATCCGCGGTTTGCTCGGCTTCCCAGGCGGAAGGTCAGGCGGGCGCCCTTCGCGAGCGCGCACCAGGTCGTCCAGGGGCGGCCGTAGGGGTGGCCGTTGAAGCGCATCCCCTCGACGTAGGGGTTCCTCGCCGAGGCCGCCGGCGCGGTGATCAGCACCCGGCGGCGGCCGTGCAGGCGGATGACCGCGTGCCGGAACAACGGGCTGCCGATCGCCATCAGATCGACCCCCGGCACCTCCGGATAGAGGCCGAGCGCCCCGAAGACGTACCAGGAGCCAAGCTCGCCGAGGTCGTCGTTGCCCGGGTAGCCGGCCGGCGAGGTGTTGTAGAGGCGCAGGATCGTGCGGCGGACCGCGGCCTGGGTCTTGAACGGGCGTCGGGTCCAGTCATAGAGCCAGGGGACATTGAGATTGGGCTCGTTGCCGAGCAGCGCGTGGCTGGTGTGGGTGGCGCCTGCGCTGCCGTTGAGGTGACGGAGAAAGAAGTCGAGGCGCTTGGTCGCCTTGGTGCGATTCCCCATCGCCCGGAAGAGGCCGGCCGGGTCGTGCGGAACCATCCACGTGTACTGGAACGAGTTGCCCTCGGCGAATCCGCCGCCGCGGAGGTTGTCGTAATGGCGGTAGAAGGCGCCGCTCTCAAAGCGCGGCTCGACCTTGCGGCTATACGGGTTGAAGATGTTGCGCCAGGCCCCGGAGCGCTGGATGAAGGCCCTGTAGACGGCCGGGTCGCGGGCGACGCGAGCCGCGAACTGGGAGATCGAGAAGTCGTCCGTCGCGTACTCGAGCGTCGTCGCCGCCGATGCCCAGACCGAATCCGGCTTCCCGAATATCGAGTTGGCATTTCGCCGGTTGACGTCGAGGTCGTAGGGCACGTAGCCGAGGCTGAGGTATGAAGCGAGGCCCTGGCGCTCGAGGTAGCGGCCGTCCGCCGACCGGCAGTTCTCGGAAGCCCCGCGGACCATCGCGGCGAGCGCGGCGCCGGGGCTGAAGCCGAGGCGCCGAAGGCCGCGGCGGAGGCGATGATCGGGTCCGCGGGGTCGCCGACCATCGTCATGCTCTGGCCGTTGGCGTAGGACCAACGCGGCAGGCAGCCGCTCGGTCAGCGTCGGCGAGCATCGAAGAGACGATGTCGCCGGCTCGCTGAGGCGCCAGTATCGAGAGCAGCTGGATCTGGCTGCGGTAGATGTCCCATCCGGAGATGTCCGCGTACTGGGTCCGGCCGGCGGCCGTGTGGATGCGACCGTCCATCCCCGGGTAGCGACCGTCGACGTCATCGAAGGTCCGCGGGGCGAGGAGGGCGTGGTAGAGGGCGGTGTAGAAGGTGCTGATGTCGTGGCGCCTACCGCCGCTGACTCCGACCCTGGCAAGCGCCCTGCCCCAGCGCGCCGACGCCGCCGCAGCTGTCCGGCCGAAATCGAAGCCGCGCTCCTCGGCCGCGAGGTTGCGCCGGGCGCCGGCGATGCTGACGAACGAGATTCCGACCCGGACCTTGACGACCCGGTTGCGGCGGGTGTCGAAGGTCGTGTAGGCCCCCGCCTGCGCCGTCTTCCCGGCGACCGTCGAGGGGTGCCTGCGGTCGATCGCGGATGTTCCGCCGGGGTGGAGCCCATGGCGCCTCCAGGTACCGGAGGAGCCGAACGGCCTGTTGAAGCGGGCCGAGAAGTAGACCCGGTAGCGGGGACGCTGAGCACAGAAGTAGCCGCTTGACGCGACTCCGCTTATCTCCCGCTTGGCGGGATCGACATGGACCTCTGCGAGGTCGTCCGCCCGCGCGCTGCCGCCGGCGTTGATGAGAACGCTGGCGTGGCGGCTGCGGGAAAATGTGAAACGGGCGAGACCGGTGCGCGTCGTAGCCGTCAGCTCGGCGTTGATCGAGTCCGGCCGGGAGGGGTCGAGCCGGACCTCGTAGTAGCCGGGCGAGGCGTGCTCGTGCGCGTGGGCGAACCCGGGCCGGAACCTGGCGCCGAGCCCGGCGACGCCGTGGGGTGCCGGGGAGGCGGTCAACGGCTCGGTGGTCGGGATGAAGGGGAAGTCCCCGTAGAGGGCGCAGCCGGCGCCGCTGAGGTGGGTGAGGCTGAAGCCCTTGAGGTGATGGTCGCGGTAGTCGTAGCCGCCGGAGTGCCGATCGGTGGGCGAGGTGTCGGGGCTCCACTGGACCATTCCGAAGGGAACCGCCGCCCCGGGGAAGTTGTGGCCGCCGCCAAACGTCCTCGGGCCCGGCTGGGTGCCGGCGAATGGTGCGACGAAGCGACTGAGGCCAGCTGCGTGCGCGTGCGCGGGGCCGCCTGCGGCCAGGGCAAGCAGCAGCGCCGCGACGGTCGATGTGGCCCCGCGTCTCATCTCGGGGCGAGACGGTAGAGGTTGTTTCTGAGGAAGCGCTCGCAGAGGGTCCGACCACCCGCCTACTCTCGGCAACCAATGAAGGCAAAGAACTGGATCGACGCCTACGCGGAGCGCCTCGGCGTCGATCCCCCCACCGCAGAGGAGTTCACCGCGATCCTCGACCTCGCCGCCGAAGCCGCGCACGCGTCCGAGCGGGTCGCCGCTCCGGTCGCCTGCTGGCTCAGCGCAAGGGCGGGGCTGGGCTTGCCCGAGTCGGTCGAGGCCGCCCGCGAGGTCTCCGGGGGAGGCGACAGCCAGGCCTGAGGGCGAAGTACGCTGGCCCCCGGTGGCGTCCGCTACCTACAGCCGCTACGTCGCGATCGGCGACAGCACCACCGAGGGCCTCGACGACCCTCTCCCCGGTGGCGCCTACAGGGGCTGGGCCGACCGGTTGGCCGAGCGCCTTGCAGAGCTCGAGCCGGCGGCCACATACGCCAATCTGGCGATCCGCGGGCGGCTTGCGGGGCAGGTTCGCGCCGAGCAGCTCGCGGCGGCGCTGGCGCTCGAGCCCGACCTCGCCTCGGTCGTCGCCGGTCTCAACGACGCCCTGCGTCCGGGCTTCGAGGTCGACACCGTCGCCTCCGAGATCGAGGCGATGCAGGCGGCGCTGGTCCGCTCGGGCGCGACGGTGGTCACCTTCACCATGGCCGACCCGACGCCGGTGATCCCGATCTCGCGGCCGCTGCGGCCACGGCTGCTCGCCTTCAACGAGGCGCTGCGCGAGGTCGCCGCCCGCAGCGGCGCGATCCTGATCGACTTCGCCCGCCACCCGGTGGCCTCGGATCCGCGGCTGTGGAGCGTCGATCGCCTCCACGCCAACTCCGCCGGACACGCCCGCATCGCCGCGGCGGTGATCGACGCGCTCGAGCTGCCCGGCTCCGACAGCTCGTGGGCGGAGCCGCTTCCCCCGCTCCCCCAGCGGCGCCCGCACGAGGTGCTCGCGGCCGAGATCGGCTGGTCGGGCCGCCACCTCGTTCCCTGGCTCCTGCGCCGCGCCCGGGGGCGATCCTCGGGGGACGGGATCGAGCCCAAGCGGCCTGCGCTGGAGCCCGTCTCCGCCGGGCCCGGGGACTGAGGGTTGGCGAGCGAGCGCGATCCGCGGCTGCTCGGGGTTCTCGAGACCGTCATCTACCACGAGCCCGATCAGTCCGAGCCGATGCTCCGCCTCTACCGCGATGTCCTCGGCCTCGCCGTTGTCGCCGGGTGGGAGGACGGGACCGCCCTTCGCTGCGGCGGCGGCGTCGTCCTGATCTTCGACCGCGCCAAGCTCGCCGAGCGCGACGAGCCGATCGCTGACCACGTGACCAGCGGATCCACCCACGTCGCCTTCCTCGCCTCCCCGCAGCAGTACGACGCCTGGCGGGAGCGGCTGCGCGCCGCGGGTGTCGAGATCACCCACGAGCATGAGTGGCCCGAGGGGCGGCGCTCGCTCTACTTCCGCGACCCGGCCGCCAACCTGATCGAGATCGCCGGCGGCGACATCTGGCCGAACCCGGCGGGCGGCGGCCCCGGATGAGCTGGCAGCCGGAGATCGACGAGCTGCGCCGGCGCGAGGCGCTCGCCCGCGAGCTCGGCGGCCCAGAGCGGGTGGAGCGCCAGCGGGCGAGCGGCCGACTGACCGTGCGCGAGCGGATCGAACGCCTGCTCGACCCCGGGTCCTTCGACGAGACCGGCGGGATCGCCGGCGTCGGCTCCTACGACGACGCGGGGGAGCTGGAGTCGTTCACGCCCGCCAACATGGTCGTCGGCCGCGGGCGGATCGAGGGTCGGCGGGTCGCGGTTCAGGGCGACGACTTCACCGTCCGTGGGGGCGCCGCCGACGCCGCGATCTGGCGCAAGATGGTCTACGCGGAGCAGCTCGCCTCGGAGATGCGGATCCCGCTGGTGCGGCTGGTCGACGGCACCGGCGGCGGCGGCAGCGTCAAGTCGCTCGAGCAGATGGGGTTCACCTACGTGCCCGCCGTCCCCGGCTGGGAGGTCGCGGTCTCCAACCTCTCCGAGGTTCCGGTGGTCGCGGCGGCGCTTGGCCCCTGCGCCGGCCTCGGCGCCGCCCGCGTCGTCGCCTCGCACTTCAGCGTCATCGTCCGCGGCACGGCGCAGCTCTTCGTCGCCGGCCCGCCGGTGGTCGCGATGGCGGCGATGGGCGAGGCCCCGGACAAGGAGGAGCTGGGCGGGTCGCGGATGCAGACCGCCGCCGGGGCGGTGGACAACGAGGCAGCCGACGAGGCCGACGCGCTGGCGCAGCTTCGCCGCTTCCTCTCCTACCTTCCGGGGAGCGTCTGGGAGGCGCCGCCCTGCGTCGCCGGGACCGACCCCCCGGGACGGCGCGAGGAGGAGCTGCTCTCGATCATCCCGCGCGATCCGCGCAAGGTCTACGCGATGCGACGGATCCTCGAGCTGGTCTTCGACCAGGGATCCGTCTTCGAGGTCGGCCGGCGCTTCGGCCGCCCGCTGATCACCGCTCTGGCACGGCTCGACGGCCGCCCGGTCGGCGTCCTCGCCTCCGATCCGAAGGGCTACGGCGGCGGCCTCGACGCCGACGCCTCGGAGAAGATGACCCGCTTCGTCGACATCTGCGACCAGTTCCGGCTGCCGGTCGTCAACCTCGTCGACCAGCCGGGCTTCGTCGTCGGCACCGGCGCCGAGAAGCGCGGGACGATGCGCCGCGGCACCCGCGCCTATGTCGCCGTCTACCAGGCGAGTGTTCCCTGGGTCTCGGTGCTCGTGCGCAAGGTCTACGGGATCGCCGGCTCGGCCGCCGGAGACGCCTCGCGCCTCAACCTCCGCTACGCTTGGCCATCCGGCAACTGGGGGTCGTTGCCGCTGGCCGGGGGGCTCGAGGCCGCCTACCGCCGAGAGCTCGAGGCCGCCGAGGACCCGATCGCGCTGCGAGCCGAGATCGAGGCGAGGCTGAGCGCGGTCACCTCACCCTTCCGCACCGCCGAGCGCTTCTACGTCGAGGAGATCATCGACCCCCGCGACACCCGCCGCATCCTCTGCGACTGGGCGGAGCGAGCGCACGAGCTGGTCCGCCAGGAGCTGCCGGGCGGGCCGAAGGCGCGTGGCCTGCGGCCATAGGGCACTCCACCCCCCGGAAGATGTCGATGGAGGCATCGAGCGGTCGAACCTGATCCCGATCGGCCCCCGCCGATGGAGGCATCGAGCGGTCGAGCCCGTCGAGTGGACGATCTACCCCCGCATAGGGACGTCTTTCGTCCACTCGACGGCCGTCCGGAGGCTTGATCCGGGTTGGCGACGTGCGCTGGGTCCGATCTCAGTTGACTGAACGGAATCGGTCGCCCCAACGACCGATTCCGTTCAGCGAACGCTGAACTCACCTCAGGCATCTAGCCTGCGCGGGTGATGGCGCTCGCCGATTCATACGACGGCTTCCTCTTCGACCTCGACGGCGTTGTCTGGCTGGGCACCGAGGCGATACCGGGTGCCGCCGAGGCGATCGGGTCGCTGATCGCCGCCGGCAAGGGCGTCGCCTTCCTCACCAACAACCCGCGGGCGACGGCGGGGGACTACGCGGAGCGGCTGCGCCGGATGGGGATCGAGGTCGCTCCAGAGCGCGTCGTGACCGCCGGAGCTGTGACCGCTGGGCTCGCCGCCGCGGCAACCGGGGCCCGGCGCGGCGCCTTTGTCATCGGCACCGACTCCTTCAGGGCCGAGGTCGCCGCAGCGGGGACCGCCGTGCTGGAGGCCGATCGCGGCGCCGAGGCCGGAGTGGTGGTCGTCTCCGGACACTCCGGTTTCGACTACGCCGAGCTTCGGACCGCGACCGCTGCGCTCCACGGCGGGGCGCAGCTGTTCGCGACCAACCGCGACCCGACGATGCCGATGCCCGGCGGGCCCTGGCCGGGGACCGGCGCGATCCTGGCCGCGGTCGAGACAGCATCGGGGTCCTCGGCGACCGTTGGCGGCAAGCCACAGCGCCCCATCTTCGAGCGGGCGCGGGAGCTGGTCGGCGGCTCACGGGTGGCGATGGTCGGCGACCGTCTCGACTCCGATATCGGCGGCGCGGCCGCGGCCGGGTTGGAGACGATCCTCGTGCTCACCGGCGCCACCTCCGCCGAGCAGGCGGAGCGCTCCGAGGTCCGACCGGGTCAGATCCTCGACGTCGTCGCCGACCTCACCCGGTGATGGCCCTGCGCGCATCCGTGAGCCTGACCCTCGCCGCCGGCGCCGTGGCGCTGCTGGCCGCAACACCCCCGCCGGCGCGGGCCGCCGACCGCGATTGCGCCGACTTCGCCAACCAGAGGGCCGCCCAGGAGTACTTCGTCTCCAGGGGCGGGCCCGGCCGCGACCCCGACCACCTCGACTCCGACGGCGACGGAACCGCGTGCGAGACGCTTCCCTGCCCCTGCAAGGCGGGGGCCGGAGGTGGAGGCGGCGGGCGTGGCGAGCGGATCCGAGCCCGGATCACCCACGTTGTCGATGGCGACACCGTGCGCGTCCGCGCTCGCGGTGCCCGCCGGCGCTTCTACGACGTGCGGCTGATCGGGATCGACACCCCGGAGAAGTACGGCGGCCGCGAGTGCGGCTCGGCCGGCGCCTCGAGGTCGATGCGCCGGATGGCGCCGGTCGGCCTTGGTGTGCTCCTTCTCACCGATCCGAGCCAGGACCTCTACGACCGCTACGGGCGCCTGCTCGCCTACGTCCTTGCGCGCCGCAGCGGCAGCGACCTCGGCCGCGCCCAGATCGCCCGCGGCTGGGCCAAGGTCTACGTCTTCGAGCGGCCCTTCAGACGGATCCATCGCTACCGCCGGGCCGCCCGCCTGGCCCGTGGCTCCGGGCGAGGGGTCTGGGGCCGCTGCGGCGGGGACTTTCACCACCACGCCTGAGTCAGCTCGGGGGCGAAGCCCACCTCAGTAGGGGACGCCGATCCGCACCAGGACCCGCCCGGCGCAGTAGAGGCGGGCCGAAGCGTCCTCGTAGCGAACCAGCCGCAGCGTCCCCGGCTTCTCGCACTCGACCCGCAGTGCCGACCCCGCCGAGGCGCCCGCAGCCCCCAGCGCCGCGATCGCGGCGAGGGCACAGATGCGCAGGCCGGTTCTGATCATCCCCACTCAAGCGCCGCGCGCTGGGATCTCTCCCCCTTGGCGCCAGTCTCGAGACACCGGCGGCGAAGGGTGGACGAGGCTCCGTAGATGGACCGCGCCCGCGATCAGCAGGGCGTACTGACGAGATCGGCGGAGTCGATCAGCCAGACGTCGCCGGAGCGGACCATCCCGTAGGTGCCGCTGAAGTCGGTGCAGCCGCTGCTCAGCGACTGGGTCCGAAGCGAGTTGACTCGGACGGTCGCAGTCGTATCCGACTGCTCGATGACGGTGGCGTTGAGCTGCGCATCGATCATCAGATCGGCGATCCGCTCCGAGACCCAGACCACCTTGCCGCCGAGGCTGTCGAGGAGCGCCGGGGTGAGATTGTCTGCGGCGCTGACGAAGCGTCCCTGCTCGAGCAGGTCGAAATGGTTCCCCAGCGTCTCGACCGGATCGAGCGCGGTGCTCGCCTGCGTTGTGTTCTGCGCCGACGGAGAGTTGTCGCGGCCGTTGATCGCGACCACCGCCACCAGCCCGGCGATCAGGCCGAGGACGATCGCGACCGAGATCGCGACCAGCTTCCGCCTCCCGCCGCTCGGCTGCGCCTCGGGTCTCGGCGGCGGCTCGAACGGCGGCGGTGGTGTCGGGGAGGGCGCTGCCGCCGCCCGCTTCGTGGGAGGCGTTGCGTCGCGGGAGGGCGCGGCGATCGCCTCGGTTTCCTCGGCGTGGGGTTGGCGCTCGGTCGGCGGCTCGACCCGGGTCGATGCCTCGGTCGGCGGCTCGAGGCCGTCGGAGTCGCCCTCGGAGTCGCTCATCTGCTCGGTCGCGTCGCTGCCGGGAGCCAGGGGGGCGGGTGGCTGCTCGGCGCCGCAGCCGCGGCAGAATCGGTCACCGGGGGCGACATCCGCCCCGCACTCCGAACAGTGGACGAGTCCCGTCCCCGCTTCGCTCTCGCCGCTCCCGCTCGCTGGCATCGCCAGAATCAGGGTATCGGCGTCGTCACCGAAGACATAGCCCGGATGGTCCCCCCGCAGCCGCGCGCGGCGTTCGCCGGGATCTTTGCCGCGACCATGCTCGCCCTGCTCGCAGTGGGGGCGGTCCTGCCGGTCCTGCCCCACTACGTGCGCGGGCCCCTGGGCTCCACCGACCTCGTGGTCGGTGTTGTGATCGGCTCCTACGCGGTCACCGGTCTCTTCTTCCGTCCTCTCGCCGGCCACTTCGCCGATACCCGCGGTCGCCGCCCCGCCGTCGTCCTCGGCTCACTGCTCGCCACCCTCGCCGGGCTCATCTACCTGTTGCCGCTGGGGGTGGGAGGCCTGATCGCTGCGCGCCTCATCCTTGGCGCCGGGGAGGGGACGGTCTTCACGGCGGGATCGGCCTGGATCGTCGACCTGGCCCCTCCGGGGCGAAGAGGGCGCGTGATCGGCCTCTACGGCCTCGCCGTCTGGACCGGGCTGAGCATCGGGCCGCTGATCGGCTCGCTGCTCCAGCACGCCGGGGGCTACGACATGGTCTGGGTCTTTGCCGCAGGCGCCCCGCTCCTCGGAGCGCTGATCGCCCAGCGGGTGCCCGATCCGTTCCTGCCTCCGGAGGTGATCGAGCGGCGACCGCTGATCGCCGCCGAGTCGATCCGGCCGGGATCGGCGCTCGCACTCGCCTCGGTCGGGTACGCGACCGTCGCCGCCTTCGTCGTGCTGCACCTCGACGACCGCGGCATCGGCCACGGGGCGGCCGTGTTCGGGGCCTTCGCGGCGATGGTCGTGCTGACCAGGCTGATCGGCGGCAACCTCCCCGACCGCCTCGGGCCCGCGCGCTGCGCTCTGGGGGCGGCCCTGGTCGAGTCGGTGGGACTGGTGACGATCGCCGTCGCCCAGAGTCTGGCGGTTGCGATCGCGGGGGCGCTGGCAATGGGTGCCGCCTTCTCGCTTCTTTACCCGTCGCTCTCGCTCGTCGTCGTCGCCAGGGTCAGGGAGGACCGGCGCGGGGCGGCGCTGGGGACCTTCACCGCCTTCTTCGACGCCGGTGTCGGCTTCGGGGCGCCCCTGGCCGGCGCCGCCGCCGCTCTCGCCGGCTACCAGGGGGCCTTCCTGCTCGCCGCCGGGTTCGCGCTGCTGGCGGCGACCACGATCGCGCTCGCGATCTCCAACCGGGGCCGCGCCATGGTCGCCGAGTTCAGCGCTCGCTGACCAGCAGCGTCTGCATCGCCCGCCCGAAGCGGCCGTCACCGTCGAGCAGGAGGGCGTCGGCGGTGCCGGCCCCCTGCGGCTGGGGAAGCGTCACAGCATCGAGAAAGACCCACTCGCCCCGCGGAAGCCGCTCGAGCTGCACCGTGAGGTCGACGTTGACGAACTGGTAGCGACGCCAGTCGAGCGCCGAGCTGACCCCGTTGGCGGAGTCGGCGACGGCGATCACCCGCTGCAGCTGCGAGGGCTCCTCCCCCGCCACCAGCGGCTCGCGCATCCGCATCCAGACCCTCGCCGGCCCCGGCTCGGTGAAGCCGCCCTCGAGGAACCGGTACTCGATCGCGGTGTGGTAGCCGACCTCCTGCCCGGTGGGGAAGTACTCGCTCTCGACCCCGGCCTCGGGACCCGGCAGCGGCTCGGCCGGCGGCGCCTCCACCGGCACCGGGGCTCCGCGCAGCCGCCAGGCGCGGGCGCGGATCAGCACGGCGCCCTCGCGGTCGCTCAGCGTCCCCTCGATCAGCTCGACCCTGCGGCCTGGGCGGATGACCTCTGCCGCGACCCGCAGCGCCGTGATCGGAACCGGGCGCAGGATCTCGAAGGTGATCCGCCCGATGTGGCCCTCCGCCTCCACCCCCCTGCCGACTCTCTCGATCTCGCGCCCGAGCAGCGCCGCCGGCGGGCCGGCGTGCTGGGAATCAGGGTCCCAGGGGCCCCGGGTCGATTCGGTGGCGAAGAAGAGCTCGCCGTCGGGCTCGTAGAGAGCGGCCGCCATGCGGCGATCCTAGGGGGGCGCGGATGCTCTCAGCAGTGCTTGCCGAAATGCTGGACCCAGACGTGGGCGCGACGGTAGCCGTCGAGCGGGCCGACATCGAGGCCGACGCCGAACTGGCTGTAGTCGCTGGCAAGGATGTTCTCGCGGTGCCCCGTGGAGTGCATCCAGGCCCTGAAGATCGAGCGGACCGTGCCGAGGCCGCCGCTTCCCCAGGCGATGTTCTCACCGGCGCGCCAGCAGCTGGAGGGGATGTACCCGACCCGGCGCATCCAGTAGGTGAAGTCGCGTCCGCAGGCATAGTGGCTGAAGCTGTGGCAACGGACGATGTCGCGCGACTTGTGCCCGGCGGAGCGGTCGAGGCGCTGCAGATCGCCGAGGCGCCCGAGGCCGGCGTGGCGGCGGGCGAAGTTGGTCATGCACCGCATCGCCTGCTCCTGGACGGCGTCGGGGACGGTCACGTCTCGCTGGTGCTTGCAAACCGAGGGCGGGGCGATCAGGCGGCTGACCTTCAGCGCCTGGGCCGACCCGGCGACCGCGAGGGCGATCGCGGTCGCGAGCAGCAGGGTGGCTGTGAACCGGCGTCCCATCCCCGTTCTCTCGCCAGAGCGCGCTCCCGACACGAGCCTGCCGGGAGGGCCTGGACGTTCGTTCTAGGCAAGAGGCCCGTAACGATCGGCGTCTAACCTGGACTGCAGATCGGAGCAGAAAGGAACGAAATGAGCCAGAAGACATCGAAGGTCCAAAAGAGCGACGAGGAGTGGCGGGCCGAACTGACGCCGGAGCAATACGAGGTGACCCGCGAGGCGGGGACCGAGCGCGCGTTCAGCGGCCCCTACGTCGATAACAAAGAGGACGGGATGTACCGCTGCGTGTGCTGCGGAGCCGAGCTGTTCGCCTCGGGAACGAAGTTCGACTCGGGCACCGGCTGGCCGAGCTTCAGCGAGCCCGCCAACCTCGCGAACGTCGAGCTGCGCCCCGACAACAGTCTCTTCATGCGCCGCACCGAGGTTGTTTGCAGGCAATGCGACGCCCACCTCGGCCACGTCTTCGACGACGGCCCCGGCCCGAGCGGCCAGCGCTACTGCATCAACGGCTGCGCGCTCGAATTCGCCGAAGGCGAGTAGGCACTGCGATCACCAAGCGGCCCCCGGACGCGGAGCGAGAGCCCGCTGATTCCTCTGACTCTGGGTGCGGGCTCTCGCGGAGCGGAGGAGGCCGCGCAGTTGTCTAAACGTTGCCGCCGGCTCCGAGGTAGCTGAACCGCACCGCGAGCGCGACCGCCTCGGTGCGGGTATCGACCTCGAGCTTGGCGATCGCGTTGCGGACGTGGGTGTGGACGGTCGCCGGGCTGAGTGAGAGCTGATCGGCGATCTCCTTCACCCGCAGGCCCTCGGCCAGGAGCTCGAGGATCTGGCGCTCACGCGGCGAGAGGTCGAGGAGCTTCTCGACCTCCGAGGCCTTGCCGCCGGCGAAGTCACCGCCGAGGAAGGTTCCGCCGCTGGTGACGGCCTCCACCGCCCTTGCGATGTCCTCGGCGGGGGCCGACTTGAGCACGTAGCCGGAGGCCCCGGCTCGAAGAGCGAGCGCCAAGAGGTCGGGCTGGGCGTGAGCGGTGAAGATGATCACCTTGGTCAGGGGACGTGCCCTCAGCACCTCCTTGGTCGCCTCGATGCCGTCGCGCTTGGGAAGCTCGACATCGATGATGAGGACGTCGGGCTCGAGCCGTGAGACGACATCGATGACCTCGCGGCCGTCTGCCGCCTCACCGACGATCACGACTGAGTTCGAGTCCGCCATACGGGTCTTGATCGCTTCGCGGACGATCTCGTGGTCGTCGCAGAGAACGACTCGCTTTCTTTCGGGCACGTTCATTCAGCTTCGATCCTCTCAGGGGCGCCGTAAGAATGCAAAGAGTCGGGTAGCGTGAAGCTCCCGTCACTCTGCTGGCGATTCTCGATCAGGGCGATCAGGGTGCGTCCGACGGCGACGGCGGTGCCGTTGAGGGTGTGTGGATGGATCGGCGCTTCGCCCTCGGCCGGCCGGTAGCGGCACTGCAGCCTGCGGGCCTGGTAATCAGTCGTGTTCGAGCACGAGGTCAGCTCCCGGTAGCGCTCCTGGCTGGGAATCCACGCCTCGCAGTCGTACTTCTTTGCCGCCGATGCCCCGAGGTCTCCGACGGCGACGCTGACCACCCGGTAGGGAAGCTCGAGGTCGGAGAGGATGCGCTCCTCGATCGCAAGCAGGCGCTCGTGCTCCGCAGCGGACTCGCCGGGCTCGACGAACGAGAACATCTCGACCTTGTCGAACTGGTGGACGCGGAAGATCCCGCGGGTGTCGCGACCGGCGGCGCCGGCCTCACGACGGAAACAGGGCGAGAAGCCCGCGTAGCGCAGCGGCAGCGCCCCCGGGTCGAGGATCTGCTCCCCATGAAGCGCGGCCAGCGGCACCTCGGAGGTGCCGACGAGGAAGAGCTCGTCGCGCTCGACCTCGTAGATCATCTCCCGTTCCCCCGGGAGGAATCCGGTGCCGAAGAGGGCCTCCTCGCGGACCAGGGCCGGCGGCACCACGGGCCTGTGCCCCTCTGCCCGCAGCAGCTCCATCGCGAAGCGCACCAGCGCCAGCTCGACCATCACCAGGTCCCCCATCAGGTAGGCGAAGCGGGAGCCGGAGACCCGGGCCGCAGCCTCCATCTCGATCAGCCCGAGGGCGGTGCCGATCTCGAGGTGGTCGCGGACCTCGAAGTCGAATGCGGGCCGCTCGCCCACCTCGCGCAGGACGACAGCGTCCTCTTCGGTCATCCCGTCGGGGGCGTCGGGATCCGGGAGGTTCGGGAGCGTCGCGGCGAGGCGGTCGCGCGAGCTCTCGACCTCCGCCAGCTCGGCCTCCATCTCCTTGATCCGGCCGGAGAGCTCGCGCATCTGCGCGATCGCCTCATCGGCGTCGCCGCCCGAGCGCTTCGCCCCGGCAATCGCGTCCGAGGCCTCGTTTCGCCGGGCGCGTCCCCCCTCTATCTCCGGCAGCAGCTGACGCCGGCGTTGGTCGAGGCGCAGCAGCTCGTCGACGTCGTCGTCGGCTCCGCGCCGGGCCAGCGCAGCCTTGACCCCCTCGGGGTCGGAGCGGATCAGTTTCAGGTCGAGCACGGCCCACCTTCCGCCGGTAGCCGACTCGAAGCACGCCGGCTGTGGCCGGCGAGGGGCATCAGGGCTTCGGCTCGCCCGGACTCGGAGGTTGCGCCGCATCCTGCCCCGCGTACTTGGCGACGAAGCGCGCGACCTCGGCGGCCTCGGCGCCGACGACGATGTTCTGGGGCATGATCGCCCCCGAGAAGCCGCCGTTGCGGATTGCATACAGCGCGTCCTCATAGGTTTCCGGCCGCTGGTTGAGGTTGGGCCCCTGGGTCCGCTCGCCACGGTTGCCGGTTCCCTGTGACCCGGCCGCGGTCAGCGTGTGACAGCCCGAGCAACGGGTCGCGAACAGAACCGCGCCGTTGTAGCTCGGGTCGTCCTTGGAGACCGAGATCCCCTCCTCGCCGAAACCGCAGGCAACGAGCCCGAAGGTCGCCGCGGCCACCAGAGCTGTGATCAAGACTGGACGCACGCCGCGGGCATCATATTGTCTGGAGCCGATCTCGATGCCCCCACCCGATCCCGCCCGATTCCGCGCCGCCATGGCCACGCTCCCGACAGGGATAACTGTGGTCACCGCCGGAGGCGCCGGCGGACCCGCGGGAGCGACCGCCAACGCGGTCTGCTCCCTCTCCATCGATCCGATGCTGATGCTCGCCTGCCTCGACCGCGGTTCCCGGACCCTGCTCGCGGTGCAGGCGGCGAACCACTTCGGGGTCAACGTTCTTGGCGCCGGCCAGGAGGCGCTGGCCCGCGCCTTCAGCTCGAAGGTGCCGGTCGCTGACAAGTGGGAGGGGGTTGAGTGGAGCGAGCGTGACGGGCTTCCCGCGATCGCCGGAACAATCGCCTTCGTCGGCTGCGAGCTTCGCGACGTGATCGCCGGCGGCGACCACGTGATCGTCACCGGCGAGGTCGGGGTGCTCGACGCCCCCGGGGGAGAGCCCCTGATCTTCCACGAAGGTGGCTACCGCCCCCTGGGGTAACACCACCCGGGCAAGCCGCCCCCGGACGCGGAGCGAAAGCCCGCTGATAGCCGGTGTCTCTGGATGCGGGCTTTCGCGGAGCAGAGGAGGCGGCGTTGTTCTAGAAGTGCCCGCTGGTCCCGGCGGCGCGCAGGGCGAGGAAGAAGATGACGCCGCAGCTGACGGTCATGATGCCCATCTCGCGGCGGACGATCGCGAGCGCGATCGTCCGCTGGCGATCCTCGGGAAGCGCCTCGAAGTCAACGCCCACCAGTTCCTGCCCCGCCGCCCCGGCGCGGGCGCCCTCGGCGAGCAGCGAGACGAGCAGCGGCAGCATCCCGTAGAGGTAGTGGAGGTCGTCCGCCGCCTCGTGGCCGCTGATCACCAGCAGCCCCCCGAGGGTGACCTGGATGAAGACCGAGACCTGGGCCGCGCGCAGCAGGTACCAGAACGAGACCGAGGGCCGGTCACGGAGCCAGCAGAATCCTCCTAGGAGCCCGGCGGCGAGGTTGAGGACGAGGACGCAGACGCCGACGACGAGGTGAACCTCGGCCATTTCGCTAGCTCCGCCCGCTTGGGTTGGGAGTCCCCGTCCTGATGCGGAAGATCACTATGTAGCAAGTTGCCACAAAGTCGGTGTATAACAGTCCCGAGTTGCTCAGTAGCTACCTACCGATCCTGGTCTTCGGCGCACTCGGCCTCATCGTGGGTGGTGCCTTCACGACGCTCAACCACCTGGTGGGCGCGAAGCAGCCGAAGAAGCAGACGGCTGCGATCAAGCGCCAGACGGACCCGTATGAGTGTGGTCTGCCGTCGGAAGTCTCGAAGACATTCCGCTTCGGCGTCAGCTTCTACCTGGTGGCGATGCTGTTCATCCTCTTCGACATCGAGGTGGTCTTCCTCTACCCCGTCGGGGTGATCCTGAAGAGCGCCGACAGCGTCTTCGTCCTCGGCGAGGTGATCCTCTTCGTCGCCCTCCTCTTCGTCGCCCTCGTCTACGTCTGGCGAAAGGGAGCGCTGGATTGGAAGTAGAGCGCCGCAAGATCCGCGCGCTCTCGCCTCTGGAGCAGCCGAGCTCCCCCGAGGAGCTGCGGGTGCGCCAGCTTCGGGCCCGCGACATGCTGCGTGGCTCTATCGATGCCGAGGACCTCGACGCCTACGTCGAGGACCGGGTCGCGACGACGTCGCTGGAGAAGATCCAGGGCTGGGCGCGGGCAAACTCCGTCTTCCCGATGACCTTCGGCCTCGCCTGCTGCGCGATGGAGATGATCTCGGTGGTCTCGGCCCGTACCGATCTCGCCCGCTTCGGGGCCGAGGCGTTGCGGGCCTCGCCGCGGCAGGCCGACCTGATTATCCTCTCGGGCCGCACCTCGATCAAGATGGCGCCGATCATCCGCCGGCTCTATGACCAGATGCTGGAGCCGAAGTGGGCGATCTCGATGGGAGCCTGCTCCTCGAGCGGCGGAATGTTCTCCAACTACGCGGTCGTCCAGGGCGCCGACAAGTTCATGCCGGTCGACGTCCACATCCCCGGCTGCCCGCCGCGCCCGGAGGCGCTGCTGTACGGCTTCAACAAGCTCCAGCACAAGATCCTCGGCAGCCCCGACCCGGGCTGGAGACAGCGCTACAACGCCGAGGGCACCGAGGAGTGGGCGCGCGGAGGCGTCGCCAGCCGGCCGAGCGAGGAGGCGCTGGCCGCCTACGCCGCCGCCAGGGAGACGCTCGGTGCCTGACGCCCCCGGCCTCGAGCTGATCCGCAGCGAGATCAACGACCGCCACCCCGGCGCGGTCCTCGACACCAGCTTCGACCACGACCAGGCGGCGCTGATCGCCGACCCGGAGCAGATCCTCGCCGTCCTGCGCTGGCTGCGCGAGGAGCCTGGGCAGGAATACACCTTCCTCTCCAGCCTCCACGCTGCCGACTACCTCCCGGCCGAGCCCCGCTTCGGCGTCCACTACGAGCTACTGAACCGCAACAGGGTGGAGCGGGTGAGGGTCCGCGCCGCCCTGCCGGACCCGGGCGGCTCCGTGCTTCCCCAGATCGACAGCTGCGTCGAGCTCTTCCCCAGCGCCGATTTCCCCGAGCGCGAGGTATACGATTTCTTCGGGATCGTCTTCCGCAACCACCCCGACCTGCGACGGATCCTGATGCCCGAGGACTACGTCGGCTGGCCCCAGCGCCGTGACTTCCCCGTCGGCGGCGAACCGGTGACCTTCACCCACAACGAGCCGGGAGCCCCGCTGACGTGAGCACGATCGAGAAGGCGGCGGCCGAGGTCGAGCGCTCGGTGCCAGGAGCGAGCGTCTCGCTCGAGCCCGAGACCGAGCTGATGACGATCAACATGGGTCCGCACCACCCCGCCACCCACGGGGTCCTGCGTCTGGTGGTCGAACTCGAGGGCGAGGTCGTCCGCGACCTGCGGCCGGTTGTCGGATACGTCCACACCGGGATCGAGAAGTCATGCGAGGCGCACTCCTACTGGAAGGTGATCCCCTTCGTCGAGCGCATGGACTACCTCTCCTACTTCTTCAACATGGAGGCCTTCTGCGGCGCCGTCGAGCTGATGCTCGAGATGGAGATCCCCGATCGCGCCAAGTACCTGCGGGTGATCCACATGGAGCTCAACCGGCTTCACTCGCATCTCGTCTGGCTCGGCACCAGCGCCCTCGACGTCGGCGCGATCTCGATGCTGTGGTACGCGTTTCGCGAGCGCGACACGATCCTCGATCTGTTCGAGATGTCGACCGGGCAGCGGATGCACACTCGCTACTTCCAGGTCGGCGGCGTGATCGAGGACATCCCCCTCGGCTTCGAGCGAAAGCTGCGCGAGTTCCTGGCCGAGATGCCGACCCGCGTCGACCAGTACGAGGCGCTGCTCAACCGCAACGAGATCTTCCTGCAACGGACCAAGGGGGTCGGCACCGTCTCACGCGAGCGCCTGCTCGAGCTCGGTGTGACCGGGCCGCTGCTGCGCGCCACCGGGGAGCCCTGGGACCTGCGAAAGGTCTTCGATTACCTCGCCTACCCCGACTTCGAGTTCGGGATCCCGGTCGGCACCGTCGGCGACTGCTACGACCGCTTCCGGGTGCGGATGGCCGAGATGCGGGAGTCGGTGAAGATCATCGAGCAGGCCCTAGACGGGCTGCCGGAGGGGCCCCACATCGCCGACGACCGCAAGTACGTGCTGCCGCCACGCTCGGAGCTCTCGACCTCGATGGAGGCGCTGATCCACCACTTCAAGCTCGTCACCGAGGGCTACCGGGTGCCACCGGGGGAGGTCTACCGGGCGATCGAGTCCCCACGCGGGGAGCTCGGCTGCTACCTGCTCGCCGACGGCTCGGCGAAGCCGGCCCGCGTCCACTTCCGCGACCCGTCCTTCGTCAACCTGCAGGCACTGCGCGACATGGCCGTCGGCGGCTACGTCGCCGACCTAATCACCAACCTGGCGATGCTCGACCCGATCCTCGGGGGGATCGACCGATGAGCGAGCCGAAGTTCCGCGACCTCGCGACCCCGGGCGTCGGCTCCGAGGACGTCGCCCCGGACGCCGGCGGTCCCGGCCGCGGGCCCGAGGCGCCGATGCGCCCTGACGGCACTCCCGGCCTGCCCCTCGACGCGGCGCTCGTCGACGGCCGCTTCCCCGGCCGCGAGGCCGAGCGGATCCCCGAGCTGCACGAGGTCGACTGCCCGCCGCAGCTGCGCGAGCGCGTAGAGGAGCTGATGGCGCGCTACCCCGACCGCCGCTCGGCATCGATCCCGGCGCTGTGGGCGGTGCAGCGCCTCTACGGCTGGTGCACGCCGGAGGGCATCCGCCAGGCCGCCGCGGTGATGCGGGTCACCCCCGCCTACCTCGAGTCAGTCGCCAGCTTCTACGACCTTCTCCACACGAAGCCCGCCGGGACCCAGCGGGTCCTCGTCTGCACCAACATCTCCTGCTGGATGCGCGGCGGCGACCAGCTGCTCGAGGCCTTCTGTGAAGCCGGCGGCTGCGATGCCACCGAGGCCGGCCACGGCGGCTCGGTCTCCGCCGACGGCGAGGTCTACATCTCCGGCTTCGAGTGTCTCGGCGCCTGCGACCTGGCGCCGATGGCCTCGATCAACGAGCGCTACTTCGGCCCGCTGGAGACGGCCGAGGCGGCAACCGCGATCGAGCAGCTGCGCTCCGGCGCCGAGGTCCTGCCCGAGAGAGCGCTGGAGAAGCGGCCGCTGGCTGGAGGTCCTGAGGGAGAACCCGATCCCCGGGTCGCCCGCCGCCCACCCGCGGCGGACGCGGAAGCGAGCGAGGAAGGCAGCCGGTGATCATGGGTCCGGGCGAGCAAGAGCAGAGCACGCGGGCGGAACCTGCCGGTGAAACCCGCATGCTGTTGCGCCACGCGCAACAGCCGGGGCTGAACACGATCGAGGTCTACAGGCGCCTCGGCGGGTACAGCGCGATGGAGATGGCCTACCGCGAGCTCGAGCCGGACGAGATCGTCAAGGAGCTCGAGGAGTCGGGCCTGCGGGGTCGCGGCGGGGCCGGATTCTCGATGGGCAAGAAGGCCTCCTTCCTGCCACGCGGCCAGATGCAGAAGTACCTCTGCTGCAACGCCGACGAGTCGGAGCCCGGGGCGTTCAAGGACCGCGAGCTGATGCAGCGCAATCCTCACCAGCTGATCGAGGGAATTGCGATCGCGGCGCTGGCGGCTGACGTCGGGCACGCCTTCATCTTCATCCGCGGCGAGTACGACCTCCAGGGCGACATCCTCGACGCCGCCGTGGCCGAGGCCTATGAGGCCGGCTACCTCGGCACCGACATTCTCGGATCCCACCACGACCTCGAGCTTGTCGTCCACCGTGGCGCCGGGGCCTACATCTGCGGCGAGGAGACGGCGCTGCTCGACGCCCTCGAGGGCAAGCGCGGCAACCCGCGGCTGAAGCCCCCGTTCCCCGCGGTCGAGGGCCTCTACGGGGGCCCGACCCTGATCAACAACGTCGAGACCCTCTCCAACGTCCCCCACGTCGTCGCCAACGGCGCCGAGTGGTTCAAGGGCTTCGGCACCGAGCAGTCCCCGGGAACCAAGGTCGTCTCGGTCTCCGGTTGCGTGCGGCGCCCCGGCAACTACGAGATCGAGCTCGGCATGCCCACCCGCGAGATCATCTTCGGGCTGGCCGGTGGGCCCGAGGAGGGGCACGCGGTGAAGGCCTTCTACCCCGGCGGTTCCTCCTCCCCGGTGCTGACCGCCGAGGACCTCGACCTCCCGTACAGCTTCGAGGCGATGGCAGAGGCCGGCTCGATGCTCGGTTCGGGCTCGATCATCGTCGCCGACGACCGCGTCTCGATCCCGCACATGGCCCTGCGCACGGCCCGCTTCTACCAGCACGAGTCTTGCGGCAAGTGCACCCCCTGCCGCGAGGGCACGAACTGGACGGTGAAGATGCTCGAACGGCTCGTACGGGGCGAGGCGACGCCGATCGACCTCGACATCATCTCCTCGGTCCAGGAGAACATCATCGGCCACTGCCTCTGCGTCCTCGGCGACTCGATGGCGATGCCGGTCGGCGCCATGGTCCGCAAGTTCCGCCCCGAGTTCGAGGAGACAATGGCCGCCTCCTCCGCTCCGCGTCCGGGGGCGGCGGGCCGCACCACCTCGGGGGTTGCGGGATGAGGAAGCCGGCACGCGGGATCACCCTGATCATCGACGGGCGCGAGGTCGAGGCGATCGAGGGCGAGATGCTGGTCGACGCCGCCAAGCAGGGCGACGTCGAGATCCCTGTCTTCTGTTACGAGCCCAAGCTCGGCGAGCCGGTCGGCGCCTGCCGCATGTGCATGGTCGAGATCGAGGGGATGCCGAAGCTGCAGACCGCCTGCTCGACGCCGGTCCGCGACGGGATGGTCGTCTACACCCAGAACGAGCAGGTGAAGGAGGCCCAGAACGCCGTCGTCGAGTTCCTCCTCGTCAACCACCCCCTCGACTGCCCGGTCTGCGACAAGGGGGGCGAGTGCCCGCTGCAGGACATCTCGATGGGCTGGGGGGCCGGCCGCAGCCGCTTCACCGAGCCCAAGCGCCATTTCGAGAAGCCAATCCCGCTCTCGCCGCTGGTCGGCATAGACCGGGAGCGCTGCATCCTCTGCTACCGCTGCGTGCGCTTCAGCCAGGAGGTCGCCGAGGACTCCCAGCTGCAGCTGCTCGAGCGCGGCAACTCCTCCTACGTCGGCACCTTCGATGAGCGGCCCTACGTCGCACCCTTCCACGGCAACATCACCGAGCTCTGCCCGGTCGGTGCGCTGACCTCCTACACCTACCGCTTCCGCGCTCGGCCCTGGGATATCGAGCAGGCGGGCTCGGTCTGCACCCTCTGCCCGAGCCAGTGCAACGTCAGCTTCACGATCCGCGACGAGAAGGTGAAGCGGGTCCTCGCCCGCGACAACCCCGAGGTCGACGACGGCTGGCTCTGTGACAGGGGCCGCTACGGCTTCGAGATGCTGGGTGACGAGGCCCGGATCACGCGGCCGTCGGTGCGCTCGGGCGGCAATGCCGGCGAGGCCAACTGGCCACAGGCGATCGAGAGCGCCGCTTCCGGATTGCGCGCAGCCGGCGCCAGGACCGCGGCGATCGTCGGCGACGCGTCGAACGAGGAGGGCTACCTGGTGCAGCGCATCCTGCGCGAGGCGCTCGGCTCGGCACACGTGGACTCTCGCGCCGCCGCCGGCCCCGGGCGCGCGCAGCTGGTCGAGCTGGCCGACCCGGCGATCTCCGCCCGGGTCAGCGACATCGACCATGCCGATGCGGTGCTGGTGATCGGGACCGACCCCCTGCACACCTCGCCGATCCTCGATCTGCGCATCCGCAAGGCCGTCCGCCGCAACGGCACCCGGCTGGCGGTTGCGACCGAGCGCCCGACCGCGCTCGACGGCGGCGCCGCGGCCGTCGCCCGCTACGCGCCGGGCGAGGCCGCCGCGTTCATCGCCGAGCTGGACGGCGCCATGGCCACCGATGGCGCCGGTCCGAGCGACGCCGGCGAGATCGCCGCCGTGCTAGCCGGGGCCGAGGACATCGTCGTCGTCTGGGGTGAGCGGATCGGCCGCGGAGCCTCCGGCTCGGCGGCCGTCGAAGGCCTGCTCGGCCTCGCCGAGGGGCTCGGCATGCGCGGCAAGGAGCCATCGGGGCTGCTCGAGATCCCAGACGTCGCCAACGCCCGCGGCCTGCGCGAGGCCGGCTGCCTGCCGGACGCGGGGCCGGGGCTGGTGGAGACCGCGCCCGGGATGGGCTCGGAGGCGGTCCGCGCCGCCCTCGAGTCGGGTGAGATCGAGGCGGTGGTCCTCTTCGGCGTCGACCCGCTTCGCGACTTCGCCGACACCGCCGGATGGAATCGAGCCCTGACCAACGCGAACCACGTTGTCGCCTTCTCGATGTTCGACGACGAGACCAGCGCCCAGGCCGACGTCGTCTTCCCGCTCGAGAGCCACGCCGAGAAGGACGGCACGGTGACCCACCCGGACGGGCGCCTGCAGCGGGTTCGTCCCAGCGCCTCGCGGCCGGGCGACGTGCGGCCGGCGTGGCAGGTTCTGGCCGAGGTCTCGGCGGCGCTTGGACACGAGACGGGGATCGAGTCGGCCCCGGAGGCCCTTGCCGCGGTGGTCGAGGCGGTGCCGTTCTACGCGGGGATCACCGACGGCGAGATCGGCGGGCGCGGAGTTCGCTGGCAGGAGCGGGATCAGGCGCCCGGGGCGCTCCCCGCAGCCGGGCCTCGGGAGGTTCCCGACCTCGACGACCCGGCTCGGACATCTGCCGAGGGCGAGGCCGGGGGCCCCTCTCGAAAAGCACAGTCTTCCCTCGAGGGGCCCCCGGCCTCGCCAACGGACACGCCTGGCGGGACGCTCAGACTCGGGACGTACAGAGATCTATGGGCGGGGCCTGTGACGGAGCTGAATTCCGCGCTGCGGTTCCTCGAGCCGAGGCAGCGGGTCGAGGTGTCTCCGGGGGATGCGGAGCGTCTCGGCCTCAGCAATGGCGATGAGGTCCTCGTCGGCAGCAATGGGACGAGGGTCGCGGCGCGGGTCGCGATCCGGGAGCGGATGGCGGAGGGGGCCTGCTTTCTGATCGAGGGGACGGCGGAGGGCAACGCGAATGCGCTGCTGGACGGGGCTCCGGCGATAGTGGAGATCGCGAAGGCACAGAGCGGATCGCCGGAGGCAGGATGACTGCGCCGCTCGCCGACACCGGCTTCACCGAGACGACCCTGGTGCTTGTCGTCAAGCCGCTGGTGATCTTTGCGGTGTTCTTCGCGATCCTGCCGCTGCTCACGGTCCTCGAACGCAAGCTGATCGGGCGCTTCCAGCACCGCTATGGCCCCAACCGGGTCGGCCCCTACGGGCTCTTCCAGCCGCTTGCCGACGTCGGCAAGCTGCTCGGCAAGCAGGCCTTCCGCCCCGAGGGCGCGATCCCGGTGCTGTTCGTGCTGGGGCCGCTGCTGCCGATCCTCTCCGGGGTCCTCGCGATCGCGATCCTGCCCTTCGGCGACATCCAGGGCGACGTCGGCCTCTACGGGATCGACGTCTCGATCGGGATCCTCTACTTCTTCGCGGTCGGCTCGATCGCCTTCTACGGGATGCTGCTCGGCGGCTGGGCCTCGGGGTCGAAGTACAGCTTCCTCGGAGCGATGCGCTCGGCCGCGCAGCTGATCTCCTACGAGGTCGCGATGGGGCTCTCGCTGCTCGGCGTGATCATGATGGCCGGCTCGCTCTCGCTGGTCGACATCGTCAAGGCCCAGGGCCAGCTCTGGTACATCCTGCCCCAGATCCTCGGCTTCGTCATCTTCATGATCGCCGGCTTCGCCGAGACCAACCGCGCCCCGTTCGACCTGCCCGAGGCCGACGCAGAGCTGGTGCAGGGATTCATGACCGAGTACGGCGGGATGCGGTTCGGGTCGTTCCTGCTGGTCGAGTACCTCGAGATCATGGTCGTCTCCGGAATCGCCGCGGCGATGTTCCTCGGCGGCTGGATGGGCCCGGGGCCCTCCTGGCTCGACCCGATCTGGATGCTGGCGAAGATGATGACCCTGG
Source organism: uncultured Actinomycetes bacterium (assembly GCA_963781345.1). Classification (GTDB taxonomy): domain Bacteria; phylum Actinomycetota; class Thermoleophilia; order Solirubrobacterales; family 70-9; genus JBBRHQ01. The sequence goes on from CAWAFQ010000013.1 coordinate 63,523, forward strand.
TCCTCCTCTTCATCTGGATCAGGGCGACACTGCCGCGGCTTCGCTACGACCAGCTGATGCGGCTCGGCTGGAAGGTGCTGCTGCCACTGGCGACGCTGAACGTGCTGGTGACGGCGGTGCTGGTGGTGGTCGCATGAGCGAGTTTCCCTACCTGCGCGACGAGAGCGTGATCGAGGTTCAGCGCGGCCCGGAGCCGGGCGGGCCCGGCGGCGCCTACCGCGCCTTCGGCGAGACGCTGCGGGGGTTGAAGACGACGCTCGGGCGCCTGATAGAGGGGCCGCTGACGATCCAGTACCCGGAGGAGAAGACGCCGGTGTATCCGCGCTTCCGTGGCCGCCACAAGCTGCACCGCTTCGAGGACACCGGGCTCGAGAAATGCGTCGGCTGCTCGCTCTGCGCCGCCGCCTGCCCCGCCGACTGCATCCGCGTCGTCGCCGCCGAGAACGATCCCTCCGATCGCGTCTCCGCCGGAGAGCGCTATGCCGCGGTCTATGAGATCAACCTCTCGCGCTGCATCTTCTGCGGCTACTGCGAGATCGCCTGTCCCTTCGACGCGATCACCATGGGTCACGACTACGAGATGTCCGACTACGACCGAGGCGACCTGATCTTCACCAAGGAGATGCTGCTCGCCGAGCCGATCGAGCGCACTCCGCTTCGCAAGGAGGGCGAGTAGTGGAGGAGGTCGTCTTCTTCGGGGCGGCGATCGGGGCGCTGGGCGGAGCGATCGCGGTGGTCGGCCTGCGCAACCCCTTCTACAGCGTGCTCGCGCTGATCGTCCACCTGATCTCGCTCGCGGTCCTCTTCCTGCTGCTGCACTCGGAGTTCGTCGCCGCCGCCCAGGTGGTCGTCTACGCCGGCGCCGTGATGGTGCTCTACGTCTTCGTCGCCGCCTACGTCGGCGGCATCGAGGAGCCGGTCTGGGAGCCGATTCCGGGGCAGCGCCTGCTGGCGCCGCTGCTGGGAGCGGCGCTCTTCATCGAGCTCTCGATCGCCGTCCTCGGCTCCTCCCTGAAGGCCCTCGGCACAGACGGCCCCCAAGTGGCCGACGGCTTCGGCGCCCCCTCCCGAATAGGCACCCTGATGCTGGAGCGCTACCTGATCCCCTTCGAAGCAGCATCCCTCCTGCTGCTGATAGCGGCCGTCGGCGCCGTGGTCCTCGCCGCCCGCAGAGGCTCCGCGGAGGACGGCGGCGACGCCGGGGGCGCCGGGGTCCCCCCGCCGGGCACTCAGCGCGCCGCGCCGACCGGCACGGGGATCACCGCCGCGGCTGACCGCGGCGTCGCGCCCGCCGGGGGGCGCCCCGGTGCCCCCGGCGCAGGGGCCCTGCCTCGCGGCGTCGCGTCCGGGGCAGTTCCCCCGGCGCCCCCCCATCCCGGCACCAGTGGAGGAACGAACCACTGATGCCCGTCGAGTGGTACATCGTCCTCTCCGCCCTCCTCTTCGCAATCGGCGCCGGCGGCGTCCTGATCCGCCGCAGCCCGCTGGTCATCCTGCTCTGCCTCGAGCTGATGCTCAACGCCGGCAACCTGGCCCTGGTCGCCTTCAGCCGCATGACCGGCAACGAGTCGGGGCAGGTGTTCGCGCTGATCGTGATGGTCGTCGCCGCCTGCGAGGTGGTCGTCGGCCTCGGGCTGATCGTCGCCATCTTCCGCCGCCGCCTGCCGCTGAACGTGGATGAGCTCAGAGGGCTGAAGGGATGAGCGTCACCGCCTGGGCCTGGCTCGTGCTCGCATTCCCGCTCGCGGGGTCGATCGTCACCGGCCTCGGGTTCCGGGCCTTCCCCGCCCGCGTCGCCGGGATCATCGGCACGGCATCGATCGGGCTCGCGTTCGCCTGCGCCGTCGCCGCCCTGGCGACGATGCTCGGCGACCCGGCCGAGGCGCGCAGCTACACGTCGTCGCTGTGGGACTACGCCAACGCCGCAGGCCTCGACATCAAGCTCGGGATCCTGGTCGACCCGCTCTCGATGTTCATGATCCTCGTGGTGACCGGGGTCTCGACCCTGATCCACCTCTACTCGTTCGGCTACATGCAGTCCGACCGCGGCTATCACCGCTTCTTCAGCTACCTCAACTTCTTCGTCTTCTCGATGCTGCTGCTGGTCCTCGCCGGCAACTTCGTCCTCCTGATCGTCGGCTGGGCCTTCGTCGGCTTCGCCTCCTACGCGCTGATCAGCTTCTGGTACCGGCGCGACGACCGCGACCGGCGCCGGGATGAAGGCGTTCGTGATCAACGTCGTCGGCGACATCGGCCTCACCCTTGCCGCCTTCCTGATCTTCCGCGAGATCGGCTCATTCGACTACGGGACCGTCTTCGCCAAGGCGCCAGACGTCTTCAGCACGAACGAGTGGACCGTGGTCGCGATCTGCCTGCTGCTGCTGGTCGGCGCCTTTGCCAAGTCTGCGCAGCTTCCCCTCCACACCTGGCTCCCTGACGCGATGGAGGGCCCGACGCCGGTCTCCTCCCTGATCCACGCGGCGACCATGGTCACCGCCGGCGTCTACCTGATCGCCCGCACCCACGTCCTCTTCGGCCTCGCCCCGACCGCCGCCGACATCTCCGCCTTCGTCGGCCTGGCGACACTGCTGGTCGCGGGCACGATCGCGCTGGTGATGACCGACCTGAAGCGGGCGATCGCCTACTCGACGATGAGCCAGATCGGCTACATGGTCGTCGGCGTCTCGATCGGCGCCTTCAGCGCCGGGATGTTCCACCTGATGACCCACGCCTTCTTCAAGGCGCTTCTGTTCATGGCCGCCGGCTCGATCATCGCCGCGATGGCCAACCGCCAGGACATCGACGAGATGAGCGGCTTCGGCAAGGCGATGCGCTTTACCTCGATCATGTTCGTGGTCGGAGGCCTGGCGCTGGCGGCCTTCCCGCTGACCTCGGGCTTCTTCTCCAAGGACGAGATTCTCGGCTACGCCTGGGCCCGCGGCGGCTTCTACGGGATCTTCACGATCGGCGGCTACATCGGAGCGCTTCTGACCGCCGTCTACACCTTCCGCCTGATCTTCAGGGTTCTCCCGGGAACGCCGTGCAAGGAGGCGCAGGAGCTGATCGACACCGGCCACGTCGCCCACGAGGAGCCGCGCAACCCGGCGACGGGCGAGCTCGAGGACACCGACGTCGGCTTCCCCGGCGAGACGCACCACATCGCCGAGCAGTCGGCCTCGATGCGGGTGGCGATGGCGGTCCTGGGGTTTGGGGCGCTGTTCGCCGGCCTCGTCCAGGTCCCGGGGGTCGACCAACTGATCACCAGCTTCCTCGACCCGGTCTTCGCCGACTCGCCGCTGGTGGCGATCGAGCCCTCGGTGCTGGCCTCCTGGGAGGGCCTCGGCGTCGGCGCCGTGATCTCCCTCCTCGGGATCTACATCGCCCACTACTGCTACGTCGCCCATCCCTCAACGCCGGCGGCCCTGCAGAAGCGGCTGCGGCCCCTGTATGAGCTCTTCGTCAACAAGTGGTACTTCGACGAGGCGATCGACATTCTCATCGTCCGCCCGTCGCTTGCGGTCGGGCGCTTCGCCAACCGCACCTTCGAGCGGGTCGTCGTCGACGGCATCGTCAACGGCACCACCGAGCTGGTCCGCGGCGCCGGCGGAGCCGTCCGCGGCGCCCAGTCCGGGTTCGTGCGCAGCTACGCACTGCTCCTCGTCGGCGGCTTCGCCGCCCTCGGCCTCTACTTCCTGATCGTGAGCAGCTGATGCTGAGCTTCCTGCTCTGGACGCCGTTCGCCTTCGGGGTCGTCGGGTTCTTCCTTCCGAAGAGGGCGGTCGGCTGGTGGGCGGTCGTAGGCACCCTCGCCACCCTCGGCCTCTCGATCGCCCTCGTCGCCGACTTCGACTCCGGCGCCTCGGGTCTGCAGCACGCGATCGACATCACCTGGATCTCGGGCCTCGGCGTCGACTACAGCCTCGGGATCGACGGCCTCAACCTCTTCCTCGTCCTCCTGACCTCGGTCGTGTGGGTCGGCGGGACCGCGTTCGCGGCGATGCGCGAGCAGGAGCGCCCGCAGATGTTCTTCTTCCTCATGCTGCTGGCGCAGACGGCGATCCTCGGCGCCTTCCTCTCCCAGGACCTGCTGCTCTTCGTCCTCTTCTTCGACCTGATGCTGGTCCCGTTCTACTTCCTCTTCGGCGCCTGGGGGACCGACCGCGAGGGTGGCCCGAGCGCCTGGTCGGCGACGCTGAAGATGATCGTCTTCACCCTCGTCGGCTCGCTGCTGATGCTGGTGGCGGCGATCGCGACGGCGATCATCTCCGCCGACGGCGGCCACATCACCTTCTCGATCGCCCAGCTTCAGCAGCACCCGCTCAGCGACGGCAGCCAGCGCTGGATCTTCTGGTTCTTCGCCGCCGCCTTCCTGATCAAGATGCCGGCCTTCCTCGTCCACGGCTGGATGCCCGACGCCTACCGCGCGGCGCCGCTGCCGGCGCTGATCGTCTTCGCGGCGGTGCTCTCGAAGGTCGCCGCCTACGGGTTCCTGAAGATCGTGCTTCCGCTGTTCCCGGCGGCGACGATCCAGTTCCAGGAGGTGATCCTGGTGATCGCCGTCGCCTCGGTCCTCTACGGCTCGGTGATGGCCTTCACCCAGGACAACGTTCGTCTGGTCGCCGGCTTCTCATCGATCGCCCAGCTCGGCTTCATCACCCTCGGCATCTTTGCCCTGCGCCCCGACGGCGCCGATGGGGCGATTCTGCAGATGGTCAACCACGGCCTCGTCGTGGCGCCGCTGATCATCATCATCGCGATCCTCGCCGAGCGCAGCGGCACCGAGGACCTGACGAAGATGGGAGGGATGGCGACCCGCGCGCCGGTCCTCGCGGTCCTCTTCCTGATCGTCACCCTGGCGACCCTGGCGATGCCCGGCTCGGCCAACTTCATCGGCGAGTTCTACATCCTCAACGGCCTCTTCCAAGCGAAGATCGTCTACGCGATCGTCGCCATCTCCGGCGTCGCCATGGCCGCCTACTACGCGCTTCGCCTCTACCAGCGGACGATGCACAACCGCCGGCCCGACGGGGTCGAGTCGCGAGAGATCTCGCGACTCGACGGGCTGGTGATGGTGCCACTCGTTCTCTGCATCCTCGGGCTGGCGCTCTACCCGAACCTGATCCTCAGCCGCAGCGAGAAGTCGAGCGCCGCGGCGGTCGCGGCGGCGAGCGGGGGCCAGCCGACTCCCGAGATCACGACCACTGCTCAGGTGAGCCGGAGATGATCGCCGCCTTCAACGCCCCCCACATCGACTACGCCGGCCTCTCGCCGGTGATCGCCCTGACCGCGGGCATCGTCATCGTCCTCGCGGCCGCGGTCTTCGACATGCTGCGGAGGATCGCGCCGGAGCTGACGCTGATGGCGCTGGCGGCGACGGCCGGCTTGCTGATCTGGCAGTGGAACGACCCCCAGGACCTCGTCTCCGGAGCGCTTCGCCTCGACGACCTGGCGATCTCGATCTCGCTGATCTGCATCCTCGCGGCCGCGATCACGGTCCTGCTCTCGGTCCGTGAACCGGCTGTCGATCACGCCGGCTCGGGCGAGTACCACGCGCTCCTGCTCGGCTCCGTGCTGGGGATGGTCCTGCTATCCCAGGCACAGAACCTGATCACCTTCTTCGTCGCCATCGAGACGCTCTCGATTCCGCTCTACGTCCTCTGCGCGACCAACCTGCGCCGGGCCGGGTCGCTGGAGTCGGGGCTCAAGTACCTGATCATCGGCTCGCTCGGCTCGGCGACGCTGCTCTACGGGATGGCCTTCGTCTACGGCGGCTCCGGCGCGGTCGACTTCACCGGGATCGCCGCGGGGATCGGGAGGGAGGGCGTCCTCGGCGATCCACTGATAGGGGTCGGGATCGCGCTGACGGCGGTCGGCCTCGCCTTCAAGACCTCGATCGCCCCCTTCCACCAGTGGACCCCCGACGTCTACCAGGGGGCGCCGACCCCGGTCACCGCATTCATGGCGGTGGCGACGAAGGCGGCGGCCTTCGCCGTCTTCATCCGCTTCTTCGACGTCGCCCTGGCACCGTCCTCCGGTGACTGGGACATCGCCCTCGCCGTGCTGGCGGCGATCTCGATCGTCGTCGGCAACGTCGGCGCGATCGCGCAGACATCGCTGAAGCGAATGCTCGGCTACTCCGGTGTAGCCCAGGCCGGGTACATGCTCGGCGGCCTCGTCGTCGCCTCCGAGGAGGGGGTCAACGCTCTCGTCTTCTACCTCGCCGTCTACACGCTGATGAATCTCGCCGCCTTCGCCGTGATCATCGCCCGCGAGCGCGAGACCAGCGACGGCGACGAGATCGCCTCGGTCGAGGGCCTCGCCGCCGAGCGCCCGCTGCTGGCGTGGCCCCTGACGATCTCGATGCTCGGCCTCGCTGGACTTCCGGCGACCGCGGGCTTCATCGGAAAGCTCTACCTGATCGAGGCCCTGGTCAGCGGCGATTTCACCTGGCTCGCGGTCTTCATCGCCGTCGGGACGATGATCTCGCTCGTCTACTACCTGCGGGTCGTCGCCGCGGTCTGGGCGCGACCCTCGCAGGAGCCGGTGGAGCCGGCCGCTGCGGTCCCGGCGATCGCCGGCGCCTCACCAGAGGCCGACCCGATCGACCCGGACGCGGGGACGCGCGCCTACCTCCTCGCCCCGGCCCTGCTGGCAGCGGCGGGGGTCGTCGTCTTCGGGATCATCCCCGAGCCGCTGGTCCGCTTCGCCGAGCACGCCGGCGCCTCGATTGCCCCCTTCCTCTAGGCCTGGCCGCCCCGGGGCCGAGGCTCGAGGATGACCAGAGGGATCTCGCGGTCGGTTCGCTCCTGGTAGTCGCGGTAGCCCCCGTAGGTCGCGACTGCCTTCGGCCATAGGCGCTTGCGCTCGTCGGCACTGGCCACCCGGGCATGCACCGGCCGCTGCTCGGCGCCGACCTGGATCGACGTGTCGGGGTGCGCACGCAGGTTGTGAAACCAGGCGGGGTTCTTCGGGTGGCCCCCCTTGGAGGCGATGATGACCACGTCCTCACCGTCGCGGAAGTAGGTCAGCGGCGTCGTCCGGTGGGCGCCGCTGCGGGCTCCGACATGGTCGAGCAGCAGTGTCGGCGGGGCCCCCGGAAACCGGTGCCCGACACGACCGCCGGTGGCCCGGTAGACGGTCGCGTGCAGGCCCATCGCGTAGCGGAGGACGGGCCAGAGGCGGTCGGTCACGTTCAACGGGTCCATTGGCGCACCTCAAGCGTGCCACATCGGAGTGCGCTGACGGCGGCGGCGTGCAAGGGTCTCGGGCGTGCTCCAGCATGTCTCGATCGAGATCCCGGAGGCCGAGGCCGAGGCCAGCGTGGAGTTCTGGTCGCTGCTCGGCTTCGATCAGGTGGAGCCCCCGGAGGCGCTCGCCGGCTACGTCACCTGGGTCGAGCGGTCCGGCACCCAGATCCACCTGATCCACACCGACTCCGCAACGATTCCCGTGCTGGGCCACGTCGCCGTCGTCGCCCCCGATTTCCAGGCGACCTTCGACCGCGTCGCCGAGGCCGGCTTCGAGATCGAGGAGTCCCGCCAGCTCTGGGGCGAGCGGCGGGCGTTCGCGATCGCTCCCGCCGGCCACCGGGTCGAGCTGATGGCGGCTCCTCCCCCGGCCGCCGTCTAGAGCTCGTCGGGCGGCACGGGGGGCGGGCCGAACGCCTCCCGGGCCTGGTGCTTGGTGCCGAGCAGGCGGACGTCGGCGGAGCCGAGCAGGTCATCGACGGTCTCGCCGTCGACCGGATAGACCGCAATCCCGGCCGTGGCCGTCACCGGGAGGTCGCGGACGCCACACTCGCGCAGGCGGATCAGGAGCCGCGCGGCCACCTCCTCGGCCTCGGCGAGGCCGGACTCCGGCGCGATCACGGAGAACTCGTCTCCGCCCTGGCGGAAGACCGAGTCGCCGCCGCGGACGCCCTCGCGCAGGCTCTTGCCGACTTCGGCGAGCACCTGATCGCCGGCCAGATGCCCGAAGCGGTCGTTGACGACCTTGAAGGAGTCGAGGTCAAGCAGGATCAGGGCGAACTCGCGCCCGCTGCGCGAGTGCTGAGCGATCTCGGCCTCGAGGCGCTGGTGAAAGGACCGGTAGTTGCCGACGCCGGTCAGCTCGTCCTCGCCCGCTAGAGCCCGCAGCGCTTCGCTGCGAGCCTCGAGAACCGCGCTCATGTGGGCGGCGATGACCGTCAGGAGCAGCAGGGTGGGCGCCGTAAGGACCGCGACGACCAGGGCCTGGCGACCCGTGAAGGAGCCGACCACAACCGGGACGAGGAGGCCGATCGTGATCAGGATCCAGTAGCGGAACGCGGCGCGGAAATCGGCGACCACCAGAGCCGCGAAGAGGACGAGATAGACGTAGTAGATCGCGTAGGCCGGCGAGGCGACGGCCGTCGCGAGGGAGATGACCGCGATCGCCAGCACGGAGATCACGTGAAGGGCACTCATCTGCACTCGATTCCAGGGGACCAGCAGGCAGACGACCCCGGGGATCAGGGCGAACAGCGGCATCAGGTAGACGAGCTGATTGGAGGGCTCGATCAGGAAGTTGGCCGGGATCGCCGCGAGACCGCTGGCGATGAACGCCACGGCCGCGACCCGCCCACCGCGAACGACCCTGTCATCGTCCTCGCCGAACAGCCGCAGCAGGAGGTCCGGGGGGCCCTCCGATTCTCTTGCCTCGTCCACCACGCTGCGGCCAGTCTTCCAGCAGCCGCCGATGCGCGTCGTCGACGCTGGCTACGATCCCCCGGTGCGCTACCCGGTCGAGGCCTTCAGCGACGAGGAGAGAGCCCTCCTCGCCCCCCATTTCACCAACCTCGACCGGCCCGTGTTCGCGCTCGTCAACCTGCCCGAGACCGTCAAGGGGGCGCTGTTCGCACGCTACTCGCGCTATTCCGGGGGTGTGCGCCGCCTCTACCTCGAGGAGTTCGCCGCCGACGTGGCCGACGGTGGACGGCCCTTCGACGGCGCCGAGGGGGAGCGGGCGGCGAAGCTGTATGAACGGGTCTTCCTCGGCTACGGGGACGACTCGATCGCCCAGGTGGGGGGCGCTCACATCGCCTGCGAGTGGGTCTCCAACATCCTCACCAAGGTGCTGCAAAGGGGCCGGCTGGCCGCCTACCTGGAGCAGTCGACCCGCTACATCCCCTACGACCGGCCGATGCCCGATGACGCCGGCGGCGGCTACCGCTACTACCGCGACGCCGATCTCGGACCGAGCTTCGGTGAGGCGATGGACGAGATCTTCGGCGTCTACTCCGCCTCGCTGGAGCGGGTCGAGGCCTGGGCGGCGGAGCAGTGGCCCCGGGGCTCGGAGCCCGAGGGGCCCTGGCGAAGCTCGATCCGGGCCAAGGCGCTCGACCTGATGCGCGGCCTGCTGCCGGCGGCGACCCTGAGCCACGTCGGCATCTACGCCTCGGGGCAGGCCTACGAGCAGATGCTGCTGCGGCTGATGGCCTCGCCTCTGCCCGAGGCGCGGGATTTCGGGGGGATGATCCTGGGAGAGCTGCAGAAGGTGATGCCGAGCTTCGTCTCGCGGGTCGACCGCCCCGACCGCGGTGGCGAGTGGGTCTCCTTCCTCAAGGCCCGCCGCGAGGCGACCGAGGGGTGGGTCTCGCGGCTCGGGCTCGACCACCGCGGGGGCGGTGAGGGTGCGCCCACGGTCGAGCTGGTCCACGTCGACGGAACCGAGGAGGACCTGCTCGCCTCATGCCTGTTCGAGGCGGCCTCGGCCTCGGAGAGCGAGATCCGCACCCGCCTCGATGTGCTCGACCGCACCGAGCGGGCGCAACTCCTCGCCGCCATGGTCGGCGAGAGGGCGAACCGCCGCCACCGCCCCGGCCGCGGCTTCGAGGCACTTCGCTACCGCTTCGAGATCGTCTCCGACTACGGCGGCTTCCGTGACCTCCAGCGCCACCGGATGCTCACCTGCCAGTGGCAGCGGCTGAGCCCGGACCTGGGCGCAGGCATTCCGGAGGAGGTCGTCGAAGCGGGAGTCGGCGACGACTACCGGCGCGCGCTCGAGGTCTCGCGGACAGAGCACCAGCGCCTCGTCGACGCCGGCCTGGCCGAGGCCGCGCCCTATGCGCTCTGCCTCGGCTACCGGATCCGCTACGTCCTCGACCTCAACGCCCGCGAGGCGATGCACCTGATCGAGCTTCGCTCCGGGCGCGAGGGTCATCCGACCTACCGGGCGGTGGCGCAGGCGATGCACGACCGCATAGCCGCCGTCCACCCCGCGGTCGCAGCGGCGATGAGCCACGTCGACACCACGCGGGAGCCGCGCCTCGAGCGCATCCTCAGCGAGATCCGCACCCAGCGCAAGCGGGTCGAGGCTGCGGAGCGGGCCCGGGCCGAGGCCCCTCCTGGCCTGAGCCCACTCGGCTGAGGCCTTGCCGAACGCGGCGATTCTGGACATCCCGGGCCGCAGGCGCCTACGATCATGGGATGAGGAGATTCCGGCTTCTCGCTGCAGCCACGGTGATCGCCGCCTCGCTGATCACCCCGTCGGCGATCCTCGCCGCCGCGCCTGCGGCCGATCCCGCCGGCGGTGTCACCGCCCCGGTTCCCCAGGCTCCCGAGGCCGCGAGGGCGGTCAGGGCCGACTCCGGCGCCAAGGACAGGGGCAGCTCCGCCGGCTCCGCTGAGGCCGCGAGGGTGGCGGTCAGCGACGCCACGGTGGTCAAGCCGGCCGCTGCGGCGAAGCTGCTCGCCGCCGGCAACGGTGAGAGCTCACCCGCGACGGCGTCGGCCACCCCGGCCGCATCGGTCACGATCCAGGACTACTTCTTCAGCCCGAAGACGGTCACGATCAACGCCGGCGAGACCGTCAGGTGGGACAACAAGGGCAAGGCCAAGGAGGGCCACACGGTCACAGCCGAGGACAACTCCTTCGACTCCGGCGTGCTCAAGCAGGGCCAGGCGTACTCGCACAAGTTCTCGAAGACGGGCACCTTCAGCTACCTATGCGAACTGCACCCGAACATGGTCGGCAAGGTCGTCGTCGAGTCGGCGGCGACGGGCGGGGGCGGCGATGGCGGAAACGGCAGCGGTCGATCCTCCAACGACGGCGGCATCAGCAGCTCGGGCACGTCCGCCACGTCTACGGACACCTCGAGCGGCGGCTCGCTCCCCTACACCGGGCAGGATCTCCGAATCGCGCCGGTCATCGGCGTCAACCTGATGCTCGCCGGCTTCCTCCTGCTGCTGCGCTCACGCCGTTCCTCGCCCGGCGGCTGAGCCAACAAACGGCCAGCGCTCCGTTGCGGGCCACCGTGGGTTCTTAGGATCCAGCGACCGATGAACGCTCCCGCCCCACACCCACTCCCGGCCCGCTCGCTCGCCGCGATCCTCGTCGCGCTGGTGCTGATCGCCCTGCTCGGGGGCCTCGGCGGCAGCGCCTCAGCCGCCCGCTGGAAGCCGAAGCCGACGACGGCCCCCTGGCAATGGCAGCTGCAGGGCAAGATCGATACTTCCGTGCCGGCCGCCGTCTACGAGGTCGACGGCTTCGACGTCGGCCGCAGCGTCGTCTCGAAGCTGCACGCCAAGGGGCGCAGGGTCATCTGCTACCTCGACGTCGGCTCCTGGGAGAGCTATCGCCCGGACCGGGACGCGTTCCCGAAGTCGGTGATCGGGAACAGGTACGAGGGCTACCCGAACGAGCGCTGGATGGACATCCGCCGGATCGACCTGCTCGCGAAGCCGCTTCGCAAGCGCTTCGACCTCTGCCGCAGCAAGGGATTCGACGCGGTCGAGCCCGACAACGACAACGGCTACACCAACAACACCGGGTTCCCGCTGACCGCCTCCGACCAGCTCCGCTTCAACCGCTGGGTGGCAAAGGAGGTCCACAGTCGTGGCATGTCGGTGGCGCTCAAGAACGACCCCGAGCAGGCCGGCCAGCTCGCCGATGCCTTCGACTTCGCCGTGGTCGAGGAGTGCTTCCAGTACCGTGAATGCGGCCAGTTCTCGCCCTTCATCGACCGCGGCAAGGCGGTCTTCGAGGCCGAGTATGAACTGAGCCCGAGCCAGTTCTGCAGGAAGGCCGCGAACCTGCGCTTCAGCGCGATTCGCAAGAGCTACGACCTCTTCGCCAAGCCCTGGCTGACCTGCCTCTGAGTTTCAGCGGGCGATCGCCCGCGAAAGTGATATCGACCATCAACTTGATGGTCGATTGAAGTTTCGGCGGCGGGGCGGCGGGGGTGGCGCGGGGGGCGGGGTGGCGCGGGAAATAGGATTGCCGGACCCGACCAGGAGGAGACGACGGATGGCCGAAGAACCCGAGCTCGACGTCTTGTTGCACACAGAGCGCACCTTCCCGCCGCCGCCCGAGTTCGCGGCGCAGGCGAACGCGTCGGATCCCGAGATCTACGCGCGCGCCGACGCGGACCCCGAGACCTTCTGGGCCTCCTGGGCGGAGAAGCTCGAGTGGATCGAGCCCTGGGATGAGGTCCTCGACTGGTCCGACCCGCCGTTCGCGAAGTGGTTCGTCGGCGGCAGGCTCAACGTCTCCGTCAACTGCCTCGACCGCCATGTCGCCGCCGGCCGTGGCGAGCGCGTCGCCCTCCACTGGGAGGCGGAGGACGCCGGCGATCTCGGCGCGCAGGGCCGGCTGGCGATCACCTACGCCGAGTCTCCTCGACGCGACCCAGCGCTTCGCCAACGTGCTGCGCGGTCTCGGGGTGGGCAAGGGCGATGTGGTCGGGATCTTCATGCCGATGGTCCCCGAGGCGGTCACGGCGATGCTCGCCTGCGCCCGGATCGGCGCGATCCACAACGTCGTCTTCGGCGGCTTCTCGGCCGAGTCGGTGCGCGAGCGGATGGAGGTCTCCGAGGCCAAGGTCCTGGTCACCGCCGACGCGACCCTTCGCCGCGGGGCCCCGGTGCCGATGAAGCCCGCGGTCGACGGGATCCTCGAAGCGCTGCCGAAGATGGAGCACGTCGTCGTCGTCGACCGCTGCCGGACCGATCCGCCGATGACCGAGGGGCGTGACCTCTACTGGCACGAGGCCTGCGCCGAGGCCGAGGCCGAGTGCAAGCCGGAGCCGATGGACGCCGAGGATCCCCTCTTCATCCTCTACACCTCGGGCTCGACCGCGAAGCCGAAGGGGATCGTCCACACCACCGGCGGCTACCTGACCCAGGTCTCGGCGACCCACAAGCTCGTCTTCGACCTCAAGGAGGAATCAGACGTCTACTGGTGCGGCGCAGACATCGGCTGGGTCACAGGTCACTCCTACATCGTCTACGGCCCGCTCGCCAACGGGGCGACATCGGTTCTCTACGAGGGCGCACCCAACTATCCCGCCGAGGACCGCTGGTGGGAGATCATCGAGCGCTGCGGGGTGACGATCTTCTACACCGCCCCCACCGCGATCCGTGCCTGCATGAAGTGGGGGGACGAGCACCCGGCGAAGCACGACCTCTCCTCGCTGCGCCTGCTGGGCACGGTCGGCGAGCCGATCAACCCGCGCGCCTGGCTCTGGTACCACGAGAAGATCGGCGGCGGGCGCTGCCCGATCGTCGACACCTGGTGGCAGACCGAGACCGGCGCGATCATGATCGCGCCGCTGCCCGGCCTGACGACGACCAAGCCCGGCTCGGCGACGGTTGCGCTGCCCGGGATTCGTGCGGCTATCTACGACTCCGCCGGAGAGGAGATCGTCGAGGGTGGAGGCAACCTGGTCCTGACCCGGCCATGGCCGGCGATGGCGCGGACCCTCTACGGGGAGCGCGAGCGCTTCATCGAGACCTACTGGGAGCGCTACGGGCGAGACACCTACCTCGTCGGCGACGCCGCCCGCCGCGACGAGGACGGCTACTTCTGGATCGTCGGGCGAATTGACGACGTCATCAACGTCTCCGGGCACCGGCTCTCGACGATGGAGGTCGAGTCGGCGCTCGTCTCACACCCGAAGGTCGCCGAGGCGGCGGTGATCGCCCAGCCCGACGAGCTCACCGGCGAGGCGATCGTTGCCTTCGTCACCCCGGGGGGCTCGGAGAAGGGCGGCCCGGAGCTCGAGGCCGAGCTGCGCGAACACGTCGCCGAGAAGATCGGCAAGCTGGCGCGGCCGAAGCGGATGTTCTTCGCCGACGACCTGCCGAAGACCCGCTCCGGCAAGATCATGCGCCGGCTGCTGCGCGACGTCGCCGTCGGCAACGAGCTCGGCGACGTGACGACGCTGCGCGACCCGGGCGTCGTCGAGCAGCTGAAGGCTCAGGTGGCCGAGGCGCCCTGACGCCGGTGCCGCTACTGGCGACGCTTGCGCTTGCGGCGCTCGCCGCGCTGGCGCGGGGGGCTCGCCGCCGGCGCGGATTCCTGCGGCTGCGAGGGCTCAACCTCCGTGCCGCTGGTGTCGATCGCATCGTCCTCGGCGCCGCGTGAGCCGGGCGGAGCGCCGCCGAGAACTCCCCCTCCGCGTCGTGCGCCTCGCTCCGGAACCAGCCAGGGGATTGCCTCCCCCTTGTCCCAGGCCGGCGGGCGCCCCCGGGGGGCCTTGTCCAGCACCACCAGAAGCAGGTTGATGAGCCAGGCGACCAGCAGCAGGACGCCGACGGGGGCGAACGTCGGCAGCAGCGTCGCCAGCCCGAGAACCATTCCCGCCAGCATTCCGAGGGTTCCCCAGAAGCGGGTCAGCAGCCCGGCCCGCATCGCTCGCTGTGACGTGTAGACGGTGCCGAAGAGAAACCCGAGTGTCCCCGCGAGCGTCAGGCCCAGGGAGAACTTGACGAGGGTCGAGCTCCGCTGGAGGTCGGTAGCGAGCACCTCCGGGTGCGCCACCGGGAGCCGGCTCACGAACTCCGACGCGACATCGTTGATCGCTATCTGCTGAAGGACCGAGGCCGCGGCGAGAAAGAGCGGGCCGGCGACGATGACGCCTATGAACCCCGCTCGCACCGTGCTGTCCCGAGCCACGACGGCCTTGAACAGGTAGACGAGTGGCACCGTCACCAAGACAAAGCCCAATCCACGCAGGACGGACGCGGTCATCAGCGTGGAGCCATTTGAGTCGACAGCCTGCAGGTACGGCGCCAGCCGAGAACCGCTGGGAAGACTCGCGCTCTGCAGCACCACGGCCCCGGCAATCTGGAGGGCGATCACCAGGGCAATCGCACCGGCCACCGGGAGCGCCCACCGGCGCTCGCGCTCGATCGTCTGATCGGGGGTCATCGGTCTGGGCTTGTCCCGTTGCTGCCGGAGATCGGGCGGCGGACGGGGGCCTGCTCTTCCAACTCCCCGGCGCGGACCGGGTAGTACTCGTAGTCCTCGGGCTCCGCGATCCGCGAGATGCGGTCGCCTGCTGCAAGCACGACGTCGAGGAAGGGGGCGGCGATGCCGATCAGGGTCTCGAACCGGCGGCGGGTCCGCTTCTGCCCGGGGGTCAGCGGCACGCCCTCAGCCCCGCTCGTGGAAGTAGAACTGGGGCAGGGCGCCCTCGATGACCTCCTGGGTCATCCGCTGGGCGACCTCGAGGTTGCCGGTGCGAACGGCGATGTCATCGATCGTGACGATGCCGGCGAGGCGGTCGTCGACGACGACGGGGAGCCTGCGGATCCGGTGCTGGACCATCAGCGCCGCCGCTTCGTCGAGCTCCATGTCGGGCTCCCCGGTGATCAGCGGGCGCGAGGCGCTCTCCTCGATCACGGCCTCGCTCCCGGCCTCCTCGGCGAGGACGCGAACGGCGAGGTCGCGGTCGGTGACCATCGCCGTCGGCAGGCCCTCCGGATCGACTATGACAACCGACCCGACACTGTGGTCGCGCATCAGCTGGGCGACCTCGAGCGCACTCGAGCCCGGCTCTGCCGTGACCACCGCGGCGGTCATGATCTCACTCAGTTGCACGGCCCTACGGTATCGCCCGAGCGCAGCGCTTGCGTAGGATCAGCACCGTGGCCGACCCAACCCAGCAGGGCACCGTGGCCGACCCAACCCAGCAGGGGCCGATCGCCGTCTACGGCGCCACCGGCTACACCGGCCGGCTGATCTGCGCCGAGCTGGCGCGGCGCGGCGCCGACTTCGTAGCGGCCGGGCGCAACCCGGCGAAGCTCGAGGCGCTCGAGGCGGAGCTCGGCGGCGGCGTCACCACCCGCGCCGTGGCGACCACCGACGCTCCTGGCCTGCGGGCCCTGATGGAGCCGTGCGCGGCGGTGATCGCATGCGCCGGCCCGTTCGGCGCCCACGGCGAGCCGATCGTCGCCGCCGCGGCCGACACCGGAACCCACTATGTCGATACAACGGGCGAGCAGCCGTTCATCAAGCTCGTCTTCGACCGCTACGGCCCGGCGGCCGAGCGATCCGGCGCTGCCCTTGTCAGCGCGATGGGCTTCGACTACGCGCCCGGCGACATGATCGCCTCGCTGACCGCCGAGGGGATGGGGCCGCTGGACGAGATCTCGCTCGCCTACTCCGTGCAGAACTTCGAGATGACCCGGGGTACGGCCCTCTCGGGGATCGACATGGTCTCCGGCGGCGATCTCGACTACGTCGACGGAGGGCTGCGACCCGCCGACCGCAGCGTCGGCCGAGGGCACTTCGAATTCCCGAAGCCGGTTGGCGTGCAGCCGATGGTCCGCTACCCGGCGGGCGAGCCGATCACCGTTCCCCGCCACGTCGACACCAGGCGGGTGCGGATGATGCTGACCGCGGCGACCGTGGCCCCGCGGCGAGCGGCGCCGCTGCTGCCGGCGCTGATGCCGGTACTCGGGGCTGCGATGCGGACGCCGCTGAAGCGGCTGGCGGAGGGAGCGGTGAACCGGCGCCCCGAGGGGCCCGACCGCGAGAGCCGGCGAGGCGCCCGCTGGATGATCGTCTGCGAGGCTCGCGCCGCCGCGGGGACGACCCGGCGCGGCGTGATCTCAGGCCCCGACGTCTACGGCCTGACCGCGGTCACGACGGTGGAGGGCGCGCTGCGCATGGCCGGGGACGGATACGGAGGCAGAGGCGCCCTGGCGCCATCACAGGCCTACGATCCGGCAACCTTCCTCGACTCGCTGCGCGATTTCGGCGTCCGCCGGGAGCTCTCTGCCCCCGTCGGGCGGCCGGCGGCGGCCTGATGGCGCTCGGCGAGACGACCATCCCGACCGTTTCGCTCGAGGCCGGGATCGGCCCCGACAACCCGCCCTGCCCCGCCTGCGGCGAGCCGCTCTTCGGCTGGGCGATGGTACGACCCGCGGGCCTGCCGATCCGGCGCTGCGAGCGCTGCGGCCTCGCCGTCGCCGGTGCGCGGGCGCCGAGGGAGGACGCCGAGGCGGCGGCCGAAGCGGCGGCTGCCGAGGGCCGCACCCCGAACCGCCGCAGTCTCCAGGCCTGGATCGGAAGCTCGGGCTGGGCCGCCCTGGAGCCGGAGCGGCGCTTCCTCTTCACCGCCGAGGCCCTGCGCCGACTTGGCCACCCGGGCGCCCGGCAGCGCCCGGCGATCGGCGCGATGTGGCAGACGCTTCTGAACAGCTTCACCTTCGGCCACAACGTCGCCCTCGGCCGCCTCGGGAAGGTGAGGGCAACGCAGGCCGAGGAGCCCTGGAAGCGCCGCCTCGATCTCGGCATCAGCATCCTCGCGACCCCGCTGGCACTCCCGGCCGCGGTCATCGGCGAGCTTGCCGCCGCCATCTGCGGCCGCGGCGGCCGGCTCTCGATCCGCTGAGAGCCTCCCATCGATGGGTGGATTGCGTCCCCTATTTCGTCGAAATCCACCCGTCGGCGAGTGGAGCGCGCCTCCGACTATCGATGGGTGGATTGCGTCCCCTATTTCGTCGAAATCCACCCGTCGGCGTGGCCGCTGATCAGGTCCGCGAGGGCCGGGGCTGCGGACGTGTGAGGCAGGCCGTCGCCTTCGACCTCGAGCGCCTGGCTGCGGCTCAGCCGCTCGCAGAGCCCGGCGGCCGCGGCCCGCAGCGGCGGTGGGCTGCTCGCCGAGAGGACGACCCGCGACGGCGCCTCGACCGCGCGCAGGGCGGTAGGTTGAAGCGACCAGGCCGGGACCGCACCGAGCTCGGCGAAGAGCGTGCCCGGGCGCGCCCGGGCGGCATCGGAGACCTCGGCTGGGATCCGCTCGGCCCCGGCGCCGAGATATGGCAGTCCGCCGGCCAGGTAGAGGTCCATCGCCGCATCGGGCCCGCCACCGCGGATCGCCTCCTCGATCGCCAGGCGATCGGCCGATAGGCCCTCGGTCGCCTCGGGGACGAACGCGAACAGCGGCGGCTCGATCAGGATCGCCGCCGACACCATCGCGGGACGTCGCAGCATCAGGTCGAGCGCGGCGACGGCACCGAGTCCGGCGCCGCAGACGAGCGCGCGCTCGACGCCGAGGCTCTCGAGCAGGGCGGCCGCGTCCTCGGACTGCTCCTCGATCGTCGTCCGCGAGTAGGCCTGCGGCGCCGCCGAGGCGCCCCAGCCGCGTCGGTCGTAGGAGATCGAGCGAGTGCAGTCGCCGAGCGCGCCGGTGAGCGGCAGCCAGATCGCGGCGCCGGTGGCGGTCTCGTGGATGAAGAGGACGACGGGCCCGGACCCCCGTTCGATATGCGCCAGGTCGACCCCGTGCGCGTGCGGCACTTCGGTTAGTGGCTTGACGTGGGTGGGTGGGAAACCCGCATCAGGCCTCTAGGAGAGGCCCTCGCGCGCCTCGCGCACGAGCGTGACCGCCTCGGGAAAGAGGATCCTGATCGCGTCGCGGACCTGGACGGCCTGCTCGTCGCTGGAGCCGGAGAGCTCGAGGCGGTGGATCGCGGCAACGGTCATATCAACGGCGAGCTTGATCGCGTTGTCGGCCCAGGCGACCTTCTGCGAGGACTGCATCTGCTCTGCCATCTCCTCCATCCGCGCCCGGAACTCGTCGGGGTCGCCGAAGAGGTTGAAGGGGGAGCCTTCCATGAGCGAAATGAAAGCAGAAAGCCTGAAGCGGGAGGCGGGGGCTTGATTTGTGACGTTGTGCGTGACCTGGGTGCGCCCGGCCGGCCTAGATTCGGGGGATGGAATCGCAGAGGGGGTCGGCGACTGTGGAGCAGGCGGGACTGGCGGCGCTGATCGCGTTGCTGGTCCTGGTCGGCATCGCCTCGGTCGCGGCCGGAGGGGGAATCGACTCCGGCCGCGCCCTCGCCGGCGCGATCGCGCGGCGAATCGCCTGCGCGCCGCGGCTACCGGACGCCTGCCACCACCACCCTCTTGTCCCCGCCTACGGATGGCCGCTGGCGCGGCTGGTCCGGTCGCTGGCGCCGGCGCCGGCATCGCGCCCGGGCCCATCGGGCATGCCGCTGGTGCCGGTCGATTTCCGGCGCTGCCGTCGTCAGAGCTGCGCGGTTCCGCTGCCGGGTCCGGCCGGGGAGCACCTGACCTCCTCCGGGCGCCGGACCACTGCCTTCACCGAGATCAGCGACCGCCGCCGCTCCGACGGAACCGTCCGAATCACCTACTGGCTCTACCGGCCGGCCATCGGCTGGGAGAGCGTCGTCCGCCTCGCCGACGACGGCGACGTGGCGGCGGCGGCAGGGGTGCGGGTGCTGCTACGCGACGACCCGAACCTCGTGCCGCTGGAGACACTCCCAGGGCGCAACCACTACGCCTTCCCCGCGGGCGAGCAGCCGCCCTGGCAGTGGCGGGTCGGGGGCAGCTACCCGGGCTGGTCGAGTTGATGCGCGGCCACGTCGTGGTTCCCGAGCGCCGTGAGGCATACGTTCTGCCTTCTCCCCCCGATCGTTCTCCCGCCCATGGCCATGGTGTCGACGGGCATATGCTGGCGATTCCTTCCAGGAGCACCGCGCGGGAGGAGTCTCCCGTCCATGGGCATATACTCGCGTTTCCTTCCAGGACCACCGCAGGGGAGAAGAAGAGATGATCAAGTCGTTGATCGCCACCGCGACGGTAACAGTCGCCCTGCTGATGCCAGCCGCGGCGTCGGCAGCCGTACGCCACTTCGAGGGAACCGCGGTCGCTGATTCGCAGACTCAGGTCACTTTCGACGTAAAGGGCCACATGAAGACGGTGAAGAAGGGGAAGAGGTCAAGGAAGATCTTCGTGGCCAACACGGTCTCCAACGTTCGAGTCGAAGAACAACTCTTCACATGCTACGACGCGGGCGGGAATCCCTTCCTGAGCGGTCGCGCCACGATTCCTTACCCTTTCTATGACATCAAGCCGATGCAGGTAAGCAAGTCTGGGTCGTTCGCCGGCGTCTACGAATTCAGTACCGGGGGCTATGTCATCACCCGCGAGACCTTCACCGGGAAGATCAAGGGCCGGACCGCAAAGGGGACGTTCCGGGCGCAGTACGATCCGGGCGGCATCAAGTTCGGTTATTGCGGCAACAAGACCGGCGAGCCGTACAAGGGAGATCTACTGAAGCTGGGCAGCCTCTAGGCACCGAGCATCGCCCAGCCCGAGTGGCAGGGCCCGACGCGCCATATCTGGGCGCTGCCTCTGACCAAACGGCTCTACCCACCTTCCCTGGGTGGGAGCGGGGGATTCGAGAGGCCGGAGCGGGGATCTGGGACGCTCGGCTGCGTCAAGCTGAAGGTGAAGCGGCAGAGCCGTCCCTGACGGAACCTGCCCGACTCCTGGGACACCTGGCATTGAGCGGCGACCGGGATCGGCGAGCGCCGGCCGCCGCTACCTCGGCTGGTCGAGCTGAGCGGTCCGCGGCTGGGTCCGTGTCTCCTCCTCGCGCGCATCGGACTCGGCGTCGCGCATCAGGCCGCGCCAGTCGGTCGTGCCGAAGACGATCAGGATCGCGGCGAAGCCGAGGATCACTGACCAGGCCGCCATCGCGATCTGGGTGCCGACCGAGAACGAGAGCACTGCGGTACGCCTGGGTCCCTCGAGGGTGGCGACCAGCAGGGCCTGCTGAGCCCCGGCGCCGCCGGGGGTGAAGGGCACGATCGTCGCGATCGCCTGCACGCTCATGACCAGCATCACGTTGCCGATCGAGCCGCCGATCCCGAACGCCTCGAGGAAGAACCAGAAGGCACCGAAGCGGCAGAGCCAGCCAAGGCCCTGCCAGGACGCGACCTCGCGCAGGTAGCGGGGCGGGTCGCGGAGCACGGCGACGCCCTGCTTGATCCGCCCCCAGAACTCCTCGGCGCGGCGGGCGAGAAGCGCGAAGGCGATCACCGAGCCGACCCCGAGAACGGTGATGGTGAAGATCAGAAGCTGCGGGTTGCCCGCCCAGAAGGCGATGTCGAAGGCGGGCAGGTTGGGCAGCTCGGGCGGGCTCGGCAGCAGGCCCTGGGTCAGCGCGTAGAGGAAGACGAGGACCCCCGCGGTGGTGTCGAAGATCGACTGCACGAAGAAGGACGAGGTCACAGCCGGGTAGGAGGAGTGCGGGATCTGCTTCTTGACCAGGAAGATCTTGGTGACGTCGCCGACGCGCGCAGGGATGATCGCGTTGATCCCGGCGCCCGCCAGATAGGAGGCGGTGACCCGCAGGAACGAGATCGGCGTACCCGGATAGGCGGCGCGGAGGACGTTGTTCCAGGCTCTGGCGCGGGAGATCTGCATCGCCGTCAGCATCAGCAGCGCCAGCGCGAACGGCTGCCAGTGGATGTCGGCCAGGTTCTGGAAGAAGGCGGCTGCGGCGGCCGTGAAGGAGCGAAAGCTCGATGAGAGGTCGGCGGCGGTCAACCTGCCTCGACCTCCCGGGCAGGCGGGTTAACACCTGCCAGCTCGGCGTTCAACGCCGAGCCGAGAAGCAGCGAGATGCTCCCGATCCACATCCAGATGAGAAGAGCTATGACCGCGCCGAGCGACCCGTAGGTGGCGTCGTAGGAGCCGAAATTAGAGACGTAGATGTCGAAGCCCAACGAGGCCACGGCCCAGAGGATGGTCGAGGCGATCGCTCCGGGCAAGAGATCGCGCAGCGGTGCCCGTTCGGTCCCGGCGCGGTAGACGAGCAGCGCCCCGCTGACGAGGGCGAGCAGGCCGACGGGCCAGCGGATCGCGCCGATCAGGCCGCGCGTGCCCTCGTCGATGCCGGCGGCCTCGGCTAGCGAGGAGAGGAACGGCCCGGCGACGAGCAACGCGCTGAAGGCGACGATCAGCAGGGCGACCACGGCCAGCGTCAGCACGAGACGGGCAACGATCTCGCGCCGCCAGGTGAGCGACCCGGTGGTCCCGTTGATCGCCTGCACCGCCCGCAGCGCCGCCCCCATCGCGCTCGAGGCGGAGTAGGCGGAGATCAGCAGGCCGACGCCGAGCAGGCTCGAGGCGGTGCCGCGCCGACGCAGGATGTCGCGCAGGGCACCGTCGATGGTGTCGACAACGCTCCCCGGCGCTCCCTCGCGAAGCGTCGACATGATGCTGCGATATGTCTCCGGATAGCTTCCGAACAGGCTCAACAACGCGACCAGGATGATCAGCCCGGGGAAGAGCGAGAGGAAGCCGTAGTAGGTGAGGGCGGCGGCGCGGTCGGTGAGGCCGCACCTCCCGACCCTCTCGAAGACCCCGAGCGCCACGCCCTTCACCAGACGGCCTCGTGCTCCTCCATCACGCCCAGGCCCTCGGCGAGGTCGATACCGCCGAGCGAGCCGGCAAAACTGCCGAAACGGTGCCGGTAGCGGGAGCGGACGAAGAGCAGGTTCTCGTCACGGGCGCGCTCGGCCTCGCTGCTGAAACGGAGCTCCTCGCCGCCGGAGAAGCTGATTGCCCCGAGGCCGTGGAACTCGACCGGGCCGGGCTCGGAGGGAACGCCCTCGACCCAGATCGCGCGCTCGCTGCGCTGCGGCGGGTCGTTGATCCCGCTGACCAGGTTCCAGGCGATCCGGCGCCCGGTCGTGTCGCGCCCGACGCCGGCGGACCAGTGCCAGCTTGTGTGTCGGCGGTGATAGCCGGCGGAGCAGTCCTCGACCCCGAAAGCATCCAGCTCCCAGCGGCGGCCCCCGGCCTCCAGCGTCCCGCTGACCGCGAGACCGGCCCGCTTGCGGGTCCACCCCCAGCCGGCGCCGCTGCGGCAGATCGACTCGATCGGGGCAGAATCGGCGAGATGCAGGCGCGCCCTCACCGCGCGGGTGTTGATCTCGAGGTCGGGGCCGTCGAGGACGACCTCACGCCCGCCGGGGCGCATGCGGGTGTGATCGAAGCTCCGTCCCCCCTCGCGGTCGAGGACTGCCCAGAAGCACTCTGAGAACGGGCCAACCTGTGCCCTCGCGGCGCACAGCATCACCTCGGAGCCGTAGACGCCGACGTAGCGCCAGCGCTTTCGCATCGCCCCGTGGCTTCGAATCGGCATCCGCGCCGGCGGAAGCGGCACGGCCGGGCGCCCCGGCCCGGGACCACGCCAGGGGAGCTGATCCAGCGCAAAATCGGGCTCGCCCGCGCTCACTCCGGCGAAGCTACACTAGCCAGCCTTGTCCGAGACCAAGACAGACCAGACCGCGGCTGCAACGCCCCCCCGCGATCCCGCCGATGAAGCGATGTGCGGACGTGCCCGCGAGCGCTACACGGCCGACCGCAACCGCGCCCACCGCCGCCGGCGAAAGCGCCACGCGGCGATGCCCAACCTGATCATCATCGGGGGGCTGAAGTGCGGGACGACGAGCATCCACCACTATCTCGGCCTCCATCCGGAGATCCAGATGTCGAAGCCGAAGGAGCTCAACTTCTTCGTCTCCGAGCTCAACTGGGACCTCGGGCTCGACTGGTATGCGAGCCGCTTCGACGACCGCTTCGGGGTGCGCGGAGAGTCGTCCCCGCACTACACCAACGCCCCCCGCTACAGCGGCGTCGCCGAGCGCATCCGCGAGCACTGCCCCGACGCCCGCCTCCTCTACATGGTCCGCGACCCGATCAAGCGCATCCTCTCCCACTGGGTCCACGCGACCGGCGCCGGCTACGAGACCCGCGAGCTCGAACCGACCCTCTCGACTCCCGACAGCGCCTACGTGCACCGCTCGATGTACTGGATGCAGCTTCAGCCCTACCTCGAGCACTTCGACCGCAGCCAGATCGAGGTGATCACCCAGGAGGAGCTGCAGACCGAGCGCGAGGCGACGATGCGCAAGGCATTTGCCTTCGCCGGCGTCGACGAGGACTTCCGCTCGGAGCAGTTCGACCGCGAGTGGGAGAAGTCGAGCGCCAAGCAGGGCGATAAGTACCAGTTCATGGAGCGCCTGATCAAGCTCCCCGGATTCCGCTCCTTCGACCGCAATTTCGACCGCCTGCCGGAGTCGATGCGCTGGATAGTCGAGAAGGTCGTGCACGACCCCGAGGCCCCGCCTGCGCCGAAGCCGACCCTCCCCGATGACGTGTTCGAGACCCTCAGGGGCCGCTTCGGCTCCGACGTCGCCGCCCTGCAGCAGTTCGCCGGGCGCGAGTTCGCCGGCTGGAACGACTACCCCTAAGGGCTCGCATGGACGCCATGCGGATCGCGGTCGCAGCTGACGAGAGGCTCGGCGTCGCCGACGCCGTCGTCTCCGAGTTGGGGCGCCGCGGGCACGAGGTTCTCGGCCACGGCGCAGCCCGGCGGCTCTCCGAGCTCGACCGCGACCGGACCGGGGCACCGTGTGACTGACGGCGGCTCCTCGGCGTCGCTGCGTCGCCTGCTCCCCGAGCCCGGCGAGATCACGGTCGAGCAGCTGCTCGACGACTACTCCCCCTTCGAGCACCCGCATGACCAGCGGCCCTTCGTCGCGGTCAACTTCGCCGCCACCCTCGACGGGCGGGCGGCGATCGACGGGCGCTCGGGCAAGATCGGCTCGGGGACCGACACCGAGATGCTGCAGCGGCTGCGAACCCGCTTCGACGCGGTCATGGTCGGCGCCGGGACGGTGCGGGCCGAGCGCTACGGGAGGATCGTCTCCGATCCGGGCTGGCGCGCCCGTCGCGAGCAGATCGGCCTGCCCCACGACCCGCTGGCGGTGATCGTCAGCGGCCGCCTCGACCTGCCCTGGGACGCGCCGATCTTCACCGATGGCGGTGGTGAGATCCTCGTCTTCACCGCCTCGGATAAGGACCCGCCGCAGACGGCGACCCCGCTGCGGGTCCTCCGCCACGAGCCCCGCGTCGACCTCGCCGAGGCGCTTCGCCACCTGCGCCGCGAAAGGGGAGTCAGGGCGCTTCTGTGCGAGGGGGGGCCGGGCCTGCACGCCGAGCTGGAGGCGTCGGGGCTCGTCGACGAGCTCTTCCTGACGATCGCGCCAAAGCTGGCGGGAGGCGAGGGCCCGCGCATTCTCGAGGGTGAGTTGCCCGCGGTCGCCGGGTTCGAGCTGGCCTGGCTGCTCGAGAGCGGCGGCGAGCTGTTCGCGCGCTACGGGCGCCGCTGAGCGCACCGCTGTAGCGTTCCCCTTCCAGCCCCGAGGAGAGGACGCCCACAGCCATGGACTTCAACCCCAGCCCCCAGGTCGAGGCGCTGCGCGAGCGCATCGTCGCCTTCATGGACGAGCACGTCTACCCGAACGAGCGCGAGGCGGCGGAGGCGCTCGACCGCGAGGTGACGGTGGAGTCGGGGACGACCTACCCCGAGATCCTGGTTGAGATCCGCGAGCGGGCGAAGTCCGAGGGGCTTTGGAACATGTTCATGCCCGACGAGCGCTACGGCCCGGGCCTGACCAACTGGGAGTACGGGCTGCTCTGCGAGGAGATGGGCCGCAGCCCGATCGCCGCGCCGATGGCGTTTAACTGCGCCGCCCCCGACACCGGCAACACGGAGATCCTCGCCGAGCACGGCACCGACGAGCAGAAGGAGCGCTGGCTGGCGCCGCTGCTCGACGGGCAGATCCGCAGCTGCTTCTCGATGACCGAGCCAGAGGTGGCGGGGTCGGACCCGACCACGCTCCAGGCACTGGCCGTGCGCGACGGCGACGAGTGGGTCATCAACGGCCACAAGTGGTTCACCTCCGGCGCGGTCGGAGCCTCGCTGGCGATCGCGATGGTCGTCACCGATCCCGAGGCCGCCCCCTACGCCCGCGCCTCGATGATCCTGGTGCCGACCGACGCCCCCGGCTTCAACCTGGTGCGGCCCGTACCGGTGATGGGCCACGACGGCGGGCCCGGTCACTGCGAGATCCGCTACGAGGACTGCCGCGTTCCCGCGTCCAACCTGCTCGGGCCCGAGGGCGGTGGCTTCGCCATCGCCCAGGACCGCCTCGGCCCCGGCCGCATCCACCACTGCATGCGGGCGATCGGAACGGCCGAGCGCGCGATTGAGATGATGTGCCACCGCGCCAACAGCCGCCAGGCCTTCGGCGGCCCGCTCGCAGAGAAGCAGTTCATCCAGGACTTCATCGCGAAGTCGCGGATGGAGGTCGACCAGGCGCGACTGCTCACCCTCTATGCCGCCTGGAGGATGGACACCGCCGGCAAGCGCGCCGCGCGCCAGGACATCTCGATGATCAAGGTGGTCGCCGCCAACGTCGTCATGGACGTCCTCGACCGGGCGATCCAGACCCACGGATCACTGGGGATGACCGACGACACTCCGCTGGCGATGATGTGGCGCTACAGCCGCATGCTGCGGATCGCCGACGGGCCCGATGAGGTCCACAAGATGGTGATCGCGCGGCGCGAGCTCGGCCGGTGGGCGAAGGAGGAGGCCCCGGCCCGAGTCGGCGCCTAGCCCAATCGCCACTGCCGAGAGTGATATCGACCATCACCTTGATGGTCGATCGAAGTTTCGGCGGGGCGGATCGAAGTTTCGGCGGGGCGGGCGGCTAGGGGGTGAGGCGGCCGGCCGCTTCGGCCGCCAGCTGCTCGACGACCTTGGCGAACTGCTCGAAGCCCTCGTCGGCCTTGCCGTACTGCCCGGCGGCGTAGCGGGCGAAGACGCCCTCGAGGATGATCGCCAGCTTCCAGTAGCCGAGGGCGACGAAGAAGTCGAGCTGGCTCAGGTCGCGCCCGGAGCGCTCGGCGTAGCGGGCCGCCAGCTCCTCGCGACTCGGAAAGCCCGGCGCCATCGTCGCCGGCTCGAAGAGGGGGACGAACTCGTCGCCCGGCTGCGACCAGTAGACCATCAGCAGGCCGACATCGGCGAGCGGGTCGCCGAGGGTGCAAAGCTCCCAGTCGACGACCGCGGCGACCTCCCCCGCGGGCGAGAGGATCATGTTGTCGAGCCGGTAGTCGCCGTGGACGATCGCCGCCGGCCCCTGCTCGGGGATGCGCGCGGCGAGGCGCGCGTGGATCTCGTCGACGAGCGCCAGCTCGCGCGTCTTCGACTTCTCCCACTGTCCGTGCCAGCGATGTAGCTGGCGGGCGACGTAGTCCGACTTCTTGCCGAGATCCCCGAGCCCGACGTCGTCGGGGTCGACGTCATGGATCGCCACCAGGGTGTCAATGACGCGCTCCCCGATCGCGCGGCGCTCGCCCTCGTCCGGGAAGAGCTCGGCCTCGGCAATCGAGCGCAGGATCGGGCCCTCGACGAACTCCATCACGTAGAAGGGGGCGCCGTTGACCGCGTCGTCCTCGCAGAGGCCGACCACAGGCGGCACCGGCACGGGGGTCTCCCGAAGCGCCGCGATCACCCGGTGCTCGCGTCCCATGTCGTGGGCCGAGCCGAGGCGCTTGCCCAGTGGCGGCCGCCGCAGCGCCCAGCGATGGCCGGCGGCATCGGTGACGACGTAGGTCAGGTTGGAGCGGCCACCCGAGACGCGCTCGAATGCGAGCGGCATGCGTGCCTCCGCGACATTCGCGGCGAAGAAGCCCTCGACCCCGGTCCGGTCGATGCCTTCCGGCGCCTTCGCCTCGGTAGCCTCGTCGCTCATCGCCGCGCAAGCATATGGCCGAACGAGACCCTGACCACGCCCTGCTGATCGACTTCGGCGGCGTCCTGACGACGCCCGTCTGGGACAGCTTCGCGGCCTTCTGCCTCCGCAATGGGCTCGAAGAGGGTGCTGTCAAGCGGCTCTTCCGCGAGGACCCGGACGCGATAGCCGACCTCCGCAGCCTCGAGACCGGCGAGTTGGACGAGGATGCGTTCGAGCGCCGCTTCGGCGCCCGGCTGGGCCTCGAGGACCACTCGCAGCTGATCGACAGCATGTTCGCCGGGATGGTTCCGGTGGAGGCGATGACCAGCGCCGTGCGCGCGGCGAGGGCGGCCGGGGTCCCCACCGGGCTGGTCTCGAACTCCTGGAGCGTCGACCACTACGACCGCGACCTGCTCGCCGAGCTCTTCGACGAGATCGTGATCTCGGCTGAGGTCCGGATGCACAAGCCGCAGCCGGAGATCTACCTGCTGGCCGCCGAGCGGATCGGCCGCCCCCCCGCGAGCTGCCTCTTCGTCGACGACCTGCGCGAGAACTGCGACGGCGCTGCTGCGGTGGGGATGACGCCGCTGCTGCACCGCGAGCCGGACGAGACGATCCCGCTGCTCGAGCGGATGCTTGGGATCGCTCTGCGCGAGGCCTAGCCGGCTGCGATCAGCGCCACGCCGCACAGGGCCAGCGCGACGCCCGCCTGCTGGACCCGCGCCAGCCGTTCACTCAGCACCATCCTCGCGAGCAGGACCGTGACGACCGGGAAGAGGGAGGCGCCGACGGCGACCAGCGAGAGCAGGCCCTTGCTCGTTGCGAGGGCGAAGAACGAGTTCGCGGCGGCATCGAGGGCCCCGATCAGAAGTAGCACGGGCAGGGCCGCAATCCCGAACCCCCGCGACGGGGGCCGCGAGAGGAGAACGAGGACGATCGCCACCGTGCCGCCCGCGCGGGCCCAGGCCGCAGCCCACAAGGCGTCCTCGGAGGCCGGCCCGTCAAGGCCGAGGAAGAAGAGGCCGAAGCCGATGCCCCCGAGCGCGGCGAGGAGCAGGGCCCTGGCCGAGACACGCGCCTGATGAGGATGCTCGGCCTCGCGCACGGCGAGTCCGATCCCGACGAGGGAGAGGGCGAGACCGGCCATCTGCACCCCGCTCGGGGACTCACCGCGGATGAGACCGGCCGCGACCGGAATGATTGCGCCCATCGAGGCAATCGGCGCGACGATGCTGACAGGCCCGATCGCCATCGACGCGTAATAAAGGGCTATCGCGGCGGCACCGCAGGCGCCGGCGCCTGCCGCGATCGCGGCCTCCTCGACCGGCAGCGATCCTCCCAGGATCAGCGCCACGGCGGCGATCAGGAGGAATCCGGACGGATAGCTGACTGCGACCACCCAGAGGACCGGGATTCGGCGGCTCTGCTGGCCGCCGAGGAAGTCGGAGACACCCCAGGCCGTGCTCGAGGCGAGCGACAGTGCGATTGCAAGCGTCTCGGGCGTCACGGGGCGACGCTACTGTAGGAGCGAGCGGGCACGCGTGAAACCTTCGCTAGCAAACAGGCTGAGGATCGGCTTCGCGATCACCTTCGCCCTGCTTGCGGGGGTGGCGGTGATCGGCGCCCACAACCTGCTCGCTCTGCGCCACAACTACGAGACTCAGATCCAGCGTTCGTTCGAACGCCAGATTCAGAACCCCTCGACCGGCCCTCGCGAGGCGATCCGCAGGGGTGAGCTCGAGAGACAGGTGGACGACGACACCGCCCAGACCGAAGTGATTCTCGCAGCGGCGCTGATCGGCTGCGCCCTTGGTGCCGGCTTCCTCTTCAACCGCCTGATCTCCTCGATCCGCCGTCCGCTGGAGCGACTCGTCGACGCCGCGGGGAAGCTGGCGAGTGGAGACCTGCGGGCGAGGGTGACGGTCGCAGGTCCGTCGGAGACCGCGGCGCTGGGAGCCGCCTTCAACGAGATGGCCGACAAGCTGCAGACCGCCTACCGGCGCGTCGAGGAGAGCCGCGAGCGTCTCTCGGTCACGCTCGAGAGCCTCTCTGACGGGGTCATCACCGTCGACCAGGCCGGCACAGTCACCGACGCCAACCCCGCCGCCCGGCGGCTGATCCCCTGGGCGGACGTCGGCAGCCCGATCCGTGAGTTGCTCTCGGGCCTGGTCGAGCCGCTGAAGATCGAGCGCCTGCTCGCCGGGGGCGGGCCGCGAGAGATCACCTTCGGCGAGGGCGAGGCGACGTTGGCGATGACCGCATCGAAGCTGGGAGCCGAGGAGGGCGGCACGGTGCTCTCGGTTCGCGACATCTCCGAGCGTGCCCGGCTCGAGCGGATGAAGGACGAGTTCGTGCTGACCGCATCACACGAGCTGCGCAGCCCGCTCACCTCGGTTCAGGGCTTCGCCGAGCTGCTGATGCTCGAGCGCGACCGCCTCAGTTCGAAGCAGGCCGAGACGGTCGAGATCATCCTCGACAACACGAGGCATCTCGGGAGGCTGCTCAACGACCTCCTCGACCTCGCCCGCAGCGACGCTGGGCGACTCTCGATCAACCCGGTCTCGACCGATCCCGGGCCCCTGGTCTCCGACGCGGCGCGGACGATGCGCGCCCGCACCGAGGCGCGCGGCCAGACACTCGAGTGCGTGATCGAGCCCGATCTGCCCCGGATCTCGGTTGAGCCGGACCGGATTCGGCAGGTGCTGATCAACCTCCTCACCAATGCCCACGAGTACTCGCCCGACGGGGCCGCGATCAGGATCGAAGCGCGGCGCGCCGTCAACGGGATCGCGATCGTGGTGACCGACAACGGACCGGGGATCGCGCCGAATCACCTCGAGCACATCTTCGACCGTTTCGTCCGCGGCGACGCCGGCCTGACCCAGCGGGTCAGCGGTACCGGGCTCGGGCTAGCGATCTCGCGATCGCTGGTCGAGCTGCACGGAGGCTTGATCCACGTCGAGTCCCACCCCGGCCACGGGTCCACCTTCCGGGTGGTGCTTCCAGCCATCCGGGATCGCTCTCCCCGCGGCAGCGGTAAGAGGCTGCTGGGTAGTCGCTGATGGCCAGGATCCTTGTCGCAGACGACTCCGAGACGATCCTGCTGCTGCTGAAGACCCGCCTCGAGATGGAGGGCCACGAGGTGATCACCGCTGCCGACGGTGAGGAGGCCGTCGAGCAGCTCCGCGACCGCGCCGCCGACGGCGCGCCCGACCTGCTCCTGCTCGACGCGATGATGCCGGGCAAGTCCGGGCTCGATGTCCTCCGAGAGACGCGCGCGGCCGGCAGCAGGATCCCGGTGCTGATCGTCAGCGCCCACGGTGAGAAGGCCGGGCCCGATCGCAGCGGCGAGGCCGGCGCCGACGGCTACCTCGGCAAGCCGATCGATTTCGACGAGTTGCTGCGCAAGATCGCGGAACTGACCGGCGGCGCCGGGACCTAGGCCGGGACCTAGGAGATCTAGCTCTTTGCGAGCTCGAGCCGGATCTCGCGACCCTTGAGCTTGGTGCCGTCGAGGAACTCGACGGCACGCTCGGCATACTCGGCGTCGATCTCGACGAAGGAGAAGCGATGGAGGACGCGGACATCTCGGATCGCCTCGTCGGGGACCACCGCGCCCTCACGGAGGGCGAAGCGCAGATCCTCCTCGGTGATCCCGCTGCGCTCGCCGCGGTTGACGAAAAGCTTCTGGGATCCGTCCGCCGGAGCCGAGCGCTCGATCGTCTTGATTCGCTCCTCACGGTCGCGGCGCCGCGGCCGGGGGGCGTGCTCGAGTCGCTCCTCGGGCGCCTCCCACTCCCCGATCGAGGTCTTGACGTCGCGCTCGATCCGGTCGATCTCCTTGCGCTGGCTCGGGGTCACCAGCGTGATGGCGCGGCCGGTGCGACCGACCCGGCCGGTGCGGCCGATCCGGTGCACGTAGACCTCGGAGGAGTCCGGCACGTCGTAGTTGATGACGTGGGTGACGTGCTCGATGTCGAGCCCGCGGGCGGCAATGTCGGTCGCCACCAGCAACCGCACCCGATGGTCCTTGAAGGCGATCATGACGCCGTCGCGCGACCCCTGGCTCATATCGCCGTGCAGCGCCTTGACGTCGAGGCCCTTGTCCTTGAGGGTCCTCTCGAGCTTCGACGCACCGATCTTGGTCCGGCAGAAGATGATCGCCTGCTCAGGCTCCTCTGAGCGCAGCAGCTCGATCAGCCTCGAGGCCTTCTCC
This sequence comes from uncultured Actinomycetes bacterium, assembly GCA_963781345.1. Classification (GTDB taxonomy): domain Bacteria; phylum Actinomycetota; class Thermoleophilia; order Solirubrobacterales; family 70-9; genus JBBRHQ01. The sequence continues at coordinate 95,395 of CAWAFQ010000013.1, forward strand.
TTGGCCGGAACCTCGAGATAGGCCTGCTCGATCGCGTCGACGGTCAGCTTCTTCGGGGTGATGCTGATCGTCACCGGGTCATACATGTAGCTCTCGGCGAGGCGCTGGACCGGTGGTGGCATGGTCGCTGAGAAGAGCGCGGTCTGGCGCCCGCTCGGGCACATCCGCAGGATCTTCTCGACGTCCTCGATGAATCCGAGGTCGAGCATCTCGTCGGCCTCGTCGAGGACGACGTAGCGAGCCGCGGTGAGAACGAGCGAGCGGCGTGACATCAGGTCCATCATCCGGCCGACGGTGGCGACGACGACGTGGGCGCCGGCGCGCAACTGCGCCTGCTGGGAGCGGATCGGGGCGCCGCCGAAGACGGCGACTATCTCGACGTCGAGGTGCTCGGCGTAGGCGCGCAGCGCCTGGGTGACCTGAATGCAGAGCTCGCGGGTCGGGGTGAGGACGACCGCCTGCACCTCCTCGTCGGCGGGGTCGAGGTACTGAAGAAGGGGAAGGCCGAAGGCGGCGGTCTTGCCGGTACCGGTCTGGGCCTGGCCGATCACGTCGGAGCCACCGAGCAGCTCGGGGATCGCCTGTTCCTGGATCGCGGTCGGATCCTCGTAGCCGAGCTCGTCGAGGGCCTGCTGAATCGCGGGGGAGAGGCCCAGCTCCTTGAAGGTGATCATGAGGTCGGGTCCAGCAGCAGCTTGCCGGTCGTCTTTCGCCCAGCCAGCTCCTCGTGCGCACGGCGAGCCTCCGAGAGGGGATAGACCCCGCCGATGACGGCCTTGAGATCTCCCTCCGCGGCAGCGCCGTAGACCTCCTCGAGGCCCGCGCGCAGAAGGTCGGGCCGGGTGAAGAGATGGACGAGCCAGAAGCCGATCACCCCACGGCTGTTTCGCATCAGGTGCCCGGTCTTGACCTGGTTCTCCTCGCGGGAGGCGATCCCGAAGGTCACGAGTCGGCCAAAGGGAGCGAGCGCTCGCAGGCTCTGCTCGAAGGCGTCACCACCCGACATCTCGAGGACGACGTCGACCGGATCGCCACCGTTCGCCTCGAGGATCGCCTCGCGCAGATCCTCGGCGCGCGAGTCGACCGCGACGTCGGCGCCGAGCTCGAGGGTCAGATCGCGCTTCTCGGGGCTCGATGCCAGGGCGATGATCCGCCCGGCCCCCATCCGCTTCGCCAGCTGGATCGCAATGCTTCCGGTTCCGCCCGCGGCGGCATGGATGACGACGCTCTCACCGGGCTGGAGATTCGCCGAGACTCGCAGGATGCTGCGCGCGGTCAGCCCCTGAAGCAGCAGCGCCGCCGCCTGATCGTCGTCGACGGAGTCGGGGATCGGTATCAGGGAGGCGTCGGGCACGGCGACCTTCTCCGCATATCCGCCGTTCATCAGCAGAGCCGCGACGCGGCGCCCGTCGGGCGTGGTCCCGCTGATCTCGCCACCCGGCACCATCGGAAGCTGCTGGTCGGCGAGGTAGTCGTTGCGGGTCACATGGGTGTCGGCGAAATTGACGCCGGCGCGCGAAACGGTGACCAGGGTGTGCCCGGTGGGCGCCTCGGGATCGGGCATTTCGGTGAGTTCGAGGACCTCTGGCCCGCCGAACTCGCTTATCTGGGTAGCCTTCACGGCCGCCTAGTTTCCACTAGCGGCGCTGCGAGTGTCGCGCGACCCTGCCCGGAGGACCCGTGTCTCTGACCGTCGTCGGATCGATCGCATTCGATTCCGTCAAGACCCCCTTCGGGGAGCGTGAGCGCATGCTCGGCGGCTCTGCGGTCCATTTCTCGCTCGCCGCGAGCTTCTTCACCGAGGTCCGGGTGGTCGGCCCCGTCGGGCAGGATTTCGGCGCCGAGCATTTCGCGGTGCTCGAGAACCGCGGGGTCCTCACCGACGACATCGAGAGAGTCGAGGGCGGGCACACATTCTTCTGGCAGGGGCACTACGACTTCGACCTCAACACGGCGCACACCGAGGACACCCAACTCAACGTCTTCGGCGACTTCGTACCGAAGCTCTCTCAGAGTTCACGCGAGGCCAAGATGCTGTTCCTCGCCAACATCCAGCCCGACCTGCAGCGGCAGGTGCGCGCGCAGTGCGAGGCCGCCGGCTTCGCCGCGCTCGACTCGATGAACCTCTGGATCGAGACGGCGCGGGAGTCGCTGCTGGCGGCGATCGGCGAGGTCGACTGCGTGATCGTCAACGACGCCGAGATCCGCGAGCTCACCGGCGAATCCAACCTGGCCAGGGCGGCGCGGGAGGTGATGGCCCTCGGCCCCCGGGCCGTGATCGCCAAGCAGGGTGAGTACGGCGCCGCACTCTTCACTCCCGACGGCTTCTTCGCCCTTCCCGGCTTCCCCCTCGAGGACGTGCGCGACCCGACGGGCGCCGGCGACAGCTTCGCCGGCGGGTTCCTCGGCTACCTCCGGGGTTGCGACGGTGAGGTCGACGATCAGGCCCTGCGCCGGGCGATGGGCTACGGCACCGTGCTCGCCTCCTTCAACGTCGAGGAGTTCGGAACCGAGCGCATCGCCCGCCTCACCCGCGACGAGATCGACGAGCGATTCTCGGCCCTTCGCTCGATGACCCAGTTCGACGCCCTCCCGGTGTAGGTGACCTGCCCAGGCCCTTGCGGGGTTCCTCGGCGATCGCCCGCGAGCCCCGATCGATCAGGACCCGTCGTGGCGCCGGTTGCGGGTTTCAGGCGCGAATTGCCAAGGCGGCGACGGCGAGGAGGGGGACGGCGACCGAGAGGGCTCGCAGCGCTCCGTCGAGGGGGGCGGCGATCGCCGCCCGGTCGAGGCGGCGGGTCGTGCCGTCGGCGAGGTGCTGCTCACCCTGAAGCGAGTCGGTGCGGCGCCTGAGTTCGCGAACGGGGGTCGAGAGGCGGCGCTGGGCGGCGCTGATCCAGAAGCAGGCGAGAACGGCGGCTCCGGCGGCGATCGCCTCGCGGACGGAGTGCAGAGCGAGAGAGCTCACCCACCATCCTGTCAGCGCCGGGAAGGCACCCCAGGCGGCGGCGAACCAGAAATCGGTGTGGAATCGGCCCCCGAAGAGCTCGAGGTTGTAGGCGGGGACGAGGAAGGCGCCGGCGAGAACAAGGGGGGCCAGCGACGGTGAGACGACGATGCAGCCCGCGACGCCGATCGCGAGGGCGCCGCCGAGGCCGGCGACGGCCATCGCTTTCAGGGCCCCGCCGGAGAGGCGGGTGCCCAGGGGCCTGCCGTCGAGCTCATCAAGGGCATGCGCGCCGATCCCGACCGCGAGAAAAAACGCCAGGAGCGCCCACCCGAGCCGGCTCCAGTGGACCTCAGCCGCGGCCGCGGCGCCGATCGCCACGTAGCTGAGGTGCCAGAGCGTGTAGGGCGGATGCAGGATCGTGACGAGATCGCGCCAGCCCCCGGGCGCAAGCGCGTAGAAGGCCGGCCGCTCAGGATCAGCGGCCTCACGACCGGGGAACTCACTCCCCACGGCGCGTTCCGGAGATCACGATCCCACTGCCGAAGCTCATCTGCCGCCAGCGGACGTCGCCGATCCCGGCCTCGTCCCAGATCTCGAGCTGGCGCTCGATCGGAAAGCGGCCATAGAAGCCCTCGATACTGGGCCCGAGGAACCGGCCGACCTCCTGCCAGTCGCCCGAGGCGAGACGGCCGAGGGCCGGCAGGCCCACCCGCGTGTAGAGGCGCCAGGCTCCACGCAGCGCCGGTCCCCGCGGCACTGCGAATTCGAGGCAGGCCACTCGTCCCCCGGGCAAGACGACGCGGGCCAACTCGCGCAACGTCGCCGCCGGGTCATCGACGTATCGCAGCAGGTAGGTGAAGGTGAGATGGTCGAACTCGCTGTCGGCAAAGGGGAGCGCCTCGGCCTCCCCGAGGACCAGCTCAACCCGCTCCGCCAGGGCGCGATCGCGCTGCAACTTCGATCGCGCTCGCCCGAGCATCGCCTCGCTCTGGTCGAGCGCGACCACGCGGCACCCGTAGCGGCGGACTAGGGCACGCGTCACCAGTCCGGTTCCCGCAGCGACGTCAAGAACCCGGTCCCCGGAGCCGGCGCCAACGGTGGCGACCATCTCGCGGCGCCAGCGCGGGTCCTGGAAGAAGCTGAGCGCCGCGCCCATCTCGTCGTAGCGGGCGGGCAGCCCCTCAAAGAGCTCGAGCGCGTGCTCCTTCCTGGCTGGCGAGGTCCTCGGCACCACAGGACAGAGTCCCAGAAACGCCTCGGCCAGGTTCGGCAAGCTGCGATACTGGCGCCTTGATTCGCAACGAGAGTTCAGGAGAGGCGATGGCAACCGAGCAGCAGACCCAGGATGTATCGGTCGACGGCGCCGGGGGAGCCGGGGCGGACTCGCTGACGGTGACCGACAACCGGACCGGCCAGACCTACGAGCTTCCGATCACCGACGGCACCGTGAAGACGATGGACCTGAGGCAGATCAAGGTCTCCGAGGACGACTTCGGATTGATGGGCTATGACCCCGCGTTCACGAACACGGCCTCTTGCCGTTCGGGGGTCACCTACATCGACGGCGACGCTGGGATCCTCCAGCACCGCGGCTACCCGATCGAGCAGCTGTGCGAGCAGTCCAGCTACCTCGAGGTCGCCTACCTGCTGGTCTTCGGCGAGCTGCCGACGCAGACCCAGCTCGACGTCTGGACCCATGACATAACCCACCACACCTTCGTCCACGAGGACATCAAGAAGTTCCTCGCCGGCTTCCGCTACGACGCGCACCCGATGGGAATGCTGCTTGCCTCGGTGGGCGCGCTGTCCACCTTCTATCCGGACGCGAAGAAGCTCGACGACCCGGAGGAGCGCTACCTGGCGACGATCCGGCTGATCGCGAAGATGCCGACGCTGGCCGCCTTCTCCTACCGCCACAACATGGGGCTGCCCTACGTCTACCCCGACAACGACCTCAGCTACCCGGAGAACTTCCTCGGGATGCTGTTCAAGATGACCGAGGCCAAGTACGAGCCCGACGAGCGGCTCGCGCGGGCGCTCGACGTCCTCTTCATCCTCCACGCCGACCACGAGCAGAACTGCTCCACCAACGCGGTCCGGGCGGTCGGCTCGTCCGACGTCGATCCCTACTCGGCCGTCGCGGCCGGGATCGCGGCGCTCTACGGCCCGCTCCACGGAGGCGCCAACGAGGCCGTGCTGCGGATGCTTCGCCGGATCGAGAGGGTCGAGAACATCCCCGACTTCCTCGAGGGCGTGAAGAACCGCGAGGAGCGGCTGATGGGGTTTGGGCATCGCGTCTACAAGAACTACGACCCGCGGGCGAAGATCATCAAGACGCACATGGACGGCGTCATGGAGGCGACCGCCTACAACCCGCTGGTCGAGATCGCCACAGAGCTCGAGAAGCAGGCGCTCGACGACGAGTACTTCACCTCGCGAAAGCTCTACCCCAACGTCGACTTCTACTCGGGCATCATCTACGAGGCACTTCGGATCCCGACCGAGATGTTCACGGTGATCTTCGCGATCCCGCGAACCGCCGGCTGGATCGCTCAGTGGCTGGAGATGAACGAGGACCCGGAGAAGAGGATCGCGAGGCCCCGCCAGATCTACACCGGCGACCGCGACGTCGACTACGTGGCGATCGGCGAGCGCTCCGGAGCCGAGACGATCGACGGGCCACCGGCCCGGCGCCCGGAAGCTTGAGCGGTGGTCCCTGGAAGTTGACGGTCCGGCACGGGCCCGATGTGACCCGGGAGCGCTTCGACGATCTCGACGCTGCGCTCGAGGCGGCCCGCCGCCGGGCGCAGGCGATCAGCGCCGAGGGACCGCTGAAGCCGGCGTCGCTGCTGCGCACCTTCGACGCCTCCTCCCAGGTCCACGCGCGGCTGGAGATCTCCGGCAAGGGCCTGCTGCGCCCGCCGACGGCGGGGGTTGACGTCCGTGGCGACGGCCGCCTGGTCGCCTTCTCCGGGTCGGTGGCACGTGAGGAGCTGACCGGCGGCGAGGACCCGTTTGGCCTCGTCCGGGATGCCCTCGGGCAGGGCGCGCGGGCGCGATGAGCGGCGCCAAGTTCGAGGTCCCAGAGGGCAGCGTCGCCGTCGGGCGCCGGGTGAAGCTGCCGCGGGGCGCCGAGCCGCCGTTCGTGATCTTCATCAACGGCGTCGAGCAGGCCCTCGGCGCCGACTACGAGATCCGCGGCGGTGAGGTCGTCTTCAGCCGGCCGATCCTGAAGGAGCGCAAGCTCAGCGGCATCCGCTGGCTCTCGATGCTGGCCGGCGTAGCCGGCACGTACCGCAAGGACGAGACCGTCGACGTGCAGTTCACCCGCGACGGCAAGACCGACCTCGTCTCCGACCTGCCGATCCTCCCTGATTAGGGTTCGTTTGGCGCCGGCACTTGCTGAACGGATTTGGTCGTCATAGCGACCAAATCCGTTGACTCGACTCGAGACCGGGTCAGGCGGAGCGGGCGGGGCACCTGGCAAGGATCGAGCCGTCGCGGACGACGGCAAGAAGCCGGGCGCCCAATCGCCTGGATGTTTGATTGATCTAGTTGAAGACGTAGAGCAGCAGGAATGCGGCGACGGCGAAAGTGGCGCCGGCGGCGATCATGCCCTTGTCCTCGGCGACGATCGCGGCGGTTGAGCGGTCGTCGGAGCGGTCGTAGATGAGGTAGAGGTAGCGGAAGATCCCGTAGACGACGGGCGGGATCGTCAGCATCATCTCGCTCCCGATCAGGGGGGAGTTGACGGTGTAGATCGCGTAGCTGATGACGGTGCCGGTGGTGACCAGGGAGACCATCTGGTCGAGGAAGGGGAGCGAGTAGTGCTCGAGGACGGGGCGGGTGCTGGTGCCCTCGTGGAGCTCGGAGACCGCCTCCTGGCGGCGCTTGGTGAAGCCGAGGAAGAGCGCCAGCATCCCGGTGCAGAGGATCAGCCACTCCGAGGCGTGGGCGTCGACCGCCTCGGCGCCGGCCACGACCCGCAGGATGAAGAGCCCGGCGAGAGTCATCACGTCGATGATCACGACCTGCTTGAGACCGAAGCTGTAGGCGAGCTGGGCGACGCCGTAGCCGAAGACCATCAGGCCGACCTGCCAGCTGACCGCGCCGAAGGCGAGCGCGAGTGCGCCGACGGCGAGGAGGAGTGCGAGGACGATTGCGCTGCGCTCGGTCAGCTCCCCGGCGGCGATCGGGCGGAAGCGCTTCTTCGGGTGCTTGCGATCGAGCTCGACGTCGTTGAGGTCGTTGATGAAATAGCCGGCGCTCGATATCCCGCAGAAGGCGATGAAGGTCAGGGAAGCCTCGAAGACGGCATGGCCGTCGTTGAACTTGCCGGAGAAGAGCAGGCCGGCGAAGACGAGGATGTTCTTGATCCACTCGTGTGGCCGGGCGGTCTTCAGGGCCGCCCGCGGCGGCGAGCGGCGGGGGCGGACCGGCCCCTCGGTGCCGGCGTCCGAATCCGTCGCCGCTCCGGGCTCGGGTCCGCCGGGCTCGACTGTCGGGTGTTCCTCGGTGATCGTTTCCATCGCTGGGCTGGACGGGCGTATTCCTTGCGCCCGACGGTCGAGACACTGCGGTTGCGAAAGGGTAGCGCCGACCGCTAATCGAGAAGCACGCCGGGATTCATGATCGCGGCCGGGTCCAGCGCCGACTTCGCCCCCCGCAGCGCCGCCGCGAAAGGGGCCGGTCGCTGTCGGTCATACCAGGGGCGGTGATCTCTTCCGACCGCGTGGTGGTGGGTGATCGTGCCGCCACCGCCGATGATCGCCTCCGAGACGGCCGCCTTGATCTCGTCCCACTGCGCAATCTCCCCCCCTCTCACCGCCGGAGCGATCACCGTGAAGTAGGGGGCGGGGCCGTCCGGGTAGACGTGGGTGAAGCGGCAGCTGACCCGCGGTGAGCCCGGTCCCTCCGCGGGGGCTCCCGAGGCCTCTGCGGCCGCCCGGCGGGCGGCCGCGACGACCCCCGCGTGGAGATCCTCGAAGCGATCCCAGGTGATCGCGGTCTCGAAGGTCTCCGAGAGCACCCCGCAGGCGACCATCGAGTCCCGCAGGTAGGGGATCTGCAGGAACGCCGACCGCCACGAATCGACAGCGCCCTCCGAGGCGCCCCCCTCTCCCGTCCGTCGCCCGCTCTGCGCTTCTCCGACCCTCCCGCCGTGCGCCCGGGCGATCTTCAGCGCTGCGTCCATAGCTGCCTCCACGGGGTGTGCGGCGGATTCGAACCCGAGAACCAGCAGCGCGCCGCCGTCGCCCCCCGCGAACATCTCCGCCTCGAGTTCGTCGAGCAGACGGCAGTTGGAGGGATTGAGGCCGGACTGCGAGATCTCCCGCACGGCGCCCGCCCCGCCGGAGAAATCATCGAACCCGACCCCCTGCGAGATCTTGAAGCGGGGCCGCTCGCGAACCCGCACCCACGCCTCGGTCACGACGCCGAGAATTCCCTCGGATCCGATCAGCATCCGGTCCGGCGAGGGGCCCGCCCCGGAGCCGGGCAGGCGGCGGCTCTCCCAGGTGCCGCGGGGTGTGATCGCACGAATCGACTCGACCAGGTCGTCTATGTGGGTCTCCAGCGTCGCGAAATGGCCCCCCGCACGGGTCGCGATCCAGCCTCCGAGGGTCGAGTACTCGAACGACTGGGGGAAATGGCGCAGGGTGAGGCCGTGCTCGCGCAGGCCATCCTCGAGCAGGGGCCCGGCGGCCCCCGCCTGGATCCTGGCGGCGAGCGAGACCGGGTCGACCTCGAGGACGCGGTCGAGGCGCCGCAGATCCAGGGTGACCGCCGGGCGCTCGGGGTCGAGGCGCGGCTCGACCCCGCCGACGACGCTGGTGCCGCCGCCGAACGGGATCACCGCGGCCCCCTGGTCCTCGCACCAGGAGAGCACCACCTCCACCTCGGACTCGTCGCGCGGCAGCGCGATCAGGTCCGGAGGGTTGGGGAACTCACCGCGGAGGCCCCGGACGACGTCGCGATAGGCCTTGCCGAGGGCCCTGGAGACGCGCTCGTAGCGATCGGCGGTGAAGAGGTCGCCGAATGCATCGGGCGCCTTCAGCCGCGACTCACGGAGCTCGACCGCATCGAGGGGGACGGGGTCCTCGACCCACTCGCCGCCGAAGCCGAGGCGCTCGCGGACCGAGGCCGCCGTCGCCTCGAGGTCCGCCCGCGAGGGCTGCTGGTCCTCGTAGCCCCAGCCCCAGTGCTTGAGCCGGCGCTCCCGCCCTACCAGTGCACGCCCTTCATCAGGTGGGCGAAGGCCACCTGCTCGGTCGAGGCCTCCTTCTCGATCTCCTTGGTGGCGCCCTCGCCCTTGGCGGCCTTCGAGTCGGGGAAGAGCTTGTAGGCGGTGTTGAGAATCGCGTCGGAGGCCTTGGGCGCGATCGCGTAGAGCAGCTCGCCGGTGTTGCCGAGCCTGGTCGCGACCTTCTTCGGCCTGGTGATCATCGCGTCGGTGATCATCTCCGCCGCCTCGTCCGGGGTGATCGTGGGGAAGGCGTCATACATCTTCGTCGGCGCGATCATCGGCGTCCGCACCAGCGGCATGTGGATCGTCGTGATGCTGACCCCGTCGTCGACGACCTCGGAGGCGATGCATCGGCTGAACGCGTCCAGCGCCGCCTTCGAGGCGACGTAGGCGGAGAACCGGGGCGTGTTCGTCTGCACCCCGATCGAGCTGATGTTGATGATGTGGCCCGACCTGTGCTCGGTCATGCTCGGCAGCAGGCCGAGGATCAGCCGCAGGGATCCGAAGTAGTTGAGCTGCATCGTCCGCTCGTAGTCGTGGAAGCGGTCGTAGGCGAGCTTGACCGAGCGCCGAATCGAGCGCCCGGCGTTGTTGACGAGGATGTCCACCCGGCCGTGCTGCTCGAGCACTTCCTCCACCATCCGGTCGAGGTCGGTGAGGTCGGAGAGATCGGCGCGGTGGATGTGGGCGGTCCCGGCGTCGGCCTCTATCTGCGCCTTGGTCTCCTCGAGCTTCTCGGGGGTTCGGGCGACGAGCAGGACGATCGCGCCGGCCTCGGCCGCCCTCACCGCGGTCGCCTTGCCGATCCCCGAGGAGGCGCCTGTGATCAGCACGACCTTGCCGCTGATCGCCCCGGAGAGGGAGCGGTCCTTGAACAGGTCCGGGTCGAGGTTGCGCTCCCAGTAGTCCCAGAGCTTGTCGGCGTAGGTCTCCAGCGGCGGCACCGAGATGCCGCTGCCCTCGAGTGCCTCGAGAGCGTTGGTGGCGTCGAAGCGGGTCGGGTAGTTGACGTAGGTGAGGACCGAGTCGGGGATCCCGAGGTCGCTGAGGACCTGGTTGCGGATCCGCTTCACCGGCGGCAGCATCATCAGCCCGCCGCGAACGGCCGGCGGAATGATGTCGAGCATCTTCGGGTCAATGCGCATCGACATCTGCGGCGCGTTGGCGGAGCCCGCGAAGAGGTTGATCACCTGCCCGGCGCTCTTCGGGTTGGGATCCGTGAGCGAGAAGGCCCTGCCATCGAGGCCGGGTTCGTGGGCGATGTGGTCGATTGCGGCTGCGACGAAGTCGACCGGCACCAGGTTGATCTCCTTGCCCTCGACGCCGACCGTCGGCATCCACTGGGGCAGGGCGTTTCGCAGCCGCTGGATCAGCTTGAAGAAGTAGTAGGGGCCGTCGATCTTGTCCATCTCCCCCGTGCGGGAGTCGCCGACGACGATCCCCGGCCTGTAGACGCGCCAGGGCCGGTTGTACTCGTTGCGCACGATCCCCTCGGATTCGTGCTTGGTGCGGAAGTAGGGATTGGTGTCGAGGTTCTCGGCCTCCTCGAACATGTCCTCACGCCAGGTCCCCTTGTAGAGGCCCGCGGCGGCGATCGAGCTGACCATGTGGAAGCAGCCGGCCTCGAGCACCTCGGCGAGCTCGATCGCATGGCGGGTTCCCTCGATGTTCGCCACCTGCTGGCTCTGGGCGTCGGCGGTCATGTCGTAGATCGCCGCCAGGTGGAAGAAGTGGTCGACCCTGCCCCTGATCTCCGCGACATCGGTGTCGGAGACCCCGAGGCGGGGTTGAGAGAGGTCGCCGACCACCGCGACCACCCGGTCCTGATCGGCCCCCCACTGGTTTCGCAGCTCCTCGAGCCTCCCCCGGGAGCCCTCGCGGACGAGGACGTAGACGGTCCCTTCACGCTCGAGGAGAAGCTCGACCAGGTGGCGGCCGATGAAGCCGGTCGCTCCGGTCACGAAGTAATTCATCTCTCCTCCTCGGTTCGCTGCAGGTGAGCTCGCCGTATCCAGGGGAATCCGGCGTCGCGCGCACCCTACACTCTGCTCAGTGGCACTTCACCTCGACCCATTCGAGCAGGGGCCGCTCCCCGGGGAGCAGAGGGCGAGAGCGGCCGACGTCGCGCCTGAGTGGAGGATCGCCCGGCACGGGATCGAGGTGGTCGCCCACGGCGCCGTGGTCTGTCCCCAGTGCTCCGCGCCGGTGGTCCTGGGGGGCCCGAGCCCTGCCGCCAAGGAGATCACCTGCGGCTTCTGCCGCCACACGGCGCGCGCTCGCGAGTTCCTCGTCCGCGATGTCTTCGACACCGTCGCCAACGAGGCGTACATGATCGCCCGCCTGCCGGGGTGAAACTCCGCTCCCGGGCGGGATCGCGCGCTTCGCGGGTCCCATAGACTCAACTCGAAATGGCCGAGACCGCCACCGTCGAGATCCAGATGCCCGAGATGGGCGAGTCGGTCACCGAAGGGACCGTGCTCGAGTGGCACGTCGCCGAGGGCGACACCGTCGAGGAGGGTCAGACGATCGTCGAGGTCTCGACCGACAAGGTCGACGCGGAGGTGCCGGCGCCGTCTGCGGGGACGATCACCAAGCTCGCCGTCGCAGTCGACGACGTGGTCGAGGTCGGTGCTGTTCTGGCGGAGATGGCGCCCGGAGAGGTGGAGAGCCGAGGAGACGAAGAGCAGGGCGCGGCACCGGCGTCGTCGCAGGTTGCCCCCGCGGCCTCCCCCGCAGCGCCCGGCGACGGGTCCGACGTCAAGGCAACACCGGTGGCTCGTCGTGTCGCAGCAGCCAGCGGGGTCGACCTCGGCGCCGTCAACGGCTCCGGCGCCGGCGGCAAGGTGACCAAGGACGACGTTCTCTCGGCCGCTGCCGGAAACGGCGCGGCGCCGGCCGCGGCGCCGGCGGGTCCCGCCGAGGCGAAGGCACTTCGCGGCCCGGCGGCGATGCTGGCACAGGCGATGGACGAGAGCCGCGCCGTCCCGACGGCGACCTCGTTCCGGACGATCGCCGTCGACACGCTCGACGCCAAGCGAAAGGCGCTCAACGGGGCGCTGAAGGAGCGCGGGATGAAGGTCTCCTTCACCCACCTGGTCGCCTGGGCGATCGTGCAGGCGGCCCGGGAGTGGCCGGTGATGGTCCGGACATTCGAGGAGCGCGACGGCAAGCCGTTCGCAATCGAGGGCGGGCCCGTCAACCTCGGGATCGCCGTCGACGTCGAGCGCAAGGACGGCTCGCGCAGCCTGATGGTGCCGGCGATCAAGGGTGCCGAGGCGCTTGACTTCGGCGGTTTCCGCAGCAACTACGAGGACCTGATCACGAAGACGCGGGAGAACAAGCTGACCGCCGACGATTTCAAGGGGACCAACATCTCGTTGACGAACCCCGGCGGCATCGGCACGATCGCCTCCGTCCCGAGGCTGATGTCGGGACAGAGCGCGATCATCGCCACCGGTTCGATCGCCCACCCGCCCGAGTGGGCAAACACCCCCTCCGAGCGGATCAGGGAGCTCGGGGTCTCGAAGGTGATGACGATGACCTCTACCTACGACCACCGGGTCATCCAGGGCGCGGAATCGGGTTCCTTCCTGCGCCGGATCGAGCAGTTCCTGCAGGGCGAGGACTCCTTCTATGAAGACGTGGCCGGCTCGCTCGGGATCGAGACGGCGCTCGTCACCAACGCCCACCCCCCCGCGCCCCCGGCTGCGCCCTTCTCCAGTGCGTCGGCCGCAGCGGTTGCAGCCGCCGCGCCGGCCACCGCGGTGGCGACGCGGCCGGATGACGAGATGCTGCAGGCGGTCCAGGCGGCGACCTCACTGCTCAAGGCCTACCGCACCCACGGCCACCTTGCCGCCCACCTCGACCCGCTCGGCTCAGACCCCCGCGGCGACCCGGCGATCCAGCCGGAGAACCTCAACCTGACCCCGGACCTGATGTCGCAGATCCCGGCATCGATCCTGCGCATCGGCGTCCCCGGTGAGACCCTGTTCGAGGCTCTGCCGCGGATGCGGGCCGCCTACTGCGGGACTATGGGCTACCAGATAGAGCACCTCTCCTCCCACCAGCAGCGGATCTGGCTGCGGGAGATGATCGAGACCGGCGCCCACCGCCAGCCCCTGGCAATCGACGAGAAGCGGCGACTGCTGAAGCGCCTGGTCGACGTCTTCGAGTTCGAGCGCTTCCTCGAGAAGACCTACCTCGGTCAGAAGATGTTCTCGATCGAGGGCATCGACGTCGTCGTGCCGATGCTCGACGAGGCGGTGACGCTGGCGATTCGCAGCGGAGCGTCGGAGGTCGTCTTCGGCATGGCCCACCGTGGCCGCCTCAGCGTCCTCGCCCACAACCTCGGCCGCCCCTTCGAGGGGATCTTCGCCGAGTTCGAGGGCTCGAAGGCGATCGAGTCGGTGAAGACGGTGGCGGCAATCCCCCATGGCGGCACCGGCGACGTCAAGTACCACTACGGCCACCAGGGCGTATATCGCACCCACGCCGACGAGACCATCGACGTCCGCCTCTATCCCAATCCGAGCCACCTCGAGTTCGTCGACCCGGTCGTCCTCGGCGCGGCCCGGTATGAGCAGAGCGAGTTCGACGGGCCGTCGCTCAAGCACGACCCCAAGCGCGCCGTACCGATACTCCTGCACGGGGACGCGGCCTTCCCGGGCCAGGGCGTGGTCGCCGAGACGCTCAACCTGCAGGCGCTGAGGGGCTACTCCACGGGCGGCACGATCCACATCATCCAGAACAACCAGGTGGGCTTCACCACCGACCCCGAGGACTCGCGCTCGACCCCGTATGCGGCCGACATGGCGAAGGGCTTCAACGTCCCGATCGTCCACGTCAACGCCGATGACGCCGAGGCATGCACCTCGGCGATCCGGCTGGCGATCGCCTACCGCGAGCGCTGGGGCCGAGACATCGTCATCGACGTCATCGGCTACCGCCGCTTCGGCCACAACGAAACCGATGAGCCGGCCTACACGCAACCGCAGATGGCCGCCAAGATCAAGGCTCACCCCCCGGTCTCCGAGGTCTACGCGCAGCAGCTGATCGCCGAGAAGGTGGTCACCGCCGACGACGTCAAGCGTGAGCAGGACGAGCGCCACAGCTGGCTCTCGGAGACGCTGAAGAGCCTGCGCAAGAAGATGGAGCTGGGCGAGTACGAGGACCCGACCGTGACCACCGTGGGCACGGGCGAGCTCGACCGGACCGCCAGCCCCCCCGTCGCGACCGCGGTGCCGGCGAAGAAGCTGCGCTCGCTCAACGAGCGCCTGATCGAGGTGCCCGAGAGCTTCGCGATCCACCGCAAGCTGCGAAAGCCGCTGGCCAAGCGCCTCGAGGCGATCGATGAGGGCGGGATCGAGTTCGGCCTCGGCGAGAGCCTCGCATTCGCATCGCTTCTGACCGAGGGCGTCCACATCCGCCTCACTGGCCAGGACACGGAGCGCGGCACCTTCTCCCACCGCCACCTCGTCCTCCACGACGAGAACACCGGCGACGAGTACTGCCCGATGCAGCACCTCTCCGACGCGACAGCACCGTTCGAGATCTACAACAGCCCGCTCTCGGAGACCGCCTGCCTCGGCTTCGAGTACGGCTACTCGGCTGCCAACCCCAACTCGCTGGTCCTCTGGGAAGCGCAATTCGGCGACTTCGCCAACTCGGCCCAGGTGATCATCGACAGCTTCATCGTCTCCGGCGAGGCCAAGTGGGGCCAGACAAGCCGACTGACCCTGCTGCTGCCCCACGGCTATGAGGGTTCGGGCCCCGAGCACTCGAGCGCACGGATCGAGCGCTTCATGGCGCTAGGAGCCGAGGGCAACATCCGCATCGCCAACCCGACGACGCCCGGCCAGCTCTTCCACCTGCTCCGCCGCCAGGCGCTCGTCCGCAAGGCCCGGCCCCTGATCGTCTTCACCCCCAAGGGCCTGCTGCGCCTGGCCCGGGCGGCCTCCCCACTGGAGGAGCTGACCGACGGCGAGTTCCACTTCATCCTCGACGACCCGGCGGCCGCAGAGCGCCGCGAGAGCATCGAGCGGCTGGTCCTGTGCACCGGCAAGATCTACTACGACATGGACGCCAGCGAGCGTCGCGCCAAGGCGGAGAAGGTGGCGATCGCCCGGGTCGAGCAGCTCTACCCCTTCGCCGCCGACCAGCTCAGCGCCCTGATCGCCTCCTATCCGAACCTCACCGAGATCGTCTGGGTCCAGGAGGAGCCGCGCAACATGGGCGCCTGGAAGGTGATGTCGCGCCGGATCCCCAGTCTCCTTCCGGAGGGCATCAAGCTCGGCTACATCGGCCGCCCCGGCCGCGCCAGCCCCGGCGAGGGCTACTCGATCGCCCACGCCCGTGAGCAGGAGAGGATCGTGCTCACCGCGCTCTCGGTCGAGGCCGAGCCGCAGGCGATGTAGTTCGGTGGGTCGGTGGCAGGGCGGGTGCTGCTCCTTGGGGGATCCGGCGGCCCTCCGAACGGCTTGTAACTGCGAAAGCAGTTTGAGTGAGGAGGGCCGCCGGATCCCCTTGCCAGAAACGTCCGACCCTCCAACGAGGGGCGCTGCCCCCGTCCGCGGGTATCGTGGACGGGCATGGCAGAGAGCTCGAAGTCGCTGCGAAAACCGGTTCCTGGACGTTTGTTCGTCTGGGTCAAGGTGCTCTCGTGGGTCGAGCTTGCCGTCTTCGCGGCGCTGATCTTCTTCTGGCTCGCCCCGGGATTCGACGGCGAGACCTCAATCTTCGGCCTCGCCCATGGCCTCGGCTTCGTCGCACTCTGCGTGGTGATCTGGGCGTGCGTGCTGAGAAAGGAGGCGCCATACACGCTCCTGGCGGCAACCCTGACCCCGGTCGGCCCGGTCGGAAGCGTCGTCGCGATCGAGCTGATCGAGCGCAGGGGATGGGGAGTCGCGGGTCCCGAAGAGCCCTCCACAGATAGGGGCTTGACGGGAACCGGGGCGGCGAGTGTAGAATCACCGCAATAGAGGGATCCAGTCAGAGACCTCGTGTGTAGGGAGAATCACAACACTTCATAAAGCTCGCTCCGGGTGGTTCGCCTCCCGGGGTGATCGCGTCGGCATCCCTCCCTGGCTACCGACGCGCTGGCGTGGTGAGGGCCGCGCGGACCCCCTGCCTCCCGCGGCCCCGCCACGCCCCCTTCTTCCCGCCCGGCCCAGCCGGGTGGGTTGGGCCGTCCGGAGTCGGGCGGCCTACCATTGGGTCGGATGCGTAACGCGACCGACCCAGACGGCCGAGCGCCCCTCCCCGGGGCGGAGATCGTCAATGCCGGAGTCAGCGACTTGGCCGCAAACCGGGAATCGATCGAAGGGCTTGCCGTCGCAATGGCTGCGGGACGCCTGCGTGACCTCGGAGTCGACGTACCGCCGTGTCCGGCCGCCCGGCCTTCCCACCGGCTCTACGAGTTGCTCGGCGAACGGGACGGGCGCTCGGCACACAGCCACCACAACGCCCTCGCAGGGCGAATCATCAGCTTCGCCCACGCGGCCGAGCATGCGCGCCGACGCTGACGCCGGCCGCATCCGTCTCTTGGCGCGGGAGCTCGGCCGCAGCGACGAGCCAGCGCGCATCTACCTCACCGGGGGCGCCACGGCGGTGCTCGAAGGGTGGCGTGACTCGACGATCGATGTCGACCTGAGGATCGAGCCGGAGAGTGACGAGATCTTCCGGCGGATAGCCGAAGCCAAAGAGAAGCTCGACGTCAACGTCGAACTTGCCTCCCCCATCGACTTCATCCCCGAGCCTCCCGGCTGGCGAGACCGCAGTCCCTTTCTCTTTCGCGAGGGAAGCGTCGACTTCCACACCTTCGACCCGTGCTCCCAAGCCCTGGCAAAGATCGAACGAGACTTCGAGCTCGACCGCGCCGACGTCACGGCGATGCTCGAACGCGGCCTCGTCGAGCCGGGCCGGCTGCGCGACCTGTTCGACCAGATCGAGCCCCAGCTCCACCGGTTCCCCGCCATCGACGCCGCCTCGTTTCGGGAGCGGCTCGACCGGGCGCTGGCCGGGCGCTGAGCGCCGGCTGCGCGATTCATCCCGGGACCGGACTTCGCCCTCAGACGTCGCGCAGGCTGCGCAGCACCGTCTGCAGGATGCCGCCGTTCTGCAGGTAGCGGACCTCGTTAGGAGTGTCAAGCCGGACCGTCGCCTCGAACGCGACCGGCTCTGCCCCCTCGCGGGTGGCGGTCACCTCGACCGTCTTCGCCTCGCCATTGCGGAGGTCGCCAACGCTGATCGTCTCCTCCCCGGTGAGACCGAGTGACGAAACCGACTCGCCGCCGGGGAACTGCAGCGGCACGACGCCCATCCCGATCAGGTTCGAGCGGTGGATGCGCTCGAAGCTCTCGGCGATCACGGCGCGGACCCCGAGCAGCTTCGTCCCCTTCGCCGCCCAGTCGCGAGACGATCCGGAGCCATACTCCTTGCCGGCGAGGACGACCAGGGGGACGCCCTCGGCCGCGTAGGCCATCGCCGCCTCGTAGATGGTCGTCTCAGAGCCGCCGGGCCATTGCCGGGTGAAGCCGCCGGCCTTCTCCACCAGCAGATTGCGCAGGCGGATGTTTGCGAAGGTGCCGCGGATCATCACCTCGTGGTTGCCGCGGCGAGAGCCGTAGGAGTTGAAGTCGCGCGGCTCGACGCCCTCGGAGATCAGCCAGGCGCCGGCGGGGCTGTTCTTCTTGATCGCGCCCGCCGGCGAGATGTGGTCGGTGGTGATCGAGTCGCCGAGGACCGCGAGGACGCGGGCGCCGGTGATCGCCTCGACCGGCTCGGGCTCGGCCGGCATCCCCTCGAAGAAGGAGGGGCGGCGGACGTAGGTCGACTCGGGCCAGTCGTAGCGCTCGCCCTCGGGTACCTCGACCGCGTTCCAGCTCTCGTCCCCGGAGAAGACCTCGCCGTAGTTCTTGGTGAACATCTCGGACTGGATCGAGCGGCCGACCACCTCCCTGATCTCGGCGGCGTCCGGCCAGACGTCGCGCAGGTAGACCGGCTCGCCGCCGGAGCCGACCCCGAGCGGGTCGTTGATCAGGTCGATGTCCATGCGCCCGGCAAGCGCGTAGGCGACGACCAGCGGCGGCGAGGCGAGGTAGTTGGCCTTGACGTCCTGGTTGATGCGGCCCTCGAAGTTGCGATTGCCCGAGAGCACCGCGCAGACGGCGAGGTCGCGCTCGGAGATCGCGGCCGAGATCTCCGGCTCGAGCGGGCCCGAGTTCCCGATGCAGGTCGTGCAGCCGTAGCCGACGAGGTTGAACTGGAGGCGGTCGAGGAACTGGGTGAGATCTGCCTTGTCGAGGTAGTCGGTGACGACCGTGGAGCCGGGTGCCAGCGATGTCTTAACCCACGGCTTTCGCTCGAGCCCGCGCTCGAGCGCGTTGCGCGCCAGCAGGCCGGCGCCGACCATGACGCTCGGGTTCGAGGTGTTGGTGCAGCTGGTGATGGCGGCGATCACGACCCGGCCGTGGTCGAGCTCGAAGCTGGTCCCGTCGGCCAGGGTGACGCCGATCGCATCGCCGCTTCCCGGCTCAGCCGTCGCCGTCGCCGCGGCGCCGGTGAGGGCGGGCCGCGGCTTTCCGCCCTCCCCGTCATGGTCCTCGGCCGGGGGGTCGGAGGCGGGGAAGGACTCCTCGAGCGCCTCGTCGACGCCGTTGCCGAGCATCCGCTCCGCAGCCTCGGGGTCGAACTCCTTCATCGCGTCGAGGAAGGCCTCCTTCGCGCTCGCCAGCGGCACCCGGTCCTGGGGGCGCTTGGGGCCGGCGATGCTCGGCTCGACCGCGCCGAGGTCGAGCTCGAGCGTCTCGGAGAAGGCCGGGTCCTCCGAGGAGGAGTCATGGAACATCCCCTGCTCGCGGGAGTAGGCGTCGACGAGCGCGATCGTCTCGGTCGGGCGGCCGGTGAACTCGAGGTAGCGCAGGGTCTCGGCGTCGACCGGGAAGATCGCGCAGGTGGAGCCGAACTCCGGCGACATGTTGCCGATCGTCGCCCGGTCGGCGAGGCCGAGGGTCGCCAGGCCGGGTCCGTAGAACTCGACGAACTTGGAGACGACCCCGCGCTCGCGCAGCATCTCGGTCACGGTCAGAACCAGGTCGGTTGCGGTCGCACCCTCGGGAAGCTCGCCATCGAGGCGGAACCCGACGACCTGTGGCAGCAGCATCGAGATCGGCTGGCCCAGCATCGCCGCCTCCGCCTCGATCCCGCCCACGCCCCAGCCAAGCACCCCGAGGCCGTTGACCATGGTCGTGTGGGAGTCGGTCCCGACGAGAGTGTCGGGATAGGCCGCGAGCGCGCCGTCGGTCTCACGGCTGTAGACGACCCGGGCGATGTACTCGAGGTTGACCTGGTGGCAGATCCCGGTCGCCGGGGGGACCACGCGGAAGTTGTCGAAGGCGCCCTGGCCCCATTTCAGGAACGAGTAGCGCTCACGGTTTCGCTCGAACTCGCGCTCGGCGTTGGTGGCGAAGGCGCGGGCGTTGCCGAAGGCGTCGACCTGGACCGAGTGGTCGATGACCAGATCGACATCGACGAGCGGATTGATCGCCGAGGCGTCGCCTCCGATCTCGTCCATCGCGTCGCGCATCGCCGCCAGGTCGACGACCGCGGGGACACCGGTGAAGTCCTGCATCAGAACCCGCGCCGGCTGGAAGGGGATCTCGGCGCTGGGCTCGGCCCTCGCGTCCCAGGTCGCGATCGCCTCGACGTCGGCGGCGGTGACCGACTCGCCGTCCTCGAGGCGCAGGACGTTTTCCAGCAGGACCTTGATCGAGTAGGGCAGGCGGGCGACGTCGAAGCGTTGCTGGAGCACATCGAGGCGGTGGATCTCGTAGCTGCGGGCGCCAACCTCGAGGGTGGAGCGGGCGCCGAAGGAGTCGCTGTTCATTGCCTTCCTCCCATCACCTTGGTTCTCCTACCGTTTGTCGGTCTGCCCGGCGGCAACATCGGCCGCGGCCCTCTGTCCGGCGGCGCCGGCGGTGGCCCGAACCGCCAGCGACGGCAAAGCGAGCGCGAGATGTGTGAGGGCGCGCTGGTGCGGCGGCGCGACCACGACTTCGACCTTGTCCTGCTCGATCGCCTTCACCACCGCGGCCCCGACCGCCTCTGGGGTCGAGGTTCCGAGGCCAGACGGAGCCTTGGTGCCGGCGTCGGCGAACATCCCAGCGTCGCGGATGAAGCCGGGTGAGACGAGCGAGGAGCCGACCGCGCTGCCGTGCAGGTCGGCCCGCAGGCCGAGCGCGAAACCGCGCAGCCCGAACTTGGTCGCGTTGTAGATGGAACTGCGCGGGCTCGGGCTCTTGCCCGACACTGAGGAGACGAAGACGAGGTGCCCGGAGTCGCGCTCGGTCATCTCTGGTACCAGAGTCTGGGCAAGCAATACCGGCGCCTCGAGATTGACCCGCAGCGCCCTCTCGACCTCCTGCGGGGTGAAGTCCTCCATCCGCCCGGTCGCGGGCAGCCCCGCGTTGGCGACGAGTATGTCGATGTCCCCGGCCTCGGCCGCGAGGGCGAGGGCGGCGCCGGGCTCGGCGAGGTCGGCCGCGATCGCCCGGTGCCCGTCCCCCGGCAGCGCCGAGACCATCTCCTCCAGCGCCGCGGCCTTGCGGCTGCTGAGGACGAGCCTGGCCCCGCGGGCGGCGAGGGCGGACGCGATCGCACGGCCCAGCCCCCCGGTCGCCCCGGTCAGGAGCACTGTTCGGCCGCTTGGGTTCACGGCAGTGAACCTACCACCGGCCCTGCGGTGGCCTGGGTGCGGCGATCCCCCCGGTCGAGTGGACGAAATCCCTCGCATATCTTGGTCAATCGTCCACTCGACCTCTGTTCACGGGGGGCGACCTCTGTTCACGGGGGGTATTGTGGCGTACGGCACAAGCTTTATTAGCAAACGACCTGGGAATCCGTTAGGCTGCCGCGAAATGAATTACCGGTAATGCCGAGTCTCGGGCCACCAAGAGCCCGGGAGCGGGGGAACCAACGAAGCATGGGGCGAACCCACCACGGTGGGAGCGCAGGCTCCTTAAGCGCCAGCCCGACAGCTAACCCCGCAGGCCGACAAAGGAGATCGGTTTGTCTTCGTACAAGAAAGTGATCAAGGCGGGAGTCGCGGCGATAGCCGCCCTCGGCGTGCTCGCGCTCGCCCCCGCCGGCGCATCAGCCGGCTGCAGCTCCGGCGGCGTCACCCCGACCGGCGCCAGCTGCGCCCCGGTCAGCAAGGCCAGGCTCGTGGACGGCAAGGCGATCGCTCCCTCGAGCGCCCCGGCCCGGGTCAAGGCTGTGATCGCAGCCGCCAACCGCATCCGCAACAAGCCCTACGTCTACGGAGGCGGCCACGCCCGCTTCGAGGACAGCGGCTACGACTGCTCCGGGTCGGTCAGCTACGCGCTTCACGGCGGCGACTTCCTCTCCAGCCCGCTCCCATCCGGGCCGCTTGCGGGCTGGGGGTACGGGGGCAAGGGGCGCTGGATCAGCGTCTACGCAAACTCCGGGCACGCGTACGCCGTGATCGCGGGGCTTCGCTTCGACACATCGATGACCCCCGGCAACGGGCCCGGCTGGAGCGCGGAGATGCGCTCCGGCGCCGGCTACGTCGCCCGTCACCCCGGCGGCTACTAGCCAAACGCCCGCACGGGATCGCGCTGGTATAGGTTGTGCCGCGAGGGTGGCCCGGCCGCTGAGGTCGGTCCACTCCTCTCGGAGTGGAGGAGAAGACCACGGCACAGACCACGGCAAGCGAGGAGTCCCGCTCGGCCATTCCCGAGCGCGGGGCGGCTGAGGGCTCGGCGGCGCCTGACATCCGGCTCAGCGGGCTGACCAAGCGCTACGGAGACATTGTCGCGGTCGACGGGATCGACCTCGAGATCGCCCGCGGCGAGTTCTTCACCATGCTCGGCCCCTCGGGCTCGGGCAAGACGACGACTCTGCGGATGATCGCCGGCTTCGAGGAGCCCGACGAGGGCACCGTCGAGCTCGCGGGCGAGAACGTCGTCGGGCGGCCGCCGTACGACCGCGCCGTCAACACGGTCTTCCAGGACTACGCGCTCTTCCCGCACATGAGCGTCAGCGAGAACGTCGAGTACGGGCTCCGTGTGGCCAGGGTCGCGAAGGCGCAGCGCTCGAGCCGCCGCGACGAGGCGCTGGAGATGGTGCGGCTGACCGGATACGGGGAGCGCAAGCCGAGCGAGCTCTCCGGCGGCCAGCGCCAGCGGGTGGCGCTGGCGCGCGCGATCGTCAACCGGCCCGAGGTTCTGCTGCTCGACGAGCCACTCGGTGCGCTCGACCTGAAGCTGCGCGAGCAGATGCAGACGGAGCTGAAGACGATCCAGGGAGAGGTCGGAATCACCTTCGTCTACGTCACCCACGACCAGGACGAGGCGCTGACGATGAGTGACCGCATCGCCGTTTTCAACGAGGGCCGGATCGAGCAGGTGAGCCCGCCGACCGAGCTCTACGAGCACCCGGACAACGCCTTCGTCGCCGGCTTTGTCGGCGTTTCCAACCTGCTCGTGCGCGAGGGGACCCGGATCACGATCCGCCCGGAGAAGATCAAGCTGCTGGACCCCGGCGAGAGCACCGAGGGCCTGCGCACCGAGCGCGGCCAGATCGCCGATGTCGCCTACGTCGGGATGGTGACCCGTTACACGGTCGCCCTCGACGCGGGCGGAGAGCTTCAGGTAGTCCGCCAGAATCTGGAGACGACCGCGACTGGTGCGGCCTCCGAGCGCGGACGAGAGGTTATTGTCGGATGGCGGCCGCAGCACGCGGTCGCCGTCCGGGGAGACACAACGAACGAGGAGGAATCAAAGTGAGAAAGCCGGAAGCCCACCCCGCGCGGGTGGCATGGCTATGCATAGCCGGTCTCGTCGCCTTCATGCTCTTGCTGGCAGGTTGCGGCTCGAGCAGCAGCGACACGACGGGCGCGAGCAGCAACCTGCCGACGAAGGTCGGCAAGGGCGAGGGCCAGCTGAACCTGGTCGCCTGGCCCGGCTACGTCGCCGACCCGTGGAAGTCCGATTTCACCAAGCAGACCGGGTGCAAGGTCAGCGTCAAGGAGGCGGGCACCTCCTCGGAGATGGTCTCGCTGATGCGAACCGGCCAGTACGACGGCGTCTCGGCCTCCGGCAACGCCTCACTTCAGCTGGTCGCCGGAAACGACGTCACCCCGGTCAACGTTGATTTGGTCCCGAACTACAAGACCATCTTCTCGGACCTCAAGAACCAGCCGTACAACACGGTCGACGGCGCCAACTACGGCATCCCGCACGGTCGCGGTGCCAACCTGCTGATGTGGAACACGAATGACGTCAAGCCGGCGCCGGATTCGTGGGATGTGATCCTCGACCCGAAGAAGGCCGCGAAGTACAAGGGCAAGATCAGCGCCTACGACGACTACATCTACATCGCAGACGCTGCCGTCTACCTCAAGTACCACGACAAGGGCCTCGGGATCACCAATCCCTACGAGCTCAACCAGGAGCAGTTCGACGCGGCGGTCAACCTGCTCAAGGAGCAGAAGCCAAACGTCGGGGAGTACTGGTCAAGTGCGACCAAGCAGATCTCGTCCTTCGCGAATGGCAGCAGCCAGGTCGGGACGACCTGGCAGTACCAGTACTTCGCGCTCAAGGCCGACAACAGCCCCGTGGCGGCGAGCCCCGCTAGTCAGGGCTTCGTCCCCAAGGAGGGCGCGACGGGTTGGTCGGACACCTGGATGATCAGCTCCACGGCCAAGCATCCGAATTGCATGTATGAGTGGATGAACTTCATCGTCTCGCCGAGCGCGAACGCTGAGGTGGCGCAGTACTTCGGAGAGGCGCCGGCGCAGAGCAAGTCGTGCGATACGTCGACCCTGACCGCGGCTGCGAAGGCAATCGGGGCAGCGCCCGATCCGAATTTCTGCGTGAACTACCACGCAGCGGATCCGAGTTTCTGGAAGCGGGTCTACTACTGGGTCACTCCGGTGGCCGACTGCGGCGACGGAAACACCGATTGCAAGGACAACAACGCCTGGGTCCAGGCGTGGACGGAGATCAAGGGGTGATCTCCGCCCTCCTGCGCCGATGACGCGGAGGACCGATGGAAGCGGCTGACGCGCTCGCGTCAGCTCCGAAGAGGTCGGTGGGCCACAGGCTCGCCGGCCTCTTCCATGCTCGCCCGCGGCTGCAGGTGGGGACGCTCCTTGCCGGCCCCCTCGGCTGGCTGGTGATCGGCTACCTCGGCTCGCTCGTCGTCCTCCTGATCGCAGCCTTCTGGAGCGTCGACTCGCTCAGCGGCCAGACGGTCCAGAGCTTCACCACGGACAACTTCAAGACGCTGGTCAACGACCCCGTCTACCGCAACGTCGCCCAGCGGACCATCCTGGTCGCCGCGGCGACCACCCTGACCTGCGCGCTGCTCGCCTTCCCGATCGCCTTCTACATGGCGAAGGTGGCGAGCCGCCGCGTCAAGGGCCTGCTGATCGTCGCGGTGCTGATGCCGCTTTGGTCGTTCTATCTGGTCAAGGTCTACGCCTGGCAGACGATGCTCTCCTCGGGCGGCGTCGTCAACTGGGCGCTCGATCCGTTCGGCCTCGAGGGGCCCGGGTTCGGCACCACAGCCGTCTGGCTCGTCGAGACCTACCTCTGGCTGCCCTACATGGTCCTGCCGATCTACGCCGGCCTCGAGCGGATTCCGGACTCGTTGCTGTCCGCCTCCGAGGACCTGGGAGCGGGGCCAGGGACGACCTTCCGCAAGGTGATCCTCCCGATTTCCTTCCCGGCCGTCGTCGCCGGATCGATCTTCACCTTCTCGCTGACGCTGGGCGACTTCATCACCCCGTCGATCGTCTCGCCGAGCACCCAGTTCATCGGCAACGTCGTCTACAACAACATCACCACCAACCTGCCCCTCGCGTCTGCCTACGCGACCGTGCCGATCATGGTCATGGTCATCTACCTGCTGATCGCCCGCAGGATGGGAGCGTTCGAGCACATATGAGCCGCCGATGAGGATCTCGAGACGGGCACAGGTCCTGCTGAAGGTCGGGGTCGGCGTGACTCTGGCATTCATCTACATCCCGCTGATCGTGGTCGCGATCTACGCCTTCAACGGCGGAAACAACCTCTCCTGGCCCCCGCCGAGCCTGACGACGCACTGGTTCGGGGTCGCGATCAACGACAGCGGCGCACGAACAGCGCTGCTGACCTCGCTCAAGGTCGGGTTCGCCGCGACCGGGATCGCGCTCGTCCTCGGAACGCTTTCCTCGATCGCGGTCGCGCGCCATCGCTTCTTCGGGCGCGAGACGGTCTCCTTCATCGTCATCCTGCCGATCGCCCTGCCCGGCATCGTCACCGGGATCGCGCTCAGCGACACCTTCACCCAGGTCTGGGGAATCAGCCTCAGCCTGCTGACGGTGATCATCGGACATGCGACCTTCTGCATCGTCGTCGTCTACAACAACGTGGTCGCTCGCCTACGGCGCGTTTCGGGGTCGCTGGAGGAGGCCTCGGCCGACCTCGGCGCCCACACCTGGCAGACCTTCCGCTTCGTCACCCTGCCGACGATGCAGACGGCCCTCGTCGCCGGCGCCCTGCTCGCCTTCGCCCTCTCATTCGACGAGATCATCGTCACCCTGTTCACGATCGGCGCCGGGGAGGAAACGCTGCCGATCTGGATCTTCAACAACCTCTTCCGCACGACCCAGCCGGCTCTCGTCAACGTCGTCGCGGTACTGGCGGTGATGATCTCGATCATTCCGGTCTACCTGGCAAACCGCCTGACCCGAGATGAGGGCGGGGCGGGAGCCCGCGGCGGCGCCGCTGAGGCGAAGGCCGAAGCCGCAGCGATGCCCTGATCCTCGAAGGCAGACGCGGTGACTTCCGGAGCGGGCCGCTAGCTGTCCTACCCACGGACGTCGTGAACACGGCTGATCGGCGGCCGGTCCCCGATTGAGCTGTGGGGTCTGCGCTCGTTGTAGTAGCGCAGCCAGTGTGGCAGGGCTTTGGCGCGATCGGCTGAGGAGCGATAGCTCATCCCGTATCCCCACTCGCGCGCCATCGTCTGCTGGAAGCGCTCGACCTTGCCGTTGGTCTGTGGTCGGCGGGGCTTGATCAGCAGGTGCTTGATCGCGCGCTGCTCGAGGATCTCGCGCAGCGCCCTGTTCTTGGTGTAGGTCCAGGCGTTGTCGCTAATCAGCCGCTTGGCAGCGATGCCGCGGGCCTCGAAGAACTCCAGAGCCCGCAGGCAAAACGCCGCCACGGTGTCGGCGCGCTCGTCGGGATGAAGCTCCGAATAGGCCAGGCGCGAGTGGTCGTCGACGATCGAGTGGGCGAACTCATAGCCGACCCGCTGGCGCTTTTGGGCGGCGCTCCTGAATCGATCTCCGGTGAGCGCGTGGCCCGGGCGAGTGAAGCGCGCATAGCGCTTGGTGTCGATGTGGAGCAGATCGCCTGGGCAGGGCCACTCGTAGCGGTTGGCCCTGCCCCTGGGTGCGCGGGGCGGGCGCGAGATGCCGTGGCGGCGCAGGGTGCGGTGCACCGTCGAGTGGGGGTGGCCGGTGACGCCGGCGATCAGCCGCGGGCCCCAGCCGGTGTGGCGGCGGACCTCGCAGATCCGCTCCTGCTCGGAGCTGGCGAGCAACCGTGGGCTTCGGTGCGGGCGTGTGGAGCGGTCACGGAGCCCCTCGCCGGCGAGGTGGCGGTGCCACCACTTGTGTGCGGTGGCCGGTGAGACCGAGAAGGCTCGGGCGGTGCTTCTGATCGAAGCGCCCTTCTTGATCGCGGCGCAGAGTTCCTGACGCGCCGCCGGTCCGAGCTTGGCCCTAGGGTGAATATCCATCCGGGTTCTCCTTTGGTTTGAGATCTCGCAAGACCCCAAGCCTCGGGTTGGGCCCGGATGCTCTTTCGGGGACTGACCCCCCGGCCAGCTGGCCGGGGGGTCATCTCCCTCTCAGGTGTTCACGACGTGTTGAGGCGGGACAGCTAGCGGCCCGTGGGCACTGCAGGTGGGCGGCCCCGCCCGGACGAGCCGTTGCAGCGTCGCGCCGGCGGATCGCGGCCGTCGGTGAGGGCGATCGCCGTGCCTCGGGCG
The DNA here is from genome assembly GCA_963781345.1 of uncultured Actinomycetes bacterium. Classification (GTDB taxonomy): domain Bacteria; phylum Actinomycetota; class Thermoleophilia; order Solirubrobacterales; family 70-9; genus JBBRHQ01. The sequence goes on from CAWAFQ010000013.1 coordinate 122,646, forward strand.
CCGCACTCGATCACGCCGTCGCGGTCGCCGTCACGGGCGTCGAGGACATCGTCACCGCCGCGCCCGAATAGGCTGTCGCGGCCAGGCTGGCCGAGGATGCTGTTGGCGCCGGAGTCGCCGACGAGCACGTCGTAATCGAAGGAGCCCTCGAGGTCCTCGTCCGAGCGCGAGAGCCTCACCGGCCGGCAGCCTGGGATCGCCCCGATATACGCAACCCCGCGGGCGAGCGAGGCGAGCAGCACCCCCGGGTGGGCCGGGGTCTCGGCGAAGGAGGCGTTGTCGCGGCCGAGCCCTCCCGCAGGACGCCGCCGATGCACCCGCCGCCGGCAGCCAGAAGATCGCCACCGCTGCCGCCGATCAGCCGGTCCGGGCCGGGGATGCCGCCGACGAGACCGTCGGATCCGGCGCCGCCGAAGAGGCGGTCGGATCCACCACCCGCCTCGAGGAGGTCGTTCTCGGAGCCCCCGCGGAGAACGTCGTCGCCGGAGCCGGCGGCGACCCGCACCGCCTCGACCGCGTAGAGGCCGCCGAGCAGGCGCAGGCGGTCGTCGCCGGCTCCGAGGTCGGCGACGAGGCGTCGCGCCGGGGCGCCCGTGGCGCAGGAGACGTTGCGCGGGCCCAGGTGCTCGCACCCATCGCCGATGCCGATCCCCTTGGTCGAGCGAACCGAGAAGTGCCCGGTGGCGGGATCGAATCCGATGCTGACCCGGTCCTCACCGTCACCGCCGATCACCGCCAGACCCCCGCCGCCGGCGGGGGAGCGGTCGATCTGGACGAAGAGCGGAGCGTTGACAGGTTTCCCGGCGCCGCAGGAGTGGCGCGCGTCGACATCGCTGCAGCGGTCGCGGCCCGAGTCGCCCAGCGCGGTGTCCTTCCCGCCCTCGCCGCGGATGCGGTCATCGCCGGGCCCGCCACCGATCAGGTTGGCGCCGCGGTTCCCGGAGAGCCGGTCGTCGAACGCCGACCCCTCGACCCCCTCGAAGCCGGCGAGGACGTCGCGCCCGTCACCGCGGGCGTAGCCGCCCAGCAACGACGCCCACACCCCCATGCCGCCGCCGTGGGAGACGGCGGAGGCAAAGGAGGCGATATCGCGGCTCCCGGGCCCGCCGTTCATCCGGTCCCAGCCGTAGTCGCCGCTGACGACGTCACCGTTGCCGGAGCCGCCGTTGACCGAGTCGATGCCCAGGCCCCCGGCCGCCTCGTCGCGCTCGCCCGGCCCGCCGAGGACTCGATCATCGCCGAGGTCGCCGGTGGCGACATCACCATCACCCGGCCCGCCGTCGATGCGGTCGTTACCGCGGCCCCCCAGCAGGCGGTCGCTGCCGGCGGCCCCGTTGAGGAGATCGCTGCCGGTCCCGCCCGAGATCCAGTCGGCGCCGGTGCCGCCGCAGACGAGGTCGCGGCCGTGGGCGCCGACGATCACGTCATCCCCGGCACCCGCGTAGATGACATCGCCCTCTCGGGTGCCCGCGATCGTATCCGTGCCCGCCGTTCCCACGATCGTCGCGGTGCGCCCACCGCAGGAGGGTGGGGCGGGCGCCGGTGGCGCCGGGTCCCGGGCGGCGGCACCGGCAGCCGGCAGCGCCACCGCGAGCGCGGCGGCGGCGAGGATCAGGGCGCTGCCCGTTGTGCCTGGAAGCCGGTGGAACGCCAGGCTGGGGATCCTATGTCGCGGCGAAGCCGCCCAGGTGATCTAGTCGAGATTGATCATCTGGTGCTTGATCTCGGTGTAGTCCTCGAGGGCGTACATCGAGAGGTCCTTGCCGTAGCCGGACTCCTTGAAGCCGCCGTGCGGCATCTCGGCGACGAACGGGATGTGGTCGTTGACCCAGACGCAGCCGAACCGAAGCGCGTTCGCCACCCGCATAGCGCGGCCGACGTCGCGGGTCCAGACCGAGGCGGCGAGGCCGTAGCGGGTTCCGTTCGCCCACTCGATCGCCTTCGCCTCGTCGCTGAACGGTTGCACGGTTATCACCGGGCCGAAGATCTCGTCCTGGATCATCTCGTCGGACTGCTCGAGGCCGGCGACGACCGCCGGCTCGAGGTAGTAGCCGGGGAGGTCGGGCTCGCCGCCGCCGGTGACGATCTCGGCTGCCTCGGGCTTGCGCTCGAGGAAACCCTCGACCCGCTCGCGCTGGCGGGCGGAGCTGACCGGGCCCAGGGTGGTATCGGGCGAGAGGGTGTCACCGACCACCTGCGCCTCGGCCTGCTCCTTGAGTCCGTTGACGACGTCGTCGTAGACACCCGAGGAGGCCAGAACCCGGGTCGCCGCCGTGCAGTCCTGGCCCGCGTTGTAGTAACCGGTCGCGGCAATCGTCTCCATCGCGACGTCCATGTCGACGTCGTCGAAGACGACGACCGGCGCCTTGCCGCCGAGCTCGAGGTGCACGCGCTTGAGCGTCTCCGCCGCCGCGGCGGCGATCCACTTGCCGGTGGGCGGCGAGCCCGTCAGCGAGACCAGGCCGACATCGGGATGGGTGACCAGCTCGGCGCCCGCGGGCTGACCGTGGCCGCCGATCACGTTGAGGACGCCGGGGGGAAGGATCTCCGCACACCACTCTGCCAGCTTCAGCGTCGTTATCGGGGTCGTCTCGGCGGGCTTCAGCACGATCGTGTTGCCGGTCGCCAGCGCCGGGCCGATCTTCCAGATCGCCATCATCAGCGGATAGTTCCAGGGGGTGATCTGGCCGACGACGCCGATCGGCTCGCGGCGGATGATCGAGGTGCGGCCCTCCATGTACTCGCCGGCGGAGAGGCCGCTCATGCAGCGGGCCGCTCCGGCGAAGAAGCGCAGCTGATCCGACATCGCCGGAATCTCATCCCTGAACATCGCCTGGCGGGGCTTTCCGGCGTCGGCCGCCTCGAGGTCACTGATCTCCTCGCTACGCTCCTCGATCAGGTCGGCGATCGCGAGCAGAGCGCTCGCGCGCCCGGCCGGTGTCGTCACGCCCCAGGTCTCGAACGCCTTCTTCGCAGCGGCCACGGCTCGGTCGACGTCCTCCCTGGTCGAGAGCGGCGAGATGGCGATCACCTCGCCGGTCGCCGGGTTGATCACGTCCTCCGTCTGCCCCTCCGCGGCGTCGACCGACTCACCGTTGATGAAGTTCTGCAGCTTGACCTTCGTTGCCGTCGCCATCTCTCTCCTCCGGTTCAGTCAGTCTCGCTTCCAATAATCAGTGCCAGTCTCCGGCCTTCCTATTCAACCGCCTCGATGCCGAGCGCCTCCTCGAAGGCGACGTAGTCGGTGCCGAGGGCCTCGGCGACGGCTGGGTGAGTCACCTCGCCGGCGGCGACGTTGACGCCGTGGCGCAGGCCCGGATCGCGGCTGATCGCACCCTCGACGCCCGTTGTCGGCGAGTGCGACCGCGTACGGCATGGTCGCGTTGGTGAGCGCGTTGGTCGCCGTGATCGGGACCGCACCGGGCATGTTGGCGACGCAGTAGTGGGTGATCCCGCCAACCTCATAGGTCGGGTCGCGATGGGTGGTCGGCTTCGAGGTCTCGAAGCAGCCTCCCTGGTCGATGGCGACGTCGACCAGCACCGCGCCCTGGCTTCATCAGCGCGAGCTGATCACGACGGACGACGAACGGCGCACGGGCGCCGTGGACGAGGACGGCGCCGATCACGAGGTCGGCCCGCGGCAGCATCTCCTCGACCGCCAGAGTCGTCGAGTAGACGGTCGAGCAACGCCCGCCGAAGCCGACGTCGAGCTCGCGGAGGCGATCGACCGACTTGTCGAAGACGAAGACATCGGCCTCCATCCCGATCGCGATGAAGGCAGCGTTCATGCCGACGACTCCGCCGCCGATCACCATCACCGTCGCCGCGGCGACGCCGGGGACGCCGCCGAGCAGGATTCCACGCCCGCCGAGCGGCTTCTCGAGCATGAAGGCGCCGGCCTGGGTCGCGATCTTGCCCGCGATCTCACTCATCGGCGCCAGCAGCGGCAGGCGGCCGTGGGCGTCCACCACAGTCTCGTAGGCGATGCATGTAGCCCCCGAGCCCTGGAGGCCGCGCGTCTGCTCGGGATCCGGCGCCAGGTGGAGGTAGGTGAACAGGAGCTGGCCCGGCCTCAGCATCTCGATCTCGATCGGCTGCAGCTCCTTGACGTGGACGATCATCTCTGCCTCGCCGAACACCGCGGCGGCGTCCGAAGCGATCTGGGCGCCCTGGGCCTGATAGCCGCTGTCGGGTATCGCGCTTCCCTCGCCTGCCCCCGCCTCGATCACTACCTCGTGCCCGTGCTCGACCATCTCGCGGACACCCGCCGGCGTGATCGCGACGCGGTACTCGTCCTGCTTGATCTCCTTGACTACTCCAACCCTCATCCGGCGCCCTCCTCCTTGACCTCCGTATAGAAGCGACAACCACGGGTCTCCAGCTCGCTGAACATCTCCGCGGGGTCGATGCAGCGCTCCGGCGGCAGCGCTCCGCGCGCGCTCAGGGAGCCTCGGGCGAGAAGGCGCGCGGCCGCGGCCGCCGGGGACGCGGTGGAGACGATCCCCCCGCCCATGCCCCACTTCGCGTGCGGCGGGGTCACCGACCTCACCCTGGCGGAGCGCCCGCCGCCGGCGGCGTCGATTACGTGCACGGAGACGGTCTCAGATGAGGGGCGAAGCGCCCGGGCCCCGGCCTCACGCACCTCCTGCGGGGAGGCACCGACCATCCCCCGCAGCTTCTCCAGCAGCGCCGGCGAGAGCGAGAGGTGGAAGCTGCACTCGCGGCAGCCGAAGCTCTCGCCGAAGGTGCGCAGCTCCGAGTGCAGCGTCAGGATCGTGCCCGCGACTCCGATCGGGTCGCCGAAGTCGACCTCGCCGCCGTCGGTCAGGGCCTCGACCTCGACCGGCTCGGAATCGCGAAGGACGACGGGTGAGAGGGTCAGCTCGTCGATCAGCGTCTCCAGGGCATAGGGGAGGCTGAGGCCCTCGGGAGGGTCGAGGTCGCGCCCGGCGGCGCCGACGCGGATCGAGTCCACCTGATCGAGCTCTGCGATGGCGCCTGCCGCCATCAGGTTGGTCTTTCCCGGGCTCGAGCCGATCCCGAGAATCGCCAGCAGGCCGGCCGCCTCGAACTCGTCGTGCATATCCAGCTGCTCCCCGGTGACCCGGTAGAGGCCGCCGAGGTCGAAGTAGTGGCAGCCCGCCTCGATGCAGGCCCGCATCGCGTCGAGGTTGACCCGGTAGCTGGCCGAGTTGATCAGCACGTCGATCCCGGCGAGCTCGGCGGCGAGTCCGGAGCGTGCGTCCGCCTGGCGTGCGGCGGCCTTGCCTTCGCCGTGCTCTGCGGCAACCTGCGCGGCCACCTCCCCGCGCAGGTCGAGCAGCAGGACCGAGTCGACCTCCGCCGAGTCCGCCAGGTCGCGGACGATCGCCGGGGCGATCGTCCCGGCGGCTCCCAGAACACCGACCCTCATTGCAGCTACTTGCGAATCCGCTGCGAGGCGGCCGAGAGCACATCGTGGAGCACGTCGTGGATCTCCTCGAACTGCTCGGTGTCACAGATCAACGGCGGCGCCAGCTGGATCACGGGATCTCCGCGATCGTCGGCGCGGCAGATCAGGCCCCTGCGATAGAGCTCCCCGGAAAGGAAGCCGCGAAGAAGGTCCTCGCCCTCCTCGTCGCTGAAGCTCTCCTTCGTCTCCTGGTCCTTGACCAACTCTATCGCCTGGAAGTAACCGGCCCCGCGAACGTCGCCGACGATCGGGATGTCGCTGAGGCTCTCGAGCATGCGGCGGAACTCGCCCTCCTTGGCGAGGACGTGGCCGCAGAGGTCCTCGCGCTCGAAGATGTCGAGGTTGGCCATCGCCATCGCCGCCGCGACCGGGTGCCCGGCGAAGGTGAAGCCATGGGCGAAGGACTCCTTGCCCTCCATGAATGGCTCGGCGACCGCGTCGGAGGCGATCATCGCCCCCATCGGCGCATAGGCCGAGGTCAGGGCCTTGGCGGTGGTGATGATGTCGGGCTGGTACCGGAAGCGGTCCGACCCGAAATAGTGGCCGAGCCGGCCCCACGAGCAGATCACCTCGTCGGAGATCAGCAGCACGTCGTAGCGGTCGCAGATCTCGCGAACGTGCTGGAAATAGCCGTCAGGCGGGACGAAGCAGCCGCCCGCGTTCTGGACCGGCTCCAGAATCACGGCGCCGACCGTCTCCGGCCCCTCGAAGAGGATCCTCTCCTCAATCGCGTTCGAGGCCCAGAGCGGATGGCGATCCTCGGGCCAGCGGTAGATGTTGGTGTTGGGGACGTGGCAGCCTCCGGGAGCCAGCGGCTCGAACTGCGAGCGCAGGCTGGTTATCCCGGTCGCGGAGAGCGCGCCCAGCGTGGTGCCGTGGTAGGCGATCTCGCGCGCGATCACCTTGATCTTCTGGCCGTTGCCGCGCTGGCGGTGGTAGTTCCGCGAGAGCTTCAGCGCCGACTCGACCGCCTCCCCTCCCCCCGAGGTGAAGAAGACGCGGTTGAGGTCGCCGGGTGCCAGCGCAGCGATCCGGGCGGCAAGCTCGATAGCACGCGGATGGGCATAGCTCCAGAGAACGTAGAAATCGAGCTCCTCGACCTGGCGGGCCGCGGCCTCACCGATCTCGGTGCGCCCGTGGCCGGCGTTGACACAGAAGAGCCCGGAGAGCCCGTCGAGGTAGCGGTTGCCGTGCTCGTCAAAGACGTAGGGACCCTCGCCGCGGGTGATGATCGGGATCTCGTGATCGGCGCCGTAGGCGCCCATCCGGGAGAAGTGCATCCACAGATGCCGCCTCGCAAGTTCCTGCAGGCTGGTGTCGGTTTCCGACCCCGTCTTTGGTGCGATAGCCATTGCTCTCCTCTCCGCCTAAAACGCCATGAAAGCTGAGCTTACCTCTACGGCTTGCATTTTTGAGTACAGCGGAATAGCGTCCCGGTTTCGGCCGCCGCCCAAGGGCAGCGGATTCCACCAAGGAGGAGGGTGCATGGAGAGTTCTTCGGCCGCAGCTGGAGCGACGCCGGGGGTGGCTGTCGCCAGCGAGGGTGACAAGGGCCTGAAGTCAGGCGCCCTCGGATTCCTCTCGAATGTCGTCATCGGCGTCGCCTCGACCGCCCCCGGCTACAGCCTCGCCGCCGTGCTCGGCTTCGTCGCGATCGAGGTCGGCTTCCAGTCGCCGGCGATCCTCTGGCTCGCCTTCGTCCCGATGCTGTTCATCTCCGCGGCCTACTACTACATGAACCGCGCCGACCCGGACTGCGGCACATCCTTCACCTGGCTGACTTCGACGATCGGCCCCCGCACCGGCTGGATCACCGGCTGGGCGATCATCATGGCCGACCTCTTCGTGATGGCGAACCTGGCCCAGATCGCCGGCCTCTACACCTTCCTCCTCTTCGACTGGCAATCGGCCGCCGACTCGACCTTCGCCGTGACCCTTGTCGGCGTCGCCTGGATCGCCGTGATGACCTGGATCTGCGTCGTCGGCATCGAGCTCTCGGCACGCACTCAGTTCTTCCTCCTCGGCGCCGAGGTGTTCACCCTCGCCCTGTTCTCGGTCGTGGCGCTGCTCAAGGTCTATCTGACCGACGTCAGCGGCTCGGTCCTGCCGTCGCTCTCATGGTTCAACCCGCTCGACATATCCAGCGGAAGCGCACTGGCGGCGGGCCTGACTCTCGCGATCTTCATCTACTGGGGGTGGGACACGACCGTGACCGTCAACGAGGAGAGCGAGAACTCGACCGAGACACCGGGCCGGGCGGCGATCGCCGCCACGATCATCCTCGTCATCATCTACGTCATCGTGGCAACCGCTGCTCAGGCCTACGCCGGCGTGGGAGAGCTCAAGGCAAACGCCGACGACGTCCTCAGCGCCCTCGGCACCGATGTCTTCGGCTCGCCGCTCGACAAGATCCTGATCATCGCGGTCCTGACCTCTGCCTCGGCATCGACCCAGACGACGATCCTGCCGAGTTCGCGGACCTCGCTCTCGATGGCCTTCGCGAAGGCGATCCCCGACCACTTCGGGCACGTCCACAAGCGCTTCCAGACCCCCGACTACGGAACGATCTGGTTCGGAGTCGGATCGGTTGTCTGGTACGTCGGCCTGACCCTGATCAGCGAGAACATCCTCTTCGATTCGATCGCGGCGCTCGGCCTGATGATCGCCTTCTACTACGCCCTGACCGGATTCGCGGCGCCGATCTTCTACCGTCGCGAGCTCTTCTCCGGCCCGGGGGCGATCCGCACGGTCGGGGCCGGCGTCTTCGGCGGAGTGGCGTTGCTCGGGCTCGGCTTCTTCGTCGCCGACATCTGGAGCGAGCAGGGCAACGCCTGGACGGCGCTCTTCGACAAGAGCACCTTCCCCAACCTCGTCGCAACAGTCTGCGCCTGGGTCGGGACCGCCGGAGTGATCATCGGAACGATCACCGCCTTCGCGCGCGCGCGATCGATGCGAAACCTGCTCCTGGTCGGCATAGCCGGGATGGCCGGCGGGCTGGTGCTCGCCTGGGCGTTCTTCAAGAGCGCGATCGACCTCTCCGATCCCGCCAACTCCGAGTCCGGGGACTCATGGTTCGGGCTGGGCCCGCCGTTCGTGATCGGGATCGGCGCGCTGCTGGTCGGGGTGCTGCTGATGTTGATCCGCGAGAGAACCCACCCGGACTTCTTCAGGCGCAAGTGGAAGACCGCGCCGCCCGGATCCCTCGATCCCACTCCCTCCCCGATCGCCGGCGGCGCGCCGCTGCCCGGCGAGCAGGTGCGGGAGCACGGCGGCCAGGGTAGGGTGGGTTAGATGCCCGGAGAAATCGTCCTCGGCTACGACGGCACCGAGTGTGCGGATGCCGCCCTCGGGGTCGCGATCGACCTCGCGCGCGACCTCGGGACGAAGCTGATACTCACCTTCGCCTACGACCCCCCTAGGATCGGCGGAGAGGTGCGCGACCTCGACGAGGCTCTCGAGCATCGCGGCGAGGAGGTCATGGCAGCGGCTTCGGCGAAGGCCAAGGAAGCCGGCGTCGAGACCGAGACGGTGATCCACAAGGAGAAGGCGTCGGTCGCTCTCGCGAGCCTGGCCCAGGAGCGCGAGGCGAGGTTCATCGTCCTCGGCGGCTACGGAGAACGCCCGGCCACGGGTGCGATCCTCGGCTCGACCCCGCACAAGCTGCTGCACATCTCAGAGATCCCGGTGATCGTCGTGCCAGTTCACGAGTGAGCGCCGGGCCGCAGCCGAGTCCCAGCGTCGAGCTCAAGGGCGTGACCAAGAGCTTTGGGGAGCTGGTCGCCGTCAACGATGTCGACCTCGCGATCGGCGAGGGCGAGTTCTTCACCCTGCTGGGCCCGAGCGGCTGCGGCAAGACGACGACGCTGCGGATGGTCGCGGGCTTCGAGCACCCGACCAGCGGGCAGCTGTTGATCGACGGCAGCGACGTCGCGGCTCTCCCGCCCTACAAGCGCCCGACCAACACCGTCTTTCAGAGCTACGCGCTCTTCCCCCACCTCAGCGTCGAGGAGAACGTCGGCTTCGGGCTGAAGCGCAAGAAGGTCTCGAAGGTGGAGGTCAGGCGCCGGGTCGCCGAGGAGCTCGAGCGGGTCGGCCTCGCCCGCGAAGCCAATCGCCGGCCCAACCAGCTATCCGGCGGGATGCAGCAGCGGGTCGCACTGGCGCGGGCGCTGGTCAACCTGCCCAAGGTCCTGCTCCTCGACGAGCCCCTCGGCGCGCTCGACCTGAAGCTGCGCAAGGGCCTGCAGGTGGAGCTGAAGAAGATCCAGCGCGAGGTCGGAATCACTTTCGTCTACGTCACCCACGACCAGGAGGAGGCGCTGACGATGTCGGACCGGATCGCGGTCATGAACCGCGGCCGGGTCGAGCAGGTGGCCGACCCCGAGGAGGTCTACGACCGCCCCGGCACCACCTTCGTCGCCGGCTTCATCGGCGTCTCCAACCTGATGCCCGCGACCGTTGCCTCCAGCGGCGAGGTGCGGATCGACGGCGGCCCGACCGTGCGGGTGCCGACCGACGGGTTCTCGCCTGGCGAGCGCTGTCACGCTGTGGTGCGCCCCGAGAAACTGAAGATCGACCTGGCGGGAGGCGATGCCGGGGGCACGTCTCCCGATGTCGAGGGGACTGTCGAGAGCTCGCTCTACCTGGGGACCTCGACCCAGATCGCGGTGGCGCTGGCCGAGGGTGTGCGGATGACGGTGCTGGTGCCGAACGCGGACGAGGAGGAGCGGCGGGCCCTGCCTGGAGGAGGGGCCCCGGTGCGCCTCACCTGGGAGCCTGAGAACATGCATCTGGTGCGTGAGAGCGCAGATGGGGCGCCGGATACCGATCCGGCAGACGCCCCGAAACACGACAAGGAGGAGCCTGGTGATTGAAGGCCGAGCACGGACGATGCTGATCGCGCTGCTGGCGCTGGGAGCCTCGCTGGCGCTGGCCGCCTGCGGCGGCGGCGAGAGCGGAGGCAGCGGCACGACGGCGGAGGTCGCCCAGGGCGGCAAGGCCAGCGGCAGTGTCACCATCTCCAACTGGCCCGGCTACATCGATCCCGGAAGTGACAACACCGTTGCCAAGTTCGAGGAGGCTTCCGGCGTCAACACCACCTACGTCGAAGACGTCAACGACAACAACGCGTTCTTCGGCAAGGTGCAGCCCGACCTGGCGTCGGGCAGCTCGGGGGGTCGCAGCATGTTCGTCGTCACCGACTGGATGGCGAAGCAGATGTACGACCTCGGCTACCTGCAGCGGATCGACTACTCCGACGTCCCCAACGTCAAGAAGAACATCACCGACCAGGCCGCCGCGTCGGTGTCCGACCCGGGCCGCAAGTTCACGATCCCCTGGCAGAGCGGCCTCACCGGGCTCTGGGTCAACACCAAGCTCGCCCCGGAGATCAGGTCGATCAACGATCTGTTCGACCCAAAGTACAAGGGCAAGGTGACCTTCCTCACCGAGATGCGGGACACCGTGCCGCTGGTGATGGAGGGCGAGGGAATCGACCCGAAGACCGCGACCAAGCAGCAGTGGCTCGACGCGATCGACAAGCTGAAGAAGGCGTCGGACTCGGGGCAGATCCGGCGCTTCACCGGCAACGAGTACACCGAGGACCTGACCTCCGGAAACGTCGTCGCGGCGGTGGGATGGTCGGGCGACGCTTCGTTGATCGGCACCGAGGACGCCGAGTGGCGCAAGCCGACCGAGGGCTGCACGATCTTCACCGACAGCATGGTGATCCCCGTCGGTGCGCCCAACCCGCAGGCTGCGCTTGCCTGGGCCGACTTCGTCTACCGGCCCGAGGTGGCGGCGCCCCTGGCCGCGTACATCACCTACGTGACCCCGGTCAAGGGGGTGAAGGAGGTGCTGGCCAAGACCGATCCGGCGACGGCCAACAACCCCCTGATCTTCCCGCCGCCCAAGCTGCTGAAGGGCTGCATTCCGCAACCCGAACCCACCGGGAAGCCCCGAGGACCAGCAGGAGGTCACCAAGGCCTTCCAGGACGTGGTCACGGGCTGACAGGGATGGACGGCGGCGGACGCGACATAGCCGAGCCGTAGCGGGCGATGAGCGCTCGCCGCCGTCTCGTCCCATACGGCCTGCTCGCACCGGGGGCGCTTTGGCTGATCCTCTTCTTCCTGGTGCCGATGGCGTTCCTCGCCGAACTCTCACTCGAGTCGGGGTCCTTGCTCACCGGCGGGCGGGAGTTCACCTGGCAGTTCTCGAACTTCCCCGACTCGCTCTCGGCCAACTCCGAGCAGATCATCCGCTCGCTCTATTACGCCGGCACCGCAACGGTGCTCGCCCTTCTGATCGCCTACCCACTGGCCTACGCGATTGCCCGCCAGTCGAGCCGCTGGCGCCTGGTGATGCTGTTCGCCGTGATCGCGCCCTTCTTCACCACCTACCTGATCCGCACGATCGCCTGGAAGACGATCCTCGCCGACTCCAGCCCAATCGTCGACGTGCTCCAGACCGTCGGGCTCATCCCCTCGGGGGGACGCGTGCTCGCAACCTCGGGCGCCGTGATCGCAGGGCTCACCTACAACTTCCTGCCGTTCATGATCCTGCCCATCTACGCCAACATCGAGTCGCTCGACATGAGGCTGGTTGAAGCGGCCAAGGACCTCTACGCATCCTCGCGACAGGCCTTCCTGCGGGTCACCCTTCCCCTGACCGCGCCAGGCATCGTCGCCGGCGTCCTGCTCACCTTCATCCCGGCCTTCGGTGACTACGTCAACGCGGCGATCCTCGGAGGCACCGGGCAGTCGATGGTCGGAAACCGGATCCAGTCGCTCTACCTGGTGCAGAACGACTACCCGGAGGCGGCGGCGCTGTCCTTTCTGATGATGGCGCTGATCCTGATCGCTGTGATCGTCTACATCCGCCTCGCCGGCACCGAGGCCTTCATCGGCGAGGATGCCGACTGATGGCCGCCTGGGCCTGGCTGCGCCACCACGCGCTCAACATCTACGCCGGGCTGGCGATCGCCTACATGCTGATCCCGATCGCGGTGATCGCGGTCTTCTCGTTCGGCGAGACGCCCAAGGACAAGCTCAACTTCTCCCTCTCCGGTGGCTTCACCCTCGAGTACTGGCTGAACGCCTTCTCAATCGAAGAGCTGAACAAGGCGTTCCGCACATCTGTTGAGCTAGCCCTGCTCTCGACGCTGATCGCGACCGCGATTGGAACGCTGATGGCGCTTGCCCTGGTCCGCCACCGTTTTCGCGGGCGCCACGCCACCAACCTGTTGGTCATTCTGCCGATGGCCACGCCGGAGATCGTCATGGGCGCGACCCTTCTCTCGACCTTCATTTTCTTCGAGGTCGTGCGCGGCTTCACAACGCTTCTGATCGCCCACGTGATGTTCTCGATCAGCTTCGTCGTCGTCGTCGTGCGCTCGCGGCTGATCGGCTTCGACCGCAGCATCGAGGAGGCGGCCCAGGACCTCGGCGCGACACCGCTTGCCACCTTCCGCCACGTGACCCTTCCGCTGATGGCCCCCGGCGTGGTCGCCGCTGCGCTGCTCGCCTTTGCGCTCTCGACTCGACGACTTCGTCATCTCCAACTTCAACTCCGGCGCTGAGACCCAGACCTTCCCCCTCTACGTCTTCGGCGTCGCCCTTCGCGGCATCCCGGTCCAGGTCAACGTGCTCGCAACCTTGCTCTTCGCCGTCACGGTGATCGCAATTCTGCTTGTCATCTGGCAGCAGCGCCGAGCGCAGCGGATGGCCTCGATCGCGTCTGAGGAGGAGGCGCCGGAGGCGTTGGCGATGGCGAGCCCCGCCGGAGCCTAGGTGGCCGACGGGCCAGTGGAAACGCGGCTGCTGATCGGGGGCGAGCGGGTCGAGGGCGCCGGCGAGCCGCTCGCCGTAGAGAACCCGGCCACCGAGGAGACGCTCGCCACCGTTGGCACGGCCTCGCCCGAGCAGATCGACGCGGCGATCGCGGCCGCCCGCGAGGCGTCGCGCGGCTGGGAGCGCACCCCAGCGATCGAGCGCGGAGAGATGTTGCACGAGGTCGCGCGGCGCCTGCGTGAGCATCAGGCGGAGCTGGCGGCGGCGATGACGACCGAGGGCGGCAAGCCGCTGATCGAGAACTCCGACGAGATCGAGTGGTGCGCCGCGGCCTTCGACTACTACGCCGAGATCGGCCGCGACTCGGCCGGACGGGTGATCCCCTCGATCGAGGCGACCCAACTCTCGCTGGTGGTCAAGGACCCGATCGGCGTCGTCGGCTGCATCGTCCCCTGGAACTACCCGCTGCTGCTCCTGACCTGGAAGCTGGCTCCGGCACTCGCCGCCGGCAACACCACCGTCTGCAAGCCCTCCGAGCTGACCCCGATCTCGACCCTGATGCTCGCCGGATGCCTCGAGCACCTGCCCCCGGGGGTCGTCAACCTGATCGCCGGGGCCGGTGACGTCGGCGCCGCGCTGACTGCCGACGAGCGGGTCGGCTGCCTCGCCTTCACCGGCTCGGTCGAGACCGGCAAGCGCGTCGCGCTCGCCTGCGCCGAACGCGTCGCTCGGGTCAACCTCGAGATGGGTGGCAAGGACCCGTTCATCGTCTGCGCCGACATCGGTGCCGAGGGCGTCGGCGTCGCCGCCCGCGGCGGAGCCTGGGCCGCCTATCTCAACGCCGGCCAGGTCTGCACCTCAGCCGAGCGCTTCTACGTGATGGCCGATGTCTACGACGACTACGTCAGCGCCTTCGTCTCCCACACCGACTCGCTCGTCGTCGGCGACCCCACCGACCCCGGCACCGACGTCGGGCCGATGGTCTCAGCCGCGCAGCGCCGCAAGGTCGTAGACCAGGTAGAGGCCGCGGTCGGCGCCGGCGCCGAGCTGCTGACCGGAGGCGGGGACGGGGGCAACCAGCGCGGTCACTACTACTCCCCCGCCGTGGTCACCGGCGCCCCGCCGCAGACCGACCTCCTGTGCGAGGAGACTTTCGGCCCGGTGGCGCCGATCGTCCCGGTCTCCTCACTGGAGGAGGCGATCGAGCTCGCCAACGGCACCCGCTTCGGCCTCGGCGCCAACATCTACACCTCGGACCTGAAGACGATGGTCCGCTGCATGCGCGAGATAAAGGCCGGAACCATCTGGTTCAACGACCCGCTGACCGACAACGACGCCGGCCCCTTTGGCGGCTTCAAGCAATCCGGACTGGGCCGCGAGCTCGGCCGCGAGGGCCTCGAGGCCTTCCAGGAGACCAAGCACGTCCACGTCGAGACCGAGATCGCGGCGAAGGACTGGTGGTATCCCTACAGCGCCGGCTGACGCAAACGGGGAAGGCCCCGCGCCTGAGCCAATCCCCCCGCTTCGGCCAAGACGACGTGGCCGATCCGAGGGGGTGGCCGACGATACGCACGCTGTGCGTGCGCGAGGTCGGCCACGTCAGCCGAATGAAGGGGTGGCCGACGATACGCACGGCATGCGTGCGCGAGGTCGGCCACGTCGCCGGGATCCGAGGGCGGCGTCAGAAAGGCAGCCGCGGCAGCGCCTTCTCGAGCCAATCGCGCCCGGCGTCGATCGTCGGGCCGTCGATCGAGTGGCCGATCGGCGCCTCGCGGTAGGTGACGTCGAGGCCGGCGGGCTCGAGCAGATCGCGGGCGGAGCGGGCGAACTCGGTGCCGATCACCGGGTCGGCGGCGCCGTGGGAGATGAGGACGGGCATTCCCGCGCGCGAGGCGAGGTCGGGGGCCCAGCCCTCGACCTCCGGGATGAAGCCGGAGAGGGCGAGAATGCCCGCCGGCCGTGGCCTGCCGGCGCCGAGGCCGAGTGCATACGACATCACCGTGCCCTGCGAGAAGCCGCCGAGGACGGTCCGCTCGATCGGGATGCCGACCGTCTCGCCGAGCGCCGCCAACCACTCACCTAGCCTCACGTAGCTGGCGTCGAAGGTCTCGCGATCGGGGAACCCGACCCGCTCGACCATGTACCAGTGATTGCCCGGATGGCCGGCGAACTGAAGCGGCGCCCTCGGGGCGGCACAGAAGAGCCGGCCCTCGGGATCGAGCAGATCGAAGAGCCCGGCGAGGTCCTGCTCGCTGGTCCCGCGTCCGTGGAGAAGAGCGAGGGCGCCGTCGGCGCGCTCGATCCGGGCGGGGCGGGCGGCGGTGACAAGCGTTTCGGAGAGCTCGGGCATTGGTGCATTGTTCCTATTTGCCAGGGGCCACGGCCTGGCGCCCCCATAGACTCGACCGCGATGGCCGGCCAGGACTCGACACCCTACGCGGACGCGATCATCGACTACGCGGAGCGAGACCCCGGCCGCTTTCACGTCCCCGGCCACAAGGGCGGGCCCGGCGCCGATCCGGCGCTGCTGGCTCTGGCCGGGGATACCGCGCTGCGTCACGACGTCCCGGCGCTGATAGAGGGCATCGACACCGGCGCCAGCCCGACACCGTTCGAGCAGGCTCAGAGGCTCGCCGCCGAGGCCTGGGGCGCCGAGCGAACCTGGTTCCTGATCAACGGCGCATCACAGGGAAACCAGGCGATGTGCCTCGCCCTTGCGCATACCGGCGACGAGGTCGTGATCCAGCGAAACGTCCACTCCTCGGTGATCGACGGGCTCATCCTCTCGGGTCTGCGCCCCGCCTTCGTCGCCCCCGAGCTCGACCCCGAGCTCGGCGTCGCCCACTGCATGACGCCGGATTCGCTTCGCCTTGCCCTCGAGGCGACCCCTGGCGCGGTCGGCGCGGTCGCGGTCTCACCGACCTACTTCGGCGCCTGCGCCGACATAGCCGCGCTGGCTGAGGTCGCCCACGAACACGGTGTCCCGCTGATCGTCGACGAGGCCTGGGGGCGCACCTGTGCTTCCACCCCGACCTACCGCCCGACGCGATCTCGTCCGGCGCCGACCTGGTCATCTCCTCGACCCACAAGATCGTCGGCAGCCTGACCCAGGCGGCGATGCTCCACCTCAGCGGCGACCGGATCGCCGAAGGTGTCGTCGACCGTTGCATCAGCCTGATCGAGTCCACCAGCCCCAGCGGGCTTCTCTGCGGCTCCCTCGACGCGGGCCGGCGGCTGGCGGCGGTCCACGGCGAGGAGTTGCTGGGCGAGACGATCGAGCGGCTGCGACGGACACGGGAGGAGATCCGCCAGATCCCCGGTCTCGACGTCCTCGACGAGCGCATGGTCGGGCGGGCGGGGGTCGCCGGGCTGGACCCGCTGCGGCTTGCGATCGACGTTCGCGGGACCGGCTCCAGCGGGTATCGCCTGGCCGAGGCGGCACTGGAGCGCGATGACATCAACTTCGAGCTGTTCGCCGAGAACGTCGTCGTCGCCGCCTTCGGCATGGGGGCGCCGGCCGCGGCGCAGGCCGAGCTGCTGGTCGCGGCGCTTCGCCACGCGGTCGAGAAGATCGGCGGCGATCCACCCTCCGAGCACCCCGACTTCGCCCCGCCGCCGCCGTGGGGGGAGTTGGTGATGACGCCGCGCCAGGCCTTCCTCGGGCCCCAGGACGTGGTCCCGATCGACTCCGCCGTCGGCCGCGTCGCGGCAGAGCCGCTCGCCGCCTACCCGCCCGGGATCCCCAATGTGCTGCCCGGGGAGCGGCTGACCCGGGAGACACTCGACTACGTGATCGAGAGCGTCGCCCACGGCGGCTACGTGCGCGGCGCCACCGACCGCGATCTGAAGACCCTGCGGGTGACCAGCAAGAGCGCCGGCCCGGCCCAGGGCCGCTGACTCCGGGGCTCCTCGCGCCCATGCGAGGAGCCAACGCCGGGTCGAGTGGACGAAAGCCCCCGCATATCGAGGGGAATCGTCCACTCGACCCGATCTAGCGGCTGCAGGTCGCGACCGAGACGACGAAGTTGAGCTCACGCACCAGTCCGACGCCATCGCTTCGGCGACGGACCCGGCGACCGCCGGACCCCTGAGTGCATGCGGACCGCCGGACCCCTGAGTGCATGCGGACCGCCGGACCCCTGAGTGCATGCGGACCGCCGGACCCCTGAGCGCATGCGCGCTGTGCAGGGGCCGGCCCCAGGGACAGTCGAGGTCGGCGCCTCAGGTGGCCGCGAGCAAGTCGCGCGCCTCTTCAGCCTCGAGATCGCCGTCGGCGACCTTGAAGCCGACCGTGTCGACGTAGTCGCCGGCGCCGGCCTCGGTGCGAACCGCGGCCATCTCGGGAGTCACTCCCGCGTCCATCAGATCCCGTGCCGCACTCGGGTGGAAGCAGCGGGCCTTGAGCCACTCATCGACCTCATCGGCCGAGAAGCCCGACTCCGTCCAGGTCTCGGCGGCGTCGTCAGGGTTGCCACCGTGGGCGAAATGCCCATGCCTCTCGACCACGTCGCGAATCGTCATGGCCCCACTCTAACCAGCCGCCGGCGCCGCGGGCCTGTACGGCCCAAGGCCCCGGTCCAGGTACGGTTGATCCGTATCGATCAACTGTGGACGACCTCTCCGGCTCCGGCTCGAGCGAGGGAGCCCGAGATGGCGAGCGCACATGAAGGGTGAGCCGGTGTCGGACCGAAACCTCAAAGTAGGGCGACTCGCGGGGATCCCGATCGGGATCAGCCCGCTGTGGCTGGTGATCGTCGCGCTGATCACGGTCTCGCTCGGCTCCGCCTATTACCCGCAGGAGGTCGACGGCATCGCGCCCGCAGCCGCCTACCTGCCTCGGCTTGCTGAGCGCCCTGCTGCTGTTCGCGAGCATTCTCCTTCACGAGCTCGGCCACGCAATCGTCGCCCGACGCCGGGGGGTCGCGATCGAGGGCATCGACCTCTGGCTCCTCGGCGGGGTGTCGAAGATGCGTGGCACCCCCCACACCGGGGGCGACGAGCTGCGCTACGCGATCGCAGGGCCGATGGTGACGGCGCTGATTGCGGCCCTCTTCGCCGCCCTCCTGGCCGCGCTGCCGGCCACAGCACCCGACGCGCTTCGTGCACTCATCTCCTACCAGCTGCTGGTGAACCTCGCGATCCTCGGCTTCAACCTGATCCCGGCCTTTCCCCTCGACGGCGGCCGGCTGCTGCGGGCCGCGCTCTGGGCCCGAAGCGGCGACATGGCTCGGGCGACCTCGACCGCCGCCGCGATCGGACGCGGATTCGCCGTCGTCATGATCGCCGTCGGTGTGCTGATGACGATGGCCGGCGCTCCGGCGGGCCTCTGGTTCGCGATCATCGGCGTCTTCCTGATCTTCGCCGGCCGCGCCGAGGAGAGCGCGCTCGAGCTCCGCAGGACCTTCTCCGGGCATGAGGCGGGAGAGCTGGCGACCTTCCCGGCGGTGACTATTCCGGCGGGGATCTCCGCAGCTGAGGCCGCGCGCGACTACTTCGCGCCCCACCGCTACCGCTCGTTTCCGGTCCTCGGCCCCTCCGGGGTCCTCGGTCTGGTCAGAATCGAGCGACTGGAGGAGCTGGGGCCGGGGCAACTCGAGGGCACGCCGATCGAGTCTCTCCTCGTCTCCGACCCGAGCCTGCTCGTCGACGAGCACGCAGACATTGCCGAGCTGCTCGAGCGTCCGGGATTTCAGCGCGTCGGCAGCGCGATCGTCATCGGCGGCGAGGGGCAGCTCGGGATCCTCTCGGCGACGGCCGTCGAGCGGGCGCTGCGGGCCGCGCGCCTGACGAAGGCGCGCAGTCGGTGACCGCGGACGCAAGCAGCGAACAACCGCAGCTCGTAACCGCGATGCTCGAGCCGGGCTTCTACCCCGATGCGCCGGAATCGGTGAAGCTGCGCGAAACCCATATCTCGTGGGTCTTCCTCGCCGGTGAGCGCGCCTACAAGGTGAAGAAGCCGCTCACCCTGCCCTTTCTCGATTACGGCACCCTCGAGCGTCGCCACGAGATGTGCCGGGAGGAGGTGCGGCTGAACCGGCCACTTCGCCCCGCGGATCTATCTGGGCGTGGTCGGCATCACCCGGGCCGGCGAGGGCTGGGCCTTGAGCTCAGAGACCGACCCGGCCGCGATCGAGTACGCGGTCGAGATGCGCCCGGTCGACGAGAGCCGCAGCATGGCGGCCCTTGTCGCGGAGGGCAGTCTCGAGCTCAGCCAGGTGCGCGCCGTCGCCCGGCGGCTGGCTCGCCTTCACGCCGACGCGCCGCTCGCCCCGGAGCCGCAGCGCAGCGTCGAGGTCCTGATCGAGGCCCTCGAGGAGAACCTGGCGACCCTGCGTGAGACGGGCGGGGCGTTCCTCGGCGAGGACCGTCTCGGGTCCGCCGAGCACTTCACGCACGCCTTCCTTGATGCCGGGCGCGACCGGCTCGAGGCGAGGGCGAGCCGGGGCCTGGTTCGCGACTGCCACGGCGATCTGCGAGCCGAGCACGTGATCGTCCCCGACGAGGAAGACGTCTACATCTTCGACTGCATCGAGTTCGACCCGTCGCTGCGCCGTATCGATGTCGCCGCCGACATCGCCTTCCTGGTCATGGACCTGGTCGCGCTCGGCGCAGAGGACCTCGCCTTCGCTCTCGCCGAGGCCTACCGCGAGGCCGGTGGTGACCCCGGCGACGATCCGATGCTCTGCTTCTTCGCCTCCTACCGGGCCTGGGTCCGCGCCAAGGTCGCCTGCCTGCGTGCGCTCGAGCTACCGGCAGACAGCGCCGCGCGCGCGGCCCAGGAGGCCGAGGCGGGCGCGTACCTCCGGGTCGGGCATCGTTTCGCCTGGCGCGCGCGGGGGCCGCTGGTGCTGGTGATCTGTGGCGTTGCGGCGAGCGGGAAGACCACGCTCGCGCGCGAGCTGGCCGCGATCAGCGGCTGGACCCACATCTCTTCGGACCTGACCCGCAAGCGCCTGGCCGGCCTCGCCCCCGAGCAGCGCGGCGCACCGAAGCACTACTCGCCGGAGTTCACCGAGCGCACGTACCACGAGCTGGGCTCCGCCGCCGGGGAGGAGCTGCGGCGCTCGGGCGGGGTGATAGTGGACGCGACCTTCCACCGCCGAAGCGAGCGCGACGCATTCCGGGCGGGCCTTGGCGAGGATCCGGTCGGGCCCTTCT
This sequence comes from uncultured Actinomycetes bacterium, assembly GCA_963781345.1. Lineage (GTDB taxonomy): Bacteria > Actinomycetota > Thermoleophilia > Solirubrobacterales > 70-9 > JBBRHQ01. Next base: position 143,044 of record CAWAFQ010000013.1, read on the forward strand.
TCGTCGAGTGCCGGGTGCCTGCCGACGCCCTGCTCTCGCGCGTTCGCGAGCGCCAACTCGACGCCGAGCGGGTCTCCGACGCAGACGCTGCCGTCGTCAGACGCCAACTCGCCGAGCGCGAGCCGCTGGAGGAACTACCCCCTGAGGCTCGGGCGGAGCTCCCGGCCGAGGCGTCGCCGGAGCGCCTGGCGATGAATGTGGAGGCGCTGGTGGACGCCAGGGCCGACCTCGGCCGCGGACCGACCTCCCTCTAGGGGGCCGGCCCCCGTGAGGTGACCTCGAATCAGACACAACTCGGCGGTGCCCGCTGCCGACCGCGTTCATCGGCGGGGCCGGGAGTCGCTGTCGCGCGACCGCGACGAAGTTGAGCCCCCGTCTATCTGCGAAAGATGGGGGTGGATTGCGAAGCCGGCGTGCATGTCTTCCGATGCTTCCTCGGCCCGACCACGTTCAAGATTCGGGCCGGGCCACCTCGACGTTGAGCGATGGCCGATACTGGCCGAGATGCTCCCCCATGACGAACTCGGCACTGGGCCGGCGGTCGTGCTGCTCCACGCAGGTGTCGCCGACCGCACGATGTGGGCAGCTCACTTGGGCTGGCTCGCCGATGCCGGCTACCGGGCTGTCGCTGTGGACCTTCCGGGCTTCGGCGAGGCGCCGCCTCACCCCGGCGGGGAGGGGGAGTGGTCGGTCGTCCTCGAAACCATGGATGAGCTGGCGATCGAGCGGGCGGCGCTGGTTGGCAACTCATTCGGCGCTGCGGTGGGGCTGCGGGCGGCGTTTGTCGCGCCCGAGCGTCTCTCGGCACTGGCTCTGATCTCAGCCCCGGCGCCGGGGCTGAAGCCGTCCCCCGAGCTGGAGGCCGCCTGGGAAGCGGAGGAATCGGCGCTGGAGCGTGGCGACATCGAAGCCGCCGTCGACGCGGTCGTCAACACCTGGACTCTGCCCGGAGCCCCTCAGCAGTTGCGCGATCGGGTAGCCACGATGCAGCGCCGCGCATTCGACCTTCAAGCCGAGGCGAGAGAGACTGCAGAGGTCCCGGACCCGGTCGAGCGGGATCCGGACGTCCTCGCCCAAATCGACGTCCCGGCGCTGGTTGCGGCGGGCGAGCACGACATGCGCGACTTCATTGAGGGAGCGGAGCTGATGGCGCGGGCGCTGCCCCATGCGCGACATGCCGTGATCGAGGGCGCAGGTCACCTGGCGCCGCTCGAGACGCCCGGAGCTTTCCGCGAGCTCGTGCTGGCCTTTCTGCGCTGAGCTGTCGATTCCGGCCCCCTAATGCACCTGCAAGAGGGAGGAAGCGCCGGACCTTTCAGCGTGCCTTCGGTTCCGGTGGATGGGTCAGTTGGCGAAGGCCCGCGACCCGTCCGGGTCGCGATCGGAGCTCGCTTCCGGCGTCAGGGATACTGAGAGCGATGTCGCAGGACAACGTCGAGATGGTGCGAGCGATCCATGACGGTTGGTCGCGTGGGGACTTCGGCGTCGGAACCGAGCTGCTGGCTGAGGGCTTCCAGTGGCAGCAGCACGCCGACGCCGTAGAGCCGGGATCGCGTCGCGGCGTCGCGATCGGCGACACCTTCAAGAACATCTTCGCCGTCTACGGCGACTTCCGCATCGAACCCGAAGAGTTCATCGACGCAGGGAGCAAGGTGCTGGTCGTCGCCCGGATCCGCGCCACCGGCAGGGAGAGCGGCATAGGCGTTGACCAGCGGTTCAGTTTTGTCTGGACCGTGCGAGGGGCCAAGCTGGCGAGAGTCGAGGTCACCGTCAAGGCGTAGGCAGAAATGAGATGTCCTCGGCCTGCGTGACGAGCGCCGCGGTGCATGCGAGCAGCAGGATTGGAGCGAGGTCGGGCTCGCCCACCCCATCCGGCTCAACCCGAACGACGAAACGCACGTGCTTCATGCCCTTGGTGGGCTGATCGAGGTGGGCAAGGGGCGGGAGACCCTCGGCGGCCAGCTCCCAGCGGCGCCGCATGGAGCGGGCGGAGTCGCCGGCCCGGACCTCCTTCAGCTCGAGTACGAGGCCGGCGCGGGGCCGCAGCTTGATGCGACCGGCCTGCGGCTTCTCGAGCTCGGCCACCGGCGTGGATGTCGGGTCGTTCGCGTCCGTGATCGACCACACGCGCCCGAGGCGCGGCCCGCGCGCGTGGCGAATCAGCCACGGACCCTCGGCCGTCTCCGCCGGGACCGGCGACCGCGAGCCGCCGCCGCGCCATCCGAGCCGCCCGACAAGCTCGCCGTCTGCGCGCAACTCGGTGAGCCGGTAGCGACTGCGCCAGCTCCCGGCCGTCTTCTTGGCCGCATCGACGACGACGATGTCGTGCCCGGCCAACTCGCTGAGCCGGCGCCGGATCGGCTCCGCTTGTTCGCTGGGCGTCTCCGCGATTCGGCGAACTGTACGGCTTCGCTGCTGACCGCTCGCCTCGGGCCGGGCTGTCGTGCCAGCGCGCGCTTGCGGAGAGAGCCCGCTAGGTGCTGGGCATCTCGATCAACTCGATGTGGTACCCGTCCGGGTGCCGAGAGGAGGCCACCACGACCTTGCTGGTCAGGCGGAAGCCGCTTCCGGGTCGGGACGAACGAGGACTGTGTCGGCGACCGGAATGATCTCGTCAATCGGCAAGTCGGCCCGCGAGGCATGGTCCCGAATCGCCTCAGGGCTGCTCGCCTGATAGATGCAAACCGTCCCGACCGTGCCGCCTCCCTCTTCCAGGACGTAGCTGCGAATCCAGCGAATGTCGTCCGACATTTCCTCGTCGCCAACCTGCCTCGAACGTTCGGCAGCCGCTTCCAGGTCCCCCCCAGACCGCCAGCCGCTCCGACGAAGGATTACGTAGGTATCCATGATGCGTCCTCTCTCCTTTGGGAACCGTGCCTCACCAATCCTATGACCAGCACGGCCGTCCGTTCAACCTAGTCGGCGGGACGAATCTCAATAAGTTCAACGCGGTACCCGTCCGGGTCGCGGACGAAGCAGATGCGCGATCCACCCTCGCGGACCGTGTACGGAGGCTTTTCGGGCTCGATTCCCTCGCCCGCAAGGCGCTCGAGGGTGGCGTCGAGGTCGTCGGTGGTGATCGCGATGTGGCCGTAGCCGGTGCCGATCTCATAGGGCTCGGTGACGCCGAGGTTGTGGGTCAGCTCGAGCCGGGCGCCGTCGTCGGGCATGCCCATGAAGATGTTCACGGCCTCGTCGCGGATCGGCATCCGGCCGATCTCCTCGAAGCCGAGCTTCTCGTAGAAGGGGACCGAGCGCTCAGGATCGAGGATGCGGTAGCAGGTGTGGATCAGCTCGCCGATGGGGCCAAGATACACCCGTCGGGCTCCCGGGCCGGGGAGGCGTTCTCGATAGCCTCAGGCCTGATGAGCGACTTCGAGAAAATCGCAGACCTGCCGATCGAGATCGAGGGATACGAGCTCGAAGGCCACGACCGCGAGTTCCCCGGCGGCTTCACCCGGCCCTCGACGACGGTCCGCCTCCGCGGCGGCGGCACCGACGGCATCGGTGAGGATGTCGTCTATGAGGTGCTCGACCACATCGCCCACCGCGACGCCGGCCCGGTCCTCGACCTCAGCGGGCCCTCGACCCTGGGCGAGGCATGTGACCTGATCGGTGAGCTCGACCTCTTCGCCCCAGCGCCCCCCGAGCGTGAGCCTTCACGCAACTACCGCCGATGGGCCTATGAGAGCGCCGCGCTCGACCTGGCGCTGCGCCAGGCGGGGATCCCCCTGCACGAGGCGCTGGGCCGGGAGCCGCGGCCGCTTCACTTCGTCTGCTCGACGCGGCTGACCTCGCCCGGCGGGGACGGCGGCTCGAGCACGGAGGCGATCCGCAAGCGGCTGGCGAAGTACCCGACGCTGGAGTTCAAGCTCGACCCCGAGAACGACTGGGATGCCGATCTGATCGCGGAGTTGAATGACCTCGCCCCGGTCCGAGTCCTCGACCTGAAGGGGTTCTACCAGGGGACCCCGGTCGAGGTCGAGACCGATCCGGTCCTCTACCGCGCGGTCGCCGAGGCCTTCCCCGACGCCTACCTCGAGGACCCCGACCTCAACGATGAGACGCGGGCTGTGCTCGAACCGCACATGGACCGGGTCACCTGGGACGCGCCGCTTCACTCGCTCGCCGACATCACGGGGCTCGAGCGGGCGCCGAAGACGATCAACTCGAAGCCGTCGCGGTTCGGCTCCCTGCGCGAGATCATGGCGATCTACGCGTACTGCGAGGGCGAGGGAATAGCGATCTACGGCGGTGGCCAGGGCGAAGTCGAGGGCGGTCCCGGACGCGGCCAGATCCAGTACCTCGCCTCTCTCTTTCACCCGGACACCCCCAACGACGTCGCCCCCTCCGGCTACAACGATCCCGCCGTGCCCGACGGAATGCCCACCAGCCCGATGGAGCCCCTCCCCTCGGCAACCGGTTTTCGCTGGGCCGAGTAAGGTCCGCCGCATGTCGGAATTCGCCAAGACCCTGAACGAGCAGGTCGGGAACGAGTTCGCCGCCTCGCAGCAGTACATCGCGATCGCGGCCCACTACGACTCCGAGACCCTGCCCCAGCTCGCCGCCTTCTTCTACCGCCAGGCGGTCGAGGAGCGAAACCACGCGATGATGATCATCCAGTACCTGCTCGACGCTGAGCACGAGATCGCGACCCCGGGGGTCGAGGCACCGCAGAGCGATTTCTCCGACACGGTGGTCCCGGTCAGCCTCGCCCTCGAGCAGGAGAAGAGGGTGAGCGATCAGATCGCCAACCTCGCCCGCCTCGCCCGCGAGGAAGGCAACTACCAGGGCGAGCAGTTCATGCAGTGGTTCATCAAGGAGCAGGTCGAGGAGGTCTCCTCGATGTCGGCGCTTTTGAAGATCGTCGAGCGCGCCCGCGAGAACCCGATGATGGCCGAGGAATACCTCGCCCGTGAGCAGGTCGGCGAAGAGGGAGCCGACCCGACGGCCCCCGAGGCCGCCGGCGGCGCCCTCTAGCCCGGACCGACCCCAAGCTCCCCGACACCTCGGGCCTTCTCTCGCTCGCCGGCTCCGGAGGTTTGCGTGATTTCAGGGGCCATGGACCCCGAAATCACGCAAGCGATGCCGCGGGCGACGGCAGGCAGGAGGTCGAGCGACGGCCGCGGGCGAGGACGGGGTGCGCCCCGGCTCAGGGCTTCGAAGCGCTCGCGATCCTGGCCGAGGCCGGAACCATCAGCCGGTCACCTTCCCGCAGCTCCCGCTCGGCCCGTTCGGTGAAGTCCTCGCGGACCCGTCGCTGCATCTCCGGCGGTCGGGCGCGGATGCGCGCTGCGGTGCGGACGCTTCCGGCGAGCAGCCCGGCCCACAGCGCCTCGCCGCTGACGACCGGCCAGCCCAGCTCGAGGTGGCGCATCTCGAAGCCCCGGAGCCCGGCGCCGCGCAGCAGCGCCTCGGCCTCGGAGGCGCGCGCGAACCGGCTCGGGTCGGGGGCGCCGCCGGGAACCGGGTCCTCGATCTCACCGCCGACGGCCTCGATCGCCTCCGCCGCGATGCGGTAGGCCGGGTTGAGGTCGTCGTCGTCCCAGACTGAGAAGGCGACCCGCCCCCGCGGGCGCAAGACCCGCGCGAACTCCGCCACCGCCCTCTCGGGCCGGGGAAGGTGATTGATGACGAAGCCGGCCGTGACCACGTCGAAGCTTCGCTCCTCGATGGGCAGGTCCTCGGCGTCGCCGACGACGAACTCGATCCGTGGGTTCTCCCGCCGTGCCACCGCGACCATCTCCTCGGCGATGTCCACACCGACCGCCTCCGCCCCTCGCTCGAGGGCGATCGCGGCGACGTGGCCGGGGCCGGTGCCGACATCAAGGAGGCGGTCACCCCTTGCGGTGAGCGCTGCGTCGAGCAGCGGCTCCGCTGCTCGACGGTCCAGCCGCCCGCTCAGCGAAGCGTAGGACTCGGCCACGCGGGCCCAGCCCTCGGTCTCAAAGCGCTTGAACTCGTCGGCGGAGCCGCTCATACCCGCAATCCTCCCGCCTCACCGAGCGCCCTGCAAACGGCAGCCGGCCCAATGCGGGCCTCGTCGAGCCGTTGCGCTCAGCGCATCTCGCGCGAGATGATCAGGCGCTGGATCTCGTTCGTGCCCTCATAGATCTGGGTGATCTTGGCGTCGCGCATCATCCGCTCGACCGGGTACTCGCTGACGTAGCCGTAGCCCCCGAGGACCTGAACCGCCTCGGTCGTCACCCACATCGCCGTGTCGGAGGCGATCAGCTTCGCCATCGACGACCACTTTGCGAGGTCGGGCTCGCTGCGATCGGCCGCGGCCGAGGCGCGGTAGAGGAGCTCGCGTGCGGCGGCGGTGCGGGCCTCCATCTCGGCCAGCTTGAAGGCGATCCCCTGGTGCTCGTGGATCGGCTTGCCGAATGTGATCCTTTCCTTCGCGTACTCGTTGGCGTAGTCGGTCGCCCCCTGGGCGATGCCCACGGCCTGGGCGCCGGCGCCGAGCCGGGTCCGCTGCAGCACGCCGAGGGCGACGCCGAGGCCCTTGCCGACCTCACCGACGACGTTCTCGGCCGGGACGCGGACGTCCTCGAGGACCGGGGAGCCGGTCGGCGACCCCTTGATCCCCATCTTCTTCTCGAGCCCGCCGATCGAGAACCCCGGGCTGTCGGCGTCGACGACGAATGCGGTGGTGCGGCGCTGCTCGCGATCGGTCGAGGCCATGACGACGTAGAAGTCGGCAATGCCGGCGTTGGAGATCCAATTCTTGGTCCCGTTGAGCACCCACTCGTCGCCGTCGAGCCTGGCGCTGGTGCGCATCGAGGCGGGGTCGGATCCCGCCTCGGGCTCTGAGAGAGCGAACGCCGGGGACCACTCCCCGCTCGCGCACCTCGGCAGGTAGCGCTGCTTGAGGTCCTCAGAGCCGAAGAGCTGGATCGGCAGGGTGCCGAGATCCTGGACCATCAGAATCAGGGACGAGGAGGCGCAGGCCTTGGCGATCTCCTCGATCGCGATGCTCAGCATCAGCGTCCCGGTGCCGGTGCCGCCGTGCTCCTCGGAGAAGGGGAGTCCGAGGATGTCGTTCTCGGCGAAGAGCTCACGGATGTCGCGCGGGTACTCGGCGTCGGCGTCTATGTCGTGCGCGCGGGGAGCGACCTTCTCCTGAACGATCTGGCGGATCGTGTCGCGGAAGTCGATGAACTCCTGGGGGATCGAGTAGGCGTCTGTCTCTGTCGCTGTCGTCATGGGCGGCAGGCTAGCGACCCCGAGGTGGTCGCCGCCCCCGTCCATGACCCGCATGTCCGGGGGCGGCGCACGCCGGGGGCGCTCAGGCGCAGCCGACGAGGTGGAGCCCGCCGTTGGCCTCGGTGATCACTCCCACGCCCGGGGCGTAGGTCTTGAACTCGAAATCCGCGGGCTTCGGCGTCGTCGCGTGCTCGCGGATCTTGACCACCTGGCGGTAGGTGCGGCCCCCGAATCGCTCGGTCAGGCCGGTCGCGACGACCCGGTCCTTCTCGACCGCGACCCCCGGGATCCTCTCGGCGTAGAAGGTGCTGCCGAGCTTTGGCTGCGCCGGCATCAGCAGCCCCGGCCTGTTGGTGTTGCGGCCAACGCGCCACTGGCCCGAATGGCCGACGAGCTTGCCGTTCCTGTACTCGTTGACGTCCTCACCGAAGTAGTGGACCCCTCCGGCGCGGTCTTGGGCGAAGTAGTCGATCGTCCTCTCGATCAACTGGCCCGCGCTGACATCGGTGACCCTGTCCCTGACCACGGCTGTGCGAACAACCTCACCCTTGTAGACAATCGGCTTCGTTCGCTTCTGCAGCACCCGCACAACCCGCAGGTGCTGGCCCTGGTCGGTACCGGCCAGCACGCAGCGGTGGAACTTGCCGATCGGCAGATAGCGGTTGGTGATCTTCGCCGAGTCGGCGCCGAAACCGTTTCCGGAGCGAGCCTGGGCGCTGGTCGTGCCCGATCCGCCACCGCATGCCGCGAGCGCGGCCGTGACCGCACCGAGCCCGGCAATGAGCGTCGTTTTGCGTCCTGCTGAGCTACCCCACATCGTGTCTCCTTTCGCTGACAGTGGCACGACTACAGCGAAGGTGGATGAGACGCCGGTGAGAGAGAGGTGAGGCGGGAATTGCCGGCGACCGGCTCCCCGGGGCTGGGGGCGTGGGTGTCTGCGGGTTGATGGTTGCCGCGCTCAGCCGGGCGCGAACCTGAACACATCGGGCTGGACCCTCACCTCGGTGTTGAGCTCGATGATCCGGGCCAGACTGTGGCGGTAGGTGATCCCGAACTTGCGCCTGATCGCCCCCAGCCAGGGATCGTTTAGGTAGAAGAAGCGGTCGCCGTCGCGAAGGACCCGGAACTGGTGTCGCCACATCGCCAGCTGCAGCTCCCCGAACTCCGTCCCCGGGATGTGCGGCTCAGAGAGCATCCCCGTAAATGCGTCGAGGCGCCCGATGCGCCCGTAGACCGCCTTCAGCCGTGAGGCCAGTGTCGTTCGCCTCGTCCCCGAGGCCGCGGGCGCCTGGCTGCGGCGGGACCACGGTGCCGAAGCGGTCCCGGAGCTCGACGAAATCGAGAATGTTCGGGTCATCGATCGGATCCGACTGGTCGATCAGGGGGTCGGCCGGGATCGACTCGACGGCCTCGCCGGTGAGAGCGGCGAACGAGCGACGCGGCGCCAGCCCGTAGGCGCGGCGCAGTGCGTTGTAGTGGGGAATGCCGTGGTCGCGGCCGCGCTGAATGTCGATCGCCCCGAGGTCCTGGACGGCGCTGAAGCAGTCCGGGCTGATGTCGGGGCCGCAGACCGTGGGGTCGGGGACACCGGGCTTTGGCACCTGGAAAAGGACGCTGCGCAGCGAGTCGTCGATCTGCTCGTCGTTTCGGTACTGGCGCTCCTCGCCGAGAGCCTTCAGCATCAACCCGAGGCCGGCCTGGCGCAGGAGGCCGGGATTGCCGAAGGAGACCGCAAGCGGAATCTGGACGATCACCTTGCCCTCCGCGAAGCCGATTGTGACCCCGGCGGCGCGGAATGCGTCGAGCTCGGATGCTGAGTAGGTACCGGGGGCAACGCGGATGTTGAAATCGCCGTGGACCATGCTGTGGGCCCGGAACCCGACGGTGGCGAACTCGTTCTCGATTCCCGCGTCGAGGCCGGGCGCGTAGCCCCTGTAGGGGGGCAGCTTCACCCCGAGCGCCGGCAGGAACTGCTCGTAGGTGACGTACTGCTCCTCGGCGTTGAGCACGCGGCGGGCGATCTGGAATCGCAACTCGGACGGCAGGCGCGACGGGAGCAGGCTCAGGATCCGGTTGTGCTCCCTTGCGAACAGGGTCTGGATCGCGGCCAGGGCGACGTTCTCGTTGGCACGCCCGTCACCGGCGATGAAGGCGTCAGCCGGATGCCCTGCGAGTGCGCCGACGTGCTGCATCGGCGGCGTCGAGCCGGCGTTGGCGCGGGCGGATGCGGTCGGCAGGTAGCCACCGGGCAGAAGCAGGCGGGCCGAGTTGTCGGAGGGGTCCGCGTCGAGTCGGCCGGCGCGCAGCCAGTCGAGCCGCGAGGCACCGACGCCGTAGACGTTGGAGGAGTCGATGTAGCTGCTGAGGGTGTTGACCTGCTGTCGCGGCGACGAGTGCGTGGTTCCGCTGCCGGGTGCAGCGGGGGTGCGGTTGAAGCCGATCGAGCCGAGGTCGTTGCTGAATGCCTCGAGCGGATCGGTCGCGGAGAAGCCGATCGGCGCCGATTCCCCGCCCGTCTCGGCCCGCCTGCCGATGTCGTGGTCGATGAACTGCCCCCAGGCCCAGCCCCATTGCGAGGCGTCGTTCTCGGAGAAGAGATTCTGGCCGCCGTCGTTGAAGATGCGATTGCTGACGTAGCGTGGCGGCGGACCGGCGGCAATCCTCCGGACGCCGTCCGCATATCGTGGCGGGGCGACGCGGAGGTATCGGGTCTGCGCTTTGCCCCATCCCGGGTGTCGCAGGTTGTTGCCGCTCCCGTCCAGGCTGCGGATCGAGACGCCCGTCGCCGCGCGCCCGCTCGCCGCCGGCCCGAGCAGCGACAGCAGTGCGGCGGCCGTCGCGGCCAGCCCGATGCCCCGTGCCCAGTTCGGCTTCTCCACGACTCCGATGATGACGGTTGGACCACGCTGCGCGCGGAGCACGACCTCGAAGCGCCTCCCTCGCGGCGGTGGCGTCGATCCCCGATCGCCGCTAGGAGTAGCGTTCGTCCCCCGGTCCCACCCGCCGGGGTTCTGCCGGAAGCAGGCTGATGACCAACAACGACCCCGAGAGCCCGAAGCCGCGAGTCGTGATCGCGGGCGGCGGCATCGCCGCGATCGAGGCGATGCTGGCGCTGCGAGACCTGCTCTCCGATCAGGTCGAGATCGACCTCTGCGCTCCCCGGGCGGAGTTCGTCTACCGCCCTTTCGCCGTCGGCGAGCCCTTCGGAGTCAGTGAGGTACTTCGCTTCGATCTCGGTGAGCTGGCCGCCCTCCGCGACGCTCGTTTCGTGCCCTCCAGCGTGGTCGAGGTTGACGGCGATGCGAGCCTGGTCAGGCTCCGGGACGGGGACGAGCTTGCCTACGACCGCCTAGTCATCGCCTGCGGGACGAAGTCCCTTCTCGGGGTCGAGGGCGCGGCGACGTTCTGGGGCGTCTCCGACGAGCCCGGGGTGGCCGAGGTGATCGGCGATCTCGAAACCGGAGCAGCCGAGAGCGCCGTGTTCACGATGCCGGCCGGCTTCGGCTGGCCGCTGCCGCTATATGAGCTCGCCCTGCTGACGAGAGAGCGGCTCCGGAGTCTGGGGAGGGATCGGATCCGGCTCACCGTCGTCACCCCCGAGGCGGCGCCATTGGGGGTCTTCGGCGTCGGCGCCAGCGAGGGGTTGGCCAGGCTCTTGGCTGAGCGAGAGATCGAGGTGGTGGTGGCTGCGCGTCCGGTGAAGTACGCCGGGGGCCGGTTGCAGGTGGTGCCCGGAGAGGAGATCGAAGCCGATGCCGTGATCAGCATGCCCCAGCTCGAGGGCCGGCGGATTCGCGGCGTCCCCTGCGATCAGGACGGGTTCGTCCCGGTCGACCCCCATGGGCGTGTCGTCGACCTCGAGGCGGTGTACGCGGCCGGAGACATCACCACATTCCCGCTCAAACAGGGCGGACTCGCTGCCCAGCAAGCCGACTGCGTTGCCCAGCTGATCGCCCGCGACCTCGGCGCCGTGGTCGAGGCCACGCCGTTCAAACCGGTGCTCCGGGGCGTCTTGATGACCGGCGGAAAGCCGCGGTACCTGAGCGGCGAGCTCACCGGGGGACACGGCGAGACCTCGGTCCTCACCGACCACATGCTCTGGTGGCCGCCGGGGAAGGTCGTCGGCAAGTACATAACGCCGTTTCTGGCCTCGCTCTCGGGATCCGCCCTGCAGCCCCCCGGCCCCACCGGCATCGACTCGGTCGAGATCGAGCTAAACGACTCCTGAGCGCGAGCTCGGATCAGTCGCGGCAGATACTCTCGATCAGCTCGAGGTACCCGGCGAGGTGGGCGATCGTCAGCGAGCTCCCCGTCGCCTGCGCGCGGGCGCCGATTCCCAGCTCCTCGCGCAGGTGTGGCTCGGCCAGCAGCCGCTTAAGGGTTCTCGCGAACCCGGCGTCGTCACCGGGTTCGACGAGCACCCCGGAGACACCGTCGACTATCTGCTCCTCGATCCCCCCGATGCGCCTCGCCAGTATCGCCTTGCCCTTGAGCATCGCCTCGGCTATTGACAGACCGAAGGCCTCGCGAGCGGCGTTGTGGACGACGACGTCGGCCCGCCGCTGCAGCGCGTTGACCATGATCGCGTTCTCATCGAGGTCATCAAGGGGCAGCTGCAGAAGATGGACTCGCGCCCTGGCCCGGTCCTCGAGGCCACCGCGAAGGGCCCTGAGCTCTTCCAGCACCTCGCTCTCCTCGGTCCGTCCGCCCAGCGCCTCGACGGCCGGGCCGGCGATGGCCAGGTGAGCGCCGGTGTCAGCGCACTCGGCGGCAAACAGCTCGAGCAGCTCGAGCTGGCCCTTGAGCAGCTCCCACCCCGAGACCTGCAGGACCAGTGGAGCCTGGGCCGGAAGCGTATCGTCCTGATCGATCTCGGCAACGGCGCCAAGGCGGAAGGGGGAGCCGTCGGAGCGATCGAAGACCGGAGGGGTCTCCATGCCCGAATCCGTCAAACCCATCTGGTCGAGAACCGCCAGGACCGCCTCCGGGCGCAGGCTCTGGTTCTTCGGGGAGAAAGGATCAACCGAGGGTTGCAGGACCCCGACCCGATCGGGCGGGATCATCTCCCAGGCGTACTCGCGGCGCGAGAAGACAAAGAGATCGGCGTCGGCTGACATCGGCCAGAGGAACTCCCAGGCCTCCCTTGCCCAGGCGTTCGGCTCTTCGATGCCGAGATGCCAGCGGCAGATCACCTTTGCGCCTGCTTCCTTCATCGGCCGCACGAGTCCCGGCAGGTCGTGCAGGAAGACGACGTCCCCGGACCGGACCCGCTCAGCGAGGAGCCCGGCCTGCTCGGTGGCAACCTCTTCGATCATGCGACGCTCGCCGGAGCCCAGCGGCCCGCCATCGCCCTCCGAGCCGTAGAGGCGGTGGTAGATGCGCCGGTTGACGGTATGGAACCCATGATCGGCGGAGGCCGCGAGCCAGTGGGCGTCGAGCCCGACGTCGCGCGAGTAGCCGAGCAGCGAGCGAAGCATCTCGGCAACGCCGGTTCCCTCTCCACTGGTGCCGGCCTCGGAGTAGCTGATATGCCAGATGGCACGGCCCGCGAGACCATCGCCCGCCTGCTCAGCGGCTCGCTCGGCCCGACGGCAGCTGACCGGGTCGACCGCGGAGAAGAGCGCCCGGGAGCGCCTCGGGACGCGCAGCTCGCGAATCGACACCTGGTTGGGGGTCACGGCCCTCATCGGGCGAGCCATTTCAGCCACCTGTCAGGTCGAGGAATGAGCGCTGCCTCCCTCCGCTGCCGGCGCGAGGCCCAGTGGGTCCTCTCCGGCCTTTCGTGGAAGCACCAGGACCGGGCACGGGGCCGAGCGCATCACCTCGGCCGAGACGCTGCCGAGGAGAGTCCGTCGTATCGGCCCGTAGGCGCGGGAGCCGAGGACGAGAAGATCGAGCCCGTCCGCAGCCGCAAGCAGCTCGGCCGGCGGATCTCCGTGCCGCAGGTTCTGGCTGACCTCGAGCCCCGAGGGCGCCGCTCCGGCTGCCTCGTCGAGCACCGTGCGCAACTTCTCGTCGCGCCCGCCCTCGAGCTTCTCCTCGCTCAGCATCGACAGGACCGCGCCGACCACGTCGGTGGAGAACGGGGGGGCCACCGCGATCGCATCGAGGCTACCGGCGTGGACACGGGCGGCGAGCGCCGCAGCCGCGTCGAGCGCGGAGGTCGATTCCGGTGAGCCGTCGACACCGACACCGATCCGACTCAGCATGTGCTCTTTCTGCTTCGCAAAACCGGAGGGGGCGATCGCAATCGGGCACTCCGAGCCCGAGAGCATCGTCGTGCCGAGGCTGCCGAGGAGGACCTGACCAACCGAGCCTCGGTGGGCTGATCCGAGGACGACCGAGACCGGATGCTCGGATTCGATCAGGCCGCTGAGAGCGCGACCAGGGGACTCGTCAAAGAGGGTCACCGTTTCGACCTCGAGCCCGGAGAGGACATCCCTCGCCTTCGCAAAGAGGGGCTCGGAGTCAGCCTCCGCCTGCTCCCGGAGCTCGTGCTCCCTGATCAGATACGGCGGTACCCGCTGGACGGTTGCGACCAACGGCTTAGCCCCCAGGGCCTGCGCCAGCGCTCCGCCTAGGGCGAGGGCGTCATCGGCATTCTCGGTGCCGTCGTAACCAATGATGATCTTGCGCTGCATCTCACCTCCGGGTCGCGACTCTTGTGGACAACATACGTTAGGCGCGAGCAGCCCGCCACGCATCGGGGATTTCCCACACTCCCCCAGCGGTTGACCCGACCCCCTGGAGGTCTGGAACTCAGCCCTGTGCGGCGCCCCGCCCCGCGTTCTCGCCGTCGAGCTCCGAGACGAGGCGCCGCACGCGATCACCGATCTCATCGCGCGTCCGCCGCACCTCCGCGACGGCGCGATCCTTCGGATCCTCCAGCTCCCAGTCGAGGTAGCGCCTGCCCGGAACGAAGGGGCACTCGTCACCGCAGCCCATGGTCACGACGACGTCGGCCCACTCGGCGTCGGCCGGTTCGAGCCGCCTGGGGACACGATCGGAGAGGTCGATCCCCAGCTCCTGCATGGCCCGGGCGACGGCGGGGTGGACGCGGTCGCCGGGTGTGGTCCCCGCCGAGCGGGCCTCGTGGCGGCCCTCCGCGGCCCGGGTGAAGAGCGCCTCGCTCATCTGCGAACGGCCCTCATTGTGGAGGCAGACGAATAGGACGTTCGCCATCAGTGCGCCTCCGCACCCCTGCCATCGGGACGGGTGAAGGCGGCGACCGAGAAGACCACGTCCGCTACTCCGGACGGACCCAGAGGGCATCGAGACCCCGGAACGCTCCTCGCCGGTGCACGGGTCTCAGCCTGTTCCGAAGCGGAAGACGTCCGGCTGCACCACGACTCCGGTGTCCAGACCGATGATCTCGGCCAGGCTGTGGCGGTAGGTGATTCCGTAGCGCCGCCGGATCTGCCCGAGCCAGGGATCATTGGCGTAGAAGAAGCGGTCGCCGTCGCGCAGGGCCGTGAACTGGCGCCGCCAGATCGCGAGCTGAAGCTCACCGAGCTCGGTCCCGGGGACATGGGGCTCGGACAGCATTCCGGTGAACGCGTCGAGGCGGCGGAGACGGCCGTAGACCGCCCTCAGCCGTGACGCCACCGCCGTCCGCCTTCTCCCCTGCGCCGTCGTGGCCGTGGGCGCCGGAGGCACGAGGTTGCCGTATCGGTCCTTCAACTCGACGAAGTCGAGGATGCTCGGGTCGTTGATCGGATCGGCCTGGTCGATCGCGGGATCGGCGGGGAAGGAGTCGCTGGCCTCCCCGGTCACGGCGGCGAAGGAGCGCTTCGGCGCCAGGCCGTAGGCGCGCCGAAGCGCGTTGTAGGGGGGTATCCCGTGGTCGCGCCCGCGCTGGATGTCAATCGCTCCGAGGTCCTGGACCACTGTGAAGCAGTCGTGTTCGATCGTCGGGGCGCCACAGACGGTCGGGTCGGGGATGCCCGGCTTCGGGACCTGGAAGAGGACGCTGCGCAGCGAGTCGTCGATCTGTTCGTCGTTTCGGTACTGGCGCTCCGCAGTAAGCGCCCTCAGCATCATCCCGACGCCGATCTCGCGCAGGAGCCGGGGATTGCCGAAGGCGACGGTGAGGGGAACCAGGAGCGCGACCCCGCTGCCGCCGTCGGAGGAGACGCCGATCCCGATCGAGCGGAAATAGTCGAGCTGGGCCTCGGAGTAGGTGTCGCCCGCGACGAAGATGGTGAAATCCCCGTGGACCATGCTGTGGGCGCGAAAGCCGACGGCGGCAAACTCGTTCGCGATTCCGGCGTCGAGGCCCGGCCTGTAGCCACGGTAGCGGGGCAGCCTCACCCCCAGCGCGGGGAGAAACTGCTCGTAAGTGACGTACTGCTCCTCGGCGTTGACAACCCGGCGGGCGATCTGGAAACGCTTCTCCGCCGGCAGGCCGGAGGGCAGTTCGGCGACGACCCGGTTGTGCTCGCGGGCAAATAGCGTCTGGATCGCGGCCAGGGCGATGTTCTCGTTGGCCCGCCCATCACCCGCGACGAAGGCGTCGCCGGGGTGACCGGCAAGGGGACCCATGAGCTGCATCGGGGGGGCGGCGAAGTCGCCGCGGGCAGACGCGGTCGGCAGGTAGCCCGCGGGGAGCAGCAGCTTCGCCGAGTTGTCGGCGGGACGCCCGTCGGCCCTGCCTGCCCGCAGCCAATCGAGTCGCTTGCGGCTCACCCCGTAGACGTTGGAGGCGTCGATGTAGCCGCTGCTCGTGTTGACCTGCTGGCGGGGAGAGGTGCGGCTGGTGCCCGTCCCGGGCGCCGCCGGCGTGCGGTGAAATGCGATCGAACCGAGGTCGTTGCGGAAGGACTCGAGAGGGTCGGCCGAGTTGAACCCGATCGGCGCCCCCTCCCCCCTGCCTCGACGCGTCTTCCGACGTCGTGGTCGATGAACTGCCCCCAGGCCCAGGCCCACTGCGTGATGTCATTCTCGGAGAAGACATTCTGGCCGATGTCGTTGAAGATCCGGTTGCTGATGTAGCGCGGCGGGGGCCCTGAGGCCATCCTGCCGACTCCGTCCGCATAGCTCGGGGGCGCGACCCGCAGGTAGCGGGTGCGCGCCTTCCCCCAGTTCGGGTGGCGCAGGTTGTTGCCGGTCCCGTCCAGGCTGCGGATCGAGGGCACCGCCGCCAGCCCGTTTGCCGCCGGCCCGAACAGCAACAGCGAGGCGGCAACCGCCGTAATTAGCCCGATGCTCCGTGCACAGCTCAGCCTCTTCACCACCTCAATGATTGACCGCCGAAGCGCGATCACCTGAGAACGCCTCCGGGGAGTCGCGATTGTCTCCAGCCCCAGCGGCTGGGTTCCCGTCGGACGCAGCCTAATGGCCAAGGACAAACCCTGGTTACACAGCCGCCGGACCCGCACACAAGGAGCAGCCGTTGACGCCCCGTCGTCGAGCCGGGGAAGCCCCAGCGTTGGATCCCCAATCCGCCCGTCCAGCTCGACCTGAACCGATGAAATCGTCGATCAGCTGCCGGGGGTCGGATCCCTCCCGTAGTCGCTTGCTGGCAAGGCATCCTCGAGGGGGGATACTGCGCAGGCGATGTCGCAGGAGAACGTAGATCTCGTCGCGGGCCTCTATGGGGCGGGGGCGACCATGAACAAGGACGAATTGCTGGCCGCTGCCCGAGCTGATCCGGCAGGTTGCCGATCCGGAGATCGAGTGGGTCGAGGACCCCACTCGAGCCGATGGTCACACCTATCGTGGTCACGACGGCGTGCAGCAGTCCTTCGAGCGCTGGCTCGACGGCTTCGACGAGTACGGCTTCGAGGTCCAGCGGATCATCGACTGTGGTGATGACGTGCTGGTGTTCGCCCGCGAGGAGGGCAGGGGCGCGGCCAGTGGCGCCCGGGTCAGCGCCGAGATCTACCAGGTGCTCACGATCCGCGACGGCAAGGTCCTGAGGTTCCGCGAGTTCTACGACAAGGCACGGGCCCTCGAAGCCGCCGGGCTTGAGGAGTAGGCGATGTCGCAGTACACGTGGGCTGGTACCTCAGAAGCCAGTCGCTACGTACCGAATAGTCAGGATTGACGCTGGTTTGCGTCACGCCTAGCCTGTCCCTGTCCACAATTGGGAGGGGAATTGCGAAATGGTTCGCCAGATTCGGCGAGTTCGCCGAGCGACGGGGGTCGTAGTAGTCATTGCCTGCGTCGCGATGGTCGGTGCGGCGAGTGCAAGCGCCGATCCAATTGAGGGGACCTGGGCTACACCACCCACCAGCCAGTACCCCTTTGAGTCCACGGTTGTCGTGACGGCGGTCTCTCCGAATCACTTCGAGGGAGTGGTGCACCACGCACGAGGACCCTGCGCGAGCGCCTTTGAGGGGAATGTCACCTGGAAGATCGCCAAGAGCAGCGGCGCCTATGCGGGCAAAGTCCTCGCAGGACTCCCACCGCAGTGTGCGCCCACCGCCTACCTCGCGACCTGGACGCTCCAGACCAACAGAACCCTCAGGTACTGCGTACGGGGGGGCGCCTGCTCGTCGCTCTATCGGAAGCCCGAGAGCACCGTGTGCACCAACGCCAGGGCTGCTCTGAAGAAAGCCGAGACGGCCCTCGACCAGGCGAGGGCCCAACTCCGCCAAGCTCGTCGAAGCGGGGAGCACGGAAAGATCGTTCAGGCCAACCAGAGGGTTAGGAGAGCGAGCGAGGCAGTCACAAGGGCCAAAGCGAAGACTCAAACCGCCTGCAAGTAGGCGGTCACAACAACTCGTCTCCGTCTCGCGTGCGCTTCAAGCCGCCGGGCTGTCGGAGTGGGCGATGTTGCAGGAGAACGTGGAGATTGCCAGGGACTTCTCTCGGGAAGGGGGCGCTGATTGAAGCTGGACGCTTGGGTCTCTGGAAGGTAGAATCGGACCGCTTGGCGAGGAGGGGCGGCACGCCGGGCGGGTGAATCTTGGAGCCCCAGGCCTGACCGGTCGACGGGTCGGTCCACACAAAGGGGGGAAGCATGAAGCGATCTCTTCGGCCGCACCTCGCATCTCGGAGGCGACTGCGTCGCTGCGCAACACTTCTCGCGGCGTCGATGACCCTGGCAACGGCGTTGCTGTGCTCAATGGCTGCGTCGGCCTCGGCCGACGTCCATTACTTCAAGGCCCACATCACCGGCACCGGTTCGGCGACCGCCGACTACGGCAGGGACGGCAAGGACCCCAACCTGACGACCGCAGCGGGCGTTGACGGCAAAGAGACGATTCGCTGGCGGTGGGAGGTCCGGGCGGTCGCCAAGAGCGTCGGAAACGGCCCGCTTCTGGCAACCGCCGAGGTTGCGCGCCAGCGTGCGATTCTCGAGGCCTCGGTCGTCTCCTACTCGGTCCAGATGGGCGTCTACCACGACGATTCCCTCTGCGAGCGGAAAGAGGGAAGGACGACGTTCTTCTCCTCCGACGGTTCGAGCCAGAAGTCGGCCAGAGGCGACTACCGCCGGCACCCGCTCTCGATCGCGATCCGTGGCTTCGGGCTCGCGGTGGCGTTGCCGTGGTATGAGGACTACACCTCGTTGTTTTCCTGCTTCCACGCCATCTCCGGGCACGGCCTCAAGTTCACCGCCGGGGCAAGGGGGAATCAGGCGCCCGTGCCGCGAGGAGCATTCAACCCGCGCTCCGATCGCTCCTACAGACACACCTACCGGGACTCCTCTTTCCTGGGTCGCTCTCACAGCGGCGATCCCAACAGCGCCCACACGTTCAAGGGGAAGAGCAAGCTGAGCGTGCGGATCAGCTCCATAGCCAAGTGGCGATACCGTCGGCTTGGCGGGAAGTACCACCGAACGAGGCAAGCCAAGGTCTATGTGTGCAACCCCGATTGTTAGACCGCGAGGCGAGGACGAGGCGGACCTTGCGACCACGGGAAAGTATCTCGACGCCGCTCCGAGCTACCGGGGCCATCAGGGGGATGGGCGCTATGCGAGTGACCCCTGCGTCTAGAGATCAAGCCGCAGCCAGGAAAGCTCGTGCGACTTGGCGGAACCCGGCTGCTGCCGCGTGTTCGGCCCCATCAGCGTGTCGGTTGGCGAGCATGCCGGTGATGCTGGAGTCAGACGGGAACTGAGCATTGCCGATTTCGCGAACGAAGTCGCGGATCTCCGCCCCACTCATGCCGAACGCTCTTAGTGGCGACACCAGTGCGGTAGGGGGACCTCTGCGAACCCGCCGACGAGCCTGGCCCACCTTGCCTGTGCTGACCACCAAGCTCTGGTGCGTGGCGCGGATCGCGCGAGCGAGGTGGCGGCGCAGCGCGGGATCACCATCTAGGAGTTTCGCCAGGGAGCGAGCAAAACGAGCTGCGGCCCCAAGCTGGCGACTGCGCGCAGCCAGGTTGTGCTTTTTCGCCGCACTTGCCGCTCGGTTGTAGGACGTAAGCAACGCGCTGCCAGTTGCATCGATGCGACCAGCGTTGCTCGTTAGGCGGTTGATTGCCCGCGCAACAGCTTTCGGTATGCCCTCACCTTCCCCGACGCGGGGGGCGTGGATCGGGAGTGCTCGTGTGATCGCTCGGTAGTTGGGGTCGAAGGGGTCCACCAACTCCCCCACGAGCCCAACTCCAGAGCCAACGACTTTGAGGGCCGCAGCGGTGAGACCGAGCCAGAGCGCCGTTCCCTTGCTGGCCGGGTCGGGGCTCGGGAACAGTGCCGCGTACGCCGCATAGAGCCCGATGGCATTGCCTGCGGTGTTCAGGGCCTTGTCGATTACCTTGACGGCCTTCTTGCCGCCCGAGGACATCTCACCATTGGGTGGTGGCGGCAGGGGCGGGGGCGGGGATTTCGACGGACCTGGGCCCGCCAGCGTGATCGGATCTCCGAGTACCTCCTCGTTTCCGACCTTCGAGTCGGCTATGACGGTGATCGTCGCTGAGTGCGGGTAGGGATTGGGGGTGGTCGTGAAGTCAACGGTGAGCTTGTCCCCGGCGCTGGCGTCGAGGCCATTGCATTCCAATCCGTTAGTGCCGCGCTGGAAGCAATTCGGGCTCTGCGCCGAGGTTCCGCCGTCTGGCCTCGTCCGGTAGATGTTGAGCGGCCGCATCGGAGCTGAGTTGGGGGCGTTGGTAATGATGTGGATGCTGTCGATGTGCCGGGGCCCCTGCCCTCGCTGGGAGGTGTTCTTGACCTCGAACGTGATGGGCGGGTTGCCGTCGGTGTAGTGCCACGTGGTGTCGGGCACCCCCTGGATCGTCGGGTTCGCCGAGAATGCTGACGCCGGCGATGCCAACAGCCACAAGAAGGCGAGCAGAATGGCGCTTCGCCCAAGAAGGCGGGGCACAGCCTGATCCGCACGCGCTACGGCCAAAGGCGGGAGTCCTTCCCCTCAGAACGTGGGATCGATCGTATGCCGGGACGATCCCGGAAGTCAAGTGGCGCGCCCCGCTGGACGAGATCGGCTACATCGACGCGTCTTGGCAAGGCGTCCCCGAGGGGCGATACTGCACAGGCGATGTCGGAGGAGAACGTGGAGGTCGTGCGCCGGGTCTACAGGCTCGCTGAGGTCCGAGGAGTCGAGGGGTTCTTGGAGCTGGTAACCGAAGACGTCGTCTGGATCAGCGACCCGCGCTTTCCCGGCGGGGGAAGGCACAACGGCAAGGAGAACGTTCGCCGCTGGTTGAGAGAGCTCTGGATCTACGACGAGGTCTCGATCGACGTCGAGGAGATCATTGACCTCGACGACAGGGCGCTGGGCATTACCCGGTGCCACGGGGTCTCTGCGGATGCCCCTCCGGTGGACTGGACGTGGTGCCACCTCGTCGCGTTCAGAGATGGACTGATCAGTCAGGCGCAAAGCTTTCTTGATCGAGCGGAAGCCCTCGAAGCCGCCGGGCTTGAGGAGTAGGCGATGTCGCAGGAAAACGTCGAACTCGTGCGGCGGATATATGAGCAGGGGCTGCTCGACCGAGAACCGGACCAACTTCTTGAGCTGGCGACCCCTGACGTCGAATACGTCAATCCGCCCGAGGCTGTGGAACCGGGTGACCGTCGCGGCGGCGAGGATGTTGCGAAAGCCTTTCGCAACCTCTCCGAAACCTTCGACTCGACCCAGAACGAGCTGTGTGAGCTGTTCGACGGCGGAGACGCGGTGGTCGCCTCCGTCCGCTTCTACACGCGCAGCCGAGGAAGCCGAAGCGAGGTCGTCCAGGAAGAGGCCCACACCTGGACCCTGCGCGATGGCAAGATTGCCCGCTTCGAGTGGGGTCGGGACCTGAAGGCGGCCCTCGAAGCCACCGGGCTGTCGGAGTAGCGTCCTCAGCCGCTGGCACCGGGCTATCCACCCCGCGTCCCGAGGCGATTCCGGAGATGCTCTGGACCGACCGTGCGCGCCCCGACCCTGAAGGGGATGGAACCAGGAGCGCTAGCAGCAGGCCGGAGGAGGGCTTTCAGCCGTCAACCGTGCGCTGGGATCACCCGCAGAAGACGTTCCTGCACTGGGCAGGGTCTCCGTTGCGTCGGCCAATATTGCCTCCCGCGTCGGCGACTCCGCCCACGGCATTGATGCCAAGGTCGGCATTGTTCACCGCGTGATTTCGGCGCAGCGTCGTGGCGCGGGCGCGGATATCGAAGCCGTCGTCCGTCGAGCGGCGCGCATTGTTGCGCCGAAGCACCGTGTCGATGGCGGTCGACTGCACCAGCACTCCGTTGCGGTTCCCGTGTCGCAGGCGGTTGCCGCGGACCTCGGTGTCGACCGCTCGTGGACCTCCCCCGCGTCGTGCGGGCTGAGCCCGATCCGGATACCTGCCGTGCTTGCATCCATGACGACATTGTCTGCGATCAGATTGTCGTGGCCGGTCTCAGAGGAGATCCCGAAGGCGACGCTCCCGCCCGCCGGCGAGCTGGGTACCCGGTTTCGGGTGCTGATTGCGAGCTCCCGCCGTGACGTACGCGCCCAAGGCGAAATTGCGAATCGAGCCGCCCGCGACCGTCACATTGGTGTGGCCCACGCTGACCACTCCGTCGTCACAGATGATCTTCTTCTTCTGACAGCTGGCCACGAGCTTGCCGTTCCCGTCGATTGTGTGGCCGTTGAGGTCGAGCCTAACTCCGTCGGCACCGATCACGATGCCGTTGCTTCGGCAATTGATGAGATCGCGGTGGAGCTTCGTATCCCGGGTGATCTTGTCGCCGCAGCTGACGGGGCTGGCTAGCGCCCGCTCTGCAGCCGAGGCCATGACGAGCGCAAGGGTCAAAGTCACCGCCGCTGAGATGAGAACCGCAGGGCCCAAGCGGAAAGAAACTCTCACGGAGTTCTCTCGCCCTCCTTGGAGGTAGGTGTCTGGACCCGCGACGAGCGACCTTGCTCCGGCCAGCGCGGTTGGCGGCGAGCCTAGCTCAGTACAAGACGCGAAGCAACTGGAGGATGTCGTGAAGGAGAGACCTCGCCTCAGCCCACCTTTGCGCTCGCGAGGCTCTCGGCCAGGTCGGACACGGTCGTGCATGGGATAACGCCGATCTCCCGTAGCTCGGCCACGGCGTCGCGGGGCTCGGACTCACCCGGGAAGATCGCGTTGAGACGGCCGCCGACGAACACGTCCGTGCGTCGTCCCGCGGCGAGCATGATGCTCATCAGGCGTTCGGAGTAGGCAAGGCACTGGCCGTTGTGGAGCGAGACTGCGAGCGAGGTCGTCTCCGGTCGGCCCTCCAGCAAGGCAGCAAGGTCCTCGGGGTTTCTGCCCACCCCGGCGTCGACGACCTCGGCCCCGAGCTCACGCAGCACGCCGGTAAGCACAAACTTGCCATAGAAGTGGGTGTCCCCGGAACCCACGACGAAGCAGCGGCCAGCCACAGCATCTGCTCCCCTCGCGGCCCGTTCCGACGATCCGGCAGCCAGCGACGCCACCGGCAAGGCGTCGGGGCCCGTCTCTGCCCCGCCGTTCGGCGACTTCGGTGCCCGCAGCATCTCGTCGAACGGTACCCTCGATGGTGCGCCCCCCGCCAGGGGGCTCGCCTTCCTCGGGGTCGCCACCACCGGGGTCCTGCCCGGTGCGAATCCCGGAAGCTCTGCGAGAACCGTGACGGCGGACCGACCGGCGACCTGGGGCACGGCGGTGGCGGGAACCGCCGCACGCTGGGCGGGTGACCGCGGTCGAGATCGCCGTCAAGTGGTTCCGGTTCCAGTCCGCCCAATCCGCCGGGCTCGCATAGTGGTCGCCCGGCGAGGGGGCCTGGCGGCACGAGACGACGATCGTAATCGTCTCCCCGGCGTCGTCGGCGGCGTGGGGCCGCTCAGCAGTCCGAGGCATCGGTTGTGGACCTTGCGAGGTTCTTTGGCATTGAACGTTGATCCTGACACCGCCTTCGGACCCCTAGACCTGCGACGGCGCCAACAAGGGCGCCGACGCGAGGGCTCAAAGAACCGGGCTCGCAAGATCCCGATGTGGGCCGAAGACTACCCGCCGTCGCGGAGGGACTCCTCGGCTTCGCTTGTCGCCTGTCCTTACCGCCTGGGTTCTGGATCGGATCCCCCGCGAACGTGCAGGATCGCGAACACCGCAATCGCGAGGAAACCGAAGGCTGCGACCGCGGGCACAAACAGCGCCAGCACCAGCACGATGACGTAGAAGCCGAGGTTCGGACTCGCCTGCGCCGCCAGCGCGACGACCTGGTCGCGCCCCGCTTCTTCGATCAGGTCCGGCCGCGACCCCGCGTAGCGAACGATCGCCGTGACCAGGATGGAGATCACCAGCAGCGTCGCTCCGTAGAAGAGGACCGCGGTGCTCTCGGCGCTGGTCGAGTGGATCGCCTCAGCCACCAGCTTGGTCGGGAAGGGCAGGAAGGCGACCGCCATCAGTAGCAGAAGGTTGAGCCTGGTCACGATGACGTCTGCGAAACGCAGTCGCCGGAAGATGGCGTGGTGAACCAGCCAGATGCCGCCGATGGTGAGGAAGCTGGTCGCGTAGCCCAGGTAGGAGGGCCACTGGTCGGCGATTCCCTTCCAGAGATCATTGAAGTCGGCCTCTGGTACCGCCAGCTCCAGCACCAGCAGCGTGGCCGCGATCGAGAAGACGCCATCGCTGAAGGCCTCGATGCGTCCCGTGTCGTAGCGGTCCCCCACCAGCGGCAGTCTATGGCGCTGGCCGTGGTGCTTATCTCCAATCGGCCTCGGCGTATATGCTCCCCAGCGATGAAGGCACGGTTTCCTGTGATGTTGATCGTCTCCTTGGCGCTGACAGCCGTGGCGCTGGTTGCCGCGGGCTGCGGGAGCAGCAGCAAGCCGGACTACTGCTCTGATGTGAGCAATCTTCAGCAGTCGGTAGATGACCTAGGGAACATCCAGCTCAACAGCAACACTCTTTCCACCCTGCAGACTGACCTTCAGACGGTGCAGACCGACGCAGACGCGGTCGTCAGCTCGGCCAAGGCCGACTTCCCGAGCCAGACCAGTGCGCTCAAGTCATCCGTCACGGCCCTCTCCAACTCGGTCAAGCAGCTGCCCCAGTCGCCGACAGCTCAGCAGCTGGTTCCGATCGGCGTGGAGATCAGCAGCGTCGTGACGGCCGCGAAGAACCTCTCGAGTGCCACCAGCTCGGCCTGCGACTGAGCCCGTTTTCACTCGGCGGGGACCAGGGCATTGGCCCGCAGCGCAGCCTCGACGTCGCCCAGCTCGAATGCGAGGTAGCCCCAGCTCGACTCGCTGTAGCGGTCGCGGTTCGCCTCGAAGCAGGCGCGAAGCAACTCCCACTCCTCACTCCCCGGCTCAGGGCACGGCCGCCGGGACACGGAGCCCGGCAGGATCGGACCCGGGCCGATGGTCAGCAGCAGGTCCCTCTCCAACGTGAGAAGTTCGCGGCGCTTGGCCGTCCGTCGGCGGCGCGGCATCAGCGCAGCCTCGGCGGTCGCTGGTCGGGGTCAGGCTCGCCGTCGAGGTCGAGCTCTCTCAGGATCCGGCAAAAGCCGGTCCGGCTGTCCTTCTCGATGGCGACCGCCGGATGCGCCCGCAGCCCGTAGCGACCCTGGATGTAGGTGCCGTCGCGCTTGATCGCCTCCCTCGCCTCCTGCAAGCGGTCCCAGCACTCGGCCGCAGCCTGCAAGAGTCGCTGATGGTGCTCCTCCAGGTCGTGGCTCTCAAGCACGGCGAGATACCACCGCCGGGTGGCAGCTCGCAGATGGGCGGGAGCCTTCGGAGCCTTCGTCATCTCATCTCACCGGCTTCAACCGGGGAGCCCGTCGCGTTTGGTCGCGTGGGTCGGGGTGAGAGGGGCGCGATCGCGCTCGTGATTTCCCGGCCCCCCCTTCCCGCCGGGAGCAACCGCTGGAAGACGCGGGGTCCCGACCCGGGGGAGGTACGAGCGACCGGGCCGGGACCCGCTGCATCGGCGGGAGGACTTCACGACCAACCTCAGGGCAGCAGCGGCAGCACCCTGGGCGACAGCGGCCGCGGTGTTCGGTCCCTCCCAGACGTCTTTGGCTAGCTGATCACGTAGGCGGCCTGGGCGGATCTGACGTGGGCGCGGCACTCGATCTCAGCCCGCAAAGTTACGAGGTTCGATGCCAGATTCTGGCCGAACGGGTCAACGAGAATCGACCCCGAACCAACGTAGACGCAGCCCAACTTCGAGGTATCCACGAGCAGCGGATGAGCCACACTCGGAGCGACTCTCACTCTCAGATTCCAGACCCCTTCGCCGCCGTTGGCGATCTTCACCGAGAACACATAGTTGCCCGCCCCATCCTGCTCAAGATCGAGCGCAGAAGAGTCGGCTGGAGACAGGGCGATGAAGTTCGGCTCAGCGCCGAGATCTCGAGGTGGAACTGGGTCCGATGTACGGGCCGCTGGTCGTCTTCGCCGCCGAGACCGGGCTGCGAACCAACGAGTGGGCCGCGCTTGAGCGTCGCGACATCGACCGCTCGGGACCTGCCGTGCTGGTCCAGCGCCGCTACGCGAAAGGCACCCTGACCCCGTACCCAAAAACGGTGGGCTCGCGGCGACGCGTCCCGCTGAGCGCACGGGCGCACGAGGCCCTCGACCGCCTGCCGCCACGACTCGATACGCCGCTGGTCTTCCCGGCTGCCCGTGGCGGCCACATCGGGCTCGACGGATGGCGCACTCGCCACTGGTATCCGGCGCTTGAGGCGGCAGGGATCCGGCAGCGTGGCCCGTACCAGTTGCGCCACACCTTCGCCACCGAGGCGCTCGCCGCTGGTATCTCGATCTTCGAGCTTGCCCGCGTGATGGGGACCAGTGTGAAGATGATCGACCGCACCTATGGCCACCTGGCCCGGGACTCCGAGCAGGCGATTCGCGCCCGGCTCGACACGAGGGCACGCGAGCGTAGTGGCGATGACGTGGCGAGAGGCTCCGAGTGACCGACCGAGCCCCAACCGCCGAAAACGGCTCCGTTGCAGGTGATTCGTGGAACGGGAGCGACGGGACTCGAACCCGCGGCCTCCGGCGTGACAGGCCGGCGCTCTAACCAACTGAGCTACGCCCCCTAGGCGTTGCAACCGGGCCGATGGGCGGCCCTCCTCCGATTATCTCAGGGCGCCCGAGACAGTGGAGCGCCGGTGCTACTCGGCCGGCGCAAGGACGGTCACCTGGGTCGCAACCGGGCCCTTCGGGCCATCGCCGGACTCGAAGCTGACCTTGGCGCCGTCGTCGAGGGAACGGTGGCCCTCACCCTGGATCTCGGAGTGGTGGACGAAGTGGTCGGCACTGCCGTCATCTGGGGTGATGAAGCCATAGCCCTTCTCGTTGCTGAACCACTTGACCACGCCCGTTGCCATCTCGCTCCTCCGATTCTTGCCCGACCACGCCTAAGGTAACGCATCACCTCTAGGGTGATCCCGATGCGTCTCGTCACCTACTCCTCGACCGAGGGCCCCCGGGCCGGGGTCCTCTCCGGCGAAGGCGTCGTCGATGCCTGGCGAGTCCTCGGTGACCCCGCGCGCTCGAGCCTGCGCGAGCTGATCGCCGAGGGCCGGATCGCCGACCTGGAGGGGGTCGTCGCGGCGGCCGAGGTCCTGACGGACCCTGAGCTGCTGCCGCCGATCCCCGATCCCGAGAAGATCATCTGCATCGGCCTCAACTACCGCAAGCACGCGGCCGAGGCCCGGCAGGAGCCTCCCCAATCCCCGACGATCTTCGGCAAGTACCGCAACGCGCTGGCGGCGCCGGGAGCGACCGTGACCCTGCCCGCCTCAAGCTCCAAGGTCGACTACGAGGCCGAGGTCGCCTTCATCGTCGGCCGGCGCGCCAAGGGGGTCGACCCCGCCGCGGCCCTCGACCACATCGCCGGCTACACGCTGCTCAACGACCTCTCCGCCCGCGATCTGCAGTTCGCGACCCCGCAGTGGATGGCGGGCAAGGTCTTCGACGGCTCCGCCCCCTGCGGACCGGCGATCGTCACCCCCGACGAGGCCGGGCCCCACGACGCGATCGGGATCTCTCTGACGCTGAACGGGGAGACGATGCAGTCGAGCTCGACCGCCGACCTGATCTTCTCCGTGCCGGAGCTCCTCGCCCACCTCTCGACGCTGATGACGCTGGAGCCGGGAGACATCGTCTCGACCGGCACCCCCGAGGGGGTCGGCGGCGCCCGCGAGCCCCGGGTCTGGCTCGCCGACGGAGACGAGGTGGCCGTTGCCTCACCGACGCTGGGGACCCTGGAAACGCGGATCGCGCGCCAGTAGGTTCTTGCCAACCGACCGAAGGGAGAGGCGATGGGCTTCATGGACAAGTACAAGGACGCCGCCAAGCAGGCTCAGGACGCGATGGGGTCCGGCAACCTCGGCGCGGGCGACATGGACGAGATGATGGAGATGCAGAAGCGCTACCAGAAGCTCAACGAGTCCGGAATCCAGCGGCGGGCGACGATCGACTCGATGAACGAGACCGGCCGCAAGGACATGGGCGGAAGTCCCGAGTATGAGATCGCGCTGACGATCGCGCCCGAGGGCGGCGAGCCCTACAAGACGACGATCAAGCAGTTCATGCACCCCGACCAGCTGCAGCACTTCCCGGTCGGCAAGGAAGTCGGCGTCAGGGTCGACCCCGAGGATCCGAAGGTCGCGGTTCTCTGGGGCTGAGGGCGGCTTCGGGGCCCAACTGAGGGGCCCCTTTGGAGCCTCCCGCTAGGGCCGCTTGATGAGGAGCCTGAACCGGCCGCTGCCGGTGATGCGGACCACGGATGCCTTCACCTTCGCCTGGCCGCAGATGGTGTAGTCGATCGCCTCGCTCGGGCCGGGGCTCTCCGATGAGCGCAGCACCCGGCCTCCGTTGTCGCGCAGGACGAGGTCGAAGTCGACACCCGCCGACGAGCTCAGGCCGAGGCTGAGGACGCCATCGAGGGAAGTCGGGATCCGCAGGACCCGACTCTGTGCGCCGCCCGCGCTCAGCACCCCGGTCACGACCGAGCGGGCCCGGTGCTTCCAGGGATGGAGAGCGTCCTGGCGAATCGCTGCGAAGGAGCCGCCGTTGGGGCGAAGCAGCGACGTCCACTGCCAGCCGACGAGGTTGCGGAAGCGGTTGAAGGCAAACGCCTCGGCGAATGCCTCGCCGGGGTTGCGGTAGTAGTCGGCGCCCTCGTCGCCGGGGACGAGGGCGCCGGCGCGGGCGCCCTGGCAGACGCGCTCGTATGTGGCCCAGCGCTTCGTCCCCCAGTCGACGGTCGGTGAGAACGGCGGGTTGAGGCGGTGGTCGGCGAGATGGTGGCCGTACTCGTGGGTGAGGACGAACTCGCGGGTGGCCCCGTCGGCGCCGACGTCGTCATTGCCGCTGAGGAACATCTGGTTCTGGCCGGGGAAGTAGCAGGCGAGCGCACCGGAGCCGCAGATTCCGGCCATCTCGGAGTTGGTCACCAGTTGCACCCGCAGCAGGCTGATCTCGGCGCCGTGGGCGATGCCGCCGAGGAAGTCCGCTATCCGCTGGGGGTCGGCGGCGGTGCAGACGCTCGAGCAGGGGCCGGAGACGCCGATCGTCACCGTCCGGCCCTTGCCGTCGTGGACCGGGTAGCGCCGAGCGGTGGAGGAAGCGGTCTCGCGCGCCGCGGCGACGCTGGGACGCTCGATCACGCGGTCGCGAAGGGGTATCGACGGGCGCGGGACCGTGAAGGGGTCGAAGTCCGGCAGCGCTCCACGGGTCGCTGCGGTCGCCGGCGAAGCCGCCAGCGCAAGGCCGCTGGCCAGAATCAGGAAAAGGGCTCCGGCGCGTCTCATCGGAACTGCCCCCCGGAGTCCGCGACTCACGGACGCGGCCCAGGGTCGATCTCGTAGCGCTTCGCCGGCAGCGTCGCCGAGAGCGGAGCGCTTGGCGACGCTGCGGTCGCCGAGCCCCTCGCCGTCCGCGCCGAACGGCGCTGCTTCGCCGCCCAGGCAATCCTCACTGGGACCACATTCAGCAGGGAGCGCCAGGTCCGGTTGCCCAGCACCCCGTCGGCCCTGAAGCCGTGCTTGGTCTGGAAGCTGCGCACGGCCGCGTATGTGCGGCGGCCGAAGACACCGGTCGCCGTGAGCTTGGTCGGCACCGCCGCGAGCAGATGCTGCTGGGCCCAGACGACGAGGTCGCCGCGGCTGCCGCGACGCAATGTCGGGTACCCGCTGACCGGCTTGTAGCCGACGACCCGGCCTCCCGTCCCCGCCCCGAGCGCGGCCCACTGCTTGGAGCTGGTCTCCTGCCAGTCCCACCAGCTCGGAGGGCCGTCGCCGTAGTTGATCGCGTAGCGGCGGAAGAGCTTGATCGAGGTCGGGCTGACGCCCTCATAGGTCTGGCCGAGTGGATAGATGGGGCGGTCGTAGACGCGGTTGTAGAAGTAGGTGTGCTCGTAGACGCCGCGGACCGAGGTCCCGATAGCGTTCCAGTACATCTGCGGCTGGCTGTACTGGGCGCCTCCGGGGCCGAGGAAGACCGAGTAGGGAAATGACGGGTGGTAGTCGACGTAGGGGAAGCCGGCAAGCGAGACCGGGTAGGCGGCGCCGATGCGGGCGCGCAGGGCGCGAACGTAGCGGTCGGCGGAGGCGTACTTGCCCTCGTAGTCCCCCTCGGCGTCGATCACGAGGCAATCGGCTCCCTTCCTCACCGAGGCTGCGCCGACCTTGGCCTCGCCCAGGGGGTGGTTCCCGTAGACGAACTGCCAGGCGCAGACGTCAAGGCCACCGCGGTGAAGGCGCGAGATCAGGGGCTTGGTGAACTGGCTCCAGCTGTCATTGCTGTCACCGGACTTGATGTAGAGGGTTCCGATGTGGGAGCGGCGGGCGCGGGCGATGATCCGGGTCAGATTGCCGCCGTGCGAGGCGTCGACGTACCAGATCCACATCCCCTGGCGGTCGAAGGCCGTCTTCTCGAGCGGGGTCGAGGGTGAGTTGCCGGTTCCACCCGAGCCGGCGCCGCCACTGGCCCCTCGTGCCCCCGGGGCAGGCGTGAGCGCGAGCACGGCAATTGCCGCGATCAGGGTGATCGCGAGCGTCTGCCAGCGCCCAAACGCTGCCACGGTTGTGATCGGCCTCACGCTCATCTGAACACGGTCGAGGCAACGCGGCTGCGGTCGCCAGTTCCGAGTCCGGGTAGTCCGAGTCGCGGCGCCGCCTGCCCGTGCCTGTCCCTAGTATGCCGACAGCCTCTCCCCGGCGGGACCGGCGACCCGTGATGAAACCTCCTCGCAAGATCCTTTGCATCAGCGCCCTTGCGCTCGCCTGCGCAGGGCTGATCACGGCGGCGCCGGCCCTGGGCGCCCGCGAGGGCCTCCGCCACGCCGGGATCTCGCAGGCGGGACGAAGCATCACCCTCAGCTTCCGAACCGCCTCGCCCCTCCCGTTGAAGGATCTGCTGCGCTTCCCCGACTTCGCCGAGCCGAGGGCACGCTACCTCTGCATGTCGCTGCGGCGGCCGAGCGGCCGCCACGAGAAGCGGCTCTGCCTCGGGGGAGCGGCGAAGAACCATCACCGGGTCGGCCTCACCCGGCTCGGGGGGAAGGGACAGGTGATCGGCACCGAGACCCTGACGGCGACGGTGAAGCGGCCCTCGGCCCGAAAGCTCGTCGCAACCTTCTTCCCCGGCGAGGCCGGGCTGAGCCCTCGCCGCTACGCCTGGAGGGCGCTCGAGGGCATCGGGCCTTGCCCTGGCCAGGAGCCCTGCATCGACCGCTTCCCGGCGAAACGCGACGGCGCCTTCCGCCTGCGCCCGGTGCGCGCGGTCGGCTGCACCGGGGGCCACCCGGGCCTGGTCACGAACGGGCCGCGGGGCCGCAAGGTCGTCGCCCTGACCTTCGACGACGGTCCGAGCATCTACACCCCCGGCTTCCTCAGGGTCCTCCGGCGCAAGCACGTCAACGGCACCTTCTTCGAGCTCGGCTCGCAGATCCCGGGCAACGAGGGACTGATGAGGCGGATCCTCGAGCAGGGCAGCGAGATCGGCAACCACACGATGAATCACGCCGCCTACCCCGGCTACTCCGATCTGGCGAGAACGAGCGCCCGGATCGAGCGCGCGACGCACTTCAGGCCGTGCCTGTTCAGGCCGCCCTACGGCGCCGTCAACTCGAGCGTCGTCTCGGCCGCCGGACGGGCCGGGATGCGGACGATCAACTGGGACGTCGACCCGACCGACTGGGCCACCCCCGGCACCGGAGCGATCTACAGCCGCATCGTCTCCGCCGCCCGCCCGGGCTCGATCATCCTCATGCACGACGGCGGCGGTTACCGCGGCCAGACGCTGGCGGCGCTGCCCGGCATCATCGACACCCTGCGCGGCCGCGGATACCGGTTCAAGACGGTCAGCGACCTGCTCGGCGAGCGGCTGATCTTCCGGCCCTACGGCTGATCGGCACGCCCGGGCCTCATACATTCGTCCAGGCGGCTTCTAGTACATCCATCCAGACGATTTCTCGTGACCTGCCCCGCCGGGGCCGATTCGCGGCCGGCGCGGCGCCCCGCCGGGCCCGATTCGGGCCGAGCGGGGCGAATCAGGGGGCTCAGGTCCGGCGGCTGGCCGAGATCGAGTAGGCGCGCGATCTGGCAAAGAGGACCGGGTCCTCGGGCAGCTCGATCCCGTCACCAACGTTGGTCGGATCGAAGACGACGACGCCGCCGCCCTCCTCGGGATCCTCGGCGATGCCGGTCACCTCGAGCGTCCCGGCGCTGAGCCGCTCGCGATCATCGGGCCAGGGCTCGGCCGGATCGTTGGTCGGGTCGCCCTCGGCGCCGAGGATCAGGATCAGCCTGAAGACGGCCGGGCCGCCGGCGGTGCGCTCAGCCAGCTCCGTGCGCAGGTAGTCGGGCGGGCGGGCCATCGCCTCGTCATCGGGGATCCTCTCCTCCCCCGCCTCGGGCTCCCAGCGGTAGCGGACCCAGCGCCCGTTGCCCTGCGAGTCGACGAGGCGGAAGGAGTGCAGCGAGTTGTAGACGAGGCGGGCGAAGCTGGCGGGGGGCTCGACGCCGAGGTTGGCCTGAACCGCCGGCATCGCCTCCGGATGCGCGCCGAGGTAGGCGCCCACCTTCTCCATGTCGGGCGCCCCGGTCTCGGGATCGGGCCTCCGCGCCCTCATCATCTCGAGGAAGTCCTCCGGGGTGCGGACGAGGAAGGTCGGTGAGGTGACGCAGAGGAGGTCCGTCTCCTCCCCGGCGGCGGGCCGGAACTTGACCGCGATCCCGCGTCCCTCGCGCTCGCCGTCGTGGCCGTCGGGGTTGCCGCCCGCGGTCGAGAACCGGACCAGCGCCGGGACCGGGTCCCCCTGCATATGGGCCGCCCCGGTCAGGGCGGCGGCCTCCGAGGTGGCGGTAAAGGTCGCGTCGCAGAAGACCCCCCTCGAGTGCAGGGCGCGGGCGTGCTCGTGGCGTCCGTAGACCGCGCTGATCGCGTCGAGGATCTCGATGTCCTGCTCGGTCGGCTCCCGCGGCTCTCCCATCTGGGCTGACCCTAACCGAGATCCTCGAGCACGGCCATCGCCGCATTGCGCCCGTTGAGCGCGATCACGGATCCGGCGGGGTGGGTGGCGGCGCCGCAGAAGTACAGATCGGGGATCTCGGAGCGGTGATCGAAGCGGCGGTCCCACATCTGGTCGGGCATCGCCTCCCCCTGGAAGATGTGACCGTCGGTGAGCCCTATCCGCTCCTCGATGTCGGGGGGCCCGAGGACCTCGAACTCGTCGACGCAGTCGAGGGCGTCGGGGGCATAGACGGCGATCGCGTCGAGGATCTGGCCGCCGATGGCATCGCGGCGCGACTCCCAGTCGCCCTCGGCCAGCTGGTAGGGGGCGTACTGCGCGAAGACGCTCATCACGTGCTTTCCCTCGGGCGCCACGGCCGGGTCGTAGGCGGTCTGGAAGTAGAGCTCCGCGTAGCCGATCTCGGCCTCGCCTCGCTCGCACGCCTCGAACGCCAGCTGGGCGGCGTCGAGGCCGGGGGTGATCGAGATCATCGACAGCTCGGGGCGGAAGCCGTCGGCGGCGGCCGTGAAGGTCGGTATCCGGTCGAGGGCGGCGTTCAGCTTGACCACCGGAGAGCGGGTCTTCCACCCGGCGGCGCGGGCGGCCAGCCCGGCCGGCACCTGGCCGGCCTCGATCAGCGAGACCGTTCTCTTCGGCTCGGCGTTCGAGATCACCGCACGGGAGCGGATCAGCTCGCCGCTCTCGAGCCGGACCCCCTCGCCGGGGACGATCTCCGCCACGGTGACGCCGGCTGCGAGCTGTGCGCCGGCCTCGATCGCAGCCTGGGCGATCGCGAAGGAGACGCGGCCCATGCCGCCCTCGACATAGCCCCAGAACGAGCCGTGGCCGAGGAGTTCGCCCTGATGGTGCATCAGCTTGATCGAGGCGGTGCCCGGGTCGCGGGGGCCGGCATAGGCGCCGATGATCCCCTGGCCGAAGAGGGCGTGGTGGAGGCGCTCGTCATCCATGTAGCGGCCGATCGTCTCGGCGATCGACTCCTCGAAGACGATCGAGACAAGCTCCGGATCGTTGCCGAGGATCTCCTCGATCTGCTCGCGCGATGGTGAGGAGCCGATCCAGGTGTCGCCGGCGGGCCCGTGGCGCAATGCCTGGCGGCAGCGCTCGAACGTCGCCTCGTAGGCGATCCGACCCTCGATGTCAGCCTCCGAGAAGCCGTTGGCGCGGAGGTGGGCGACGGTGTCCTCGGGGTCGAGGTAGGAAGCGTAGGAGGTGCCGTCCGGCAGAGGGGCCCATGAGTTGGGGTCGGCGGCGAACACCCGGTATCCCTGCCGCTCGAGGCCGAGCTCGGATATCACGAGCTGATCGAGGAGGCCGACCACGTAGGCGCAGGGGCTGACCAGATAGCGCTGGTCGGAGAAGGGCCGCTCCAGCGTGCACGCCCCGCCGAGCCGGTCGCGGCGTTCGAGCAGAAGGACCGATCGCCCGGCGCGCGCCAGGTAGGCGGCGGCGGTGAGCCCGTTGTGGCCGCCTCCGACAATGATCGCATCCCAGTCGCGGCCGGCCAGCTCCGCGATCGGTGCAGGAAGCCCGACCCTCCCTATCTCCTCGGCGACATTCACCCGGGCAGTATCGCGCTTCGGAGATCACCGACCACGAGGCGCGCCTGAGTCGTGGAGAGTTCGCGAAACTCCTTGCCCGCCATCCGGCGAGGTCGCTGCTGGTGGTCGCGAGGAATTACGCTCAGAGCGTGAGGATGAAGCTGAAAGTCACGCGCTGCCTCCCACACCCGGGCGAGAGGGGACCGGGGGGGTTGCTCTCGCCGTGAACGCGCGGCTCTCACGCGCTGCTGTGACCTCCGCACTTCGCCGCGTCCGGGCCGGGCGCATCGACGTGCTCGAGGGCGGCCGCATGCGCACCTACGGACGACCCGGCGCCGACCTTCAGGCCCAGGTCACGATCAACGACCCGGCCGCCTGGGAGGGGGCGATCCACGGCAGCGCCGGCCTCGGCGAGGGCTACGTGGACGGTCTCTGGGAGACCGACGACCTCGTTTCCCTGATGCGGATCGGTGCCCGCGAGCTTCGCCACCTCGAGGGAATCCGCGGGGCGGTCGCCCGGCCGCGGGCATGGTTGCACCGGCTCGCGGGCCTCGTCCCCGAGAACACCAAGCACGGCGCCCGCGAGAACATCTCCGCCCACTACGACCTCGGAAACGATTTCTTCTCATCTTTCCTCGATGAAACGATGATGTACTCCTGCGCCTACTTCGCCGACGAGTCCTTCGGCCTCGAGGAGGCCCAGATCGCGAAGCTCGACCGGATCTGCGAGCAGCTGCGACTCGGGCCCGGCGACCATCTGCTGGAGATCGGGACGGGCTGGGGGGGCCTGGCGATCCACGCCGCGTCGCGCTACGGCTGCCGGGTGACGACGACAACGATCTCGCGCCAGCAGCACGACCTGGCGGCGGAGCGGGTCCGCGCCGCCGGCCTAGACGGTCGCGTCACGCTGCTGATGGAGGACTACCGCGACCTCCGCGGCCGCTACGACAAGCTCGTCTCGATCGAGATGATCGAAGCGGTCGGCTGGCAATACTTCGACGCCTTCTTCCGCCGCTGTGGCGAGCTGCTCGAGCCCGATGGCCTGATGCTGCTGCAGGCGATCACCATCGACGACCGCATCTTCGACGTCGAGAAAGGGGCCCGCAGCTTCGCCAACACCCACATCTTCCCCGGCGGCTGCCTGCCTTCGAACGCGAAGATCGCTGACTGCCTGGCGCGGATGACCGACATGCGCACGGTCTGGATGGAGGACATCACCGCCCACTACCCCCGGACCCTCGCGGCCTGGCGCGAGCGCTTCCTCGCCTCCTGGGACGAGCTGAGGGTTCACGGCTACGACGAACCGTTCCGCCGTCTCTGGACCTTCTACCTGTGCAGCTCGGAGGCGGGCTTCCGTGAGCGGCGAATCGGCGACGTGCAGGTTCTCTTCGCGAAGCCGGAGTGGCCCGGAGACGGCGCCGAGGCGTCGCTGGCCGATCCGACCTTCCCCCAGCTCCAGGTCGCCTGAAGCAAACCGGGTGATCCACCACACCAGAACCGGGGAGGGTGAGCCACTGCTGCTGCTGCACGGGCTCGGCGCGAACTCGTCGATCTGGGAGCCGGTCACCGGCAGGCTGATGCAGGAGCGCGAGGTGATCGCCGTCGACCTGCCCGGCTTCGGCCGCTCCGACCCGCTGCCGGAGGGAACTGCGCCGAGCCCGGCCAACGTCGCCGCCGCACTGATCGAGTTCTGCGAGCGCCTCGGAGTCGGCCGGCCCCACGTCGGCGGCAACTCGCTCGGCGCCTGGATGGCTCTCGAGATGGGCAGAGCGGGCTCGGCGGCATCGGTGACCGCGCTCTCGCCGGCCGGGCTCTGGGGCAAACCGCTGGGGCCACGGAGCTTCGACAGCCACGCGATCGCCAAGCGCCTGCGCCCGCTCGTGTCGGTGGTCCTGCGCACCCGTCGCGGTCGCGAGGCGATGCTGAGGACGACGATGGCGAGGCCCGAACACGTGCCGGCGAAGGCGGGTCGGGCAATGATCATGGACTGGATCGACGCGCCGGGCTACGACGCCGCCAACCACGAGATGCGCGCCGACGTCTTCGATCCCACCGGCTACCCGGAGGTCCCGGTGACGCTCGCCTGGGCCGAGCACGACCGCCTCGTCGCCCCCCCGCGGCGCAAGCAGTTCCCCCCGGGCGCCGGCTACCGGGTTCTGCCGGGCGTCGGGCACACGCCGACCTGGGACGACCCCGGCCTGATCGCCCGCGTCCTGCTCGAGGGCAGCGCGGTCGGGCCAGAGCGCAGATAGACGCCGCTCCGCCGCTCCGCCACACCCCCGCCCCCGCCGCGCCGCGCCGCCGCCGCGCCGCCGCGCCCATAGGATCACTGCCGCCAGCGACGTGGGACCTTTTGACCAGGTCAGTCATGGCGAAAAGGTCCCACCCCCGGGAATTGAGCGATTGGAGGCGCGAGGATGAAGATGCGGGCGGCGGTGTTGGAGGAGTTCGGCAAGCCCCTCGAGGTCCAGGAGGTCGAGTTGGCGGAGCCGAGGGAGGGCGAGGTGCTGGTGCGGCTGGAGGCCTGCGGCGTCTGCCACACCGACCTCTACACGGCATCCGGCGCCGACCCATCGGGCTACGCGCCGACCGTTCTCGGCCACGAGGGTGCCGGGGTGGTCGAGAAGGTCGGGCCAGGGGTCAGCCTGCTCGACCCGGGCGATCACGTCGTCACCCTCTTCTCGCCCCAGTGCGGCGAGTGCATTCACTGCGTCGACGAGCGCACCAACCTCTGCCTTGCGATCCGCGAGGAGCAGGGCAAGGGCCACCTCCCCGACGGGACCACCCGGCTCAGTCGCGACGGCGAGGACATCCGCCACTTCATGGGCACATCGACCTTCGCCGAGTACACGGTGATGCCCGAGATCGCGCTGGCCAAGGTCAACCCCGAAGCCCCGCTCGACCGCGCCTGCCTCTTCGCCTGCGGGCTCTCGACCGGCCTCGGCGCGGCGATCAACACCGCCAAGGTGAGCGAGGGCTCGACCTGCGTCGTCTTCGGTGCCGGGATGGTCGGCCTCGGGGCGGTGGCCGGCTGCCGCCTTCAGGGCGCCGAGCGGATCATCTGCATCGACCTCTCCGAGGATCGCCTCGAGCTTGCCCGCGGCCAGGGCGCGACGGAGACGATGGCCGGCGGCCCCGACACGGTCGAGAGGATCCTCGAAGAGACCGGCGGCTTCGGCGCCGACTTCACCTTCGAGGCGACCGGCAACGTCGCCGTGATGCGCCAGGCGGTCGAGTCGGCGCGGATGGCCTGGGGGCTGTGCACCGTCGCCGGCGTCGCCGGCAAGGGCGAGACCCTCGACGTCGTTCCCCGCCTCCTGATCACCGGCCGCCGCATCGCCGGCTCCTCCTTCGGCGGGGTCAAGGGCCGCGAGGGGGTGCCGAAGCTGATCGAGCGCTGGCTCGCCGGCGAGATCGACGTCGAGCCGTTCATATCGCACCACCTGACCCTGGACGAGGTCAACCGCGGCTTCGAGCTGATGGAGGCCCAGGACGGGATCCGCAGCGTCATCCACTACGACTGAAAGAGGGACGAGATTGATCCTGCAACGCACCGAGAACGCCCAATGGCTCTCCAACGCCTACCTCGTCGTCGACGAACCAGGCGGCAGGGGGATCCTGATCGACGGAAACGGCTGCCTCGAGCCGCTGCTCGAGCGGGTCGAGCGTGAAAGAACCGAGGTAACCCACATCCTCCTCACCCACTCCCACGCCGACCATCTCGAGGGGATTGCCGAGGCCAGGGAGCGTCTCGGAAACCCCGCGCTCGTCGCCCATCCCGAGGTCGCGGCCGAGATCCTCGATGACGTCACAGAGGAGATCTCCGGCGGCGGAAAACTGAGCACAGGCGGGCTTGAGATCGAGGCGATCGATACGCCGGGGCACGCCGCCGGGCACCTCGCCTTCCTCATCAATGGAACCGACGTGATCACTGCCGACGTCCTCTTCAAGGGGACGGTCGGCGGCACCAAGGCACCCGGCGCCAGCGGCTTCGAGGACCTGCGCTCCTCGGTCATGGACAAGTTGATGAAGCTGCCGCCCGAGACCCGTGTGCACCCCGGCCACCGCGAGCCGACAACGATCGGCGCCGAGTGGGAGGAAAACCCCTTCATCCGCGTCTGGCGCGGCCTCGACCCCGAGGGCGACGAGAAGGTCACCGTCTGGGAGCAGGACGCGACGATGAAGCTGTGGGCGCCCGACTACGACGGTGGCAACAAGGCCTGGATCCTGTTCACCGAGACCGGCGAGGACGCGATCGTCGGCGGCTCGCAGGTGCAGCGCTCGGCCTGAACGCGAATAGGCCCCTCCCCTCGAACAGGGGCCTCTCGCGTTGCACCGGGTGTGAGCAGCGGGGCCTACTTGACGACAGCCCCGAACTTGACGGCGGCCGAGCCTGAGGCCGGGATCGCCGCCAGCCGCCAGCTCCGTGGCTGCTAGAGGTCGCGCTCGGAGACGAGGCCGCTCTGGAGCGCGCGCTCGACCAGGCCGACCCGCTTGCGGTTCTGCGGCAGGTCCTCGACGCCGAGCTTCTCGAACAGGGCCCGCAGGTGGGTCTTGACCGCGTCGACGCTCAGGTGGAGCTCATCGGCGATCTGCTGGTTCGTCGCCGGGGTGGCGAAGGAGGCGCCGTCCTTGAAGGGCCGGCACAGTGCCAGCAGCACCCGCATCTGGCCCGGAGACACGGTTGCCGCCGCCGGGACCTCGCTCGCGATCACCGTGCTCTCGGCGCTGTCGGCGTCGGGAATCCGGTAGAGCAGCAGGGTCTGGCCGAAACGAATCATGTCCTGATCGCGGAGGTGGTGGCGGCCGCGGATCCTCTCGCCGTTGACGAAGGAGCCGTTTCGCGAGAGCCCGTCGTCGACGAGGGTGCACTCGCCCCGCACGACCTCGATCTGCGCGTGCAGCCCCGAGACCTCCTCGTCCCAGTCGAGGCGGATGTCGGCGGAGCCGCTGCGCCCGGCCCAGAGCTCGGTGGTCCCGTCGTCGATCAGGAGGATCTGCTGCTGGCCGCCGCCGTCGCGAAAGACGATGAAGGGGCGACCCTCGCGCTCGGCCTCGATCTGGGCCTTCAGCTCGGGCGCGGTCGTGGCGCGGGGGCCCAGGGGCAGCTCGGTCATGCCCTGATCCTAAGGGGCGCCGAGGCGTGGATCAGCACCCCGGGGGCCCCGCCCGATGCGGGCGCGGCATTAGCGGATTCGCCGGTTCTGGACGAATGTGCGAGTGAGTATTGGGGTCGGGCTTGCCACACTCCAGGCAGTCGCCCATCTCCGGCAGGCTCACACCGATGGATACCCCGATCCTCAGCCAAGCATTGCCCGTCGCCGGCATCAGCGACTTCTTCTTCAACTGGTATCCGGTCTTCGGCGTCATCTTCATGGCCGGCCTGCTGACCGTCTTCGCCCTCCTCCTGCGCCAGACGATGCGCTCGACCAAGCCGGAGACGGTGAAGTCGAGCACGACCGCGCCGGTGCTGTGGGAGGACGTGCAGGGCGTCGACGCCGCCAAGGACGAGCTGATGGACGTCGCCGAGTGGCTGCGCGACCCCGACCGCTTCAACGCCCTCGGCGCCCAGCCGCCGCGCGGCGTTCTCCTCTACGGCCCCCCCGGTACCGGCAAGACGATGCTGGCGCGGGCGGTGGCGGCGCAGGCCGGGGTCGACTTCTTCGCCGCCTCGGGATCGAGCTTCGTCGAGATGTTCGTCGGTCGCGGAGCGGCCCGGATCCGCCGCCTCTTCAAGGAGGCGCGCAAGTCGGGCCGCGCGGTGATCTTCATCGACGAGCTCGACGCGGTCGGCGGCACCCGCAGCGGCGGTGGCGACGGCGGAACCAGCGAGCGCGAGCAGGCGCTGAACCAGCTCCTGGTCGAACTCGACGGCTTCGAGCGCGACCCCGGCACGGTGATCGTGGTCGCCGCCTCCAACAACGTCGAGAAGCTCGACCACGCGCTGCTTCGCCCCGGCCGCTTCGACCGCCAGGTCCTGGTGGCCCCCCCTGACCGCGACGGCCGCGAGGCGATCCTCCGCGCCCACGCCAAGGGCAAGCCGCTCGCCGACGACCTCGACCTCACCGACGTCGCCCGCAAGACGACCGGGATGACCGGCGCCCAGCTCGCCAACGCCCTCAACGAGGCGGCGATCATCGCCGGGCGCGCGGGCCGTACCGCGACAGGCCGCGACGACCTCGACGAGGCGCTGCTGCGCCAGTCGGTCGGCTCGCAGCAGTCGCGCCGGCTGACGCAGAAGGAGCGCCGCATCGTCGCCTACCACGAGTCCGGCCATGCGCTCTGCCGGCGGCTGCTCGGCCTCGACCCACCCGAGATCCTCAGCATCGTCCCCCGCGGGCCGGCGCTCGGCTTCGTCGGCCACTCGCCGCGCGAGGACACCTACATGAAGTCGCGCGACCAGCTCCTCGACGAGACTGTGACACTGCTGGGAG
Organism: uncultured Actinomycetes bacterium; assembly: GCA_963781345.1. Taxonomy (GTDB): domain Bacteria; phylum Actinomycetota; class Thermoleophilia; order Solirubrobacterales; family 70-9; genus JBBRHQ01. Next base: position 184,097 of record CAWAFQ010000013.1, read on the forward strand.
GGCGCGCCGCCGAGGAGGTCGTCTTCGGAGAGGCCTACACCGGCGCCGCCGATGACCTCGCCCGCGTACACGCCGTCTGTAAGCAGATGCTCTCCGAGTTCGGGATGGGAATCCAGACCGACTCCCCCGGCGACGCGCCGATCGCGCTGCCGACCGGGGACTACTCGCTCTCAGACCGCACCCGCCGCGACGTCGACCTCGGCGCGATGGCGCTGGCGCGCGACGCCCACGCGCGGGCGCTGAGCCTGCTCAGCGCCAACCGCCGCTGCCTCGACGACCTCGCCGCCCTCGCCCTCGAGCGCGAGACCCTGACCCGCGAGGACCTAGACGACGTATTCGCCGCGCACGAGCTGCGCACCTCGGACCTCCCCGACGTCGATGCGGCGTTGATGGAGCTCTCGCGCCAGCCGCCGGCGGACTGAGCGCCTCCCCGGCGAGCCAAGACCCGGCCGCCAGCCTCAGCCGCCTGCTGACCCGACCCACACCCTCGCGTCGCCGTCCTCGGCCAGGGCGAAGAGCCGCGCCTCGCCGGGTGCGAGCCAGCCGAACATCATCACCGCCCGGCGGGCCCAGCCGACATCGGTGACGATCGCCAGCCGCTCCCAGGCCTCGTGGTGGCGGATGCCGAGGTCGAGGTCGGCCTTGAGCTCCTCCCACAACGCCCCGGGGTGGAAGTGCTCGAGCTCGGGACCGATCCGGAAGAGGACCCGCAGGCGCCCACCGTCGGCGATCGTGCGGTTCAGCGCCGGAAGCAGCACCTCGACGTAGTCGGACCTGGTGACGTCACCGGTGGCCGAGAACCCGAGGGTTCCCGGCGGCATGTCGGGGATCTGCTCGACCATCGCCCGGCCCAGCCTAGATAAGGGGCGGCCTGCGGCAGGAAGATCTACGGCAGCGAGATCTTGCGGTTCGTGTAGGGCACGTAGGGCCGGCAGGGCTCGCCCCGCAGGCTCGGGCAGGGGGGCAGCGCGGTCGGGACGTTGACGCCTCCGATCACCGGCAGCACCACCCGCGAAGGCATCTGCGGCGAGTGAGCCAGCGCCACCGTGGTCGCGGTGGCGGGATTTGCCGTGCCGAACTCCCAGCGGGGCTGGTCACCGTCGGGGGCTGCGATCGTGATCCGGATACGCGAGTCCTTGCGGTACGCGTGCCCCTCGTAATAGAGAGGCACCGTGACCTTGGTGAAGCGGTTCTTTGGAAGCGGCGCACGGTCGGCCTTTCGCAGGCTCAGGACCGGCTCCAGCAGCGTGCTCTTCGGATCGAGCTTGCGCGCGGCCGCCTTCAGCCAGCCGTTCTGGACGAAGGTCTCGTTGCCGTCCGGGCGCACCTCGGAAACGGTCACCTGGAGGTCGACGTTGGGCACCGAGGCGCGGATCCAGGCCTCGACGGCGCCGCCGCCGACGACGGTGGTGTCCGACTTCAGCTTCGGACTGACGTAGGAGAGGGCCTTGCCAGGAGGGCTCTGCAGCCACTGATAGACGGGCGTCGCGGTCCAGAGCCCGCCGGGTGAAGAGTTAGTGCTGCCGGTGAAGCTGGTCGACGGCCGCGCGTTGCGGTCCCACCTGAATGCCTCCGCGCCCGGCTTGACGGGCCGGCGGTCGGTGAGCGCGCCGTTTCTGCCCAGGTACCAGGAGCGGGCCTTGGTCTTCGGAAGGGGGAAGCGCGAGAAGGAGCGCTCGAAGCCGGCGTAGGGCGCGCCGGGGGCTCCCCCGGCGCCGTTGTCGAAGAGGATGCGGATCGGCGGCAGATTCTCGAATGCGGCGCGGGCGGAGGCGTAGTCGGGCTCGGCCTGGATCGGGTCGCTGGGCAGGGTGACCCCAGGGACACCCATCGCCGTCGAGTAGATGACGGGCGCCAGCGCCTGCTCGCCGGGAGTCAATTGCGGCTTCTGCCGGGCGACGTATAGCTCGAGGAAGTCGTACCAGCGGTTGAAGGTGGCCGGGGCCAGCGAGTCGATGTGGGTGCCGTTGGTGAAGGTGAACCACTTGCGGCGGGTCCCGGTGAAACGATCAGTCATCGCCGGGCAGTGGCCACCGGTCTGCTCGTCGGTCCACTGGCAGGCGAGGAAAACAGGCACCTTGATCTTGTCGACGAAGGTCCCCGGGGCCAGCGGATCGACGACCTTGGGGACGTAGTAGCGGTTGCGGAGGAACTTGGCGAGCAGGTCGACAGCCTCGGTGTGCAGGACCTGGTTGGCCGCACAGACACCGTCGCCGTTCTGGATCCGCTCCCAGGCCCAGGCCTGGCCACCGGTCGGCGAGGCGGGAAGCGCGTCGTGGACGCGATCCTTCACCCAGGAGAGATTGAAGCCGGTGTTCTTGATTCCGCCCGGGTAGGCGAAGAACGTCGGATCGTCGATGACCGAGAGTGGCGTGATCGCTGAGAGGGAGGGCGGGCGAGTGGCGGCGACGAAGAGCTGGCTGATGCCGCCGTAGGAGACGCCCATCATCCCGGCCTTGTGGTGCAGCGCCCAGGGCTGGCGGGCGACGGTCTCGACCACGTCGTAGCCGTCTAGGCCCTGCAGCGGCTCAAAGAAGTCGAAGGCCCCGCCCGAGCAGCCGGTGCCGCGCATGTTGACGTCGACCACGGCGAAGCCGAGGGCGGTGGCGATCTGGGCGATCGAGCTCTCGCCCCCGGTCGGCCTCGCGTATCCATACCCGGAGTACTCGACGAGGGTCGGGTAGGGGCCGCTCTCCGCGGGGCCGGGGAGCTGGACGTTGATCGCAAGCTGTGTCCCGTCGCGCGTCCTCAGGTAGCCGTAGCCGCCCGCCGGCAGGGTCTGGCTGTAGATGTTCGTGCTCGGAGGCGCCGGGCGGTCGCTGAGGACCCTGAAGGTGGGCGTCTGCGGGCCACCCCCGGCGCCCTTGCGCGCCCGGTAGCCCGAACCAGGCTTGACGTTGCGGAAGACGATTCCGCCCAGGGCACCGGCCCTGCGGGTAGCGACGACCTTGCCCGCGCTGTTGATCAGGCTGACCTTGGACCCGGGATCCGCCGCGGTGACCTGCACCTGCTCGACGCTGCCGCGGGCGGTGAAGACCGCGGGCGATCCACGGGCAGCCGAGCTCGCGGCGGCCGCGGAGGCGAACACCGCAGAGAGCAGCAGCGCCACCGCGATCGTGGCTACCCGCATCCCGGTCCCAGCGTCCCTGCGCGCCCCATCCCTCATCCTCACAACAGTAACTCTCTCATCTCCGTGGGTCCTACGTCGCCCGCTGGCGCCATCTCGCTACACAACCGCCGGCGCAAGCCAAGGTTGCGGTCGCCCCAGCCGATGGGGCCCGTCGCCGGTCTCACCGATGGGTGGAAAGCGTCCCTATATGGGACGGAATCCACCCGTCGATAGTCCCCGTCACCGATGGGTGGAAAGCGTCCCTATATGGACGAATCCCCGTCGATCGGGGTCGCCGGCGACGAGCCGGTCCTCGGCGTGGCTACGTCGCGCTGCGCAGCCCCAGGGCGGCCCCTACGATCGCCTCGCTGTTGATCTCGGCCTGCTTGATCAGCTCCTCGGGCTTCCCGGAACCCGGCATCACCGAGACGGCGAGCTTGCGCACCTTGGCGGCGGTGCCTGTGCCGGCAAGGGCGCCGAGGACCGCGTCGCCGAGGCCGCCGTCGAACCAGTGGTCCTCGACGGTCACCAGGGCGCCGGTCTCGCTCGCGGCGCGCACGAGGGTGGCCTCATCGACGGGTTTGACCGAGTAGAGGTCGATCACCCTCGCCGCGACTCCCTTGGTGGCCAGCTCCTCTGCCGCAGCGAGGGCCTCGTGCAGGGTGATGCCGGCGCCGATCAGGGTGACGTCGTCGCCGTCGCGCACGGTGCGGCTGCCGCCGACCTCGAACTCCTCACCGGCGGAGTAGATCACCGCGGTCGCGCCGCGGTGGGTGCGGATGTAGCTGATTCCGTCGAGGTCGGCCATCTGCTCGACCAGGTTGACGGCCTGGTTGGGATCGCAGGGATAGAGCACCGTGCTGCCGTGGACGGCGCGGAACATCGCAAGGTCCTCGAGGCCCATCTGCGAGGGCCCGTCCTCGCCGATCGACACCCCCGCGTGCGATCCGCAGAGGCGCAGGTCGGCGCGGCTGACCGCGGCCATCCGGACGAAGTCGTAGGCCCGGCTGAGGAACGCGGCGAAGCTCGACGCAAACGGCTTCCATCCCCGGGCCTGCATCCCGATCGCGGTCGCGATCATCTGCTGCTCGGCGATGTACATCTCGAAGAAGCGCTCGGGGTGGGCCTTGCCGAAGGTCTCGCTGAAGGTCGAGTTCGAGACCTCCCCGTCGAGGACGACGACGTCGTCGCGGGTGTCCCCGAGGTACTTGAGCGCGTCACCGTAGGCGGTGCGGGTCGCGACCTCGGCGCCGACCTCGTAGCGGGGCATATCGCCCCCCGGGGCGGAGGGACGCCTTCCCTCGCCACCGCCCGGCGCCGCCAGACCGACCGTCGCCCCGGTCTCACCGCCGAGCTCGGCGATCGCCGCCTCGGCGTCCTCGAGCGGCTTTCCGTGCTTGCCGAGCTGGTCCTCGACCGCCGCGACCCCCCGGCCCTTCTTCGTCCGCGCCAGCAGCACGGTCGGGCGGCCGTTGACCTGCTCGGCCCGGGCCACGGCCTCCTCGATCGCCTCGAGGTCGTGGCCGTCGAGCTCGATCGCCTCCCAGCCGAAGGCGCGGGCGCGCTCGGCGTGGACGCCGGTGTCCCAGCCGTGCATGGTCTCCCCGGTCTGCCCGAGGCGGTTGACGTCGACGATCGCGACGATGTTGTCGAGCTGCTCGAAGCTGGCGTGCTCGAAGGCCTCCCACATCGAGCCCTCCGCCATCTCGCCGTCCCCGCAGAGCACCCAGATGCGCGATGCAGACCTGGTCGAGCCGCTTCGCGCAGAGCGCCATGCCGACGGCGACCGGCAGTCCCTGGCCGAGGGAGCCGGTGGCGACATCGACCCACGGCAGGACCGGGGTCGGGTGGCCCTCGAAGGGGCTGCCGAGCTTGCGGAAGCTGAGCAGGTCGGCGTCGTCGATCGCTCCGGCGGCCTTCAGGCACGAGTAAAAGAGCGGCGAGGCGTGGCCCTTGGAGAAGACGAGCCGGTCGCCGCCGAGGTCGCGCGGATTGTCGACGTCGAGCCGCAGGTGCCCGTCAAGGAGCACCGCCATCAGGTCGGCCGCCGACATCGACGAGGTCGGGTGCCCGGAACCGGCGGCGTCGCTGGAGCGGACCGAGTCCACCCTCAGCTGCTGCGCCAACTCTCGGCGGAACTCGAGACGATCGATCTCGGGACTCATGTGCTCTGCGGCCTCTCCTTTGTGATCAGTGACGGGCGCGCATCCTAGCCCGCCTGCGTAATAGGGTTCGCCCATCGGCGCCCTCTCCGACAAGACCATGATCGTCTCCGGCGGAAGCCGGGGCATCGGCCTCGCGATCGCGCTGCGTGCGGCGCGCGACGGCGCCAACGTCGCCCTGCTGGCGAAGACCGCCGAGCCGCACCCGAAGCTCGAGGGCACGATCTACACCGCCGCCGCGGAGATCGAGGCGGCCGGCGGCAGGGCGCTGCCGATCGTCGGCGACGTGCGCGACGACGACGTCGGTCGCCGGCGCCGTCGCCGAGGCCGTCGAGACACTTCGGCGGCGTCGACATCGTGCGTCAACAACGCCAGCGCGATCAACCTCGCCCGACCTCGCAGACTCGACATGAAGCGCTACGACCTGATGCAGGACATCAACTGCGCGGGACCTTCCTGCTGACGCAAGCCTGCATCCCGCACCTGCAGCGAGGCCGCCAACGCCCACGTCCTCACGCTCTCGCCGCCGATCAACCTGGACCCGAAGTGGCTCGGCGGCCACGCTCGCCTACACGATCGCCAAGTACGGGATGAGCATGTGCACGCTCGGCTTGGCCGAGGAGCTGCGCGACGACGGGATCGCCGCCAACTCGCTCTGGCCGCGGACGATCATCGCCACCGCCGCGGTGCAGAACCTGCTCGGCGGCGACGAGGCGATGGCGCGCTCGCGCTCGCCCGAGATCATGGCCGACGCCGCCGCCGCGATCCTCGCCCGCCCCAGCCGCGAGGCGACCGGGAACTTCTACATCGACGACGAGGTCCTCGCCGAAGAGGGAGTCACCGACCTCGACAAGTACGGATACGGCGGCGATCAGACCGACCTGCTGGCCGGACATCTTCCTCGACTGAGCCCTCAGCCGGCCCGCTCCCGCAGCCGCGGCAGCACGTCCTCGCAGAACTGCTTGAGAAAGCGCGGCTGATCGGCGCCGGGGCCGTGGATGACCAGGTCCTCGAAGCCGAGGTCGAGGTAGGGCGCGATCCTCTCGACGACCTCGTCGGGGTCGTCGGAGACGATGAAGCGCGTGTGCGGCGTTCTCGGCGTTCTCGTCGGCGACCCGCTCCATCTCGACCGGGTCCTCGATGCCGCTCTTCTGCTCAGGCGCAAGTGCCAGCGCGGCCCACCAGCGGCAGGCCTCGTAGGCGAAGTCGCGGTCGCTGTCGTAGGAGACCTTGACCTCGATCATCTTGCGGATCTTCGAGGGTCGCGCTCGGCCGCCTCGGCACCCTCGGCGACCTTGCCGAGCAGGGCCTCGTAGAGCTCGGGGTCCTTGCCGCTGGTGCAGATGAAGCCGTCGCCGAGGCGGCCGGCGAGCTTCGCGGCGAGCGGGCCCGAGGCGGCGACGTAGATCGGGACGGGCTCGGACGGGACGGTCATAGATCGTCGCCCTCGAGGTCCGGTAGTACTCGCCCTCGAAGTCGACGCGCTCCTCGGTCCAGAGCGCCCGGATCAGCCTGATCGCCTCGGCGAGGCGCATCCGCCGCTCCTTGCGGCCGGGGAACTCGGCCCCGGTGGCCGGGGTCTCGTTCATCGCCTCGCCGGAGCCGACGCCGAGGAAGACCCGGCCCGGATACATGCGTGCCGAGGGTGCCGAAGGCCTGGGCGATGATCGAGGGGTGGTAGCGAAGCGTCGGCGTGAGGACGCTGGTTCCGAGGACGGCGCGCTCGGTCGCCTCGCCGGCCGAGCCGAGCCAGGTCAGCGCCGAGGGGCCGTGGCCGCCGTGGTGGCGCCAGGGCTGGAAGTGATCGGAGGTGGCGATGATGTCGAGCCCGCGCCGCTCGGCCTCGAGCGAGAAGTCGAGCAGCTCGCGGGGGCCGAACTGCTCGGCCGATGCCTTGTATCCGATCCTGACGCCCACCGGCCCAGCCTAACCGGCGGCCTGGCCGGGCCTGCGGGGCGCCGCGAGGACCCTTCCCCTGGGCGGGCCGGCCGGGGACCGCGAGGGCCCTTACTCCCGGGTCAGGCAGCGGGCTCCGGGGACGGAAGCCGCGGCGGCGCTGAGCGATACGCCGGCGGGGTCGCCGAGAGGCGGATCGGGTTGCGGGTCAGGCTCGACCGTCGGTGCCGTCCTCGCGCGCGATCCTCGACGATCGGCTCGAGGCCGAGATCGTCGCGCCAGGCGGAAGGCTCCGGCGAGGTCGTTGACGACGCCCGCCGGGACCCGCGCCTCGGTCAGCGCCTCGGCCCAGGCGGCGGCGCCGCGCGAGCCAAGGCGCGCCTCGAGCTCGGTGCGCAGGACGCGCGCGGTGCTCGACCCGGGCCGGCGTTGGTCGCGAAGCGCGCGTCGCCGGCGAGCTCGGGCGCGCCGAGCACCTCGCAGAGCGCGCCGAACTGGCGGTCGTTGCCGACCGCGAGCGACGAGCTCGCCGTCGGCGGTTGCGCAGCAGCTCGTAGGGGGCGATGCTCGGGTGCTGCGTTGCCCATCCGCGCCGGGACCACCCCGGCGATGGTGTAGGCCGAGCCCTGGTTGACGAGCGCCGCGAGCAGCGAGGAGAGCAGGTCGACCTCGACCCGCTGGCCCTCGCCGGTCGCGTCGCGGTGGCGCAGCGCGGCGAGGATCCCGACCGTGCGCGAAGAGCCCGGCGAGGACGTCGACCAGCGCGACGCCGACCTTCTGCGGCTCGCCGTCGGGGCTCCCGGTGATGCTCATCAGCCCGCCGAGGGCCTGGACCAGGAGGTCGTAGCCCGGCAGCTCGGCGCCCGCGCCCGCGGCCGAAGCCGGTGATCGAGCAGTAGATGAGCGCCGGATTCTCGCGGCTGAGGTCCTCGTAGCCGAGGCCGAAGCGGTCCATCACCCCGGGGCGGAAGTTCTCGACGACGACGTCGGCCTCGGCGGCGAGGCGCGCGCGCCGCGGCGCGGTCGCCGGGGTCGGAGAGGTCGAGGACGACGCTCTCCTTGTTGCGGTTGACCGACTGGAAGTAGGTCGCCTCGCCCGCCTCGTCGTATGGCGGGCCCCAGGCGCGGGTGTCGTCGCCGCCGCCGGGGCGCTCGACCTTGGTCACGCTCGCCCCGAGGTCGGCGAGCATCATCGTCGCGAAGGGCCCGGCGAGGACGCGGGAGAAGTCGAGGACACGCAGGTTGTCGAGGGCGCCGGCCATGTGGTTCAATGATCCTAGATCTTCGAAACTCTAGGTCAAGGACGACCCCATGACCGCAGCCGCCGCAACTCCCGCCAGCCGATCCGCCCCGACGACTTCCTCGCCATCGACCAGCTGCTCTCCGACGAGGAGCGCGACATCCGCGACACCGTGCGCGCGTTCGTGCGCGACCGGGTCGTGCCCGAACGTCGGCGAGTGGTTCGAGGAGGCGCGCATCCCGCGCGAGCTCGCGCCGCGAGCTCGGCAAGCTCGGCCTGCTCGGCATGCACCTCGAGGGCTACGGCTGCGCCGGCGCCAGCGCGACCGCCTACGGCCTCGCCTGCCTGGAGCTCGAGGCCGGCGACACCGGCGTCCGCAGCCTCGTGTCGGTGCAGGGCTCGCTGGCGATGTTCGCGATCCACCGCTGGGGCTCGGAGGAGCAGAAGCAGGAGTGGCTGCCGCGGATGGCCGCCGGCGAGGCGATCGGCTGCTTCGGCCTGACCGAGCCCGACGCGGGCTCGGACCCCGGGTCGATGCGCACCCGCGCCCGCCGCGACGGCGACGACTGGATCCTCCACGGCCCGAAGATGTGGATCACCAACGGCTCGGTCGCCGACGTCGCCGTCGTGTGGGCGACGACCGACGACGGGCGTCCGCGGCTTCCTCGTCCCGCAGGGACACGCCGGGCTTCACGACCCAGGACATCCACACGCAAGCTGTCGCTGCGCGCGTCGGTCACCTCCGAGCTGCTGCTCGACGACGTGCGCCTGCCCGCCGACGCGCTGCTGCCCGAGGCCGACGTCGCTGCGCGGCCCGCTCTCGTGCCTGAACGAGGCGCGCTACGGGATCGTCTGGGGCGCCGCCGGCGCCGCCCGCGCGTGCTACGAGGCCGCGCTCGACTACAGCAAGGAGCGGATCGCAGTTCGGCAAGCCGATCGCGTCGTTCCAGCTCCAGCAGCAGAAGCTCGCGATGATGGCGCTCGAGGTCAACCGCGCGACGCTGCTCGCGCTGCACCTCGGCCGCATGAAGGACGAGGGCCGGCTGCGCCCCGAGCACGTCAGCATCGGCAAGCTCGACAACGTCAACGCGGCGCTCGAGGTCGCCCGCAAGGCCCGCCCGGTGCTCGGCGCCAACGGGATCACGCTCGAGTACCCGGTGATCCGCCACATGAACAACCTCGAGTCGGTCGTCACCTACGAGGGCACCGACGACATCCACGCGCTGGTCGTCGGCGGCGCCATCACCGGCATCCAGGCCTTCCGATGAGCGAGCCCGAGCCAGGCCGGCGGGCCCGACCGAGTCGGGATCGTCGGCGGCGGGATCATGGGCACCGGGATCGCCGAGGTCTGCGTCAAGGCGGGTCTCGACGTGACCTGGTCGAGGTCGACGCCGGCGCCGCCGAGGCGGCCGCCGGACGCGGTCGCCCACTCGCTCGAGCACGCCGTGGAGCGCGGCAAGCTCGGCGAGCCGGAGGTGGCCGACGGCACTGACGCGGCTCGGCTGCGTCGAGGACTTCGATGCGCTCGCCGACCGCACGATCGTGATCGAGGCCGTGATCGAGGAGCGCGAGGCGAAGCTCGACGTCTTCCGCCGCCTCGCCTCGGTGGTCGCCGACGAGGACGCGATCCTCGCCTCGAACACCTCCTCGATCCCGATCGTTCAGCTCGCGGCCGAGTCCGGCGAGCGAGCCGACCACGTCCTCGGCATGCACTTCTTCAACCCGGTCCCGGTTCTCTCCCTGGTCGAGATCATTCCCTCGCTGCTGACCGACCCCGACGGTCGTCGACCGCGCCCGGGCCTTCGCCTCCGAGACGCTGGGCAAGGACCCGATCGATGCGCCCGATCGCGCCGGTTTCACCGTCAACGCACTCCTGGTCCCCTACCTGCTCTCGGCGATCAGCATGTTCGAGCAGGGCCTGGCGACCGCCGAGGACATCGACCAGGGGATGGTCAAGGGCTGCGCCCACCCGATGGGCCCGCTCGCCCTCTGCGACCTGATCGGCCTCGACACGGTCCTCAGCGTCGCCGAGACGCTCTACGGCGAGCAACGCGAGCAGCTCTTCGCTCCGCCGCCGCTGCTGCAGCGACTGGTCGCCGCGAAGATGCTCGGGCGCAAGAGCGGCCGCGGCCTCTACAACTACGACGAGACCTGAGATGGCGGCGGTGATCGCCCGCAGGCCGGGTCCCGGGACGACGGCTCAGCACGCCCTCGAGAGCCTGCGCCAGGCGATCGTCGCCGGCGAGCTGCGCCCCGGGCAGCGGGTCCTGCAGGAGGAGATCGCCGAGCGCTTCGAGCGTCAGCATCGCCCCGCTGCGCGAGGCGCTGGCGGTGCTCGAGCAGGAGGGCCAGGTCACCTACCGGCCGCGGCGCGGCTACTTCGTCACCGAGCTGCGCGCCGCCGACCTCACCGAGATCTACGAGCTGCGCCAGGTGCTCGAGGAGCGCTGCGCCCGCCACGCCCTGCCGACCCTCGACGACGACACCCTGCAGCGGATCGAGATCGCCGCGCGCGACTGCGTCGACGCGGCCGAGGCCGGCGACGTCGCCGCCGAGCTCGAGGCCAATCGCCGCTTCCACTTCGCCATCCTCGAGTCCCCCGACCAGGTCGCACGCGATGCGCCTGATCCGCCTCCTCTGGGACTCGACCGAGGCCTACCGGGCGATGTATTACAACTCGCCCGCCGAGCGCCGCGAGGCGGCCCATGCCCATGACCGGATCATCGCCGCTCTCCACCGCCGTGACCCGGACCTGCTCGTAACCGAGCTCGACAACCACAGGGCCCGCGCGCTCGAGGTCCTGACCGCGATCCTCGCGCCCGAGTCCCGCGGTTAGAGGGCGCAGCGAACCCGACCGCCGCTCGGGCCCGGTCTCGCCGCGCGCAGCCCGTCTACCCTCCCACCTGTGAGCGAGAAGCCCCCGACCCCGAAGGCGCCGCCCCCGAAGGACGAGCCCGAAGAGACGGTCGCCCCGACGCGCCGGGGGTTCTTCGACACGCTGAAGAAGGCTGCGCAGAAGGAGATCGTCAGGCGGACGAGCACGCACCGGTAGGCGAACGAATCCGCCGCGGCCTCTGCGGCCTGCTGGGGTTGCCACACCCGCGGTGATTCCTCGCCGCGCCCTTCCGGCCGGTTAGATAGGTTTCCGCGCGCAATGAGTGTTTGGCTTGCGATCGGGTTGGTCGTGATCGGTCTCGTGGTGGTGGCGCTCGCCATCCTGGCCGCCGACATCGCCCGCGGAGACGTCGGCGGAGGCCGCCACACGATGGCCCGCGCCCGCAGGCTGCTGATCATCGCCACCGACGATGAGACCGGCGAGGAGGCCGACCGCTGGGTGCGCGAGCAACGCAGCGAGAAGGCTGATCTCCAGTGCTTCGTCCTGGTCGAGTCCGAGGGCCAGGACCTCTTCATGGCGGTCCAGGACGTGGTCGAGCGTGAGCGCCCCGACGCCCTGATCCTCGTCCACCACGAGGAGGAGCGCCACGGCCACGAGGCTCCGACCTTCGACCGAATCAGGGAGCAGTTCACGATCCCGATCGACACGATCTACGCGCCGGCAAGGAGCGAGGCATGACCACGGCCACGCTGACCTCGACCGGGTGGGTGATCACGATCGCCTACTCGGCGCTGGTGATCGTCGGCGTCACGATCGGGCTGATCGTCTTCCGCTCCACCCGGGTCGGCTTCCACGTGCGCACGGCGGGCCGCGAGACGCTCGAGCGCCGCGAGGGCATCTGGGGGATCATCGTCGTCACCTTTCTCGTCGTCCTCCTCGGAGCCACGATCTTCTCGATTCCCTACTGGAGCGCAGATAAGACCAACGCCGCCCAGAAGCTCGAAGTCACAGGGCGCCAGTTCGCCTGGACGGTCAACCCGCCTCGTGCCAGGGTCGGCCTGCCGACTCTGATCGTGCTCCACGCCGCCGACGTCAACCATGGGCTCGGGATCTATGACCCTGACGAGACGCTGATCAAGCAGGTCAACGTACTCCCAGGGGTAACTCAGAATCTCACCATCACCTTCGACGAGCCGGGCACCTACAAACTGCGCTGCCTCGAGTTCTGCGGAGTCGACCACCACCTGATGCAAAACGAGCTGGAGGTGACTCGCTGATGGAGAGCGCCACCGGCGCCCTGCGCCCAGGGATCACCGCGGGGGTCGATCGAGATGGACCGGGTGAAGCGGCTGGTGCTCTGGTACGTGGCGGCCTCGACGGCCTTCCTCTTCGTCAGCGGCCTGCTGGGGATGCTGCTGCGCGAGAGCCAGGCCGATCTCGTCCGGATCGAGCCGGCGACCTTCTACGCGATCATGACCGCCCACGGCCTCGGCGCTTTCGTCGCCTGGGCGGCCTTCGCGGTGATGGGGGTCTCCTTCTGGGTCCTCAGCGAGGTCGGCTTCTCGATGCGCCCGCTCGGCTTCGCGCTGGCGAGGGTGGCCTTCTGGTCGATGGTCATCGGCGTCGTCGGGATCGTCGTCACGACCCTGGGGATGGGGTTCGGCGCCTCCTGGGTCTTCCTCTACCCGCTCCCGTTCTTCCCTTCGGGACAGTGGGGGGAGACCGCCACCGGCATTTTCGCCGCGTCCGTGCTGCTCGTCGGGGTGTCGATCATCACCTGGTGCGTGGCGATCCTCGACACCGTGACCGGGCCGGGACTCGGCGCCCCGGAGGACTCCTCCTGGCTGAACAAGTTCGGCTGCGCCCTCGGCTTCGGCTACCTCTGGCCAAACCGCTTCCAGACTTCGCGCCCCCTGCCGTACCCGGTCATCCCACTGGCCGTGATCGGGATCGACATGATCATCGCCACGCTGCCGCTTGCCGCACTGCTGGTGGAGATGATCGCCCAAGCGATCGACCCCTCGGTGACGATCAACGCCCAGCTCGCCAAGAACCTACTCTGGTTCTTCGGCCACCCCGTCGTCTACCTCTTGCTCTTCCCCGCGGTCTCCATCTACTACCTGCTGATCCCCCGCTTCGCGAAGAAGGATCTGGTCGCCGGCAAGGTCGTCGCTCTGGCCTGGTTCGTGGCGGTGATCGTCAACGTCATCGTCTGGGCACACCACATCTATCTCGACTACCCGCAGGACTCGATCCAGGGAGCGCTCAACGCATCGATGCAGCCGCTCACCTTCGCGATCGTGCTGCCCTCGGCGATCAGCCTCTACAGCCTCTCTCTGACGATCTGGCGCTCCGACTTCCAGTGGACGCCGGCGGCCAAGTTCCTCGCCGCGGCGATGCTGAGCTGGTTCGTTGCGGGCCTGCAGGGAATCATCAACGCGACGATCGTCTTCAACACGGTGATCCACAACACGATGTGGATAGTCGGGCACTTCCACAACATGGCCCTGCTCAACATCGGAATGGTGATCTTCGCCGCGATCTACGCCTTCCTGCCTCGCCTGACCGACAGGGAGTGGTACTCGGAGAGCCTCGCCAACTCCCATCTTTGGCTGACGATCATCGGCGGCTACGGGATGGTCCTGCCGATGCTCGCGCAGGGACTCGACGGGGCGCCGAGACGCTACGCGGTGCTTCCCTCGCAGTACGACACCCTGACCCAGCTGACGATCCCGTTCGTCGTGATGCTGGCGCTCGGCCAGGTGGTCTTCGCCTACAACCTGATCCAGACCGTGAGGGGGAAGGTGCGGTCCGAGCACGAGACGGCACTGTCTTCGTTCGGCCTCACCGCCGCGCTCGCCGGAGCCGCCGCCTTCCTCGCGATCACCGCCGTCGCACTCGATCAGAAGAACGCCGGCGAGACACCGTCGCAGCCCGGGCTGGCGCCCGCCAGCCCGGCCGTAGTGGCCCAGCAGAATTTCGCCTCGACCTGCGGCAGCTGCCACACACTCGCCGCGGCGAACACGACCGGAACGGTGGGGCCGGACCTCGACACCGTTAAGCCGACCGAGGCCCAGGTGCTCTCGGCGATCGAGAACGGCGGCCTCGGGTCTGGGACGATGCCGCCCGGGCTGCTCACGGGCGCAGAGGCCGACGGGGTCGCCGCCTACGTAGCCGAGAACGCCGGCAAGTAACGGCGGCGGTCATGCCAGCGGCGGCGGGCTCAGTTGTGGCCGTGGCCCCCCAGAAACGCCCCGACGAAGCTGACCGCGGCGAGGACCCAGGCGCCGGGGACGAGCACGGGCTCGAGGCGCCGCAGCGCCGGCAGCAGGACCGCGCCGACGAGCAGGGCGATGACGAGCTCATCGAGGGTCGCGAGCAGGTCGTGCAGCCCGATCCCCTCGGCCTGCCCTGAGTCGGGCCCCAGCGGCAGCCCGACCGTGCGCGAGAGGGCCCAGATCAGGGCGACCGCGATGTTTCCCACCGCCCCGGCGATGAGAAGCCCCCTCCCGGCATCGCCTCGGCGGATCATCTCCGCCCAGGCGAGCTGGAGCACGGCGATGGTGAGGAAGAACGACCCGAAGCCCCAGTACTCCTCGAAGTGGGCGGGGGCGACCGAGACGTGGATCAGCGCAGCCGCACACGACAGCGCGGCAGCCGCCAGCACCAGCCGCGAGGATTCCGTTCGCTCGACGGCATCGATTGCGGGTGTGCCGGCTCGCCCCACGAGATGGAGACTATGGCCGCGCTGGGCTATCCCGCTCTTCGCAGCGCCGCGCTCACGCTGGCCGCCGTCTGCGGACCCCTCAGCATCTGCACCAGGCGCCCGTGCGAGTCGATGATCGCAGTCGTCGGCAGGCCGACGAGCCCGTAGCGCTCACCGACCACCCCTTCCGGATCGCGCAGGTTCGGATAGGTGAGGCGAAGCTCGCGGATCAGCGAACGGGCGCTGTCGGCGTCGTCGCTGTAGTCGACCCCGACCAGGCCGGCGCGTCCCCGAAGGGTGCGGTGGAGGCGCTCGAGCTGGGGGAGACTCCTCGCGACAGGGTCGGCACCAGCTGGCCCAGAAGTTGATCGCGGCCGGCCTCCCGCGAAGGTCCGCGAGGGTCACCCGCGGAGGAACGAGGACCTCGGCGGGAAGGCGCGGGGCGCGATCCCTGCCGCCCCCCGAGGTGTCGGCCACAACCTCGTAGGCGATCACCGCGACAACGGCCGCAATCGCGATGGCTGGGGCGAGGAAGCGGCGCAAGGCTCTACCTCGACGCCAGCAAGGGGACGTCGTGGACGATCTGCGCGGGCCGGAAGTTCGGTGAATACATGGTCGTGAGTCTGCCGCCGGCGCTGATTCCGAAGATCGGGGCCGAGTGCTCGACGAACTCGGGGTCGGTGGGGTCCGCCCGGGCGACGACGTCCCAGGCGCGCCAGGTGCGCTGGAGCCGTCGCCGGTCGCCGAGCAGATAGAGCATCCTCCCGGTCATCCCGTGGACCTTGAGGAACTCGGCGACCGCCTTCGGCGTATCGCCCCTGGGGTCGGTCGAGACGGCGATGATCTGAAGCCCCCGGGCCCGGCGACCAAGCTCCGCCTGTGCGGTCTTTAGATGACTGACGATCAGGGGGCAGACATCGGGGCAGTGCGAGTAGACAAAGGTCACCAGCGCCGCCTTGCCGCGGAACTGCCGAAGGTTGACAGGGCGCCCGAGCGAGTCCCGCAGTGCCAGCGCCGGTGCCGGCCGCGGCGGCCTGACCGCGGTGCCTGAATACCGCGGCGCCGCGTCGCCGGAATCTCCGCCCCCGCCGCAGCCCAGCGGTCCGAGAGCCGCTGCGAGGGCGCAGAGCGCGATCAGGAACGGCGCTGAGCTTCTGGTCAAGTGTCTGCCTCGCATCTGGGTCGTGGACCGTCGCCGGCTTGCTCTGCGAACCCCGGCCTTACGGCGATGGGCGGTACTGGGTGTGCTCAAACCAGTGAACTCGTGATTGTAGGAATGCGAGGCCGTCTCCGATCAGAGCAGTTGTGCGGTGCCCTTCGATATGTTCGCGCCCATGAAGACTCGCGTCGTCGTTCTCGGTGCCGGCTTTGGTGGCCTCGAACTCTGCACACACCTCTCGGAAGCACTCGGCGAGGGCGTCGAGGTGACCCTCATCGAGAAGAAGGACTCGTTCGTCTTCGGCTTCTCGAAGCTCGACGTGATGTTCGGGCGGGCCGCTCCCGACGCGGTCCGGATGCACTACAGCGACATCGACAAGCCCGGCGTCCGTTTCCTGCGGGAGACCGTCACCGCGATCGATCCCGAGTCGCGGGTCGTGACGACCGACGCGGGCCACCACGAAGCCGATCACCTCGTCGTGGCCCTGGGGGCCGACTACGACATGGACGCCACCCCTGGTCTGGCGGAGGGCGGCAACGAGTTCTACTCCGTCGCCGGCGCCGAGCGGCTCGCCGGCGTCATCCCGACGTTCTCAGAGGGCAAGGCCCTGATCGGTGTCTGCGGGGCGCCGTTCAAGTGCCCGCCGGCGCCGAGTGAAGCCTGTCTGCTGTTGCACGATCACCTGGTCGAGCGAGGCGTCAGGGACGCGTGCGAGATCTCTTTCGTGATCCCGCTCAGCACGCCCGTTCCGGCCTCCAGCGAGACCTCGGCGGCCCTCGTCGAGGCCTTCGCCGAGCGCGACATCAGCTTCTTCCCGAACCGCCGCATCGCCTCGATCGATCCCGGGCGGAACGTGGCGACCCTCGACGACGGCTGCGAGATGCCCTTCGACCTCTTCCTCGGCGTCCCCAAGCACCGGGCTCCGGACGTCGTCCTGGCCAGCGGCATGGCCGAGGACGGCTACATCCCCGTGGATCCGGGGACCCTGCGGACGAAATTCCCGAACGTCTACGCGGTCGGCGATGTCGCGACCCTCGGCGTCCCCAAATCGGGTGTGTTCGCCGAGGGCGCCGCCAGGGTCGTGGCAGAGTCGGTGATCGCAAGCACCCGCGGAACCGAGGATCCGGACGACTTCGCGGGTCGCGGCTCCTGCTACATCGAGTTCGGTTCCGGGCGCGTCGGGCGCGTCGACATCGACTTCCTTGGCGGTCCCAAGCCGTCCAGCGCCTTCCAGGCGCCCTCCGAAGCGTTCGTCGCCGAGAAGGTCGAGTTCGCCTCGAGCCGCCGAGCCCGCTGGTTCTGAGCGCCGGCACCAGTCGTCGATCTTCTCGAGGGTCCGGCCGCCGGTGCCAGGCTCGAACTGGCGACCTCCCGATCCGCTGATCACTCGTCAGCAAGCCCGTTGAGGGCGGCCTGCAGGCGGCGACGAAGCACGGCCGCGGTCGGCCCGCCCGTAAGCGGGATGCGCAGTGAGCCGGGAACGGCCCCCAAGAACAGATCGCCCTACGGCGGGTCGACGTTCAGAGCGAGCTGAGTTCGGGGATGACCTGTTCGCCCACCATCCGGACCTGTTCTCCCAGATCGGGCAAGCCCTCGACCTCGATCCCGGCCCAGGCTCTCAAGGTGAATGGATCCGTGAACGAGACCAGCGCGTGGTTGAGGCCCGCGGGGGCGTAGGTCTCCGTCAGCCACCGCACCCAGTCCTCGGGCGTGCCCGCGACCATGATCCGGTCGGCGATCTCCTCTGGGGTGGCCTCGAGCGCGCGTTGGACGTCCCCGGCGGCGAAGGCCTCGGTGACCGGAAGCGACCTGTTCCGGCTCGATCCCGTGTCGTTCGAGCAGCGCCGGCGGCATCGATGGGATGTAGAACGCCGCGAGGATTCGTCCAGCGCGACGGGCCGCCTCGCCGTCCGGTGCGATCGCGCCGAGCAGGGAGTCGCCGAGGTCGAGGCCGTCCCAGGCTCCGGCCGGCGCGCTCGACGCCGACGCCGAAAATGCTCGACCGCGTAGCCCAGCGCCTCGGGCGAGTAGGCGCAGGCGGTGTGCAGGCCGTCGGCGATCTCACCGGCCAGCTGCATCGACTTGGGGCCGCCCATCGCGCCCATCTTCAGCGGCAGGTGTTCCTGCACGGGCCGGGCTGCCGTCGTCACGCCGGTGTAGCTGTAGAAGTCGCCCTTGAAGTCGATCGCGCCATCGTCGAGGACCGTCCGCATCACCTGGTGCGCCTCGCGCAGGCGGGCGATCGGCCGCGTTCCACGCCACTCGACGCCGTACTGCTCGAGCATCGCGATGTTGCCGATGCCGAACACGACCTCGGCCCGTCCGCCGCTTAACTCGTCGAGCGTGGCGGCGAGCTGAGCGACGTAGGTCGGCTCCCGCATGTAGATCGGAGCCACGCAAGGCCCCAGCCTGATCCGCTCGGTGCGCTGCGCGGCGGCTGCGAACAGAAGCCAGGCGTCCTTGTGGTAGATCTCGTCGGCGCTGTAGCACCCGTGATAGCCAAGCTCGTCCGCGAGCGCGACTGCGTTCAGAAGCTCGGGCGCCGGCTGCTCGGGGAGCATCTGGAAGCTGACCAGCATGCGGGCCAGCCTAACCCCTGGTCGTCTGAGCGATCGCCCGCACAGTATCTCGCCTCGGCATCCGACTCGGGCGGTCAGTCGAGCCGTGCACCTACGCGCCGCGACGACTTAGGTTCGTAGCCGCGCGTCCGTCCGTCGTAACGGGGCTGCAGGACTGCTAGGGGATGCTCGAAAGCTGCTCGCAGTGCCCAGAGTCCGTGCCGCCGCCGCCAGCGCAAACGTCTCGAGCCGGCCCGCCGTTCAAGCGATCACGGCCGCTACCGCCCTTGAGGTTGTCGCGTCCCGAGCCGCCCTCCAGCAAGTCCACGCCCGGGCCCCCCTTTAGTGAATCGGGGCCTCCGTTGCCGAAAAGCCTGTCCTTGCCGGATCCGCCCGAGAGCCGGTCCTTACCCTTCCCGCCACAGATGACGTCGTTGCCGCCACCGCCAGCGATCACGTCGTTGCCACCAAGGGCGGAGATCACGTCCCGCCCGGCAGTTGCGGTGATCGTGTTGTTTCCGGATGTGCCGACGATGGTGGCCGTTTTCGCACCACACTTGCCGGTGGGAGTACGGACGTGGATCGTGATGGTGCCCTTATCCGTGCCGAAGCCGAAGTCGTCGAAGCTCGTGAAGGTGATCCGGTCCGAGCCCTTGAAGCCGGCGTTTGGTGTGTAGTTGACGGTGGACGGGTTCGCCAGTGGTGCATCGTCGCTCGTGGTGCCGTGCAGGGGCGCACCGTCGTTGGCAACGAACCCGTTTGGATCGGTCCGCTCATAGAGGGGGCCGGTGTCGGTGCACTCCAGTTGGATCGTGATAGGCGTGTTCGTCGCGGTCGTGACCGTGCTGTCGGGGCAGTCGGGGCTGCCGTCGGGCGCCCAATCGGGGTTCCCGTCGAAGTGGGCGGCGACGTCCTCCAGAGGAACAGGGGAAAGACTCGTCCCGTCGGCCCTCTTCATCACGAGCTTGCCGGAGGTGAAGGTGCCGCTCACGTAGGCGATCAACTGCCCGTTGGGCGACCAGGTGCAGTTGATGTCGCCTTGCGTGCTGTCATTGGAGATGTTGGTGAGGCCGGTACCACTCGCCAAATCCACGGTGTAGATCTCCGCTGTCGAGCTGTCACCGGGAGTCGTCTGGAGGGTGAAACACATCCTCGACCCGTCCGGTGAGATCGAGGGCTGGTACTCGTCGATGCCGCTCGCGGCCTGCACCGCAACCGCGACGCCCCCCGTCGCCGGCTTCTTGACGATGTCGAGGAATTGCGGATTTGCGTTCTGCTGTGCGTAGTAGATCGTGTTGGAGTCCGGGCTCCAGGCCGGCTTGAACTCGACCGGCGCGCCGCTGGTGAGGTTTACCGCCGGAGCAGAGGTGCCGACGGTCTTGACCATGATGTCTCGCTCGGCGCTGTTGTCGACGGGCTGGTGCTCGTAGGCGATCCGCGTACCGTCCGGAGACCAGGCGGGGTGATCCGAGCTGAGGAGGTCTAGAACCTCCGGGGTATCGAGCGCCGTGACGGTGTCCGCTTCGAGATCACGAACGAAGAGGTCGTACTGCTCCGCTATGGGGGCTCCCGGCGTTCCGTTGGCGAATACGATCTTTGTCCGGTCGGGTGACCAGCTGCCATGACGGCTCTGGCCTCCCAGCGGCGTGATCGGAGCAGAAACGGTGCCCCCACCGGAGCTGCCGGTCACAGGACGCAGGTAGAGCCGCGCCAACGAATCGTCGCCAGCCGTCCCCCCGCGTCCGCTGGTGAAGACGATCCGCCCGTTCCTGCCCGACAGCACGGCCCCGGCGGGCACCGCGATCACAATCGATGCAGAGAAAACCAAGCCCAGGACGAGAAGTCGGCGTGCCACCGCCCCGACCCTACTCCTCGCGGAGAGCTTTGTGGTCCTGAGCTCCTTGGAGAAACGATGCGAACCGACGGCCAACCGACGAACCTCCCTGCTTGGTTGTGAAGGGGTTTCTCTATCCGCGACGCTTCGCGATGAAACGACCCGCTTGGCCCCCTGCCCCTGGTCGGGCAATCCTGGCTGGGGTTGTCAATCCCTTGCTCGCCCCTAGCTTGCGACCGCGTTTGCGCCGAGCCCTTCCGCTCTAGCAAGTGGGTGCCCGGCGGCTTCGAGGCTTCCTCGCAGCGAGGAAGTAGCGGGAAGGGGTGCCGATCGAAGGTATCTAAATCTGCGCGGGTCCCATCCGTCGCGCTCAGGGGGTTGCGGCGGGTCTTGAGACGGGGCGCTTCCGTTTTGCTTCCAGGAGCCACCCCATAGGTGCGGTGAGGGCAGGCCCAAGCCACAATGTGGCTCCATAGCTGGCTTTCCGGCGATGGGCGGTACTGGGCTCGAACCAGTGACCTCCTGCTTGTAAGGCAGGCGCTCTCCCAACTGAGCTAACCGCCCGGAGCAGTTGATTATGGCTCTGCGGAGCCGATCGTGCAGCACATCCATTCCGGCGGGTTCCCGACGGGAAGGCCCAAAATCGGTGCTACTGCCCATTGCTGCCCATTGAGCGTGCTCGAAACACGCTGCCGCGCCGGTCGCCTGATCCATCTCGCCGTCAAGCACCGCAGCTACTTGCAGAGTCGCTCGAGAGCCTGATCTCCGCGCTTGGCTTGGCCGCGGCGAATTTCCCGCTCGGGGGGTGAACAACGTGGACATACAGGGTGCCGAAGGGTCCCCCCCACCCCGTAGGTCCTCGCCTGACGTTCTTGACCTTCGTCGGCCGCGAAAAAGGCGCCGTTTCGAGACGAAGGCCCTACTTGCGATTCAAAATCCTCACCTTCTCCACCTCGAACTCCTGGTCGATCAGAGCTCCGGACGTCTTCGAATGGTTGAGCCTCTCGAGCGCGTACAGCTCCTCGGTGGGCTGCATCGAAGGCGACCGAGGCGCTGCGGGGGGCGGCGCGGCCACGGTTCGCGCAACAGGCCGCTCGTCGAGTTCCTCCAGCGTCGAAGTCTTGGCACATGAGCGCCGCTGCCAGCCTCACCATCGGCAATCCGCGTCCGGTTCCGGCGCGCAACTTCTCGATAATCGCCCACATCGACCACTGAGTACTATGGCGGCGATGCCGAGCCAGGAGGAGCGATGATCTCTCAGCTTCGACGAAGGGCCAGCTACGCCAACGTGACCGCCACTCTGGCGCTCGTCCTCGCGCTGACCGGCGGAGCCGCCTACGCGGCCTCGCACATCAGCGGCTCGCAGTTGAAGAAGCGCAGCGTCGCCGGCGCGAAGCTGAAGAAGAACACGGTCACCGGGACCGAGGTGAACGAGTCCAAGCTGGGCAAGGTGCCGCGGGCCGCCAACGCGGATTCGGCCGCGAACTCCGCCGCCCTCGGCGGCACCCCGGCCTCCGGCTTCATCGGCGGCTCGGGGAAGGTCCTGACGACCAGCGGCACGGCGAGCAACAACTCGATCCAGCAGAGGGCCCTGACGCTCCCCGGATTCGGCGACATCAACATGAACTGCAACTCGGCGGGGACCGGGGTCACCGTCCTCTTCACCAACGGCAGCGGCAGCACCGAGACCGCCAGCGTGTCCGACGTCACCGTGCCGCCCAACTTCGGCTCCAGCACCTCGCTCACGAACGGCAATTCAGTCGCCACCGGCAGCCAGATCGTTACCGCGCTGATCGGCGTGCACATGGTGCTGGTCCACGTCGGCATCAACGGCTCCTCCTCCTCCTCGCAGATCGCCGACGCGGTCGTGTCGGTCAACACGCCCGGTGGCAACCAGCCCTGCAACTACCAGGTCCATGCCCTGATCTCGAACTGATCCCCGCCCGCCGGGACGCGGCCCCGCCGCTCGCCAAACTGCGCGGTCGGATGGAACGCGGTGGTCATAGGGCCGTGCGGGAAGAGGTCTAAGGGGTCAGGCAGCCCGAAGCGCTAAAGAGCGCTGCGAAGCGTCGCGCCGTCGGGATGGGCGATTCCGCCGGCGTGGAGTCGCGGTCGAGGCTGATCGCCTACTCCGACAGTCCGGCGGCTTCGAGGGCTTCCTCGGGCGTCCCATACGCCTGCATGCGTCGGACCTTGCGGTTCTCGACCGTATGGACGACGCCAAATCGCAGCTCAACTTCTGCGTCGCTCCCACGCATACCGCCCACCTGCACCAATGCCGCGACAACTCGGTCGCCACCGGCATCAAGGACCTCATCTACGGCCATGCGCCAGTCGTCGTAGGGCTCAGTCCATGCCTCAAGGAACTCGAAGTAGCCGTCGAATCCGTGGCAGACGGGCTTCTCGGGCCAATCCCGGTCAGCTCTCCGAGGCAGTCGCCGCGGATCTCATCTATGACTAGAAGGTGCCGATTGGGCAGCAGCAGATCCGTCTGCCCACATCCAGCCACAATGGGGGTGTCCGCCCGATTCGAACTCGAAGGGGAGCCCGATGATCAACTTGCTGGGACTTCGAACCGTCATCTACCCGGCGCCGGACCTCGCCGCATCGAAGGAGTGGTTCAGTGAGCTTCTCGGGGTCGATCCGTACTTCGATCAGCCGTTCTACGTGGGCTTTGAGGTGGCCGGCTACGAACTCGGCCTCGATCCCGAGGGGGACCCTGCCCACGGCCCGGTCACCTACTGGGGCGTCGCCGACGCTGACGTTGCTCTCGCTGCGCTACACGCCGCAGGCGCCGAGCCTCAGACGCCAGTCCGCGACGTCGGCGAGGGTATTCGCCTCGCCACGATTCGGGAGCCCGCAGGATCCATCATCGGCGTGATCGAGAACCCGAACTTCTCGCTACCGGCGCACCGGGACGCCACCGGGCCGGGGAAGTGACGCGGGTGCGCCGACGCGGCACCGGCCTGGGAGAATCAAGTCCATGGACACCTCGACTCTCTGGCGTGCGGCCGCGGTGCAGGCGGGCGGCGTGGCGATCCTCTCGATCGTCCTCGCCGCGATCTTCCCCCACAGCTTCTTCGAGGACTGGGGCTGGCTCGCGGGTCCGGGCGCGTGGATCCTCTGTTCCCTGCTCACGGCGCGGGTGCTTGGCCTGCCGCCCGGAGCGGCGATGCTCGGCGCCATGCTGGCGGGGATCCCCAGCCTGCTGGCGGTGCTCATCGGCCTGCACTGGCTCGGTGCCGTCGTAGCGATCGTTCTCTTCGCGCTCTGGTGCGCTCGCCTTCCCAGGGGTGAGGCCGCTTGGATCTAGGACTGGAGGGGCGGGTCGCGCTGGTGATGGGCGCGAGCAAGGGGATCGGCTTCGGGATCGCGCAATCGCTGGCGCGCGAGGGCGCGAGGGTGGCGATCGCCTCACGCTCGGGCGAGAACCTCGAGCGGGCCGTGGGCGAGATCGGGGGCGAGGTGGCGCCGTTCGAGGCGGACGCCGGCGACCTCGAACGGCTCGCCCGCCTGCCCGCTGAGGTCGAGCGGGCGCTGGGGCCCGTGGACGTCCTCGTCACCAACACCGGCGGCCCGCCGTTCGGCGCCGCGCTAGAGCACGAGCTCGAAACCTGGAACGACGCGTACCGCTCGCTTGTGCTGGCGCCGCGGGTCCTGATCGAGGCGGTGCTGCCGGGGATGCGTGAGCACGGCTGGGGGAGGATCGTCAACGTCGGCTCGAGCTCGACCCGGGAGCCGATCCCGGGCCTGGGGCTGTCGAACTCCCACCGGATGGCGGCGGTCGGCTTCTTCAAGACCCTGGCGACCGAGATCGCGGGCGACGGGATCACCGTCAACACCGTCGCCACCGGGCGCTTTGCGACCGAGAGGCTGGCGGGTCCGGACGGCTCGCTCGAGGCGGCCGAGGCCGCCGCCCGCGAACAGGTCCCGGCGGGGCGGCTGGGGACGCCGGGAGAGTACGGCGACCTCGTCGCATTCCTCAGCTCCGAGCGCGCCGCCTACATCACCGGGACGGTGATCCCGATCGACGGAGGCGCCCTGCGCTCGGCCTTCTGACCTGGCAGGTCGCCCGGGACTCTCAAATACTTGGTACCTCAGCGCCGGATTCCTGCGTAGCTGCTTATCCCGTTGCGGAAGCCGCCGCTGTTGCCGACAATTTCAGTGCATTCCTTTGGCGGGGAAGGCCCACCTGGCAGGCGAGACCGGATCTCGGGATCTGCGGCGACTGGACCACCTCAACTGACTTCAAAGGAGAACGGACCATGCCGATCAAGAAGACCGCCCACCGGTTCAGGAGATCGCTCTCGGCTGAGGGCTGAGTACCGTGCGGCCTCCGGCAGCCGGCATTCACAGGGCGGGCCCGAGCGGCCCGCGGCCGGCGACGGACTCGGCGGCGGCTCAATCCCCCGCCCCGCTCCCCTCGCGGGGTGACCGATGACGAGCACGATATCCCTGGACGATTCGACCCACCGCGCTGAGGTCGAGAGAATGCTCGCGGCCTCCCTGCCGCGGCGCGCCAGGCGTCTGCCGCGGCGCGAACTCGTGGTCGAGGGCTCTCTCACCGTCCTCTTCGTCGCGGCCTTCATAGCGCTTGCGGCCAGCGGCTCCTCGAGCCTCTGGGCCGCGCCGGTGACGCTGGCGATGGTCGGCGCCTATGCGGTCGCCTCCCGTGTCGCCTATCCGATCGCCACAGGCGTCGCGGTCCCGACCCAGCCGTTCCTCGTCGGCCTCTTTGCCTACGCGGACGCGCGGCTGGTGCCCGGGCTCGTGATCGCGGCGCTGACGCTGGGCACGGTGGGTGCCTGTCTGGCCGGCCACTCGCGCTGGGATCGGTTGAGCTTCGGCGGTGGGGACGCAATGCACGCCCTCGGCCCGGCGGTCGTCCTCGTCGCCGCCGGATACACCCGCGCCGGCGAGGCCCCGTGGGCGATCCTGACTGCGGCATTCGCCGCTCAGTGCGGCGTCGAGCTGGCATCGTCGATGGCGCGCGACTGGATCAACTCCGGGGTACGGCCGCGCGTCCAGATCCTCGTCGTGCTTCAGGTATGGGCGCTGGACGCGGCCCTCACTCCGATCGGCATCATGGCGGTCGCAACCGGAACCCTCCTCGGAGCTGACTGGGTGCCGCTGACGCTTCTTCCCCTTGTCGCACTGGTTGCACACAGCGCGCGGGACCGCACCGAGCGAATCGAACAACTGGGCGTCCGCCTCAAGGCAGTGCAGCAAGAGCGCCAGCGGTTGCAGGTTGCCGTCAAGCGGATCGGCGACGCGTTCGCCTCCAAGCTCGACCTCGACTCCCTCGTCAGCATCCTTGCCGGGGCGGCGGTTGAGGCGCTCGACGCCGAGGCCGGGCGGGGCAAGCTGGTCGACAGCCGCTCGACCCGCCTGAGCTTCGCGATCAACGACGACTCGCCCCTTCTCGGGCCACTGCTCGCTGAGGCCGAGGGCGGCACGCTCGAGCATCCTGCGATCGTCGAAGCCCACGATCAGGCCGGCTGGGCGCTGGCAGCGCCGATAAACACCGCAGCCGGGATAGCCGCCGTCGTCAGCGTCGCACGCTCCAGCGCGCCTTTCTCCGAGGCCGAGCGGGATCTGATCGACTACCTCTGCCAACAGGCCGCCATCTCGGCCGGCGACATCGCCTACCACGAGAAGCTGCACCGCCAGGCGCTCACCGACGAGCTCACCGGAGTGGCCAACCACCGCCGTCTCCAAGAGGTCCTCGAGGATGCCTTCAGAGCCCACCGCAAGGCCGGTACGCGCGTCTCGCTCCTTCTGCTCGACCTCGATGACTTCAAGCTCGTCAACGACGCCTTCGGACACCAGACAGGAGATCGGCTTCTGCGCGCGGTGGGGCGTTGCCTGCGGTCCATCTGCCGGTCGAATGACGAACCCGCCCGCTACGGCGGGGAGGAATTCGCCATGGTGCTACCCGACACCGATCTGGTGCAGGCCACGCGAATCGCCGAGCGCCTGCTCGCGGAGGTGAACTCGCTCGGGTTCCAGGCACCTTCCGGCGAACCGGTGGAGACGACGGCCTCGATCGGGGTCGCGACCGCAGGAGCAGCCGCACCCGACAAGGCCGCGTTGATCGCCGCTGCCGACGCGGCACTGTATGAGGCAAAGGAGGCCGGCAAGAATCGGGTGCGGACGTCGCTGGCGTGGTCGCCCGCGCGGTCGGCACCGCAGCGCCTGGCCCCCGATCTCCCGGCTCAGCTGCAGCGCGCGCTCGATGACGAGGAGCTGGTCGTGCACTATCAGCCCAAGATCGCCCTTCCCAGCCATCAGCCTGTCGGTGTCGAGGCGCTGCTGCGCTGGCACCATCCCGAACTGGGGTTGCTCGGGCCCACCCGGTTCCTGCCCTGTGTCGAGGGCACCGACCTGCTGCCGCGGATCACCCTCTGGGTGCTCGCGCGCGCCGTCGGCCAAAACGCCGCCTGGCGCGACGCCGGCCTGCACCTGCCTGTCGCCGTCAACGTCACCACCCAGGACCTCGCCGACCCGACATTTCCGTTGGCGGTTACGCGCATCCTCGGCGAGGCCGGCGTCGCACCGCGCGAACTCAAGCTCGAGGTCTCCGAGCACATGGCAGCCGACGAGGGCGTGGAGGACATGCTTTCAGACCTGCGACGCTGCGGACTCGAGATCGCCATCGACGATTTCGGCAGGGGCCACTCGTCCCTGACCCGCCTGCGCGACCTTCGAGTCGATGAGCTGAAGCTCGACCGCGACCTCCTCCGCGCGAATCCGGGCCAATCCGACCTCGCGATCACCCGAGCCGCCATCGCCCTTGGCCGCGACCTGCATCTCAACGTCGTGGCCGAAGGCGTCGAGGACGCCGACCGTCTCCAGCTGTTCACCTCCATGGGCGCTCACGCGGCACAGGGCTTCCACATCTGCCCGCCCCTGCTCCCGCATGAGCTCGCGCGCTGGGTCAGCGAGTCCTCCACTCTCGAGGGGTCCCCGGAGATCCCTGAGCTCAGGCTCTGACCGATCAGGTCGTTGCCGGCCTGGGGACGCTCTCGCCGGCGCCGGCCTTGGCCAGGGTCCCGTGGCGGTGGCGGACCACGAGAACCCAGACGACGCCGGCGATCACCATCGCCAGGCTCTCGAACTGCGCCTGGGTGAGACCGAGGGCAACGTCGTCGTTGCGGCGGACGAACTCGACCGCGAAGCGCTCGGTCCCCGCGTAGACCAGGTAGATCGCGAAGAGGATCCCGGCGCGGTAGCGGTCGCGCAGCTGCCAGAGGACGTAGGCGCCGAACGACATCACGACCGTCTCATAGACCGGGGTCGGGTGGACCTCCTGGGTCGTCGGCACGGTGCCGTCGGGGTAGGCCATCGCCCAGGGCCCGTCCCAGGCCTTGCCGTAGTCGCCGTCGCCGGAGAGCTGGCAGCCGATGCGGCCGATCGCGTAGCCGATCGCCAGGGCCGGGGCGCAGACGTCGAGCAGCACCAGCCCGAGGAAACCCCGGTACCAGGCCCAGAGCAGGACCGCGATCGCACCGCCGATGGCGCCGCCGTACCAGACCAGGCCCGAGCCCGAGAAGAGGTTGCCGATGAGGTCGTCCTTGACCGAGTCGTAGTTGTCTACGACGTAGTAGAGGCGGGAGCCGACGACACCGCCGACGAGGGCTGAGAAGGCCATCTCATAGGCCCAGTCGGCCGGCTTGCCGAGCTCCGGCAGCCGCTTCGCGATCACCGCCCCGGCGGCGATGAAGCCGAGGGCGAACATGATCCCGAAGGTCTGGAGGGTGAGTGGGCCTAGGTGTATTTCGGGGTACAGATTTGAACCTTCCTCGTAGGGATAGCCCCGCGGAGAATCGAACTCCGATTGCTGGATCGAAAATCCAGAGTCTTGAACCATTAGACGACGGGGCCAAGCCGCCGCAGTTTACGGCTGGGGTGAAGGCGGACCGAGGATCCGGCCTCCTAGTCGCTGAGCAGCATCTCCAGCAGCGCCTTCTGCGCGTGGAGGCGGTTCTCGGCCTGGTCCCAGACGGCGGAGTGCTCGCCGTAGAGGACGTCGGCGCTGATCTCCTCGCCGGGATGGGCGGGGAGGCAGTGAAGGACGATGGCGCGGTCGGAGGCGATCGAGAGCAGGTCGGCGTCGAGCTGGTAGGGGGCGAGGTCGGCGCGGCGGCGGTCGGCCTCGGCGGGATCGGCTCTCCCATGCTGACCCAGACGTCGGTGTAGAGGGCGTCGGCGCCGTCGGCGGCGACGCGAGCGTCGTCGGTGAGCCGGGCGCCGTGGCCCTGCTCGAGCTGGTACCCCTCCGGGGACGCGACGACAACCTCGACGTCGGCCAGCTCGCCCGCGATCGTCAGCGAGCGGGCGACGTTGTTGCCGTCGCCGACGTAGGCGAGGCGGGTGCCGGATAGATCGCCCAGGCGCTCGCGCATCGTCATCACGTCGGCGAGCGCCTGACAGGGATGGTGAAGGGGGGTGAGGGCATTGACGACGGGGACGTCGGCCGCGGCGGCGAGCTCCTCGACGTCGGTGTGGGACGTGGCGCGGATGACGATCGCATCGACGTAGCGCGAGAGCACGCGGGCGGTGTCGCCAATCGACTCGCCGCGGCCGAGCTGCATCTCGTCGCCGCGCAGGACCAGTGGCGTCGCGCCCAGCTCCGCAACGCCGACCTCGAACGAGACCCTGGTCCGGGTCGAGGGCATTCTGGAAGACGAGCGCGATGCTGCGGCCGGCCAGAGCGTCGGCGCCGAGGCGCTCGGCGCGCCCGGCCTTGAGCTCGGCGGCGCGATCGATCAGAGAGCGCCACTCGAACGCCCCCAACTCTTCACCGGTGAGGAAGTGGCCTGGCAAGGCGCGGATACTACGCGGCGTGCAATTCACGGCGATCACCTGGAATCTCTTTCACGGGCGCGACTTCCCCCTGACCCCAGGCTCTTCAGCTGGCGCTCTCGGCTGTTGCGGGTGAGAGAGCGAAACGAGACCCACGTCCAGGTCAACCGCGACCTCTTCGGCGAGTTCGCGCAGGTGATCGCCGGGGCCGGGTGGGACGTGATCCTGCTGCAGGAGTGCCCGCCGCGCTACGCAGAGCGCCTCGCCGGCATCTGCCGGGCCGAGGGCCACCGGGTGCTGACCTCACGCAACCAGCTGGGTCCGCTGCGGACCGCACTCGCGCTCGCAAACCCTGACCTGGTCGCCTCCAACGAGGGTGGCTCCAACCTCACCCTGGTGCGGCGCAGCAGCGCGCTGGCGCCGATCGCTGAGCGAGGCGAGTTCGCGCTGCGCGAGGGCCGGCCCGAGCGGCGGATGATGGCCTTGACCCGCACGGCCGCGGGCGTCTGCGTCGCCAACCTCCACGCGACCAGCAACCTCCCCGCCTACACCTCGGCCGAGCTCCCGGCCGCCGCCGAGCGGGCGATCGCCTGGGCCGGGAAGGACACGCCGCTGCTGTTCGGGGGAGACCTCAACCTGCGGCCGGCCGAGCACTCAGCCGTCTACGAGGAGCTGCGCGAGCGCTTCGGCCTCGTCCCCCCAACCGCCCCCAGCGCAATCGACCACCTGCTCTCGCGGGGGCTCGAGATCGTCGAGCCCCCGCACGCATGGCCGCCCGAGCGGCGCGAGACCGAGGACGAGAGCGGCCTCGCCCTGCGGCTGTCCGACCACCCCCCGGTCGAGGCCATCCTCTCCCTGCCCTGAGCGCAGCGCATTACGGCGACCGGTCGTTGCCGCTCCCGGCGGGGGATGCGATAGTGGGCGAAGTCCTAAAGACCAGCCGAGGAGGCAACCGCAGATGGCCGCGAAGAAGGGAAGCGCTCGCAAGCCGAGCGCGAAGAAGTCGAGCAGAGCAAAGCCGGCAGCCAGGGCGAAGCCGAGAGCAAAGCCGGCAGCCAGGGCGAAGCCGAGAGCGAAGAAGTCGAGCGCAGCGACGACCGGGCTCGACAAGAGCGTGGAGAGCTTCCGCGAGAACCTCGAGCGCACCTTCGCCCGCGATCGCTTCCAGGATGTCGTCGACGACTTTGTCAAGCGCGGCAGGATGACCCGCGCCGACGCCGAGAAGATGGTCTCCGACCTGGTCAGCCGCAGCCGCAAGCAGACCGACACCCTCGTCAAGGAGCTGGACCGGCTGGTCAAGCAGGCCCGCAGGGAGGCGCAGCGCCAGGCGAAGCCGGTACGCAAATCGGCGAGGAAGGCGGCCCGCCAGGCCCGCCGCCAGGTCGAGGGAGCCGGCCGTGCCACCCGCGACGCCGTCGACCCGGCGCTCGCCCAGGCGGACCGTCTGCGCCGCGGCGCCGGCGTTCCCGCCTCCTTCCCGATCACCGCCTACGACCAGCTGACCGCGGCGCAGATCAAGTCTCGCCTCGGCGACCTCACCGCGGCGGAGCTGCGCAAGGTGCGTGACTACGAGAAGAGCAATGCCAATCGCAAGGGCGTGATCTCGGCGGTCGAGAAGAAGCTCGGCTAGACCGGACTGACCCAAGCTCCCCCGACACCTCGGAGACAGATAGCAACGCCTCGCTGGCTCCGGAAGTTTGCGTGGTTTCCGGGGCCATGGGCCCCGAAATCACGCAAGCGATGCCGCCGACGACTTCAAGGCGTCGCTATGGAAGTCGAGAGTCTCTCGACTACTTGGGATTGGTCCGGGCTAGGAGCGGGGGAACTCGCCCACGAGCGCCTCGAAGCGAAGCTCCTCGCCAAGCGTCTCGGCAAGTAGCTCGTCGGCGCGCAGTCGCTGGCCGCCGCTCCAGAGTCCGGTCAGCCACTCGCCCGCGGCCGGCTCGTCGAACCAGTAGTCGCCGAAACTCTGGCGCAGGTGAGTGCGCCAGCGGGCCTCGACCGCCCATGCCCGCAGGTAGGAGGCGACGTAGAAGCTTCCGTCCACGTCCTCGAGCCACAGCTCTTCGCTCCAGCTGATGCCGGTCGCCGCGCTGAGCAGCTCCGCGTAGCGCGCCGGCATCCGCGCCAGGTCAGCGCCCTCGGCGTGGAGCTCCAGCTCGAAGCTGAGCTTGGCGGCGTAGCGCCGCAGGAAGTAGAGCCTGACCGCTCTAACGTGGTAGACGATCGCCGGCACGTTGGCGTCGAGCGCCCTCTGCAGCCATCCGGGATCCGTGGCGATGTGCTCGAAGAGGAAGGCGAAGGACTCAGTCACCGAGTTATCGCCGAGGTGGCGAAACTCCATCGGCAGCGAGGCGTCCATGTGGGCGAAGTGCTGCGCGTGTCCACCCTCGTGGAAGAGCGCCGCGTAGTCCTCACAGCCGCCGACCTTCGGCACCACCAGGTAGACCTCCTCGGGAACCCGGACCGGCGCGCAGTAGGCGCGGGGGGTCTTGGTCGGACGCTGCTCGGTGTCGAGGACGATGTTGGGCTGGGAGTCGAGCCCGAGCCCGAGCCCCTCCATCGTCTCCGTGAACGCCGGCAGCAGCCGGTCGTCGCTGAAGCTCGCATCGAGCCCGGGCGCCCGGAAGAAGCGGGCCAGGTCCGCCCTCGTCGCGTGCTCGATCCCGAATCCGAGCACCGCCTCGAGCTCGGTGTCGAACAGACGCTCGTAGACGTCGGCGGTCGCATCGAGAAAGGCCGATGTCTGCTCCGCCAAGTCCTCGAGGTCGACCCCGCTGAGTTCGGCAAACGCGTCCGCGTAGCTCGGCCAGCCGAGCTCGGCCACCAGTTGGTGCGAGCGCTCGAGGGCGGCGAGATGCAGGGGGTTGATCTCGCCGGCGAGCAGCTCCATCCGCGCCGCCTCGATCGCGCGGCGAGGACCGTTGTCGGCCTCGTTCGCCTGCTCCGCCGGTGCCATCCGGTAAGGGATCGGGGTGCCGTCGACGTCGATCACAAGCTGCGCCTCCTTGGCCGCAATCGCCGCCGCCTCCGGGGCGCAGGCCCTGCCGAGGTGTGAGCCGACCGCGAACTGGAGCAGGTGGCCGGCGCGCCGGCGCCGCTCTGCGGACGCCGTCTCCTTGGCATCGCGCAGCTGATCTATCGCCTCGCGGGTGAAGAGCTCGCTGTGGCGCTCATAGACCGCCTCCACCTCGTAGGAGGGCTTCTGACCGGAGTAGTGGAGGTGGTACTCGAGGTCGAGCTCGCCGAGGAACGCCTCCGTCGCGGCGGAGTAGGTGTCGAGGTCGAACGGCACGGGGTGCCACGATAGGGAAGTGGAAGGAACGGAAAGCACAGAGCACAGAGCAGGGGGCGAGGGCGCGGTCGCCGAGCGGACCAGGCCGAGGCGCGGGGAGGAGCTCGAGCTCGAGATCGAGACGCTCGTCTACGGTGGGCGCGGGCTTGCGCGAAGCAGCGGCTACGTCGTCTTCGTCGCCGGGGCGCTCCCGGGGGACCGGGTCCGGGCCGAGGTGACGAAGCCGAAGCGGGCCTTCGCCGAGGCACGTACGCTCGAGCTGCTGCGACCGAGCCCTGACCGCGTCCCCGACAGCTGTGAGCACGAGGGCGAGCCCTGCCCCGGCGCCCCCTGGCAGGGTCTGGCCTACGAGCGCCAGCTCGCCCACAAGCAGGAGCAGGTCGACGACGCGCTGCGACGGATCGGCGGCCTCGACGGCTTCGAGCTGGAGCAGATCGAGCCGGCCGCCCAACGGTGGCGCTACCGCAACAAGCTCGAGTACTCCTTCGGCGAGCGCGAAGGGGAGCCGGTGCTCGGCTTCCACGCCCGTGGCCGCTGGGACGTGGTCGTCGGCGTCGAGGACTGCAGGCTCGCCTCCGAGCGCGGAAACGAGGTCCGCAACGAGGTCCGCGACTGGGCGCGGGCGAGACGCTCTCCGCCTACGACCGCCGCAGCCGCAGGGGGATTCTGCGCAACCTGATCGTCCGCGAGGGCCGCCGTACCGCCCAGATCCAGACCCGCCTCGTGACCTCGCCCGGGCGCTTCCCGAAGCCGCCGGTCGATCTCCACACGGTGATCGAGGGGCCCTCCGGCGGAACCGACGGACCGACCGGCGTGCTCGGCGCGGAGCGCCTCGCCGAGGAGCTCTGCGGCCTCCGCCTCGAGCTCTCCCACGGCGCCTTCTTCCAGACCAACACGGAGATGGCCGAGCGCCTCTACGGCGTCGTCCACGAGTTCGCCGGCCTCCGCGGTCGCGAGCGCGTCTTCGACCTCTACTGCGGGATCGGCACCATCGGCCTCACCCTCGCCGCCGACGCCGGTGAGATCTGGGGGCTGGAGATCATCCCCGAGGCGATCGCCGACGCCGAGCGAAACGCCGAGGCCAACCGGATCACCAACGCCCGCTTCGTCGCCGCCAATGCCCGTACCGGCGTCGGGCCGCTGCTCGAGAAGGCCGGGCGCCCCGACGTGGTCGTGATCGACCCTCCCCGCTCGGGCCTCTCGCAGAAGATCGTCCGCAGGGTGATCGAGTGCGAGGCGCCGCGGATCGTCTACGTCTCGTGCAACCCGACGACGCTGGCCCCGAACGCTGCGCAGCTCGGCGAGGCCGGATATAGGCTGCGCCGCGTGAAGCCGGTGGACATGTTTCCCCAGACCCCCCACATCGAGTGCGTGGCGCTGCTGGAGCGCGAATGAGCGGCCGCTGACCGCGTCTCCGCCGGGGCCGAGCTCGCCGCCTACGAGGCGCTCGACACGGTCGTCCTCCGCGGCCTTGCCAGCGCCGAGGTCGAGGCGATGACCGCGCTAGCGGCCGCGGCCGCACCCTAGGGATCCTCTGGGTTTTCCACCCACGGCGCGTCGCCTACGCACCGCGCGTCGCTGACCCACAAATCCCTAGGACATCGGTCCGCGGTGGCGAATGACCGTGACGAAGGCCTGCGGACTGTGTTCAGTCATTGGTGGCGCCGTGGGCGCACCCAGCACCAAACCGACCGAAAGGGAACCATGAGAGCCAGACTTCTTCTCCTCCTCAGCCTGCTAGCCGTGGGCGTGCTCGTTGCCGGCATCACGGTGGCGCGAGCGGATGACAACGGATCCGACGACAGCCCAGACGCGACCAGCTGCCAGAGCGGCCCTGATGTCGGCGACGACGATGGCGGCAGCTCAGACGACCAGATCGAGGGCACCGGCTCCAACGATCAGATCGAGGGCCACGCCGGCGACGACGAGATCAACGGCGATTCCGGCGATGACGACATCTGCGGGCAGGTCGGCGATGACGACCTCAACGGCGGACCCGGCGACGACTCGATCGACGGCGGACCCGGCGACGACGTCGAGAACGGGCAGGCGGGCGACGACAGCGTCACCGGCAGCGCTGACGACGACACCCTGGTCGGCGGCCCCGGCACAGACGTGCTCGCCGGCAGCGGTGGCAACGACCTGATCAAGTCGCGCGACAACCGTCGTGACCGGGTCAACTGCGGGCGTGGCCGCCACGACCGCGTCCGGGCCGATCACCGCGACCACGTCGCCAAGAACTGCGAGAAGGTCGCCCGCAAGGGCTGAGACCCCACTCGCAATGCTGAGGCCCCGCCGCGCCCTTCACGCGGTGGGGCTTCTTGCTTTCTACCCGGACCCCGAGCGCTGCCAGAATGGGTCGGGTGAGTCTCGCCACCACAGCGACAGAGGGCTTCTGGGGCGTTTGGGGCCGGCCGTCGGCCGCGCTGCTCGCCCTGATCGCCTCCGCCGCCCTGGCCGCACCGGCGGGCGGGTCGGCGGCCGAGACCAGCGCCGGTGCCGGCCGAGCCACGGCCTTTGCCAAGATCCCCCGCTCGCCGCAGCTGCCGCTCTCCAATTCGGGCCGCTGGATAACCGATGCCGACGGCCGCGTCGTCATCCAACACGGCCTCAACATGGTCTCCAAGCTGGCGCCCTACCAGCCGGCCGCGGCCGGCTTCGACGCCGCCGACGCCGACTTCCTCGCCCGCTACGGCTTCAACAGCGTCCGCCTCGGGCTGATCTATAAGGCGGTCGAGCCGCAGCCCGGGAAGATCAACCACGGCTACATCCGCCGAGCGCGTGAGACCGAGCGGATGCTCGCCAAGCGCGGGATCACCTCGCTCATCGACTTCCACCAGGACCTCTACAACGAGCGCTTCAGCGGCGAGGGCTGGCCCGACTGGGCAGTCCTCGACGACGGCCTCCCCGCCCAGCCGCTGGCGGGCTTCCCCGCCACCTACCTGACCAGCCCGGGGCTGAACCGCGCCTTCGACAACTTCTACGCCGATCACGCCGGCCCCGGGGGGGTCGGCCTGATCAGCCGCTTCGGTACCGCCTGGAAGCGCGTCGCGACGAGCTTCAGCGGTGATCCCGGCGTGCTCGGCTACGACATCCTCAACGAGCCCTGGCCCGGATCGGGGTACGCCGACTGCTTCAACCTCTCCGGCTGCCCCAGATTCGACCGCGCCAGCTTGGCGCCGCTCTATCGCAGGGTGATCACCAAGATCCGCGAGGCCGACCCCTCCCACCTCGTCTTCTACGAGCCGCAGGTCCTCTTCAACTTCGACTCGAACACGAACCTGCCCGACCTCGGCCGCCGCCACCTCGGCTTCAGCTTCCACAACTACTGCTTCACCGGCCTGATCGCGGGCTCTCCGCCGACCTGCCCCGAGAGCGAGGACCTCGTCTTCGACAACGCCGACGCCCGCGCCCGCAAGACCGGCGACGCCCTAATGCTCTCCGAGTTCGGCGCCACCGCCGACATCTCGATCCTCGACCGGATCACCGGTTTCGCCGACCGCCACATGGTCTCCTGGCAGGAGTGGCACTACTGCGGCTGCGACGACCCGACGACCCAGGGCCCCGGCGACACCCAGGCGGTAGTCAAGGACCTGCGCCGCCCGCCCCGCGGCTCGAACGTTTTCCATGCCAAGTTGAAGGCCCTCGCCC
This sequence comes from uncultured Actinomycetes bacterium, assembly GCA_963781345.1. Taxonomy (GTDB): domain Bacteria; phylum Actinomycetota; class Thermoleophilia; order Solirubrobacterales; family 70-9; genus JBBRHQ01. The sequence continues at coordinate 220,348 of CAWAFQ010000013.1, forward strand.
GCCCCTACCCCCAGGCGATAGCCGGCACCCCGGAGAGCTTCAGCTTCGACCCGAGCACCCGAGTGTTCAAGCTTCTCTACACCCGAAAGCGAGCCAACGGCAAGGGCAGCTTCCGCCGCGGCTTCACCGACATCTTCGTCCCCAAGATCCAGTACCCGGACGGCTACTCGGCCCGGGTCACCGGCGGCGGCTCGATCTCACGCGATCCGAAGCGCCGCCAGCACCTCTACGTTCGCTCGACTCTGCGACCAGCGGCATCCGCGTAGACGATCTCACCGAGTTAGTGCGCGTGGTGTGCCACCCTCAGTAAGGCGGCAGCTCGTCGTACCAGTCGCCAAGCATGCGGAAGGCGCGCCAGAAGCGCTGCTTGGCGCCCTCCTCGTCGAGCGAATCGTCGATGTCTGGCACGTAGAGCGCATCGATCGTCGCGGTCAGGGCCTGGACCTCGCCCTGCTTTGGCTCGAGCGGTCGAGAGAGGGGGATGTTCTGGAGGTTGAGCACGTTCAGTGCCGGCTCGCCCATGACGACGACGATCTTCGGCTGCACGATCGCGATCTCCTCGAGGAGCCGCGCGATGCACTCATCGGCAGCGAGCCCGGGGTCGGCGATAGGGCACTTGACGCAGAGAGTGCCGTAGACGACCAGGGGGTCGATGCCGAGGCGCTTGAAGCTCTTCATCAGAGCATTGCCGGCGCGCCCGTAGAAGGCGACACCCTCCTCGATCTCCGAGGCGGTCGGGGCGTGCTTGAGCATCATGATGTCGGCCTGGGGATGGCCGGAGCCGAGCACGGGCATCAGCTTGCCCCGGGGGCAGTACTCGCACTCCTGCAGCTCGCGGGTCAGCTGGTTGAGCTCGCGGATCGCGCGCTCGAGGTACTTCTCTCTGATCTCGTCGTCGGTCGCCGGCATCGTCCGCGATCTCTTTGACGGCTCGGGCGCGGCTCCTTCGCGACGGCCCTCCTGCATCAGCTCTTGCTCGCCGGTCTGCGCCTCCCCGCCCCCCTCGGACGGCCGCCGCGGACCGGCTTCGGGTCCGGGACGGTGCGCTTGGGCGCCTTCGGGCGGCCGGTGGTCTGGAGGAACTTCAGGGCCTGGACATAGACGAGGTTCTTGTGCTTGCGGGTGATGTCGGCGTCGCGCATCGCCTCGAGGAACTCCTGCGGTCCGTCGAAGTCGTGGATCCGCTGGCGGACGCTGCCGAGGCCCTGGGCCACATGGCTGTCCGAACCGGCGCCGGCGACGATCCGGTATTTGGCGGCGAATCGCTCTGCCTCTTCGTTGAAAGCGGTCAGCGCCACCCGCGGGTTGAAGACCTCGAGGATGTCTATCTCCTCGACCATGCCGAGGAGGTGCTCGTAGTCGGGCACCGAGTGCAGGCGGTCAAAGGGGTGGGGGACGTAGACGAGCCCGCCCTGGCGGCGGATCTCGGCGATCGTCTCCGCCATCGTCATCCCCCGCGCGATCTTCTCGGTGAGGAAGAGACCGATCACCTCCCCCTGCTCCGCCGTCTTCACCTCCTCGGCGACGATCACCTTGAGACCGTCCATATCCTCGGCGATCTCGCGGGCCGCGAGCGCGCCCGAGACCACGTTGTGGTCGGTGATCGCGATCGCCCCGAGCCCACGATCGCGGGCGGTCTCGAGCAGGACCTCGACCGGCGTCGCGCAGTCCGGGGAGTGGTCGGTGTGCATGTGCAGGTCGACCTCGATCAGCGCCCGGCGCGAGATCCGGCGGCGGACCTGGGGATCGCCCGCGGGCGCGTGGCGAAGCGCGGTGACGCCCGTGTAGAGCGCCTCGAAGTCGTCGGCGACATCGGACCAGCTGCGGACCGCGCCGCCCGCCCGTGCCCGGCGACGCATCCGCTCGAGCGCGGTGCGGTCCGCGCCGAGGCGCGCCAGCTGTCCGGCGAGAGTGTCGGCATCACCGGGTGGAAACATCGGCCCGAGCTCCCCTTCGGCAACCAGCTCCGAGTAGATCGGGAGCCTGGAGACGACCGGCACCGCGCCGGCGGCGAGCGCGCGGCGGATCACCCCGGGCGCGGGCATCGGGCCGCCGGAGGACGCGACGACCACGTCGCTCGCCGCGAGTAGGTCCACCTCAGCGCCATCGGCCTGGCCGACCACGTCGACGCGCTCGCGCAACTTCCGCGAGATCCGCAGGGACGCCGGATCGGCCTCATCCGGCGAGCAGACCGTCGCCCGCCAGTCGAGGCCGGCCGGAAGCCGGCGCAGCGCTCGCAGGAACAGGCGCAGCGCCCCGCGCTCCTCCTCGAGCGCGAAGAGGATGCGCAGCGGGCCCTTGCCGCGCGCGGTGGCGGGTGAGACCGCATCGGCGCCGGGGCGGACCAGGTCGTAGCTGCCGGGGAAGTAGCGCCCGAGCAAATCTCCGGTGACCTCGGAGGTCACCGTGCGCACGTCGAGGCGACCGAAGAAGATCTCGACCAGCGGCCGCGCCACCTGCGTCGAGAGCAGCCGCTCCTGCGGCTCGTGGAAGGTCCCGACGTTGAGCGAGTAGGAGTGGCGCAGCGCGGTCGAGGAGACGCTCGGCGCGAAGGGCTCGTGGACGTGGACGATGTCGAGCCGGGCGGCGCCGAGCAGCGCCTCCAGGGCACGACTGGCGTCAACCGGCACCGGGGCGGGCCTCGGCCGGGGGCCGTGGGGCAGGGGAACGCCACCGCCGACCGCGAGCAGACGGGGCTCGCGACCGTCGCCGAAGATCGAGTCGGCGTCATCGCGGGCAGCGGCTATCGCCGCCCGCGACTCGCGCACCGCGGCGCGCGAGTCCGACGGCGCCAGGATCAGAACCCGGTGGCCGCGCCGCGCGAGCTCGGCCGAGGTGCGCGCGACGAACTCGTTGACCTCATGGCGGGCGCCCCACGGATGGGGGGACACCTGGACTATCCGCAGGGGCTCACCGGATGGCACCGCAGCAGCATAGGCCAGGCCTGGGCCTGGTTTGGACAGGGCTTGCGCCGAGCCCGGCCGGCGTCTGCCAGCATCCGCCAATGACCACGAACGCCGAGCTCGCCCGCACCGACCGGATCCTGCCCGGTGTCTGGCGCCTGCGCCTGCCGCTGCCCTGGCCCGGGGTTCCCCACGGCAACGCGTTCGCGATCGCGGCCGGCGACGGGGTGGTTCTGTTCGACACCGGGATCGGCGGCGAGGGACGCCTGCGCCAGCTCGAGCTGGCACTCGCCCAGGCCGGCTTCGGGATCGGCGACATCAAGCTCGTGGTCTGCACGCATGCTCACGTCGACCACTGCGGCCTCGCTACGCCGATCGTCGAGGAGGCCGGATGCGAGCTCTGGATCCACCCCGCCTGGGAGCACATTCGCCGCCTCATCGACGATCCCGACGCAGCGCTCGACCGCAGGCTCGAGGTCGCCCGCCAGAGCGGAGTCCCGGGCTGGGCGCTGGAGCGCTACGAGAGCAGCCGCCGCGGCGCCGAGACCGGGATCGACGGGATCCTCGCCCCCGATCGCGACCTCGTGCCGGGAGTCGAGGTCGAGACCGACCTCGGCGCCTGGCAGGTCTACGAGACGCCCGGTCATGCGCCCTCTCATGTGGTCCTCCATCAGCCGGAGCGCCGCCTGATGATCTCCGGCGACCACCTGCTGGGACGGGTCACGGTCTTCTACGACCAGGGCCACACGCAGGACCCGGTCGGCGAGTTCCTCCACAGCCTGACCGTGGTCGAGGGACTGGAGACGGACCTCTGCCTCGCCGGTCACGGCAGGCCGTTCCGCGACACCCGGGGGAAGGTCGCCGCCTACCGTGAGCTGGTCGCCGAGCAGACCGAGCGGATCCGGGCCTCACTCGCCTCGGGGCCGAAGACCGCATTCGAGACCGTCCCCGACCTGATCGGCCGCGAGAACCTCAATCCGGCGACCGCGACGCTGGGCCTGCAGCTATCGCTCGCCTATCTCGACCACCTGGCGAAGACGGGGGAGGCCGCGCCGATTGCCGGAACCGACCCGCTTCGCTGGGAGCGCACGGCGGCCTGAACTCGGCAGGCTCAGTGCGGGCTCAGCCCAGAGGGTCTCAACGCCGCTTAGGCGCGATGACCCTCCATCTGCGAACCGCCGGGGTCGAGTCGACGTTGCCGACGGCATCGGTCGCCCGCACGCTGAAGGTGTGCTTCCCCCGCCCCACACTCTTGCGGAACGGGGATTTGCAGGAGCGGAAGCTGCCCTTGTCGAGCTTGCAATCGAAGCTCGCGCCCGGCTCGGAGGACTTGAAGGTGAACTTCACCTTCACCCGGCGGCGCTTCGAGGTCACCTTCGCCTTCGGTGACCCGGAGATGCTGGTCTGGGGTGCCGTCGTGTCCTGGCGGTCGCAGTCGGTAGCGAGGATGTCGACCGCGTCAGCCCTGACGGGGTCGACTCCCGCGCCGCAGGCGATCGTGTCGGCGGCCGAGTTGCGGGCCTCGACGCTATCGTCGCCGTTGCCGGCGTCGATCGCCGAGCCGCCGGCGCTGCCGGCGCCGAGCGTGTCGCCGCCGTCGCCGCCGATCAGCTTCCCCGGAGATGAGCCCAGGGCCAGCGTGTCGGCGGCGCTGCCGCCCACGAGGTTGTCGATGGCGGTCAGGGTGTCTGCCTCGCCGGCCTGGCCGTCGTCGTTGACGCCGTCGAGATCCGCGCTGACCGGGACCGAGCGCTCCGCGTAGGAGGCGGTGTCGCTTCCGCCCGGCCCGCCCCCGAGAACGTCGTTGCCGAGGCCGCCGGTGAGCACATTGTCACCGACGTCGCCGGTCAGCGTGTCGGCGGCGCTGCCGCCGATCAGGTTGTCGATGTTGGAGAGGATGTCGGCCTCGCCGACCTGGCCGTCGTCGTTGACCCCGTCGAGGTCGACAGCTACGGGCACGGCGCGATCGGCGTAGCTCGAGGCGTCGGCACCCCCGGGCGCGCCGCTCAGTGTGTCGTTGCCGAGGCCGCCGGTCAGTGTGTGCGGTCCCCCTGCGTTGCTGACAGCGATGGTGTCGGGCTGGGCTGTGCCGATCACGTCGACGAAGTTGCCGGCGAAGGTGTCCGTCTCGCCGGTCGCAACGAGCTGCGGAGACGCGGCGCTGTTGAGGCTGATCGTCACGGCGGCGAGGTGGTCAGAATAGTCGAGAGTCGTGTTGCAGCCTGTGTCGAAGGGGATGTTGAAGCTGTCGTTTCCGGCACCACCACGGAGCAGATCGCACTTCCCGTCGGGCCCCAGCACCGGGTCGCCGACAATCAGGTCCGCGCCGCCCTTGCCGTCAATCGTGTCGGTGCCGCCGTTGCCCGCCAACGTGTTCGCGTTCACGTCCCCGGTGAGCGTGTCGTCGCCGGACCCGCCGAAGAGGTTCTCGAAGGTCGCACCAACGTTCTCAAGGCCGCCCTCGCCGTCATTGGTTCCGTCGTTGATGCTGAGATTCATCCCGCCCGCGTCACCCGAGTAGTCGAGCCTATCCCCCGACCCGCCGCCGCCGTTGTAGATGTCGGTACCCGGGCCGGGAGTGACGACGTCGTTGCCGAGACCGGCGTTGATCGTGTCGGCTCCACCACCTCCGTCGATCGAGTCGCTGCCGTCCGAGCCGGTCAGAGTGTCTGGGCCGTCACCGCCGATCAGCGTCACCGCGAAGGTGGCGGCGCTGCCGTCCAGGAGGTTGACGACATTGTTGCCGGTGATCTTGGTGATGTCGGCGTCGAGGTTGTCGGACTCGGAGCCGAGGACGCCGTCGTCGGCGACACCGTTGAGAGTGACCCCCACGATCCCGACGGGATGGTTGGCGTAGGAGACGTCGCCGCCGCCGCCCGGGTCGCCGTCGAAGGTATCGTTGCCGAGGCCGCCCTGCATCAGAGCCCCACCGGAATCGGCGTGCAGGACGTTGGTGCCCTCGCCCCCGTCGAGGACATCCTTTGCACCGCCGCCACTGAGCACGTTGGGGCCTGCGTTGCCGGTGATCGTGTCGATCCCGGGGCCGCCTGTGACGTTCTCGACATCGTTGAAAACGTTTTCGAACGTGCCCGGAGCACCGCCACAACTCTGCGTGTCGTTGGCGACACCGTCGAGGGTCACCGTCGCGCAGCCGCCATTCGCGTAGCTGACGGTGTCTACGCCGCCGCCGCCGTGCACCAGGTCGATGCCCGTTCCCATCGCGTAGGTATCCCCGCCACCGCCACCGTTGAAGGTCAGGTCGGTGCCGGTCAGGTTGCGGACGGTGGCCGCGGCATCTGCGTTGACGATGACCGGAGCGGGGAACGAGAAGGTCGTGACGCTGGGAACGCTGTCGGAAAGCAGGACGTCCATCGTGCGGGTCGCGTCATTGGTCAACTTGAGCCGGTACGCAGAGTCGCCGGGCTCGGCCGGGCCGCAGACGACGGTGGTCCCGCTGGCGGGGGTGCAGAGTCCCGCCGGGACGCTGGGGCCGACCGTGATCGTGCTGTTGCTGCAACCGCTGCAGGTTGTGTCGATCGTGTAGTCCTGGCCCGGACCAGTGTCGGGGTTCTGGACGTTGTAGGTCTCGTTGATGCCACTGACCGCCAGCTGCATCGTGTCCGGGCTTCCCTGCGTGAAGGAGATGGCGACCGCCGCCGAGGCAGGCGTGGCCAGAGCGGCGCCAGTGAGCAGGCTCGCCCCTAGCCCTCCCAGGATCCCCAGGGCTACACGGGATGCCGACAGCCGGAGCACAGGCCGCGAAAACATCCTCATCTGGGCATCCCTGCCAGCGCCTCCCCTTGCGGTCCATGGACAAGACTCTCCCCCACCATAGCCGGGGCCGGCATGGAGGAATGTCCTGATGCTTGACCTTCGTGCCTGCCGGCACCTGAAACGGAGAAGCGGAGCTGCGTTGCGGTCAGGCCTTGGTCTCGGCCTCCGCCGTCTCGCCGCTCTCTGCCACCTCGGTGGCGCCGGCGACCGGCGAGTTCTTGCGCGAGTACTTCTCGATGAACTCCTCGGTGCGCTCCCTGGCCTCGTCGTCGGGGCGCTGGGTGTGGGGCGACTTCATCAGGTAGCTGGAGGGACCGTCGAGCTGGCCGGAGACGCCGTTGTTGAGGGCCAGCTTGATCGTCCGCACCGCGTCGATGACGACGCCGGCCGAGTTCGGCGAGTCCCAGACCTCGAGCTTGAGCTCGACGTTGAGGGGGACGTCTCCGAAGGAGCGGCCCTCGAGGCGGATGTGGGCCCACTTGCGATCGGTGAGCCAGGCGACGTAGTCGGAGGGGCCGACATGGACGTCTTCGGCGGGCAGCTCATGGCCCATGATCGAGGTGACGGCGTTGGTCTTCGAGATCTTCTTCGAGTCGAGCCGCTCGCGCTCAAGCATGTTGTAGAAGTCCATGTTGCCGCCGACGTTGAGCTGGGAGGTGCGCTCCATCAGCACGCCGCGGTCATGGAAGAGGCGAGCCAGCTGGCGATGGACGATCGTCGCCCCGACCTGGGACTTGATGTCATCGCCGATGATCGGCAGCCCCGCTTCTTGGAAGCGGGCGTCCCAGTAGTCCTCGCGGGCGATGAACACCGGCAGGCAGTTGACAAAGCCGACGCCGGCCGCCAGGGCCTGCTCGACGTACCACTTCGTCGCCTCCTCGGAGCCGACCGGCAGGTAGCAGACGACGACATCGGCCCTCGTCTCCTTGAGGATGCCGACGATGTCGGCGGTCTCCCCCGGAGCCTTGGTGATCTTCTCCTTCAGGTACTTGCCGAGGCCGTCGTGGGTCATGCCCCGCTCGACCTTGACACCGACCTTTTCGACGTCGGCGAACTTGATCGTGTTGTTCTGACCCGACCACATCGCCTCGGAAAGATCCTTGCCGACCTTCTCGGCGTCGATGTCGAAGGCGGCGACGAACTCGATGTCGCGGACGTGGTAGCCGCCGAGGTCGACGTGCATCAGGCCCGGGACCTGCTCTGAGGGGTCGGCGTCCTTGTAGTACTCGACGCCCTGGATGAAAGCGTTTGCGCAGTTGCCGACGCCGACGATCGCGACGCGGACCTTCTCGTCCGTACCTGCTGCACCGTTGCCGTGGCCGCTAGTTCCGTTTGTCTTGCTCATGAAGTCGCGATTCCTCCTGGATCAGGCTGGGAGGGAAACCACACCCCAGGCCCGTTCTGGTTACAGGTTGGTCACATCTCATTCGTCATCCGCGCTGTTTGGGGGCGCCTCTCTGGCGAGCTCGTTGCGGACATGCCAGACGCGCTGGACCACGGTGATCCAGGTGAGGACGGCCATCACGTAGATCGCCGGCGCCAGCAACTCGAAATCCCCGAGCCCAGCGCCCTTTGCGAAAAGCAAGCCGATCGAAAGTATCACCACGCGCACCGGCCGGGTCGCCAAGCCGACCTTGCACTCGACCCCGAGGGCCTCCGCCCGGGCGCGGGTGTAGGAGACCATGAGCGAGCCGAGGACGACGATCACGCACATCGCGGCGGCGAAGTCGTCGCCGGTCGCGGCGAAGTAGCCGGCGACCGCGGCGAGCACTACACCCTCCTCGACCCGGTCGAGGGTCGAGTCGAGGAAGGCGCCGAAGAGCGACCCCTTGCCCGACATCCGCGAGTAGCGGCCGTCGAGCGTGTCCATGATCGAGCCGAAGATGAAGGCGAGGCCGGCACAGAAGAAGAGGCGCTGGGTGACGAGCACCGCGGCGGCGAGATTGAGGACGAGGCCGACCATCGAGATCGCGTTCGGCGTCAGCCGCGACTCGATCAGCCGATCCCGGGCGTAGTCGCGGAACTCCTGTCCGTTGCGGGCGTGGCGGCCGTCGCGCCCGCCGCCGGGTGCCCTCGGGGGCGCCGAAGATTCCATCATCGTCAGGCTAGATCATCGGCGCCCGGCCGCGCGAGCGCGCTACCTCGGGTCAGGCCTCGGCTTCGCGCGTGCGGAAGCGCCACGCCCAGAGGTCGGGCCTGACGAGGGCGAGCCGGGTGGCGACCAAGGCCGAGGCGGCGGCGACCATCCAGCCGAGGGCGGCGTCGACCCAGTAGTGGTTGGCGGTGACGACGACGACCCAGACGACCAGCGCCGGCCACAGCACCCAGAAGGCGCGTGTGAACCAGTGGCGGCTGACCCGGAAGCCGGAGACGCCGATCATCATCGCGAAGGCGCAGTGCATGCTCGGCACCGCCGCGTAGGGGTTGATGAAGACCTTGACCAGGGCCGAGTCGTGATTGACGTTGGAGAAGTCGGTGATCGTGTCGACGAAGCCGTACTGGGGATAGAGCCGCGGCGGCGCGGTCGGGAAGAGCGTGTAGCCGATCAGCGCAAAGGCCATTGCCGCCATGAACATGTTGCGAACAAAATAGAAAGCGTCATTGCGGAAGAGGTAGAGCCAGACGAGGAAGGCGATCGTGATCGCGAACTGGCTGTTGAGGTAGATCTGGTTGGCGAAGTCGATCACCCACTGGGCCGGTGTGAAGAACGCCTGGAAGCTCGGCTCGAAGAAGGTGTGGGTCGAGCGCTCCAGATCGATCACCTGCTGGCCGTTGATGAAGGCGACCTGCTCCTGACCGTCGGCGACTCCGCGCACGGTCTCGTAACAGATGTCGGCCAGCACGAAGAGACCAAGCTGGCGGAAGACATCCGGCCATCCTCGCGGGAGCTTCTCCCCTATATAAGAGACGGCTCTGGGCACAGATCTCCAATTGTAAAGGGGTAGTGAACGCTTTGAATAGGGTCCGGCTCTGTGATCTCTGAACGCAGGCCGGGAGCGCCACGGTGACCATCGTCTGTCTCGGCGAGGCGATCGTCGATCTGGTCTGCGAGCGCGAGCTCGAGCGCGCCGAGGACGCCGACGCCTTCGTTCCGCACCGCGGTGGGGCGCTCGCGAACACCGCGGTGGCCATCGCCCGCGCCGGTGGGGACGCGGCGCTGCTCGGGGGGGTCGGGGACGATGCCTGGGGCCGGTGGCTGCGCCGCGGCCTCGAGGCCGAAGACGTCCACTGCGGCTGGATGCCCACGGTCAGCGGCGTGCCGACGCCGCTCGCGATCGTCACCTTCGGCGCCGACCGCGAGCCGACCTTCGCCGTCTACGGGCAGGGAATCGGCGAGACGATGCGCTCCGGCGGCCGCTACCTCTCCGAGGCGATGGCGGAGGCGAGCGCGCTGGTCTTCAACTCCAACACGCTGGTCGGTGAGCCCGAGCGCAGGCTGACATTGCAGGCGCGGCGCGAGGCACTCGATCGGGGTGTCCCGCTCCTCTTCGACCCGAACATCCGACCCAACCGCTGGGAAGCCCTCGAGACCCCGGTCAGCCTCTGCCGCGAGCTCTGCGACGGCGCCTTCTGTGTCCGCGTCAACCGCGAGGAGGCAAGGCTGATGACAGCGATCGACGACCCCGCCTCCGCCGCGTCGGCGCTGTGCGGGCTCGGAGCCCGTATCGCAGTCGTCACCCTCGGGCCGGGGGGTGCCGTGATGCGCGGCGCCGCATCAGGGGAGGTCGGCTCGCCGCGGGTAGACGTGGTGGCGCCGCTGGGCGCCGGCGATGCGTTCATGGGGGCTTTGGCAGCGGGCCTCGAGGCGACCGGCTGGGAGGCCGACCGGGCGGCGGAGGCGCTCCCCGCCGCGACCGCCGCCGGATCGGCGGCCTGCGCCTCCTGGGGTGCGCAGTGACGAAACGGGGGCAGAAGTCGGAAGTCAGGAGTGGGGGGAGGGGCGCTGCGGGGTGGCGCAGGCCTCCCCGGCGGAGGGTGCTGGCGATCCGCGACCGGCTGCGGGAGATGTACGGCCGGCCGGTCGGGGCTCCTCACCGGGAGCCGATCGACGAGCTCGTGCGGACGATCCTCTCCCAGAACACCAACGACAGGAACCGCGACCGCGCCTTCTCGCGGCTGAAGGAGCGCTTCGAGTCCTGGGAGGCGGTGCGTGACGCCCCGGTCGAGGAGGTCGAGGAGGCGATCCGGCCGGGCGGCCTCTCGAAGCAGAAGGCTCCGCGGATTCAGGCGGTCCTCGAGTTGCTCGGCGATCCGATGGACCTCGACTGGCTCGAGGCGGCACCGCGGACGGAGGCGATGGGCTTCCTCACCTCGCTACCCGGGGTCGGACCGAAGACAGCCGCGTGCATCCAGATCTTCACCTGGGGGATCCCCGAGATCCCCGTCGACGTCCACGTGCACAGGGTGGGGGGCAGGCTCGGGCTCTTCCGGCCCAACGCCCCGTTCCCCGAGGCCCACGATGAGATGCTCGCGATCACCGACCCCGCAGACGCCTACGAGTTCCACATGAATCTGATCCGCCATGGCCGTGAGGTCTGCCGCCCGAAGCCGCGATGCGGCGAGTGCGCGCTGCGGCGGATGTGTCCCCATTACCGGACGCGCGGTGCCTGAGGGGGCGCAACTGGACGGCGGGGGCAGGTAGTATCCGGGCCGCCGCGGAGCCCCTCCGCCGGTGAACAAGATGAGCAAGCGGCCGTTCGTAATCTTCGGGATATTCGTCGCCATCGTGGCGGTCGTGATCCCCGTGTGGGCATTCAGCGCCAGCGGCGACCCCAACAAGGGCTCGCGCTCGGTCCCAGCCGGCCTCGACAAGGGCAAGACGCTGTTCGTCACCAACTGCGGCACCTGCCACACCCTCTACGCCGCCGGAACAGACGGGAACTTTGGCCCCGACCTCGACAACCTGCTGGCCCCGTCGGGGCCGCCGTCGGGACCGACCGCGAAGCAGACGATCGCGGCGACCAGGGGACGCGTCCTGAACGCGATCGGCAACGGCGTCAACGGCGGCACCCCGGGCCGGATGCCGGCCGGAATCATCACCGGCCAGCAGGCCAACGAGGTGGCCGAGTTCGTCGCCACCGTCGCCGGCCAGGGTTAGGCCCGGCGCGGGGCGGGGAGCGCAACTTCAGGCTGCGGGGGCGGTTTTCCTTGCGATGACCAACAGAGAGGAGTCCAACTTGAGTAACTCAGTCAACGACGCCCGGCGCTCCGGGCGAAGCCGCTTCGTCGCAGCCGGACTGCTGGCGCTCGCGGGAAGCCTTCTGATGGCCCTGCCCGGGGTCGCCCAGGCGAAGCCGAAGAAGCCGAAGGGGGCCGAGGTCAGCGTGATGTCGCGCAACCTCTACCTCGGAGCCGACCTCGGGCCGGCGATCGGAGCCACCAGCCTTGCCGACTTCGTCAGCAAGAACGGACAGATCCTGCGCGACGTGGACACCAACAAGTTCCGCGTGCGGGCGAAGGGCCTGGCGAAGGAGATCCTCGCGAAGAGCCCGGACCTGGTCGGCCTCCAGGAAGCCGCCCTCTGGCGAACCGGTGCTGTCAATATCCCCGCCGCCCTGGCCGGTGGCTGTGGATCGGGGCTGTGTACCGCGACCACGGTCAGGTACGACTACATCAAGCTATTGCTCGACCAACTCAACAAGGGTCAGAAGCGCTACAAGCTGATCGAGTCGAAGGACGAGTTCGATTTCGAGGCTCCCGGCGATCTGGACAACAACCCCACCACCGGCACTCTCGGCGGTGAGATCGACGGGCGCCTGACGATGCGCGACGCGATCCTCGCCCGCGTCGGCGCCGGGATCAAGGTCAGCGGCATCAAGACCGCTCACTACAAGACCCTCTACTCGCCGACGATCTCCGGAATTCCCGTTCCGGTGACGCGCGGCTGGCTCAGTATCAACGTCAAGGTCGGCAAGAGCCCGACGTTCAGGTTCATCAACACCCATTTCGAGGCGTTCGGTGACACCGCTGTGCGCGAGGCGCAGGCGAAGGAGCTCTTCCAGGGCAGTGGCCCGGCGAAGACGGGCCTGCCGGTGGTCCTGGTCGGGGACCTCAACTCCGACGACGACACCGTCACCGGAGGCGACAGGCTCGCCTACAACGCGCTCAAGGGCGCGGGGTTCCGCGAGCGCAGCACCGACAAGCCGCTCGGTTGCTGCCTCAAGACCAGCATCCTCACCTCAAACCTGGGGAGCGTCAGCGATTTCGACCACCAGGTCGATCACATCATGACCCGTGACCCGGCCAAGGTGAAGCTGGTCAACTCCGCCGTCACCGGCCGCTCGCCGGTCAACGGCTACTGGGATTCCGACCACGCCGGGATCTTCAGCACCCTGCGGATCCTCCCCTAAGGAGGCAGATCCCCAGAGTCCCTCCGGCCCGCCCCGCTCGTTCAGGGGGCGGGCCGGACTGCGTGGGCGCGCTTGAATTGCCGCGATGAATCTGCCATACTCTCACTTAGATTTTTTGAGGCAGGAATCACATACAACCTTGGAGGACTGAAGCAGTGGGAAAGACAATCGGAATTGACCTTGGAACCACCAACTCGTGCGTAGCCGTGCTCGATGGCGGTGAGCCGAGCGTGCTCGAGAATGCCGAGGGTGGGCGGACGACGCCTTCGGTGGTCGCCTTCACCGACTCGGGCGAGCGCCTGGTCGGCACCGTCGCCAAGCGCCAGGCGGTGATGAACCCCGAGAACACGATCTTCTCGATCAAGCGCTTCATGGGCCGCAAGGAGGCCGAGGTCAAGGAGGAGGAGACGATCGTCCCCTACGAGGTCGAGGCGGGACCCAACGGGGATGTCCGCGTCGACGTGCGCGGCAAGCAGTACTCGCCCCCGGAGATCTCGGCGATGATCCTGCAGAAGCTGAAGGCCGATGCCGAGGCGAAGCTCGGCGAGACCGTCGACGCCGCGGTGATCACGGTCCCCGCCTACTTCAATGACGACCAGCGCCAGGCGACCAAGGACGCCGGCAAGATCGCCGGCCTCGAGGTCAAGCGGATCATCAACGAGCCGACCGCCGCCTCGCTCGCCTACGGCCTCGACAAGGAGGCCACCGACCACACGATCCTCGTCTTCGACCTCGGTGGCGGCACCTTCGACGTCTCGGTCCTCGAGATCGGCGACGGCGTCTTCGAGGTCAAGTCGACCGCCGGTGACAACCACCTCGGCGGCGACAACTGGGACAAGGCGATCGTCGAGTGGCTGGTCGCCGAGTTCAAGCGCGACCAGGGCGTCGACCTCGCCCAGGACAAGAACTCCCTGCAGCGTCTCTACGAGGCTGCCGAGAAGGCGAAGATCGAGCTCTCATCGACCCAGGAGACTCAGATCAACCTTCCCTTCATCACCGCGGTCGAGGGGCAGCCCAAGCACCTCGACCTCAAGCTCAGCCGTTCGAAGCTGAACGAGCTGACGGCTGATCTGCTGGAGCGGATCGTCGATCCGGTCAAGCAGGCGCTCGCCGACGCCGGCGACGCCGACATCGACCACGTCGTCCTCGTCGGCGGCATGAGCCGGATGCCGGCGGTGCGCGAGCGGGTCACCGAGCTGACCGGATCCGAGCCGCACCAGGGCGTCAACCCCGATGAGGTCGTCGCCGTCGGCGCCGCGATCCAGGCGGGAGTCCTGGCCGGCGATGTCAAGGACGTGCTCCTGCTCGACGTCACCCCCCTGACCCTCGGCATCGAGACCAAGGGAGGCGTGATGACGAAGCTGATCGAGCGCAACACGACGATCCCGACGCGCAAGTCGGAGACGTTCTCGACCGCCGAGGACAACCAGCCCTCGGTCGAGATCCATGTGCTCCAGGGCGAGCGCGAGATGGCCGGTTACAACAAGAGCCTGGGCAAGTTCCAGCTCACCGGGATCCCGCCGGCGCCGCGCGGAATGCCGCAGATCGAGGTCACCTTCGACATCGACGCCAACGGCATCCTCAGCGTCGGGGCCAAGGACCACGGAACCGGCAAGGAGCAGAAGATCGAGATCAAGGCCGGCTCCGGCCTCGACGAGGCCGAGATCAGCCAGATGATCAAGGACGCCGAATCCCACGCCGAGGACGACCTCAAGCAGCGCGCGCTGGCCGAGGCCCGCAACGTGGCCGAGAACGCCGCCTACCAGGCCGAGAAGCAGCTTGCCGACCTCGGCGATCAGGTCGACGAGGGGTCGAAGGACGAGATCACAGCCGCGATAACGGCGCTCAACGACTCGCTCGCCTCCGACGACACCGCCGAGATCGAGGCGAAGACAGAGGCGCTGCAGGCCGCCTTCCACAAGGTCTCCGAGCAGGTCTATGCGGCCGCCCAGGAGCAGCAGGCGGCCGAGGGGGCCTCCGGAAACGGCGCATCCGCCGACTCTGACGAGGAGGTCGTCGACGCCGAGGTCGTGGAGGACGAGAAGTAGTGGAGGCGGGGCCAGAGAGGGACGGCGCGGCCGCCGCCGAGGTTGACGAGGCAGCTGAGGTCGAGCTCGACGAGACGAGTGCGGTCGAGGCCGACGAGGCGGCCGCAGTCGAGGTCGAGCACGACTTCGACGAACTCCTCGACGAGACCAAGCGCGAGCGCGACTCCTACCTCGAGCTGGCGCAGCGCACCCGTGCCGACTTCGAGAACTACCGCAAGCGGATGGCCGCTGAGACGAGCGCTGCCGCGATCCGCGGCAAGGCCGAGATGGCGCGCGAGGCGATCAGCGTCGTCGACAACCTCGAGCGCGCGATCGAGGCGGCCGGGATGGATCCGGCGGCGGCGCTCGACGGCAAGGTCGAGGTCGAGGGGGTGCTGGAGCAGGGTTGCGTGCTCACCTACCGCGACCTGCTGGCCGGGCTTCGGCGCTCGGGTGTCGAGGCATTCGGACCGATCGGAGAGCCCTTCGACCCTGCCTGGCACGAGGCCCTGCAGACGCGGCCCGCCGAGGGGATCGACTCCGGCCGGATCCTCGAGGTGATGCAGAAGGGCTACCGCCTCGACGACCTCCTCCTGCGCCCGGCGCGGGTGGTGGTGAGCGAGTAGGCGCGGCGATGGCTGAGGACTTCTACCAGGTGCTCGGGGTCTCGAAGAAGGCATCCGACGACGAGATCAAGAAGGCACACCGCAAGCTGGTGCGCGAGTTCCACCCCGACCGAAACCCCGACGACCCAAAGGCCGAGGAGCGCTTCAAGCAGGTCCAGGAGGCCTACGACACGCTCTCTGACCCCGAGAAGCGCAAGCGCTATGACTCCGGCGGGATGTTCGGCGGCTTCGGAGGACCCGGGGGAGGCGCGGGGCCCGGTGCCGGCGGCTTCCCCTCCGACCTTGGAGACATCTTCTCCACCATCTTTCGGGGAGGCGGCAGCCGCGAGCCGCGCCAGGTCCCCGGACGCGACCTCGAGACCGAGGTGCGAATCTCGTTTCAGCAGGCGGTCGATGGCGCCCAGATTCCGGTCACGGTCCCCAAGGCGGAGCGCTGCCGCAGCTGCGGCGGCAGCGGCGCCGAGCCGGGCACGAGGCCGATCACCTGCCCGAACTGCGACGGCCGCGGTGTCGATGCCCAGAGCCAGGGCTTCTTCTCGATCAGCCAGCCGTGTCCGCATTGCGGAGGCGCGGGACAGGTCATCGAGCACCCCTGCACCACCTGTGGCGGCTCCGGCCTGACCCATCAGACAAAGCGCTACAAGGTCAACGTCCCGGCCGGGGTCAAGGACGGCACCCGGATCCGCCTCGCCGGGCGCGGTGAGGCCGGGCCCCGGGGCGGTCCGGCCGGCGACCTCTTCGTCACCACCCGCGTCACTCCCTCGCCCGTCTTCAAGCAACTCGACGACGGCAACCTCGAGGTGACCGTCCCGATCACGATCGCCGAGGCGATCGGCGGCGGGACGGTCGAGGTGCCGACGCTGGGGGCGACGAAGCGGATCAGGGTCCCGGCCGGAACCCAGCACGGAACGATCCAGCGGCTCCGCGGCGAGGGACCCCCGCGGACCGGGGGCCGCGGGCGCCACGACATCCGCTACCGGCTGGTGATCGAGATCCCGAAGGACCTCAGCGACGAGCAGCGCCAGGCAGTCGAGCAACTCGAGCGGGCGTTCAACGGGCATGACCCCCGGGAAGGGCTGATTCGCGATTCGGCCGCGCGCACCGCGAAGGCGGACGCTGAATCGTGAGCGCCTCCCCCAAGCGCAGGGCGACCCGGGTGACGCGGCGGACGATCGAGACGACGATCGACTCCGAGCGCGGCGTCTTCATGATCTCGGTCGCCGCCGAGCTCGCCGAGATGCACCCCCAGACCCTGCGGATGTACGAGGCGCGGGGCCTGATCGCCCCCAAGCGCTCCCCCAAGAACACCCGCCTGTACTCCCAGCGCGACGTCGACAGGCTGCGCCGCATCCAGCAGATGACCTCCGAGGAGGGCCTCAACCTCGCCGGCGTCGAGACCGTGCTGGAGATGGAGCGGCGGGTGGAGGAGATGCGCACGGAGCTCGAACGGATGCGGGCGCGGGCCGACGAGATCGAGCGGGAGATGGCGAAGGAGATCGAGCAGGTGCGGCGCTCCCTGAAGCCCGAGATCGTGCCCTACGGAGCCTACGAGCCCTCGCCCTCGCCTGCAGGCCGCAGCATCAGGGTTCGGGTCGAGCGCCCCCCGGCGGAGGAGGCCGGGGCATGAGACGCCGCCACGATCGACCCGACCCCGGGGCGCGGGCGGTCACCCTCGCCGTCGCCGCGGGGCGGACCGCAATCGGAGTCGGGGCGATGTTCGCGACCCGCCCGGCACTGCGCGCGCTCGGTTTTCCCGAGACCGACCCATCGGGGCGGGCGCTTGCGAAGCTGGCCGGAGGCCGTGACATCGCCCTCGGGGGCCTCGCGATCGCCGCCCGCGACGAGCGCGAGGCGCTGCTTAGGGCGTGCATCGCGGGCGCGGCGGTGGACGCCGGAGACGCGCTCTCCTTCGGCCTCGCCACGGCCCGCGGCGAGGACCTCAATCGCGCCGGAGTGCTCGGGGCCCTCTCCGCAGCCGCCGCCGCGGGCGCCGGAGCCTGGGCCGCGAGCCGACTCAGCAACCAGACCTAGACCCGAGGATGCCATGCAACCCGATCGCTTCACCATCAAGTCCCAGGAGGCAGTGGCCTCCGCCCAGAGGATCGCCTCGGAGAATCACAACACCGAGGTCGCTCCCGCCCACCTCCTCGTCGCCCTGATCGAGCAGACCGACGGGATGGTGACGCCGGTGCTGCGCAAGCTCGGCGCCGACGTCCCGGCCGTCCTCGGCCGCGCCTCCGATGCCGCCGCGCAACTGCCGAAGCTGAGCGGTGAGGCCGAGCCGGAGGTTCGTCCCTCCTCGGCGCTGGTCAAGAGTCTGCAGAGAGCCGAGAAGGAGATGGCGGCGCTCGGCGACTCCTACATATCGACGGAGCACATCCTGCTGGCGTTGGCCGAGAAGGCCTCGGGCGTCGCCGACATCCTCCCCGACCGCGACTCCCTGATGAAGGCGATCGCCGAGGTCCGCGGCCCGCACCGGGTGACCTCGCCCAGCCCCGAGGAGACGGTCCAGGCGCTGGAGAAGTTCGGTCGCGACCTCACCGAGGACGCCGAGAAGGGCAAGCTCGACCCGGTGATCGGGCGCGATGAGGAGATCCGCCGGGTGATCCAGGTGCTCTCGCGCAGGACCAAGAACAACCCGGTCCTAATCGGCGACCCCGGGGTCGGCAAGACCGCGATCGTCGAGGGGCTGGCACAGCGGATCGTCTCCGGAGACATCCCCGAGAGCCTTCGCGACCGCCGCGTGATCGCACTCGACATCGGCGCCCTGCTCGCCGGCTCCAAGTACCGGGGCGAGTTCGAGGAGCGGCTGAAGGCCGTGCTCAGCGAGGTCCAAGACGCCGAGGGCCAGATTGTCCTCTTCCTCGACGAGCTGCACACGATCGTCGGGGCGGGGGCAGCCGAGGGCGCCGTCGACGCCGCCAACCTGCTGAAGCCGATGCTCGCCCGCGGCGAGCTGCGGGCGGTCGGTGCGACCACCCTCGACGAGTACCGAAAGCACATCGAAAAGGACGCGGCGCTGGAGCGGCGCTTCCAGCCGGTCCTGGTCGGCGAGCCCGACGTTCCCGACACGATCGCGATCCTGCGCGGGCTGAAGGAGCGCTACGAGATCCACCACGGCGTCCGCATCGCCGACTCGGCGATCGTCGCCGCGGCCACCCTCTCGGAACGCTACATAGCCGACCGCTTCCTCCCCGACAAGGCGATCGACCTGATCGACGAGTCCGCCTCGCGGCTGAAGATCGAGATCGACTCGATGCCGACCGAGATCGACGAGGTCGAGCGGCGGATCCAGCAGCTCGAGATCGAGCGCGAGGCGCTGAAGAAGGAGCGCGATGACGCTTCCGTCGCCCGCCGCGAGGCGATCGAGACGGAGCTTGCCGAGCTGCGCGAGCGCTCGGGAGAGATGAAGGCGCGCTGGCAGAACGAGAAGGGCGCGATCGAGGCGATCAAGGAGGGGAAGGCACGGCTCGAGGAGGCACACCGCGAGGCCGAGCGGGCCGAGCGCGACGCCGACCTCGAGGGCGCCGCCAAGCTTCGCTACGGCGAGATCCCCGAGCTGGAGAAGACCGTCGCCGAGAGCGAGGCGCGGCTCTCGGAGCTGCACTCCGAGGGCGGAACGATGCTGACCGAAGAGGTCACCGACGAGGATGTCGCCCAGGTCGTCGCCAAGTGGACCGGCATTCCGGTGTCGCGCCTGATGGAAGGCGAGGTCGAGAAGCTGATCCAGATGGAGGCGCGCCTGCACGAGCGGGTGATCGGCCAGGACGAGGCGGTCGAGGCGGTCGCGAACTCGCTGCGGCGCTCGCGCGCCGGGCTCGCCGATCCCAACCGGCCGATCGGCAGCTTCCTCTTCCTCGGCCCGACCGGGGTCGGCAAGACCGAGTTGGCGAAGACGCTGGCCGAGTTCATGTTCGACTCCGAGCAGGCGATCGTTCGCCTCGACATGTCCGAGTACATGGAGAAGCACACGGTCTCGCGCCTGATCGGGGCACCGCCCGGCTACGTCGGCTACGAGGAGGGCGGGCAGCTGACCGAGGCGGTGCGCCGCAGGCCCTACGCGGTCGTCCTCCTCGACGAGATCGAGAAGGCCCACCCCGACGTCTTCAACACGCTGCTGCAGCTGATGGACGACGGCCGCCTCACCGACGGCCAGGGACGAACCGTCAGCTTCACCAACACGGTCCTGATCATGACCTCCAACGTCGGCTCGGACCGGATCGCCGGAGACGTCGTCGACGAGCAGATCCGCGAGCAGATCGAGGAGGTCCTGGCGACCACCTTCAAGCCGGAGTTCCTCAACCGCATCGACGACACCGTCATCTTCCACCGGCTATCGAAGGAAGACATCGGTCGGATCGTCGAGCTTCAGGTCGACCAGCTCGTAGGTCGCGTGCGAGAGCGCGGAATCGAGATCGAGCTGAGCGAGAACGCGCGCACCCTTCTCGGCAACCTCGGCTACGACCCGACCTACGGCGCGCGGCCGCTGAAGCGAGTGGTGCAGCGTCAGCTGATCGACAAGCTCGCCCTGAAGATTCTCGAGGGCGAGTTCTCCGAGGGCGACACGATCAGGGTCGACGCCGGCGACGGCGAGCTCATCTTCGAGAAAACCTGAGCTCAGGTCACGAAATCGTCACCATTACGTCACCATAGGTCAGGCACGATTGGGCGAGGGACCCTCTTTTCCGGCAATCACCAAGATTCTCTCAATTCAAGAGTGCGCGGGCAGGCACCGACATAACCTAGGGCGAATAGGTGATCTCGCCTGATTTCGAGCACCCGAACATGAACTTCACGCAAAGCGGACAAAACGACGACCGACCGACCGAGCTTCCCGCCCCCAAGCAGTGGCGGCGGGCAAGCGTCGTGCGCCGTGCCGCCTGGGCTTTCCAGGAAAAGGTGATCTGGCGGACCACGGACGGCACGAGGGCCGCGGCCGACCGGGCCAAGTGGCCGGTGGAGAGCGCCGGCTGGGGTCTGCGGACGCGGATCGCGTGGCCGCTGAAGGACTCCTTCGGCAGGCGCGGGCCGATCGGCCGCACGGCGATGGCGGGAGGCGCGGTCGCCCTGCTGGCCGGAGTCGGGGTCGCCGGTGCCCTCGTCGCCAACGGTGGCCGCAGCTCCGAACCCGCCCCGGCACCGGTCGCGGTGACCGTGCCCCCGCCGGTGCAGAGAGTTGTGGCTCCAAAGGCCGCCCGGCCCGTCGCCGATACCCGTGTGCTCAAGGGCGCGGCTCCGACCTTCGGTCCCGAGGGCGATGCCGCCAAGTCGGGAGCAGGCGCGGCCGGCGCCGCGCCTGCTGACTCGGCCGCTCAAGCCAACGCAAAGACCACCAAGGCCACCAAGGCTGCGGCCCACGGCCCGGACTCGGTCGGCCCGGAGCCGCTGAAGGTGGCCCACCGCTTCGCCGACGCCTTCGTCTCCTACGAGGTCGGCAAGGCCGACCCGGTGGTGCGCAGGGTCTTCCGCAAGACGGCGACCCAGCCGCTTGCGAAGTCGCTGGCGAAGCGCCCGCCGCGCCAGCCGGCCACGGTCAAGGTGCCCCGCGCCCGCGTCCTCAACGTCGTCTCGGGCCCGCGCAAGGGCGCCTCTGTCTCGGTCAGCGTCTCGCTGCTGCGGGTCGGCGCCACCAGTGAGCTGAGGCTGCAGCTGCAACAGGTCCAGCGCAGGTGGCTGGTGAGCGACGTGAGGGGCTGATGCGGCGGCTTCGCACAGCGATCGGAGCGGCGGCCGTAGTCGCGGTTCTCGCCGCCCAGAGCGCCCCCGCCCAGTCTCCGGCCACCCCCGAGGCGGGCGCCACCGCCGTGGGACCGACCGGGGCGACGGGATCCACCGGCGCCGGTGGCGAACTCTCCACGGGGACCCTGCAACAGGGGCCCTCTATCGTCGCCCCCGCACCGCCGCCGAAGTCAGCGCCCAAGTCCGGCGGTGGCTCCGTGAAGGCGCCGGAGAACGACGCCGGAACACAGGGCCAGACCAACAGCCAGGCGCCGTCAGGGTCCGACGGCGGAGCCAGCGATCCCGGCGCCAACCCCTTCCCGCTGACGGTCCCGGCGCCGTCCTACGGCGTCCCCGGCGCCGCCAGCGGCTCCTGTTTGAGCACCTCCCCCCCGCCCGGCCTGCTGCCGATCTACCAGCGCGCCGCCGAGGCATACGGCCTCGGACCCCAGGGTCCGAGCGTGCTCGCGGCGATCAACCAGATCGAGACCAACTTCGGTGAGCTCAACAACGTCACCTCCTCGGCAGGAGCGATCGGCTGGATGCAGTTCATGCCCTCCACCTGGGCCAGCTATGGGGTCGACGCCAACGGCGACGGGCGCAAGGACCCCTACGACCCCGAGGACGCGATCTTCGCCGCGGCCAGCTACCTGAAGGCCTCGGGAATGCCCGCCGACACGGCCGGGGCGATCTACTCCTATAACCACGCCGACTGGTACGTCTCCGAGGTCCTCGCCAACGCCGGCTGCTTCGGCTCGCTCGAGAGCGGATCATTCACCCTCGAGCCCAAGGTCCAGGTCCTCACCTGCAGTCCCGACAAGCAGTGGGACAAGCGGATCCCCGCGGACTACCTCAAGGCCTTCGAGAGTGCCGCCGGCCGCTACAACCTCGGGCGCCGCGGCGTCTGGGCGCTGGCCGGGGTCGCCAGGCTCGAGTCCAGCTTCGGCCGCTCGATGAGCAAGGCCCAGCTCCGCCGCACCGGAGCGCTCGGCCTCGACAGGAGCGAGTGGCGCAGGTTCGGGGTCGACGGCAACGGCGACGGCCTCGTCCGCCACTCGGAGATCGCCGATTCGGCTGCGACCCTGGCGCGGATCGCCTGGTCCCGCGGCGGCCTCGAGGCCGGCATCTTCAGCCACAACCAGGCCCACTGGTACGTCGAGGCGGTCCTCAACGAGGGGGACCAGATGGCGGGCAGCTGCGATGTCAGCACCGTTCCCTGGCAGATCCAGTTCCCCGCCGTGACCTCGAGCGCGATCAACTGGAACAACCTCACCCTCTCCAACAGCCTCGAGAAGCGCGACCTCGACACCGGCGCGATCGACCCCCGGATCGTCGGGCTGATCGGCGCGATCACCCAGAGCCACTCGATCACGCTATCGGCACTGCGCTCGGATCACTCGATGTACGCGTCGAGCGGCAACGTCTCCAACCATTTCTACGGACGGGCGATGGACATCGCCGTCGTTGACGGTGTCCCGTGCACCAACGTCTCTCCCGATGCTCCCTGCGGGCGTCTCGGCGAAACCCTCGCTCACCTGAGCGGCATCTCGCATCCCACCGAGCTGATCTACTGCTACGACCTCGACGGTCCGGGACCGGCGTGGGCCCAGGCCGATCACTGCGATCACGTCCACGCCGGCTTCGACGCCTGAGCTGCTCGAGCGCTCCCAGCGGCTGCCGCAGCCGCCGCAGGAGGCCTTCGAGTTCTTCGCTGACGCCCGCAACCTCGAGGCGATAACCCCGCCCTGGCTCCACTTCAGGGTCCTCACAGAGGATCCGATCGAGATCGGCCCGGGGACGCTGATCGACTACCGGCTGCGCTTGCACCGGATTCCCGTGCGCTGGCGCACCGAGATCCGCGACTGGGAGCCGGGGGTGCGCTTCCGCGATGTCCAGATCCGCGGCCCCTATGCGCTCTGGGACCACACCCACACCTTCGGGCCCGACGGCTCCGGCGGGACGCTGATGCGCGACCGCGTCCTCTACCAGGCGCCGCTGGGAGCGCTGGGGCGGCTGGCGCAGCGTCTCTTCGTCCGCCGCGACGTCGAGCGGATCTTCGACTACCGGGCGGCCGAGATCGAGCGCATCAGCGCGGCTGGGGGCTGGCCGCGCCGCTCACCCGGGTGAGCGGGATCCGCAGGCGGCGCTGGAGCTCTTCGGCAGCCCGGGACCCGGCGCGATCGTGGCCGGGATCGCCAGTGACGACGACCACCCCGGTTGCCGGGAACGAGCGCAGGGTGTCCTCGGCGGCCTGGAGCACGTCGGCGTCGCCGACCCTGCCGCTGGCGTCGACGCCGGCGGCGGCCAGCGCCGCAACCGCGTGAACGAGGCGGACCTGGGCCTCGTCGCGTGCCGGCTCGACATCGGAGAGCCACTGCGAAAGGGCGTTGCCTCGCGCCGCCGAGACCACCAGGACCTCGGCCCGGCGGGCGGCTTCGATCCCCCCAGCCGCGGCCAGGACCTGATCGACGGCTCCGGGCTGATCCAGTTCCTCGCCCAGGACCAGCAGCAACCGGGTCCGCTCGTCCGTTGCGCTGGCGACCTCTATCGGGACGTCGGGCTTCTGCATCGAGGCGACCAGGACGATGACGAGCGCACAGAACTCGCCGGCTGCGACGCCGAGGCCGGGACCCCCGATCAGCATCCCGGCCGCCCCGGGAATGACCAGGCCGACGACGATCAACGGCAGCATCCAGGCCTTTATCGCTCTCCCGCGCATGGTTCGGATCACGACGTCAAATTTACTCCGCCGCTCTAATCTGGGCGAGTGGGCCGGATCTACGACGCGACCTGGGGCCGGGTGTTCGCCGCCGTCTACGACCGCGGGCTGAAGGCCAGCGAGGAGGCGGGGTTGAGGGAGATCAGGCGAGACCTGCTGCGGGAGGCGTCGGGGCGGACGATCGACCTCGGCGCGGGGACCGGCGTCAACATCGACCTCTTCGGGCCCGATGTGGACGAGCTGGTGCTGGCGGAGCCAGACCCGCACATGGCCCGCCGGCTGCGGCGGCGGCTGGCCGAGTCGGGCAGGGCCGCCGAGGTCGTCGAGGCTGGAGCCGAGCACCTGCCCTTTGCCGATGCGAGCTTCGACACCGCGGTCTTCACCCTCGTTCTGTGCACGGTGCCGGACCCCGGCGCGGCGCTGGCAGAGGCGGCGCGGATCCTGCGGCCCGGGGAAGGATGCTCTTCCTCGAGCACGTCCGCTCCGACGATTCCAGGCGGGCCCGCTGGCAGGACCGCCTCGAGCGGCCCTGGCGCTACCTCGGCAACGGGTGCCACTGCAACCGCGACACGGTCGCGACGATCGAGGCCTCGCCGCTGCAACTCGAGCGGGTCGAGCCGGGGCGCCTGCCCAAGGCCGTCGCGATCGTCAGACCGATGGCCCGCGGCACGGCCTTGCGCCCACTCGCATAACGTGAAAGAAAGAGGACCAAGAACCGCTAGCCCCGATGGAGGATCGCCATGCCCACATATGTGATGCTGACCAACCTGACCGCCGACGGCGTCAAGACCCTGAAGAACAATCCGGCGAGGGTCGGTGAGGTGAACAAGGAAGTCGAACAGATCGGTGCCAAGGTCGTCGCCCAGTACGCGACCCTCGGCCAGTACGACTTCGTCACGATCGTCGAGGCGCCCGACGACAAGACGATGGCCAAGGTCTCGGTCGAGCTCGGCTCGCGCGGAACGATGACCAGCCAGACGATGGCGGCGATGCCGGCGGAGGACTTCGCGGGCTCGCTCTAGCGGCTCTCGGAGATACCAGTTGAGAGTCCTGGTCGTCGGAGGGGGCGGACGCGAGCACGCGATCGTGCGGGCGCTCGCCCGCTCCGCGCACGGACCGGAGATCCTCTGCGCGCCGGGAAACGCCGGGATCGCGGCCGACGCGGAGTGCCTGCCGGGCGTCTCCGCCACCGATGTCCGCGGGATCCTTGACGCCGCCCGCGACCACGGCGCCGATCTGGTCCTCGTGGGCCCGGAGGCGCCGCTGGTCGAGGGCGTCATCGACGTGCTGGGGGACCACGGCATCCCCGCCTTCGGCCCGTCCGAGGCGGCGGCCGAGCTGGAGGGGTCGAAGGCCTTTGCCAAGGAGGCGATGCTGGAGGCCGGTGTACCGACCGCGTCCCACACCCTGCTGCGAAACCGCGAGGAGGCGCTGGCTCAGATCGCGGTCGCGCCCTTCCCGGCGGTGCTGAAGGCGGACGGGCTGGCGGCGGGCAAGGGCGTGATCATCTGCGCGAGCGAGGCCGAGGCCCGCGAGGCAGTCGACGTCTTCTTCACCGAGCAGCGCTTCGGCGGGACCACCGTGGTCCTGGAGGAGTTCCTCGAGGGCTCCGAGCTCTCGCTGCTGGCGCTGTGCGACGGCGAGAACGTGGTCCCGCTTGCCCCGGCCCAGGACTACAAGCGCATCTTCGACGGCGACCTCGGGCCGAACACTGGGGGAATGGGCAGCTACTCACCGGTGCCGGGATTCGACCGCTCCAGGGTCGAGGAGATGGCCGACGAGGTCCACCGGCCGATCGTCGATCTGATGGCACGCCGCGGACACCCCTTCCACGGCGTTCTCTACGCCGGGCTGATGATCGGGGAGGCGGGGACGCGGGTGCTCGAGTTCAACACCCGCTTCGGAGACCCCGAGACGCAGGCCGTCTTGCCGCGACTGCGCTCCGACCTGCTCGAGCTCTGCGACGCGGCTCGCGAGCCGGGAGGGCTGGAGGGGGTCGAGGCCGAGTTCGACGACGACTGGGCCGTCACCCTGGTGCTGGCCTCCGCCGGCTACCCGGAGTCCTCCTCGAAGGGCGACGTGATCAGCGGGGTCGAGGCCGCTGCCGAGATCGCCGAGGTCACCCACGCCGGAACAGCCGAGCTCGACGGCGAGATCGTCACCGCCGGGGGACGGGTGCTGAACGTGACCGGGCTGGGCTCGACTCCCGGCGAAGCCCGCGATCGGGCATACGATGCGGCCCGGCGCATCCACTTCGAGGGGATGCAGCTTCGAACAGACATCGCCGAGCGCGCCCTCGAGCGCGACGGCCTTATCCAGTGAGGACGAGATGAGCGATACCCCCGAGCAGGCCCCCGAGGCGGTGACCATGCCCGCGGTCGAGGAGGCCTTCGAGGAGATCGAGGTCGACACGCCGATCGTCGGCATCATCATGGGCTCCAAGAACGACAAGTCGAAGATGCAGCCCGCCGGGGAGGCGCTGCACGACGCCGGCATCCGCTACGAGGTGCGGGTGATGAGCGCCCACCGCGACCCCGACATGGTCCGCGACTACTGCTCGAACGCTCGCATGCGCGGCCTCAGGGTGATCATCGCCGGCGCCGGGATGTCGGCGGCGCTTCCGGGAGTCGCCGCCGCCCACACGGACCTGCCGGTGGTCGGGGTTCCGATCTCCGGCAAGAACCTCGGCGGTCTCGACGCGCTGCTCTCGGCGGTGCAGATGCCCCCAGGTGTCCCGGTCGCCTGCGTCGCCGTTGACGGCGCAAAGAACGCGGGGCTGCTCGCAGCGAGAATCATCAACTCGTGATCCCCCGCTACACACGGGAGGAGATCGGGGCCGTCTGGTCGCCTCAGCGAAAGATGGACTGCTGGCTCGCGGTCGAGCTCGCGGCCACCGACGCGCTCGCCGCCGAGGGGATCGTCCCGACCGAGGCCGCCGAGGTGTGCCGCTCGCGGGCGGCGTTCACGGTCGAGGCGGTCGAGGAGCGCGAGCGCACGACCAACCACGACGTCGCCGCCTTTGTCGACGTCGTCGCCGCCCAGATCGGCCCCGAGGGTCGCTGGATCCACTACGGGCTGACCTCCTCCGACGTTCTCGACACGGCACTTGCGCTCCAGGTCGAGCAGGCGGGATTGATCTTGCTGCGCGGCGCCACCGCCTACCGCGACGCCCTCGTCGCGCGGGCGTTCGAGCACCGTGACACGCTCTGCGTCGGCCGCACCCACGGCGTCCACGCCGAGCCGACCACTTTCGGGCTGCGCCTCGCCGGGTTCGCCTTCGAGGCAGACCGCAACCTCGAGCGGCTCAAGCTCGCGGTCGAGGGCTCGGCGGTCGGCAAGCTCTCGGGCGCCGTCGGGACATACGCCTCACTGCCGCCCTCGGTCGAGGAGCGGGTGATGCGCGCTCTCGGGCTGCGGCGCGAGGAGGTCTCGACCCAGGTGGTCCCCCGCGACCGCCACGCCGAGCTGCTGAACGCGATCGCTCTCACCGGCGCCGGCCTCGAGCGCTTCGCGACCGAGGTCCGCAACCTGCAGCGGACCGAGCTGCGCGAGGTCGAGGAGCCGTTCGGCGCCGGCCAGAAGGGCTCCTCGGCGATGCCGCACAAGCGCAACCCGATCCTCAGTGAGCGGGTCACCGGTCTGGCGCGGGTGCTGCGCGGCTACTCGCACACCGGGCTCGAGAACGTTGCCCTCTGGCACGAGCGCGACATCTCCCACTCAGGCGCCGAGCGCGTGATCATCCCCGACGCGACGATCCTGCTCGACTACATGCTCTACGTGGCGACGATGGTCGTCGCGGGGATGACGGTCAACCGCGGCAGGATGCTCGGCATTCTCGAGCTCACCTCGGGCGCTCTCTTCAGCCAGCGCGCCCTCAGCGCGCTGGTCAACTCGGGGATGAGCCGCGACGACGCCTATCGCCTGGTCCAGCGCTCCGCCCAGCAGGCCTTCGACAGCGGCGTCCAGTTCCGCGACCTGATCGCCGCCGAGGCGCCGCAGCTCGACCTCGACGCGGTCTTCGACTACAACGCCTACCTCACCCACCTGCCGGAGGTCTTCGGGCGGCTCGAAGCGCTGCGGGCCTAGAGGCCCGGGCCGCCCGCTACCCCTGCGGGCCGAGAGGCCCGGGCCGCCCGCTTCTCTGAACGCTCAGGCCGCGATGGGCTCTAGCGCTGCCCGCCGGGCGGTGACGACGACCGGGGTGCCGTCGCGCGGCGAGAGCGTGATGTTGCGGCGACCGACACGCTCCGGCCTGGGGCTCGCGGCCCGCAGCTCGTAGCGGCTCAGCACCTCGCGCAGGACGATCCTCATCTCGAACTCGGCGAAGGCGGCGCCGAGGCAGCGCCGCACGCCGCCGCCGAACGGGATCCAGGAGTAGGTGTCGGGCGGGTTATCGAGGAAGCGCTCGGGACGGAAGGCGAGCGGGTCGGGGTAGATGTCGGGGCGGGTGTGGGTGAGCCAGATCGCCGGTGCGACGTCGGTGCCCGCGGGCAGGTCGAGCCCGTCGACGTGCAGGTCCTGCGCCAGGCGCCGGCCGGCAAGGGGGACGACCGGGCGAAGCCGCAGGACCTCGGTGATCGTCGCCCGCATGTAGGAGTCGTCGTCGCCGGCGTCGATCTCGTCGCGAAGCCGCCCCAGCTGGAGCGGGTGGCGGAGCAACATGTCGAAGCTCCAGGCCAGCGCCGTCGCCGTGGTCTCGTGGCCGGCGAGCAGCAGGGTCATCAGCTGGTCGCGCAGCTCGGAGTCGCTCATCCCCTCGCCGTCGTCGAAGCGGGCCTCGACCAGCGCCGAGAGGATGTCGTCGCGCTCGCCGAGGCCGGGGTCGGCGCGGCGCTCGGCGATCTCGGCGTAGAGCGGCTCGTCGACCGCCCGCAGGAGCGCCTGGAAGCGAGCCCAGGGGCCGTGGTCGGGAACGCGGCGGGTGACGAGGGTCGCGAGTTGGGCGGCCGGCGCGGCGGTATCGGATAGGACCTTCCCGAGCAGATTGCGGAGCTTCTGCAGGCGATCGGGATCGCTGACCCCGAAGACGACCCGGAGGATCACCTCGAGCGTGATCGCCTGCATCCGCGGGTGGATCGCGAACTCGGAGCCGACCGGCCAGCTCTCGATCTCGGTGTCGACAAGCTCCTCGACCAGCGCCTCGTAGGAGCGCATCCGCTCGCCGTGGAAGGGGGGCAGCATCACCTTGCGCCGCGCGAGGTGCTCGGAGCCCTCGAGCAGCAGGATCGAGCGAGGGCCCATGATCGGCTCGATCGCGATGCTCCGCCCCGGAGGCAGACCGTTGGCGCGCTCGGAGTACAGCGCCCTGACCGCCTCGGGATCGGAGATCATCACCATCGGCGTCTTGAAGCCGACGAAGGTGACGCTGAAGGAATCGCCGTAGCGGCGGCGGCATTCCTCCATGAAGGCGAGCGGCCGCCAGAACCAGCGCATGGTCTGGATTAGCGGCGACGTGGTCGGCCCCGGGGGAAGCGGCACAGCTATAGAGTCGCAGGCCGGCAATTCAGCCGCGGCGACAACCAGGAGGAGAACGATGGCTGACTACATTGCGGTGAAGATCGACGACATGGAGGCGATCTTCGGCGGTGGCTTCCGCCGCGCCCGGGGTGAGCTCGGCGTCAGCTCCTTCGGATTGCAGGTGATGGACTTCCCCGCCGGCTACGACACCTACCCCGAGCACGACCATTCCCAGGACGGTCAGGAGGAGGTCTACGTGACGCTCAGCGGCTCGGCGGAGATCGAGGTCGACGGCGAGAAGATGGCGCTCGACCCCTCGACGATGGTCCGCGTCGGCCCGAGCGCGAAGCGCAAGATCACCACCTCCGATCAGCCGGCCCGCGTCGTCGCGATCGGTGGGGTGCCGGGCGAGGTCTTCGAGCCGGCGGAGTTCACCAACGTCGGGGCACCCGACCCGATGGCGGGTTAGCCCGATCCGCTGGGGCAGTAGCTAGCATCGGCAGCGAGGCCATGAACAGCCCCGTCGCCGACCTCAAACTCCATTCCTCGGGCAAGGTCCGTGAGATCTACGAGCTCGGGGACGACCTGCTGATGGTCGCCTCGGACCGGATCTCGATCTACGACGTGATCATGCCGACGGCGATCCCCGACAAGGGGAAGGTCCTGACCCAGATGTCGATCTTCTGGTTCGAGACCACCGGCGACATCGTCCCCAACCACTTCCTCTCCGAGGACGTGCCCGAGGAGGTCTCCGAGCGCGGGATCCGGGTCCGCAAGCTCGAGATGTACCCGATCGAGTGCGTCGTCCGCGGCTACCTCTCTGGCTCCGGCTGGAAGGAGTACCAGGCCAGCGGCGCGGTCTGCGGGATCGAGCTGCCGCCCGGGCCTGCGCGAGTCGGACCGCCTGCCGGAGCCGATCTTCACCCCGGCGACCAAGGCCGAGATCGGCGAGCACGATGAGAACATCGACTTCGAGGCCGCGGCGGCGATCGTCGGCGACCGAGGGCTGATGCAGGAGCTGCGGCGGATCTCGATCGAGCTCTACTCCGGCGCCGCCGAGCGCGCCGCCGAGCGCGGGATCATCGTCGCCGACACCAAGTTCGAGTTCGGCCGCCACCCCGGCGCCGAGGTCGTCCTCGCAGACGAGGTGCTCACACCCGACTCCTCGCGCTTCTGGCCCGCCGACCGCTACGAGCCCGGCCGCTCGCAGCCCTCCTTCGACAAGCAGTACGTTCGCGACTGGGCCGACGAGGCCGGCTGGGACCACTCGCCGCCGGCGCCGGAGCTGCCGCCCGACGTGGTCGAGCAGACCCGCGCCAAGTACGTCGAGGCCTACGAGCGGATCACGGAGCGCTCCTTCTGAGGGCCCGGGTGCTGATCAAGCCCAAGGAGGGCATCCTCGACCCGCAGGGAAAGGCGGTCGAGCGGGCGCTCCCGGCGCTCGGCTTCGAGGGGGTCGAGCACGTCCGCGTCGGTCGCATGGTCGAGCTCGAGGCCGAGGGGCCGGAGCAGCTTGCCGAGCTCTGCGAGAAGCTCCTCGCCAACCCGCTGATCGAGGACTACGAGATCGAGCAGCTGTGATCTGGGGGGTAGTTCAGTTCCCCGGGTCCTGTGACGAGCGCGACGCGCTGAGCGCCTGCGCACGGGTCGGCGAGGCGCGGATGATCTGGCACGAGGAGACCGGCCTCGGCGACGTCGACGCCGTCGTCGTCCCGGGCGGCTTCTCCTACGGCGACTACCTGCGGGCCGGGGCGCTGGCCCGGTTCTCGCCGGCGATGGAGGCGGTCACCGCCTTCGCCGCCGAAGGCGGGCCGGTGCTGGGAATCTGCAACGGATTCCAGGTCCTGTGTGAGTGTGGGCTGCTGCCGGGCGCGCTGCTGCTGAACGAGAGCCTGCGGTTCACGTGCCGGCAGGTGGAACTCGTCGCTGCGGGCGCCGGGTCCCCCTTCACCCGCGGGATCGCCGAGGGCGAGCGCCTCTCGATCCCGGTCAAGCACGGCGAGGGCCGCTTCTGGGCTCCGGAGGAGAGCCTCGACCGGCTCGAGGCCGACGGGCAGGTCGCCTTCCGCTACGCGCAGGGCCAGAACCCGAACGGATCGGCGCGCGACATCGCCGGCGTGACGAACGAGGCCGGCAACGTGCTCGGTCTGATGCCCCACCCCGAGCACGCGGTCGACGATCTCACCGGGTCGAGCGACGGGTTGCGCCTCTTCGAAGCAGTCGCGGGGACCCCGGCG
Source organism: uncultured Actinomycetes bacterium (assembly GCA_963781345.1). GTDB lineage: Bacteria > Actinomycetota > Thermoleophilia > Solirubrobacterales > 70-9 > JBBRHQ01. The sequence goes on from CAWAFQ010000013.1 coordinate 252,159, forward strand.
TGAGCTCGGAGACAGAGGTCACCGACACGGCCCACCGCGCGCTGGGGCTGACCGATGCGGAGTACGGACGCATCTGTGAGCTGATGGGCCGGGAGCCGAACGGGGTCGAGCTGGCGATGTTCTCCCTGCTCTGGTCCGAGCACTGTGCCTACAAGCACTCGCGCAAGCTGCTTCGGCGCTTGCCGACCGAGGGGGAGCGAGTGGTGATGGGGCCGGGCGAGAACGCCGGCGCGGTTGACATCGGCGCCGGCCACGCGATCGCCTTCAAGGTCGAGTCCCACAACCACCCGAGCGCTGTCGAGCCCTTCCAGGGGGCGGCGACCGGCGTCGGAGGGATCCTGCGTGACGTCTTCGCGCTCGGGGCGCGCCCGATCGCGGTACTCGACTCACTGCGCTTCGGAGAGCTCGACTCGGAGCGTTCGCGATACCTCCTCGACGGGGCGGTCCGCGGCATCGCCCACTACGGGAACTCGATCGGCGTCCCGACCGTCGGCGGTGAGATCTGCTTCGAGGCTCCCTACGAGCAGAACTGCCTGATCAACGCGATGTGCGTCGGGATCGCCCGCCAGGACGAGATGGTCCGAGCCGCCGCCGCCGGAATCGGCAACGTCGTCGTCCTCATCGGCGCCTCCACCGGTCGCGACGGGATCGGCGGGGCCTCGGTCCTGGCCTCGGCCGAGCTCGACTCCGACGATGCCTCGAAGCGGCCGACGGTCCAGATCGGTGACCCGTTCGAGGAGTCGAAGCTGCTCGAGTGCTGCCTCGAGCTGCTCGGCGGGGGGCTTCTGGTCTCGCTGCAGGATCTCGGCGCCGCCGGGCTCACCTCCTCCGCCGGGGAGATGGCGTCCGCGGGGGGCGTCGGGATCGACATCGACGTCGGCCGGGTGCCGCTGCGCGAGGAGGACATGGAGCCGTTCGAGGTGATGGTCTCCGAGTCACAGGAGCGGATGCTGGCGGTGGTCGAGCCGGGGAGGGTGGAGAGCGTCCTCGCACTCTGCGAGAAGTGGCAGGTGAGCGGAGCGGCGATAGGCGAGGTCACCGGCAGCCGTGACTTCCGCGTCCTTCGCGACGGGGAGGTGGTCGGTGAGGTCCCGGTCGGCGCCCTCGTCGACGGATGCCCGCTGTATGACCTCGAGCCGGCCGAGCCCGATGGCTGGATCTACGGCAACCGCGCCACGCTTGCCCGGGGGCTCGACGGCGGCGGGCTTCTGCTCGCCCTGCTGGGATCGTCGAACGTCGCCTCGAAACGCTGGGCCTTCGAGCAGTACGACTCGATCGTCGGCTCGCGAACCGTGCGCCGGCCCGGCGCCGCCGACGCCGCGGTCCTGCAGATCCCCGAGGCCGGAAACGCGATCGCGATCGCGATCGACGGAAATGGCCGGCGCGTGGCCTGCGACCCCCACCGCGGCACCGTCGAGGCGGTGCTCGAGTGCGCCCAGAACCTGGCATGCGTCGGTGCTGAGCCGCTCGGCCTCACCAACTGCCTCAACTTCGGCAACCCGGAGAAGCCTGGCGCCGCATGGCAACTCGACCGCGCCGTCGCAGCACTCGCCGCCACCTGCGAGGCCCTCGGGGTCCCGGTGGTCGGCGGCAATGTCTCCCTCTACAACGAGGGGCCCGACGGGCCGATCTACCCGACGCCGGTGGTGGGGATGGTCGGGGAGGTGCCGAGCGCCGGGGTCGCAGCCGGGGTCGGGATGGGCTTTGGGGAGTCAGGGGACGCGATCGCGCTGGTGGGGCCGTTTGCGCCGTCGCTGGCAGGGTCGGAGCTGACGAAGCTGCGGGGAGAGTTGGACGCCGGGCTTCCCGGCGTCGAGGTGGCGGATGTCCACGCCGCGATCGTCGCCGTGCGGGAGGCGGTCCGCGACGGCTCGCTCGTCTCCGCCCATGACGTCAGCGACGGCGGCCTCGGCTGCGCGCTGGCGGAGTGCGCGATCGCCGGCGGCCTCGGCTGTCGCGTCGACCTCGATCCGCTGATCGAGGCCCGCGGCGGTTCCGGCGAGACCGCGCTCTACGGCGAGGGTCCCGGGGGCTTCGTCCTCAGCGGCCCCCGCGAGAGACTCGAGGCGATCGGCGGCGGCTCGGTCGAGGTGCTCCTGATCGGCGAGGTCGGCGCTGAGACGATCGAGATCGATGCGGCGGAGCTCACGGTCTCGGTCTCGCTGGACGCCGCCCGGGATGCGTGGGAATCGCTCATCGCCAGAGCGGAGGGCGCCGACGGCGTCGGGCCGCACCCCTAGACGGCTGCATCAGTCATCTAGGGACGGGAACGCCGGGTCCACTCTCGTTGCTACCCTGCCTGTGCAGGCAGACCGCCTGTGCCTCCTACCGACTTTCCAAGGCAGATCGCCTCGAAAGACTTGACCCAGCGGCCTCCACTCGATGACCGCGAGGGCCCGCGCGACGAGTGCGGTGTCTTCGGCGTCTACGCGCCCGGACACGACGTCGCCCGCCTGGCCTACTTCAGCCTCTACGCGCTCCAGCATCGTGGACAGGAGTCGGCCGGGATCGCCACCTGCGAGGGGGGCCACATCACGACAATGCGCGACGCCGGCCTCGTCTCCCAAGTATTCGACGAGGAGAAGCTGCGGGCGCTCGAGGGCGACATGGCGATCGGCCACGTCCGCTACTCGACCACCGGTGGCGGCTCCTGGGAGAACGCGCAGCCGGTCTGGCGCGACGACGGCCGCGAGCTCGCGCTCGCCCACAACGGAAACCTGACCAACGCCGTCGATCTCTACAACGGGCTGCGGCGCAAGGGGCTCGAGTTCCGCGGCACCTCCGACTCCGAGATCATGGCCGCGCTGATCTCCTCCAACTACGGCCGCCATATCGAGGACGCCGTCGCCGACGTGATGCCGCGCCTCGAGGGCGCCTACTCGACCGTGGTCATGACCAAGCACGCGATCGTCGCCTTCCGCGATCCGTACGGCGTCCGCCCGCTCTCGCTGGGACAGCTCGGTGACCGCTACGTCGTCGCCTCGGAGAGCTGCGCCTTCGACATCATCGGCGCCAAGCTCCTGCGCGAGGTGGCGCCGGGAGAGATGGTCTCGCTGACCGAGCGCGGGATCGAGACCCGCCAGGTGGTTGAGGCCGAGCGCACGGCGATCTGCGTCTTCGAGCACATCTACTTCTCCCGCCCCGACAGCCGGCTCGAGGGCAAGGTCCTGCAGCAGGTGCGTGGGCGCATGGGCGAGATCCTCTGGCGCGAGGCCCCCGCCGACGCCGACCTGGTGATCTCGGTGCCCGACTCCGGCAATCCGGCGGCGGTCGGGTACTCACGGGCGTCGGGGCTGCCGCGAGACGACGGGCTGATCAAGAACCGCTACGTCGCCCGCACCTTCATCCAGCCGGGGCAGGAGCTGCGCAAGCACGGCCTGCGAATGAAGTTCAACCCGCTTCCCGAGATCGTCGCCGGCAAGCGCCTGGTCGTCGTCGACGACTCGATCGTTCGCGGCAACACCACCCGCCAGATCATCGGCATGCTCCGCGACGCCGGGGCGAGCGAGGTGCACCTGCGGATCTCCGCCCCGCCGATCCGCCATCCCTGCAACTACGGGGTCGACATGGAGACCCGCAAGGAGATGATCGCCCACGGCCGCACGGTCTCCGAGATCGCCGCCGAACTCAACGCCGACTCGCTCGCCTACCTCTCGATGGAGGGGGTCTACGAGGCGGTCGGGACCCCGGCGCAGGCACATTGCGACGCCTGCTTCACCGGCAACTACCCGCTCGGCGACGATCCCGCCGACGCCGATGGAAAGTTCTCGCTCGAGCAGATAGCCGTCGTCGGCGCCGGCCCCTAGGCCCCGCGCCCGGGCGCAGCGATAGCTTCCACGCTCGTGAGCGAGGTCTTCAAGCTCTGCGTTCTCGCCTCCGGCACCGGTACCAACCTGCAGGCGATTCTCGACCAGCTTCACGGCTGCGACGGGATCGAGGTGGCGGGTGTCGCCTCTGACAAGCCGGAGGCGATGGCGCTGGAGCGAGCGCGCACGGCCGGAATCCGGGAGCAGTCGTTCCCGCGCGAGTCCTTCGAGGACCGGCCCGCCCGTGACGCAGCGATGGCCGGGTGGGTCGAGGCGCTCGGGGTCGATCTCGTCGTGCTCGCGGGCTACATGCAGCTGCTCACCCCGGCCTTTCTCTCCCGCTTCGGCGGCCGGGTGATCAACGTCCACCCGGCCCTGTTGCCGTCGTTCCCCGGCCTCGACGCGGTTGGCCAGGCGCTCGAGCACGGCGTCAAGGTGACAGGAGTGACCGTCCACTACGTCGATGACGGAATCGACTCCGGCCCGATCCTGCTGCAGCGGCCGGTCCCGATCCCACCGGACCGTGACCGCGAGGCGCTCGAGGAAGCGATCCACCGCACAGAGCACGCGCTGCTGCCGCAGGCGATCAGCATGATCGCCTGCGGCAGGGTTAGGATCGACGGGCGCAACCCGCGCGTGGTCGTGATCGATGAGTGAAGCTTCAGCACAGGCCCGGTCCGAAACCGTCAGCGACGGTGCGGTTCGCGTGCGCCGGGCGCTGGTCTCGGTATCGGACAAGACCGGGATCGCCGACTTCGCCAGGGGCCTGGCCGGCCTCGGCATAGAGATCCTCTCGACCGGCGGCACCGCCGGAGTCCTGCGGGAAGCCGGGGTCGAGGTCGTCGACGTCTCCGAGTTCACCGGGCAGGAGGAGATCCTCGATGGGCGGGTCAAGACCCTGCACCCGAGGCTTTACGCGGCGCTGTTGGCCCGCCGCGAAGACCCCGCGCACCGGGCGACGCTGGAGCAGGAGGGGATCGAGCCGATCGACCTCGTCTGCGTCAACCTCTACCCGTTCGAGCAGGCCGTCGCCGGCCACGATGTCGACCCGAGCGTGGCGATCGAGAACATCGACATCGGCGGGCCGACGATGATCCGCGCCGCTGCCAAGAACCACGAGGGGGTCGCGGTCGTGGTCAAGCCCGAGTCCTACGACGCGCTCCTTGCCGAGCTCGAGGAATCCGGCGGCGAGGTCTCCAAGTCGACCCGCCACTGGCTCGCCAACGAGGCGTTCGCACAGACCGCCCGCTACGACGCCGCGATCAGCAGCTGGTTCTCGACCCACTACGAGGACTTTCCGGAGCACCTCGCGGTCGCCTACGAGAAGGTGCTCGACCTCTCCTACGGGGAGAATCCCCACCAGCGCGGCGCCCTCTACGCCGAGGCCGGGGCCCGTAGCCACAGCCTCTCGCGTGTCTCAAAGCTGCACGGCCGCGCGCTCTCCTTCAACAACGTCCTGGACCTCGACTCGGCGAGGCGGCTGCTCGCCGACTTCCACGAGCCCGCCTGCGTGATCGTCAAGCACAACAACCCCTGTGGTGTTGCGGTCGGCGCCGATGTCGCCGAGGCCTACCGCAAGGCGCTCGCCTGCGACCCGATGTCCGCGTTCGGCGGCGTTATCGCGCTCAACCACCCGGTCGGCGTCGAGCTAGCGCAGACCCTGAACGAGAACTTCATAGAGGTCCTGATCGCGCCGTCCTACGAGGACGGCGCCCTCGATGTCCTCCAGGGCAAGGAGGCGATCCGGATCCTCTGCGACGAGGAACGGCGCAAGATCGAGCCGCGCGAGCGCGACGTCAAGCGAGTCCGCGGCGGCCTTCTTATCCAGGACCGAGACGGCGACCCGGAACCTCGGGAGCTGATGGAGATCGTCACCGATACCCAGCCCGACGAGGCCCAGTGGCGCGACATGATCTTCGCCTGGACCATCGTCCGCCACGTCCGCTCAAACGCGATCGTGATCGCCCGCGACGGTGCCACCCTGGGAATCGGCGCCGGCCAGATGAGCCGCGTCGACTCGGTCCGCCTCGCCGTCGAGAAGTGCCGCGAGGCCCGCGGGCCCGACGCAGAAGCCGAGCTCACCGGATCATCCATCGCCTCCGACGCCTTCTTCCCCTTCGCCGACGGACCCCAGGCCGCGATCGAAGCCGGATCGACCGCGGTGATCCAGCCCGGCGGCTCGAAGCGCGACCGCGAGGTGATCGAGGCCTGTGACGCCGCCGGCGTCGCCATGGTCTTCACCAAGCACCGGCACTTCCGCCACTAGGCACCGCGAGCGGCGGCGCACTTCTCGATCGATCTGACGGCAGCCAGCCCGGCTGCCCGAGAGGAAGGTTGCGTGATTTCCGGGGCTATGGACCCCGAAAACACGCAACCTTCCGGTTCCCCGGCCGGCGGATGGGGCGGAATGGGGGTCGGCGGCGAAGAGGACTGAACGGCGCCACGCTCTGGGCGGGGCCGCAGATCGATGCCCCCCCGCGGACTCGAACCGCGTCTTCGAGCTTAAAAGGCTCGCTGTCTAACCCGTTGACTTAGAGGGGCCGCCGGATTCTGGCAGGCGCCGCTAGGGGAGATCGGGCAGGCCCTCGTCCGGCGAGGACGCCTCGGCGTGGAGCCTCCGCGGAATCCGTCCGGCTCCCCGCGCCTCGAACCCGGCCTCGACCGCTGCCCGCATCGCCCTCGCCATCCGAACCGGGTCGGCTGCTCGGGAGACCGAGCTTGCCAGCAGGACGCCGTCGCAGCCGAGCTCCATCGCGAGGGCGGCGTCGGAGGCGGTGCCGATGCCGGCGTCGAGGATGACGGGGACCTCGGCGCGCTCGACGATGATCGCGAGGTTGTAGGGGTTGCGGATTCCGGCGCCGGATCCAATCGGCGAGCCGAGGGGCATCACCGCGGCGCAGCCGGCCTGCTCGAGGCGGCGGGCCAGGATCGGGTCGTCGTTTGTGTAGGGCAGGACCGTGAAGCCCTCGGCGACCAGGGTCTCCACCGCCTCGATCAGCTCGACCGCGTCGGGCAACAGGGTTCGGTCGTCGCCGATCACCTCGAGCTTGACCCAGTCGGTCTCGAGCGCCTCGCGCGCGAGCCGAGCGGTGCGGACGGCGTCACGGGCCGTGTAGCAACCGGCCGTGTTGGGCAGGGTGAAGAGGCCGAGGCGCTCGATCACCTCGACCAGCGACCCCTGCGCCAGCGGGTCGACGCGCCGCATCGCAACTGTGACGATCTCGGTGCCCGAGGCCTCCAGCGCGCGCTCCATCTGCTCGAGAGAGCGGAAGCCGCCGGTGCCGACGATCAGCCGCGAGCCCAGCTTGCGCCCGGCCACCGACCAGCCCCCGTCCACCCCCCGCTCGGCCTCCGGCCCGCCGGTGCTCAGCTGCGGATCGGCAGCATCCGGCTCGCCGGCGCTCAGCCGCGGTTCGGCGGCCTCCGCCCCACCCCCGGCGCTCAGCCGCGGCTCGGCGGCCTCCGCCCCACCCTGGATCGCCGCCAGCACCTCGATGCTCTGGCCCTCGCGAAGCGCGGTCTGCGGCCAGTCCGTGCGCGGGACGACCTCGCCGTCAAGCGCGACCGCGATGCCGCGCGCGTCGGCTGCGGCTCCGCTGGCGCGGACTGCGTCGGCGACGCTCGCGCCCTCGGGCAGCTCGAGCGCGGAGCCGTTCAGCTCGACCCTCACGCCGCCACCTGCGCTGAAGCCAGCAGCTCCGCGACCCGCTCCGCCGTGTACGGAGCCAGGAGGATGCCGTTGCGGTGGTGGCCGGTCGCCAGCACCAGACCCCTGAGGGCGCCGGGGCCGACCAGCGGCAGGTTGTCCGGCGTCCCCGGGCGCAGGCCCGCGGCCGCCCCCAGTAACTCGAGCTCGTCGACGTCGGGAAGCAGGCGATATGCCTCGCGCAGCAACTCATGGACGCCGCCGGCCGTGACCCTGGTGTCAAACCCCTTCTCCTCCACGGTCGCGCCGATGATCAGCCTGCCGTCGGCCCGCGGCACGATGTAGACCCGCTCGGAGGCGAGGATCCGCTCGCAGACCGGCTCCTCGGGGGCGCTGCCGAGCTCGAGGATCTGCCCCTTGACCGGGCGCACCACGGGTCGGGCCTGAGCCGGAAGCCAGGGCGCCTGACCCGACCAGGCACCCGTCGCCAGCACGACCGCCGCGCCTCGGAGCTCGCCGCGGCCGGTCGCGATCCCATCTATCCGGTCGCCACTGATCAGTGCGCGCTCGATCTCGGTGCCGGTCACGACCTCGACTCCCTCGGCCACGACGGCAGCGAGAAGGGCTGCGCTCAGCGCCCGCGGGTCAACCGAGGAGTCCCCGGCGACGTGAATGCCGCCGTGGAGGGAGGGCGACAGACCAGGTTCGAGGAGGCGGCAGTCGCGGGCCGAGAGCCACTCGCTCTCCAGCCCCAGCGACAACTGCAGGTCCAGGGTTCGGCGCAGCTCGGCAGCCTCGTCGCGATCGAGCGCGACGTGAAGGGCGCCGGATCGCGAGTAGCCGACCGCTAGCCCGCCGGCCGCCTCGATCTCGGCGACGAAGGCCGGATAGAGGCCGGCAGAGGCGGTCGTCATCTCCACCAGGCCGGCGTCACCGAAGTCGAGCTCTCCCACCGGGGCGAGCATCCCCGCGGCGACTGCGGTCGCCCCCGATCCCGGCTCGGCCCGGTCCACGACGACCACCCGGGCGCCGTTGCGAGCCGCGCGCCAGGCGCAGGAGAGGCCGATCACGCCGGCGCCGGCGATGATCGCGTCGTAATGGTGATGTCGATCGATGTGCGGCAATTTCTCACCGAGAGCCGGACCGCCACAGGTCCCTACACCGGCATTACCCGGATCAGGTTCAGACGGTCGGCGGCGCCTCAGCCGCCCTCTCAGCCCCGTGGCTCGAGGGCTCCCGTATCACTTTGATCGTACTCGGATTCAAGGCAGGGATAATCAAGCAATGAGCCTCGCTCCCTCAGACGCCGCCGGCCCGCTTCGACGCGAGCGGCTGCGCACCGCCCGCCTCTACTTCGTCTGCGACGCGAACCCGCGTGGCGAAGACCCCGAGCTCCTCCTGCGGGCGGCGCTGACCGGTGGCGTCGACATCGTCCAGCTCCGCGACAAGGAGGCGACCCGGCGCTCGCTCGAGATCGCCGGGCAGACGTTCCGGCGCCTCTGCGATACCTACAGCGCGCTCTTCATCGTCAACGACGATCCCAGCCTCGCCCGCTCCTGCAACGCCGACGGGGTCCACGTCGGCCAGGACGACGTCTCGGTCGCCGAGGCCCGCGAGGTGCTCGGGACCGACGCCATCATCGGCCTCTCGACCCATTCCGAGGGCCAGATCGCAGCGGCCGAGGGGGTCGACTACGTCAGCGTCGGCCCCGTCTGGGAGACCCCGACCAAGGAGGGGCGCGCCGCGGTCGGGCTCGAACTGGTCCGCTACGCCGCCGAGAACGCCCGGTTCCCCTTCTACGCGATCGGTGGGATCGAGCCGTCGAACGCGCCCGAGGTGATCGCCGCCGGCGCCTCGCGCCTCGGGGTCGTGCGGGCGATACGCGACGCCGAGGACCCCGACGCGGCGGCGGCGGCGCTGCGGCGGGCCTTTGCCGGCCGGGAGATCGCGCCCGGTGGCTGAGGGTGAGGGGGATCGGGCAGAGCGGCGCAAGCGAAAGCAGCGCAGCGAGAGCGCCCCCGAGCGCCCGGCGCCGTCGGACCCGATGCGCCGCGGCTACGCCAAGGCCGAGGAGCGCAACCGCGAGGCCCGGCGGTCGCTGCGACCTCTGGAGGAGGGCGAGCGCCCGGCCGTGGTCACTCTCGGCGCCGCCTTCGCGGCGCTGATCGCACTCATCTTCTGGGTCTCCTGCGGGGTCGCGCTGCTAAGCGACACGACGGTCAACGGCAAGCAGCCGAGTCCGGCGCCGCTGGTGATGTTCGCGCTGATCATGACCGCGATGGCCTGGGGCATGTGGAAGGCGCGCTACTGGGCCGTGCTCGGCTTCCAGATGCTTCTCGTCCTCTTCCTTCTCGCCGCCGTCGCCGGCGTCGTAAACGCAAGCACCTGGCTGCAGTTCGCCGGGACGATCCTGCTGATCGCGGTGATGGGAACGCTCTTCTTCTTCATGGTCAAGGCGATGGCGCGGATCCAGATGCCGGATCGCCCGGGCGGGCGCTAGTCAGCCATCCGATAGCGATAGGCTCGTTTCATGGCTGATTCGTTCGACGTGATCGTCATCGGCGGCGGGCCGGGCGGCTACGTGGCGGCAATCCGGGCGGCCCAGCTGGGCCGCAAGACCGCCGTGGTCGAGCGCGACAAGCCGGGCGGGCGATGCCTCAACTACGCCTGCATCCCGGCGAAGACGATGCTGCACACCGCCGAGATCCTCGACCAGTCCCGCAACAGCGCCGAGCTCGGCGTCAAGGTCGAGGGCGCTTCACTCGACTGGGCCGCGCTCGGTGAGCGCCGGACCAGCGTCTCGGCGTCTCTGGCCGGCGGCGTGAAGATGCTCTGGGACAAGAACAAGGTCGAGATGATCGCCGGCGAGGCGAAGCTCACGCCCGAGGGCAACGTCGGGGTCGGCGAGGCCATCTACGAAGCCGGCTCGGTCATCCTCGCGACCGGCTCGGTCGCGCTCTCGATCCCCGGGGTCGAGTTCTCGGATCGCGTAGTCGACACCTGGGGCGCGTGGTCGCTGCCCGAGCAGCCGAAGAAGATCGCCGTCGTCGGCGCCGGCGCCTCCGGCTCAGAGATCGCCTCCGCCTACGGGCGCTTCGGCACAGAGGTCCTGCTGATCGAGATGCTTCCCCAGATCCTTCCGGCCGAGGACTCCGACGTTGTCCGGGTCGTCGAGCGCGCCTTCAAGAAGCAGAACATCACCGTCTCCACCGGCACCCCCGTCGAGAACGTCGAGGCGGGCAAGAAGTCGGTCAAGTTCACCTACGGTGATCAATCCGCCGAGGTCGACTACCTCTGCATCGCCGGCGGACGCGCCCCCGACGCCGATGGGCTGGGCCTGGCCGAGGCCGGAATCGAGCTGGAGGAGAGCGGCAGGATCAAGATCGACGAGTACCAGCTGACGACGAATCCGAAGGTCTACGCGGTCGGCGACATCGTCCGCGGCCCCGCGCTCGCCCACAAGGCGATGGAGGAGGGCGTGGTCGCGGCCGAGCGGGCGGCGGGGGCTCCGACCCATCCGCTCGACGTCAGCCTGGTCGCCGGAGCGACGTTTTGCCACCCGCAGGTGGCCAGCGTTGGGCTGACCGAGGCGCAGGCGAAGGCGGCCGGCCACGACGTCAAGGTCGGCAAGCTGAAGCTCGGTGGCGTCGGCGCGGCGACCGTCTACGACGACCGCGACGGCCTCGTCAAGCTCGTCGTCGACTCCGCCTACGGCGAGATCCTCGGCGCCCATATTGTCGGCAACCGCGCCTGCGACATGATCTCCGAGCTGGTCGCGACGATGGCGCTCGAGGGCGGCTACCAGGAGCTTGCGCGGATCGTCCATCCGCACCCGACGATCTCCGAGGCGGTCCTCGACGCCGCCCGCGCCGTGGATGGCTGGGCAACCCACGCCTGAGCGGCCGATCTTCTTCTTCGACCTGGGCTCGCCCTATGCCTACCTCGCGGCGGAGCGGATCAGCGGGCTCTTCTCCGAGGCCGGACTGGGGCAGCCGGAGTGGCAGCCGGTCCTGCTCGGCGGGCTGTTCAAGCGCTTCGGCCGCGACTCCTGGGGGCTCGGCCCGGGTCGCGATGCGGGGATGGCCGAGGTCGAGCGGCGCGCCTCGGCCTACGGACTGCCGCCGATCAGGTGGCCCGAGCCGTGGCCCTCGAACACCCTGTTCGCGATGCGGGTCGCCACCTTTGCCAAACAGACCGGCCGCACCGTCTCCTTCTCCCTGGCAGCGTTTCGCCAGGCATTTGCCGCGGGCCGCGACCTCGGTCAGGCCGACAACGTCCTGATCGCCGCCGCCGCCTGCGAGCTTCACCCGCGAGCGCTGCTGAAGGCGGCCGAGACCACGGCGGTCAAGGACGGGCTGCGTGCCGCGACCGAGGCTGCCGGAGACCACGGCGTCCGCGGTCTCCCCAGCGTCTCGGTCGGTGGCGAGGTGTTCTGGGGCGACGAGCGGCTTGGCGATGCGGTCGAGGCGGCGGCCCTGGACGCCTGAGGCCCTGGACGCCTGAGATATGGTGGCCGGGAGAGCTTTGAACGATCGAAACGGCACGAAGCACGACCTGCCCGAGGCTGCCGTCTGCTACGAGCTGCTCGAGCAGATGACCCTGATCCGGCGTTTTGAGGAGGAGGCCGGACGGCAGTACCAGAAGGCCAAGGCCGGCGGTTTCCTTCATCTGGCGATCGGCGAGGAGGCGACAATCGTCGGCACCACGTCGGTGATGCGCGACGAGGATTACCTGATCGGGACCTACCGCACCCACGGGCACGCTATTGCCCGGGGAACCCATCCGAACCGAGTCATGGCCGAGCTCTTCGGCCGCGTCGACGGGACCAGCGGTGGCCGCGGCGGCTCGATGCACATCTTCGACCTCGAGAGCCGCTTCATGGGCGGCTACGGGATCGTCGGTGGCAACCTCCCACTCGCCGCCGGCCTCGGGCTCGCCGCCGACTACCGCGGAGAGGATGCAGTCACGGTCTGCATGTTCGGCGATGGCGCCTCGAACACCGGCAACTTCGGCGAGACGATGAACCTGGCCGCCCTCTGGAGACTGCCGGTCGTGTTCCTCGTCGAGAACAACCTTTACGGGATGGGAACCTCGATCGAGCGCCACTCGGCCCAGACCGACCTCTCGAAGAAGGCGGAGGGCTACGGCGTCCCCGGCGAGCGCCTCGACGGGATGGATGTGCTTGCCGTCCGCGAGGGCGTCGCCGAGCACATCCGGATCGCCCGCGAGGATCGCCGCCCGACCCTGGTCGAAGCATTCACCTACCGCTACCGCGGCCACTCCGCCGCCGACCCCGAGGTCTACCGCGAGAAGGCGGAGGTCGAGGAGTGGCAGAGCAAGGACCCGATCGAGACCTTCGCGCGGCGCTGCATCGAGGCCGGGCTGATCGAGGAGACCGACGTCGCCGAGATCCGCGAGCGGGCCGAGGATACGGTGCTGGCGGCGGTCGAGTTCGCCGATCGCTCCCCGGAGCCGGAGCTCGACACCCTCTACGAGAACCTCTACGTGGTCGGCGACACGCTCGGCTGGTACGCCGTCGACGAGCGCAGCCCGCACCCGCACCGCGGTGAGCATGAGGCCGACGCTCCCTCAACCGCGAAGGAGCTCGCCGAGGCCGGCGCCGCCTACGCCGGCCCGCCGGACGGCCCCCGGCCGAACCCTGCGATCGAGGGCGATATCGAGGACGGGGGCGACCCCCTGGTCTCCCCGGAGGCGAGCGACGTCTCGCTTGACGAGGAGAGCTACCGGTGAGCCAGATCCGCATGCGCGAGGCGCTTCGAGACGCGATGGCCGAGGAGATGCGCCGCGACGAGGCGGTCTTCGTCATGGGCGAGGACGTCGGCGTCTTCCAGGGTGCCTTCAAGGTGACCGAGGGCCTGCTCGACGAGTTCGGCGAGCGTCGCGTCCGCGACACGCCGATCTCCGAGAACACGATGGTCGGGCTCGGCGTCGGGGCGGCGATGGCGGGTCTGCGGCCGATCGTCGAGCTGATGACGGTCAACTTCGCCCTCTTGGCCTTCGACATGATCATCAACCACGCCGCCTCGATCCCCTACATGTTCAACGGTCAGGTGAGGGTGCCGATGGTGATCCGGATGCCCGGGGGGGGCGGCCACCAGCTCGGCCCCACCCACTCGCACAGCTTCGAGGCGATGTTCCTCCAGATCCCCGGGCTGCTGGTCGCCTGCCCCTCCACCCCTGCGGACGGCAAGGCGCTGCTGAAGGCGGCGATCCGCGACGACAACCCGGTCGTCTTCATCGAGCACGAGACCCTCTACGGTGCCCGCGGCGAGGTGCCCGACGAAGGTGAGCACCTTCTGCGCTTCGGCGAGGCCGCCGTCCGCCGGGAGGGGTCCGACGTCACCGTTGTCGGCATCCTCAAGATGGCTCTCGTCGCCGAGCGGGCGGCGAAGCAGCTCTCGAACGAGCACGGCGTCGAGGCCGAGGTGATCGACCCCCGCACCCTGCGCCCGCTCGACCTCGACACGATCCTCGCCTCGGTGCGAAAGACCAACAGGGCGGTGATAGTCGAGGAGGGCTGGCCCCACGGGGGTGTCGGCGCCAACCTGGCGGCGCTGATCACCGAGCAGGCGTTCGACCACCTTGACGCGCCGGTGCAGCGGATCACGGGCGCCGACGTGCCGATGCCCTACTCGAGGCGGCTCGAGCAGGCTGCGATCCCACACGAGGAGCACGTGGTCAGCGCGGCGCTGGCGGCGCTGGAGGGTTCGAGGTGAGCGCGGACATCGTCATGCCCCGCCTCTCGGACTCGATGGAGGAGGGCACGATCCTGACCTGGATCAAGTCGGTCGGCGACGATGTCGCCGTCGGCGAGGAGCTGGTCGAGATCGAGACCGACAAGGCGAACATGGTCTATGAGTCCGACGCAGCCGGGACGCTGATCGAGATCGTCGCCGGTGAGGGCGAGACGTTGCCGATCGGCGAGGTGATCGCGCGGGTCGGGGAGGCGAGCGAAACCTCAGCGGGTAACGGTGCGGGTGAGGCCAGGGCCGGCACCCCCGCGCCGAAAGCACAGTCTTCCGTCGCGGCGGCGCCGGCCCCGCCCACTCCAGCCACACCGCCACCCGCTGAGGCGGAAGGCCCAGCCGCACCGTCAGGCCCGGGCGGAGGGGATAGTCGGGTCAAGGCCTCGCCGCTCGCGCGCCGGATCGCGGCCGAGAGGGGGCTCGACCTGGCCGCGCTCGAGGGCTCGGGCCCGGGTGGGCGGATCATCAAAGCCGATGTCGAGCGGGCGCAGCCGGGGCGCGCCGCAGGGGCACCGCCGCCTGCGGCGGCGCCCGAATCTCCAGAGACCGCCAAGGGACAGACCACCTATGTGGAGCTGAGCAAGCTGCAGTCGACGGTGGCGCGGCGGATGGCGGAGTCGAAGGCGACCGCCCCCCACTTCTACCTCGACGCCGAGATTGACATGAGCCGCTGCGTCTCCGGGCGGGCTGAGATCAAGGCCTCGGCGTCCGAGGGCGACGTCATCCCCTCCTTCAACGACATGATCGTCAAGGCCGCCGCCCTCGCATTGCGCGAGTTCCCGCGCGCCAACGGCGCCTACCGCGACGGGCGCTTCGAGCTCTATTCGCGGATCAACGTCGGCGTCGCGGTCGCCGGCCAGGACGCTCTTGTGGTGCCGACCATCTTCGACGCTGACACCAAGGGGCTTCGCCAGATCGCCACCGACACCCGCGCCCTTGCGCAGCGGGTCCGCGACGGGCAGATCACCCCACCCGAGCTCTCCGGCGGCACCTTCACCGTCTCCAACCTCGGGATGTTCGGGATTCAGAGCTTCTCGGCGGTGATCAACACGCCGCAGGCGGGGATCCTCGCGGTCGGGGCGATCTCCGAGCGACCGGTGGTTCGCGACGGCGAGATAACCACGGCACACCTGATGTCGGTCACTCTCGCCTGCGATCACCGCATCCTCTACGGAGCCGACGGGGCGATGTTCCTCGCCCGCATCCGAGCCCTGCTCGAGGAGCCGGTCTCCCTTGCACTCTGAGGCGGACGCCGCGCCAGGATCCCCCTCGGATCATCCGAGCCCGATGGTTACGGGCAGCCGCCGCACCCGGCGAAGCGCCTGGGTGGCCGGCAGCTCCACCACCCGGCGAAGCGCCTGGGTGGCCGGGAGCGTCGTGACCAGGGACAGCGTCGCGGTCGCCGGCAGCGCCGCTACGGCGCTGAGCGCGGCGGTTGCGGGCAGTGCCGGGACCCTGCTCAGCGTCGCGGTTGCGGGCTCGGCGGCCACGGCTCTCGGCGCCAGTGTCGCCGGGTCCGCGCTCACCCTGGCCTGCCTTCGCTGTCGAGGTTGCGTCGGGTGCGTCGGCTGTGTCGATTGCATCGACTGCGTCGGGTGCGTCGGCTGCGTCGGCCTGCGCGGCGAGGTCGGCCGGATCGGTGCTCGCAGGGGCCGACGCCGCCGGCGTGCCAGGAGCCGGCGATGAGCGACCCGCTCTGGGTCGTCGATTGTGGCCTCGTTCCCTACGACGATGCCCTCGATGCCCAGCGACTGATCGGCGCCGCCCGAAAGCGTGGGGAGATCCCGGACACCGTTCTGCTGCTCGAGCACCTCCCGGTCTACACCCGCGGGCGCCGCAGCGATCCCGCGGAGTTGCCGATGGGGGTGCAGTGGTATGAGGCGCAGGGGATCGAGGTCCGCGACACCGACCGCGGCGGTCGCGTCACCTACCACGGGCCGGGACAGCTGGTCGCATACCCGATCGTGGAATTACTGCCCGCCGCCTCCTCCGCTTCGCGTCCGGGGGCGGCGGGGTCCGCGTCACCTCCCGCTTCGCGTCCGGGGGCGGCGGGGTCCGCGTCACCTCCCGCTTCGCGTCCGGGGGCGAGGGGGCGAGGCTTCGATGTCGTCGGCTTCGTCAGGCTGCTCGAGCGGGTGATGGTCGGGGCGCTCGCCGACTGGGGCATCGAGGCGGGGACGATCGACGGGCTCACCGGCGTCTGGACGCCGGCGCGGCGGAAGATCGGCTCGATCGGGATTCACGTCAGCCGGGGCGTCACGACACACGGCCTGGCCGTCAACGTCAACAACGACCTGCAGCCGTTCGAGTGGATCGTGCCGTGCGGGATCGACGACTGCCGCATGACCTCCGTCGGCCGCGAGCTCGGCGCCGAACAGGATCTCGCCCGCTTCTCCGGGACTCTCTGCGAACATCTCGGCACGGAGCTCGCCCGCGGGGTCAAGCGGGTCGGCGCCGAGGAGCTGGCCGCACGGATCGCCGGCCTCGGAGCGCTGACCCGGGGCGCGGCAACCGGGGCGCTACCGTAGGCGCAGATGGCCGACGCCGACGTCAGCGAACGCGTTCACGTAACCCGCTCACGGGCAAACCCCGGGGGGACAGAGGTCTCCGCGGAGGGCCTGGTCGGCTTCCGCCACCGCAAGCCTCCCTGGCTGAAGGTCCCCGCGCCGGGTGGCCCGACGTATCGGCGGCTGAAGTCGATGATCCGAGAGGAGGGCCTGCACACCGTCTGCGAGGAGGCCAACTGCCCCAACGTGGGCGAGTGCTGGGAGCGTGGGACGGCGACCTTCATGATTCTCGGCGATGTCTGCACCCGGCGCTGCGGGTTCTGCAACGTGCAGACGGGCAGGCCGACCTTCAGCGATCCGCTCGAGCCCCTGCGCGTCGCCACCCAGGTGAAGCGGATGGGCCTGCGCCACGCGGTGGTCACCTCCGTCGACCGCGACGACCTCCCCGACTACGGCGCCGGCGCCTTCGTCGGGGTGATCCGCTCGATCCGGATGATGGCGCCCGGCTGCAGGATCGAGGTCCTCACTCCCGATTTCCGCGGCCAGGAGATGCCGCTGGCGAAGGTCATCAACGAGCGCCCCGACGTCTTCAACCACAACGTCGAGACCGTGCCGCGGCTCTACCCCAAGGCCCGCCGGGGGTCGAGGTTCCTGCGCTCGGCCAGGGTGCTGCGGATGGCGAAGGAGATGGGCGGTCCCGACGTGATCACCAAGTCCGGCCTCATGGTCGGACTCGGTGAGGAGTTCGATGAGATGGTCGAGACCCTCGGAATCCTGCGGGAGCACCGGGTCCAGGTGCTGACCGTCGGCCAGTACCTGCGCCCGACCGAGAATCACCTGCCGGTGGTCCGCTACTGGCAGCCGGAGGAGTTCGAGGAACTGGAGCGCGCCGCCTACGAGATCGGGTTCGAGTCGGTCGCCGCCGGCCCGCTGGTCCGCTCCAGCTACCACGCCGACGAGCAGGTCCCCGACCGCGCCCTCGCCGGCTAGCTCGTCCTATTCCGAAGATGTGGCGACAGGTGCTCTGGCCGGCCCTCGCCGCCGAAGCTTGCGTGACTTCAGGGCCCATAGCCCCCGAACTCACGCAACGTTCGGCGGTGCAGCTTTGCTTTCCGTCCGAGGTGTCGTGGGGCACTTTGAGTCAGTCCGGCGCTAGCTCTCCTGCCGACGGACGGACGGCCCCGTCTACTCGCCGATATCGAGGAGCAGGCCGCGACTCGCCAGCTCGGATAGCACCGCCAGCGTGTCACCCAGCGCCCGCTCGTCATCGATGCCGAAGCGCTCGGCAAGGGCGGTGGCCAGATCGCTGACCCGGGCGGGCTCCTGGAGCTGCTCCCACAGCCACGCGGCTGACGGGTTCAGGCGCAGCGCCGTGCCCGTCTCGGTGTCGAGCAGCACCGTCTCGTCCGGCAGGTCTCCGTGAACGGCGCGCTCGGCCCGGGCGACCGTCGTGTCCGGCCTGATGGTGGGATGCGCGGTGATACGCGTAGCCTACGCCCGGTGGGGAGCCTTTACGGTTACGAAGTCATCTCCGAGCTGCCGCTGGGCCGGCTCAACCGAGCTCGAGGCGCGAGGGGGACGATCAACGTCCGCAGGGTTGCTGCGGATATCGAGGATCAACCCGGGCGGCTGACCGGCTATCTCGAGACTCCCGGCGCCGGCGGCTGGTTCGCCCAGGCTGAGACCGTCGACGGATGCCTGCTGAGCTGTTCGCGAAGCGGCGCCTTCTATCTCGATCCGGAGGCAATGCGAATCGACGTGGCGCCGCGGACAGACGGCGAGGAGTTCGAGCACAGGCTCGCCACAGCCGCCTTCTGCACGCTGCTTGCGATGCGCGGGGACCTGGTTCTCCACGCCTCTGCGGTTGAGGCCGGTGCCGGCGCCGTCGCCTTCTGCGGGCCCAGCCACCGCGGCAAGTCGACCCTGGCCAGGGCCCTGGGCGAGCTCGGGCACCCCGTGCTCGCCGAGGACGGCGCCGTGATCGAGCCCCGGGCCGGCGGACCGATGGTCCTTCCCGGCGCGCGGGGGGTGCGGGTCCGGCGCAGCGAGAGCGGCTCGACACTGACCGAGCTCGCTCCCGACCCCGGCCCGCGGGAGCCGGGCCCCTCCCCCCTCGCCGCGCTCGTCGTCCTCGGCGAGCGCGGCGAGTCACTGAAGGCGGAGTGGCTCGATCGCGCGACGGCGCTCGCGCTGCTGACCTCGAATCTCACCCACACGGGTGGTCGCGACTCCCTCAGTCGGGCATTCGCATCGCTGGCTCAGGTCCTGCACACGGTTCCGGTCCTGAGAGCGAGCCTGCCCGACGATCTCGCCGCGCTGCCCGGCTCTGCGCAGGAGGTTCTGCGCATCGCGTCCTCGCCGCGATAGAGTGTTGCTTCGAAAGAGGATGGAGACCGGATTGAGTGAGACCAAGACACCGTATGAGTCACCCTCGGTCGAGGAGATCGAGGACGAGGGCGGTCCGATCCTGACCAGCCCGGGAGTCAACGCGCTGATTTCCTAGATCGCCGAGAGGATGCAGATGAGACAGACCACCGCTGAGATGCCGTATGAGCCACCGACGGTCGAGGAGATCGACTCGGACGGTGGCCCGATTCTGACCGCGCCCGTTAACTCGGTCACTTGAGGAGCGAAATGAGCGATAGCGAGATGCCCTACGAGGCGCCGGCCGTCGAGGAGATCGACACCAACGGCTACCCGATTGTGACCGTGGCCGGGATGAGCCCGGGCTGAGCAACGGCGAATAGGAGAATCCATGGAAACGAAGGCCACACCGTATGAGCCGCCCAAGGTCGAGGACATTGACGATGGCGAGGGCCCCGTCCTGACCTCCCCCGCGATCACCCCCGTGTAGCGCCGCGGCCGGCTTGAAGCGAGAAGAGAGCTTTGCCTGGGGCCGGCTCCTCTGGAGAGCCGGCCGCAGGCCCGAGAGGGTTATCACCGAACCGCCGCAGAAGCCGGTCGGGGCCAAGCTCGAGATCACCTACGCCTGCAATCTGCGCTGCGGCTTCTGCTACACAGACTCGCCGCGGCGGACCCTGCAACGAAGCATCGACCTCTCCGACGAGGATTGGAAGCGGGTTGTGCGCGAGTGCCTCGAGATCGGGATCGTCGAGGCGGTGGTCACCGGCGGTGAGCCGCTGCTGCGCAAGGACCTGACGCTGGGGCTGATCGAGACCCTCGCCTCCGAAGGGGTCGGGGTGACGCTCAACACCAACGGCTGGTTCGTGGACGACGAGGTCGCCGACCGGCTGCGCGACCTCCCCGGGGTGACCGCACACATCTCCCTCGACGGAGCGCGCAGTGGCCTCCACGACTCCTCCCGAGGGGTCCCGGGAAGCTGGCGCCGCGCGGTCGAGGGAATCGACCGCCTGCTCAGCGCCGGGGTCGGCGTCTGCGTCGTCCACGTGGTCACCCCCGCCAACGCCGCGGCGGTGCCCGAGTTCCTCGAGCAGATGTGGGCCCTCGGGGTCCCCTGGGTCAGGGTGACCCCCGTGGTTCAGACCGGTGCCGCGGCGCGGGGCGGGAAATGGGACGTCTCGCGCAAGCGTCTGCAGGCGGCGGTCGATGCCTTCCGGCGGCGGCGCGGCGAGGCGATGAAGGTCGAGTTGCTGGCCGGCACGGGAGGCGGTCTGGCGCTGCAGGGGAAGCTGGCGCCGGCGAGCTTCCTCGTCCGCCCCAACGGCGACGTCCGGCCCGACTCGCTGCGGCCGTTCACCTTCGGCAACGCGGCTCGCGACGGCGTCGCCGCATGCTGGGAATCGCTGCGCGCAGGCTGGAACGATCAGCGGATCGAGAAGTGGGCGGGCTCGCTCGGGGGCTCGGGAGATCTTCCGGAGTCCGACCTCATCGCCTACCTCGACGACGAGATCCCGATCGCCGAGGGAGCCGTCCCGGAGCGCCACAGCGGCCGCGGCGATCCCGTTCCGGAGCCGGCTCCGCTGAAGCCGATCTCGGCGCAGGAGGACCTCGCCCAGGCAAAGGAGATGGTCCGTGGGTTGGCGATGGCGCGCCGCTACGATCTTGCGCCCCTGCGCTGGAGCGGGGGGCCTGAGGAGCGCTTTGTGCGCCGCGCTTCCGACGGTCGCTACCTGAAGATGAACGGGTCCAGCGGGCTGGTGATGGACGCCCTCGAGGGCGGCACGATCTCCGATGCGGCCGAGGCGCTCGAACGGCGCTACGGGATCGCTGCGGAGCAGGCGCGCGAGGACGCGACCGCGGCGACCAGGGAGCTGATCGCGCGGCGGGTGGTGATCGCCGCGGGTGGATCCGGCGAGGCCTTCCTGGCCGAGCCGGGAACCTCGGACCTGGCCGGGCTCGAGGTCGGCGAACAGGGCTGATCCGCAGACCCTGATCCGCGGGCCCGAGGAGATTCGGCGCGCGCGCACTGCCGCCTTGCGCCGAGTGTAGGCTCGGCCTCTTGCCGATCCCGCTCAAGGACAACGTCCCGACGCTGCGGCTGCCGATCGTGACGATCCTGCTGATCGTCGTCAACGTCGGCTTCTACATCTGGCAGCTGAGCTCGCCGACCGACCGCTACGCCAGCGCGACACTGGAGAGGCTCGACCTCAACCAGCGTGACGAGAGGGCGGTCGCCTACGGGGCAATCCCGTACCGGCTGCTGCACCCGGGCAAGGAATGCGCGGCCGGAGTGACGAACGGGTCTTCCGGGCTCGAGGCGGACATCGTCTGCGAGGGGACCGTCGCCTACCGGCAAGCCGCCTCGAGCGGGCGCCCCTTCGAGCCGCTGGATCAGGCGCCCTGGTACGCGACCGTGTTCACCTCGATGTTCATGCACGGCGGCATCTTCCACATCGTCTTCAACATGCTCTTCCTTTGGATCTTCGGAAACAACATCGAGGACGCCATGGGGCGCCCGCGCTTCCTCCTTTTCTACCTGCTCGCCGGCCTCGTGGCCGTCTACTCGCAATCGCTGCTCGACCCGGCTTCGACCGTGCCCACAATCGGCGCCAGCGGGGCCGTTGCCGGCGTCCTCGGCGCCTACCTCATCCTCTTGCCGAGGGCGAAGATCCTCACCCTGATCTTCCTCATCTTCTTCGTCACACTGGTCGAGATCCCAGCCTGGGCGATGCTCGGGGTCTGGTTCCTGCTGCAGTTCCTTCCCGCCGTGGGGCAGGTGGCCGTGCCCGGCATCTCCGGCGACGGCGTCGCCTATCTCGCCCACGTCGGCGGATTCCTCTTCGGCTTGGCGATGGTGAAGCTGTTCGTGCTCGGTCGGCCCGAGATCGGCACCCGCCCGCCGGGACCCGGTGCTGAGCAAACGGCTCCATCGGCGGCGGCGGGCTAGCCTCCGGTGGTGAGGCGGATTGCAGCGGGCGCCCTGGTGATCGTCGCGGTCGGGGCCGCGGCGCTCGTCATCGTCAGGGCACGCGAGGAGGGATCGGCGCAGGGCCGGATCAGCGCCGCGGCAGTCGGCGGGCCGGGTTCCGCGGTGGATGTCGTCGGCCCGAGGATCAACGGGCCGCCTCCCGTGGTGCGAACCCGCTTCACCGTCGACCCGGCGAAGGCGCCGACCCCGGTGCGGACCCGACTAAAGCGCGAGCCCGCCGCGGGCCTTCTCTTCGACGTCGAGACCGGCAGGGTCCTGTGGCAGCTGCACCCGCGGCGCGAGCTGGCGATCGCGAGCCTGACGAAGATGCTGACGGCGCTTGTGATCGCCGAGCGCCACCGGCCCTCGGAAGGGGTGTTGATCACCCCCGAGGCGCTCGACTACGAGGGCTCGGGCGTCGGAGTGCTGCCGCCCGGCAAGAGGGTGCGGCTGGGGGCGCTGCTCTACGGGTTGATGCTTGTCTCCGGCAACGACGCCGCCATCGCCCTCGCCCAGCACGACGCCCGCACCCAGAAGCGTTTCGTCGAGCGCATGAACCGGCGCGCACGCGCGCTCGGCCTCGGCTGCTCCCACTTCGCCAGCCCCAGCGGGATCGTCGACCGCGACAACTACTCCTGTCCGCTCGACCTCGCCACCCTGGCCCGTCTCGACCTGGCGAACCCGGCGCTGCGCCGGATCGTCGGAACCCGCCGCGCCCGGATCCCCTTCCCGATCGAGGGTGGCGTCCTCGACCTCTTCAACATCAACCCGTTCATCTACTCGCACACCCCCGGGATAACGGGGGTGAAGACAGGGCTCACCGACGCCGCCGGCCGCTGCTACGTGATTACCCAGCGGCGAGGCGGACGCGAGCTCGGCGTCGTCCTGCTCGACTCGCCGGATCCGATCAAGCAGGTGCCGCGGCTGCTGCGGGCCGGGTTTCGGGCAGAGGGGTCGGGGTGAAGGGCTCAGCGGTCCAAATCGAGATGCCTGATCGCCATTCGTGGCAGGCCTAGGGGCAGGTCGAATTGGCCCACCAACCAGTCGCTCAAGTGTAAGCGCGGAGGGCGCCGGACTCGAACCGGATCCAGCCCTCCCGGACCGGACGCAACCATCCTGGGTCGTGCGTCTCGCCTTGAGACTCCAACCCTCCGCGCGCAACGCATCCCAGCAGTTCGCGGTTCAGAGGTGGCGCGCAGACTGCGTCCCATCTCGCATTGGTGGGGAACGACAGTGGAGCCAGCCGGATTCGAACCGGCGACCTTCTGGTTGCAAACCAGACGCTCTGCCAACTGAGCTATGGCCCCGTCGCCTAAGTCTAGGCAGAGCTAGAGTCGCGCTGCGGGCGTTTGAGCGGCAGGGCCGAATTCTCTCGCCCGCCCTCCCTGCGTGTGAGAGACTGCCGCCGGACCACGGGATCAGGAGAGACGATGGCAGCTGACACCAGCACCGCCGAGGCGGTCAAGGGGGATGGGGCCCAGCAGGGGGCGAAGGGGAAGCCGAAGGGCGGGCGCGCGGAGGTCTCCAACCTCGACATCGTCCGCCATTACTTCGACCTCGCCGCGGAGCGCACCCAGTTGCGCGATGACCTGCGCGAGGTCTTCTGGAGCCCCTACCGCGAGGTCAGCGTTCAGATCCCGGTGAAGCAGGCCGACGGCGACGTCCACGTCTACTCCGGCTACCGGATCCAGCACAACGGCGCCCGCGGCCCCTACAAGGGCGGCGTCCGCTTCCACCAGGAGGTCGATATCGACGAGGTCCGCGCACTGGCCTCGCTGATGACCTGGAAGACCGCCGTCGCCGGGGTTCCCTTCGGCGGCGCAAAGGGGGGCGTCAACTGCCCGGCGCAGGACCTGGACGAATCCGAGCTGCAGACGATCGCGCGCTCATTCATGGACAAGATCGACAAGGTCCTCGGGCCGACCCGCGACATCCCGGCGCCCGACGTCAACACCAACGCCCAGACGATGGCCTGGTTCATGGACGAGTACGGAAAGCTCCACGGGCACACTCCGGCGATCTGCACCGGCAAGCCGATCGAGCTGGAGGGCTCCCTCGGGCGCGAGGCTGCGACAGGGCGCGGCTGCGTCTACATGTTCCGCGAGGCGGCGCCGCAGCTCGGGCTGAGTCCCGCCGAGACCACCTTCGCGGTTCAGGGATTCGGCAACGTCGGCTCCTGGGCGGCGCGGATCATGCAGCAGCTCGGCTGCCGCATGATCGCCGTCTCCGACGCCTATGGCGCGATCCACTCCGAGGCCGGCATCGACCCTGACGAGCTGGTCCGCCATCTGCGCGAGGGCGGCAATTTGGCCGAGTTCCCCGGCGCCGAGCAGATCGACCCCGATGACCTGATCGCGGTCGAGTGCGACGTTCTGATCCCGGCGGCGCTCGGGGGGATGATCCACGAGGGCAACGCCGACCGCGTCAACTGCCGCGTGATGATCGAGGGCGCCAACAGCCCGACCACACCGGCGGCCGACGCGATCCTGCACGAGAAGGGGACCTACGTCATCCCCGACGTGATGGCAAATGCCGGCGGCGTCGTCGTCTCCTACTTCGAGTGGGTGCAGAACCTCCAGCACTTCCGCTGGGAGGAGCGCGAAGTAAACGACAAGCTGGGGACGATCATGCGTCGCACCTATCGCGAGGTCTCGACGAGGGCCAAGGAGGAGGGCATCCCACTGCGCGAAGCCGCCTTCACGATCGGCCTCGATCGCGTCGTCACCGCATCGAAGATGCGCGGATACATCTCCTGAGGGCGTGACCTACGCGGAAACTGGGGGTTTCTGTGACTGGACGGTTGTTCTAGGCATTCTCTGGGACTAAAGAATGCGGCGGGGCGTGCCGATTCCGTCCCCACATACCGGTCTAGTACCGGATCCGAAAAGTCCTTCTCTTGCCAGGGAAGGCAAGAACGCCAACAGGGAGCCCCGCCGAGCGCGGGGTTTTCCTGTTCTCAGTCGTCGAAGTCGAAGTCCTTCGGGGGCTTCTGCTCGAACCAGAGCCGGTCGTGCTCGGGAGTGTCCTGGAGGAAGTCGGGTGTCTCCTCGAGGACGTCCTCATCGCCCTCCACCTCGTCGGCCGGAGCGGAGGCGGGCGCCGGGGGCTCGGCCTCAGCCTCCACGACCTCGATCTCATCGCCGACCTCGGTCTCGCCCTCCTCAGCCCCCTCGACCTCTTCGGCAGATTCGCGATCGTCTTCGATCACCTCGACCTCTTCGACGACCTCGACCTCTTCGACGACCTCCACCTGCTCGGCGGCGATCGGCTCCTCCGCCGTCGGCGGAGCGGACTCCCCCTCGGCGTCGGTGGCGGGGTGCTCCCCGGCCTCGGGCGAATCGAGGGCCCTGTCGAGCTCGTCGGAGAGCGACTGCTCGTTGAAGAAGCCGGCGGCCTCCTTCTCCTCCTCGGCGATTCCCTCCTCGACGTCGTAGTGCTCGGTCGGCTGCTGGGCGATCTGCTCGCGCTCGGCGCGGACCTCGGACGCGAGGTCGGGGCCCGCCGGCTCCTCGGCGGATCCGGGCTCAGCGGGCGCGCCAGCCTCAGTCTCAGCCTCAGCGGGCGGCGCTGTTTCCGACTCGGCGGCGACGGGCTCGGGCGCCGCACGTGGAACGTCGGTTACGACCTCGTGCTCCATCGCCGGGTGCTCCTCCTCCGCGGGTGCGGGAGGGGGAGCTGGCGGTTCGCTCGCCGTCGGTTCCGCAACCTCGGGCTCCATCTCCATCTCCGGTGCAGGGGCGGGGGCCGGCGCCGCGGCGGCGGCAGCCTCGGCCTCCGCCGCCGACTCCTCGGACTCCGAGCCCTCCTCGGGTGCGGCCGCCGGAGAGCCGATGTAGTCAGTCGGTGCCTCAGCGTCGACGTCGGACATCTCGGGGGGCTCCTCGATCCCACCGGGGCCCTCGGTTGAACCGAATGCCTCGTCCTCGAGTTGCTGCACCTCGGGGTCGGGCGCGCCGTGCTGGCGCTTCAGCTCAAGATGCTCCCGGATCGCTTCGTCAAGAATGCCCATGTTCTCCGCCCTAGTGGGAGCCTAAGACTAAGCGGTTTGCGGTGCTCTTAGGGGCCATTTCATCCACGATCTTCGGCGGGCGGGCAGAAGTCCCTACGTGCGGGATCGCGCCGAAAGCGTATCCTTGCGCCTGCGCGACCGCGGGTTTTTTCGCCCGCATCGCATTTGGGGCTATAGCTCAGCTGGAAGAGCGCCTGGATCGCACCCAGGAGGTCGCCGGTTCGAGTCCGGCTAGCTCCACCTCAATGGTTGCTTGCTTCCAAGGAGGCAGGCACTCTGACTCGAATGCTCCTCCTCGCGCAAAGCGAAAGCTTGGACGCGTTTGCGGCGCCGCCGAGCTCCATCGGCGCGAGCCGCTCGCGTACGGCATCTCGCGCTCGGTCGAGGAAGCGATCAATTGGTGGATGAAGGCTCTTTCCTGGGCGGCGCAGCACCGACCCACTACTCCGCACGGCGGTAGCGGATGTGCGTTGCCAGCGGCGAATGCAGTACCTCGACAGGCTCCAACCCGAGCGACTCGACGCCATCGAAGATCCGTTCCCCGGAGCCGATCAGGACCGGGGCGACGTCGAGCGTGAGCTCGTCGACGACCCCGGCGCCGAGCGCCTGCCGTACGGTCGAAGCGCCGCCCGCGATGTCGACCCCACCCTCGCCGGCCGTCTCACACGCCTTTGCGTAGGCGGCGTCGAAGCCGTCGGTGACGAAGTTAAAGGACGTCCCGCCCTTCATCTTGATCGGCTCGCGGGCGTGATGAGTGAGCACGAACACCGGCGCGTGGTAAGGCGGCTCGGCCCCCCACCACCCACGCCAGTCCTCCGTCCACTCGCCCCTGATCGGCCCGAACATGTTGCGCCCCATGACGTAGGCGCCGCGCGGACGCATCAGCCAAGCGGTCGCCGTCTCGTCGGCCTCGTTGGCGCGCTCGTCGCCGAGGTGCCAGCTGTGGAGCTCGCGCCCGCGCTTGCCGAGCGGGTCCGCGCGACTCTGGTCCGGTCCGGCGACGAAACCGTCGAGCGAGATCGACATATGGCAGGTGGTTTCGGGCATCCGGGCGTCGTTCAGGTAATTGCGAATTGCAACTGGCAACCGCAACCTAACCTAAGCCATTGCCGCTGATCGCTGACCTGACCGGGTGCAGGATGAGGTGGGACAACGCCTTCATAGCCTGGGACGCCGCTCCAGTCGCTGCAGCCGCCCGTTGACCGCTGAGGTTGACCTTCGTCCGGGTCCTACTTTGAGGCGGTAGGCGTCAGACACCGAAAGGGTCCGGGTGGCCTTTCAGGCACTGAAGAGGCGTGTGGGCTGCTCAACTAGTTGCGCTGCCTGGGGAGGACCCGCCATCTCTGGCGACTGGGAGTGGCGTCGACGTTCCCGGCTGCGTCCCTGGCACTGACCTGGAAAACGTGGCTTCCCGGCTTCAATTTCGCGGGCGGCTCTTCGAGGTGTGCATTCGCTGCTGATCGGAGCTAGGGTCAAGCGCCGTGAGGTGGAATGACTAACCCCGATGCCGGCCCACGGGAGGGCTATCTGCTTCTCGCAGACATCTCGGGGTACACGGCATTCCTCACGGACACCGAGCTCGAGCACGCCCACTCGATCATCCGCGAGCTGACCAAGCTGATCCGAGAGCGGCTCGCGCCCCCGATGCGTTTTGTCAAGCTCGAGGGTGATGCCGTGTTCTGCTACGCCGAGGCCGCGGCGTTTGAGAACGGTGAGCGGTTCGTCGAGTTGATCGAGTCCTGCTACTTCGGATTCGCCAACCGGCTGCGCGACATGGAGCGCGGGACGACATGCCCGTGCGACGCGTGCGCGGCGATCCCTTCGCTCGGCCTCAAGTTCGTCACGCACTTCGGCAGCTTCATGATCGACGATGACGACGGCCGCGAAGATCTTGCCGGACCGGACGTCATTCTCGTCCATCGGCTTCTGAAGAACAGCATCAGCGAAGCGGGCGGGCCCACCGCGTACGCCTTCTTCAGCGAGGCCTGCCTGGGGCGCCTGCCGCCTTCCTTCGTGTTGCCCCAGCACCGCGAGGACTACGACTCCTTCTGCGAGACGGCCGGGGGCGTGTACGACCTCAACCCCGTCCTTGAGCAGATGCGAGAGGCCCGGCGCGAGTACGTCAGCTCGGAAGACGCTGACTTTGAAATGACCATGGATCTGCCATTCCCCGCCGCCGTCCTCTGGCAGTACTCAGTCGATGCCGACAAACGTTTGCGCTGGCAGCCGTTCCAGATCGCAGTCGAGAACCAGCCGAACGCCGACGGGCGGATGGGACCGGGAGCGGCAAGTCACTGCGCACATGGCGAGCTCGGCGGCGATGCCCTGCGCGAATACCTCGACTGGCGCCCGTTCAGCTACTTCACCAATCGCTTTACGCCGCTCCCCAACGGGGACCCGGTGATGCCGAAATCGCTAGAGACCTCGGAGTTCATCCCCCTCGAGGGCGGCGCCACAAGGGTTCAGTGGCGCGTCAGGTTCGAGGATCGAGAGGAAGGGGCCATGCGCCAGTTCAACACCGTGGCGGACTTCCTCCAGGCGAACGTGGCCGAGCTCTGGGTGGACCCGCTGTCGAAGGCTCTAGAAGAGGATGGTGTGGCGCCGCTGCCGAGCAGTCCGGGGTCGTGACCCGAGCCCCGCGAAAAGGGAATTCATGATCGCGAAAGGAATCGGGGCCCGCCGTGGAGCAGCGCTCTTCGCCGGCATTTCCATTGGGCACCAGCAGCGGTCTGGTGCCCAAATCCAGGGTAATCCGCGGGAGTCCGATGCAATCCGCGGGAATCCGATGCGGAGCGGAGCGTTTCACGCCATCCGCTCCGCTCCCGCTCTGCAGAGCCAAATACCGGCCTCTTACCGCGCCAGTGCCTCCCCGCGTCGCACCCAGGCGCTCGCCGGTTCGAGTCCGGCTAGCTCCACTCGAGGAGTCCCTGCTGACGGGCCCTCTGGGAGCCCGGGGCACCAAGTGTTCAGCCCCATTTCGATTGGACTAGCTTTGCCGCCGCTGTGGGTGGCGGCCTGATCGCTCGTGCGAGACTGAAGGCGACGCCTTCGACCATTGGAATGGAGACAGGATGACTTCAGCGTCTACAGAAGTGATTCAGGTGGGTGCCTTGAGCGTGCGCTTCCTCGTTGAGGCGGCCGACTCGAACGGAAGCGCGAGCGTCTTCGAGTGCTTCGTTCCGGCTGACAGCAAGATGCCGGTGCCGCACAGCCACGACGCCTTCGAGGAGACGATCTACGGGCTCGAGGGCATCACGACTTGGGGGGTTGACGGTCGGACTCTCGACATTCGCCCTGGCGAAGCCGTCTGCATACCTCGCGGCGCGGTCCACGGATTCGACAACAACGGGATCAAAGACGCCAAGTTCCTTGCCGTGGCCAGCCCCGGCGTCATGACTCCGGACTACTTCCGGGAGATCCATGATGTCCTGGCATCGAATCCTGGGGGCCCACCCGACCTCGCGAAGATGGCGGAGGTCATGCGCCGTCACGGCCTTACGCCGGCGCCACCCGCCGGCTGACGCCTCCGGCATCCGACCGTAGTGCCCGGCCTTCCATTAGCCGTGGCACTTCAAAATACCTCAGCCCCACTTCCGATTGATTCCATTGGGCACCAACCGCGTTCTGGTGCCCAAATCGGAGGCAATCCCCGGTAAACCGATGCAATCCACGGAGCGCTGCGTCTCAGGGCAGCCATTCCGATTCCGCTCTACAAAGCTAAATACGGACGCTTATCCGCTCCAACGCCTCCCCGTATCGCACCCAGGCGCTCGCCGGTTCGAGTCCGGCTAGCTCCATCTCAATGGTTGCCTGCTTACCCGCGGTCAGATCGCGGTGACGGGGATCGCGCCTGCGTCGCGGATCGCTTTCTCGCTGGCGCCTTCGAGCTCACCGAGAGGCGTATAGGCGATCGCGTCCGGGTCGATGCCGGTCGCCCCGGCGTCGCCTGGATCCAGTCGCTCGATCAGCTCCTTGGAGGCGAGGATTGCGCCGTCCGTCGCTCCAGCTTCAATGCGCGCGCCCTCGTTCATCTGGTCGCCCAGGGCGGTGACCTCCAGGCGGCCGCTGGTAGCAACCTGGCCGACCATCAGCGTCGCGCCCCAGTGCACTCCGATGTTGAGCTTCACCGTGACGTCGTCGGGACCGAGGTCGCCAGCGCCGTCGCGGATCGCCCGGGCCGCCTCGATCGTCGCGCGGGCGGCCGCAGACTCCGAGCCGTCGAAGTCGGCGGCCAGGAACAGCGCCGAGCCCCCGTCTCCCGCGTGCTTGCCGACGATCCCGTCGCGGGCGATCACCGACAAATCGATCAGCCCCGTAAGGCTGCTGATCAGATCGAAGTAGCCGCGCGATGAGAGGCGGCGCGAGAGCGCACCGGAGGCCTCCAGGTCGGCGAACAGTATCCCCGCCGGCCGGCGCCCCGGCTCGCTGACCCGGTCCATCCGCTCGAATAGCCGGGGGTCCCCTCGGGCCAGGCGTGCCGCCAAGCTCTCCGGCAGCGCTCCCCGGCTGAGATTCAGGACGCCGATAAACCGGCCGGCGTCGTCATTGATCCGCACATGTAGCTGGCTCACATCGCCGAGGACGAATCGGCGGAACCGCAGGTTGGCCGGAAACGCGATGTTGTCGTGCCAGGCTCGGGGTGCCGGCTCGACCGCATCGACCTCCGCGGCCAACTTCGCCGTGGGACCGAACACCTCATCGAAGTCGGGGTCGCCGGGTTCCAGATATTGGCGCATGATCGGCGCGTTGTGTTGCCACCACGCAGTTCCGCTCTCCTCGGTGACCCTCATGATCTCGGCGTCCTCCCGGAGGCTCCGCACGATGAGTGACTTCCCCGTCAAGCGCTTCGCCTCGTCGGCGGACAGGCCCAGGATGCGGGCCGACTCGGTGGAGAAGAACACGCTGCGAAAGCTCGCGTCCAGAATCTCGCCCATGAGGCCCGCGCTCTCGATCGCCTGCGCGAGCTCGCGCAGCTCGGGTTGCTCTGGAAGCTCTGGGACGTAAGGGGAGTCGTCGTCAGGCATCGCCCCAGGCTATCTGCGAGGCGGACCTCCCGCAGGGCCTACAAGCCCCTGCCAGCGGTCTGGCGACGCGAGAGTGCTGCGCGCCGACCATGCCGTCGCAGCCCCTATAGGCTTGGCCG
The DNA here is from genome assembly GCA_963781345.1 of uncultured Actinomycetes bacterium. Classification (GTDB taxonomy): domain Bacteria; phylum Actinomycetota; class Thermoleophilia; order Solirubrobacterales; family 70-9; genus JBBRHQ01. Next base: position 283,366 of record CAWAFQ010000013.1, read on the forward strand.
CGGATGGTCGCGCAACGCTCTGTAGTAATGGTCACCGGCGCCTCGTCGGGGATCGGAGCGGCGGCGGCGGAGCTGCTGGCCGCCCGCGGTCACACCGTGATCGGCGTCAGCCGCCGGGGCGAGGCGCCCGCCGACGTCCACGCCATTCGCATGGACGTCGACGACGACGAATCGGTCCGCACGGGAGTCGCCGATCTGCTCGCCGAGCACGGACGGCTCGACGTCGTCGTCAACGCCGCCGGCTACGGACTTGCCGGCCCGGTCGAGACCACCTCTCTCGCCGAGGCGCGCGCCGAGATGGAGACCAACTTCTGGGGCGCGGTCCGCGTCACCCGCGAGGCGCTTCCGGCGCTCCGCGCCGCGGGGCGCGGCCTGGTCGTCAACGTCAGCTCCCTCGCCGGCGTCTTCGCCCTCCCCTTCCAGGCCTATTACACGGCGAGCAAGTTCGCGCTCGAGGGCTGGAGCGAGTCGCTTGCCTACGAGGTGCGGCCGTTCGGCGTGGAGGTCACGCTCGTCGAGCCCGGCAACATCAGCAGCGGTTTCACCGACGGGCGCCGGGAGGCGACCGAGGCTGGGCGTGAGCCCTATGGGGCCGCGTACCGGCGCGCGATCGAGATCATGGTCGAGGACGAGCGTGGTGCCGTCGGCTCCGAGGTCGTCGCAAAGACCATCGCCGGGGTCGTTGGATCCGGGCGGCCCCCGCGGCGGGTCACCTCCGGGAGCGTTGGCGAGCGCTCGACCGTGCTGCTGCGCCGCTTTCTTCCGACCCGGGCCTTCGAGCGGCTCGGGCGCAAGCTGATGCTCGGCGACTAGCTGGGCCGGGGTCTGCGCCCCCCGGTGCTGTTCGACCTCTGGCCTCAATGGCGGCCCCCGGACTGCTGGCCGTGCGCCCGGTCGTGGTGCGCTCGCAGGGATGCAGGTTATGTTCCCCCATGCGAAAGCCGTACACGACTCGTGTTGAATCGTGTATGGTGACACGATGGCTGCATCGGCGAAGCGGATCAATGTGACGCTCGACGGCGAGTACGCGGCCAAGCTTGCGAGGCTTGCCGAGCGGACCCACGTTCAGGAGGGGACGCTGGCCCGGTCACTTCTTTCGACTGCGCTCGACGACGCCGATCCCGATGCGGCGCGCATCACGGAGATCCTCGACGCGATTCCCGGTGCTTGGGAGAGGACGCAGAAGGGGCTTGCCGAGGCCGCTCGCGGCGAAGGAACGCCGCTCGACGAGCTGACCTGAGTGGCGCAGATCATCGTCACCCCGCGGGCGCAGCGGGACCTGGACGAGGCGGTATCGGCCCTCGGCCTGCCCGATGACACCTGGACTCGCATCTCTCGCTCGTTGAGAGTGCTCGAAACCTTTCCGCTGGCCGGGGTCGAATTGGCGAGCCGATGGGCGCCGACCCGGTTGGTGCTCGGTCCGTGGTCGTGGATGATCCTGCTCTACCGCTACGAGGAGTCATCTGACCGCGTCTACGTGGTCGCAATGCATGATGGCCGGTCCGCGACCTCAGCCACGGCGACGCGTCCATAGAATCATGGAAAAGTGCGACCCGGAAGCCGGCGACAACAACCATGAAGAAGAGAAACAGCGGCTCGAAGGAAGGAGAGGGAGAAGACTCTCCATCTCAGCTGATAAATGCGCGAATCACGGAGCTGGGCGATTGGCGGGGCGAGACGCTCGCTCGGGTACGAGAACTGATCAGGCAGGCCGACCCCGAAGTGGTCGAGGAGTGGAAGTGGAGAGGGGTTCCGGTGTGGTCGCACGCCGGAATCATCTGCACCGGTGAAACGTACAAGGCCAAGGTGAAGATGACCTTCGCCAAGGGCGCCTCGCTGGAGGACCCTTCAGGCCTCTTCAACTCCAGCCTCGAAGGCAACACCAGGCGTGCCATCGATTTCCATGAGGGCGACAGGATTGATGAAAAGGCGTTGAAGGCGCTGATTCGGGCCGCCGTGGCCCTGAACGCGTCAGTCTGAGCTACCGCTCGCCGGGCCCGCTCGGAGCTTGAGCCGAAGCAACACCTCGTCAAACACGACCTCACCGGTTCGCTCAAAGCCGTAGCGCTCGTAGAAGGTGATCGGGCTGCCGTCGCCCTGGCGGGCGCTCGTGCTCACCACCTCGACTCCGGGTCGGCCACGGAAGTACTCGACGATCAGGTCGAGCGTTGCCGTGCCGAAGCCTTGCCTCTGGTAACGCTCGTCAATGAGCAGCTTCCACAGGTAGTGCGGTATGTAGTCGCGACCTCCGACCTCGTCGGCGATCATCACGAACCCGACCGGCGTGTCTTCGGTATGAACCGCCCAGTACAGGGCGCGAGCGTCTGGATGTTCGGCGGCTTCGCGCAACGAGTCGGCGACGCTGCTGACGAATTGCTCTTGGCTCGCCGATACGCGCAAAGCCTCGACAGCTTGACGGTTCGATCCGCTTAGCGGACGAAGTGAAACCACGCGAAGAACTTACTCGGCGGCCATCACTTCCTCAACCCGACTGTGGCCGGAGGACAGTCGTGAGTACCGCTTTCGCATGAATGGAGCACTCAGCCTGCGTCGTGCATCGCTGCCGTGAGCTCGGCGTGAGTTCGGCGGTTCGACAGTTGTCCCGCCAGCTCCACTCGAGAATCCGCTGGGTGCCTACCCCTTGCGGATCAGGGTGAACTTGACGGCGGCGGGCTTCCCGACATTGCCAGCGCCATCGGTTGCCTGGACCGAGATCGTGTGCTTCTTGCCCTTGCCGCCCTTCGACCTCGCCTTGACGATGAACGGCGACCTACAGCGCTTGAGCTTGAGCTTGTCGAGCCTGCACTTAAAGGTTGCGCCCCCCTCGGAGGTGAATGAGACCCTGACCTTCGCCTTCGCCTTCATCGTCTTCAGCTTCTTCCTCGGCTTCTTCGTGATCCTGGTCACGGGGCGCCTGGTGTCGACGGTGAAGGCGCGGGTTGCGGGGGTCGGGTCGGTGTTGGCCGCGGGGTCGGTGGCTCGTACAGCGAAGGTGTGCGGGCCGTCGGCCAGCGCGATGGTCGTGTGCGAGGCGCCCGGGCCCGAGCAGGCCGCGAAGGCGGCGCCGTCAACCCTGCACTCGAAGCTCGACCCCGGAGCGCTCGAGGAGAAGGTGAAGGTCGGCGTCTTGTCGTTGGTGGGGCCGCCGGGGCCGGATGCGATCGTCGTCTGCGGCGGGCAGGGTGGCAGCGGCGTCCCGGGCTCGCCGACGCGCTCTAAGCGCCCGAGGTTCGAGTCCACGACCCAGGCGGCTCCGCGGCAGTCCGTGGCGACGGCGGCGGGTTGGCTGAACTGGCCGGCGCCGCCGCCGGAGATGCCCGCCTGGCACGTGCTCGCCATGGTGCAGATCTCGAAGGCGGCGGCCCCGGTGTCGACGCCCCAGCCGAAGGCGCGGGTGAATGACGGCGCGGCGGTGCCGAAGACGCTGGTCCGGTAGTTGCTCTGCTCGGTGACGAAGAGGTCGCCGCCGCCGCCGGCGCCGATGCCGACCGTCCCGTCGATCTGCCCGGCGCCGCCGCCGGAGATGCCCTGCTGGCAGGTGCTCGCTGTCGTGCAGACCTCGAAGGCGGCGGCCCCGGTGTCGACACCCCAGCCGAAGGCGCGGGTGAACGAGGGCCCGGTGGAATCGAAGACGCTGATCCGGTCGTTGCTGGTGTCGGCAACATAGAGGCCGCCGGCGCCGTCGAGGGCGACGCTGTAGGGGCTGTTGAGCTGGCCGGCTCCGCCGCCGGAGAGGCCCGCCTGGCAGGTGCTCGCGGTCGTGCAGACCTCGAAGGCGGCGGCCCCGGTGTCGACGCCCCAGCCGAAGGCGCGGATGAACGAGGGCCCGGTGGTGTCGAAGACGCTGATCCGGTCCGCGTCGCCGAAGTAGAGGCGGCCGGCGGCGTCGAGTGCGGCGCCCTCGGGCGAGGAGACCTGGCCGGCGCCGCCGCCGGAGATGCCCGCCTGGCAGGTGCTCGCGGTGGTGCAGACCTCGAAGGCGGCGGCCCCGGTGTCGACGCCCCAGCCGAAGGCGCGGATGAACGAGGGCCCGGCGGTGTCGAAGACGCTGATCCGGTCGTTGTTCGCGTCGCCGACGTAGAGGCGACCGGCGTCGTCGAGGGCAACGCCGACCGGGTAGGCGAGTTGGCCGGCGCCGCCGCCGGAGATGCCCGCCTGGCAGGTGCTCGCGGTGGTGCAGACCTCGAAGGCGGCGGCCCCGGTGTCGACGCCCCAGCCGAAGGCGCGGATGAAGGTGCCGTCGGCTCCGAAAACGCTGGTTCGACTGTTGAACGGGTCGGAGACGTAGAGGTTGCCGGCGCCGTCGAGGACGACGCCCCGCGGGTTGGAGAGCTGGCCTGCGTCCGAGCCGGCGGAGCCGAACTGCGCCAAGGGAACCGGAGCGGCGGTTGCGGGAGCCGAGGCGGACAGGACCAGAGCCAGAGCCAGAGACGCGACGCAACCGGCGATAGGAGCGCGTGGCTTTAGCTTCACGGTGCCCAACCTACCGCAAGCCGTGCCGTCTAAACCGAGGCCAGGCCTCCACACTCTGCGGCCGCGGGCCTTCCAGCATTGCCAGCCCGGTCAGTGGCACCGCTGGCGAGCCGGGCACGTCCGCGAGTTCGAGCGAGTCGCCCGCCGTCACGAGTGACAGCTTCGCTGCCGAAGCCAACAAGATCTGTAACGACTCCAAGGAGAAGGTGGCCAGCCTGACGACTACTTCTCCGCCCGCGAGGAGACTGCTCGGAAGACCCGAGCTTTGGCAGACGCGTTCGGGGTTTTCGCAAGGCAGTTGAGCAACTCAAGCGTCGCGGCGGTAACCGCCGCCCAGAAGGCCGAAGTCGCAGCCGATACGCGCGAAGCAAAGCTGGCACAGGAGTCTGGCTTCGAGGCCTGCGGTGCCCTCGTGCAGAAGGGTTCGGCGTAGGGTTCGCCCCGATAACACGGGCATCCGAGCAAGATGGCGCGCCATGGCCAATTTCAGGTAGAACACACCAGACAGATCTATCCAGGGCTAGGAGAGGACCCGTATGGGCGAGAAGATGTGGGGCGATGAGCCATTCTGGGGGCTCGGCTCCGACTGGGACCCGGACTGGGTGCTGAGCGACCGCCAGCGGGAGCTGCGCGAAACGCTGATCGGGCTCTGCGAGCGCGAGATGCGGGCGAACGCAAAGCGCTCCGATGACGAGCTGCTCTATCCCCGGCGCAACTTCGAGCTGCTCGCCGAGAACGGGTTCCTCAGCCTGATCGTGTCCGAAGAGTACGGCGGCCTCGGCGAGAACCACGTCGCCTTCGCGATGGTCTGCGAGACGCTGGCCCGCTACGGCTGCGCCTCGACCGCGATGTGTTACGTGATGCACATCGCCGCCGTCGCGACGATCATGCTGCGCCCGACGCCGGAGCTGATCGACCGCTACATCCGCCCGCTCGACTCCGAGTGCAGGATCGGGACGCTCTCCTACTCAGACCCCGAGACCGGCTCGCACTTCTGGTACCCGGTCTCCTCCGGCGCCGAGCGCTCCAACGGCGGCTACAAGGTCCGCAAGAAGGCCTCGTGGACGACGTCGGGCGGATTTGCCGACTTCTATGTCGTGCAGACGACGAGCCCGGACTTCAGCGGCTATGACGACCTCTCCGTCTTCGTCATCGACGGCGACGACGTCCAGGCGCAGCCCTCGCTCTGGGACGCGCTCGGGCTGCGCGGCAATCAGTCGGGGCCGATCGAGGTCGACAACGTCGAGGTCCCCGCCGAGCAGGTCGTCGGCCCACTTGGCGACGGCGCCTCCTCCAACGACGAGGCGGTGGACCCCTGGTTCCTCGTCGGCTCCTCCTCGGTTTGGAACGGCATCGCCCTGGGGACGATCGACATCGCCAGGCGCCACACCACCCGCAAGCGCCACGTCGACGTCGGCATGCGGGTGGCCGACTACCCGACGATCCAGGACTACGTCGGCGAGGCGGTCATGGACACCAACGCAGCGCGCCTGTTCGCCTACTCGGTCGCCGCGGCGATGGACCGCGCGACCGACGACAACACCAAGGTCCTCGCCCCGGGGGAGACGGCCCGCGCCGATTACCTCCACTGGGCCTGGCAGATCAAGTTCGAGGCGGCCAAGAACGTGGCCCACGTCGTCGACAAGATGCTGCACGCCTGCGGCGGCTCCGGCTACAAGCGCGACATGGAGCTGGAGCGCTACGTCCGCGACGCCAAGGCCGGCTGGGTGATGGGGCCGACGAATGAGGTCTTGCGTCAGTTCGTCGGCAAGGCGGTGCTGCTCGGATTCGACGCCCTCGACTACTGGAACCAGACCTACAACCGCCGGGTGGTCGAGAACGAGGTCAAGAAGCTCGACCCCGAGGCCAAGCGCGAGCTGGCCGCCGAGCTCGTCGCGGAGGCCGAGAAGGCCGAAGGAGCGCCGACGGCGAAGGCGTGAGGCATGGCCGCGGTGGTCCGACCGGCGCTGCTCGAGCCCGGCCTGCGGCCGGTGGATCGCTCGCTGGAGACCCACTGGGTCCGCCCGGGCGCTGCAACCGCGGTGCGCCTCCACCCCGATGACAGACTGACGATCGTCAACCGCGACGGCGGCCAGACGGCCGAGCTGACTGTTCTGGACCGCGACGGCGGCGAGGACGCGGCGGCAATCGGGGCGAGACCCGACGGCGAGGCGACCGTGCTGCGGAGCCTTGTGCGAAACGGCGGCGCCGACGGATTCCTCGGCGCCCTGCACGGCGAAGGCCTGCTGCCGTCGGAGGCGCGCGCCCTGCGCCTCTTCGACCAGGGGACGCCGCGCGGCGCCGCCGAGGAGTTCATCGCCGATCGTGAGTCGACGGCGATCGTCGCGGCGCCGGGAGGGCGGATCGTCGACGGCGCCTGGCCGGCCTCGCCACTGCTGGTCGAGATCCACCGGGCGGTCCCCCGCGACCGCGAGGAGGTCGAGCTGCCGCCGCCGCTGGCAGAGCCGCGCCTCGACGTCCGTGTGGATCGGGCAACCGCCGCCGCCTACGAGGTCTCCGAGGGCGAGTACATCCAGATCATCGACGTCGAGGGAAAGCAATGCTCGGACTTCCTCGCCTTCAACCGGCGAAAGCTCGAGCGCGGCGTCGAGCGCGGACTCGACGCGACGACGACACGATCGCTAATGGGCTCGGCCTACCCGCAGCCCGGCCTGCACCGCAGGAGCTTCGACGGCGACATGGACCCGCTGGTCGAGGTGGTCCAGGACACGGTCGGGCGCCACGACAGCTTTTCGCTGGCCTGCACGGCGCGCTATTACGAGGACCTCGGCTACCCGGGCCACGTCAATTGCTCGGAGAACTTCAATGGCCAGGTCACCACCTATGGCGTAGCTCCCCGGAAGGGCTGGGAGGCCCTCAACTTCTTCTACAACACCGGCTTCGACGAGGCCAACGCCTTCATCGCCGACGAACCCTGGTCACGGCCGGGGGATTACGTATTGCTGCGAGCCGCTGCCGATCTGGTCTGCGCGTCGTCGGCCTGCCCCGACGACATCGATCCCGCCAACGGCTGGGAGATCACCGACATCCACGTCCGCGTCTACCGTCCCGAGAACCGGTTCTCGCAGGCGATTGCCCACCGCGTCACTCCGGAGGCCGAACCAGTGATGACACAGGAAACCGCCTTTCACTCGCGCACCTCGGCGCTCACACGCGACCTCGTCGAGTACCGCGGCTACTGGCTGCCCGACTGCTACGAGGGCACCGGGACGATCGCCGAGTACTGGGCCTGCCGCGAGGGCGCCGTGATCATGGATCTCTCGCCGCTGCGCAAGTTCGAGGTGCTCGGCCCCGACGCCGAGATGCTGATCCAGCGGGCGATCTCCCGGGACGCGCGCCGCCTCGCCGTCGGCCAGGTCACATACACCGCCGTCTGCAACGAGACCGGCTGCATGCTCGACGACGCAACGGTCTACCGCCTCGGCGACGACAACTTCCGCTTTGTCGCCGGCGACCCCTACACCGGCGTCCACCTCGCCGAGCTCGCCGATGCCGAGGGGATGCGGGTCTGGGTGAAGCCCTCCACCGACCAGCTTCACAACCTCGCGGTCCAGGGCCCGAAGAGCCGCGAGATCCTCCGCGAGATCGTCTGGACGCCGACGACCCAGCCGGACCTCGCCGAACTGCGCTGGTTCCGCCTCCTGATTGGGCGGATCGGCGCCTACGACGGGATCCCCATCGTCGTCTCGCGAACCGGCTACACCGGCGAGCTTGGCTATGAGGTCTGGTGTCACCCCGACGATGGCCCGGCTGTCTGGGACGCCATCTGGGAGGCGGGCCGGGACCACGGCCTGCAACCCCTCGGGCTCTCGGCCCTCGACATGCTGCGGATCGAGTCGGGCCTGATCTTCGCCGGATATGACTTCGACGAGACCGTCGACCCCTTCGAGGCCGGGATCGGCTTCTGCGTCGTCCTCGACGGCGAGGAGGACTTCGTCGGCAAGGAGGCGCTTCGCGAGCGATCCGCCCATCCCCAGCGGGCGATGGTCGGGCTCGAGCTTGCGGGCCAGGAGACCGCTGCACACGGCGACTGCGTCCACGTCGGGCACGGCGAGGTCGGGGTCGTCACCAGCGCGACCCGCAGTCCGGTGCTGCGCAAGAACATCGCACTGTGCCGGATCGCGGTGCAATACGCCGAGCCCGGCACCGAGGTCGAGGTCGGAAAGCTCGACGGCCACCAGAAGCGGATCCCGGCGACGGTCGTGCCGGTCCCGTTCTACGACCCCGAGAAGAAGCGTCCTCGCTCCTGAGGAGCGTCAGTGGTCGGTTGAGAGCCGGCCGTACTGGCCGCCGTGGAAGAGCAGCGGCCGAGCATCCGTCGCACACCGCGCGTACTCGACGCGGCCGAGGAACAGCGAGTGGTCCCCGCCCCAGTGAGAGCGAACGACGCGGGCGACGAAGTGGGCGGCGGAGCCCTCGACAAGGGGGGTCTCCCGGACCACGCCAAAGCTCGGCGCCGGCGCGTCGGAGCCGGCGCGCCCGGCGAAGTGATCGGAGAGCGAGTGCTGGTCGTCCGCCAGGACGCTGACGGCAAAGCGCTGGCCCTCGTTCAGAAGCGAGCACATCTTGGTCCGGCGATCGACCGAGATCAGAACCAGCGGCGGCTCCAGCGACACCGACATGAAGGCGTTCGCGGTCATCCCGTGGATCTGGTCGGCGACCCGGGTCGTTATCACCGTGACGCCGGTCGCGAACATCCCGAGGGTCTGGCGTAGAGCCACCGCCGGATCGTCCCCCTCGACGTCGAGTTGCTCGGGATCCGGCGCCGCGACGGGGACCTCGCCGATTCCCTCCGGTCCCGTGCCGACCCAGGCGCCGGCCTCGGCGAGGCTGAGGTCGAACTCGTGGGGGGTCGCCGGCGACTCGCTCATAGTCGCATTATCGGCGCTTTTGGCCGCCTGGTGGGAGCGTCGCTGGGGTCAGTCCGGCCTAGGCCGTTGGGGAAGGGGGCGGCTGTCCCTGGCCCCAGGCGTCGAGGCCACCATCGACGAGGATGCTCGAGCCGGTGATGTAGGCGCCGGCGGGGGTGGCTAGGAAGGCGATCGTCTCGCCGACCTCCTGCGGCCGGCCGAGCCTCCCCAGCGGCACCTGGCGACGTGAGGCCTCGAGGGCCTCGGCGCCGTAGCCGGCGAGGCCCTCGGTCTCGATGTTGCCGAGGACGACGCAGACGCTTCGGATCCCGTGGCGGCTCCACTCGAGCGAGAGGCCGGAGGCGAGGCTCTCAAGCGCCGCGCGCGCCGCGGCCGCGTGCGCAAACCCGGGGATCCCGCGGCGCGGGGAGAATCCGAGGAAGACGACGAGCCCGCCGCGAGCCGGAATCATCGAGCGCACCGCGACCTCGCGGGTCAGATCCCAGGCCGCCTCGAGGTTGAGACGCTGCACCGCGGCCATCCCGTTCGCGGTGATCTCCTCGGCGGGGGCGCTGAACTGACCGCCGGCGTTGTTGACGAGGACGTCCACCGCTCCGAAACGCTCGATCGTCGAGTCGAGTAACTCCGCGACCTGGTCCGGCTCGCGGATGTCGCAGGGGAATGCGAGGCACTCGGCGCCGGTCGCCTCGATCTCGTCCCGAGCCTCATCGAGCGGGCCCCGGCGGCGGCCACAGATCGCGACCCGCGCTCCCGACGCCGCGAAGGCCAGCGCGGTCGCCCTCCCGATCCCCGTTCCGCCGCCGGTGACGAGCGCCACCCGGCCGCGATTGGCGTCGGCGGCGAGCGAGGGGCTCATTCGCCTCGCCAGACGGGCTCGCGGCCCTCGGCGAAGGCCCGGGGGCCCTCCCTGGCGTCGGCCGAGCCGACCGCCCGGTCGTAGGCGGGAATGCTGCCGTCGCGAAGCGCCCTGAAACCCTCTTCGACGGTCAGCCTCTCGGTCGAAGCCAGGGTCGCCTTCACCGCCCGGGTCGCAAGAGGCGCGGTCGCCTCGACCCGCGCCGCTAGCTCGCGGGCGGCCGGCAGCAGGTCGGCCGCGCCGACGACGCGGTTGACCAACCCCCACCGCTCCGCCTCGGCGGCGCCGATCGGATCCCCCGTCAGCAGCATCTCCATCGCCAGCGGGTGCGGAATCCGGCGCGGCAGCCGGAAGATCCCGCCTGAGTCGGCGATGAAGCCGAGCTTCACCTCGGGGAGCGAGAATCGCGCCCCGGGGACGGCGAGTGCCATGTCGCAGGCGAGGACGAGCTCGAAGCCACCGCCCGCCGCATAACCGTTGACTGCGGCGATCACGGGCTTGTCGAGGTCAAAAAGCTCGGTCAGGCCGCCGAGTCCGCCTTCGCCGAAGTCGTCGGGATCACCCGCGACGTGGGCCTTCAGGTCCCAGCCCGCGGAGAAGAAACGGTCACCCGCCCCGGTGACGATCGCGACCCGCAGGCCGGGATCCTCACGGAACTCAATGAACGCCTCGCCCATCGCCCTGCTCGTCGCCGAGTCGATCGCGTTCGCCTTCGGCCGGTCGAGCGTCAGCTCGAAGATCCCGCCGTCGCGCTCTGTGCGGATCCCGTCCATCGCGACCAACCCTAGCCGCAGGCCACGGGCGGGGGGGCCGGCCGGCGAGCGCGCCCGGGGTCAGTCAAGGCACTCCCGCGCGGCCCGCTCCCCCGAGCGGGTCGCTCCCTCCATGTGTATATGCCCGACTCCGGCGATGTCGGTGCAGGCCCAGTGGATTGGCCCGACCGGGCGGCGCAGGTCCTCGCCGAAGCGGGTCAGGCCGCCGACGCCGAAGCTCGTCCCGTACGCGCCTCGCGTCCACTCCTCGGATGACCACTGCGTCTCTATGTAGTCCTTCGGCCGCAGCGCCCGCTCGCCGACGTAGCGGGACATCCCGTCGAGAATGGCGAGGCGGCGCGAGTCGTCGCTGAGCCGGTCGGCGCGCTCGGCCACCTCGCCGGCGAGGAAGGTGCAGAGAACTCCGGCCGACGCCGACGGCGGTGAGTTGTCATAGAGCTCGCGAACCAGTTTGTCGGGGGCGAAGCCCTGGCCGGAGAGACCGTCCTCGCGCCAGAAGGGCGACTCGTAGACCGCAAGGACCTTGGTCACGGTGCCCTGCGAGAGGGCCTGTTCGAGCCGCAGACGCCAGGCCGGCAGCGCCGGCGCGAAGCGGAGCGCTGCGGTCAGGTTTGGGGGCACCGCGACGATCACCTGCTCGGCCCGCACGCGCACCGGGTCGGCGTCGATCTCGACCCCATCTTCCGACCAGCGGATCTCCCGCGCCGGCGCGTTCAGCACAACCCGCTCGCCGAGGCGCTCAGCCATCCGGATCGGGATCAGCTGAGAGCCGCCGGCGACCCGGTAGGCGAGGCACTGGTCGGGCTCGAAGAGCTCGTAGGTCCCGCCCGCCCCAGCGATCATCCACAGCCCCTGGAGCAGCGAGAAGGTGTGGGCGGGCTTGGCCAGGAAGCCGCCCGCCAGCCAGGAGCGCAGCAGGCCCCGGGCCATCTCGTCGGCGACCTCATCCTGAAGCCAGGCCTCGAAGGTGATCGAGTCGAGCCGGCTCGCCTCGGGGTGCTCCCACGGCGCCTCGGGGTCGAGCTCCTTGGCGAGGGCGTCGAGCTTGGCGTCTGCCTCGGCATATGCGGCCTCGGCCTCGGCGCCCAGGGGCGCATCGTGGCCGCGGTAACGGTGGACCTCGCCACCCGCGGCGATGTAGACGTGATCGCCCTCGCGCTCGCACGCGAACAGCTCGATCCCGAGCTCGGCGACCAGCGCGTGCATCGCCGACTGGTACGGCGCGACCCACTGGCCGCCCAGCTCGTTCGCCTCGCCGCCGATCTCGGTGTTCCAGACCCGGCCCCCGACCCGGTCTCGCGCCTCGAGCACGACGACGTCGCGGCCCTCGCGCTCGAGCGTCATCGCCGCGGTCAGCCCGGCGATGCCGGCGCCGACGACGGCTATCTCGGTTTCGACGGTTGGCGCGGGCATCGGCTTACGCTCTGGATCCCCAATCCTCAGAAGGTGACGGTGGCGACGACGGCGCGGTGGTCGGAGGGCCAGGGCCTGACGACGATCCCGGCCTCGGGCTTCTTCTCACCGACGATCGCGGCGTCCTCGACGGTGAGGTCGTTGCCACGGGCGAGGAGGTAGTCGATGCGATCATGGTGGTCCCACTTGACCGTCGGCTTGCTGGTCGGCGTCCAGGTGAAGGCCGGGTAGGCGACCGGGTCGGGGTGGACCACCCGGTAGGCATCGATGAAGCCCGCGTCCTCGATCGACCTGGCGGTCGGCCACCTGACCACGATCGGCTGGTTGCCCGCCTTCACAGCACCCTTGGTCCAGTCGTGCCAGGAGGGCTCGTTGAAGTCCCCGAAAACGAAGGATGCGTCGGCGTCGCCGGCGGCCGACATGTCCTTTCGAAGCAGGTCGATCGCCCCGCCGCGCGTTCGCCGGGCGAAGCGGATGGCCTGCGCCTCGGTCTTGATGAACGGAGCGCCACCGTAGGGGATGTCGAGCAGCTGGTAGGGCTGGTAGGGAGAGTCGTCGAGGTGGATGTTGAAGGCGTTGACGGAGCGGCCGTCGACGTCGAGCTCGACGCCGAGATCGTGGGGCGTCGCCTTGCCGATCGGGTAGCGGCTGATGATCGCGTTCGCCCACAGCGCCTGATTCCTCGCGGTCTGGTCGTAGTAGTGGTACCCGAGCGCGTCGGCGATCTTGCGCGCGACGCTGCGGCCGTGCGGCGGGCACACAAGGGCCGTGCATTCCGGCCCCTCGACCCGGGTCTCCTGGACGCCGATCAGGTCGGCGCCGGCCGTCCTGATCGCGGCGACGGTCTCGTCGACCGGCTTCGACTGGTTGGCGCCGGCGCCCCATACGTTGAAGCTCATCACGGTCAGCGTCGTGCGCTCGTCTGAGTCGCGCACCAGCGCGGCGACCACGAGGCCTGCCGCGATCAGGACCAGCGCACCGATCAGTACCCGAAACCGCCTATCCATACCGGGCGACACTATCGCGACTCCCCCAGCGTGGCTCCGGTCTCGCTGCCGGCCGGAGCGCCGACCTCGAGCAGGTCGTCGAGGCCGCGCTTACGGGCCTCGTTGGCGATCACCAGCCGCTGGATCTCCGAGGTGCCCTCCCAGATCCGGTCGACCCGGATGTCGCGGTAGAGGCGCTCGACCGGGTTCTCGCGCATGTAGCCGCGACCGCCGAAGATCTGCACGGCACGATCGATCACCCGCCCGGCCGCCTCCGAGCCGGCAAGCTTGACCATTGCCGCCTTCGCGTGCAGCAGCTTTCGCGAGAGTCCGGCGTCGGCTTCCCAGGCCACCTGGTAGACGAGGGCGCGGTTGAGCGCGATCTCGGTCGCGCTGTCGGCGATCATCGCCGCGATCATCTGGTGCTCTGCAATCGGCTTGCCGCCCTGGACGCGCCCGTCCGCCCACTCCGAGGCGAGGCGCAGGGCGCGCTCTGCGGCGCCGGTGGCGCGGGCGGCGATCATCAGCCGCTCCTCGACGAACCAGTCACGCGTCAGCTCGTAACCCTGCCCGATCTCACCGAGGACGTTCTCGGTGCCCAGCTCGACCCGGTCGAAGGTGAACTCGGGGTGCTCGAAGACAAAGGTGTGCATGTAGGCCGGGGTCCGTTTGACGGCGACGCCGGGAAGGTCCTTGTCGACGAGGAACATCGTTGGCTCGCACTCCGGCATCACGTTGGCGAGAACGATCAGGAAGTCGGCGACGTCACCAACCGTGACGAACCACTTCTCGCCGCTGAGCCGGAAGCGGCCGTCGCCGTCGCGCTCGGCGACGCTCGCCAGGGCGGTTGGATCCGAGCCCGCGTCCGCCTCGGTGACCGCGACGCAGTCGCGGCGCTCGCCCCTGATCGCCGGCTCGAGCCACCGCGCCCGCTGCTCGGCGGTGCATGCCCGCAGCGCGTTCGCCGGGCGCCAGACCGCGTCCCAGAGCGCGTTGGTGATCTTGCCCAGCTGCTCCTGGACGATCACCTGATCGAGGATTGAGAGGCCGCCCCCGCCCCACTCGGCGGGCATGTTGATCGCGTTCAGCCCGTGCTCGATCGTCTTCGCCGAAATCTCCGCGAGCGCCTCGGAGGAGAGCCCGCGGTCGCGCTCGCAGTCCTCCTCGTGGGGGATGATCTCGGCCGCCAGCGAGGCGGCCCGGCCACGCAGCTCGTGCTGCTCATCGGTGAGGTTGAAGTCCATCTCGGTGCTCCTTGGCTATTGGTTGGTGGTTGCTGCCCAGTCTGTTATGTCGCCGCCGGCCTCGCACGGACGATGCGCGCGTCGAGCCCGAGCACGCCGTGCTCGAGGACCAGCAGGGGGTTGACCTCGATCTCGGAGATCTCGGGGTGGGCTGCCGCCAACCCCGAGAGCGCGGCGGCGGCGGCGGCGGCGGCGGCGAGGTCAAGCGGGGCGCTCCCCCTGGCCCCGAGCAGCAGCGGGGCGCCGCGCAGTGAGCGCAGCATCGCGACCGCCTCGGCGGCGTCGATCGGGGCCAGCGCGACGGCGACGTCGTCGAGGAGCTCGGCGTGGATGCCGCCGAGGCCGATCGCCACGACCGGCCCGAAGCGGGGGTCGCGGCGGGCGCCGAGCAGGATCTCGACCCCGTCGGTGACCGAGGCCATCCGCTCGACCGCGAAGGAGTCGCTTCCTATTCCGGACATCGCCTCGAGCGCTTCGAGCAGCTCCGCGTCGCCGGCAAGCCCGAGCGCGACCCCCCCTGCGTCCGACTTGTGGAGGAGATCGCTCGCTTTAAGCGCCACCGGGTAGCCGATCTCGCGCGCCGCAGCCAGCGCCTGCTCGAGGCCGTCGACCCGCCGCGAGCAGGCCAGCGGCACTCCGGCCGCGGCGATCGCCTCGCGGGCCACCCAGTAACCGTCGCCTTCGATCTCGGGCTGCGGCGGCGGCAGCGGTAGGATCGCGGCCGGGTCGGCCGGCGGAGTGTGGATGACCCGGCCCAGCGCCGAGATAGCGTCGTCGATCCTCGCGAACAGCGGAACGCCGGCATCGCGAAGCGCGATCGCCGGCTCCGAGTCCCAGTACATGGTCTGGGCCAGCAGGGGGACTCCCGCCTCGGCCGCGGTGGCGGCCATCCGCCGGGCGACCTCGGACTCGCGCTCGCCCGCCCCGGCGCCCTCCCCGGCATCGACGCTGTAGCCGCCGAAGTAGCCGGTGAGGACGATCGAGTCGATCTCCCCCGAGCCGCCGAGATCCTCGATCACCCGCGCGTAGCTGCCCAGGTCCTGCTCGCCGGCGCCGGCGAGGTCAAGGGGGTTCTCGGCGACCGGCCTACCCGGCAGATCCTCGACGATCCGCGCCCGGAGGCTCTCGCTGAGGGTCGGAACCTCAAGGCCCGCGGCGCTGGAGAGGTCCGCGGCGATCACGCCGTGGCCGCCGCCGTCAGTGACGATCGCGACCCGCGCCCCCTCGGGACGGTTGCGGTGCAACAGGACCTTGGAGACCTCGATCGTCTCGGCGAGCGAGGAGACGCGGATGGCGCCGGCCTCGCGGCAGGCGGCGTCGACGATCGTAAGGTCGCTGACCATCGCTCCGGTGTGGGATGCGGCGGCGCGCGCCCCTGCGTCGCTGGCGCCGGCCGCGAGCAGGATCACCGGCTTGCCGGCGGCGACGATCGCCTCCGCCAGGGCCCGGCCGTGGCGGAAGTCCTCGACGTAGAGGGCGATCACCCGGGTCGCCTCGTGCCTAGCGAGGTCGGCGACCAGCTCCGCCACCTCGAGGTCCGCCTGGTTGCCAATCGAGGCGACCCTGGAGAAGCCGAGGCCGGCATAGGCTGCGATCCGGGCCAGCTCGATGGCAACGTTGCCGCTTTGACTGACCAACCCGATCGGCCCGCTCGTCAGGCCGCCTATACCGAGGGCGAGCCCGGCCCCGGTGTCGGCGACGCCACCGCAGTTGGGGCCGAGCATGACCGCCTCCGCCGCCCGCACCCGCTCGACCACCGCCTCCTCCCTGGCGCGGCCCCCCGCCCCGCCCTCGGCGAACCCGGCGGTGATCGCGACCAGGGCCCGGGCTCCGGCCTCGAGCGAGTCGTCGACGGCCTCCTCGAAGCGGTTTTCGGGCACGGTGAGGACGACCAGATCAGGGCTCTCCGGGAGCTCTGCGACCGACCTGTAGGCCCGCTGGCCGAGGATCTCGCCGCCCCGCGCGTTGACCAGGTAGACCTTTCTCCGGGCGGCGCCTTCGAGAGCGTCGCGGGCCATCCAGTGGCCCCACTTCATTGGGTCGGCGGAGGCGCCGACGACCGCCAGCGTTCGCGGCTCATAGAGGGGTCCCAGCTCGCGCCGGGCGGAGGTGGCGGTCTCCATCACGAGCTACCCCGTCTCTCTGATGGCCTCGACCCCGGGCCGCAGCGCCTCAAGCAGGCGCCTCGAGGCACGGAGCCCGCTCTCCACCGCCCCCTCCATGAATCCCGGCCAGCGGGTCGCGGTCTCCGAGCCGGCGAACAGCAGCGGCGGCTCCGAGCGGACCAGCTCCGGCATGCCGTTCGTTCCCCATCCCGGCCGCCAGCCGCCCCAGGTCCCACCGGCAAGGGGATCGGCCGCCCAGTTGTGCCAGGTCGAGGCGAGCAGCTCGAGGTCCGGCAGGTAGTGGCGCAGCGAGGCCTCGAGCGCCGCCGTGTCGTCGCCGTCGAGTCCGGAGGCATCGCGGCCGAAGGCGACAATCATCACCCCCTCCGGCACCTCCTTCCAGGTCGAGGCGACGTCGATGCCGGGCGCCTCTCCCTGGGCGTGGAAGTCGGCGGGCGCGCTCTTCGCCAGAGCCCAGTACTTGGCGCCGAGATTCGCCGTGCCGGCGTCGATCCCCGCCATCGTCGCCGGCGACAGCCCCGGCCGCAACTCGATCCGGCGCAGCGCGTTCAGCGGCGGGGTCAGGATCACCGCGGGCGCTGCCAGCGGCCCGGCGGTGGTGTGGAGAACGGCCCCATCGTCACCGTGCTCGACCGCCTCGACCTCGACCCCGAGGCGGATCTCGGCGCTCGAGTCGCCGGCGATCGCCGATCCGATCGCCGAGGTGCCTCCCTCGACCCCCGCGTAGTCGACGCTCAGGAACGCCCAGATGCCCTCGGCCGCCGCGACGTGGCGGGCCATCAGAAGCATCGACGAGGAGGCCGCCTCGCCCGACAGAAGCGAGCTGCCGAAGACCGAGCCCAGCTCGGTGGTCGCCGGCCCGAGGCCCAGGCCGTCCACCCACTCGGTGATCGGTACGTCGAGGTCGGCGAGATCCTGCTCATCGCTGGGGACGTCGCGCTGCACCCGGCGCCCGGCGCCGTGCACCTCGGCGAGCAGGCGCTCGAGGTCGGCAAGCTCGGAGACCGGGACCGGGAGCCCCGGCCCGAGCCGCTCGCCGCCCATGCGCCAGACGTTCGGCGGCTCGTAGGGCATCTCCTCGCCGGTGACGAGGCCGTAGTGGGCGACCTCCGCGCTGATCAGCGGCTGGCGCGAGTCGACCGACATCGCCCCCATGTCGAGGTCTATCCCGGGCAGCGCGTCGGACTTGGTCCAGGTGCGTCCGCCGATCCGGTCGCGGGCCTCGAGCACGATCACGTCGAGGCCGGCCTGCGAGAGCTCGCGGGCGGCGGTCAGGCCGGCGAGGCCGGCGCCGACGACGATCGCGTCGGCGTCGCGAGCGGCGCTCATGACGCCCCCCGCCGTCGCCGATCGGGCCCTCCGTCGTCACCGTGCTCGCCGTGTCACCCGGGTCGCCGGCAAGCACTCGCAGCGCCTCGGGCGGCAGGTGGACGAGGACCGCGTCGCCCTGGCGATGCTCCGGCGCCCCGCCGCTGTTGGTGATCGACGCCTGGATCACCGACCCGGTCGCGAGCCGCACCATCACCTGCAGGGTCGAGCCGACGTACACGGTTTCGTCGACGAGGCCCGGAAGGCAGTTCTCCGGGCGGTCGGCTCGGTGGGGGCGGATCTCGACCCGCTCGGGCCGGACGACGACGATGGCCTCGCCCCGGACAGAGGTGTCACCGCCGCAGGCACGGAGGCTGAAATCGCCGAGCCGGACCTCGCAGCCGCCGCTCGCCGGGCCGGCGGCCTCGACGCTCATCATGTTGGCGATCCCGAGGAAGTCGGCGACGAAGACCGTCGCCGGGCTCTCGTAGACGTCGGGGGCGGAGCCCACCTGGTCGACCCGCCCGCGGTTCATCACGGCGATCCGGTCGCTCATGCTCAACGCCTCCTCCTGGTCGTGGGTGACGAAAATGAAGGTGATCCCGACCTCCTCCTGGAGCTGCTTCAGCTCACCCCGGAGCTGCTTGCGGATCTTCGCGTCGAGCGCGCCGAGCGGCTCGTCGAGGAGCAGCACCGACGGCCGCAGGACCAGAGCCCGGGCCAACGCGACCCGCTGCTGCTCGCCTCCGGAGAGCTGGTTCGGCCGGCGTTTGGCGAACTCGGCCATCTCGACCAGCTCGAGCGCCTCCTCGGCTCTGCGCCTCGCGTCGGCCTTGCCGACCTTCTGCCAGCGCAGGCCAAAGGAGACGTTCTCGGCGACGTCGAGGTGCGGGAAGAGCGCGTAGCTCTGAAAGACCGTGTTGACGTTGCGTTTGTCCGGCGGGACGTCGGAGAGGTCGGAGCCGTCGAGCAGAATCTGGCCGGCGCTCGGGCGCTCGAACCCGGCGACCATCCGCAGGGTCGTCGTCTTGCCGCAGCCCGACGGGCCCAGCAGGGAGAAGAACTCGCCCGCCCTGATGCTGAGGTCGATGCCGTCGACCGCAAGGGCTCCGTCGAAGTCCTTGCTCAGCCGGCGAAGCTCGACCGCGCCGCCCTCCGAAGCCGCGATCTCTCCCTCCACCGTGCGCTCGGGACCCGTCATCCCGCCTCCAATCCGGAGAGCTGGCTGACGGTCTCGGTCGTACCGACCGCCTCGGTCCGCTTGCTGAAGATGCGCAGGATTCCGAACGCTCCGGCGATCCCGATCAGCGTCACCAGGACGAGGATCGTCGCGAGCGCGTTCAGCGCCGGGGTCGTGCTGCCGCCGCGGGCGTTGGCGTAGAGGTACATCGGGATCGTCGTCGTCGACTCGTCCGAGGACATGTACTGGGTGACGACGAAATCGTCGATCGAGAGGGCGAAGACAATCATCGCGCTCGAAAGGAGCGCCGGCAACAGCAGCGGCAGGAGGACCGATCGCAGCGCCTGGCGCGGGGTCGCGCCGAGGTCTCGCGCCGCCTCCTCGTACTCGGGACCGATCGACGCCAGCCTGCTGCGGACGATGACGACGACGAAGGAGATCGAGAAAGTCACCTGGCCGACCACCTGAGCCGGCGTTCCCAGATGGACCGCGGAGAAGGGGAGAATCGCGAGCTGGGTGAAGACGAGGAACAGCGCCACCGCCATCGCCAGCTCCGGCGTCACCAGGGGGATCAGCATGAGGAAGTTCGAGGTCCCGGAGCCACGCCCCCGCCAGCGGGCAAGCCCGATCGCGAGCAGGAATCCGAGCGGGGTCGCGATCGCCATCGCAAGGGCCGCCAGCTCGACGCTGTGGACGAGGGCGTCAGTGTAGGTCGGGTCGTGAAAGACCGAAAGCGTCTCGTCGCCCCACCACCAGCGGGTCGAGAAGCCCTGCCAGATGCTGCGCGAGCGGCCGTCGTTGAAGGAGAAGAGGACCGCCGCTGCGACCGGGACGAGGGCCCAGGCCATGTAGAGCCATGTCGCCGCCGCCAGGAACCTGGGCCTGCCCCAGGGATTGCGGAACCAGGTCACCACCCGGGCGCTCACGAGAGCCTCTTCGTCTGCCGGGCGGTCTCCCAGATGTAATAGATCATCGCGATCGCCAACAGGGTCATCATCACCAGCACCAGCGAGGCGCCGAGGTTCTTCTCGGGGCCGCCTTGGACGAGCAGGTTGATGCTGTTGCCGATCATGTTGGTGTTCGGCGAGCCTGAGATCAGGTCGTTGGTGTAGTAGTCGCCGAACATCGGCAGCACGATCAGGGCGCTGCCGGCGAGGATGCTCGGCCAGCTCAGCGGCAACGTCACCCGCAGGAACGTTCGCAGCCGTGAGGCGCCCAGATCGCGGGCGGCCTCGAGCAGGCGGCCGTCGATCCGGTCGAGTCCGGCGAAGACGGGGAGGATGAAGTAGGGGATGTAGCCGTAGGTGAGAGCGGCGATGACCGAGAACGGGTTGCCGTCGAGCCAGGCCGGCGGGTTGCTGACCCCGAACCACCCCAGCACCTCGTTGACATATCCGTCGGGGGAAAGCAGTCCGATCCAGGCCAGCATCCGCATCAGGTAGCTGACCCAGAAGGGGATCACCAGCAGCGCCAGCAGCAGCGCCTTGGTGCGTCCGGCGTGGCGGGCGATGTAGTAGGCGACCGGGTAGCCGATCGCGAAGCACAGGGCAAGCGAGCAGAAGACGAAGACGATGGTGTTGCGGACCGCGGCCCAGTAGATGCCACCGGGGACGATCTCCGTGAACGCCAGCTTGACGAAGCCGACGTTCCACTCGAGCGGATTCCAGATCGGCACCGGCTGCAGCAACGAGTCGATCGACCCCATCGCGACCGAGAGGACGGCGTAGGCGGGAACGACGACGAAGAGGATGAGCCAGAGGACGCCGGGGAAGGCGAATCCCCGCCAGTACCAGCGCGGATAGCTCACGTCGACTTCACCTTCGCCCAGGCCTGTTGCCAGACGACGAGCCCGAGCTGGCTCAGCGCCGCCTGAGCGTATCCGTGCTTGAACTGGTCCTCGCGCACGATCGTCGTCGAGAGATTCTTGGGGACGATTCCGGTTTCCAGCACCCGCTCCACCGTGAACCCCTTCAGCGGCTGCTGGTAGACCGTGTACTCGTAGTTCTTCAAAGCCACGTCAAGGTCGAGCATGTGGTCGAGGAAGAGGTGGCCGAGGACAGGATTCTGCGCCCCGTTCAGAACCATGAACGTGTCGTTGGCGATCAGCCCCCGGCCGTCCGCGGGCCACCAGTAGCTGAAGGCCTCGGGAGAGAGGCCCTTCGGCAGGTAGAACTCGATCGCCGCCATGTCGCCCGACCACGCCTGCTGGAGCCAGGCGGAGCCGTCGATCAGTCGCTGGTAGTCATTGCCGACGAACTTCAGATTGACGCTGCCGACGAGTTCGGTCAGGCCCTCCGCTGCAGCGTTTACCTGCTTCTCGCTGTCGGTGTTGATGTTGATATTGCCGTTTCGCAGCAGCGAGAGCGAGATCGCATCGCGCTGATCGTCGACCATGCCGACCTTTCCCGAGATGTCCTCGGAGCGCCAGAACGCCTCGTACGGATTCGACATCCGGTACGGGTCGAAGTCCGGCAGCTTGTCGTTGCGCCAGCCGATCCCGGTCGTGTACGTCGTGTACGGGACCGTGTAGCGAGAGCCGCTGTCGTACCAGGGATCGACCAGCGAGGACCAGACGTTGGCCTCCAGGTTGGGGATGTAGGAGTGGTTGAGCGGCTGCCCGAGGCGCCCGGCGACGAGCAGGCTGATGTTGGGAACCAATGGCACGAAGACGTCGAACTGCACCGCTCCGCTCGCCAGCTTCGCTATCGCCTCCTCGATCGAGGAGAAGGTGCTGACCTCGACATCTACTCCGTACTTCTCCCCGAAGGAGTCCAGGACCGCCCGGTTTATGTACTCGGACCAGTTGTAGAGCTTCAGCGGCCCCGCCTCAGGCTTCAACCCGGAGGGGATCGGGCGGTTGTCCTTGTAGATCGGAAAGGTGACGGGGTCCCAGGGGCGCCCCAGGGGCAGGCCCCCGGGCCCGCGGTTCGGCGAAAGGGTGCCAGCCGGCAGGGTCGTGTCCTTGCAGGCGCCCAGCACCGTCGCGCCGTAGAGACCCGCCGCGCTCACGGCGGCGCCCCGCAGGAACCTCCTCCGCGTCGTCGCCCCCGCCAGCCCCGGGAGTCCCTCGGCCGCGCCGCGGTCGGCGCTCATCGCCTCAGGAGCCCCCGGACTCGAGTCCCGGCGCCGGGTCGTATCCGAGCTCCGAGGAGATATGGGACCAGGTCAACCTCTGCATCCGCTCGAGGCTCATCGCCGGATCCCCCATCAGGACCCGCACGCCGCAGCCGTCGATCAGCGCAAGCAGGTGGTCGGCGAAGTCGTCGGGGTCGCGGCCGGCGGCGACGGCATCCTCGGCGACTGCGTTACGGATCCAGGAGTGCATGTCCGCGTATAGCCTCGCCGATGTCGGGGCGAGGGCGGGATTCCTGATCGCGCGCAGCCAGAGCTCGACCCAGAGCATCCAGTCCTGGCGCTGGTCCCCCGGCAGCGGCATGTAGTTGTCGAGCATCAGCCGCATCCGCGCTTCCGCCGTCAGGTAGGGCGCCTCGCGCTGCGGGACCCGCTCGTTGCCGAGCAGATGGTAGGAGTACTCGAGCGCCTCCGCCAGCAGCGTCTCCCGCGAGTCGAAGTGGTAGTGGATCAGCGCCGGTGAGACCCCGGCGTCGACCGCGATCCGGGCGATGCGGATGTCGTCGATGCCCTCACCGGCGATCCGCTCGACCGCCGCAGCGAGGATCCTCTCCCGCGCTCCCGGAGTCTGCTCTTCGCGGGTCGCGCTCGTGGGCGCCGAAGCGTCCGGGCTCAGCTTCGGCCTCCCGCCCCGGCATTGAGGTCGCGGCGCAACCTCGATGCGAGCCACCCGACCGCGGCCTCGCGCTCGTTCAGGGGGCCGCAGCCGTAGCCGCGCGTCGTCAGGCCCCTCTGGACGGCCTCGACCAGCTCGACGTCCTCATCGGTGACGAGGTCGTTGACCCGGTCATTGAGGCGGCGAACGATGCGCCCGCGGACACCCTCCCCGCGTGAGCGCAGCAGCTCCCACTCGTCGCGCGTGCGCTCGGGACCGTCAGGGTTCATCTGCCATAGGTGGACCTGGTCGGGGTAGAGGTCTATCGCCGTGTTCGGATAGATGAAGAGGTAGCGCCATACGTGGCGGTCGGCGTCGGTCAGCTTTCCCATCGGCCGCACGATCCGCTGGTAGAGCCGCTCGGTGCGGTTCTCGGAGGGCTTGTCCCGCATCGGCGCCTCGAACCAGACGTAGTTCTCGTGGATCTCGGCCTGGTAGCGCTCGTAGTCGAGCAGTCGCATCAACCCGGGGTGGGCAATCGGCACGTGGTAGCCCTCGAGGTAGTTGTCGGCGACGATCTTCCAGTTCGCCCCTTGGGTGTGGTGGTCGCCGCCACTCGCCCGCACGAGCGAGGCGATGTCGTAGGGCTCGAGCCGCGCGGCGAGGTCGCCGACGAGGTCGGCGAGGGGCTCCGCGTCGGGATCGAGGTTGACGAAGACAATCCCGCAGAGCACCTCGACCCGGGCGCCCATCAGCCCGAGGCCCTTGCGGTCGAGCCCGCCGGGGAAGCTGCGCAGCTCCGGGGCACCGAGGAGGGATCCGTCGAGCGCGTAGGTCCAGCCGTGGTAGGCGCAGCGGATCGCACGGGCGCAGCCCGAGGGGTCGCCGACCAGGCGGCGACCTCGGTGCCGGCAGACGTTGCGGAAGGCACGCAGGCCGCCGTCCTTACCGCGGATGACGATCACCGACTGCGAGCCGACGCTTGCGGTGATGTAGGAGCCCTGCTCCGGGAGGTCGCTGACGTGCCCGGCGAGTTGCCAGGTGCGCTCGAACACCGACGTCTGCTCCAGCGCGGCGATCTCGGGGTCGAAGTAGAGGCGAGGGTCGAGCGCGGCGCCGGCGCCGGCGCGCCCGTGGCCGCCTTCGACGGCCGTTCCGGTCGGCGTGGGACTGATGGAATCGGTGCGCATTGACTCTCCTGACCTTGTGCTCAGTCCGGGGACCCGCAGCCCGCAAGCGCAGGTCCGACCCACTCCTCAAGTCAATTCTCCCCAGAACTGACCTTGTGATCAGTCACGCTAACATAAGGCAATGGGGAGCGCAAGATCGCTCGGCGGCCTCTGGCCGTGGAACCGCCATCGGGCTGATATCAGCTGGCTCTCGCTCACCCCCGAGCCCGAACGCGAGCTGCCCGGAGTCGTCGCGGCGCTGCGCGCCGGCGACCCTCGCGATCTCGGCGAGTTGCTCGATCGCGAGCGTCACGCGGTCGAGAAGATCGTCCTGCACGGCGACGAGCGGGACTGGTTGCGCTACCTCGGCGAGGCCGTCCGCCTGATCCTCGACTCCCCCGAGGTCGGACTCAGTCCGGCGCAGAGAACAGCCGCCCTCGAGGTGCTCGCCAACCACCACAGGCTGCTCCTCGGTCTCCCCGGCGACGCGGCCGAGCGCACCGAGTCCGAGCGCGAGGCGCTCGAGCGCGCGCTGCAACCACCCAACCGCAACGGAGGACCATGACCGCCACCTCAGCCGAGCAGAGCGTCGGGATCGAGCTGACACCTGAGCAGCGCGACCTCCAAAACAGGGCCCGGCGCTTCACCGAAGACTTCCTGATCCCGCGTGAGCAGCTGGCGGAGAGAAGCCACGGCCGCCTTCCCGCGCCCGAGATCGCCGAGATCAGGGCCGCTGCGATCGAGGCCCGCCTCAACGGCGGTCGCCACACGGTCGCCAATGGGGGCCAGGGCTGGACGATGTTCGAGAGCTTCCTCGTCGGCGAGCAGTTCGGCCGTGCGACCAACGGGCTGCACTGGCACGTCCCTCAGGCCTACAACGTCCTCGAGCTGGGGAGCGCGGAGCAGATCGACCGCTACCTGCGCCCCGCCCTGCGCGGCGAGGGCGACACCGCCTACGCCGTCACCGAGGAGCACGCCGGCTCGGACCCCTCGACGATCGCTACAACGGCGACCCGCAGCGAGGGCGGCTGGGTGATCGACGGCGAGAAGTGGTTCGTGACCTCGGCCGACGCGGCGCTGGTGATGATCGTGATGGCCAACGCAATCGACGGCGGCGAGCGGCTGCCGACCCTCTTCCTCGTCGAGCCTGGCGCCGAGGGCGTCGAGTTCGTCGACGATCCCCCCTTCACCCACAACTATCCCCACGGCCACCCGACTGTCCGTTTCAGCGGCGTCGAGATCCCCGATGACGCGATCCTCGGCGAGCTGGGCGCCGGTGACGACCTGCAGCGGTTGTGGTTCACGGAGGAGCGGCTGGGGATCGCGACCCACGCGCTCGGGGCGATGTGGCGACTGATCGACGAGACGACCCGGTGGGCCCTGACCCGCGAGCAGGGGGGTCAGCGGATCATCGACTACCAGGGGGTCTCCTTCCCGCTCGCCGACTCAGCCGCCGACGCCGCCGCCGGACGCCTGCTGACCGCCCAGGTTGCGCAACTCACCGACGCCGGCGCCCCCGGCAAGATCGTCCACGCAAAAGCCTCAATGGCGAAGCTGTTCGTGAGCGAAGCCGCGTGCCGGGCGGCCGACCGCGCGGTGCAGATCTTCGGTGGTCGCGGCTACCTTCGGACCAACGTCGCCGAGCGCTTCTGGCGAGAGCTGCGGGTCGACCGGATCTGGGAGGGAACCTCGGAGATCCAACGACTGATCATCGCCCGTGCGCTCGAGCGCCGCGGGGTCGAGGCGACGATTCACTAACAGTAGTTCCCAGCACAAGGTCTAGAGACCAGCGCTCCGCTCCAGGTAGCGCGGCTCGGAAAAGACCCTCCTGACCAGCGGCTCGAACTCTTCGATCGGCAGCGAGTCGAAGCCGGGGTCGAAGCAGTTCTGGTCATAGAGCTCGCAGAACTCGGCACAGTCGTCGAACCACTCGTGGCCCCGATAGCGCTCGCGGGCGTCGGGATCATCTCCGGTCTTCTCGCCATAGAAGTGCTGCTGGAAGACCCCATGATGCTCGACTATCCAACAGATCCGCGGCTCGATGTAGGGGCTCAGGATCGCGGCCACCATCTCGCCGTGGGTGTAGGGCGCCAACTCGTCGCCGATGTCGTGCAGCAACGCCGCGGCCACGTACTCGTCCGAGCGGCCGTCGCGCAAAGCGCGAGTCGCCGACTGCAGCGAGTGCTCGCAGCGGGAGACCTGATAACCGGCGAACGAGCTCTCCAGCGCCCGGAGCGCAGCAAGCAGCCGGTCCGCCAGCATGGAGATGTAGCGCTCCTCCAGCCGGGCGAGCAACTCGTAGTCCTCGGCCGTGCCGTCGGACATCCTGGTGAAGCTGACAGTCTCCAAGGCGACCCTCCTTCTCGGCGGCAGGATACGCCGGGACAGATCGCCCGCGTCGTTTCCTCCAACGATGAGGCTCGAGATGTACCTGGTCGCTCACGGCACTGACCGGCCGGTAGCCGGGGCCGAGCAGTACGTCTACGGCCTAGCCCAGGATGCTGCGACCGCAATTCGGAACCCGGCCTCCCAGGCCGCCCTCGACGGTCCTCTGCGGTGGCAGGTCGCGGTCGAAGATCTATCCGGGCACACCGAGGAGCTCCTCCGGCGCCTGGCTCAGGTGAAGATCATCTGGCCGCCGGCGGCAAGGCCGTAGAACTCGCCGACGGTGATCACGTCCTCGACCTGGGGAATGAAGTCATCCTCGCTGAGGCCGAAGAGGTCGACCGAGGCCTTGCAGGCATAGAGTCCGCCCTCCGGAGTCGGCGATCATCTCGACGAACTCGGGAATCGGTGGGATGTCGAGCTTCTCCATCTCCTGCGCCAGCTTGTGGGTGACGAGCGCCGAGACGCCGGGGATGCCGCCGGCCCAGGTGGCGAGGTGCAGGCCGGGGTTGCCGACCGTCGAGACCTTGACGTGCTCGTGCTTGGCCTTGTTGATCGCGTCGAGCCCGAAGAAGGTGAAGAAGACATTTGCCTCGATTCCCTCCATCCGGGCTCCGTTGGCCATGATCAGGCCCGGATAGATCCCCTCCAGCGAGCCCTTGGAGACGATGACGGAGACCTTCTCGATCGGCTCCGGTTTCGAGGTTGCACTCCCGTCCTGGTCAGTCAACAGATCCGCCTTTCCTAGATGCAGCCGCGCGGCTTCGGGATGCCGGCGATCTTGGCCGCGAGCTTCGCGGGGCCTTTGGGGAAGAGCTGGTAGAGCTCCTTGATCGGCACGCCCGAGGCCTTCCCGAGGGTCCGGATCGACGGGGCCGAACCGCTTTCCAGATAGGTATTGCGCATGTAGTTGACCACCAGCCAGTGGCGATCGGTGAGCTGGTCGATGCCGGCCTCGGCGGCAATCTCGGCCGCGATCTGCTCGTTCCACTGCTCGGGCTGCTGCAGGAAGCCCTCGGGGTCGACCTCGACCGGCGGTGCCGGCGTAGGTGAGGGTGCTCATGGGTTGTCTCCTTGTCCGCTTGCGGTCGGCTGCCTACCGGCCGTCGACATCCGGGCACTGACGCCGGGGATGTCGTGGCCCGGCAGAAGCATGTGCCAGTAGAGGGGCTGGAAGGCCAGCTTGCCGAGGTGGTTGAGGCGCGACTCGCGCAGCAGCGGCAGCGGCCCGACGTGGGCGCTCGGGGTAGCGACCGGGGAGCGGCTCGGTCTCGTAGTTGAAGTCGATCAGCAGCGCCTTGTGGAAGCCGCTCTCGATGAAGCAGTTGACGTGCCCGTCGTAGCTGCCCTCCAGCTCCTCCCCGGCGAGGAAGCGCTCGATGTTCGCCGTCAGCGTCTCGCCCTCGAAGTGCGTGGCCGAGCCCGCCTTGGAGGTCGGCAGGCTGGCGGCGTCGCCGATCGCGAATACGTTCGGCGCCGCCTTGCTCTGAAGCGTGTGGATATCGACGGGTATGAATCCGAGCTCGTCGCCGAGGCCTTGGGAGCGGGCGACGAACGGCGCGCCGCCGTGCAGCGGGACGGTCACCAGCAGATCGAACGGGATCTCGCGCTCGTCCCAGCTGACCAGCCGCCCGTCCTCCCCGTCGACTCGCCCGGTCGCGAACTCGGTCTCCAGCTCGATGTCCTTCTCCTCGAACATCCCGCCGAGGTGCTCGGCCGCAACCGGCTTGGTGAACGCCGCGTCGAGCGGGGTCGCGTAGGTGATCTCCACCTCCGAGCGCACGCCTCGCTCGCGCAGGAACCAGTCGGCGAGGAAGCAGAACTCCAGCGGCGCGACCGGGCACTTGATCGGCATGTCGATCAGGTTCACGACCAGCCGCCCATGATCGAAAGAGCGCAGCGCCTCGCGCAGCGCCACCGCGTCCTCGACCGAGTAGAAGGAGAAGACGCTCTCGCCCCAGCCGGGGCCGGTCAGGCCCTCGGTCTCCTCGAACAGCAGCGAGGCTCCGCTGGCGATCACCAGCACGTCGTAGGCCAGGGTCGACCCGTCGCTCAGGTGGACGGCGTTGGAGTCGGTCTCGACCCGATCGACCTCGGCCGAGGCGGAACTCGATTCCAGAGTGCAGCTGCTCGTGGCGCGAGCGGACGATGCCCTCGGGCTGCTCGAGGCCGAAGGGGACGAACAGCAGCCCCGGCTGGTAGACGTGGCGGTCGTCGCGGTCGACGACGACGATCTCGGCCTCGTCTCCGTAGCGTTTGCGCAGCCGGTTGGCGGTGAGCGTGCCGCCGGTCCCCGCCTCCGACGATGACGATGCGGTGGCTCATTGCCGACGATTCTCCGCCTCGGCGTCCATCCATACATTCGAGAATAGCCAGAGGGCCCGCGAGGCGTGCCACCGAAGGAGTCGCCTTCGCGCTGTGGACGTCCGGGCATGCTCGGGGTGACTTCTCGCAGTGAGCAAGGCAATGACGATGCGGTGGCTCATTCCAGGATTGAGGATGACTGGGGGCCTGCCTCGCGGAAGTCAAGCCTGCATGCAACGCCCTCCCGGAAACCGATATCTCCCTCAGGAGACCTCGAGCACGACCTTGCCGGTGGCGCCGCGGCCGTCGATCAGCTTCAGCGCCTCGGCTGCGTCCTCGAGCGCGAAGCGGGCGCCGACGATCGGGCGGACGAAACCGTCGGTAATCAGCCGATCGAGCTCGGCGGCGATCCGGAGGCTGACCTCCGGCTTGCTCATCACGTAGGCGCCCCAGCCCGCGCCGACGACCTCGGTGTTGTTGAGCAGGAGCCGATTGACCCTGATCTCGGGGATCGAGCCGCCGGTGAAGCCGACGACGACGAGGCGGCCGCCCTCGCGCAGAGAGCGCAGGCTGTCGGTGAAACGGTCGCCGCCGACCGGGTCGAGTACGAGGTCGGCGCCGCCGAGGCCCTTGGCCTCGTCCTTCCAATCGCCGTCGGAGCGCAGGATCTCGTCGGCGCCGGCACTCTCCGCCACCGCGGCCTTCTCGTCGCTGGAGACGACCGCTATCACGCGGGCGCCGAGGCCCTTGGCGACCTGGATCGAGGCCGTCCCTACACCGCCGGCGGCACCGTGGACGAGGACGGTCTCGCCGTCGGCGAGGCGGCCCCGCATCACCAGGGCGAAGTAGGCCGTGTGGTAGTTGAGGATCAGGCTCGCGCCCTGGTCGAAATCGAGGGCGTCGGAGAGAGGAAAGGTCATGTGCGCGGGCGCGACGGCGCACTCGGCGAAGCCGCCGAGGAAGCAGAAGGCCGCGACCCGGTCTCCCGCGCTGAGCGCCGAGTCATCGGGGGCGCTGCGCACGACTCCCGCGACCTCGCTGCCGGGCACGAAGGGCAGGTCGGGCTTGAGCTGGTACTCGCCGCGGGTCTGGAGCACCTCCGGAAATGAGACTCCGGCGGCCCTGACGTCGACGAGGACGCCGCTTCCTGGGGTGAGAGGATGCGACCGCTCGGGGTCGGGAAGGTCGACGAGCTCGAGCGCTCCGTCGGGGCCGGAGAGGTCGGTGATCTGGATGGCTCTCATCGCGTCAGCGCCACCGTAGCGCCGCGGCCCGAACCATGCGCAGCGGGTCGACGGAGCGCCCGTGCGCCGAGAGCGGCGTTGGCGTCGGCGTCTGAGATGCTGCCGCGATGGCGCTTCCCGAGATCTGGCTGGCCCGCCACGGCGAGACCGAGTGGAGCAAGAACGGGCGGCACACCGGCCTCACCGACATCCCGCTGACCGAGCGCGGGCGCGAGCAGGCCGAGGCCCTGGCGGCGCTCTTCGCCGGCGTCGAGTTCGACCTGGTTCTCTCCAGCCCGATGGAGCGGGCACGGGAGACGGCGAGGCTGTGCGGGCTCGAAGCCGACGCCGACGAGCGGTTGACCGAGTGGAACTACGGCTCCTACGAGGGGCTCACGACCGCGGAGATCCACCGCCAGGATCCGGGCTGGGACCTCTGGACCGACGGCTGCCCCGGAGGCGAGAGCGTCGCTGACGTCCAGCAGCGGCTCGAACCGCTGCTGGGGGAGTTGCGCGAGCGCCCCGGTCAACGGATCGCGCTCTTCGGGCACGGGCACTGCTCGCGAGCGCTCGCCGCGTGCTGGCTCGAGCTCGGTGGGCGGGCGGGGCGGGCGCTGAAGCTGGGCACCGCGACCCTCTCGACGATGGGGACCGAGCACGGTCGTGCGGTGATCGATCGCTGGAACCTGGATCCCTAGCGGGGATCGCACCGCCCGCTGGTGGAAAACTGAAACTAGGGCTTCAGCTTCGTGCTGGTCGAGACCTTGAGTGAGCCGCCCCCAATGCGGGGGAGGTTGAGCTTGACCCCTGCGACGACCGACCTCCCGTCGGCCAGGGCGGCCTTGGTCTTTGGCGTCGGCTTCATTGTCAACTGGACGCCACCGACCTTGGTTAGCGTCTTCGTCGCCCCCTTCATCTGCCGGCTCTTGGCCACCAGCTTGCCGATGTTCGGGGCGTTGACGGTCAGCGCCAGTCGCCCATGACTCTTCGGCCTTGCCTTGGAGACCACGAACTTGGCGGCGGTGCTGCTGCCATCGATCGCGAAGGATTGGCCCGGCGCGGTGTGGGGCGAAGAGCCCGGGGGCGGCACGTTGGGCAGCGGGCAGCTGCTCTTTACCGTGAACACGAGGCAGCTGGCGCCGAAGCCATCGCCCGGATTCTTGAAGGCCGGCGGGCTTCCGGCTCCCTCGCTGCTCTCTCGCCAGAACCATTGCTGCGGATTCGCGAAGGCGACACCGTCGAGCCGCGCCTGAATGCTGAGCCAGTAGGTCCCCGGACCCAGGACCGGGGCGGCCTTGATCGGGAGGTTGAAGTCCGGATAGGCGGTTCCGGCCGCAGCCTGGGCAGCCGTCGAGTAGAACTCCGCGCCCGGCAGCGTTCCGGAGTTGGCATAGAACTTCACGTTCACCGCCGTGGGCGCCGTCGTGCCGATCTTGAAGCCGGGAGCGCGCACCGCACTTGGCTGCCAGACCTGACCAGCGGGGACCTGGAAATCGTCGGCCGTGGTCGAGTCGAAGTTGTCGAAGACGGTCTCGAAATCCTGGGAGGTGATGAATCCCGGCGGGGTCGAATCGATTCCGTCGAAGAGGACGCTGGCCGATGCGGTCACCGGAAACGCCAGCAGGGCGATCGCCGCCGCGGCAGCAGCCAGCCCCCCGCCCCTATGTCCTCCCAGGTACCCCAAATCGATTTCATCCTACCCACTCTCGCCGCTGGGCGAGCGCCCGTCGCGGCAGTGGGGAGCGGGCGGGCTAGCTGCGGGCGTCGGCCCCGGGGTATCGCCTGCAGCGCCCTGCTCCCAGTGACTTGCGCCCCGGTCGCTCGGCCACGGAGGGCAGGTGTCTCCGGGCGGCCGGCGGCGGATTCGCCGCTGCCACCAAGTTAGGGATGGGGGCGGACGTCGACGGCGGTGGGGGAACGAAAAAGCGACCGGGGGCAACGCTCTTCGCCTGCCTCGCGCGTAGCCTGCGCTCGAACTAAGCTCTGTGCGTTGCCTGTCGAGTGAGTTGTGCCGCTTGGCTCTGCGGGTCCCTCTCTCTCCCAGTCGCAGAATGCAACCTAGCGCACTCCCGAGGCTTCCGCCACCCCTCGCTTGGGGAATTCCCGCAATCTCCGGAAATTCCCTTGGCGGAGCGGCCACGTTCACGTCGAAGCTACCCTGACCAGATGCGAATCGACGAGATCCTCGCAAGCCGCAGGCCGGTTTTCTCGGTCGAGTTCTTCCCCCCGAAGACCGAGGAGGCGAAGGCGGAGCTGCTCGAGACGGCCCGCTCCCTGCGCGAGCTCGAGCCCGACTTCGTCTCCGTCACCTACGGTGCCGGCGGCTCCACGCGCGAGGGCACCGTCGAGATCACCCGGGCGCTGAAGGAGGAGCTGGACCTCGAGGTGATGGCGCACCTGAGCTGCGTCGGGGAGACCCGCGAGGGCCTGGCGGTGACGCTCGACCGGATCGCCGCGGCCGGTATCGAGAACGTCTTTGCGCTGCGCGGCGACCCGCCCAGGGGAGAGCCGGACTTCGCCCAGCCCGAGGGTGGGCTCGGCAGCGCCGCCGAGCTCGCGGCATTCATCTCCGAGGGCTATGAGTTCACGATCGGCGGCGCCTGCTTTCCAGAGGTCCATCCCGAGGCGCCCGACCTCGAGACCGACCTCAGCTATCTGAAGACCAAGGTCGATTCCGGCGCCCGCTTCCTCATCACCCAGCTCTTCTTCGACAACCAGGTCTACTTCGACTTCGTCGCTGCGGCCCGGCGGAAGGGGATCGACGTTCCGATTCTCGCCGGGGTGATCCCGGTCGCCAGCTACGCACAGACGAAGCGGATCTGCCGGCTCTGCGATGCGACCATCCCCGAGCGCCTCGAGGAGGCGATGGTCGCGGCCGGCGGAGACCCTCAGACCGAGTTCGAGCTTGGCGTCGCCTACGCCTCCCAGCAGTGTGCGGAGCTGCTGATCGCCGGTGCTCCCGGAATCCATTTCTACGCGCTCAACCGCGCCCCCGCCACCCGGGCGGTTCTGGGGGCGCTACGGGCCTCGCGTCCCTGGGAGCGGATCCGAGGAGAGCGCTCTGAACGCACCCACGCCTGATTAGACTGCGATTTGCTCATGGGTGAATTCAGATACGAGGGGCGGCGGGTCACCTACGACTCCTACGGCGACGGCGACCGGACGCTGGTCCTCATTCACGGCCTGCTGATGAACCGCCACATGTTCGACCGCCTCGGCCCGGCGCTCGCCAAGCGCGGCAACAGGGTGATCGCCGTCGATCTCCTCGGCCACGGGCGCTCCGACCGCCCGGAGGACCTGCGCCTGTACTCGATGCCGCTGTTCTCGCGCCAGGTCGAGGCCCTACTCGACCACCTCGGCGCCGAGACGGCTGTCGTCGGAGGCACCTCGCTCGGGGCCAACGTCTCGCTCGAGTTCGCGACCCGCTACCCCGACCGGACCGAGGGGCTCTTCATCGAGATGCCGGTCCTCGACAACGCGCTCGCCGCGGTCGCCGCGATCTTCTCACCCCTGATGATGGGCCTGCGCATCGGCAGGCCCGCCTTCGAGTTCGTCTCCCGCGTCACCTCGGCGGTCCCGCGTACGCACCCCTTGGTGGACGTCGGCCTCGACTTCCTGCGCCAGCGCCCCGGGCCCTCGCTCGCCGTCCTCGAGGGCCTGCTGCTCGGTGAGACCGCCCCCCACCGGGAGGAGCGCATGCGGATAGCCCAGCCGACGCTGATCATCGGCCACCCCGGGGATCCGCTGCATCCGTTCAGCGACTCGGGGATGCTCGCCGAGGAGGTGCCGGCGGCGCGGCTGGTCGAAGCGGACTCGATCCTCGAGTGGCGCACCAACCCCGAGCGGCTCAACGACGAGCTCGCATCCTTCCTCGACGGGGTCTGGTCGGGCTCAGAGGCCGTCCGCGAGAGGCCGCGGCCCCACGTCATCGAGGGCGGCGCCTAGCGATGGCGACCCGCAAGGAGGAGAAGGAGCGGCTGCGCCAGGCTCGCCTCGAGGCGGAACAGCGCGAGCAGAGCAGTCAGCGCAAGCGCCTGATGATCGGCTACGGCATCGCCGGGGTGCTCGCGATCGCCGTCCTCGTCGGCATCTTTGTCGTCGTCTCCTCCGGGGGCGGCGGAGCCAGCGGAAAGGCACATACCAACGCGGTGACGGGCTCGACCAACGGCGTTCCGGTCGATGACCGCACGGGCACCCCACCGGGGCCGGTGGTGGTCAGTGACCTGCAGACGGCCGCCAAGAAGGCCGGCTGCGTGGTGCGGCTGAAGCTACCCGATGAGGGTCACAACCACGTCAGCCCTGGATCCAAGGTCGCCTACGACACCAACCCGCCCACCTCCGGCGACCACGTCCAACCCCCGGATCAGCAGGCGGACGGTGCCTACAGCGAGGCACCGGCGGCGATTGACGTCGTCCACTCCCTCGAGCACGGCCGGCTGGCGATCCAGTACAGCCCGAGCCTGCCGGAGAAGGACCAGCTCGCGCTCAAGGGCCTCTACGACACGATGTATGCGGGGACCCTGCTCTTCCCCAACGCAGAGATGCCCTACCAGGTGGCAGCGACCACCTGGACCAATCTGCTCGGCTGCAAGGCATACCGGGGCGCGGCGACGCTGGACGCGATTCGCGCCTTCGGCAAGGCGACCTGGGGGCGCTACGGAGGCGAGCCGGTGGAGGGGTTCGGCCCGTTGACGGGACCGAAGCCGACGAACCCCCTCCAGTAGGCGGGCATCCGCCTCAGGGCGCCCTGTAGGCGGGGAAGAAGCCGCCCGCGTCTCGATCGGCCGAGAGCCTCTCGTATTCGGGCGCGTCGCAGACGATCTCGGAGGTGCGCCAGGGTTCCTCGCGGTTGGCGAAGCCCCGCTTGAACTCCTCCAGCCGGTCCCCCGGGCTCAGACCTCCGCCGAGGCTGAGGGGGAGCTCCAGCTCGGTGGCGAGGTCGGTCAGCTCTGAGACGATGTTCTTCATCGGCGAGTCGCGCAGGTGGGAGTCGGCCGTGCCGCTGAGGTAGTAGTGGAGCATCCCGTCGCTGATCACGGCGAGCGACGCGGCCGCGACCTCGCCCTCCGGATCGCGCGCAATCGCCAGGTGGCTGAGGGGTGATCCGAGGACGGTCTCGAAATAGCCGGCGCCGAAGAAGTAGCGATCCGAAGCGCCGGTGCGGCGCATCGTCTGCTCGTACGCTTCGAGAAATCCCTGGCGCGCAGCGGCGTCGGTCTCGGGTCCGGCGACGATCTCGACGGAGTAGCCGCGGCGCAGGTTCTTGCGGATCTGCTGGCGGTCGCTCATGCGGCTCTTGCGGGGGAGCGCTGGATCGGCGATCTGGACGGTGTTTCGCTCGGAGGCGCCACTCAGCGGCGGCTCGGCGCCGAGCCGGTGGCGCAGGAAGGCGCTGACGAGACCGGTGGCCGAGAAGTCGATCGCCGCGGGATCGAGCGCGGCGATCGAGGCGGAGGCGGCGGGGGCGGAGGCGGCGGCAGCCGGGACGGACGCGGCGGCAGCGGCCGGAGCGGAGGCGTCGGGGGGGCTGGCGAGGCCCGGATAGCCGTAGGGGGAGGTCGCATCGCAGAGATCCTCACCGGGGATCTCGCGGACCAGCAGCGGTGCGAGCAGGACGAGGTCGCCGGCGGCGATCCGCAGCGTGTGGGTCACACCCTCGGCCTCGAAGAATTCGGGAGAGCGGAAGAACTCCGGTCCGGCTGCCGCCTCCCCGCGGTCGGCGATCAGCTCCGCCTTCGCCTGGCTCACTCGAGTAGGTCCGCGGCGGCGGCGCGGAACTCGTCGGGGAGCACCCCCCACACCTCGCAATCGGCGAGCTCACCGTCGCGGCGCAGGTGCGAGCGCATCGTCCCCTCGTGGCGCCAGCCGAGGCTGGTCACGACCCGCTTGGCCGCCTCGTTGTAGGCGGGGATGCGACCGTAGACACGATGGGCGCCGAACTCGTCGAAGGCCTTCGCGATCGTCAGCGCCTCGGCTCGGCGGCCGACGCCCTTGCCGCGGACGTCGTCACCGATCAGCGCCCCCAGTTCGGGGGCGGTCTGGCGGCGCAGTCCGTAGAGCGCCGTGAAGCCGACCGGCTCCTCGTAGCCCTCGACGACGATCGCGTACTTGCGGTCCTCGCCGGAG
This sequence comes from uncultured Actinomycetes bacterium, assembly GCA_963781345.1. Taxonomy (GTDB): domain Bacteria; phylum Actinomycetota; class Thermoleophilia; order Solirubrobacterales; family 70-9; genus JBBRHQ01. The sequence continues at coordinate 319,551 of CAWAFQ010000013.1, forward strand.
TCGTCGACCGCGCGCTCGACCCAGCCCTGCGCCTGGTCCTCACTGAAGGAATCGCGTTGCTCCATCAGGGTCCGCGTCGCCTCGGGGTTGTTGAACCAGCGATGGACCGCGGCGGCGTCGCCGGGTTCGAAGCGGCGGAGGCTGACAGCGGGCCGATCGCTCACCCCCCAACCCTAATCGCTCGCCCCCGCGCCTACCCGCTCGCCGAAGCTTACGTTTTGCGTGTATTTCAGACGTAACGTAAGTTTCGGCGGGTGGGTGGGGTCTAGTCGGGGGCGAGGCCCTGGCCGCTGAGGATCAGGCCGACGGTCATCGTCAGGATGCGCAGGTCGAGGCGGAGGCTGCGGTTCTCGACGTAGTAGATGTCGAGCTCGATCCGCTCCTCCCAGGGAATGCCGGCTCGGCCGCAGACCTGGGCCCAGCCGGTTATCCCCGGACGAACCTCGTGGCGGCGGCGCTGACGCGGGGTGTAGTCGTCAACCTGGGCCGGGATTGTCGGCCTCGGCCCGACTATCGCCATCTCACCGCGAAGTACGTTGACGAGGTTCGGGATCTCATCGAGCGAGGTCCGCCTCAGGAAGCGCCCGGCCCCGGTCACCCGGGGATCCTCGCGCCCGACCGCGGTGCCGATTCCCACCGGGTCGGAGCCCGTGACCATCGTCCGCAGCTTCAGCATCTCGAACTCCTCCCCGCCGAGACCGACGCGCCGCTGGCGGTAGATCACCGGGCCGCGGCTGCCGAGCTTGATCCAGAAGGCCGCGAGGGCCAGCAGCGGGGCGCAGACGAGGAGAGCGGCGGCGGCGACGGCGACGTCGAGGGCGCGGCTCAACGGGTTCCCTCCGCCTTCTCCCAGGCACCCGGCGGGCCCTGCTTGAGGCGATCCCAGAGACCGAGCGCGATCGAGGCGGTGACCAACACGTAGTAGCGGCACAGCCGCAGTGGCGCCAATGGGACGAGCGGCGCCAGAATCGAGCAGCCCAGCACGCCGACCTGCGCCGCCAGCGTCGCCGTGTAGACCCAGCCGTCGCCGAGCAGGGCAATGTTCGCCCCCAGCGCGATCAGGTGCAGGAAGGGCGTCAGATAGCGCAGCGCCCGGTGCGAGGCGATCTGAAGGGCATAGCGCGGCGGGTATCCGCGCGGCGAGAGCATCCCCTCGCCGATGACGATGTCCCAGAGGCCGACCATCATCCGGCGTTTTCGCCTCAGCTCGCCACCGAGGGTGGGCACCATCTTCTCGGTCGCGCGGGCCTCCGGCACATAGACGGAGCGTAGGCCCCTCTTCGCCAGCTCGAACGGAAACGAGAGGTCGTGGCTGGCCGACGGCGGCAGCCCGATGTAGGCATCCGAGCGGACCGCGTAGAGGGCGCCGTTGCCGGCCGTGATCCCGGCCTGGGATGACTCGAGCTCGCGCACAGCCATCTCGTAGCGCCAGTAGGCGCCCTCGAGATTGTCGCCCCCCGCGTCGATGAACCGAACCTGGCCGCAGGCGTAGCCGACCCCCTCCGGCGCGAGGGCGGCGACGAGCCGGCGCAGCGCCGGGGGCTCCCAGATGCTGTTGGCGTCGGAGAAGGCGAGCACGTCGCCGCGGCCCGCGGCGACGGCGGCATTCTGAGCCGCGATCTTCCCTCCCCTGGGTAGATCGAGGACGAGGTCGGCGCCGGCTGAGCGGGCGCGCTTGGCGGTGGAGTCGGAGGAGCCATCGGAGGCGACGATCACCTGCAGCCGCTGGCGCGGATAGTCCAGAGCGAGGGCGTTGGCGACCTTCTCCGCGATCACCTCCTGCTCGTCGTAGGCGGCGATGATCAGCGAGATGCTGGGAAGGTCGCCCTCGGCGACCGGAGCGGGTGGGGCGGGTGGGCGGCGCATACGTCCCAGGAGCCAGAGCAGCGCCGGGTAGCCGACGTGCGTGTAGACGATCAGCGCGGCGGATGTCCAGAAAACGAGGGCGAGCACGGCCCGATTATCGCCCGGCGGGAGCAAGCTCCCGGTAGAGCTGCAGCGTCTGCGAGGCGGCCTCGTCCCACGAGAATGGTCCCTCGGCCGCCCGCCGGGCGGCCGAGGCCAGCTCCGCCCGGGCGGCGGGATCGGCGGTCAGCTCCTGCAGAGCGAGCGCCAGCGCCCCGGGGTCCTCGGGCTCGACGATCCGCGCCGCCCCGTGCTCCTCGGCGAGCTCGGGGAAGCCCCCCACCGACGAGAGCACCATCGCCTTGCCGAAGGCCAGCGCCGTGTAGACGACGCCCGAGTGCTCGGCGTCGCGGTAGGGAAGGGCGACGACATCGGCGCGGCGAAACAGCGCCGGTATCTCAGACTCATCGATGAAGCGGGTGACGAAGCGGACGTTCCCGGGAGCTCGCCGCGCCAGCGCCCGCAGCGGCTCCACCGCCATCCTCGGGTTGCCGACGATCCAGAGCTCGGCGCCCTCGATGCGGGCGAAGGCCTCGAGCAGGGTCTCGATCCCCTTGTACGGCCGCAGCAGGCCGAAGAAGAGGATCGCGGGGCCCTCGGCCTCCTCCAACTCGGGAAGCAGGGGCGCGGGGTCGGGCAGCCGGGTCAGATAGTCAAAGGCGCCGTGTGGGATCACCCGCACCCGTTCCGGGTCGAGACCCACCTCGTCGCGTAGCCGCCCGGCGCCGAAGCGGGAGTGGGCGATCACCGCGTCCATCCGCCCATACGCCCGCCGGGCGGCGGAAATCTGGCGCCTGCTCGGTGCCGGCGGGAGCACGTAGTGGGCCGTCATCACCCGGGGCTGCCCGGCAATCGAGGGAAGCAGCGCCCCGTCAAGGCCGGGGACGGTCAGCCACTGGTAGTGGGCGACGTCGGCGCCGGCGAGGAGGCCGCGCAGCCGCAGCATGTCCGGCAGGTGCTCGGCGAGCTTGAACAGGCGCCGGGCCCGAGCGTCGAGACCACGGCGCGAGGTCCGCCGGTAGAAGACCTCGCGGACCTCGACCCCCACGGCATCGGGGACAGGGCCGTGGAGGAAGCGGCTGGTGAGCAGCTCGACCTCGGCACCGGCCCGCGCGAGGGCGGCCGCAAGCGCGCGGTCATACGGCGGCGTGAATGCCGAGGGGTCGACGAGCGAAACCCGCATCAGGGCCGATTATGGTGGCGGTTGGTGGACCCGGACCTCTCCTACTGCGTCGTGAACACGAATGGCCGCGAGTACCTGCTCGCCTGCCTCGAGGCGATCGAGCGCGCCCACCCGCCCTCGCTGCGGCGGGAGATCCTCGTCCTCGACAACGCATCCGACGACGGCTCGGCCGAGGCGGTCCGCACCCTCGGCCTCAGCGGCTGCCGCCTGATCGCGCTCGATCACCGTCGTGGCAAGGCCGAGAACGACTCGACCCTGATGCGCGAGGCGCGGGGCCGGTACTGCCTCCTGCTCAACGAGGACTCCGAGCTCGAGCCCGGATCACCCGCGGCGCTGGTCGAGGCCCTCGAGAGCGATCCGCGGGCTGCCGCGGCGGGCTCCCAGCTGCTCGACTCCGAGCGAAGGCCCGTGCATTGCGCCTGGCGCTTCCCGGGGGTGGCCACGGCCCTCGCCGGGGCCCTCTTCCTGCACAGGGTCTTCACCGTCCAGAGCCGCGGCGGGCACACCCGCGAGGTGGACTGGGCGCAGTCGAGCGCGCTGCTGGTCCGGCGTCGTGCCGCGGAGGAGGTCGGCTACTTGGACTCCGCCTTCTTCGTCTACTACGACGAGTGCGACTTCTGCCGCCGCCTCCACGATGCGGGCTGGAGGGTGCTCTACGTCCCCGCGGCGCGGGCGATCCACCACGACCAGCTCTCCACCGACCTCGCCGCCGGCCTGCCGCGGATAGTCGAGTTCCACCGCAATCGCGAGCTCTACATGCAAAAGCACCACTCACGGCCCGCGGCGATCGCGGTGCGGGTGCTGACGGTCTGGAGCTACAGCCTGCGGGCGCTGGCGGCGACCGTCCTGCCCGGCCACTCGGCCCGGATCTACCTCGCCCACGCGCGCCAGGCCCTCCGCCCCGGGCGCGGCGAGGGCATCCGCGACCGCGTCCAGGGGCCTCCCCCCTGATGCCCCCACCGCGGTCGAGTGGACGAAAAACCCCGCATAGTGAGGGCGATCGTCCACTCGACTTGGGGGTTGGCGGCTACTGCCGCAGCGAGTCCTCGTCCATCGCCTCCGCCTCGAAAACCTCCGGCACCGTCCCGGTCGCCTCGCCGGCGCTCTCACGAAGCTCCCGCAGCCGCTCGGTGAGCTCGGCGGGGCGCAGCAGCAGGGCCAGCCAACCCCGCTCCGCATCGCTGAAGAACCCGCTCAGCAGCAGCAGCGCCGGGTAGAGGGCGACGAGGGCACAGCGGCCGATCAGGCCGACCGCTCCCGCGGTCGGCATCAGCAGCTCCCCGGCGGCTACCAGGGCCACTGAGGCGAGCACGATGCGGGCCAGCCTCCCCCACTCGTACGGGACCGGGAAGAGGCGCTGGGTGAACACGTACATCAGCCCCAGTACGACCAGATAGGAGACGACCAGGGCGATGCCCGCCCCGACGATTCCCATCCCCGGAACCAGGGCGAGGTTGAGGGCGACATTGACGATCATCCCGACGATCGTCGCCGGGAAGTTGAACTCGGTGCGCCCGGTGCGGCCGAGGATCACGACAAGCACCATGTAGAGGGCATAGAGGGTCACCCCAGTGGTAACCAGGCCGACCGCTTTGAAGGAGGCGAAGAACTCGGGCGCCGCCAGCGCCCGCACGATCCATCGCGACAGCAGCCACATCCCGGTGACGACGAAGGCGCAACCCGCGGTGAAGAGGGTGACGACGACCGAGTAGGCGCGGCGGGCCTCGTCGTCGTCGCGGATCGAGTAGGCAAGCGGCGGCCAGGCGAGCTGGAAGCCGCGGACGAGGACGTTGACTCCCTGGCCGAACTTGATCGCCAGCGAGTAGAGGCCGGCCTCGGCGAGCCCTGCCGAGCGAACGAGGATGATCCGGTCGATGAAGTTGAGCGAGTAGAGAGAGAGCTCGGCGGGCATCGTCGGCAAACCGAAGCGCATCAGCCTGCGCAGCAGCGGCCGGTCCCAGACCAGTGCGAGGCGATGGCGCTGGACGAAGAGCAATCCGAGGACGAAGACCGCGCCGGTCGCGTAGCTTCCGAGCAGCAGCCCCCGCGCGCCCTCGCCGCTGCCGACGACGAGCGCAACAGTGACCGGGATCGTCACCGCGACGTTGGCCATCGTCGTCACGAAGTAGGCGCGAGCCCGCTCCTCCAAGCGAAAGATCGTCAGCAGGAACTCGAGCAGCGTCAGGACCCAGAGACCCCCGATCGCAATTCTCACCAGGCCCGCCGCGGGGCGGTCGAGCAGCGCCTGGGAGATCGGCTCGGCCAGCGGCAGCGCGATCAGGGCCCCCAGGGTCGCTGCCCAGAAGAGCGCCGCGAAGGAGCTGCGGACAACCGCCGCAGGGTCCTCGTCATCGCGATAGTAGAAGCGCAGCAGCGCCTCGATCGCGCCGAGGCGAACGATGATGCTGGCGGCGACGACCGCCGAGAAGAGGACCTCAGCCGCCCCATAGTCAGCTGGGGTCAGGTAGCGGGTGTAGAGCGGCAGAAGCGCCACCGCGACCAGCTTCGAGAGGATGCTCGCGCCGGTGTAGGCGGCGCCCGTGGTCGCCAGGCGCCGCAGATAGCCGCTCATTGGGGCGACACTACGCCGGTGGGCGGATAGCGAGCGAGCTCGCCAGAGCGAGCAGGATCCAGGTGATCGGGTCCTCGTAGAAGCCGGCGTAGGCGAGGGTGTGGACGACCAGGGCGGCGAACATCGCGAGGACCGCCGCCCGACCCACCACGAGCGCCCCGGCCGCGGGTCCTGTCACGGCAGTGGGCCCACCACCCCCTTGCCCAGCAAGGGGGTGGTCCCCCCCTGCCGCGCCACCCGCGGGAGGAGCGTTGGGAAGGCCGGGCATCAGGCCGCGCAGGCCTGCCGACATCGTCCAGATCGCGGCGCCGAGCAGGGCCAGGTAGAGGGCCAGGCCGATGATGCCCTGCTCGGCGGCGACTGTGATCGGTTCGGTGTGGGATTCGGTCACCGGGGCCTTGCCGCCGGCGTTCTTGCGGAAGGCAGTCGAGAAGGAGCCGGTGCCGTAGCCGAGGATCGGGCGGTTGGAGAAGAGGTCGGCTCCGCCGGAGACCAGGTTCGCCCGCCCACCGGTGTCCTTGTTGACGGAGTTGCCGGTCGAGAGGTCGATCCTCAGCGAGCCCGCGGCCGCGGCGAGGAAGACGACTGCGGCGAGGGCGGCGGCGGCGCAGGCGACCGCGGTCCAGCGCAGGCTCCAGCGAAGAGCGGCGAGGACGGCGAGGCCGGCACCGAGGGCTGCAAAGCTCGACTGCGAGAAGGTGGTGGCCAGGCCGAGCCAGATCACCGCCGCGGCTGCCGTCAGGGCAAGGGCCGTGCGCTGCTCGCGGGCCCAGAGAAGCGCCGCAACCAGGGCGACTATGACCAGAGCGAGGTAGCGACCGTAAATATTGGGGTCCCAGAAGAGCGAGTTGACGCGGAAGTAGACGTGGAACTCGTTCGAGCGGATGACGGCGCCGTTCCAGAGCAGGTCACGGGCCGCGTACTCGACGAAGCCGACGGCGACAAAGAGCAAGGCCTCGGCGACGAGCACCGCGAGCGCGGCGATCAGCAGGCGCCGCTCCCAGTTGGTGTCGCGCATGAGCACGAACGCGATCGAGAACGGCACGACGAAGAAGCAAACGTTCTGCAGACCCTGGGAGAAGTCGTCGGAGTAGAGCGACTGCAGGGCATAGACGACGACCACGGCGGCGAGGATGCGAGAGAGCCAGAGCGCCGGCGCGGCGCGCGGCTGCGCGGGACGCGCACCTTCGCCCCAATCGCGCACCGCGACCGCCAGGACCCCGGCCGCGATCACGATGTAGAGGGGGACGAGGAGGTTGGCCTCGTCGCCACCCGAGGAGAGGGGGATCCGGAATGGCAGGGCGGCAATGATCGCCAGCGGCAGAAGTGAACCTCGGCGGTGAAACAGAAGGGCTAGGGCGAGAGCGAGGGCCGCCGCCAGGGCCGTGATCGCGGCGAGTCGCGATGGGCTGCTGCGGAGATCGGAAATAGCCGCCGAGTGCCACTGATCCCCGGCGATGAGGATGGGGAAGAGGGCGAGGGCGAGGAGCATCGCCACCGAGCGCGCCCTCGAGGGGCCGAGGAGGATCGCGGCGGCGGCGGCGAGGGCGGCGGCGACCACGCCGCCGCCGGCGAGAGCGCTCAACCGGGCCGCCTGGCTTCGGGACCCGAGCAACCGCCCGGCCGCGGCTTGACAAGGTGCAGACGCAGCGTGCCTCCGGGAATGAGCGTGCGGTCCTGGCCCAGCAGGATCACCCTCAGCTTGTAGCGGCCGGGGGGCGCCACCCTGCCGTCCCTGCCCCGTCCGCTCCAGTGAAAGGTCCAGAACCGATAGCGCTTCAGGAACCGGTTCCTGGCGAGGGTTCGGACCAACCTCCCGTCCGGGTCGACGATCTGCACGTTTGCCCGGTCAGAGCGGGTGACGCGGAAGCGGATGCGAGCGAAGTCAGCGCGGCAGTCACCGTTGGGGCTGAAGGCAGCTATCCGCTTGACCCGGCCTCCCGTGGTCACCACGGTGCGCCCGAGGGTGACCTTGTCGAGGATTAGCGGCTCGCGCTTGAGCCGCTGCGCATAGGCGAAGGCCCCAATCGTCGCGAGCAGCAGCACTGCGAACACCGCCGGTGCGAGGACGCGGGTCAGCGTCGGGCGATCTCTGGGTGTCTCCACGGGCGGATCAGATTACCCGCGGAACCGAGCCGCGCCTCAGCCGGTCGTCGCAGCGGTGGCGCGATCCTCGCCGACGACGACCGCGACAACGGCGCTGGCGGCGATCGACGCAATATCCGCCGTCATCAGCCTCAGCTTCTTGATCTTCAGCCTCCTCGCCACCCGCCGCGCCTCCGGCCTATGGCCGCGTTTGTAGAAGACGACACTGGTGGCGAAGCTCGAGGGCGTGTTGGTGACGGCGTCGAGCTGGTACCCCTTGGCCGAGAGTTCGTCGCCGTAGCGCCCAGCGAGCCCGGAGACCGCGGTTCCGTTGAGAACCGAGACCGTGACGTTCTTCGGCTGAAGCGAGGACTTGGCGGTCGCGTTGGCGCCGCCACGGCCATTGTCATTACCGAGGAAGTGGGTCGCGGCGAATGCGACGCCGCCGCCGATGACGATCACGGCGGCGATGATCAGAACCAGATAGCGGGGCTCAGGAAGGACCTCGCGCAGGCGCTCGCGGCGCGTCAACTCGGGCAGGCCCGCATCGCGGCGCTGGCGGCGCGTCTCCCGCAGCTCGGCCGCTTCCTTCTCGGCCCTGCGCGCCTCCTCGATCTGGCGCAGCTCCTCCGCCCGCTCGGCGGCGAGCTCGGAGGTCGTCTCCTTGGCGGCAGCATCGCGCTCGGGGGCACTTCCGGCCCACTCGCGCAGGCGCCGGATGTCGCGGGCCTGGGTGAACTGCAGGAAGATCAGCAGGAGGACTCCGGCGAGGGCGACGAGGCCCGCGTAGGAACCGGCTGTCTTTACTATCTCGAGCAAGGCGGTCTCACGGGGTTTCGCTCAGGGATCGACACGGGGGCGAGGATCGGCGGATGTTAGAAGGGCCGGGGGACCGCAGGCAGCCCGGCGCTCACTCGTCGCTGAGGACCGCCGCCGCCTCCCCGCCGGGAGCGGTCACCATCGAGACCACGGTATCCGCCAGATTGACCTCGTCGCCCGCGAGGATCAGACGCTCGAAGTCGTTGAGGGTCGCGTCGAGCCAGTCAGGGTCGAGGGGCGCCTGGCGCACAGCTCGCAGGATCCGCTTCGCGGCGGTCGGCTGCGGGCGCTCGCCGGTGCCGAAGAGCACCTCGTGCAGCTTCTCACCAGGGCGGGGACCGGTGAACTCGATCGCGATGTCGCGCTCCGGCTCGTACCCGGCGAGGCGGATCATGTTGTGGGCGAGGTCGACGATCCGCACCGGCTCACCCATGTCGAGCACGAACACCTCCCCCTTTCCGGCTCCGATGTCGCCGGAGCGGATCACCAGCTGGACCGCCTCGGGAATGGTCATGAAGTAGCGGGTCATCTCCGGGTGGGTGACGGTGACCGGCCCGCCGCGCTCGATCTGGCCGCGGAAGATCGGGACGACGCTGCCGGAGGAGGCGAGAACGTTGCCGAAGCGGACACTGCCGAAGCGGGTGTGGGGATGGCGGTGCCCGGCGGCCTCGACGATCCACTCGGCCATCGCCTTCGAGGCGCCCATCACCGTCTGCGGGTTGACCGCCTTGTCGGTCGAGATCAGGACGAAGCGCTCGGCCCTCGAGGCTGCCGCCGTTTCGGCGGTGATCCGGGTGGCGACGGCGTTGTTTCGGATCGCCTCGAGCGGGTTGGCCTCCATCAGCGGCACGTGCTTGTAGGCGGCGGCGTGGAAGACGATGTTCGGCTTGAAGCGCTGCATCACCTCCAGCATCCGGGCAGGCTCCTTGCAGTCCGCGAGGACCGATTCGACGCCCGTGAAGTGGCGCTCCTCGGTCATCTCGCGATCGATCTGGAACAGGTTGTCCTCGGCGTGATCGAGCATCACCAGAAGTCGCGGGCCGACCCGGGCGATCTGGCGACAGAGCTCCGAGCCGATGGAGCCTCCGGCCCCGGTCACCATCACCACCTTGTCCCCGAGGTAGGCGCCGACCCGGTCGAGCTCGACGACCACCGGGTCACGCCCGAGCACGTCCTCGACCTGAACCTCACGCAGCTGGCGGTTGAGCTGGACGCCGCCACGCAGCAGCTCGAAGACCGTGGGCAGGGTGAGCACGCGGATCTCGCGCTCGCGGCAGGCGGCGACGACCTTCGCTCTCAGGGTTCCCGGCGCCGACGGGATCGCGATCGCGACCTCGTCCGGCTCGGTCTCGTCGAGGATCGCGTCGATCTCGTCGGTGGAGCCGAGCACCTTCAGCCCCAGCATCCGCATCCCCCGCTTGCGCGGGTCGTCGTCGATGAAGCCGATCGCGGCCTTGCCGAGCTTCGGGTTGAGCTGCAGCTCGCGAACCACCATCTGCCCACCCGAGCCGGCGCCGACGACGAGGACCTCGCGGCCCTTGGGAAGACGGGCCCCGCGCTGGGGCCGCTCGATCACGAGGCGCACGGCCAGCCGCGCGCCGATCAGGAGCAAGAGCGTGAGGATGAAGTCGGTGACGACCACCGAGCGGGGCAGGTTGTGCTTGAAGGGGTGGATCAGGGTGAAGGCGACGACCATCACCACGGTGGCGACGGCCACGGCTCGGAGGATCCCCGGGAGGTCGCGGGCGGTCACGTATCTCCACCACTTCTGGTAGAGGCCGAAGGCGAAGAAGATCGCGACCTTGCCGACGATGATGAAGCCGATCGCCTGCAGTAGCAGGGTCGAGTAGCGCGGCGGAATGCCGTTGGGTTGGTCGAGGAAACGCAGCTTGAAGGCGCAGTAGAAGGCGACGGCTACGAGCAGCGCATCGGCCGCCATCTGCAGAGTCCGGCCACGGTAGACGGGGTGGTTCAACCGGTGCATGAGGCTGTCTGAGTCTAGTGCCTCGGAGCCGGGGCGAGCGGCGTTTCAGTGCCTGTGAAGGGGATCCCCCGGCGGCGCTTTCCCTAGGATCGTCAGCCCATGATCCCCCTAGCGCTGCTCCTGGCAAGCATCACCGACAAGGTTCTCGACCCGATCGTCAACGCGGCGACCGACTTCATCAGCTCCACCGGGCTGCCGGCGGTGTTCAGCCTGATGGCCCTGGAATCGGCGTGCATCCCCATCCCGAGTGAGGCGATCATGCTGTTCGCGGGGTTCAGCGTCTCCAACGGCGATCTGACCCTCTTCGGTGTCGTCGCCGCAGGGGTGCTCGGGAATCTGGTCGGATCCTGGGCCGCCTACGCGGCCGGCTACTACGGCCGTCTCGAGCTGCTCGAGAAGAACCGCTTTATCCACATCAGCCAGAAGCATCTGAAGTGGGCCGACGACTGGTTCGAGCGCTACGGCGCCGCGGCGGTCTTCTTCACCAGGATGCTGCCGATCATCCGCACCTTCATCTCGCTCCCCGCCGGAGTCGCGCGAATGCCGTTCTGGCGCTTCACCGCGTTCACCCTCGCCGGCTGCATCCCCTGGGTCCTGATGCTGACCCTCGTCGGACGGGAGGTGGGTGACAACTGGGAGCAGTGGCGCCACAAACTCGCCTACCTCGACTATCTGGTCGTGGTGGCGGCGGTCGGACTCGTCGTCTACCTGATCGTCAGGCGGCGGCGGGGAGGCGGGACCGACGAGGGCGGGGGGCCGGAGCCCGCCAGCGCCGACGGCGCTTGAGCGAGGAGCCGCGAGCCGGAATTCCCGGGCGTCGCGCCGTGGCGCTCGGCGTCATCCAGGGCCCGGCGGAGCTGCTGCCGGTCTCGAGTTCCGCCCACATCGTCCTCGTCCCCTGGCTCGCCGGCTGGGACTGGGACAGCCTCGACCCCGAGGTGCGAAAGAGCTTCGAGGTCGCCCTGCATGCCGGCGCCGCGGCAGCGCTTCTTGTCGGGCAGCGCCGGGTGATCGCCGAGGAGATGCGCGCCTTCGACGCCCGTCGCGCCGCGGTCCTGGCGCTCAGCTTCCTCCCTGCCGCAGTCGTCGGCTACGTCTGGGAGCGCCCGATCGAGCGGCGCCTGGGCGGGCCGCGGGCGACTGCCGCAGGCCTGATCGCCGGAGCGGCGCTGATGCTCGCAGCCGACAGGCGCCCCCAGACCCGCGGTCGCGGCGAGGCCGGGCCACTCGACGGGCTTGCCCTCGGGCTCGCCCAGGCCGCGGCGCTGGCGCCCGGGGTCTCGCGCAACGGCGCGACCCTCGCCGCGGCGCGAATGCGCTGCTTCTCGCGCGACCAGGCGAACCTGCTCTCGCGCACGGTGGCGCTGCCGATCATCGTCGGCGCGACCGCACTCAAGGGCGGGCGCCTGGCGCGGCGGGGTGTGCCCGGAGACCTGCGGCGCTCGCTCGCCACCGGCACCGGGGCCTCGTTCGCCTCGACCCTCGCCTCGCAGGGCCTGATCCGCCTGGTGGAGCGCGATCGCGCGCTCTGGCCCTACGCCGCCTACCGGCTCGGGCTGGCGGCGCTCGTCCTCGCCAAGCTGCGGCGCTCGCGGCGACCGGCGGCTGATGTTGAATCGGGCTCGATGGCCGCGCAGCGCAACGGGAGTCTCGGATGAGCGCCGACGCCTACTCACGGGCGGGCGTCGACCAGGGCGCCGCCGACGTCGCCGTCGGCCGCCTGGTTGCGGCGCTCGCCACGATCCGCCTCGACGGGCCCTCGCGCCAGGTTTCGCTGCCGGGCCACTACGCCAGCGTGATCCGCCTCGATGAGAGGACCGGAATCGCCCTCTCCACCGATGGGGTCGGGACCAAGCTGGCGGTCGCCGAGGCGATGGGGCGCTACGACACGGTCGGGATCGACTGCATCGCGATGAACGTGAACGATGTCATCTGCGTCGGCGCGGAGCCGCTTGCGATGCTCGATTACCTCGCCGTCGACAAGGCGGACCCGGAGATCTGCGAACAGGTGGGGACCGGCCTGGCGCGGGGGGCCGAGCTCGCCGGAATAGAGATTCCCGGCGGGGAGCTGGCCCAGCTCGGGGAGATGATCGGCGGGCTCGACATCGCCGGCGCCTGCTTCGGAATCGTCTCTCTCGACCGGGTGATCGACGGCGCCGCGGTTGAGCCGGGCGACCCGGTGATCGGCCTGCCCTCTTCCGGACTCCACTCGAACGGATACACGCTCGCGCGCCGTGCCCTCGAGGGGATACCGCTCTCGGATGAGCGCCTCGGGCGCCCCTTGGGGGAGATCCTGCTCGAGCCGACCGAGATCTACGTCAGGCCGGTGTTGGAGCTGCTGCGCTCTCAGGCCGAGGTGCGCGGCCTCGCGCACATCACCTCCGGCGGACTCGGAAACCTGTTGCGGCTGCGTGCCGAGGTCGGCTACGAGATCGACTACCCGCTCGAACCCCAGCCGGTGTTCGAGTTGATCCGGGAGCTTGCCTCGGTCCCCGACGACGAGATGTTTGAGGTCTTCAACATGGGATGCGGATTCTGCTGCGTCGTCGCCCCGGAAGACGAGGAGGCCGCGCTGGAGATTCTGCGGATCAGCTATCCGGAGGCGAAGACCATCGGTCGCGCCATCGAGGAGCCGCGCCGGGTGCTCAGGCGTCCTCGCTAGACCCGATGCCGCTGCCGAAAGCTCAACTCACCTGGGCCGGAACCGCGAGGTCAAAGGCGACGAGGCCCTCGAGGCAGAGTGCGCTGACCCGGTGCATTGGCAGAGACCTCGCGTACATTGGCATTCCTGCCTCTGGCGGTGGCGCCCCGCTCTCGGGATGATGTCCCCATGAGAACAGCCATCCTGATTTTCGAGGGCCTGACGGTCCTCGACGCGGTCGGCCCCTACGAGGTGCTGCGCTCGGTGCCCGGTTCGGAGGTCAGCTTCGTCGCTCCCGAGGCTGGGGTTCAGCGAGCCGACAGCGGCGCCCTCGGCCTCGTCGCCGACTACTCGCTGGAGGAGGTGACCGACCCCGACATCGTCCTCGTCGGCGGAGGCGCCGGCAACCGCCCGCTGATGGAGGACGAGCGGGTCCTGGAGTGGCTGCGCTCGGCCGACTCCACCAGTCGCTGGACGACCTCGGTCTGCACCGGCTCCCTCGTCCTCGGCGCCGCCGGGCTGCTCGAGGGCAAGCGGGCGACCAGCCACTGGCTCTTCCTCGAGCGCCTGCGCGAGTTCGGGGCCGAGCCGGTCTCCGAGCGCGTTGTCGAGGACGGAAAGGTGATGACCGCGGCAGGAGTCTCGGCCGGAATCGACATGGCGCTGAACCTTGCCGCGCTCGAGGCCGGAGAGGAGACGGCCAAGGCGATACAGCTAGGAATCGAGTACGACCCCCAGCCCCCGTTCGATTCGGGCTCGCCGGCCAAGGCGGATCCGAAGTTGGTCCGGCAACTGCGCGGGCAACTCGGCGACCAGCTGCGGGACGGCTGAGTGCGGGATCAGGTCAGCCAAACGGCGGCTGGTAGAAGTCCTTCACGTATTTGAGGGAGAACGGAACCGCGGCCCGGCCGCGGTAGCGAGCCCCTATCACGCTCCGCCTGTCGAACCCCTGTCTTCGGGAAACGACTCCACTGAAGATCCCGCTGCGATTGGCGTTAGCGGTGAAGACCTTGTGCCAGCCTCCCTTGGTGCGGATTTCGATCCTCACGGCTCCGCCTCTGCTGGTCGGGGTGCGACCCCAGAAGAAGAATCCGTTGCCCCGGCGAAGCGCGACGAAGGGAAAGCGAAAAGCCCTTAGAAGCGTGAGCTTCGGCCGATCCGCCGCGAGCGTGTCGCCTCGAAAGTAGAGACCCGACTGGACCGTGTTGGGGTAGCCGAGGCCTCCCGTGGGTTCGTCCCGCAAATCCCACCAGAAGAAATGGCTGACCCCGGCATCCCAGGAGCGATAGATGGCCTCGGCGGCCCAGCGCGCGAGAATCGTCATCTTCAACCCGCCCGGGTCGGGCGGGTTCGAGTCCCAGCTGAACTCCGTCGCCCACAGGGGCGTATGCCGGTATCGGCCATGGATCCTTCCTGCCCGGTCGGCCGCCGTCAACAGGCGCTTCAGCTCTGGCAGATCACCAAGCTGCACATCGTCGGGATTCACCGACTTGTGAGTTGGGCCGCCGGTCGTGTACGGATGTATGTCGAAGACGTCGAAATCGGCGTGGCAACCTCTCCGAGTCGGATGCGGACGTTGACGGCCCTTCATGCAGAGCAAGAGCTGCGCGAATCGCAGCGGGCTCACGGCCGCGCGGCCACCCCCCAACGGAGCCAAGCCGGCGGCGACGACGACGTTCGAGCGGCTGACCGATTTGACCGCAGGCGAAAATGCGTTGATCAGATTGCGATACAGCTGCGGTGAAACCGGCTTGTTGTCTGCAAACTGGGGGTTGAAGTAGAGATTGAGGTTCGGCTCATTCAGGGCCTGCCAGTACCTGACGCGAGGGAGTCCCTGGAACTTGCCGCTGTATCGGCGGGCGGCGGCTTTGGCGAACTCGGCGAAGCGACTCGGATCGGGGTCGCATGGCGCGTAGCTCCCGACTGGGAGCGACTGGCAGCGCTGGGCCCAAGCCGGCGCCCCGTCCAAGCCGACCAAGGGAGTCAGGCCCGAACGGGTCGCCTGTGTGACGCTGGCATCGAGGGCCGACCAGTCGTAGTGCGGATCTGCGGGATTTTCCGGATTCCAACTCACCGGAGCGGCGGGCGGGGCGATTAGGTCCCAGCGACCCGCAATGCGGACAAAGTGGGCGCCCGCATTGTCAATCCTGTTGTAGAAGAGCGGATCGGCCGTATACCCGGTGGAGGTGTCGGAGATGCCGGTCACAAGGGGGCGGGCCCCCACACTCGGCGCCCAGACTCCGGCAGCCGAGACCAGTGCTGCAGTCACCAGAGCGGTCGCAATCACCCGCAGTGGCGCCTGCCCATGATCGGACCGCGCTGCTGGCAGACGAAACCCGGTCCTGCGAACGGCGCGTGCCATCGAGGCTCAGGTAGTCCGTCGGCGGCGGCCGAGGAGGATCGCAATCGCCGCCAGCAGGCTGGCGCCGAGGACGAGAGGCAAGAAGATGCTCGACCCCGATTGGTCGACGCCGACCGCGCGCTTCAGGACCTCGGCGAAGCCCGACGAACCCGCGCTGGGCGAGGCTGCGGATCCGGCTGTGCCCGAGGCCGCGGAGTCGCCCTTGCCCGAGGACGCGGATCCGGCTGTGCCCGAGGCCGCGGAGTCGCCCTTGCCCGAGGACGCGGATCCGGCTGTGCCCGAGGCCGCGGAGTCGCCCTTGCCCGAGGCCGCGGATCCAGCTGGGCCCGAACCGGCACCATACTGGCGCGCCGGCGCCGTCGCCGCGGCGATCTCGGCGGCGGCCCTGCCCGCGGAACCGAAGTGCTTGAGCCGCTGGGCGTTGCGGGCACCGAGCGCCTGTGCGGGGTTCGTCTTCCCCCCCGGCGTCCCGGTCGGCAGGTTCCCCGAGGGCCCCGGGATGCCCTCGGTGTACTGGTCGACCGCCGAGTTGCCGGGTGGGACAGCGCTGGCAGCAGCAGTCGCGCCCGGAAGGGCGAGGAACAGCAAGAGCATGAACAATCCCGGCCGTCGCATCTACCCCAACATACGGATCCGGGCGCCGGAGCCTGACAAACGTCAGCGATGCACCCGCCCGCCCGTATCTATTGGCGATGGAGACGACCGGCAGCCTCACCCAGCGGACCGAGCCCCTAGGCCTGCTGCGCCGCTTCGACCCGCAGGCGCTGGCGGTCTGGGTGCTGGCCTTCGGACTGGTGCTCTATCTGGGGCTGAACGGGGGTGGCTATGACCCGATCATCCGCAACCAGGCCGGGATCGCGGTCTGGTGGATCGTCCTGATCGGGGTCGCGATCGGCACCCTGCCGGTGCGCCGGCCCGGGGCGGCCGCCTGGGTCGCCCTTGGCCTGCTCGCCGCCTTCGCGCTCTGGACCGCGCTCAGCCTGAGCTGGACCGAGAGCTCCGAGCGCACCTTCGCCGACCTCGGCCGGATCGCGGCCTACGTCGGCGTGCTCGCGCTCGCGCTCTCCGTTCGCGGCTCAAGGGGTGCCCGGCACCTGATCGCCGCGCTGGGGACGGGGATCGCCGTGGTCGCGCTGGTCGGCCTGGCCTCGCGCCTCCACCCCGCCTGGTTCCCAAATGCCGGCCGAGACCGCCGACTTCCTCCCCAGCGACGCGAAGCCGTCTCAGCTACCCGCTCAACTACTGGAACGGGCTGGGCTGTCTGGTCGCGATGGGGATGCCGTTGCTGCTCGGCATTGCCACCAGCGCCCGCGCGCTCGCCGCCCGCGCGCTCGCCGCGGCGGCGCTGCCGGCACTGGCGCTGGCCGCTCTTCTTCACCTTCTCGCGCGGCGGTATCGGGGCGGCGATCGTCGCCCTGCTCGTCTTCGTCGCCTTCGCCGGCGACCGGATCCCGAAGCTGGCGACAATGGTGGTCGCGGGTGCCGGCGGCGCGATCCTGATCGCCGCCGCGAGCCAGCGCGACGCGCTCGAGCAGGGCCTCGCCGGAAGCGTCGCCCACCAGCAGGGCAACGAGATGCTGGCGATGACGCTCGTCGTCTGCGCCGGCGTCGGTCTGCTCCAGGTCGCGATCTCGCTGGTCGAGCGCCACGGCCTGCGGCCGCGCTGGACCGTCCTCTCGCGGCGCCGAAGCGCATCGATCCTCGCCTCGCTCGCTGCGCTGGCGCTGGTGGTGGCGCTCGCCGTCGGGGTTCCGGGCAAGCTCTCCACCGCTGGGACGAGTTCAAGAGCTCGATCGGACCCGCCGACGCACGCCTCGCGCGCTGACCGAGAGCACAGGGCAAAGGCCGCTACCAGTACTGGTCCTCGGCGCTCGATGCGAACGGCTCCGCCCCGCTGCAGGGCATCGGTTCGGGCACCTTCGAGTACTGGTGGGCCCGCAACGGCGACATCCAGAGCTTCGTCCGCGACGCTCACTCGCTCTACATGGAGACCCTGGGCGAGCTGGGGATCGTCGGCTTCGGCCTCCTGCTCTGCTTCCTGCTCTGGGTCGTCGCCACCGGTATCTCGCGCGCGCTCACCGCGGCGCGCGGCCGGCGCACCCAGCTGGCCGCCGCGCTCGCGGGCTGCAGCGCCTTCCTCATCTCAGCAGGCTTCGACTGGATGTGGGAGCTGGCGGTGGTCCCGGTCGCCTTTCTGCTGCTGGCCTCGGTCCTGCTCACCGCGGGTGACCCCGGCAGCCGGGCCGGCGGCCATGCCTTCCCGGTCTGGGCGCGGGGAGTGGCCGTCGTCGTCGCGCTGGTGGCGATCGTTGCGATCGCGATCCCGCTCGCCTCGGAGCTGTCGATCCGCCAGAGCCGCGCCGACGCCGCAGGCGGGGACTTCGCCGCCGCGCTCGACGCCGCGCACACGGCCCAGAACGTCGAGCCCTACGCGGCCACCCCGCGCCTGCAGGAGGCCGTTCTTCTCGAGTCCCGGGGGGACCTCGCGGGCGCCGCTCGTGCCGCCCGGGCGGCGACCCGGCGCGAGTCCACCAACTGGCGCACCTGGGTGACCCTCTCCCGGATCGAGGCGGAGCGCGGCCGGGCGGCCGCCTCGGTCGCCGCCTACAAGCGGGCTCGGGCGCTCAACCCACGCTCTGACAATCTTCAGCCAATGAGCGAGAACCGGCGGATAGAGGACGACCTCGATGCCTCGCTCAGCCCAGGCGAGCGCCAAGTGCTGGGCGAGCTGGGCGGCCATCTGCTCGCCGACCGCCCGGTTCCGCGCGCATCGTTCCGCGGCGAGCTGCGGCGGTTGCTGGTCGCGGATGCCGAGCCGCGCGCGATGCGGCCGGCAAGGCTGCGCCTGCTGGTCGCGTTGCATGCCGGCTCAGGCTTCCTGCTGCTGGCGGTGGCGGCGGCCGGCCTGGCCGGCACCGGCCCCTTCGCCGCCGGCTAGGGGCCGGCCGGCTCCTCGAGGAGCGCCCGCAGCTTGCGCAGAGAGCGCGAGAGGATCTGCTGCACGTTGGCAAGGGTGAGGCCCGTGAGCTCGGCGATCTCGGGCCCGGTGAGGTCGCCGCCGAAGCGCAGCGCGATCAGCTCACGCTCACGCTCGGCAAGCTGCGCAAGCGCCTGCGCAAGCGCCGGCTCGAGCCCGAGGTCGGGCGTTTCCTCGAACACCGGCAGCTGTTCTTCCCCGACCCCGCCGGGGCCGATCGGCTCCTGCTGGCCGGATCGGTCGCGGCGGTGATGGTCGATCAGCAGGTTGCGGGCGATCGCGATCAGCCAGGTTCCCGGGGCCGAGAGGTCAGGGTTGTAGCTGGCCCAGGCGCGCAGGGCGCGTTCGAAGGTCTGCTGTGTGAGGTCCTCGGCATCGCTGCGCGACTCCAATCGATAGGCGAGAAACGCGTAGACCCGCCACACCTGCTCATCGTAGATCTCGACGAAATCAGGCTGCATCAGGCGCTCTCCCAGACGGTCCCGGTCAGCGCCCGCACGGGCCTCAGCCGCCGGTCCTTGGCGAGGTTCCAGAGCTCGGCGCAGACCACCGGGCTCGGCTTGCCGCTGAGCACCTCGGCCTCCTTGGTGGTGATCCGGCCAAAGCGGGCGACGGCGTCGAGCGGCTCGAGGGGACCGTCGTTGACCACCCTCGCCTCCGCCGCCAGCGCCGCATCGCGATAGTCCTCCAGCGGCTTCCACCCCCAGACCTCTTGGCGCTTCCCCTCCGCCGAGACGAAGACCGCCGAGGGGAACGTGACCCGCTCGTGACCCTCGGTGCGGCGGGTCTTTCCCTCAGCCCGCGCCCCCTCCGGAACGTCGCGAACCTCGTCGAGGTCGGCGCTGAATGCCTCGAGGATCGCGTTCGAGGCGAAGTCGACCCTGAACCGTTCCGCATCAAGTCCGGCCGGTTCCGCCTCGGCGATCAGCGCCTCGGCATGGTCGAGCTTGCGGCGCCCGACGAAGATCCCCTCGCGCACCCTGCGCAGGTAGTTGTACCCGGCCTGCCAGCCCTGCTCGCAGGCCGCCTTGACCGCGATGCAGGCCGGGTAGGTGCTGGAAAGCGGGTTCTCGGTCCAGATCCTCGGGTCCGACGGCATCCCGGTCTCGCCACCAACGTCGAGCCAGTGCGACATCAGGTCGGCGTAGCAATCGGGGCCGGAGCCGATTGCGCCCTCCTCGTCGCTGTAGGTCTCTCCATACTTGCGGGCAAGGCCGCCCATTACCCACCTGAAGTCGAGCTCGCCGTCGAACTCCCACATCAGCCTGCGAAGCTTCGGCTCGGCACCCCACGACCAGGAGCAGGCAGGATCGGTGTAGTAGCGAATCTCTACGGACACGGGGCGCTGACAATATCCCCAAGCAGATGAACACACGCTCGAGCTCAGCACAGATGATCGGCACGGTTCTCTCCGGCCGCTACCGCCTGGAGGCGAAGCTCGGCAGCGGCGGAATGTCCACCGTCTACCTCGCCCGCGACGAGACGCTCGACCGCCCGGTTGCGGTCAAGGTCATGCACCGGGAGATGTCGGAGCAGGCAGACCAGCTCGAGCGCTTCCGCCAGGAGGCGCGGGCGGTGGCCAAGCTCTCGCACCCGAACGTGGTCTCGGTGATCGACGCCGGGGAGGACGGCGGCCACCCCTACATCGTCTTCGAGTACGTCGAGGGTGAGACGCTGAAGCAGCGGATCAGCCGGGTCGGCGCGCTCGACGTGCAGGAGGCGATCGCCTACGCGATCGAGGTCGCCCGCGGTCTGGCCGTTGCCCACGAGCGCCAGATGGTCCACCGTGACATCAAGCCCCAGAACGTCCTCATCGACGCCGAGGGGCGGGCGAAGCTGACCGACTTCGGAATCTCGCGCCAGCTCGAGCAGGACGGGCTCACCGCCACCGGCCGCGTCCTCGGGACCACCGACTACGTCGCACCGGAGCAGGCGATGGGACAGGGCGTCGACCAGCGCTCCGACATCTACGCGCTCGGGGTCGTTCTCTACGAGATGCTCACCGGCGAGGTCCCCTTCAGCGCTGACAGCCAGGTCGGTGTGGCGATGAAACACGTCAACGAGGAGCTGCCCGATGTCCAGCGGCGCCGGCCCGAGGTCTCCGCCGCGGTCGCGCTCGTGGTCGAGCGGGCGACGTTCAAGGAGCCTGCGAAGCGCTACCAGCGGATCGAGGAGATGATCGCCGACCTCGAGACGGCGCTCGAGGTCGAGGCCGCGCGCGCCGGGACCACCACCGGTGAGGCGACGAGCGTGCTCGACGCGCTGCCCCCACCCCGCCGAAAGCTCTCCGGCGGCAGCCGGCTTTCCTGGGCGGGGATCGTCGTGCTGGTGACGATTGCGGCGGTGGCAATTGCGGCGGTGGCCCTGATCTCCGGTGGGAGTGTCGGTGGCGGTGGCAACAGGGACCGCTCCGGCCAGCCGATTCCGATCTCATCGGCGACCGATTTCGACCCGCAGGGGGACAGCGCCGAGGGCGCGGACACGGTGGGACTGGCGATCGATGGCAACCCCACCGGCACCGCCTGGGACACCGAGCACTACGACACCGACGATTTCTCGGTCAAGACCGGGCCCGACCCCGGCGTGGGCATCTACGTGAAGACGAGCTCCCCGGCCACGCCGAGCGAGATGGAGGTGCGCACCCCCACCCCCGGCTGGGACGCCGAGGTCTACGCCGCGGCGCCCGGCGGCGCCCCCACCGACCTCGCCGGATGGGGACAGCCGGTCGGAACGATCTCCGGCGCCAGCGCGCAGCAGGAGATCCCGCTCGATGTCAGCAGGCGCTCGCAGTACTTCCTGCTCTGGTTCACCAGGGTCTCCCCGGCGCAGAACACCAGTGCCGGCCCCTACCAGATCGAGATCTCAGACATCAGGCTGCTGAGCTAACTGGCCTCAGAACTCGAACGAGGCCGCGGTCCGGTGGCGCTCGATCGCCAGCGCGACGAGGCGGTCGCAGAGCTGGGGGTATGCGATGCCGCTTGCCTCCCACAGCTTCGCGTAGACGCTGGTCTCGGTGAAGCCGGGGATCGTGTTGATCTCGTTGACGAGCACCTCGCCGTCGGGCTCGACGAAGAAGTCACATCGAGCGAGCCCGCTGCATCCGGCGAGGGTGAAGACCCGCGCCGCCAGCTCCCTGACGCAGGCAAGCCCGTCTGCGCCGATCGGCGCCGGGACCACCAGGTCCATCCCGCCCGCGGAGTACTTGGCCTCGAAGTCGTACCAGTCGGCATGGGCGACGATCTCGCCCGGCTGCGAGGTCAGGGGGTCCTCGTTGCCGAGGACCGAGCACTCGACCTCACGACCGTGAGCCGACGCCTCGACTATCACCCTGGGGTCGTGGCGGGCGGCAAGCTCGACCGCCTCCTCGAGACTCCCCTCGGTGGAGGTCACCTTGCTGATGCCCACGCTCGATCCGAGCCGCGACGGCTTCACCCAGAGCGGAAGTCCCATCGATGCCGCACGCTCACGCCAGCCCTCCTCCCCAGCCGCGACGAAGTCCACCTGCGGGATACCGTGCTCGGCGAACAGGCGCTTCAGCGTCAGCTTGTCCATGCAGAGCGCCGAGGAGAGCACGTCACAGCCGACGTAGGGGACGTCGAGGCACTCGAGCAGGCCCTGGACCGAGCCGTCCTCGCCGAAGGGCCCGTGGAGCACCGGGAAGACGGCGTCGGCATCGAGCAGGCCTGCCCCGGGGTCACCGCGACCGGACCGTCCCCGGTGCTCCAGCCGCCCTCACGCGAGACCAGGACCTCGATCACCTCGTGGCCCGCGCCGGCGAGACCGGCGGCAACCGACGCGCCCGAGCGCAGCGAGACGTCGTGCTCGCTCGAGCGGCCCCCCGAGAGGACGACGACCCTCATCGCGCCCCTCCGTCTGTGCGACTTGACATCTGGCGATCGCCCTCCGTTCTGCGTTCTGGTCGGTTCACGGCCCCGTCGCCCCAGTCGGCGTCGTCACCAGCTTGCCGACGAAGATCGTCACCCCGGTCCCCTTCGCCCGCAGCGTCCCCGGCGAGGGGAACTGGTCGGTGACCCGCCCGTTCTGGGACGGCACCGTTGTGTCCTGCTCGTTGACGGTGACGACGAAGCCGGCGTTGCGAAGTGCGGTGACCGCGGTCGAGCGCAGATCGCCGATCACGTTGGGCACCGGCACCTTCTGCACGCCCTGGGAGACGACGATGCTGACCGTGTCGCCGACCGCGACCCTGGTGCCCGCGTTCGGCGACTGCGAGATCACCTGGCCGCTAGGCTGCTGGCTCTCCTGGAAGGAGACGCTGTAGTTCAGGCCCCTGCCACTGATCGCCTGCTTGGCCGCGTCGGAGCTGCGGCCGACGACGGCCGGGACCGTGACCAGGCGGGGGCCGCTGGAGACCGTCACCGTAACCAGCGACCCCCTCTTCGCCGTTGTCCCGCCGGGAGGGTCGGTGGAGATGACGTCGCCGGAGGGGACCGAGCTCGAGCTCGCGGTGACGAAGGCTGCGCCGAAGCCGGCTTCGTCGAGGCTGCGCTTCGCCTCCGAGCGCGAGAGGCCGCTGAGCCGGGGCACCTCAGCCTGCCCCGGCCCGGCACTGACGGTGAGGGCGACCTTCGGCTTGCTGCAGAAGAAGGTGAGGAAGGAGCAGTCCAGCGACGCCTCCCGGGTCGGGTCCTGCTCGAGGACGAGATCCTTTGGCGCCGCGCGCTGGACCCGGGCGATCTCCCCGACCTCGAAGCCGTCCTGCTGGAGCAGGTTGATCGCGATGTTGAGTTGCTGGCCGGTGACGGTGGGAACCTCGCTGGTCCTATCGCGGGTCAGCGCCAATCCGGCGATCGCCCCCAGCGCGACGGCGATCGCGACCACGATCCAGCGGCGCCGTCGGCGCCTGGCCGCCTCGTCTTCGTCGCGCTCCTCCTCGGCGGCCTCTGCCTCCTCCGGCGCCACCACCGGGGGGAGCGGGGCGAAGGATGCGGTGTGATCGCCAACCGCACCGGGGTCGCGCAGGGCAGCGTTCAGCGCCGCGATGAAGGCGTCGGCGTCATGGAAGCGTCGTTGCGGGTCCTTCTCCAGCGCCCGCATGACCACGGCGTCCATCGCCGGTGAGACCGCCGGGTTGAGCGTGCTCGGACGCTGCGGCGCCTGCGAGACCTGCTTCAGCGCCACCGCCACCGCGCTCTCGGCGTCGAAGGGGACCCTGCGGGTCAGTGCTTCGTAGAGGATCACCCCGATCGAGTAGAGGTCGGATGCGGCAGTGACGTCGAGGCCCTGCGCCTGCTCCGGGGAGAGGTAGTGGGCCGTGCCCATCACCGATCCGGTCTGGGTGATCTCGGAGACCCCGGCGCGGGCGATCCCGAAGTCGGCGACCCGGGCGCGGCCCTCGGCATCGACGATCACGTTCTGCGGCTTCAGGTCACGGTGGATGACGTTATGACGGTGGGCGAACTTCGCCGCCTCGAGAACCTGGATGATCAGCGCCGAGGCCTGCTCGGGGGTGAGGCCGGCGTCGATCAGCTCCTTCAGCGAGCGGCCCTCCACGTACTGCATCGCTATGTAGTAGGTGCCCGCGACCTCGCCGCGGTCGAAGACGCTGACGATGTTGGGGTGATGCAGGCCCGCGGCGGCCTCCGCCTCGCGGCGGAAGCGCTCGACGAACTCGCGGTCCTGGGCAAAGCGCTTGTGCAGGATCTTGATCGCCACCTGGCGCTGCAGGTGGGTGTCGTCGGCGAGCCAGACGTCGGCCATGCCGCCGGACCCGATCCGCCGCGCCAGCCGGTAGCGCCCATCGAAGACGGAGCCCTCCGCGACATCCGTCATCGGGCCCTCCGGCTTCTGGTTTCTGTCCTCAGTCTTCTCATTGCTCCGTGCGCCTCATCCCGCCAGCAGCGACTCGGCCACATCGCGGAAGATCGGCGCCGCGATGTCGTTTCCGAACTGGGGCGTGCACTCGACGCTGGCGGCAATCGCCACCTGGGGATCCTCGGCGGGAGCGAAGCCTATGAACCAGGCCTGGTTTTGCTCGGTGCCGCCGCCGCAGGCGTCGTTGAAGGGCGTCTCCGCGGTTCCCGTCTTGCCGGCGACGGTGACCCCGGGGATCGCCGCGTTGGTGCCGGTGCCGGAGCTGACCACACCCTGCATCGCCGTGTTCAGCTCGGCCGCGGTGTCGGCGCTGATCGGCTGCGAGATCTCGCTCGGCTCCATCCTCTTCGTCACCCGGCCATCGGGGTCGACCACCTTGTCCCAGATCTGCGGCTTCATCAGGCTGCCGCCGTTGGCGACCGCGGCGGTCACCTCAGCCATCTGCAGCGGCGTCGCCAGCAGCCGCTCCTGGCCGATCGCGACCCGGGCGATGTCGATCGGGTCCGACGGCGTCACCAGCCTGCCGCGGTCGAAGATGCCGCTGGTCGAGAGCTGGTCGGCAGGGAGGTCTATCTGGGGCTTGGAGTTGAAGCCGAAGTCGCTCATGTACTTGAACAGGGTGTCCTCGCCGACCTTCTCTCCCAGCTGCGCGAAATAGGTGTTGACGGAGTTGGTCAGCCCCGTGTCGAGGCCGATCGGGCCGAAGTCGGCGTTGAAGTCGTTGGAGAGGGGGTTACCGAAGATGTCGAGGGTCCCGGGCGAGTCGATCAGCGTCTCCGGGGTGATCGTGCCGCTGTCGAGCCCGGCGGCGGCGGTGACCACCTTGAAGGTGGAGCCCGGCGGGTACTGGCCCTGGGTTGCGCGGTCGAACAGCGGCGCCGTCGGGTCCTTGTTCAGCTTCGACAGGTGCTCGGGGACCCGGTTCGGGTCATACGGCGGGTAGCTGGCGTTGACGAGCACCCGCCCGGTGCTCGGCTCGATCGCAACCACGGCGCCGCTTCCCGATGCGGCGAGGTCATCGAGGGCGACCCGCTGCGCGGTTGCGTCGATCGAGGTGACGATGTCGTTGCCCTCCTGCTTGCGGCCCCGGAGCTCGTCGAGGATCGACTTGAACTCCGAGTCGTTTCCGACCAGCTCGTCGTTGTGGTACTTCTCGAACTCGCTGTCGCCCTGCTGGACGAAGCTGTAGCCGATCGGGTGACCGTAGAGAGACCCTTCGGGATAGCGGCGCACGTAGCGCAGAGCGGGGCCTCGGCCCTTCGCGACCGACCTCGCTATCACTGTCCCGTCGGAGGCGAGGATGCGGCCGCGGCGGATCTGCTGTTGCTCCAGCAGCGGGCGCTTGTTGGCGCGCTTCTCCTTCAGGGCCTGGGCGTCAAAGACGGACCAGTAGCTGGTGAAGCCGATCAGCACCGCGAAGAGGAGCATCACGAGGCCGAAGAGCTTTGTGATCTGGGCGTTCATCGGCCGATCTGGTAGGCCTCGCCCGAGGACGGCCGCGCAGCCTCGCGGCGGGCGCGGTCCGAGATCAGCAGCAGCAGCGCGAGCAGGACGAAGTTGGCGACGATCGAGCTGCCGCCATAGCTGACGAAGGGCAGGGTGACGCCGGTCAGCGGGATCACCCTGGTGACGCCGCCGATGATCACGAACGCCTGGATCGCGAAGACGGCGGTCAGCCCCGCGGCCAGAAGCTTCGAGAAGCCGTCATCGGCCATCAGTGCGATCTTGAAGCCGCGGGCGGTGACCAGCAGGTAGATGAGAATCACCCCACAGGCGCCGAAGAGACCGATCTCGTTGACGATCAACGAGTAAATCGTGTCGGTCTGCGCTGCGGGCAGGAGCGCGTCGTTGGTACCGGGAATGGTTATCAGCGCCTGCCCGAACCCCTTGCCGAAGAGCCCGCCGTCGGCCTGCGCGAAGATCGACTGAAGAATCTGGTAGCCGGACCCGGTCGGCTCCTGGTAGGGGTCGAGCCAGATCTCGACCCGGTCGTGGACGTGGGGCACCGTCGAAGCGATGAACCAGGCGCCAGCGAGGAACAGCGCCATCCCGATGACGACGAAGGAGAAGCGCCCGGTGGCGACATACAGAAGCGCCAGGAAGGCGGCGAAGAACATCAGCGAGCTGCCGAGGTCGCGGATGAAGATCAGCATGAACATCGACGCCCCCCAGACGACGAGCAGAGGCCCGAGGTGCTTGAGCGGCGGCAGCGTAATCCCCAGCACCCGGCGAGCGCCGACGATCAGCACCTCGCGGTGCTCGCGCAGGTAGCTGGCGAGGAAGATGACGATGCAGATCTTCGAGAACTCCGCCGGCTGGAACGCGAGCGGGCCGATCTTGACCCCGAGATAGGCGCCGTTGACCTGCTGGCCGATGCCCGGCAGCCGCGGGGCGAGCAACAGCACCAGTCCGGCGCCGGCAATCGTGTAGCGGTAGCGCTCGAGCACCTCGTAATCGCGCAGGAAGTGGATCGTGACCGCGAATAGGACGAGGCCGAGGACGAACCAGTTCGCCTGGTCGCGGGCCAGGGTCTCGTCGATCCGGTAGATCATCACCAACCCGACCGCGGTCAGCAGCGCGACGAGCGGGAAGAGGTAGGGGTCGGCGTCGGGGAGCCGCATCCGCAGGTAGATGTGGGTGGCGAGGCAGAGGGCGAGGAAATAGGCGCCGTAGATGAGGCTGAGGTTTCCGAGCTGGGCGTTCTCCTGGGCAAATACGGCGGTGAACCCTGCGGTCAGCAGCAGCGCCACCGGCACCAGCGCGAACAGCTCGCGGTTGCGGGCGCTCACTTTCCCGCCCCGGTGGCCCCGGTGGCCGCCGTCGCCCCCTTGGCCGCCGCCGCCCCCCTCCCGGCTGTCGCGCCTGTCGCGCCTGTCGCGCCAGAGCCGGCGCCCGCTCCCGCCCCGGCACCCTGCTGGCCTCCGGCTTTCGATTCCTTCTGCTTCTTGACCGTGGCCGGCCCGGTCGCACCCACGCCCGCCCGCCGCTCGATGTCGGCTATCAGCGAGATCGCGTCCGAGCGCGAGCGCAGGTCGTGGCCGGTGACCGCGCTCTGGCGGCGCGGCGGTAGCGAGGAGGTCTGTATCGGGCTCGCGTAGCGCTGGTCGTAGAGGCGGATTCCGAAGGGGAGGTCATAGGGCAGGCCCCGGTAGAGCGCCACGCGGCCGCCCTCGTCGGTGCCCAGGAACCAGACCTGGCGGTTCCCGTAGGCGGCCGCGGCGCCGAGCGCGGCGATGACGACGAGCGCGGTGATGACCTTGGCGGCCCGCCGCAATCCGGTGCGGCGGCGCCGGGGCGGCTCCGCCCTTCGCCGCTCCGCGGCGGCGCGGCGGCGCACCTCCTCGGCGGTGAAACCCTCCTCCTGCGCGCTGGGACCCACCAGGGTCGGGCTCTCGACGGGGGCGGCGGGCGCCGCGGAGTCATCGAGGCGGAAGGCGATCGCGGTGATGTTGTCGCGGCCCCCGGCACGGTTGGCCTCGTCGACCAGCCCCCGCACCGCCGCCTCGAGCGAGGTCGAGCTGACCAGGAGCCTCTCGATCTCCCGCTCCCCGATCATCGTCGTGAGGCCGTCCGAGCAGAGCAGGAACACGTCGCCCGGCAGCGCCGCGACGGTCTGCAGATCAACCTCGACCTCCGCCTCGGGCCCCAGGGCACGGGTGATGATCGAGCGCTGCGGATGGTCCTCGGCCTGCTCGTCGGTGATCTGGCCCTTGCGGCGCATCTCCTCGACCAGCGAGTGGTCGCGGGTCAGCCGCTCGAGCGTGCTGCCGCGAAGGCGGTAGGCACGGCTGTCTCCGACGTGACCGATCGCCACTTCCTCGGTCTCGGCGTTGACCATCGCCGCGGTGATCGTCGTGCCCATGCCGGCCCGGGTGGGATCGTTGCCGGCAAGCTCGTGGATCTCGCGGTTCGCGGACTCGATCGTCTCCCGCAGGATCGTCTCCGGCGGGCCGTCCGGGAGGCCGCGCTCGAAGGCGTCGGCGGCGGCCCTCGACGCGACCTCTCCCGCCTGAGCGCCGCCCATGCCGTCGGCGACGACGAATACCGGTGCACGAGCGAACAGGGAGTCCTCGTTGGCGTTTCGCTGGCGCCCGGTATCGGTTCGGAAAGCCTGTTCGGTGACCCTCAGCATGCGCTCACTCCAACTCGAATCGGAACTCGGTATCGCCGATGCGGATCATGTCCCCCGGCACCAGCTCCGCCTCCCCGCTGAGCGAGGCGTCGTTCAAGAGGGTTCCGTTGGTGGAGTTCATGTCCTCGACGTAGAAGCGGCCTCCACGCGTGTAGATCCTGGCGTGCAGACCGGAGGCGTAGCGGTCTTCGATCCGGACGTCGGCGTCGGAGGAGCGCCCGATCGAGAGCCCGCCGAATAGATCGAAGCGCTCCCCGTCCCTGAGGCCACCACCCCGCTCGGCCACGAGCCAGGCGTCGCCGTCGCCTGGCTCATCCGCCGGCGCGACGTTGTGGTAGCCGGTCGCGTCGGGCGCCGGTGCCACCGTCCGCCGCAGGTCCTTGCGCGCGCTTCGCGCGATCCAGAGCAGGAACAGGTAGAGGACGGCGAGGAAGCCGAACTTCAGCGCTACTGAGATCGGCTCGTAGTCCACCGACTCATTGCTCTAGGTCGAAGAGGAAGGTCGTGGTCCCGATCGTGACCTCGTCCCCGGGTCGCAACCGCGAGGAGGAGACGCGACGGCCGTTGACCTTGATCCCGTTCGTGGACCCGAGGTCGACGATCTGCCAATCGCCGGTGTCCGCCCTGCGCAGCTCCGCGTGGCGCCTGGATACGTTGGGGTCGCGCAGAACGCAATCGGTGTCCTTGGAGCGGCCGATCGTCGCCTTCGGCCCATCGAGCACGTAGCGCCGATCGTCGAGAGCGACGATCGCCCGGGTGGTGACGAGGCCGGCCGCGGGGTCGCGGCGCTTGGGCGGCCCCTCCTCACGCTCCTTCACCGCCGAGTAGACCATCGTGTGACCCTCCTCGCCCTGCTTCGGGCTCTCGCCCTCCCGCGCCGGGGGCTTGACGAGCCGGGTCTGGATCCCGAACTCGCCGAGGCGGAGGCGCTCATCGGTCTTGAACTCGACGGCGGGGCGGGTGAGAAGATCGTAATTGCGGCGCCTCGCGTGCTCGAGCAGGTAGCCGGAGAGCTCCTGTTCGAGCGAGCGCTCGTAGCCCTCGAGCTTGCCGCGGTCCTGGCGCGAGAGGTGGACGGTGTACTCGTTGGGAACGTAGACGCGCGAGACCGAGGCGGTCTTGTGGGCGTCCATCTCCTTGGCCAGCTTGCGCGCGAGCTCCACCGGCTGGACCTCGGAGCTGAAGGCACGGCTGAACACGCCCTCGACGAGGCCTTCGATCCGAGCTTCGAGATTGCGTAGAACGCTGATGGCGGGGCTCCTTGGCGCGTCGGCAGGCCCTCCATGGACCCGTCAATCGGCTGAAATCCTACGGAAGTGTGGCCTGCCGGCCCGCCGCGCTCGGCATCGCGACTGGCCGCGCGGCCCCCCGGGCTGGGCGGGAATGCGAGCCGGTCACCGGATGGCGGGCGAGCCAGGCGCGGACGGGGGCGAGGATAACGCCGGCGATCAGCGCAGCCGCGCACCAGATCGCCATCCGGCCTAGGAACGCCGGAGAGACGATCAGCGGCCATAGGACCTCTGTCAGCGCGCTCGAGGCCGACTCCTGCCACCCCCTCGGAGCCGCCACCGCCCCGCCGAAGAGAAGGTCACGGCGGAGGACGACCTCGGCGACGCTGAGCCAGACGAACCCGGTCGCGGCGAGGACGGCGCGATCCCGCCAGCGACCCGCAAGCCCGGCGAGGACCGGGAAGACGGGGCCCAGGCCAACCGCGCCGAGCGCCGGTGCGGCGGCGGGAAGCATCAGGCTCCGTCCGGACCCGCCGATCAGCAGCCCGGGGGGCAGCGTGATCAGCGCCACCAGCAGCGCCGAGCCGGGACGGCCGGCGGCCAGGGCGAGCCACAGCGACAGACCGAGGGCGGCGCAGAGGAATCCGAGGCGGGGGCGCAGCAGCCAGGCGATCGCGATCAGCGGAACGATGAGGTAGGCCCAGGCGGGACCGGCCGGGCCCACCGAGATCATCGCCGCTGCGCTCAGCCCGGCGGCCGCGGCGGCCGAGGTGACGTCGACCGGATCGCTGCCCACGATCCCCCTCGCGACTCCGCCGAGGACGGGAGCCGAGCGCGGGGACGGGAGCCGATGCTCGGCGTCGAGATCGTCGAGCGATGACTCGATCGCCTCGCCCAGTTCCTCCAGAGTTGGGCGCACCCCGGGGGCGGGATCAAGGGCGGCGTCCACCGCGTCGAGGACCGGCTGCGGAAGGTCGGGGCGCAGACGCCCGAGGGATGTGGCGGGGGTGCCGATCGAGCGCGCCGTCGCCGCCGGCGTCGCCCGGTGGTGCGGGTTGTGCCCGCTCCAGCACTCGTACAGGGTCAGCGCCAGCGCATAGATGTCAGCCTCGGGGCCCGCGGGGTCTCCCTCCGCCTGCTCGGGCGCCATATAGGCGAGCGTCCCGACCACCGTCCCGGTCGCAGTCAGGCCCTCCCCGTCGAGGACGCGCGCGATTCCGAAATCCATCAGCTTCGCCGGGTGATCGCCGATCGGGACGAGGATGTTCTGGGGCTTGATGTCGCGGTGAATTACGCCACGTGAGTGGGCGTGATCGAGTGCCTCGCAGAGATCGGCGCCGACCTCTGCGACCTCTCGATCGCAGAGGTCTCCGTCGACGAAGAGCTCGCGCAGGGTCGAGCCGGCGATCAGCTCGCTGACCAGATAGGCGCGTCCGTCCTCCTCGCCGAGCTCATAGAGGGTGACTATTCCGCGGTGGTTGAGCCGCGCGGCGGCCTGCGCCTCTCGCAGCACCCGCCGTCCGGCGTCGCCATCGGCGTCGATCACCTTGACCGCGACATCGCGCTCGAGCCGGTCGTCCCAGGCCCGGTAGACGACGCCGAACCCGCCGCTGCCTATGCGCTCCTCGAGGCGGAAGCGGTTGAGTACGAGTGAGCCCATCACGACTTCTTTCGCTTCGACGCCTGCGCCCTGACGCCTGCCCCGGCGCAAGAAAGACACCGTTTGCTGGGGGTCTTGACGCAGGAAATGCCTCAGCCTTCATACTTGCCGCCGACCGGATCGCAATCGGAGACTCTCTCTTGGACTCCTTCGACGAGGAACCACCAGCCACACCACCGACAAGCGAGCAGGCGCAGCCCAGGCGGGCGCGCCGCGAGCGCAAGCCCCGCAAGCCCCAGCGCCAGCAGCTCCTGGCCAGGCGAGGGATCGCGCTCGGCGGCGCACTGATTCTGGTGATCCTCCTGGTGCTCGGCATCCGCGGCTGCCTCGACGCGCGCCACGAGCGTGCGCTCAAGGACTACGCCCGCGACGTCAGCCAGATCGTCGACGAGACCCAGCAGACCAGCAAGCGGTTCTTCGACAGGCTCGAGGATCCCGGAACCCTCTCGGTGACCGAGTTCGTGACCGAGACCAACGCCGACCGCAGCGCGATGGACGGCTATCTGACCCGGGTCGAGAGCCTCAGCGCCCCTGGGGACATGGGCAAGGCCCAGAACGGGCTCGAGCTGGTCTATGAGCTTCGCGCCAGCGCCTTTGGCCAGATCGCCGACAAGATGAGCACCGCCCTCGGGGACGCCGGGCGCGAGAAGGCGGTCGCGAGCATCGCGATCCAGATGAAGACGCTGCTGGCCAGCGACGTCCTCTACGCGCAGGTGGTTGCCCCTGAGATCAACGGCGTGCTCGCCGGCCAGGGGATCGAGGGATCGGATGTCCCCGACAGCCTCTTCATCCCCGACGGCGACATCAAGTGGCTCGATTCGAGCACGATCGACAGCTCGCTCGGTCAGGTCACCGGCGCCACCGCGGCGGCCACTCCGGGACCCCACGGCACGGGCCTGGTCGGGGTCAGCATCAACGGGACCACGCTCGACCCGACCGCACCGGCGACGATCACCACCACCGGCCCGCCCGCAGTCGATGTCCAGGTCCAGAACCAGGGTGGCTCGACCGAGAGCGGGATCACCGTCGGAGTCTCTGTCGACGGCGGCGCTGCCACCACCGGGGAGATCAGCACGATCGCCCCGGGGGAGACGCAGACGGTGACGATCCAGTTGCCGTCGGCCCCAAAGGGCTCGGTGACGCTCGACGTCGAAGTCGATGCGGTCCCGGGCGAGCAGGTCACCGACAACAACAAGGCTTCCTACACCGTCGACTTCGGCTGACCGCTGACCGGGGCGCTGTGATGCGGATCGCATACCTCGGACCGGAGGGGACCTTCACCGAGGACGCATTGCGCTCCGCCCTCGGAGACGGGCGCGATTTCGAGGGGATCCGGACCGCGACGGTTCACGCCGCGATCCTCGCTGTCGAGCACGGCGAGGCCGACCGAGCCCTGGTCCCGTTCGAGAACTCGATCGAGGGCTCGGTGCGCGCGACTCTCGACACCCTCGCCTTCGACGCCAGCGAGGTGACGATCGTCGGCTCGTTCGACTACCGCGTCAGGGCGAGCCTGATTGCCCTCAGCAAGCGGCCGCTGGCCGAGTTCACCGCCGTCCTCTCCCACCCCCAGCCGCTCGCCCAGTGCGCGCGCTTCCTGCGTCAGGAACTGCCCGGCGCCGAGCTGCGCGCAGTCAGCAGCACGGCGGAGGCGGTCAGGCTCGTCAGCGAGTCGGATCAGCCCTGGGCCGCACTCGGGGTCGCCGCCTCGGCGCCGCTCTACGGCTGCGTGCTGCTGCGTGAAGAGGTTGCCGACGAGGCCGAGAACGTCACCCGCTTCGTCTGGATCGCGCCCCGGGGAAGCGAGGCTTCCGGTGCCGGCGCCTGGAAGACGAGCCTGGTCTTCTCAGAGCTGGGCGAGGACCATCCCGGGGCCCTGGTCGAGGCACTGCTCGAGTTCTCCGGGCGCGGGATCAACCTCTCGCGGATCGAGTCACGACCGCTGCGCAGGGGGGGGATTGGGCGCTACATGTTCTTTGTCGATCTCGAGGGCGCGATTTCCGATGAGACGGTCGCGGCGGCCGTCGAGGCCCTGCGCGGCAAGGCGGACTCCGTGCGGGTGCTGGGTTCCTATCCCGCGGAGACCACCCTCTAGAATCGCGCCCAGAATGGCTCAGGCTCGCGCCTCGACCGCAGGAGGGCAGGGCGCCGCATCGGGACCCTCGATCGTCGGCGCGACAGCGGGTGCCCGCCTCGGCTCAGGCGCCCGTGTGCTGGTGCTGAACGCGACCTACGAGCCGATCAACGTCTGCACCGTCCGCCGCGCCGCGGTGCTCGTGCTGAAGGAGAAGGCCGAGATCGTCGAGCGGGGCAAGCGGGCGCTGCACTCCGAGCGACTGACGATCGACGCGCCCGGTCGTGATCCGGCTCGTCACCTACGTCCGCGTCCCCCGCGACGCCCATCGCCGCAAGATCACCCGCAAGGCCGTGCTCGCGCGCGACGTCGTGGACGTGCCAGTACTGCGGCTCGCGCAAGCCCGGCCTCACCGTCGATCACGTGATCCCCCGCAGCCGCGGCGGGAAGTCCGTCTGGGAGAACATCGTCGCCTCCTGCGCCTCCTGCAACCGGCGCAAGGGCAACCGGCTGCCGCGCGAGATCCAGATGCACCCGGCGAACCGGCCGAAGGCACCGGGGCCGACCAGTCTTCATCCGCATCGCCAGCCCGCAGATTCCGCGGGCCTGGCGCCAGTACCTGCCGCAGGCTGCCTGAGGCACACCAGGTCTGCGATCGAAGATACGGCTCCGGGGCCAGAATGGAAACGGCCGCCCGAAGGCGGCCGTTTCACAGGTGCGAAGGGAAGCGAGTTGGGGATTTACGACCGGTAGGGACAAGCTCCGGTCCCGCCTCCTCGCCGGTGCCCGGGTGGGATTCGCCGGGCGGCCCGCGTGCCGCCTAGCGGCCCGTCACCTCCAGAGTCCCCACAAACATGTCACTCAATTTAGGACCACCTCCTTTCTCTGGTCCGACGATTCAAGCAAACCGACGAGGTCGGGCTTGCACGCGGCCCTCCGAGTCCTCGACGGGGTGACACCGTCGCCGCCCTCCGCGACGCTCGAGCGGCACCTCGGGCGCTCGGCGCGGGCTCGCCTTCGGAGGGCGCTTCCGAGGGCGTGTCGGACTCGACCACCAGGGCGACGGCGCTGACGCGGTCGTCGTCGGCGATGTTCATCACCTTGACCCCCTGAGTCGCCCGGCCCATCTGCGAGATGCCGCTTGACCGAGGTCCGCTGGACCATCCCGTTGACGGAGATGAACAACAGGTCCTGGTGCTCGCGGACGATCAGCGCGCCGGCGAGGCCGCCCTTCTTCTCGGTCAGCTTCGCGGTCAGCTTGCCCTTGGTGCCGCGGCCCTTGACCGGATACTCGGACACGGGCGTGCGCTTGCCGTAGCCGTTCTCGGTGACGACGAACAGCTCGGTGTCGTCGCGGGCGATGTCCATCGCCAGGACCCGGTTCGTCACCTTGGCCGAGACGTTCATACCCTGGATCCCGCTGGTCGACGCGGCCCATCGACCGCACCATCTTCTCGCTGAAGCGCGAGGCCTGGCCGGAGTGGGAGACCATGAGGATGTCGTCGTCGCCCGAGGTGAGGCGCACCTGGACCAGCTCGTCGCCGTCGCGCACCTTGATCGCGATGATCCCGTCGGCCTTGATCGGGGTGTTGTAGGCGAGGAACTCGGTCTTCTTGATCTGTCCCTTGGCGGTGGCAAAGACGAGGAACTTGTTCTCCTTGAAATCGCGGGTCGGAATCACCGCCATCACCTTCTCGCCTTCGCGCAGCGGCAGCAGGTTTACGAGCGCGCTCCCCTTTGCGGTGCGTGAGCCCTCCGGCAGCTCGTAGACCTTGAGCCGGTAGACCTTGCCGCGGTTGGTGAAGAAGAGCAGGAAGTCGTGGGTCGAGCAGATGTGGAGATGCTCGATGTAGTCGTCCTCCTTCATGTTCATCCCCATCACCCCGATGCCGCCGCGGTGCTGCTGGCGGTAGGTCGCCAGCGGCAGCCGCTTGACGTAACCGGAGGCGGTCAGCGAGATCACCATCTGCTGCTCGGCGATCATGTCCTCGACGTCGATGTCGCCGCCGAAGTGCTGCAGCTCGGTGCGACGCTCGTCGCCGTAGGAGTCGGCAACCTCGACCAGCTCCTCCTTGACCAGGGCGAAGATCCGCGACTCGTCTCCGAGGATCGCGCGCAGCTCCGCGATCCGCTCGATCAGGTCGGCATGCTCGGCTCGGACCTTGTCGGACTCGAGCGCGGTCAGCCTCTGCAGCCGCATGTCGAGGATCGCCTGCGCCTGCTCGCGCGAGAGCTCGAACTCCGAGATCAGCCCCTCGCGGGCGTCGTCTGGGTCGGAGGAGGCGCGGATCAGCTTGATCACGGCGTCGAGATTGTCGAGCGCGATCAGCAGGCCCTCGAGGATGTGCGCTCGCGCCTCGGCCGGCGTAGCTGGTACTGCGGTGCGGCGGGTGACCACCTCGCGCTGGTGATCGACGTAGTGGTGGATCATCTCGCGCAGCGACGAGCGTCTTCGGCACGCCGTCGACCAGGGCCACCATGTTGACCCCGAAGGTCGTCTGCATCTGCGTCCGCTTGTAGAGCTTGGTGAGCACGACGTTCGGGATCGCGTCGCGCTTGAGCTCGATCACGAGCCGCATCCCGGAGCGGTCCGACTCGTCGCGCAGGTCGGAGATCCTCGGTGAGCTTCTTGTCGCGGACGAGGTCGGCGATCTTCGTGATCAGACCCGCAGTCGCCGCCCTTCTTGACCATGAACGGGAGCTCGGTGACGATGATCGCCTCCTTGCCGCCCTTGAGCGGCTCGATGTGGGCGCGGGCGCGGACCTGGAGGCTGCCGCGGCCGGAGGCGTACGCGTCGCGGACACCGGCGGGATCGATGGTGCCGCCGCCGGGGAAGTCGGGCCCCTTGATGTGCTCCATCAGGCCGTCGAGGTCGATCTCGGGGTCGTCGATGTAGGCCTGACGGCGCCGATCGACCTCGCGCAGGTTGTGGGGCGGGATGTTCGTCGCCATACCGACAGCGATCCCCGAGGATCCGTTGACGAGCAGGTTCGGGAAGCGGACGGCAGGATCGAGCGGCTCGCGCTGGGACTCGTCGTAGTTGGGGTCGAAGTCGACGGTGTCGGCGTCGATGTCGCGCAGCATCTCGGTCGCGAGGCGCGCGAGGCGGGCCTCGGTGTTGTGGCTGACGAAGCCGTTGGTGAGGAACGAGTGGTCGTCGGTGTCGACGCGTGAGCGAGTACACCGCGCTGCGGGCCGGCGTCGGTCGACCGATTCGACCTCGGCGTAGTAGTAGTCGCCGCTGACCAGCGGCTTGACGACACTCGCGCACCTCCGGCGATTCGATCCGCTCGAGAATCGCCGTGCCCCCGCTGCTCCCAGCGCTCGATCCGATCGACGTTGTGGCGCCTCAGCCAGTCACGGTCGGTCCAGCGCGAACCGCTCTCGGAGCGGATGTAGTCGGCGACGAACGGGACGTGGTCGTGGCTCATCGCGCGGCTCGCTCTGCCGGGATCGTGCGCGAGATCGCGCTCGAGCTTCGCTGCTTCGACGCCGAGGAAGCCGACCCGCCGGGCGAACAGGCGCGCGTCGCGGCGATTCGAGATCGACGACCTTGAGCTCGCCCTTGGCGATAACGGCAGAGACGGCGACGACCCCGAACTCGAGCAGCAGCAGCTGGACGTCGTTCGCGAGCTGCTCGCTGTAGGTCGAGTACGAGATCTGGATCGTGTTGCGCGGCAGCATCGACGAGGACCCGTCGCCGTCGAAGAGCGACTGCAGGAAGGCGCGCTTGAACTCGCCGCTGCCGCGCCCAGACGCATCTCGGGAACCGACTTGTCGTCGCTGCGCGCCGATGAGCTCGGCGAGCGGGCTTCGCCGCAGAGCGGCGAGATTGTGGATGTCGAGCTCGAAGAGCTCGCTGCCTGACGCGATCGTGCGGCTCGTAGACGTAACGGGCACCACCGACGACGTCGTCGTAGGCCCGAGCACGTCGATCGAAGTACTCGTGGTCGACGTTGTTGAAGCCGGCGCGCTCTCTCGCCGATCCAACCCTCGGCGACGAACGCGCCTGCGAGCAGTGCCAACGACGCTCCGCGACTTCAGGGCAGGGCCGGCGGGGCGGTCCATCCGCGCGATCAGCACTTGCTCGCCGGGTCTTATCTCCTCGAGCAGCTTCCAGAGGAGCAGCGGAACACCGGCCATGTCGACTAGGCAGAGGACGCGGGTGGTTGTGGGTCCCGATCAGCTCGTGACCCTTCGCGGTACGCATGCGAAGCGTCGGATGGTCGCCCGGAGTGGAAGAGCTTCGAGGCCCGGACGGGGCGACCGCGCCGATCGAGCACGTCGAGGTCGATGTCGGTTTCGGAATCCGACTTCGCGGCCGGCGCGATGTCGTCGATCCGCAGCGTCCCGCGCGGTCGTCTCAACCCGGGTGTCGCCGGCCACGCAGTAGCGCATCGCCGCCGCCGGGTCGTCGTCGATCGAGCCGAAGTTGCCCTGTCCGTCGACGAGCGGGTAGCGCAAGGAGAAGTCCTGCGCCATCCGCACGAGCGTGTCGTAGATCGCTGAGTCGCCGTGGGGGTGGTACTTGCCCATCACCTCGCCGACGATGAAGGCGCGACTTGCGGTACGGACGCGGTTCGGCTGCAGTCCGAGGTCGTGCATCGCGTAGAGGACGCGGCGATGGACCGGCTTGAGACCGTCGCGGACGTCGGGCAGCGCGCGCGCCGACGATCACGCTCATCGCGTAATCGAGGTAGGAGCTGAGCGCATCTCCTGTCGAGCTCGCGGTCTTCGATCCGCCCGGTCAGGGCTCGGCGCCATCTAGTTCCCGACCTTGGGGACCAGCGCCAGCGTCCTGACTACACATCGAGATTCGTCACGTCCTTCGCGTTGGTGCTCGATGAACCGCGCCGGGGCTCGACCTGGTCCCCCATCAGCATCGAGAAGATCCGGTCGGCCGCCGCCGCGTCCTCGATCGTCACCCTCATGCAGCGTCCGAGACGCCGGGTCCATCGTCGTCTCGCGCAGCTGCTCGGCGTTCATCTCGCCGAGGCCCTTGAAGCGGGTGCAGCGGGACGCCCTGCTGCGCGAGCTCGAGCACCGCGCGGCGCAGCTCGACGAACGACACCACCTCCGCGCTCGATCCTCGCCGAGCGGCACCGCCAACGGCGGGCCGCCCACCTGCTTGAGCAGCGTCGGCGTGGACGTCGGCGAGCGGCGGTACTCGGTCGGGGCAGAGCGCCGCGCGGGAGCAGGTGTGGTAGCGGGCCAGTCCGGATCGCCGGTGGATCGCCTTGACGACCAGCTCGGCTCCCTCGGCCCATCAGCTCGGTCTCGTACGGCTCGGCAGCCGGGCGTCGATCGCCAGCGACTCGCGGACGCCCGCGATCGTCGCCACCCCCTTGTCGAGGATCTGCGACTCCTCCAGGAAGCGGATCGATCGGCACCGAACTCCGCCTGCAGCGAGGAGCCCCAGCCCTCGTACTCCTTCGCCCTGCGCACGTAGCTTTGCCAGCGGCTCTGGGTCAGCTTCGTCGTCTTGCCGTTGGCGATCGGTGAGCCTGAAGTCCTCGATGCGGTCGCGCAGCAGCAGCTCCTCGAGCTCGGACTCGCGCTCGAGGTAGGTCTCCTGGTTTCCCTGCTTGACCTTGTAGAGGGGCGGTTTGGCGATGTAGACGAAGCCGGCGTCGATCAGCGGCTGCATCTGCCGGTAGAGGAAGGTGAGGACGAGGGTGCGGATGTGCGCCCCGTCGACGTCGGCGTCGGTCGCCATCACGATCTTGTGGTAGCGGGCGTCCTCGAGCTTGAACTCGTCGTGGACGCCGGTGCCGATCGCCGTGATCAGCGCCTGGATCTCGGTGTTGGCGAGAACCTTGTCGATCCGGCTCTTCTCGACGTTGATGATCTTGCCGCGAAGTGGCAGCACCGCCTGGGTCGAGCGGTCGCGGGCCTGCTTGGCGGACCCGCCGGCCGAATCACCCTCGACCACGAAGATCTCGGCGAGGCTCGGGTCCTTGACCGTGCAATCCGCGAGCTTGCCTGGCAGCGTCGAGTTCTCCAGCGCCGACTTGCGGCTGAGGTCGCGGGCCTTGCGGGCGGCGGAACGGGCGCGGGCGGCCTCGACTGCCTTGATGATGATCCGCTTCGCCTCGCCGGGGTTCTCCTCCAGGAACTCCCCCAGCTTGCGGTTGACCGCCTCCTTGACCAGGCCCTCGATCGGCGGGTTGCCGAGCTTCGTCTTCGTCTGCCCCTCGAACTGGGGATCGTGGAGCTTGACCGAGATCACCGCCGT
Organism: uncultured Actinomycetes bacterium; assembly: GCA_963781345.1. Taxonomy (GTDB): domain Bacteria; phylum Actinomycetota; class Thermoleophilia; order Solirubrobacterales; family 70-9; genus JBBRHQ01. Next base: position 359,239 of record CAWAFQ010000013.1, read on the forward strand.
CAACCCCTCGCGCACGTCCTCCCCGGCGAGGTTCTCGTCCTTCTCCTTGAGCACGCCCTTGGCGCGCGCGTAGGCGTTGAGGGTCCGCGTCAGGGCGGAGCGGAAACCGGAGAGGTGAGCGCCCCCCTCGTGGGTGTTGATGTTGTTGGCGAAGGTGAAGATGGACTCCTGATACGAGGTGTTCCACTGCATCGCCACCTCGACCTGGCCCTCATCCGCCTCGCTGTCGAAGAAGATCACCTTGCGGTGGAGCTCGTCCTTGTTCTCGTTCAGGTGGCGGACGAAGTCCTCGATCCCGCCCTCGTAGCGGAAGCTGACGCTGTTCGTCTCCCCGCGCTCGTCGACCAGGTCGATCCTGAGCCCGCGGGTCAGGAACGCTGTCTCGCGCAGGCGCTCGGCCAGGGTCGTGAAGTCGAACCCGATCTCCTCGAAGATCTCGAGATCCGGGAGGAAGGTGATGCTCGTTCCCGTCTTCTTGGTCGCCGCGCCCTCTTCGAGGTCCGCCTGCGGCGTGCCCCGCTCGTATTCCTGCGTCCAGACGTGCCCGTCACGTGAGACCTCGAGGTGGAGGCGCTCAGAGAGAGCGTTGACAACGGAGACGCCGACGCCGTGGAGGCCGCCCGAGACCTTGTATCCGCCGCCGTCGCCGAACTTGCCGCCCGCGTGGAGCGTGGTGAGGACGACCTCCGCCGCCGGTCGTTTCTCCTTCACGTGCATGTCGACCGGGATTCCGCGACCGTCATCGGCCACGGTGCAGCTGTTGTCCGGGTGCAGGGTCACCTCAACCGCATCGCAGTGGCCGGCAATCGCCTCGTCGACCGAGTTGTCGACGACCTCGTAGACAAGGTGATGGAGTCCCCGCGGACCGGTCGAGCCGATGTACATGCCGGGACGTTTGCGCACCGCCTCGAGACCCTCGAGGACGGTGATATCGGTGGCGTCATACGAGCTGGTGCCGGTCTTGGTCACCGACGCCCTGCTCTTCTTCTCAGGCAATTAGTCCCTTCCGGTTATCCACAGAAAACCCCGACCGCCCAGCACTCCCGTAGAGGTGTGTGACGCGGGGTCGGGGTGGTCGATCAAGTTGACATAAAGGATACCAGCCCGCCCCCTCGGAACGGCTGCACCTTAATCACAAAATACCTGCAATTGACGGATAAAATGGAAGGGAGACCAACAACTTTGGCCGGTTTCGCAGAAATGTCTTGCACGGGCGACCCCGAGAGCGCCCTCTCTGCCGCTGGCTGGCTGGCCAACCGGGCTAGGTTTCGAAGCGCAGTCCCAACGGAGCGGCCTCACCGAGGCGCTCGCGGAGCTTGGTCAGCAGCTCCGTCCCCATCATCTCCAGCTCCTGGGCCCAGACGGCGCTCTCACAGCGGACCGTGATCTCTCCCCGTCGCTCGGCGACAGGCTCCGCGGCCGCAGCGATGGCGGCACCCACAACCTCCAGCCAAACGGCCTGCGTCGCCGCAAGCGGTGTCTGCGGCGCGGCGCGGTCGCGGGCGACGCGAAGCGCCTCGGAAGCCGGTCTCGGCGCGATCCGGCCCATCAGGCCGCCGCCGCCCGCGGGCGTCTCGCCGCGGCCGGCATCCAGAGCGCCGTGGCGCGAAGGCGTGCAGGCACCGACGCCTCCTCGGTTGCCGTCAGAAGAGCCTGGCCATCGCTCTCGAGCCGGGTCGAGAGCCGTTCGCGGCGCGTTCCGTCGAGTTCACTCATGACATCGTCGAGGAGCATCAGCGGTGGCGATCCCCGGGAGCGCAGAAGCGACTCGCGCTCGGCGAAGAGAAGGGCCAGCAGCGCCAGGCGCTGCTGGCCCTGCGAGCCATATCGGCGCAACAGGCGCCCGTCGAGGCAGATACGGATCTCGTCCAGGTGAGGGCCCCACGATGTGCGGCCGAGCCCCAGGTCCCCCTGGCGGCGCTCGGCGAGACCGCTGCGCAGCTCAGCCGCGCTTCCCTCAGCCCGCGGCGCGTAGGCGAGCGAGGCCTCGGAGTCGAAACCGAGGTCTGCGGCGGCCTCGGTGAAGAAGGGGGAGACCTCGGCGATCGCCTCCGCTCGCGAGGCGATCAGCGGTGCCGCGGCCTCGGCCACCGCAGCGTCCCAGGAGTCAAGGTCTGCCTCCGCCCCACGGCCGCTGGCAACCCTCTGTAGGAGAGCGTTGCGCTGGGCGAGGGCCTGGCCGTAGCGCTGGCGCAAGCCTGCGCGTGAGGGCCAGCGGGCGCTGGCGAAGAGATCCAGGTGCGCCCTGCGCTCGGCCGGCGGGCCCTTGACGAGGGCGAGGCGGTCGGGGGCGAAGACCGCGACCGGTGGCCGATTGCGGGCGGCGGTCACGGAGTCGACCGCGCTGCCGTCGAGGAGATGCCGACGTCCCTCTGCGCGGCTCACGGACGCAAGGAAGTGGCGCTCTGCGCCGTCATCGTCGACAACCGTTGCCTGCGCACGGCCGATCGCGCCCGAGAAGGGGATCAGCTCGCGGCGGTCCGAGGTGCGAAAGGAGCGGCCGGTGAGCGCGAAATAGAGCGCCTCGAGGAGGTTCGTCTTGCCAGAGCCGTTCTCGCCGAGGATCGCGGTGATGCCATCGCTGAGCTCCACCTCGACCGCAGCGAGGCTCCTCAGCGGGCGGGCGGATACAGCGCTGACCAGCATCGCGCCTCAGACGTTGAGGCGAATCGGCATCACCAGGTAGCGGAAGTCGTCGTTGTCGACCGGCTGCAACAACCCCGGCCGCAGCGGCGAGATCAGCCGCAGCAGCACCTCGTCACCCTCGACGCTGTCGATCCCGTCCTTGAGAAACTCAGGGTTGAAACCGATCTCGAGCGGCTCTCCCTCGAATGCCGCCGGCATCGACTCGCGCGCGTCGCCGACCTCCGGCGTCTCTGCGGAGATCGTCAGCTCACCAGGCGACAGGGCGAGTTTCAGCGGCGCGTTGCGTTGCGCCAACTGGCTCACCCGGCGCGTCACCTCATAGAACTCCTTGCGCGGGAGGCGGACGTCGTGCTCATAGGACTCCGGCAGCAGCTGCTTGTAGTTGGGGAACTGGCCGTCGATGAGCCGCGTGTTGAGAATCACGGTGCCGGCTCTGAAGACGGCCTGGTTTTGCAACAGCGATACCTCTGCGGTCTCCTCGGAACCCGCAGAGAGAATGCGGCCCAACTCGCGCAGGGCCCGAGCCGGGATGTTCGCCTCGAGGTCCCCGCCGATCCCGCCCTCGACCTCGGTGCGGCGGAAGGCGAGGCGGTAGGAGTCGGTTGCGACCATCGTCATCTCGTTGCCCGATGCGCTGACGAAGACGCCGGTGAGCACCGGGCGCATGTCGTCACGGGAGGCGGCTCGGGCCACCACCTCGACGGTCTCGGTCAGCGCTGGCGCCGGGATCCGCAGCGGTTCGCCCTCGGGTTGGGGAAAGGCGGGGAAATCGTCTGCTGGGAGGGTTCTCAGGTGGAAGCTCGAGCCGCCACAGGTGATCTCGACGTCGCGCTCGGAGCTGCGCGGCTCGATCTCGACCACCTCGCCGGCGAGCGAGCGCGATACCTCGGAGAGCAGGCGCCCGGGAAGCAGGAACTCACCCTGACCATCAACCTCAGCCTCGAGCGCTGTCTCGATTCCCATCTCGAGGTCGGTCGCACGCAGAGTCACCCCCTCGGGGCCGGCCGCGAGATGGACACCGCTCAGCGATTGGGTCGCGGCGCGATTGGATGCAACCCGGGAGACAACCGCGAGCTTGTCGACCAGTTCCTGCCGTTTCGTTGAGAGCTTCAAGTCACCAATGCCTTATTGAGTTGGGTTAGGGGTTGTGGAATGTGGGTCGCCAGAGCGCGATTCCGCATTGCAGAGCGCCTGTCGGCCTGTGGAGCAGCCTGTGGGCGCGACGACTGATTCTTACAGCAGTGGCGGCTGTCACCCACCGCGCTCATCGGCTGTGGATTGCCGAGCGCAGGCGCTCGAGCCGTCCCCGCAGCTCCGGGTCTGCCTCGGCGGCCGCCTCCACCCGTCGGATCGAGTTGAGGACGGTGGAGTGGTCGCGGCCGCCGAAGAGCCGGCCGATCTGGGGGAGGGAGAGGTCGGTCGCCTCTCGAGTCAGATAGATCGCGACCTGGCGAGCGCGAACCGGGGTCGCACCGCGCCCGGGACCGACCAGTTCTGCTCGAGAGACGCCGTAGGACTCGGCCACCCGTGACTGGATCACGTCGGCGCCCGCCGGCTCGGCCTCCCGGCCACGGTCTGGGATCACCTCGGCGATCAGCTCGCTGCTCAGAGGCCGCGCCATCAGAGATGCGTGGGCGACGGCTCTGGTCAGGGCGCCGTGCAACTGGCGGACGTTGGCGTCGATGCGGCGGGCGAGCTCGGAGAGCGCGTCGTGATCGGAGACCTCGATCCCAGCCTCTCGCACAAGCCGTCGCAGAACGGTCAGGCGCATCGCCAGGTTCGGGGCGCTGACCTCCACGGTCAGGCCCCACTCGAAGCGGTCGCGGAGGCGGGCGGCAAGGGTCGAGAGCTCGCTCGGTATGCGGTCGGCCGAGAGCACGAGCTGGCTCCCGGAGTCATGCAGCGCGTTGAAGGTGTGGAAGAACTCCTCCTCGGTGTGGTGCTTTCCCTCGAGGAACTGGACGTCGTCGATGAGGAGGACGTCGAGGTCGCGGTATCGGCGCTTGAACCCCTCGGTGCCGGAGCTCTGAAGCGAGGAGACGAACTCGTTGGTGAAGCCCTCGGCCGTCGTGTAGCGCACGCCCAGCTGCGGAGCATTGGTTTCCAGGTAATTCGCGATCGCGCCGAGCAGGTGGGTCTTGCCCAGTCCCGGTGGGCCGTGGAGAAAGAGTGGGTTGTAGGCCTCGCCCGGCGCCTCGGCGACAGCCAGCGCAGCCCCGTGGGCGATGCGGTTGCCCTCGCCGATGACGAATCGCTGGAACGTGTAGTGCGGGTTGAGCGATTTCTCCTCCGCCGCCACCGGCGGGGATTCGCTCGAGGGCGCGACGAAGCTGACGTCGACCAGCTCCGGGTCGATCGCGGCGACCGCTTCGGCGATCAGCTCGGCGTAGCGGCGCTCGGCCCAGGCGCGGATTCCGTCGGGGGCGGAGAGCAGCAGCGTCGTGTCCCGCCTGCCTGCGGGCCGCAGCGGCTCGAGCCAGATCCGGAACGTGGAGTCGGGCACCGAGGAGCGGAGCCTCTCACTGGCCGCCGCCCAGACCGCTTCGAGATCCCGCTTGGACCGAGACACGCCGGAGTCGGGACTCGGTCGGTCTGAAACGTCGCGCACGTGCAATGCCCTCTCGTCGTATGGCCTCGAACCTCCCGGACGGCAGCGCGAGCAGCTCATCGCCGACCGCGGCCGACCATAGCGCTGGCTCCAGCACCCCTCCTGGAGGCTTCCGCAAATGCCGCAGAAAAGATTGAACCGGGGTCGTCGAGGTGGTATGCCGCGCTACGGACGCGTCCGTATACTGCCGCCAGTCAACCGATGAAACGCACCTACCAGCCGAAGAAACGCAAGCGTGCCCGGACCCACGGGTTCCGTGCCCGCATGCAGACTCGCGGCGGCCGGGCGATCATCAAGCGCCGGCGCCGCAAGGGCCGCAAGCGCCTCAGCGCATAGCGATGGCGAGGGGCGACGCGGGCGCGCGTAAGCGCCGGCGCCTGTCGCGCAGCGGCGATTTCGACCGCGTCTATCGCGAAGGAACCTCCCACGCCACTCGACAGTTGGTGCTCTACAGCTTCCCCCGCCGCGAGGGGGACTCCTCTGATGTCCGCCTCGGCGTCTCCGCCAGTCGCAAGATCGGTGGCGCGGTCGAGCGCAATCGCGTCAAGCGTGCCCTGCGCGAGGCTTTCTGGGATCTCGATGACAAGCTTCCGCCTGAGCACGATTTTGTCCTCGTCGCGCGACCCGACATCGGCGCCACTGTCGAGAGTGAGGGGACCGCGGGCGTGAAGCGATGCATCGAGGAGGCCCTGGCGGGGGAGAAGAGGGAGCGTTCCACGTGAAACGGATCCTGCTGCTCCCGATCCGCGCCTACCAGCGCTGGATTTCGCCTGCGCTGCCCCGCCATTGCCGCTATGAGCCGACCTGTTCCGCCTACGCGGCGGAGTCGATCGGCCGCTTCGGCGTGCTCAGAGGCATGATCCTCGGCGCCTGGCGCCTGCTGCGCTGCAATCCGCTCAGCCGCGGCGGCTTCGATCCGGTGCCCGAGCGGTTCACCCTGCGCACCGGTCCGGTCGACCCGGCCGTCCATCACGGCGAGGTGAGCCCCCGGTGACGCCGCTCGTCGTCGCCAACATCCTGCAGCCGCTGATCAATGTCGCCAACGCCGTCCTGCAATTCTTCCACGACCAGGTCGGCCTCAGTTGGGGCGGCTCGATCATCGCGCTGACGATCGTCACCCGCGCCCTGCTTATCCCACTCACCTACAAGCAGTTGAAGGGCATGCGGGCGATGCAGGCCCTGCAGCCGAAGATCAAGGAGCTGCAGGCGAAGTACAAGAACGACCGCCAGCGCATGCAGCAGGAGATGATGAAGTTCTACCAGGAGAACAACGTCAACCCGTTTGCCTCCTGCATCCCCCTGATCGCCCAGCTGCCCGTCTTCATCACGCTCTTCTACACGCTGCGGACTGTGCTTCCGGAGGACATTGGCTGCAAGGCGGGCGATTGCCCCCAGTCCGCCTTCCTCTTCATCCCCGACCTGACCGCCGCCGCCACCGGTTGGGTTCTCGGCGTCCTCCTGGTCCTCTACGTCGGGACCCAGCTGATCTCGGGATTGGTGATGTCGGTGACCGCCGAGAAGAGCCAGCGGCGGCTGATGATGATCCTGCCCTTCGTCTTCGTCCCCTTCATCATCAACTTCCCCGCCGGCCTCGTCCTCTACTGGATCACCACCAACGTCTGGACCATCGGTCAGCAGTACGTGATCCAGAAGGTGGTGCCCGCTCCGGCCGTAGTCACCGCCTCTGCGGCGGTTGCGGCCAAGCCGCCTCCGCCGCCTCCGAAGAAGAAGAAGAAGCGGCGGTAGCTCCAACCGCGTCGGCGGGCGGGTCCTGTCATGGGATGGGACCCACCATCCCATGCGCTCCACGGCGGGTGCTCGGGGATGGGTCCTCCCATGCCACCCGCCCGAGGACACGCCGGGAGCATCCCGGCTCGGGCTCTCGCGCCGCAGGCACTCTGAGCTAATAGGGTTCAGGCGGTGACTGAGGGTGCGGAGATGGATGATTGGCCGGAGGAGCCTGCTGAGCGGGTTCGGGAGATGGTCGAGCGGGTGCTTGACGAGCTCGAGCTCGGCGGTGAGGTCGAGGTCAGCGAGGACGACGATGCGATCGTCGCCTCGGTCGAGGGGGACGACGACTACGGCCTCTTGATAGGCAAGCGCGGGCAGACGATCGACGCGCTGCAGCTTCTCTGCTACCAGGCGGCATTCCGCGGCATGCGGGAGCGAAAGCGGGTGATCGTCGACGCGGCCGGATACCGCGAGCGCCGGCGTGAGACGCTGACTTCGCGCGCCGACCGCGCCGCCGAGCAGGCGGAGACCTCGGGCCGGCCGGTCGAGATGGACCCGATGAGTGCCCAGGAACGCCGGGTCGTCCATGAGCATCTGAAGGAGCGCGCCGGCATCGAGACATACAGCGAGGGCGACGAGCCCCATCGCTTCGTCGTGGTCGCCCCACTCGTCTCTGAGTGAGCGAGACCGGCCCCGAGCACCTATCTACCGAGGCGGCCCGGTCTCTTCAGGTCGTGCTCCAGATGCTGGCGGCGGAGCCCGCCTCGGTGAGCTCGGTCACCGATCCGGCCCGTGCCTGGGACGTGCACGTCGCGGACAGCCTCTGCGGGCTCGAGGTGGCCGATCTGGCGAGTGCCGCAAGAATCGCTGATATTGGCTCTGGAGCAGGGTTTCCCGGGCTCCCGCTCGCGGTCTCCTTGCCCCGGTCCGAGGTTGATCTGGTCGAGTCGGTGGAGCGCAAGTGCCGGTTCATGAGGTCCGCGATCGCCGCCGCCGGGATCGAGAACGCGAGGGTCCTGCCACGGCGCTCCGAGGAGCTCGCCGTAGCCGACGGGCGCGAGGCCTACGATGCTGTCACCGCCCGCGCGGTGGGCCGGCTCTCGACGCTCGCAGAGCTTGCCTCTCCGCTGCTTCGCGACGGCGGCGTCCTCGTCGCCTGGAAGGGCCGCCGTGATCACGGCGAGGAGGCCGAGCTCGAGCGCGCGGCGGGGGCGTTGGCGATGCGGCCGGAGGCCGTGATCGCGGTCGCGCCCTTCGCCGCCAGCCGCAACCGCCACCTCCATGTCCTTCGCAAGATCGGCCCGACCCCGGAGCGGTTGCCAAGACGAGCCGGAATGGCGAAGAAGCGCCCGCCAGGGGCCGCCGGGCCTCTCCGCGACTCTGACTAAGCTGGCAGGCGATGCCTGACGGTCGCCGGATCGGCGCATAGAGATGGGAGCGGTCTATGCGGTCGCCAACCAGAAGGGCGGGGTCGGGAAGACGACGACGACCGTCAACATGGGGGCCTGCGTGGCCGCGGGCGGCCTGCAGACGCTGATCGTCGACCTCGACCCCCAGTGCAACGCCACGGTCGCACTCGGCGGTGACCGCGACGCGAGCCCCTCGTCCTATGACTGCCTCACGGGCGAGGTCTCCGTCGCTGAGGCCGCCCGCCCGGCCGGTCCCGACAACCTCTGGCTGGTGCCGGCGTCGCGCGACCTCGCCGGCGCCTCGGTCGAGCTGCCACGGATCGAGGGCTCCGAGACCCGCCTTCGCGAGCGCCTCGGCCCGGTTCGCGAGCGCTTCGCCTACACGCTCCTCGACTGCCCCCCGTCGCTGGGCCCGATCACCGTCAACGCGCTCGCCGCCGCCGACCGGGTGATCGTTCCGGTCCAGGCCGAGTACCTCGCACTCGAAGGGCTGGTCCAGTTCCTCGACACCCTGGCGCTGGCCCGGCGTGAGATCAACCCCTCGCTGGAGCTGTCGGGGCTGTTGATCACCATGCACGATGAGCGCACCCGCCTCTCACAAGACGTTGAGCGCGAGATGCGCGACCATTTCCCCGACCTCGTCTTCCGAACCGTGATCCCACGCAGCGTCAAGCTCGCCGAGTCACCCAGCTACGGCACCCCCGTGATCGAGCACGCCCCCCGCTCGCGCGGCTCCAGCGCCTACCGCGAGCTGGCGAAGGAGGTGGCCGAGCGTGGCTGAGCGCCGCGGAATGGGCCGCGGCCTCTCGGCGATCCTGCCCGAGGCAGGCAGCGAGGGCTCGGAGCTGCGCCAGCTCCCCGTCTCGCTGATCAAGCCGAACCCGAAGCAGCCGCGGACCAAGTTCGACCCCGAGGCGCTCGCCGGGCTCGCGGCGTCGATCGAGGTGAGCGGCGTCGTCCAGCCGCTGCTGGTGAGGCCGTTGCCCGACGGAAGCTACGAGCTGATCGCCGGAGAGCGGCGCTGGCGTGCAGCCCAGCAGGCGGGGCTCGAGCGGGTCCCGGCGGTGATCCGCGACTCCGGCGAGGCCGAGCGCCTCGAGACAGCGCTGATCGAGAACATGGTCCGCGAGGACCTCAATCCGGTCGAGGAGGCCCGGGCGTGCGCCGCCCTGGTCGAAGACCTCGGTCTCTCGAGGGAGGAGCTCGCCCGCCGCGTCGGACGCAGCCGTCCCGCCGTCTCCAACCTGATTCGCCTCCTCGACCTTCCCGACGAGGTGCTGGAGCTTCTCGAGTCAGGCGAGCTCAGCGAGGGCCACGGCCGCGCGGTGCTCTCGGTCCGTGGCAATGACCTCCGCCGCCGGCTCGCCCGCACCGCGGCGAGCAGCGGGTGGTCGGTGAGGGAGACCGAGAGGCGGGCCAAGCTGGCTGGCCAGCCAAAGCCCGCAAAGCCAGCTGGGATGCGGGTCAGCGCCGAGGAGGCGGCGGCGATGACGGAGGCCGCGGAGAAGCTCGAAGCGGCCCTCGGCCACGAGGTCAGGGTGCGCCGCCGCTCGGGTGAGCTGGCGGTTGAGATCCGCTTCGACGACCTCGACGAGGTGCTGGCGCTGAGCCGCCGGCTGAAGCGCCGCGGCGGGTCCTGAGACCGAGCGCGAGCGTCTCTGGCCGCAGATGGACGCGCTCTGCGACGGCTTTCCCAGCTACCGCGAGATGACTTCGCGCCGCATTCCGCTGCTGATTCTCACCCCCAACAGGGAGCGGAATTCGCCACCCCCGTCGCCCGTCGGAGCCCCGCTATCATCGCCCTCCCTCAAGGGCGATTAGCTCAGTCGGTCAGAGCGCTTCTCTGATAAGGAAGAGGTCCCTGGTTCGAGTCCAGGATCGCCCACTCGGAGAGTTACCTGCAAGGGCGGGAGATTCGACGGTCTCGAGGGGCAGTTGCTGACCCTGCTCTGGGGACTCCGAGGGGGCGCCAGTGCCCAATCAGAGCCCTCGGCAAGGACTTTGAGCCGCTCACGCTCGTCCTCACCGCGGCACTCTTGCGCTCTCGAGCTTCTCGTTGGCGCGGGTGATCGCCTTGGCCATGATTCGTCTGCGGACGTTGCTCGGGTTTGCTTAGCCGCCCCGGTCCGTCGGGAAGACAAAGTCATCAGGCCTGCCGCGTGATCTGCTCCGCACGGTCGAGGCCGGGGTCGCGTCGGCCGCCTTCGGGGACACTATGAGCGTGTCCTCGATCAAGAGTTGGTTGCCGATTGCCGTCGCGGTGGCGGGAATGGTCTTGAGCTCGTGCGGAGGCAAAGACGAAACCCTCGACCTACAAAGCGCCAAGGATTTCCACGGGTTCAGTCTCTACTACGTAGGCAGCTCCTTCCATGGGTTGCCGCTGACCGATGTGTTGAGCGAGCCAGGACGCAGCGGCAGAGTCCGCACCTGGTCGTTCATCTATGGCAGTTGTGATCCTGGCGGGGGCTTCTCTGATGAAGGCGGCTGCGCCCCACCGCTCGAGGTCCAGAACTGGAGTATCTGTGAGCGCTATCCCGCCCTATATGGGAAGGATCGCCCCAGATCGCGACCGTTTCGGGGCGCGCGGTTGGCAAGTAGCCCTCCTGAGATCTACACCGGGCGCACCACAGTCGTGGTCTTCGGTGAGCAGCGAGCTGGTGTCCTTCGCGCGCTACGGCCGGTGGGGTCGACCGCGGCCAGCAACCAGTTCCCACCACCTGCGCCAGGCACGCTCGACGGCAGGCTTCCCTGCCAACATCGGCTCAACTAACCGCCGTGAAACCATGAACCGGTATCAAGAGGCTGCCCGCGCCTGCCCACCGGCCTGCGAGAGAGCGAGCAGAAGCATTCGTCTGACTGGTTGATATTGCCGGCGCTTGATGAGATCGTCGCCCGGTCTGTGTGACCGCAACAGGAGAGGACAATCGCTCATCCAGCCTTGCGGCCCGTGTGAGGTTCTGGCGGCCTACGGGCCGGGCCGTGGTTCCAGGATCACCACCGCGGTTTCGATCGAGCGGCGGGTGGCATAGGCGTCGAGGTCCTTGTCGATCTGACGCCACCGGTCCCACAGGCGTTCGCGCTCCTGGCCCCGGGCGGCGCGGGCCCTGACCAGGCGCGGCCCGTCGGCAAGGTCGGCCCGCACTTCGGGATGGGCCTGGAGGTTCAACCACCACCCCGGCTCGCCGTCACCCCAGCCGTTCATGGCAAGGGTGACCAGGTTCGGGCCATCTTCGAAGTAGCCGACGATCACCGGGCGCTCCCGTCCCGTCCGCCGTCCGATGGTGGTGAGCCGTGTCGCGCCCCACTTGCCGGGCTTTGGCCGCCACAGCCCCAATCGGCCACCGCTCAGACGGTAGAGCCACCGGTGGGTGATCCAGAAGAGGCGGACGAACCAGCGGGGAGGAAGTCGCGGCTTCTTGGGTGTTGGACTGGACATCTGGGTGGGCGGCGGTCGCGTGCTCTAGTAGTGGCCGAGCTGATCGGTGCCCGGCCAGATGGTGTCGCCGGCCATCTCGAGCCGGTCGGTCAGCGGCTTCCGCCATTCGGGTGTCACGGTGGGCTCACCCCAGTAGTCGGTGACGCGCACGGCCTCCCCGTCCTCGAGCTCGCCGATGGTCACGTTGCGGTACAGGCGCCCGTCTCCGTAGTTGCAGGTCCATTCGACGACGACGACATCATCGAGTCGCAGACGCCTGCCGACCTCGAGTGTGAGCTCGGGGAAGTTGCCCTCGACGTCGGCGACGAGCTTGCTGGTGCGCACAATCTCGCCCATCTGCGGCCACTGGCGGACGACGTTCTCGGCCAGGGGCACGCCGAGGATGTAGGCGACCCGGGTCGCGCCGTCGGACTCCTGCTGGTTCGTGTTCATTCGGCCTCCTTGGTGGAGATGGACCGGGCACCGGCCAAGCCGGACCCGATGATCTGGCCCCGGATCGCCGCTCCCGTCGCGAAGCAGCAGCGCGCCGATCCCAGCGCCGACTGTAGCGTGGATGCGAGTGATCGCTGGGCGACCTCTCGGGGCGGCGATCGATGTCCGCAAGCAGCACCCAGACCGCTTCCGGGGGAGCGGCGATCAGCGCCCGGCGACGGGCCCCGGACGTCGGCGCCCGTTCTCGCGCATCCCCGGCGGTGGGGGACCCGCGCTCGCACCTATAATCGGGTTTCCGTCCCCGTCCGGAGCGTTCTCTTGCAGCAGATGCAGATCTACGGTGTCAGCTTCGACATGGTCGGCAAGCAGCCGATCGTCCTGCTGAAGACGGTTGACGGCAACAAGTTCCTGCCTATCTGGATCGGCCATCCCGAGGCGGCGGCGATCCTGATGAAGCTGCAGGGCGCCTCGACCCCGCGGCCGATGACGCACGACCTGCTCTCCGACATGCTCGATCAGCTCGACGCGAAGTGCGAGCGGGTCTCGGTCACCGAGCTTCGCGACAACACCTTCTTCGCCTCGATCACGATCTCCGTCAACGGCTCCGAGATGGACATCGACTCGCGTCCCTCCGACGCCCTCGCCCTCGCCGTACGGGTCTCGGCGCCGATCTTCGCCGCCGAGGACGTGATCGAGGAGTCGGCGATCGAGTTCGAGCACGAGGTCGAGGACACGGAGGAGGTCGTCGACAAGTTCAAGGAGTTCCTCGACGAGGTCTCACCCGAGGATTTCGCTCAGGGCGAGGAGTAGCCGCCGCTCTCAGCGAGTCGCAGCGACCCCATCGGGGTCGAGGGCGAGCTCGATGATCCGCTCGACCAGGGCCTCGAACCCGATTCCCGCGGCCTCCGCCGCCTGCGGGAAGAGGCTGGTGTCGGTCAGTCCCGGGATCGCGTTGACCTCGAGCACCTGGGGGCCGGACTCGCCGAGCATCAGGTCGACCCGAGCGAAGCCCGAGCATCCGAGCGCCTCATAGGCGCGCATCGCCACCGCGGTCACCGCGACCGCTTCTTCGGAGGGCAGCGCTGCGGGGCAGACGAATGAGGTGCGGCCGATCTCGTAGCGGGCCTCGAAGTCATAGGTGTCGCTCCCGCGCGGGATCACCTCGACGATCGGAAGCGGCTCGGTGCCGAGGATGCTTACGGCGAGCTCGCGACCGTCGATGTAGCGCTCGAGCAGGACCCGGTCGCCGTAGCTGAAGGCGGCGATCAGCGCGGCGGGCACCTCGTCGGGTCCGGCGGCGAACTTGACACCCAGGGACGATCCCTGGCCGCTGGGCTTGACCACCATCGGGAAACCCAGCCTCTCCTCGATGTCGGGGAGCGCTTCGGCGGCGCCGAGGCCGCCGAAGGCGGTGTCGCTGAACGCGAACCACTCAGGGGTCGGGATGCCGGATTCACGCAGCAGTTGCTTGGCGGCGACCTTGTCCATGCAGCGGGCGCAGGCGGCGACGCCGGGACCGGTGTGGGTAATGCCGAGGATCTCAAGCAACTCCTGCACGGTGCCGTCCTCGCCGTCGGGGCCGTGCAGGGCGATGAAGGCGACATCGGGGCGCTCGGAGCGCAGGCGCTGGACGAGGTCTGTGCCGACGTCGAGCGATATCACCGTGTGCCCGCGGCGCCCGAGAGCCTCCTCGACGCGGCCACCGGAGCGAAGCGAGACGCCGCGCTCGAGCGATCGCCCGCCCTTGAGCACCGCGACCTTCACGCCGCGCCCCCGCCGCTACGGCGGAAGGGCAGGACGTCGGCGTCCGCGGACGCCTCCGCCTCACGTCCGGGCGAAAGCAGGATCCCGCATCCCCTCCGCTTCGCGTCCGGGGATGCGGGGGTCCTCGATGATTCGGTGCTCGCCGGTGAGCGTCCCGTAGAGGTTGACCTGTTCGGTCACGACTCTTCCGATGCGGCGGATGCCCTCGCGGATCTCATCCTCGGTGACGCCGGAGAAGTTGAGGCGCATCGAATTGGTGCCGCGGCCCTCCTCGACGTAGGCGGCCTGGCCGGGGACGAATGCAACCTCGTCGCGCAGGGCCTTAGCCAGCAGGTCGCCGGTGTCGATGTAGTCGGGCAATGTCGCCCAGATGAAGAGGCCGCCCTCTGGCGCGGTCCAGCGTGCCTGGCGGGGGAAGTGCTCGGCGAGAGAGGAGAGCATCGCATCACGGCGGCTGCGGTAGATCGCGACCAGGTCCGCGATGTAGTCCTGCCAGCGGCCCTCGGCGAAGTACTCGCGGACGAAGTACTGGGTCAGGGTCGAGGAGCAGAGGTCGGACGCCTGTTTGCCGAGGACGAGCTTCTCCATCACCGGCGGCGGGGCGACGGCCCAGCCGAGCCGGATGCCGGGGGAGAGGATCTTCGAGAAGGTCCCGATGTAGACGACGTAGTCCCCGCCGTCGAGCTGGTAGAGCGGCGGCAGCGGCTCGCCCTCGTAGCGCAGCAGCCCATAGGGGTTGTCTTCGATCACCAGCAGTTCGTGCTCGCGGGCCAGATCCACCAGGCGCTTTCGCCGCTCCAGCGAGAGCGTCACCCCGGCCGGGTTCTGGAAGCTGGGAACGGTGTAGACGAACTTCGGCTGCCGCCCGTCGGCGACGAGCCCGGACAACGTCCGCTCGAGCGCGTCGATCCTCATCCCGTCGTCGTCGCACTCGATCTGGATCACGTCGGCCTGGTAGCTGCAGAAGACGGGGACCGCGCCGGGGTAGGTCGGCGCCTCGCAGATCACAGGGTCGCCGGGGTCGACCAGCGTCTTGCAGACGAGGTCGATCGCCTGCTGTCCGCCGGTCGTGACGATCACGTCGGCGGGGTCGGGGAGCATCCCCTCGGCGCCCATCACCTCGAGGATGCAGTCCTTCGTCTCCTCGAAGCCCTCGGTCGGCCCGTACTGAAGCGCCTCTGCGGCGGACTCCTGCGCGATCCGGGTCATCTGGGCGGCGAAGCGCTGCGGCGGGAAGGTCGACGTGTCGGGCAATCCGCCGGCGAGCGAGATCACCTCTGGGCGAGCGGTTATCGCCATCAGGTCGCGCATCGCCGAGGAGCGCATCACCTTGGTGCGCTCGGCAAACAGGCCCGCGTAGCGCTCGAGGTCGCGATGGGTCGTGTGGGCGCGGCGGCGCAACGGAGGGTCGCTCACGCTCCAGAGTGTGGACTATGACGCGAGCCGGTGCTAGCCTCGGTGCCGTGGGGATCTGGGGTTGCCGATGGAGTGCCACAGCGACCGCCGTCGTGATCTCGGCGCTGTTCGCCGCCTCCGGGACAGCTTCTGCTCGTGACGGCACCCTCGACCGCAGCTTCGGCAGCAACGGGCGCGTGCCGTACAGCTTCGCCCCGGGCAGCGGAGGGGAGGGCCCCGGGAAGGTGATCGTGCTGAAGAACGGCCGCATCTTTTCGGGAGGCACCGGCGCCGGCAACGGCTGGGGCCTGGCGCTGCACGATCGCCGCGGAGATCCCGTTGGACTGGGCGGCGTAGGTCTCGCGTATCACCAGATCTCGCCCGGCCCGGGTCCCTTCTCTTCTCCCGCCGACTTCGCGCGCCAGTCCGACGGTCGCTGGGTCGGCGCGGGCTACGTGAGTGAGACGGGGGGTCAGCCGGCCGCCGCCGTGGCGCGCTTCACCGGTACCGGCGCCCTCGACTCGAGCTTCGGCAACGATCCGCCAAACTCGCTCGCCGACGGTATCGTCCGCATCGACTTCCCGGGCGCGACCGCTGACTTCGCCTCGGCGGTCACCGTCGACCGCGCGGGCCGGCTCCTGGTGACCGGGAAGACGGGCGCTCCGTTCACCAGCGGCCCCAACGACATCTTCCTTGCCCGGCTGAGGAAGGACGGCAGCCCAGACCCATCATTTGGGGAGGGTGGCTTCGCGCTCGCCGGTCCGGGCACCAGCGACCAGGGGGAGGACGTCGCCGTCCTCCCCAGCGGCAATATCCTCGTCGCAGGCGTCACCGACGGAGATCTGGTCCTGCTGCGCTACCGGCCGAGCGGAAGGCTCGACAAGTCGTTCGGCGGAGGCGACGGGATCGCCGAGGCTCCCGGCTTCGGCATCGAGAGCGAGAGCAACGCCGGGATGGTGTTGCTCCGGGGAGGGAAGATCCTCGTCGGCATCAACGACGGAAAGGCTTCGGGAATGTCGTTCAAGGCTGTCGTCGGCGTGGCTCGCTTCACGGCCAAGGGCCGGCTCGACCGCTCCTTCTCCGGCGATGGCAAGCAACGGATCTCGGTTGGCGATTACGAGTACTTTGGCGGGATCGCGGTCGCCGATGACGGCCGGATTGTGCTCAGCGCCGTGGTCAGGACAGGGACCCGGAGCGATGTCCTCGTTGCCCGGCTGCTGCCCGCCGGCGCCCGCGACCCCAGCTTCGGCACGGCGGGAATCGTCGTCAACCACGTGGAGGGGCTCTCACAGGGCGCGTTCGCGCTGGCGATCCAGCCGGACCGCCGCATCGTCGTCGGCGCGGACACCTATGACGGCAGCTCGGCGGACGCGGCCCTGATCCGACTCCTCGGCGACACCCGCCGACCGGGCACGAAGATCACCGCCGGCCCGATCGGAAGGGTCTCCAGCGGGAGGGTCAGCCTTCCGCTTCCGTGTCCTCGCCGACGTCCACGCGCGTTTTCAGTGCGCGCTGAGCGGAGCGCAGCCACGGTCCGGGACGGCCGCGGCAAAGCCGAGGTTCTCGAACTGCCACTCGCCGCGATCGTTCCCGGTCGCGCCGGGCCGACGCACGTTCCTGGTGCGCGCGATCGACCCAGCCGGAAACATCGACCGCACCCCAGCCAAGCGCTCATTCACGGCTGTCAGGTAGCGGCCCCGGACCCGGCCCGCCGGCGTCCTCGCGTAGCCTTGCGCCGATGGACCTCCTCCTCGCCATCTGTCAGGCGGCCGGGATCGGCGTCGCGATCGGAATGCTCGCCGCCGCCGCCGCCCGCGGGACCTCGACAACCGCCCTGATTCTGGCCGCCGCGCTGCTCGGAGCCGCGGCCGGCGGACTCTCCGCCGCGTCCGACGACCAGTTCTTCCTGCTCGGAGCAGCGGCTGGGCTGCTCTGCGCCGCGGCTGCGGCCTCGGTCGTCGGCGGGGTGGTCGCGGGCGCCGCCAAGCGGGGTGGCAGCGGTGGAACGACCGCGTTCGTGGTCTCGATCGTCGCGGTGATCGTTCTGGCCGCCTCGATCCTGGTGCCTTTCCTTGCGGTCATCGCGATCGCGCTACTCGCCTACCTGGGCTTCGCCAGGCGTCGCCGGGCCCAGCGCAAGTACGAGGGCCTGCGCTCGCTGCGGTGAGCGGCGCCCGGGAGCGCGGCTGCTGATGCGCAAGAAGCTCGTCCTCAGCTACGTCGACTCGCTGCGCAGCGACATGCTCGGTCTGGCGATCGGCAACGGCCAGGCGCCGACCTTCGCCAAGCTCCTCGACCGCGGAGTCTTCATACCCGACTGCGTCTCGAGCTTTCCCTCGGTGACGCCGGTTGCGTCGGCGGAGATGGTCACCGGTGTCGGTGCGGACGAGCACTGGATCAGCGGGATGAACTGGTACCACCGGCTCGAGCGGCGCTACGTCGAGTACGGGTCCTCGTTCGAGGCGACGCGGGCCTTCGGCATCTTCCGTGCCCTCTACGACCTCGTCTACAACATGAACCTCGCCCACCTCAGCCCCGAGGTCGAGACGGTCTTCGAGTCGCTCGACGACGCCGGGCTGCGGACCGCCTCCACCCCTTTTATGATCTACCGTGGCCGTCACCGCCACCAGGTCTCGCTCGACGGCCTCCTGCGCCGGGCCGTCGATGCGACCCGCCTCAAGTTTCGCCACCACACGTGGGGGCCGGCAGAGCTCTTCTACGGAGAGCTCTACGCCAGCCGGCCCGTCCCCTGCAAGCCGAGCTCGATCCCCGGCAACCGGGACGGCTATTCCGCCTGCTGCGCGGCCGAGCTCGCCGCCTCGGGCCTCTATGACTTCCTCCTCTTCGCGCTTACCGACAACGACAACTACTCTCATCGCCACGGACCGGAGGCGAGCCTGGAATCGATCGCGAAGGCCGACCACTGCTTCGCCAAGCTGGTCGAGGCCTCGGGGGGCATGGATGGCTTCCTCACCGACAACGCCCTGATCCTGATGGCCGACCACGCCCAGACGGCAGTGCACCGCGAGCTTCCGATCGCCGAGGCCCTCGGCCGCAGCTGGAAGGTGCTCCAACCTTCCGAGGACCGCCCCGAGGCGGCCGAGCTCGCTGTCAGCCCGACCTCGCGCGCGGCCCACGTCTATCTGCTCGAACCGGCAGACCAGCGGGCGGCGCACGCCTCGCTGCGGGAGGACCTGAGGGCGATGGAGGGCGTCGACCTGATCTGCTGGCTTGCCGGGCCCGACGGGCACCCGCTCGAGCGCCGCGACCCCGGGGTCGATCCATCCGGCGGCTTGACCGCGGTGATCGAGCGCGACGGGACCGAGCTGCGTTTCAGGCCGGGGTCCGAGGTCGAGGATCTGCGTGGACTGCGCTGGGACCTCAGTGGCGATCTGGGCGCGGTCGACGCATCCGTCTCCGGCGGGGTGATCCGAAGTGACGAGTACCCGGATGCCCTGGGCCGGGTCTTCTCTGCTCTCTGCGCGCCGCACGCGGGCGACGTCATCGTCTCCGCCTCGCTCGGGTATGAGTGCGTGGACTGGGGCGGCTCCGCACACGTCGGCGGCGGCAGCCACGGATCGCTCCATCGCGGCGACTCGCTCGGGCCGCTGCTGTTCGTCGGTTGCGGGCCCCAGAGCGCCCAGGAGCGCCGGCAGTGGAACCTGCGCGACGTCGCGCCCGTGGTTCTCGATCACTTCGGGGTCCGCTCCGCAGTCGGGAGTCCCGCGTGAGCCCGGTCGCGACCGCGAGGCGGATCGGCGCCGGCGCCCGCAAGCCCGACAACTGGCGCCAGCTGGTCAAGTTCGGCCTCATCGGCGCCTCCGGCTACGTGATCAACCTGGCGGTCTTCACCGCGCTGGTCGAGGAGTTTGGCGCCCATCACCTAGCGGCCGCCGTCGCCGCCTTCGGCGTCGCCGTCTCCAGCAACTTCTACTGGAACCGCACCTGGACTTTCCGCGGCTCTGGCGGCCACGCCGGGTTCCAGGCGGCGCGCTTCTTCACGGTCAGCGTCGGCTCGCTGCTCGTCAACCTCGTCGTCCTCGAGATGCTGATCACCGCCGGCCTCGGTGAGGTTCCCGCGCAGGCAATGGCCGTCGCCACCGCGATGCCGCTCAACTTCGTGGGTAACAAGCTGTGGACCTTCGGCTGAAGAGGCGGGTCGCGCAGCGCACAGAGCGGGGCTCGCGGCCGCTGCTGTGGCTGGGGGTGGCGATGGCGATCGTCGCACTCTGGCCGCCGGGAACGGCCCTCGGCGCCGAACCCACGGCGACCGAGGCCGCGACCTCGCCAAAGGCTCGCCAGATCGGCTCCGAGGAGGCCACGCGGGTCGCCGACCGCGACCCGAAGGTGGTCTCCCAGCGCCGCCTGCACCCGGGCATGTATTCGTCCGCCAGCCTCGTCGACGGCAACTGGGAGGTCGGCTACTTCGCGCGCGGCGATGAGGTCGCGCTCGTCCTCGTCGACCCGACCACCGGACTCGTCCGCGAGTCCTGGACCGGCTACCAGGTCGCCTGGAAGATGGCCCGGGGCTACTCGGGCGCGTTCGGGCACAAGCTCAACGCCCCCTACGTCTTCATCCCCCTCTGCCTGATCTTCCTCATCGGCCTCGCCGACTGGCGGCGGCCCTGGCGGATCGCGAACCTGGATCTGCTGGTCCTGCTCGCCTTCGGCGCCTCGCACTTCTTCTTCAACCGAGCCGAGATCGGCGTCTCGGTACCGCTCCAGTACCCGCCGCTGATCTACCTGCTTGCGCGCATGCTCTGGATCGGCTTCCGGGGCAGGGGAGAGGGGCTGAGGCCGGTCTGGCCCGCGCGGTGGCTTCTGATCGCCGCCCTCTTCCTCGTCGGCTTCCGGGTCGGTCTCAACCTCGCCGACTCCGGCGTGATCGACGTCGGCTATGCCGGGGTCGTCGGCGCCGACCGGGTCGCCGACGGGCTGCAGGTTTATGACAACTTCCCCGGCGACGTCTCCGCGGGCGATACCTACGGACCCGTCAACTACTACGCCTACGTCCCCTTCGAGCAGATCTGGCCATGGACGGGCAGCTGGGACGACGTCCCCGGCGGCCACGGCGCCGCTGTCTTCTTCGACCTCGGAGCCTTCGCCCTGCTGATCCTCCTCGGCTACCGGATGCGCCGGGGCCCCCCGGGAGCGATGCTCGCCGCGACCCTCGCCTTCGCCTGGGCAGCCTTCCCCTACACCGCCTACGTCCTCGAATCAAACTCCAACGACTCCCTGGTCGCCCTGCTGCTGATCGCAACCCTTGTGGTCGCAGCGCGGCCGGTGGCAAGGGGCGCAATGCTCGCCCTGGCGACCCTGACCAAGTTCGCCCCGATAGTCCTCGCACCAATGCTCGCGACCTACGACGCCCGCGATTCAGACGACTCTGGCGGCAGAGCTGAGTCGGCCGAACCCGGGGCCCTGAACGCCACTCCCGCGGGTGGCACGGAATGGGAGGACCCATCCCCGAGCACCCGCCGGGAGCGCAGGGGATGGTGGGTCCCATTCCGTGACAGGACCCGCGGCCCAGCAGCCTTCGCGGTGGCGTTCATCGGCGTCTCGGCCCTGGTCATGTTCCAGACCATCCTCGACCCCGGCCTGCAGACGTTCTACGACCGCACCCTCGGCTATCAGGGCGCCCGCGAAAGTCCCTTCAGCGTCTGGGGTCAGGTCCCATCGCTGGAGCCGCTTCGCACCGGAATCATCGTCGCAACCGGCCTCCTGGCCGTGGTGCTTATGTTCCGGCCCCGTCGCAAGTCGCTGGTCCAGGTGGCGGCGCTCGGCGGCGCCCTGATGATCGCGGTCGAGTTGACCGCCGAGCACTGGTTCTACCTCTACATCGTCTGGTTCCTGCCGCTGGTGCTGGTGGCGATTGCCGGGCTCAGGCCGGAGCCGGAACCAGGATCTGCTCGATCGATTCCGCCAGACCGTCTGGCCGAACCACGACCAGAGCCCCCATCACCCAGACGTCCTCCTCGGCGGTCTCGAAGCGAACCGGCATCTGCGTGATCAGCGACTCCAGCGCCTGATCGCGCTTGACGCCGATCACCCCGGCCCTCGAGCCGGTCATGCCGACGTCGGTGATGTGGGCGGTGCCGCCGGGCAGCACGCGGGCATCGGCGGTGGGGACGTGAGTGTGGGTGCCGATCACCGCGGCGACGCGGCCGTCGAGATGCCAGCCCATCGCGACCTTCTCGCTGGTCATCTCGGCGTGGAAGTCGACGACGACGACGTCCGCCTCGTCCTCGATCCGGGAGATGACCGTGTCGGCTTCGTGAAACGGGGAGCGCGCCACCCGCAGCCCGGCGGCGCCGCTGAGGTTGACGACCCCGATGCTGCGGCCACCCTTCTCGATCACGGTGTGGCCGCGGCCGGGGTTGGCGTGGGGGTAGTTGGCCGGCCTCACCACCCGCCTGTCGCGGTCGAGGAAGTCGTAGGCGCTTCGGTGGCGGTAGACGTGGTTGCCGGTGGTGATCACATCGGCGCCGGCGGCGAAGATCTCTTCCGCGGTCCGCTCGGTGATGCCCAGCCCCCCGGCCGAGTTCTCTCCGTTGACGATTACGAAGTCGGGCGAGTGTCGCTCGCTCAGACCCGGCATCGCCGCGGCCAGGCCGCGGCGGCCGGGCCCGCCGACGACATCGCCGATAAAGAGAATCCGCACGCCGGGAACTTAGCCCCAAGCCACCCCGGATGGCGCGTCGCTAGCGTTCCCGGCTCGATGGAGGCAGAGGAGGCGACCGCAAAGGAGCTCACGGACTCCGCGCTCGAGGCGCGTGGGCTGGTCAAGCGCTACGGGAACCGCCTCGCTCTGCGCGGGGTCGATTTCGAGGCCGAGCCGGGAGAGCTGGTGGCGGTGATCGGGCCCAACGGCGCCGGCAAGACGACCCTGCTCTCGATCCTCGCCGGGATCATCGCCGCCGACGAGGGGGAGGTCCATCTGCCGCGTGGAGACGTCGGCTGGGTTCCCCAGCAGGCGGCGCTGTACCGGCGGCTGACGGTGGAGGAGAATCTGCGCCTCTTCGCCCGGCTCGAGGGGCACGCCGAGCCGGAGGCGACGGTCAACGAGATGCTCGACCTGACCGGCCTCCGGGAGCGGCGGGGAGAGCTGATCGCGCGGCTCTCAGGCGGAAACCAGCAGCGCGTCAACATCGCCGTAGGGTTGCTCTCGCGCCCGGTGGTCCTGCTGCTCGACGAGCCGACCGTCGGTCTCGACCCGCGTCAGCGGGTGCGGCTCTGGGAGTTCGTTTCGACGCTCGCCGGCGGCGGGACAACGGTCATCTTCTCCACCCACAACATCCAGGAAGCCGAGCTCTACGCCCAGCGGATGATCGTCCTCGCCGACGGCGAGGCCCTCTTCGACGGCTCCGCGGCGAGCCTGCGCGCCGCGGTCGAGCAGGAGGCGCCCGCCGCAGCCACCCGCGATTTCGAGACCGCCTTCGTCGCCTACCTCGAGCAGCGAGGGCACTGAGTTGAGAGGTCGGACCTCAGCGGCGGGAAGGCGGGGCTGAGGGCTGATGCGCTGGCTGCTGCTCAAGGACCTCCAGATCCTCCGCCGCTCGCCGCTTGCAGGCGTTCCTGCTGGTCGCCTACCCGGTCCTGATCGCCGTCCTCGTCGGCTTTGCGATCTCGCGCGGCCCCGACAAGCCGCGGGTCGCCTTCCTCAACGCAGGTGCCAGCAGGGAACCGCGGTCAGCATCGGCGGAAGTGACCTCAGCGTCGTCGGCGCCCGCAACAGGCTCTGCAGCCGGGTCGAGTGCGTCCGCGTCGCAGACCGCGCCAGGAGGCGATCGACAAGGTCGAGTCCGGCGACGTGCTCGGCAGCGCTGGTCCTGCCCGCCGACCTCGCCGACCAGGTCAATGCGCTTTCCTCGCTCAACGCAGCCAAGCCCCGGGTCGAGGTGATCGTCAATCAGGAGGACCCGGTCAAGGCACGCCTCGTCGACGACCGCATCTCCTCGCTCCTGGCGCAGGCGAACCTGGTCATCGCACGCCGGCTCGCGCGCGCCGGCAGCAGCTATCTCGATCTGATTCTCAACGGCGGCAAGTTCGACTTCTTCGGGCAGTCGTTCAACGTCCTCGGGCTCGAGTCGAGCGCAAGGATCCTCCAGGCGCTGCGCCCGGTGGTGCCGCCGAGAGTGCGCAGCTCCCTCGATGAGGTCACCAACTTCGCCGCGCTCGCCCGCGACAACCTCGACCTCGCCGGCCCCCTGCTGAAGTCGGTCGCTCAGCCGATCGAGGTGGACAAGACTGTGATCAGCGGCGAAACCCCGCCGCTGGACATCTTTGCGATCGCCGTCGCCGCAACCTTCACCCTGATGTTCGTCACCGTCCTGCTCGTCTCCGGGTCGCTGGCGCTGGAGCGGGAGGAGAACGCCTTTTCCCGGCTCACCCGGGGGCTGGTCTCACGGGCCGGCCTGCTGGTCGAGAAGATCGGCCTGGGCATGGCCGTCGGTCTTGCGGTGACGGTTCTGATGCTCGCCGGGCTGCAGCTCTTCGTCCCCCTCGACTGGGGCCGCTTCGGTCTCTGGATCATCGCCATCACCGCCGGGGCCGCCGCCTTCGGCGCGGCCGGGGCCGCCCTCGGCGCCGCGGCGCGCGAGGTGCGCGCCGCCTCGCTGCTGGCCTTCATGGTCTCGCTCCCGGTCGCCTTCCTCTCGCTTGTCCCCTCCGGGACAGTCGGCCCCGGGATCTATGACCTGATCCGGCTCGTGACCGCGCTCTTCCCGTTCAAGCCGGCGCTGAGCGCGATGACCGCCGCCCTCGACAGCAGCGGCCCGGGCCTGGCAGAGCCGCTTGCCCACCTCGCGGCCCTGATCGTCGCCTACGGCATCCTCGCCCGTATCTCCCTGCGCCGCTTCGCCTCGGTCTGAGCGGCCGGGCGCCCGTTGCCCGTGTTTTCCGCTCTCTCGAACCTGCCGGATCGATCTGAACCCTAGAATCGCCACCATGTCCTTCCCTTCGACCCGGATGCGGCGCCTGCGCGCGAAGCCCGGCCTGCGCGACCTCGTCCGCGAGACCGACCTGCGCGCCTCGCAGCTGATCCAGCCGCTCTTCGTCGTTGCCGGAAAGGGCGTGCGGGAGCAGGTGCCCTCGATGCCGGGAGTCGAGCGGCTCTCGATCTCCGAGCTGGTCGAGGAGGCGGCGGAGATCGCCGACGCGGGGGTCGGCGCCGTGCTGCTCTTCGGAATCCCCGCCGACAAGGATGAGATCGGCTCCGGCGCCTACGACGACGAGGGGGTCGTGCAGATGGCGGTGAGGGCGCTGAAGGAGGCCGACCCCGACCTGCTCGTCCTCACCGACGTCTGCCTCTGCGAGTACACCTCGCACGGCCACTGCGGCTTCGTCCGCGAGGGCGAGGTCGACAACGACATCACCCTCGAGCTGCTGGCGAAGACGGCGCTCTCGCACGCCGAGGCCGGTGCCGACGCGGTCGCCCCCAGCGACATGATGGACGGGCGCGTCGCGGCGATCCGCCACCAGCTCGACGAGGAGGGCCACACGGGCCTGCCGATCATCGCCTACAGCGCCAAGTACGCCTCGGCCTTCTACGGGCCGTTCCGCGACGCCGCCGACTCGACCCCCGAGTTCGGCGACCGCCGCGGCTACCAGATGGATCCCGCCAACGCTTCCGAAGCGGTGCGCGAGGCGAAGCTCGACCTCGAGGAGGGTGCCGACATGCTGATGGTGAAGCCGGCGCTGCCCTACCTCGACGTGGTCCGCCGAGTCAAGGATGAGACCGGGGCGCCGCTCGCCGCCTACCAGGTCTCCGGCGAGTACTCGATGCTGAAGGCGGCCGCGCAGAACGGCTGGATCGACGAGCCCCGGGCGGTCCTCGAGACGCTGACGGGCATCCGTCGTGCCGGCGCCGATGTTCTCATCACCTACTACGCGAAGGAGGCGGCGGGATGGCTGGGGTAGGGGCGGAGCCGAGGGTCCCGATGTCGAAGGCCCGCTCGCGCAAGGGCGGCTCGGCGATTCCGCTCGACGACGCCGACAAGCGGCTGATGAATCTGCTGCAGTCGAGCTTCCCGCTGGCGCCCGAGCCCTATGCACGCGATCGCCGCCGAGGCCGAGATGAGCGTCGAGGAGGTGCTGGCCCGCACGAGGCGGCTGCTCGAGGGTCGGATCATCCGCGAGATCACCCCGATCTTCGACACCCGCGCGCTCGGCTACGAGTCGATGCTGGTCGCCGCCAAGGTCGACCCCGAGAACCCGCAGCGGGCGGCGAAGGTCGTCAACTCGCACCCTGGTGTCTCTCACAACTACCTTCGGACCCACGACTTCAACCTCTGGTTCACGATCGCCACACCGCCCGATTCCGAGCTCGGCCTGAGGGGAACGCTCGATGTCCTCATGCGCGAGACGGGCGCCATCTCGATGCGCGAGCTGCCGACGCTGACCCTGTTCAAGATCAACATGAACCTCGAGATGGAGAAGGGCACCGATGCCCTCTCCTCGGCCGCGGCCGACTCCTCGCCGCCGCGCGAGCTCGAGGCGCAGCCCTATGACGAGACCGACATCGCCATCATCCGCGCGCTGCAGGGGCCGATGGAGGCCGTCGACCGGCCCTTCGATGCGGCCGCCGAGGAGACCGGGATGGGTGTCGAGGAGTTCCTCGAGCACCTTCAGGGGATGACCGAGCGCAACATGCTGCGGCGGGTGGCGGCGATCCTCTACCACCGCCGCGCCGGATTCTCGGCCAACGGCATGGGCGTCTGGCGCGTCCCAGAGGCCGAGATCATGGAGACCGGATTGCGGATGTCGTCGTTCCGCGGCATCTCCCACTGCTACCAGCGCCCGACCTATCCAGACTGGCCCTACAGCGTCTTCACGATGGCCCACGGCCGCTCGAAGCAGGAGTGCGACGCAATCCTCGACTCGATCGCCGAGGAGTGCGGGATGGGTCCCGATGACCGCGCCACCCTCTACTCCTCGACCGAGTACAAGAAGATCCGGCTGCGGTACTTCACCGATGAGTACGCGGCCTGGGAAGCCGCGCACGGATAGCTTGCCGGCACCGGGCTCCGCTCGCAGGGTTCCATCTCCGATGCTCGCCACGTCCGCCCCGGCGCCTTGACTCGATCGGCTGAACTGTACGAGCGCGCGCTTCGGGTCCTTCCCGGCGGGGTCAACTCACCGGTGCGGGCGATGCGCCAGATCGGGCGCGACCCGATCTTCATCGAACGGGGTGAGGGCTGCGAGCTGATCGATGCCGACGGCAACCGCTACATCGACTGGGTCTGCTCGTGGGGGCCGTTGATCCTCGGCCATGCGGAGGCGAGCGTGATCGCGGCGGTCACGGCCGCCGCTGCGCGGGGCACGAGCTACGGAGCCGCCACCGCCGGCGAGGTCGAGCTTGCCGAGGAGGTCGCGGCCCGCTTCAGCTCGATCGAGATGCTGCGGATGACCAGCTCCGGAACCGAGGCGGCGATGAGCGCAGCGCGCCTGGCGCGGGCCGCCACCGGCCGCGAGACCCTGGTCAAGTTCGCCGGCGCCTACCACGGCCACTCGGATGGCCTGCTCGCCGAGGCCGGCTCGGGGATGGCGACGCTTGGGGTGCCGGCAAGCCCCGGGGTCACCGCGGCGCAGGCAGCGGCGACGATCGTCGTTGGCTGGAACGACCGCGAGGCGGTCGAGCGGGCCCTCGCGGAGCACGAGGTCGCGGCGCTCCTGGCCGAGCCGGTCGCCGCGAACATGGGCGTGGTGGCGCCCGAGGAAGGGTTCCTCGGGTTCCTGCGTGAGGCCAGCCACGACCACGGTGCCCTGCTCGTGTTCGACGAGGTGATCACCGGCTTCCGGGTCGCCCGCGGCGGCGCCCAGGAGCTATACGGCGTCGAGCCCGACGTGACCGTCCTCGGCAAGGTCATCGGCGGCGGCCTGCCCGCGGCCGCGTTCGGGGGCTCTCGGGAGCTGATGGAGCGGATCGCCCCGGCCGGCGACGTCTACCAGGCGGGCACGCTTTCGGGCAACCCACTCGCCGTCGCCGCCGGCCTCGCCACCCTGCGCCGCCTTGACGCAGCCGCCTACGAGCGGCTCGGGGCCCTGACCGCCCGGCTGGCCGCCGGCCTGCGCCGGCTTTCGCAGGGAAGGCCGCTCCAGGTCGCCGAGGTGCCCGGGCTCCTGACGCTCTTCTTCAGCGAGGCTCCGGTCCGTGATTTCGCCGGGGCCAGTGCCTGTGATGCCGAGGCCCACGCCGGCTTCTGCCGGGCGATGCTCGAGCGCGGCGTCTATCCGCCGCCGGCGCAGTTCGAGGCCTGGTTCGTCAGCCTCGCGCACGACGAGGCGGCGATCGACCGAACGCTCGACGCGGCCTCGGAGGCGCTGGAGGTGGTGTTCGGGTGAGAGGGGGGGAGGCGGAGAGCGCAACGCAGGGGATGGTCGCTCCGGGGGATTCCCTGAAGGCGATCGCGCGCTTGCTGCGGGAGGGGGAGACCGTGATCTCGGAGTTCGTGATCGAGCCGGCCGTGGAGCCTGTGCTGGGGGTTCTGTGCGCGGCCGGCCCCGAGGCCGCGCAGGCCCCCGGGGAGTACTCGCTCGTCGTCGAAGCGGTTCGCGAGGGGTTTCTCCTTCACTACGCGGACTCGCGGCTGCTTGCGGGTCACGATCCCGACCTGGCGCTGCTGGCGGGGGACTACCTCTACGCGCTCGGCATCGAGCGACTGGCCGCGCTGGGCGACGCGGCCGCGGTCCGAGAGCTCTCCGACCTGATCTCGCTCGTCGCCGAGTGCGAGGCCGAATCGCGCCGAGATGCCGTCGCGCCGCTCTGGCTGGCGGCGACGATCGCGGTCGGTTGCGGCGGCGGGGAGGCATACGAGGAGGCCAAGCGGAGCACGAGGTTGCTCGATCCCTCGGCTCCTGAGCGGCTCTGGGAGGCCGCGACCACGACCGCCTCGGAGGCCGGGCTCACCGACGCACTCGGCCGAGCCGCGGAGGCAATAGACTTCCGAATCCGGAACTTGGCTGATGGCTGAACCTGTGGACAACCAGACCGAGGCAGAGCCTCACGGCCGGCCGCAGCTCCAGGCGGCGGATCCTCCCGGGCACTTCGAGGGCGAGTCGATGACCCGCCGCCATGTCTTCACCGTCGCCTCGCAGGCGGTTGGCGGCCTCGCCGGACTCGCGGTCATCCTCCCGGCTGTCGGATTTGCCGTCGCGCCGCTGTTTCATCGCGGCAAGGAGCGCTGGGAGGCGGTAGGCGGGACCGGGGACTTCAACGAGACGACCTACCGTTCGGTCGTCTTTACGATCGTCCCGGGGATCGGAGAGGCGGGCAAGACGACCGCGTACGTGCGCCGCGGCTCGAAGACCCTCGGCGAGGACCCCGCCGAGTTCATCGCGCTCTCGACCCGCTGTGCCCACCTCGGCTGCCCCGTGCGCTTCGTCCAGGCCGCCGGCAACTTCATCTGCCCCTGCCACGGCGGTGTCTACGACTTCCAGGGCAAGCGGATCGGCGGCCCGCCGGTGCGTCCGCTCGACCGCTTCCAGACCCGTATTCGCACCGGACAGGTCGAGCTCGGCCCCCGCTACAGCGTCACCAACCAGCTGCAGCCGGTGCAGGCCCGCGACCCGGGTCAGTTCACCGGGGGCATCTGGGAGTATCTGTACCCGCCCCGTCCGTCCACCTTCCCGGCGCCGTGAGGAGCTGAATGGCCACTCGCGACAGCAAGGCTCCCGCCTCTCTGAAGGCGACCAGCGGAAACGGAAAGGCACCGGCGAACCTGAAGGACCCCCAGCCCGAGAAGAAGGCCCCCGGCGTCGGCCACGAGGCGGCCGAGACCGGCAAGGACATCCTCGGCTGGGTTGACACGCGCACCGGCGCAACCGGCTTCCTAACCGGGATGCTCTACCGCAAGGTGCCGAAG
The DNA here is from genome assembly GCA_963781345.1 of uncultured Actinomycetes bacterium. Classification (GTDB taxonomy): domain Bacteria; phylum Actinomycetota; class Thermoleophilia; order Solirubrobacterales; family 70-9; genus JBBRHQ01. The sequence goes on from CAWAFQ010000013.1 coordinate 388,522, forward strand.
GGGACCAACTGGTTCTACACGCTCGGCTCGGCCACCCTCTTCGCCTTCGTCGTCCAGGCGATCACCGGTGTCTTCCTGGCGATGTACTACACCCCGTCGCCGACCCAGGCGTATGGCTCCACCGCACACCTCACCAACGACGTCTTCCTCGGAGAGTTCGTGCGCGGCATGCACAAGTGGGGAGCCAGCCTGATGATCATCCTCATCTTCGTCCACATGGCGAGGACCTTCTTCTTCGGCGCCTACAAGTATCCGCGCGAGATGAACTGGGTGATCGGCGTCGTCCTGCTGATCCTGACCATGGTCATGGGCCTCACCGGCTATCTGCTGCCGTTCGACCAGCGCTCCTTCTGGGCGACGATCGTCGCCAACAACATCACCGGCACCGGCCCGGTCGTCGGCCCATACCTCGCCGACTTCCTCCGTGCCGGGCCCGAGATCGGGGCGACGACGCTGTCGCGCTTCTACGCGCTTCACATGCTCGCCATCCCGGGCCTGATCATCGCCCTGATCGGCGCCCACCTCTACCTCGTGGTCAAGCTCGGGACCACCGCACCGCCGTGGGTGCGGGCCGCGAGGCCGAAGGCTGCGTCGCCGGTGGTCCAGCTTCCGGCGGGCAGCAACGGATCCGGATCCGGCAACGGAGCATCTCCCACCTGATGAACCGCCGCGAGCAGGAGGCCTACCTCCAGGAATACGAGCTGCTGAAGAAGAAGGGCAAGCCCTTCTTCCCCTACGCGGTGATGAAGGACACGGTGATGATGCTGATCGTCGTCGTGGTGGTGATGACGATGTCGCTGGTCCTCGGCGCCGAGCTGGGCCCGAAGGCGGACCCGACGACGACGACCTATGTGCCGCGGCCCGAGTGGTACTTCTTCTTCCTCTTCGAGCTGCTGCGGGTGCTGAAGCCGCCGGAGCTGGTCCCGATCGCGACGATCGGCATCCCGACGATATGCATGGTCGCCCTGCTGCTGCTGCCGTTCTATGACCGCGGGCCCGAGCGCAGGCCCGAGCGCCGCCCGATCGCGACCACCGCGGGGATCCTGATCATCGTCGCGATGGCATATCTGACCTACCTCGGTGCGGTCGGGGGGTCCCCGACCGAGATCGACATGAAGGTCTCGAAGCGATACGAGCCCGGCGCTCTGATCGTCGCCCAATCTGGCTGTCTCGCCTGCCACAAGCTCGGCGAGAACGGCAACAACGGGCCCGGCCCGGAGCTGACCCACATCGCCTCGAAGATCCCGCGGGCGGCGATCATCCGATCGGTCCAGATCGGGCCCGGGATCATGCCCTCCTACAGGGATCTGCCGCCGAAGAAGCTGAACCAACTCGCCGACTTCCTCTCCTCGCTGGACTGACCAGGAACGCCATGGGCGGCGGATATCGGCGTCCTCGGCCGATCGGCTTGCTCACGTACGCTGTCAGTACGATCGCGGCGCCGATCGGCCTGCGTCCTTGATCTCCTTGCCCCTGGCGCCCCTGGACAGTCCATCTTGATGAACTCCGTTGAGGCAAATTCTCGTCCGACCAGAGACTCCGCCCAATTCGCCGGGCAGGTGAACCGGATGTTCGACCGCATCGCCGAGCACTACGACGCGATGAACTCGGTGATGACGGCTGGGCTTCACCACCGCTGGCGCGAGCGGGCTGCCGACCGGGCGATGCTCGACCCCGGCGACGCGGCCCTCGACGTCTGTTGCGGCACCGGCGACCTTGCCCTCGAGCTCTCGCGGCGGGTCGCCCCCGGCGGGACGGTTGTCGGCTGCGACTTCTCGGAGCCGATGCTCGATCTGGCCCGAGAGAAGGGGCGTGACCCCGCGTCAGGCGGCGTCCGCTTCGAGTGGGCCGACGCTCTCGAGCTGCCGTATGACCCGGAGCGCTTCGATGCGGTCACCGTGGGCTTCGGGGTTCGCAACCTGGCCGACCTCGACCGCGGCCTGCACGAGATGGCGCGTGTCCTGCGCCCCGGTGGGCGGCTGGTGATCCTCGAGATCACTACCCCCCGCCGTCCTCCGCTCTCGACCTTCTACTCCCTCTGGTTCGACCGGGTGGTGCCGGCGCTGGGGACGCTCGCGGGGGACCGCGAGGCATACAGCTACCTGCCTGAGTCGGTGCGCGGCTTCCCCTCGCCTCTCGGCCTCGCCGAGAAGATGGACGCCGCCGGCTTCACCGGCATCCGCTACTCGATCCTGGCCGGAGGAATCATCGCCATCCACAGCGGGACGCGGGCTTGAACCGGACCACCGTTCCGCCGCCGGTGACCGCCGTGATCGACGCCGCCGGCGCCTGGCTGCCGCTGCGGCTGGGAGAGGTCGAGCGCCGGCTCGCCGATCTCGGGGGTGGATACGGGAACCTGCTCGGCGAGGACGCGACGACGACGCTTCGAGCCGGGGGCAAGCGGCTGCGACCGCTCCTCGTCCTCCTCTGCGCCGGCGCCGGGGGGGGCGAGCCCGCGATCCGCGCCGCCACCGCGGTCGAGTTGGTCCACATGGCGACCCTGGTCCACGACGACGTGCTCGATGACGCGCCGCTTCGCCGGGGCCGTCCCACGGTCGCCGCAACTTCGGGAAGGGCTCGGGCGACGACGGTCGGTGACTTCCTCTTCTCGCGCGCCTTCGCGCTCCTGGCCGGTGAGCGCGACCACAGGGCGACCGCCCTTCTCAGCGACGCCTCGGTGGCCCTTGCGCTGGGCGAGCTCGCCCAGCGCCGTGACGCCTTTGACATCAGTGTCGGCGAGGAGCGCTACCTCGAACGCTGCCGGATGAAGACCGCGCGCCTGTTCGAGTGCGCATGCGTGATCGGCCGCGCCGCCTCAGGGGGGCAGGGGGAAGACGAGCTGAGGGCGTTCGGGGGCGAGATCGGGCTCGCGTTTCAGCTGCTCGACGACATCCTCGACGTCAGCGGACCGCCTGAGCGGACCGGGAAGGCACGCGGGACGGACCTCCTCGACGGGACGGTGACGATGCCGCTGATCCTCGCCGCTCGCGGTGACGCCTCCATCGCTGCGACGGATCTGCGCCGGCTCGACCCTGCCGCAGCGGAGCAGCTCTGCGAGCGCATCGCCGCCACCGGCGCCCTCGATCAGGTTCGCTCTCGGGCGCTCGCGATGGTCGCCTCGGCGAAGCGGCGGCTCAGCGGGCCGGCCTTCGACTCCGAGCAGCGCTCGCTGCTTGGACTGGTCGCCGACGGGGTCGTCGAGCGCTACAGCTGAGGGCTCGCGCCCGGTGCGCGGGTCCGCTCAGTCGAAGTCGTCGGCGCTGATCAGGTCGGCGGCCAGCGCCGCGGTGAAGATCTCCACCGCCTGCTCCATGTTCGTGCGCTCGAGCGTCTTCAGCTCGCCGGCAAGCTCGCGGGTGCCGAAGTCGAGCTGCTCGTCGTAGTCGTCGATCTCACTCTCGCCGTGGATCGAGCTCCCCACCCACTCGCACTCGGGGCAGCGCCGCCAGAGCTTCCAGCTGCCCTCGGGGGCGGCCTGCTCCCAGCAGGTGGGCTGAACGAGCACCGAGCTGCACTCGGGGCAGACGTGAAGCCCGGTCTTGGTGCCCAGTTGGCCTCTTCCCGATTCCATCACCCGGCTTCATCGGCCCCGAGCCGCTCTTTCTTGATGCGCAAAGCGCTCCCGGCGCCGATACACCCACTTCCGAGTAGGTCCCGCGTCCGCAACGAGCGCCTGGCCGGAATCCGCACGCACGGCCCACGCTGATTCCGATCAAGTGTTTAGGCTGCAGCGACCGTGGTTCTAAGCGACCGAACCATTCGCTCCGAGGTCGAAGCGGGCAGGATCGCCTTCGATCCCTATGACGCCTCGATGGTGCAGCCGTCGAGCGTCGACGTCCGGGTGGACCGCAAGTTCCGCGTCTTCCACAACGCCCGCTACCCGTTCATCGACGTGCGCCGCCCGATGGAGGACCTGACCGAGCTGGTCGAGGTCGCCGGCGATGAGCCCTTCATCCTCCACCCGGGCGAGTTCGTCCTCGGCCAGACGCTCGAGCGGGTGAAGCTGCCAAGCGACCTCGTCGCCCGCCTCGAGGGGAAGAGCAGCCTCGGCAGGCTCGGCCTTTTGATCCACTCGACCGCCGGATTCGTCGACGCCGGCTTCGAGGGAAACCTGACCCTGGAGCTGTCAAACGTGGCCAACCTCCCGATCACGATCTACCACGGAATGCCGATCGGGCAGATCTCGTTCATGCGGATGGACGGTCCCGTGGAGAGCCCCTACGGGTCGCGGGAGACCGGCAGCAAGTACCAGGGGCAGGCGGAGCCGACCCCGAGCCGCTTCTACCTCAACTTCCCCGAGAACGCGAGCGGGGCAGGCGACAGGACCTGATTCAGCAGCGCCCGATTGGTCTGGTCGGGTTCCCCCGGCGTTACCATTGGGCCCATGCCGAATATCGGACCACTCGAAGTGCTGGTTGTCCTGATCATCGCCCTCGTCATCTTCGGGCCCAAGCGCCTGCCCGAGCTCGGCCGCTCGATGGGCAAGGGAATCCGCGAGTTCCGCGGATCGATCAGCGGCGATCACGACGACTCCGACGATGACACCGACGACAGGGCTCCCGAGCTCGAACAGGCGAAGGTTCCCCCCAAGGCCGAGACCGCCGAGGCGGTCGAGGGCGAGGTAGTCGCCGACAAGCGCAGCTGAGGGCCGCCCGGTGGCCCGCATGAAGGCGGTCTCTCCCGAGGAGCGCCTCACGCTCGTCGAACATCTCGACGAGCTTCGCACGCGGATCATCGTCTCGCTCGCGGTCTTCGGGGTCGCACTTGCGCTCTGTTTCTGGCAGAACCACCTACTGCTGAAGATCGCCAACGGGCCGCTTCCCTCCGGGACCGACCCGATCACGCTGAGCCCGACCGAGCCGTTCCTGACCACCTTCACGATCTGCGCTTACGGCGCGATCATCCTCTCGCTGCCGATCATCCTCTACCAGGCCTACGCCTACGTTCTTCCCGCCTTCAGCCACACTGAGCGCCGGGTGATCCTGCCGCTGCTGCTGATGGTCCCGGTGCTCTTCCTCGCAGGGGTCGCCTTCGGCTACTTCGTCGTCCTCCCGGCCGCGGTGAAGTTCCTGCTCGGCTTCAACGACACCCAGTTCAACACCCAGCTGCGGGCCAAGGACTACTACAGCTTCTTCTCGACCACGCTGCTCGCCTGCGGCATCGTCTTCCAGGTCCCCGTCGGGATCCTCGCGGTGACCCGGCTCGGGATCGTCACCGTCGACCAGCTGAAGAAGAACCGCCGCTACGCCTATCTGGTCTGTGCGGTGATCGCCGCGGCGCTGCCGGGGGTGGACCCGGTGACGATGCTGATCGAGATGGCGCCGCTTGTCGTCCTCTATGAAGTGAGTATCTTGCTCGCTCGGGCCTTTGGGACGCCGGCCGGCGGCGGCCTCACCGAGCCCACCACCCAGGAGCACTGAGCAGGGAGCTGAGAGATGGCTAAGGACAACCAACATCGCATGGTCTTCGACATCCGCGGGCGGCGCAAGAACGTCGTCAAGGTCGTCTACGCGCTGCTGGCGATCCTGATGGGCCTCAGCCTCTTCCTGGTAACCGGCGCAACCAGCCTCGGTGACCTCTTTGGCAGCGGCGGCGGTGGCAGCGTCAGCAACACTTTCGACGACCAGGCGGTGAAGATCGAGAAGCAGCTGAAGCAGCAGCCCAACAACGAGAATCTCTGGCTCAACCTGACCCGCGTCCGTTACAACGCCGGCAACGCCTTCGTTCAGATCGACTCGACCACCGGTCAGCAGCAGGTGACGCCGGACGCGCGGGCGCAGTTCGCGAAGGCCGGCGCCGCCTGGGCCGGCTATCTCAAGCTCGACCCCCAGCCCCCCAACCCCAACGTCGCCCAGCTCGCCGCCAACGCAACCTTCGCGCTCGCTCAGACCTCGACGACCGCGAGCGAGGCCGAGAGCAACCTGGCCCAGGCGGCAGCGGCGCAGAAGATCGTCGCAGACGCCCGCCCCAGCGTCGGCGCCTACAGCAACCTCGCCTACTACAGCTACGCGGCCCTCGACTTCCCCCAGGGCGACGCCGCGGCGAAGAAGGCCGCCGCAGCTGCGCCGAAGGGCCAGGCCGATCAGGTGACGAAGTCGCTGGCCGGGATCCGCAAGCAGGCAAAGAAGTTCGAGGTGCAGCAGAAGCTGGCCGCCAAGGCTCAGCAGGGTCAGGGCAAGCAGCAGCTCGAGAACCCCCTCGGCGGCCTCGCCGGGGGCGGACTGGGCGGCAGCGGCACATCCGCGACCCCCTAGACGAAACGCTCCCCCGGCTCATTCGCCCAAGGTCCACTGGCTTCCTATACTTCGGCGCGGCCGCGGCGCGATCCGCGGCCGATGTCTCGCCAGGGCCGTTAGCTCAACTGGTAGAGCAGGAGACTCTTAATCTCAAGGTTGAAGGTTCGAGTCCTTCACGGCCCACTCACCCCACTCACTCCTTCGGCTCCCACCAGGCTTCGGCCATGTCCACCCTGGGGCCGCTGAATGGCACTCCCTCGGCCCTCAGCAGCGCTCGCTGACGCTCTCCCTTGGCGAGCGAGCCGTCGGCCCGAACGATCCGCTGCCAGGGGACCGCCGGGTCCTCGCAGGCGGAGAGAACCAAGCCGGCGTAGCGCGGCGAGCCGGGAGAGAGATCGCCGTAGCTGGTGACACGGCCCGGCGGAATCGAACGGGCCCGGGCGAGGATCTTCTGGGCGGGTGGCGTTGCGAGGTCGATCTGGGTGCTCCTGCGCAGTGCGGAGACGGTAGTTCACCTCTTTGAGATGACGAGCGCGGCGGATCGGTAGGGTTGAATTTCAAGCCACGAACCGGCGCGACCAAGGCGACGACAGGAAAGGAATCAGCGAGGATGCCACTTATGAGGAGACGCCCGCTGGCGCGAGCCGCGATGGTCGGCGGCGCCGGCTACGCGATCGGAAAGCACGCGCAGCGCAAGTCCGAGCACGAGGCGCAGCAGGATGCGGAGATCGAGGCAGGGCAGCAGCCGCAGGCCGCGCCCGCAGCGCCGCCGGCGGCTGCACCTGCGCCGCCCCCCGCGCCCGCGGAGATGTCGGAGACGGAGCGGATCGACGCGCTGACCAAGCTCAAGGGCCTGCTCGATGGCGGCGTCCTCACGCAGGAAGAATTCGACGCGGAGAAGGCCAAGCTTCTCCCGGGAAGCTGAGGAGCAGAGGATGAGCGAAGAGCACAGCGAGATGGGGCCGGTCCAGATGATGGTCATCGGGTTTCACGAGGGCAACTTCTCCGGTGAGATCATCGAGGAGCTGCGCCGCCTGCGCGAGCACGACATCGTCCGCCTCGTCGACCTCCTGTTCGTGACCAAGACCGAGGACGGCGACGTCGCCGCGGTCGAGCACAGCGATCTCACCCAGGAGGAGGCGATGGCCTTCGGGGCGCTCACCGGAGCCCTGATGGGGCTCGGAGCCGGAGGCGAGGAGGGCGCTGAGGAGGGCGCGATCGCCGGAGCGCTGGCGATGGAGGATGGCGCAGCCTTCGACGAGGCCGACGCCTGGTATCTGGCCGACGCGATCCCGCCCGGGGACTCGGCGGCGATCGCGCTGCTCGAGCACCGCTGGGCGATACCGCTTCGCGACGCGATCCTGCGCGCCGGCGGCCTGCCGCTTGCCGACGAGTGGATCCACCCCCAGGACCTGATCGCGGCCGGCGCGCTCAGCGCGGAGGGCTGAGGCGATGAGCCCATCCTCCGAGGGCGACATCTACGGCAACCGGTTCCTCTCCGAGAACGTTCCAGACCGCGACTTCCCCGAGGAGGGGATGGAGCCCACCGATGCGTTCAGGCTGGTCGGGGAGGACATCGTCCTCGAGGGCAACCCCTGGCGCAACCTGGCGACATTCGTCACCACCTGGATGGAGCCCGAGGCGCAGCGGATCATCGCCGAGAACCTGCACCGCAACTTCATCGACCACGCCGAGTACCCGATCTCCGCCGAGATCGAGCAGCGCTGCATCCGCATGCTGGCCGACCTCTTCCACGCTCCCGGCGAGACCACCGGTTGCCGCACCCAGGGCTCCTCGGAGGCGATCATGCTCGGTGCGCTCTCGCTGAAGTGGAAATGGCGCGAGCGCCGCGAGAAGGCGGGCAAGGGAACGGAGAAGCCCAACCTGATCTTCGGGGGCGATGTCCACGTCGTCTGGGAGAAGTTCTGCCGCTACTTCGACGTCGAGCCCCGCATCGTTCCCCTCCAGGACGACAAGTACACGATCGGGCCCGAGGACGTTGAGCCTCACATCGACGAGAACACGATCGGGGTCGCCGCGGTGCTCGGAACCACCTTCACCGGGCACATGGACGACATCGTCGGCATCAACAAGCTGCTGGTCGATCTCAAGGGCGAGAAGGGCCTCGACATTCCCCTCCACATCGACGGCGCCAGCGGCGGCTTCGTCTGGCCCTTCCTCTACCCCGACTCGGAGTGGGACTTCCGACTCGAGCAGGTCCGCTCGATCAACGTCTCCGGCCACAAGTTCGGGCTCGTCTACCCCGGCATCGGCTGGCTCGTCTTCCGCGAGAAGAGCGACCTCGCCGAGGACCTCGTCTTCTACGAGAACTATCTCGGCAAGACCGACGCGACCTTCACGCTCAACTTCTCGACCGGCGCCTCGATGGTGCTCGCGCAGTACTACCAGTTCGTCCGCCTCGGCCGAGGCGGCTACACCTACGTGATGAAGACGATGCAGGAGAACGCGAACGCCCTCGCCGAGGAGCTGGAGGCGATCGGGCACTTCGAGCTGATCGGCACCGAGGAGGAGCAGCTGCCACTGGTCGCCTTCAAGCTCGCCGAGGAGAGGCCCTACGACGAGTTCGACATCGCCTGGCAGCTCTCGGCGGAGCGCGGCTGGATGGTCCCCGCCTACACGCTGCCCCCGAACGCGCAGGACGTGACGATCATGCGTGCCCTGGTCAAGCAGACCCTCGGTCGCCAGCAGGTGAACCGCCTTGCCTCCGACATCGCCGATGCCTGCGCCACCCTCGACAAGAAGGGCGGCGCCCACGAGTCCGAGCGCAAGGGGATCAAGCGGGGCCCGGGGTACTGACCCCGCAGCGGCGGCGCCCGCACTGATTCCAGGCTCCCCGCCGGACTGAGTTCAGCGCAGGATGCGGTAGATCAGCCACCCGGCGAGCGGGATCCCCAGCAAGAGGATGACGGCTCCGGCGACCACGCCGATCAGAAAGAAACCCGCCAGAGCGGCAAGGAGCGCAACCACCGCGATCGCGGCGACGTAGAGGCCGAGCAGGTCGGAGTCGGGCGGAGAGTCGTTGTCTGGCATCGCTGATTTCTATCAGCGTGGGGAGAGAATGAGCCGCCGGCCCACATCTCTCCGTTGCAGGATCGCCGCAACTCAGACCGCTCTTGGTCGATGACTTGCGGTGTCACTCACTCCCGTTGACGAAGCGCGCGCGAAGGTCGATCTTCTTCCACTTGCCGGTGGCGGTGCGCGGGATCGCCTCGACGAACTCGAAGCGCTCGGGCAGCTGCCACTTGGCGAAGTCCTGCGAGAGGTGCTCGCGCAACTCCTCCGGGGTCGCGCTCCTTCCCTCGTTGAGGGCGATGACACCGAGCGGGCGCTCCCCCCAGCGCTCGTCGGGGATGGCGATCACCGCAGCCTCGGCCACGGCGGGATGCGCCATCAGCAGGTTCTCCAGGTCGACCGAGCTGATCCACTCCCCGCCCGACTTGACCAGGTCCTTGGAACGGTCCCAGATCTTGATGCAGCCGTGGGGATCGATGGTGACCACGTCTCCCGTCTGGAACCAGCCGTCGGCGGTGAACTTCTCCGTCCCCTCGCCCCCGTGGTAGCCGGCGGCGACCCAGGGGCCACGGACCTCGAGCTCGCCCATCGTCTGATCGTCCCAGGGAACCTCGCCCTCCTCGTTTCGGGCGCGGATCTCGACCAGGGGGACGGCGATTCCCTGGCGGGCGCGATAGCCGTATTGCTCGGGTGTCCCGTCACCGAGGTCGGGGGAGGGATGGCAGACCGTTCCCAGCGGGCTCGTCTCGGTCATCCCCCACGCCTGCAGGACGCTGAGCCCGTGGCGGTCGAAGCCCTCGATCATCGATTGCGGGACCGCGGCACCGCCGACGACCATCGTCCGCAGCGCCGAGAGATCCCAGCGGTCGGGCTCGGCGTCGAGCGCGCCGAGGATCGCCATCCACACGGTCGGGACCCCGGCTGTCATCGTCACCCGCTCGGATGCGAGCAGGTCGAGGATGCTCTCGGCGTCGAGGTGGGGCCCCGGGTAGACGATGCCGGCGCCGGTAAGCGCCGCCGCGTAGGGGATGCCCCAGGCATTGGCGTGGAACATCGGCACCACCGGCAGCATGACGTCGCGGCGGGAGATGCCGAGCCCGTCCGGGAGGGCGGCGCCGAGACAGTGGAGGATCGCTGAGCGGTGCGAGTAGGTCACGCCCTTGGGCCGTCCGGTGGTTCCCGACGTGTAACACATGGCCGCGGCCTGGCGCTCGTCGAGGTCGGGCCACTCGACCGCCTCCCCGGAGGAGACCAGGTCCTCGTATGACAGGGTGCCCTCGGGGGCCGGTTCCGAGTGGGTGACGACGATCACGCTCTCGAAATCCCGCGCCCCGCGGATCGAGTCGAACACGGGAAGCAGGGTCTCGTCGAGGATCAGCACACGGTCGCCGGCATGGTTGACGATGTAGGAGAGCTCATCGGGGTGCAGGCGGGGGTTGAGCGTGTGCACGACCGAGCCCATCGCCGGAACCGCAAAGTAGACCTCGAGGTGCTCGGGCTGGTTCCAGAGCAGGGTCGCGACGCGGTCGCCGGAGCCGACCCCGAGGCCTCCCAGCGCACCGGCCAGTCGCCGCGAGCGGCCGGCGACCTCGCCGTAGGTGGTGCGATCGAGGTTGCGGTCGGGCCGGCGCGAGACGATCTGGCGCTGCGGATGAAACCGCTCCGACCGATTCACCGCTGCGGTGATCGTCAGCGGATAGTCGTCCATCGTCAAGCCGTCCATCGTCCCTCCTTTGGGTAATAGGTCTCTACGGAACCGCGGTGATCGTCGGCGGGTCCCAGCCGCTGCCGTCGAGGACGCCGCCGATCCGGTCGGGCCTTGTCTGGTACAGGCGCATCATCAGGCGGAAATTTGCTCCCGCCTGGGAGGGCAGCCAGTTCCGGGCCTGGGCGGAGTCCGTGGGCCGGGCGCTCTGCACATAGATGTCGAGCGAGCCGTCCGGGTTGAAACCGAGGTCGGTGCGGTCGCCGACCGAGTAGCGGTTGATTGGGTTGGCGACCAGGAACCCCGAGGTGTCGTAGAGGGTCATCGACCAGAACGCCTGCACCGGCGGCAGCTGCCCCGGGGCGAAGTGGACGGCGTAGTTCTTCGCCCCGTTGAGCGGGGTCAGCGTGCTATCCGCCTGGGCGAAGGGGTAGATGGCCTGTCTTGGCTGGATCGCGCCGAGGGCAAACTGGGCGACCGCGGCGCGGAGGTCGTAGTCGGTCCCGTAGTGGCCGAGGTGCGGCGTCACCAGCCAGCCGTTGTGTGCCGCGAACCCGGAGACGTATCTCTGCGTGACCGCGTTCTGGAGAGCCCCGGGACCGGCGGCGACGGCGTCGATCATCCCCTGCCCGGTCTCGGCGCTGAGCGAGCCGTCGCCGGAGGGTTTGCGCCCCGGCCCGACGCCGATCGCCGCAAGCCTGCTCAACTCAGGGGCGTCCGCCTTCGGCGGCGGGAACCTCTTCAGCAGGTAGCCGAGCTTGTCGAAGAAGGCCAGCCCGGTTGGGGTCGGCACCTCGTCGACAGTCCTGTCCTCGCCGCGGGGGGCCTTCGGACCGAGCCCGCCGACGTAGCGGCTGAGCGGGGTCACCCTGTAGCGCTTCTGGATCTTGCGGACGTTGGGCATGTCGCTCGGCCCGAAAGAGAGGGTGCGGCCGATGATCCAGACCCGGTCGTAGCGGGTCTTGATTCGGTGGGTCCCCTTCGGAATCCTCACCCTGTTCTGGCCGGGCCCGGTGATCACGTAGTCACCGGGCTTGGTCTTCTTCTTCGAGCCCGGATTGGAGAAGTTCTCGGTGTAGGGGTCGAGCATCTCGAAGACGAAGTAGCGGTTGCTGACCTTGGGGACGTGGATCACCATCGGCTGGTGAGAGAGGTCGAGCCAGGCGATCGAGTAGGGCGTGTCGTTGTTGGGAAGGACGACGTCCTTCTTGCCGGCATCTGCGAGGCGACCGACGTTGTTGAAGTGGTTGAGGGTGCCGCGCCCATTGCCGACGTTGACGTCGACGCTGGTCTCGATCCTGAAGGTCTGGTCCGTCTTGACGATCGGCAGGCCGTACTCGAAGGCCTCGAGGCCGAGGTCGTAGCCCTTGGCGTAGTCCGGCGAGACCGCGTTGGCCGAGGCGGCGGCGGCGAAGAGCCCCGCCAGCGCAAGCCCCACACCGGTGGCCAGCTTCAGCAGCCACCCCCTCGAGACCCGCCTCAACCCGCTCACTCTCCTTCGGCCCGCTGCAGAGTGGAGCGCCGCCGCGCCCTCAGGCGCCGGTTCGGAGGACCTCGGTCTTCGCTTCCTGGAACTCCTCTTCGCTGAGGGTGCCCTTCTCCTTCAGCGCCGAGAGCCGCTCGAGCTGACCCACCTTGGTCTCCTCGGTCGCGGCGCCGGCTTCCGCCTTCGCCGGCCGTTTGAGCCCAGCCCGCATGCGCTCGCCGAGCCCCCCGGGCTCCGCGCCAGGGAACTCGACCGCGGTCTGGCGACGCAGCACCTCGGTCCCGAGAACCATCAGCCCGGCGAGCAGGAGGAACCCGAACGGCTTCTGGAAGGCCGTCACCGGCGCCCACAGGACCAGGGCGAGGAAGACCACGGCGACGACCCCGTAGGTCGCGCCGCGGCGGTCGCGAAGGTAGGGTGCCGCCTCGCGTCGCAGTGAGGTGGCGGGCCGGGTCGGCCCGGCGAGCCAGGCGCCGATGATCAGCAGGATTCCGAAGGTGATCATCGAGACCGCGATCGTCACCAGAAGCGAGGTGCCGATGCTCCAGGCCGCCTCGGCGGCCGGCTTGATCGAGGTCGAGGCGAGCGCGTTGACGACCTCATCGCCGGCGAAGCCGCGCACGATCAGCGCCAGGATGCCGGCGATCAGGAAGCCGAAGCCGACGCTTCGCAGCGTCTCGCGGCGTCGCCCGTGAGCGAGGTAGACCGCGAGCGCGTAGAGCCCGAAGACGAGGATCGTGAGGACGACGGCAAGTCCCTTGATCAGCTGGGCGATGTCCTGAGCGGTGGAGAGCTCGTTGGACTTGAGGATCGTGATCGACCCGGCGTCCGGGGGTAGCTTCGAGGCGACGTTGCCCCCGATCCCGAGCTGGGTGGAGAGCTGGGTGACCAGGCCGTTGAGGCTAAGGACGACGTCGCCGCCGGTGGTCGAGACTGCCGGGCCGCCGCCACTTAGGATCTTCAGCAACCTCTCGTGTGCGGCCCGGTTCGCATCGGCCCACAGCTGCTGGACCTTCGGCGTCGCCAGCGCCTTCTGCGCGACCTGCTGTCCGAATTGCTGCAGCCCGCCCGCTGCCGGCCCGGCGAGCGGCGCCAACCGCGGCGGCAGGGCCTGGGCGAGCTCCGCCTCGACGTCGACGTTGGCGTAGAGCTCGTTGACGAGGAAGACCGAGAGCTGGTCCTGGATGTCCTTGTTCTCGAGCAGCTTCGAGCTCGTGTTCACCCAGTTGTCGGTGTTGAGGGCCTGGCGGTTGGCCCAGATCGAGAAGACCCCGACGAAGGCTAGGAAGGTGGCAAGGATGAGGATCGCGGTGACGACGCCACGGCGGCGAGGGGCGCTGGGCTCGACGGACTCGGCAGTGGCTTCCACGATCAGTTCACCTCTCGGTCGACATTGGCTGGGAGAAGACTATGCGGCAGCGGGCGCGGATGCATCGCCCGTTCCGGATGAGTCCGTGGGCGCCGGGTCAAAGCGCCGGGACAGGGCCAGGACCGTCAGGTAGGCGACGGTGACGCCGATGATGATCAGCGGACCCGAGCCCAGCCCCGACTGGGAGGTCAGAAGCAGCGCCAGGGTTACCGCGGAGAGCGGCAGCCGCAGCGTCCCGGCAGTTGCGGCCCCGATCCCCACCGCGACCGCGGGAGTCGTCTCGAACCCCGGCAGCTGTGCGGCGGCGAGGCCGGCGGCAGCGCCGAGGAAGATCGCCGGGAAGATCGGGCCGCCGCGGAAGGCGGCCAGCGACACCGAGTAGGCAAGGCCCTTGAAGGCGAGCAAAGCGATCAGAGCTCCGACCGAGTACTCGGTGGCTTGGGAGACCAGCCCCCCGACCTGGTCCTGGCCGGAGAAGAGGACATCGCTGACGGGGTGGTCGGTTATCTCCGAGAAGGCGATTGCAGCCCCGGCGATCACCAGGCCGCCGGCAGCGGTGAGGACGAACCGTCGTCGCTGAACCACCTCCACGAGCGGCCGGGCGACCGCGAAAATGGCGAACATCAGAATCGCGATCGCGACCGCGACCGGGATCGTCCAGAGGAAGTCGGTCAGGTCCGGACGCGCGAACTCGGGCAGCGGTAGGGCCCCGATCGCGATGTCGCTCGTGTTGAGGCCGGTCCAGGAACCCATCCCGAGTGAGACCAGCGAGCCGATTCCGGCCGCCATCAGCCCGGGAACCAGGACGATCTTCAGCCGGGGACCTCCGATCCCGATCGCCTCGATCAGGATGATCGAGGCGATCAGCGGAGAGCCGAAGAGGAAGGAGACCGCGGCGAAGGTCGCCGAGGCGGCGACGATGTCGACCATCTGCTGCGGCGGGTCCTTCTGCAATCGTCTGGCGGCAAGCACCCCGAGGCCTCCGCCCAGCGCGATCAGCGGCGCCTCCGGCCCGACCACGGCGCCGAGGCCGATCGAGGCGAGGGCGGCGAGGATGACGCCGGGCAGTGCCTCCGGCCCGAGCCGTTCGGTGCTCAGTCCGTACGCCGGGGTATGGCCGCCGTTGCCCGGAAGACGAACGATCGCGAACGCCGTGATCAGCCCGGCGATGCCGAGTACGACGAGATACCACCAGTTGGGCGCGCCGTTGTCGTAGCCGAGGTCCTTCGGTAGGTCGGTGAAGACGCCGACCTGAATCTGGTGCACCAGTTCGAGGAAGCACCAGGCCACCACCGATGTGATCACGCCAACGATCGCGACGAAGACGAGGAGCATCGCAAAGCGCCGGTTCGCCATCACCTCCGTCGGGTCGGGTTCAGGCGCGACCGGGGGACTCTCTGACTCAGCCATCTACTCCTCCATCTTCCTCTTCCGGCCTCTCAAGTTTGCGCCGCCGCCTCTCTTCGCTCAACTCCTGGCTCCTCACCTTCGCATCTCCGTAGGAAGTCTCCACCAATTCCCGTCCCGCCGACCGAGGCGCCGATCCGGAGCAATCGGGTCTGGACCGGGAGCCCCTGATCGCTGGTCTCCTCGGCGCCCGCGGCCTCCGCCGGCCGATCCTAGTCCGGGGCCGCTGACGGGCGCTCGAACGCTTGCAGCACTCCTCCGACGGCAAAGCACATCGCCCCGCCGAAGGTCCCCCAGTTCGCGACGTCAACGTTGATCACGCTGCCGGTGTCGGGGTTGGTGAACGCGGCCAGGGCCGAGACGAAGAAGAGGATCGAACCGACCTGGTTGGCGGCGACTATCCACCAGCCGAGCTGCCGGGGCAAGAGCCGCAGCCGACCGTGGCAGACCTCGACGATCGAGAGT
The DNA here is from genome assembly GCA_963781345.1 of uncultured Actinomycetes bacterium. Lineage (GTDB taxonomy): Bacteria > Actinomycetota > Thermoleophilia > Solirubrobacterales > 70-9 > JBBRHQ01. Next base: position 404,223 of record CAWAFQ010000013.1, read on the forward strand.
TGCCCGGAGATCAGGAACATCACGCAGCCGATGATCTCGGGACTCCAGATCAGCCTGTTGGTCTGCTTCGCGCTCAGCCCCTCGAGGAACGAGTCGATCAGGCTGACGCCGAAGGCGAGGGTGCCGGCGAAGAGGACGAAGGCCGCGAGCCACTCGATCCGCAGCGGCTCGTAGGACCACCATCGCCAGCTCTCCCCCTGCAGCGATCCGTCTTCGCCGAGACTGCGCGGCGCGTTGATCGCCTGAAGCAGCGAGGCGTAGCCGCCGGTGCTGAAGAAGACACCGCCGAGAAGGTAGACCGACGCTGCGCTGAGCGCGTCTCCCGAGCCGACCTGGGCGATCAGTGCCCCAAGGGCGAACAGCAACCCACCGACGGTGAAGGCCACTGAAGCGATCCAGTTGAGCCGCCGCAGCCGCCGAGCGGTGGTGAATGAGGCCCGAACCCTGGCCCGAATGACCCCCTTCGCGTCGCGCAGGACGACCTCACCGCGTTTCCTCGCCGCGCGCGAGGCCCAGGTCGCGGTGCCTCCATCGGGGACATCCCAGGTGACCCGAGTCGTGAATGGCCCCCCACCGCGCTGATCGCGCAGCGACCAAGCGTCCGGACTCCCGACGGACCCCGCCCGTGCCGCGGGCTCAGGCATCGGCGCGAGGCCTCAGCGGGAGAGGTCGTGGCGCGAGCCGGCCGCGTGGTAACCGACGTACCAGGCGAGATGACGGACCGCGTTGAAGCCCACGACGGCAGGAGACAGAATCCTCTTCATCGGCGCTGATCCTAATTGGTAGGGCGGAGCGACCATTTGCCCGAAACTCGCAATTTGCAGGTTTTCGGTTCTCGGCAGGCCGTCGCCGGGGACCTCCGGGCCCCGGCTCTAGACTCCCGCCGATGAAGGTTGGGATCATCGGCCTCGGCTACGTGGGCCTCCCGCTCGCCGTCGCCTTCGCCGAGGCCGGGCACGAGGTGGTCGGCCTCGACGCCGACGCGTCGAAGCTGAGCGCGATCGGCGCCGGGCGCAGCTACATCGAGGACATATCCGATGCCTCGCTCGAGGCGGCCGGGAGTCGGCTGCGGGCGAGCGCCGATTACTCCGACCTCGCCTCCTGTGAGGCCGTGATCATCTGCGTGCCGACGCCGCTGACCGGCTCTCGGGAGCCCGACCTCACCTACCTGCTCGATTGCGCCACCTCGCTGTCGGGCGTCCTGGCGCCCGGGCAACTGGTGGTCCTCGAGTCGACCACCTACCCGGGGACGACCCGCGAGCGGCTGCTGCCGATACTCGAGGAGTCGGGAATGAGAGCTGGCCGTGACTTCCACCTCGCCTTCTCCCCCGAGCGGATCGACCCCGGACGGACCGACTTCACGGTGCGGACGACGCCGAAGCTGGTCGGGGGCCTGAGCGAGGAGTGCGCCGAGCGCGCCCGCGGGCTCTACGCGGAGATCTGCGACGAGGTCCACGTCCTCACCTCGCCCGAGGCGGCGGAGTTGGCCAAGCTCCTCGAGAACATCTTCCGCTCGGTCAACATCGCCCTCGTCAACGAGCTGGCGCAACTCTGCGACAGGCTCGGGATCGACATCTGGGAGGTCGTCGACGCCGCGGCGACCAAGCCCTTCGGGTTCATGAAGTTCGAGCCCGGCCCCGGGATGGGCGGGCACTGCCTTCCCGTCGATCCCTTCTACCTCGCGTTCAAGGCGCGCGAGCACAATTTCTACCCCGAGTTCATCGAGCTGGCCGGCAAGATCAACCAGTCCCAGCCGCAATTCTGCGTCGAGCGAATCGACCGGGCGCTCAACGGCGTCTCCAAATCCGTCAACGGGTCACGGATTCTGATCCTCGGGGTCAGCTACAAGGCCGGGACCAGCGACACGCGCGAGTCCCCGGCGCTGCAGATCATCCGGATGCTGCGCGAGCTCGGCGGCGAGGTCTCCTACCACGATCCTCACGTCTCCCGGCTCGGCGAGCTCGACCTCGAGTCGGTGGACCTCGAAGGCGGGCTCGAGGCCGCCGATCTGGTCGCGATCGTCACCGCCCACCCCGGGATCGACTACGAGCGTCTCGTCTCACGGTCCAGTTTGGTGATCGACTTTCGAGGGGTCACGCGCGGCGTCGCCGCACAGAACCTGGTTCGCCTCTGAGGCGATGGCCGCCGGTCGCCTGAGGAGCCGTCTTCCGGGCCTCTCGGCCCGCAGGGACCGTGGCGGCTGGGACCGCTCCGACAGCGCCACCGCGGGCCTCGCCGCGCTGGCGCTGGGAGGTTTCGGGGCAGTGATCGCCGGCCAGTACGGAAGGATGCTCGGCCGCCGCAAGCAGGAGCATCCGCAGGGGGACGGACTGATCGAGTCGGCCAACGCCGCCGCCCTCGACACCGTCGGCGTAGCCCTCGAGGGCTACGCGGCGACTCCCCGCAGCGAGACCGTCCTCTTCAACATCCTCGCCGGCTTCCTCGGCTCGTTCGCGAGCGTGCGGCTCTCGACCTGGGCGATCCGCGATGACCGCGGGCCCTTCCGCAACGTCCACGTCGGCGGGCGCCACATCCACCACTTCGTCCCGGGAATCCTGGTCTCCTTCGCCGCCGGCACGACGGCGCTGCTGACCGACGACGACCATCTCGAGGACAGGCTCGCGATCCCGATGGGGGTCGGGATGGGCCTGACCTTCGACGAGGCTGCGCTTCTGCTCGACCTGCGCGACGTCTACTGGACCGAGGAGGGCATGTTCAGTGTCCAGGTCAGCCTCGGCCTGACGGCGATCCTCAGCATCGCGATCCTCACCCTGCGCATCCTCCGCCGCGGCGAGCGCCGCCAGGAGGAAGCGGGAGTGATCCCGCCCGCCTATCCGCTGGCGCCGCCGCTGCCGATCACCTGAGGAGAGGTGGCGCCTGGCGGGCCCACCCCTTCCTCGCCGGCGCCGATCCAGACGACCTGGTCGCGACTCGGCCCGACGCCGACGAGCCGCACGGGGACGCCGACGAAGTCGCTGACGTAGCGGATGTAGTCGCGGGCCGCGGCGGGGAGGTCCTCCTCGGTGCGGCAGTCGACGATCTCCTCGGCGAACCCCGGAAGGTCCTCGTACTCGGGCTCGGCCGAGTGCAGGATCGACTGGTGGTAGGGGAACTCGTCGAAGACGGCGCCCTCCTTTGAGCGGTAGCGCACGGCGACGCGCAGGGGGTCGATCCCGGCAAGGACGTCGAGCTTGGTGATCACCAGTGAGCTCATCCGGTTGAGCCGTACCGCGTAGCGCATCGCCACGAGGTCGAGCCAGCCGGTGCGCCGCTCGCGCCCGGTCGTGGTCCCGAACTCGTTGCCGCGCTTGACCATCAGGCGCCCGACGTCATCGGAGAGCTCGGTCGGGAAGGGCCCGGCTCCAACCCGGGTCGTGTAGGCCTTGGCGATCCCCCAGACCTCGTCGATGTCGGTCGGCCCGACACCCGCGCCGACGCAGGCCGCCCCGGCGATCGGGTTCGACGAGGTGACGAAAGGGTAAGTGCCGTGGTCGAGGTCGAGAAGGGTCGCCTGGGCGCCTTCGAAGATCACCGTCTGCCCGGCGTCGAGCGACTCCCAGCAGAGTCGTGCGGTGTCTGCGATGTGGGGCTCGAGCCGGTGGCCGTAGGTGACGTACTCCTCGGTCATCGTGTGCAGGTCGAGGCGGGGGTCGGGAACCCCCTCCTCGGATGATGTCTCACGCCGCAGTTTGCGGTGCTCGACCGAGAGCTCGCGCAGCGCCTGCTGTTTGGGCTCGAGCGCCGCGAGGATCTTCTTGCGCAGGATCTTCTCGTCGAGCAGATCCTGGACCCGGATTCCCAGCCGCAACGCCTTATCGGCGTAGCAGGGGCCGATGCCGCGCCGGGTCGTCCCGATCGAGAGCTTCCCGAGCTTCGTCTCCCCGGCGCTGTCGAGAAGCACGTGGTAGGGCATGATCAGGTGCGCGTTTGCGGAGATCTTCAGGTTGCCGACGTCGACCTCGCGGCGGCGGAGGCCGTCGATCTCTTCGAGCAGCACCCGCGGGTCGAGAACGACCCCGTTGCCGATCACGCAGGTCCTGTCCGAGTAGAGGATCCCGGAGGGGATCAGGTGGAATTTGAACTCCTCCCCGTCGCGGACGATCGTGTGGCCGGCGTTGTTGCCGCCCTGGAAGCGCACGATCATCGAGGCGTTCTCGGCGAGCAGGTCGGTGACCTTGCCCTTGCCCTCGTCGCCCCACTGCGTGCCGACTATGACCACTCCTGGCATGACCGGGTGATTATGGAGGCTGGACGGCGGCGGCGCGGGCGGCGGCGCTCAGGCCCCGGGCCGGTGCGCCTGGATCCGCTTGTCAGGACCGAAGAGCGGCAGCGGGTCGCCGCAGATCTCGACCAGGCGCGAGACCGTCCGCGGACCGATCTGCTCCTCGAGTTGCTGCTGGTCGAGGTTCGTTGTCACCAGCATCGATCGCTCGGCTTCGTAGCGCTCGTTGACCAGCGCGTAGAGCTGCTCGAGGACCCAGTCGGAGCGCTTCTCGGCACCGAGGTCGTCGATGTGGAGCAGGTCTACCGAGGTCAGCCGCTCGAAGAAGGAGAGGTAGGAGTCGCCGCCCGGCTCGGAGTCGTAGGTGCGCCTGATCCGCGCCAGCAGCTTCGGCAGCGAGTAGATCGCGACCGAGTGGCCGGCCTCCAGCGCCATCCGCGAGACCAGCATCGCCAGCGTCGTCTTGCCGGTGCCGGTGTCGCCCATCAGCCAGAGGCCGCGGCCGGCGGCGAGGTTCTGATCGAGCTCCTCGACCCAGCGGCGGACGATCCGCACCACCATCGCATCGATCTGCGTCACCGGAGGGCGCTCGAAGGAGACCCCGCGGTAGCGCGCCGGAATCACCGAGGAGACACCCTTCGTCCGCGCCCTGCCGATCCGCTGCGCCCTGCAGTCGCAGGGGCGGGCGACGTCCTCGGGGCCGAGGATCCAACCAGAGCCGTCGCAGACGCCCAGCGGACACGCGGGCTCGGCCTCGAGCCGGCTTGCGGCGGAGATGGCCATCAGATCCCGGCGGCGTCGGCGACGGGTGGGCCCTCGCCCGCAGGCTGCTCAATCGGCCGGTCGTCCTGGGCGCGGTCGAGGAAGCGCGGGAAGCGCTCGATGAATGCGAGCCGGGCCCTTCCGATCGGCCCGTTGCGGTGCTTGGCGACGATCAGCTCGGCGATCCCCTGGTCCTCGGTGTCGGGGTCGTAGTACTCGTCGCGGTAGAGGAAGGCGACGACGTCGGCGTCCTGCTCGATCTGGCCGGACTCACGCAGGTCGGAGAGGATCGGCCGCTTGTCGGGCCGCTGCTCGGGGGCGCGGGAGAGCTGGCTGATCGCGATCACGGGAATGTCCAGCTCGCGGGCGAGGATCTTCAGCCCGCGGCTCATCTGGCCGACCTGCTCGACCCGGTTCGCCCTCGGGTCATCAGCGCGCATCAGTTGCATGTAGTCGACGATCACGGCTCCAAGGCCGCCACGTGACTGCTCCTGGGCGTGCAGCCGCCGCGCCTTCGCTCGCAGGTCGAGCATTCCGAGGTCGGAGGAGTCGTCGATCCACAGCGGAGCGCGCTCGAGCTCGTTGCAGGCCCGCACCACCTTCGGCCAGTCCTTCTGCGAGACCTTCCCCTTGCGCAGCCTCTCTCCGGGAATCCGCGCCCGGCAGGCGATGAAGCGCTGCGCCAGCTCGACCTCCGACATCTCCATCGAGAAGAACGCGACCGGAAGGTCGTACTTCATTGACATGTTCTCGGCCATGTTGGCGACGATCGCCGATTTCCCCATCGCCGGTCGTGCCGCCAAGACGATCAGGTTCCCCGGCTGGAACCCCCCGGTGATGCTGTCGATGTCGCGGAATCCCGAGGGAGTTCCGGTCATCTCGGTCTCGCCGCTGGAGAGCTTCTCGAGGCGGTCGAGCTCGTCGATCAGGATCTCATCGACGCGGCGGAAGTCGCTCGCCTGTTCCTCGTGGGCGACCTCGAAGAGGAGCTTCTCTGCCCGCTCGGCGAGGATCCTCGGCTCACCCTCGCGTTCATGGACCCACGACTGGATCTCCTGGCCGGCGCCGAGCAGCCGCCGCAGGAGGGCGTTCTGCTGGACGATCTCGGCGTAGTGCTTGGCGTTGCCGGCGGCCGGGACCTTTGCCGCGAGCTCGGAGACGTAGTGCTTGCCGCCGGCGTCCTCGATCTGGCCGTGCTGGGTCAGCGCCTCGATCACGCTCAGCTCGTCCACCGGCTTCGAGGCGGCGTAGAGGTCGTGGATGCGGGAGAAGACGATCTGGTGCTTGTCGAGGTAGAAGTCCTCGGGCTTCAGCTTGACCTCGTCGATGACCCGAGTCAGCGCTCCCTGCGCCACCAGCATCGAGCCGAGGACGGACTCCTCGACCTCGATGTTCTGGGGTGGGACCTGGCTTGTGGGGTTCTGCGCCATCGCCAATCAGTGTCGGGTCCAGGTCGGCGGAACGCTGCTGCGTCGCCGCTCCCTCGGGCCGCCACCACCAAACCACACCGCGAGTGGAGCCGTGCGCGGGGAATGCGGGTTTTCCGCAACCTTTCGCGCGCGGAAGTGTGACGGCGCTTCTCCAAAGCGCCAGGAGCTAGTTCTACGGCGCTTACCCGGAGCGCCGGGAGCTACTTCTGCTCGGCGACGATCGTCTTCACCGAGGCGACGGCGCCGCCGGGGATCTCGATGTCGACCATATAGGTGCCGGTCTCGTGGATCGGCTGCTCGAGCCTGATCTTGCGCCGGTCGATGCGCAGGTCGCGGGCGTCGCGAATCGCCTCGGCGATCTCCTTCGTGGTGACGGATCCGAAGAGCCTGCCGTCCTCGCCGGCGCGATGGTGGATCGTCAGCACGGTCTTCGAGAGCAGGGCCGCCGTCTGCTCGGCCCGGGCCGCGGCCTCGCGCTCGGCGCGCTCGGCGGCCTCACGGCGACGCTGCGCCTCGAGCAGTGCGGCGTCGGTCGCCGGCTGGGCAAGCTTGCGCGGCACCAGGTAGTTGCGGAGGTACCCGGGGGAGACGTCGACCGCGTCGCCGCGGCTGCCGAGGTCCTCGACGTCGGCGAGGAGGATCGCCTGCGCCATCAGCGCTCCCCGACGTAGGGCAGCAGTGCGATCTCCCGGGCGCGCTTCACCGCCACTGCGAGCTGGCGCTGGTGCTTGCGCGAGAGTCCGGTGACGCGGCGCGAGCGCATCTTGCCCTTGTCGGAGATGAAGCGCCGCAGAAGATTGAGGTCCTTGTAGTCGATCTCGTCGACGTTGAGCCGCGTGTACTTGCGCGGGCGCATCCTGTCGGAAGGCCGACGGCCGCGACGCGCTGGTGCTTCTCTGGTCCTTGCCACGTTTCCGGTGTCCTTACGTAGAAGTCGCCCGGCGGTTGACCGGGCGAGCCGAACAACGGGATCGTAGCGACTGGCTCCAAATCACGAGGCCCCCACCCGCGCCCCCACCCGTGGACCGGGGCGCAGGCCCCTTGCGGAGCCCCGCGGGCCTGGCCCTCCCAACTCCCGACCCTGGGCTCAGAACCTGGACCTTACGGGCCCCACCCGCGAACCTCGGGGGCAGGGCCCTCCCGTGGAGCTCCCGGGGGCCTAGAAGGGGATGTCGTCGTCGCCGCTGCTGCCGACCGCGGCGCCGTCGAAGTCCGAGGTGTCGGCCGGCACGTCGGAGCCGGCGGTGAAGCCGTTTCCGTTGCCCTCGCCACCACCGCCACCACCGCCGTCGCGGGAGCCGAGGAACTGGACCGAGTCGGCGATCACCTCGACGTTCTGGCGCTTGGTGCCGTCCTTGGCCTCCCACTCACGCCACTCGAGGCGCCCGTCGATCGCGACCGGCCGCCCCTTGCTGAGGTAGTTCGAGCAGTTCTCGCCCTGCGCGCCCCAGACGGTGATGTCGAAGTAGTTGGGCTTGTCGATCCACTCTCCGCTTGCGTTCTTGCGGCGACTGTTGACCGCGAGCCGAAGACTGCAGACGGAGGTGCCGCTCGGCGTGCTTCGAAGCTCCGGATCCCGGGTCAGATTCCCGGTCAGGATGACCCTGTTGATGTTTGTGGCTGCCACTTCTCTCTCGCTCTCCTCGATCTGGTTTCTGGACAGCAGTCTAAGAGGGCGATCGGCGCGATCTCCCCCCCTCGGCAAAGGCAATTGGCCCAAACTGCGGGCAAAGCACTCGAGCTTCGGGGCCGCTACTCCTCGTCGCGGTGCTCGTTGCGAGATCCGCGATCGCCGCGCTCCCCGCGATCGCCGCGATCGCGCGAAGGCGCTGGAGCGCCGGCCGCGGGTGGTGCACCAAGCACGGGGGCTTCAGGATCGACCCTGAAGACCCGGAAGCGAAGGACACCGTCGGTGATCTTGAGGTTGTGGTCGAGCTGGCCGAGGAGCTCACTCGGAGCCTCGAAGCGAAACCAGCGATAGTCGGCCTCGGTGTGCTGCTCGATCTCGTAGGCCATCTTCCGCACGCCCCAGGTGTTCTCGTGCTTGAGGGCGCCGCCGGACTCGATCTGACCGCGAGCTTCCTGCGCGAGCGCGTCGCGGGCAGCGTCCTCCAACCCGGGGTCGAGCATGAGGACCAGTTCGTATTCGCGCGACTCAGCCAAAGCGGCGGCGGACTATAGCGATGAGCCGCATGAGACCGCCGAATCAGCGGCGGGGGAGAGAGCGGCGACCTGGCGGCTCATCGAGGAATGGGAAGGATGCGCGTCCGCTGGCCGAGCGCGGTGAGAGCGGTGATCGCGGCGGCCGTGGCGCTGGCCGGAGTCGCCCTCGCGCCGGGGATGCTCGAGGCACCGGCCCCGCCGCGGCTCGCAGCCGATGTCGGTTTGCCGAGGGAACCGGCGCCCACCGCCGCGACCGCGCCGCCCGGGCGCCGGGCGGCCATGCTCCGGAATCACCGCGCCGGGTCCACGGCCCGGCGGCGGCAGGGGAAGTCGCCCACCCGCCGGGCTGCGAGGGGCCGGGCTGCGAGCGGCCGGGCTGCGAAGGACCGGGCTGCGAGCGGCCGGGCTGCAAGGGGCGGGGCCGCTAAGCACGGGACGACGAGGCGCCGGCCGCCGCACCGCGGGGGCTCCACCGGTCGCCGCCACGACCACCCGGGGCCGCGGTCTACGGCGCCCGCATCGCCGCCACGGGCCCCGGCACCCCCGACCCCTCTGGCTCCGCCCGCACCGCCGGCACCATCACCACCACCACCTCCTCCCGGTGACGGCTCACAGGAGTTCGCGCCCCGATGACGCTGGGATCAGCGACGGGTGGAATCCGTCCCCCATATCGTCGAAATCCACCCATCGCGATCGCCGGGCGGCCAAGCTGCCCTGACGCGCCCGCCTAGCCCCGGCGCCAAGGTGCCCTGACGCTCCCGATACCTAGTGATTGCGGATGAAGTTGCGGATGACGCCGACTGCGGGCGAGACGAAGGGGAAGTAGAGGCTCGAGACGTGGCCGCGGTTGGGAACCACGTAGAGGCGCGAGCGCGGGAAGCGGCGGGCGGTCTGGCGCGCCTCCCTGACCGAGGTGATGTCGTCGAGCTCGCCGGCCAGCACCAGGGTTGGCAGGCTCTCTGGCGCTTTCCAACCCTTCGGCACCGGGCGCTCGACGCCGCCGGCCGGAGGCGGCGGCCAGGTCAGGCAGTTGGTCAGGCGGGCCTCGGCCGAGAGCAGGTACTCGCGCCGTGTGAAGGGGGCGAAGTGCCTGCGCGGCAGACGCGTGACCGAGGCTGAGAGCTGGCGGATCCGCTCGTTGATCGGGGCCCGCGGATTCCACAGCAGCGGATAGTCGTTGCACTCGACGGCGATCTCGAGGCCGTAGGAGAAGGCGTGGGGGTCGCCGAAGCCCGGCGGTCCCGGCGCGATCAGCCTGTTCAGACGTCGGGGGTGGCCACGGAGGAAGCGCCGGTCGCCCTGGTCGAGGCTGAGGTAGGAGCGCGGCGCCAGGGTCCCCGCCTCGAGCGCGAACCCGAGCAGATCCCCGGTGCGCCGGCCGGCGGCATGGAAGCGGTCGACGACGCCGCGGAAGCGCCCGAAGGCGTTGCCCGAGCACTGCGGCGAGCGCCGGCAGGCGATCCGCATGCCTGTGCGGAAGGCCGGGTAGAGGGTGCGGTAGTAGGGATCGTCGGCCGGGTAGGCGGAGTCGAGGATGAGGCCCCGAAGCGCCGAGGCGTGGCGTACCGCGTAGGCCTGCCCCTCCAGCGTCCCGTAGGAATCCCCGTAGAGGATCACCCGACCGAGACCGAGCGAGCGGCGGACGACGTCGATGTCGTCGGCGGCCTCGGCACTCGTATAGGCAGCGAAGCGGCGGCCGAGCTGATCTGCGCACTCGCCGGTCGCGATCTGCTCGGAGATCAGCCCCTTCTGCAGGCCGGGGCAGTCGATCGCCCATGAGCGGCCGGTCCCGCGCTCGTCGATCAGCAGCAGCTCGCGCCGGCGCAGCACCGGACCGAGCGCTGCGATCAGCGAGCGGGCATAGGGCCCGTCGGTTGCGGCGAACCCGGGCCCGCCCTCGACGGCGACGATCGTCCCCAGGGATGGACGGTCGCGCTCGCGCCTTCCCCGCAGGGCAAAGGCGACCTTCTGCTTCCCCGGCAACGGGTTCCCGCGCAGCGCGGGAGCCATCACGTGGCCACAGCGGAAGGGCCTGCGCGCGCCGAGGTTGCAGCGGTGAAGCGGTGGGCGCTTGGCCCTCTCCACGCCCTGGCGGCCCGGCGCAGCCCCCGAGCCTGCTGCGCCCCGCGCAGCCTCCGAACCGCTCGCGCTCGGAGCAGCCCCCGAACCGCTCGCCCCCGGAGCAGCCCCCGAGCCTGCGACGAGGAGGACGAGCGCGACGAGCAGCGCGGGACAGGCGGCGCCGCACAGGAGCCGCCCCGCTGTGCTCCCCCGCACGCTCACTCGGGGGCCGCCACCTCGCCCAGCTCCTCCTGCAGCGCCCTGATGTCGTCGAGCTGCTCATCGACCCAGTCCCCGGGGTTTCGCGAGTAGATGATCTCCTTCAGCCGCTCGGCCCGCAGCCGCTTCTCCTCGGGGTCCATCGTCAGGGCGCGGAAGATCGTGTCCGCCTGCTCCTGGATGTCGAAGGGGTTGACGGAGAGGGCGCAGTCGGCAAGCTCCTCGTGCGAGCCCGTGTTCTCGGAGAGCATCAGGACCCCGTTGCGGGTGTTGACCGCAGGGGCCTCCTTGGCGACGAGGTTCATCCCGTCGAAGATCGCGTTGACCATCAGCAGGTCGAAATGCTTGTAGCGAGCGACGGCGTCGTTGAAGTTCTCGTAGATCTTGAGGTCGATCGGCATCCAGTCGGTCGTCCCGTGGCGGTGGTTGACGACTGCGACAAGCGCCTCGATTCGCTCCAGATACTCGGCGTACTCGGGCACGTCCTGGCGCGAGGGCTGCAGGTGGGCGATGAATGTCACCTTCTCGCGGAACTCGGGATGCTGTTGTAGGAAGGTGTCGAAGGCGGTGAAGCCGCGCAGAACGTTCTTCGAGAGGTCAGCGCGGTCGACGCGGATGATCAGGTACTCGCGCCGGCGCTCGAGGACCTCGCGCTCGGCCTCGGCGACCTCCTCGGTCGCGGCCGCACGCGCCAGCCGCTCGGCGTCGATCGAGAGGGGGTAGGCGCGGACCAGGGTCTCTCCGCCCGGGTGGATGACCCTGCCATGGCGGAAGTCGACGTCGACCTCCATCAGCTCGTCGCAGCAGCGCAGGAAGTTGCGGCAGTAGGCGCCGGTGTGGAAGCCGATGATGTCGTTGGCGAGCATGCCGCGGAAGATCGCCTCGCGGATACGTCCCGGCAGGACCCGCCAGCTGTCCGGCTGCGACCAGGGAATGTGGACGAAGAAGTGGAGGAGGGCGTCGGGGCGCACCTCGCGGATCATTCCCGGCGCGGTGTAGAGGTGGTAGTCGTGGAGCATCACCAGCGGCTGCTCCTGCCCCTCGATCTGGCGCAGGACGCCTTCGGCGATGTCGCGATTGACGACCTGGTAGCCGTAGTCCCAGGCGTCGAGCTCCTCCTGGCGGATGTCGGGGGCGTTGGAGAGGTCCCAGAGGTAGTGCTGGATGAACCAGAGGATCGGGTTGGCGATGACGTTGTAGAAGCGGTCGTAGGCATGCGGATCGCTGTCGATCAGGCAGAGCCGGTAGGAGATCCCTTCGATCGCGATCTCGACCGGGCCACCGCCGCTCTCCTCCGAGACGACGACGTCCTCGTCGGTCATCGCCGAGGCGATCCAGAGCGCGTCGCGGTGCGTGACCAGCCCCGAGATCGCGGTCACCAGCCCACCGCCACCGCGGCGAACCGTCCGCCTTCCCATCTCGTCGATCTCGAACTGCGCCGGTCCGCGGTTGGAGACGATGATCAGCGGCTGGTCGCGGTCGGGGCTCACCGTCCGAAGCCTACCCAGCGCCCGCCGCCGACCCCTGTGGAGGCCCGGTGGCGACCCCGGGGCGGACTAGAGTCGCTCGCGCGTGGACAGGGTCCTCCTCTTCTCGTTGACCGCGGCATTCAACCCGACCCTGCTCGCGGCGACGACCGTGATGCTGCTTCTCCCGAAACCGAAGCGGCTGCTCGTCGGTTACCTGCTCGGGGCGCTGATGACGAGCATCACGCTTGGCCTGCTGATCGCCTTCTCGCTGCAGGGATCGGGCAGCGTCAGCACAGCGCAGCACACCCTCAGCCCGGCGGCCGACCTGACTCTCGGGGGTCTCCTGCTCGTGCTGTCGCTCGTCCTCAGGAGCGGGCGCGACCAGGGGCTCCGCGAGCGTCGCCGGCTGAAGCAGGAGGGCAAGCCGCAGAAGACGCCGCGCTGGCAGCAGTTCCTCAGCAAGGGCTCGGCCCGCGACACCTTCGTCGTCGGCGCCCTGCTGACCCTGCCGGGGGGCTCCTACCTCGCCGGCCTCGCCGCGATCGACAAGCAGAACCTGAGCAACGCCGAGACCGTGATCACCGTGATCGGCTTCAACCTGATCATGCTGGCGCTGCTCGAGCTGCCGCTGATCGGCTACACCTTCGCTCCGGAGTGGACGCCGCGGGCGGTCGAGCGCTTCAAGGCCTGGATCATGAGCCACGGACGGCGGATCGCGATCTACGGCACCGGCGGGGTCGGGGCCGCGCTCGTGATCCGCGGCCTGATCGAGCTCCTCAGCTGAGCTCGCTGAAGAGCTGCAGCCAGTCGCGAAGCAGGCGCGGGGTGAGAAAGTGCTCGCGGGCGTGCTCCTTGCCGGCGCGGCCGAGGCGCTTGCCGAGCTCCGGGTCGGCGAGGATCCCGGCGCAGCGCCGGGCGCACTCCTCTGCGGAGTCAACCAGGTAGCCGGTGTCACCGTCCTTGATCTGCAGCGGGATCCCGCCGACGTTGCCGGCGACGGTGGGGCGGCCCTTCCACAGTGCCTCGGTCACCGTCAGGCCGAAGCCCTCGCGGATCGACTTCTGCAGGACCACGTCGGATTGCGACTGGAAGGCGTTGACCTCGATCGCCCCGACGTTGTTGAGGTTGTTGAGAATCTTGATGTCGGGATCGGACTTCGCGTACTTGAAGGTCTTCTGGAAGAAATCCCAGCCCTCGGGGTCGTCGGTGGCCATCGATCCGACCAGAGCCAGCTGCACGTCGGCGACCTCCTCGGTGACCTTGCGGTAGGCGTCGATCACACCGATCGGGTCCTTCCAGGGGTCGAAGCGCGAAACCTGCGTGATCAGCGGCCGGTCGACATCGATCCCGAACTGCTCGCAGACGAATGCGGCGTCCTCGGGGGAGAAGGCCATGTTCTTCGGCGAGAGCGGGTCGATCGCGGGCGGGATGATCCGGATCCCCGGGTTCTCGCTCATCCTGGCGGGGACATAGGAGGGCATGTGCCAGACGGAGGCGTCGTACTCGGCCATCAGCGGCATCAGCCGCTCGATCGGCTCCGGGTTGGGCTCGGAGAGGTCGATGTGGCAGCGCCAGATCCACCTCCCGCCCTGGTCGAGGGCGCCGCGGCGCAGGCCAATCGGTTGCGGGTCGTGGACCACGACCAGGTCCCACTCCCCTTGGAGGCCGCCGGCGTTGAGGGCGTTGATCTCGTCGAAGAGCTGCCACTGCTCGGCGCTCAGCGTTGCCGGGTCGCCCTGCAGCGAGTTGTGCAGGAGCTTGGTCGCGTTGAAGAACTCCTCCCTGCCGAAGATCACCTGCCAGTGGGCGTCGAGGCCGACGTCGCGCATCAGCGGCACGATCGTGTAGAGAATCTCCGAGACGCCGCCGCCGAACGCTGTCGCGCTCACGTGCAGGACCCGCTTGCCCTCGAGTGCGGAGGAGAGCTCGCGGATCCGCTCGACAAGCGGCCGGCCGACGATGTGGGTGTAGTCGGCCAGTGACTTCTGGCCAAGCGCGACTTCCTGAAGCAAGGGTGGTCTCTGTCTGTTGTCTCGGTCCGACGGCGGGCCGCGGGCGCCATGGCGACCGCGGCCGCGGGATGCTAGACGCTCAGCCGCCGGAGACGCTCGTAGGCCGTGTGCCCAGCGTCACCTCGACATCCTGCCTCGAGCCGTCGCGAAGGATCTGCAGCGTCACCGTATCCCCGGGGGCGTGGGAGGAAATCAGCCGGGAGAGGTCGTCGGGACGCACGACCTCGCGGCCGTCCACGGAGATGATCACGTCGCCGCCGGCCCTGTAGGCGCCACCCTGAAAGCGGATCCGATCGCTTCCGCCGTTGAGCCCGGCGTCGTCGGCGGGACCGCCGGGGACGACCTCCGCGATCAGGCCGCCGAAGTCGGCGTCGAGCCCGAGCTTCTGCGCGAGCTGGGGATAGAGCGCCTGGCTGGAGACGCCGATGTATGCGTAGTTGGCCTCGCCGTTGTCGCGCAGCTGCGCGATCGAGCGCTTCACGGCGGAGATCGGGACGGCGAAGCCGACGCCGTCATTGGCGCCCGACTGGGTCTCGATCTGCTGGTTGATGCCGATCACCCTGCCGGCCGCGTCGAGCAGCGGGCCGCCCGAGTTGCCCGGGTTGATCGAGGCGTCGGTCTGAATCGCACCCTCGATCTGGAACTGGGTCAGCGACTTGACCGAGCGGTCGGTCGCGGAGACGACCCCGACCGAGAGCGACTGCTGCTCGCCGAAGGGACTGCCGATCGCCGCCACGGGCTGGCCGACGACGAGTTTGGAGTCGTCTCCAAGCTCGAGCGGCTGCAGGTCGAAGCCGTCGGGCTCGACCTTGAGCAGGGCGACGTCTGCGAAGGGGTCGAATCCGAGCACGTCGGCGGGAACGACATTGCGGTCCGGGAACTCGACGAAGACCTGGTCGGCGGCGCTGCGGTCGGCGCCGCTGCCCTCGGTGACGACGTGGGCGTTGGTGACGATCTCACCGTCGGAGTTGAGGACGATTCCAGAGCCCTCGGCGGCGCCGGCGCCAAAGATCGAGCGGATCGTGACCACGCCCGGTGACGCCTGCTCGAAGACTCTGGCGGCGTCGAAGCCGCGCGAGGCGGCCTGCACGACCACCTGCCTGCTGGTCTTCGTGACGCCGGCCGAGGTGACGGTGACGGTCTTCTCGCCGGAGCCGCCGCAGGCGGCGAGAACCCCGGCGGTAGTGATCGCGAGAGCCGCGGCGAGGGCGATCCCGGCCATCCGCGGGCCGGGCCCGCGGGGGCGTTGCCGGATGTGGCCGCTCACGCGTTCGCCTCGATCTGGGACGCGCCCGTGGCCGCCGGCGCCGGGGCCGGCGGGAGGTCGAGGCTGAAGGCGGTGAACCCCTTGCTCGAGGTGACGGCGATCCGTCCTCCCATCCTCTGGGCGAGCTCGCGGGCGATCGCGAGGCCGAGCCCGGAGCCACCGACGGAGTCCCCGGTGTAGAAGCGCTCGAACATGCGCTCCTGCACCCGTTTTGGCACCCCGGGACCCTCGTCGGAGACGGTCAGAACCGCCCTTGAGTTTTCGTTGTAGGTCGTCACGGTCACCTTGGTGCCCTCGGGGGTGTGGGTGAGGGCGTTGTCGAGGAGGATACGGATGATCTGCAGCGTCCGGTCGGGATCTGCGAACGCGTAGGCGCTCTCCTGCGGAGTTCTCACCTGCAGTCGCGAGCCACGCCGGTCGGCCACCGGCCCGAACTCCCGTGCAGCCTCGGTTGCGAGCATGCCGAGGTCGACCGTCCGGGCGCTGACCTCGAGCTCGCCGGCATCGAGTCGCGAGAGGTCGAGCAGGTCGGTCGTCAGCTTCGTCAGCCTCTCGATCTGCTCACGCATCGTGTGGACGAACTCCGCCCGGGCGACCGGATCGGGGTCCTCGTCCTCGAGCAGCTCGACGAAGCCGCCGAGCGAGAAGATCGGTGTTCGCAGCTCATGCGAGGCGTTGGTGATGAACTGCTTGCGGGCGCTGTCGAGGTCGGCGAGGCGGCGCTGCATGTCGTTGAAGGTGCGCGCGAGCTGGCCGAGCTCGTCGGATGAGTCGACCGGGATCGGCGTCGCGAAGTCGCCGTCTGCGACCTTCCGGGCGGCGTCCTCGAGCCGGCCGAGCCGGCGGGAGAGTGCACGCGCCGCGTAGTAGCCGGCGATCAGCGCCAGCACCAGGGCGATCGCGCCGGCGATCAGGATCTGGCGCTTGATCAGAGCGACGTTGTCCTCGACCTCCGCCAGGGGCTCGGAGTAGACAGCGATCCAGACCGGGTCGCCCCGCGGCAGCGGCAGTGCCACCTCGGCGGAGCGGGCCCCAGCGATCGACTCGACGCCGGCGGCCTCGGCCCCGTCGGCGACGGCCCTCGCGGCCGTCTCGAATCCGCCGCCCACGGGACCGCGCTCGAGCTCGGAATCGGCGACGACGAAGGAGGGGGCCCGCTCGCCCGGCCGCACTCCGAGAATGGTCACCCGCGAGTCGGTGATCTGGGATATCTGGCGCAGAAGCGCGTCGAGCTGTGGCTGAGAGAGGCCCTGGCCGATCGCCCGCTGCAGGCGCAGCCCCTGCCGGTTGCCCTCGTCTTCGAGGCGCGAGAGCTTCTGGGCGGTAAGGCTCGAGCGCAGCTGCGGAACGACGTAGAGATAGACGAAGCCGACCGCGGCAGCCGTGATCGCGACGAAGAGGAGGACGAGACGGGTGCGCAGGCTCAACGGCGCTCTTCGCGGAAGCGGTAGCCGACCCCGCGCACCGTGAACAGGTACTCGGGCTCCTTCGGCTCGGTCTCGAGCTTCTCGCGCAGGTGGCGGATATGGACATCGACCGTGCGCGGGTCGCGGAACTCGGAGTCTCCCCAGACGTGCTCGAGCAGCGTCTCGCGGCCGAGGACCCGTCCGGGAGAGCGGGCCAGCGCCGCCAGGATCTCGAACTCGACGTAGGTCAGCTGCGCCTCCTCGTCCCGGACCCTGACCGAGCGCCGCGCGAAGTCGATCTCGAGCTCCCCGCTGGAGATCGGCTCCTCGCCGGGCCCTGCACCCGGCATCCGCGAGCGCCTCAGCGCAGCCTTCACCCGGCTGCGGAACTCACGCATCGAGAAGGGCTTGGTGATGTAGTCGTCGGCGCCCATCTCGAGGCCAGCGACCTTGTCCATCTCGTCGCCCCTCGCGGTCAGCATGATGATCGGCACCTGGCTTCGGGATCGCAACCGCCGGCAGACTTCGACCCCGTCGAGCTTCGGCAGCATCAGGTCGAGAATCACGAGGTCGAAGCGGCCCTCGGCGAAGCGCAGCAGTGCCTCCTGGCCGTCCACGGCCGAGACGACCTCGAAGCCGTCCTTTCGAAGCGGGTAGCTGAGCAGCTTCTGAACCGCCTCCTCGTCATCGACGAGGAGGATCCGAGCGGATCCCTCTGGCATACGAAGAGGTTAGAGCCGCTCCGCCGCGAGCCGCCCCGAACCGACGTTCCCGGCTACGGGGCTGTCGCGGTTTCGTGTCGTCCTACGGACCTGCGATCGTCTTGCCGGTTTCGGTGGACGCATGTGCGAGTACCAAAAACTAATGATCGGACCAAACGGGCCGATAAGGGGACCAAGAGGAGAGACGTTGCCCGCCAGGAGAAGAAGAATGACACCCAGTCACCTGAAAGCGCTGGTTGAGACCGGCCACTACAAGCCCGCGCCGGGACTTATCGCCGAGGCGATGCTCGACCGGCGTGGATTCCGGACATTCCTGGGCTCACCGCTCAGCTCCGGCCGTGGGCCAGCTGGTCATAGCCGCCGGGCGGCAGCCGGCGGCCACCGCTCGAGCTGATCTCGACGCCAGCCCCGGCGACGACCACGCCGACCCGGGTGATTCGGGTCCCCGCCGCCGCCAGCGCTGCACCCGCCGCCGCCACGCTCGCCGCGGGAACGCAGGCCAGCAACTCGTAGTCCTCGCCCCCCGAGACCGCCAGCTCGGCCGGATCCTCGAATCCCGACGCCGCCGCGACCTCCCTCACTCCTTCGCTCAGCGGCAGCCGGGTGGCGTCGATGTGGATCCCGACGCCGGAGGCCTCGGCGAGGTGGCGGGCGTCGCCGCCGAGACCGTCGCTGATGTCGATCATCGCGTCGGCCCCTGCGGCCGCCAGCGCCGCGCCCGCCTCGAGCCGGGGCGCTGGATCGAGCAGCCTGGCCGCGAGAGCCCGGCGCGTGGCGTCGCTGAGGTCGAGACCCTCGGCCAGCTGCGGGCGCTCCTGAAGCAGCAGCGCCGCCGCCGCCCCTCCCAGTTCGCCCGTCACCAGCAGCGCGTCTCCGGGCCGGGCACCATCGCGGGTGACGAAATCCTCGGGCCGCTCAGCGTGCCCGACGACGGTGACCGTCAGGGTGAGCGCCGGTGAGCGGGTGACGTCGCCCCCCGCGAGGGTGACCCCGCACTCCGAGGCCAGGGTGGCGACCCCGTCGAGAATCTCCAGGGCCTCGCCCTCGTCGAGGTCGGTGGGAATGCCGGCGACGACGTAGGCCTCGCCCGGGGCCGCTCCCATCGCCGCCAGGTCGGAGAGGCTGACGGCGAGCGCGCGACGGCCGATCGCCCGCGGTGTCATCAGCTCACGGCGGAAGTGCACGCCATCGACGATCGCGTCGACCGAGGTCGCGGTGGCGCCGCCGGGGACGGTTATCGCGGCATCGTCACCGCTCCCCAGCCGGACCCGGCCGGCAGCCGCCGGCAGCCGTTCGCGAAGCCTCGCCAGTAGCTCGAACTCGCCCATGGACGCATTGTCGGGCCTGCGGCCGTCGCCCGCTGTCCCGAGCAAGTCGACGGGGGCGCCACTAAGGTCAGCGGCCCGTGGACCGCCGCGAGCCACTTCTGCACCGCCTCGGAGAGCTGGGCGCGCGCATCGGCAGCCGGCCGCCCAGCAGCCGGCCGCTTCGGGTCGCCCTGCAGCTCGGGGTCGCGGTCGTCATCTTCGGCTTCCTCGTCCTCACCGTGATCAACCAGTGGGGCGAGCTGCAGAAGAAGGGCGTCCATTTCGACCTGATCTGGCTGCTGCCGGCGCTGGCGGTGCTCCCGGTCTTCTATGTCCTCGGCGCCGTCGGCTGGGACCTGATCCTGCGCTTCCTCGGCTTCAGGCTCTCGGCGGTCCGCGCCCAGGTCGCCTGGGGCCAGCCGCTGCTCGCCCGCTATGTCCCCGGAAGCGTCCTCTACCTGCTCGGCCGCCTCGTCCTCTCCGAGCGCGCCGGCGTTCCACGGCGGATCACCCTCGCCAGCATCGTCTACGAGCAGGCGATCTCGGCCGCCTCCGGTGTCGCCTTCGCCAGCTACTTCCTGATCAGCCACCCCGACCTCCAGGGCCAGCCGGGCCGCTGGGCGGTGCTGCTGGTCGTGCCGGCGGCGATCCTCGTTCTCAGCCCGCGCGTCTTCGGCCCCCTCTCGACCCGGGTGCTGCGCGCGTTCGGGCGCCAGCCGCTTCCGGAAACGATGCCGCTGCGGGGCGTGATCGCGATGCTCGCCTTCTACACGCTCAACTGGGGTGTCGTCTCGGTCGGCGTCTACTTCGCCGCCCGCTCGGTCCACTACATCCCTCCCGACAAGATCCTCGTCGTCGGCTCGGCGCAGGCGTTCGGCTTCGTCGCCGCCCTCGTCACCCTCGTCGCCCCGGCGGGGCTCGGGGTGCGCGACGCCGCCTTCGCCTGGGCGGTCAAGGTGGCGCTGCCGAGCGGCAGCTTTGCCGTGGGCGCGGTGATCGCGATCGCGGTCAGGGCGACGCTGACGGTGGTCGAGTTGATCTACGTCGGGGCGGTGACACTGCTCGGTCGCAGGGACGACGCGGCACAGAGCGGAGGCCAGAGGCCGGAGGTCGGAGGGCAGCGGGCCGAGCGGGCCGAGCGGGCCGATCCTCCCTAGATCGGCACGCGGGTTGCCAGGTGCAGGGCCGTGAGGGCGAGGACGCCGACGGCGAGTGGGCGGTCGCGGGAGATAGCCGCCAGGGGCAGGGGCCAGATCAGGTACCAGGGAAGGACCCAGCCGCTCGCCAACAGCAGGCCGAACCCGGCCCAGCCGGAGGCGCGGACCCAGTCTTCGCCACGCCAGACCCAGCGCAGGAGCCAGGCGAGCGCGCCGGCGTAGGCGGCGAGGGCGAGAGCGCGGATCGCGTCGACGTCGATCCCGCTCGCCAGCGAGAGGAGGTAGGAGATGCTGCGGTGCCCGTTGCGCGCCTGGTTCTCCCCGGCGAGGCCGACGGCGTCGAGCGCGTGCGGGCCGAAGGCCACCAGTGCCGCCGCGGCGAGCAGCGCCAGGGAGATCGCGGCGCCGAGGGCGAGCCGTCCCTGCCGCACCGAGCCGAGCAGGGCGAAGGGGGCTATGAAGAGGGACGAGACCTTGATCGCCGCCGCGGCGATCAGGCCCACGGCTCCCGCGGCCTCGCGCAGGGCCAGCACCCCGGCGACCCCGGCCATCGCCATCAGCATCGCCAGGGCGTCGTTGTGGGCGCCGCCGACGACGTGGACGAGGACCAGCGGGTTGAGGGCGACGAAGGCCGCCGCGGTGCGGGGATCCACGCCCCGCCCGGGCGCGAGGCGGGCGCAGATCGCGGCGACGCCCAGCACCGACGCGGCCGAGATCCCCTTCAGCAACCAGAGCGCGGCGGCGACCGGAAGCGAGCCGAGCGGGTAGCTGAGCAGGGTGAATAGGGGACCGTAGGCGCTGACCGTGTCGGGCCAGCCGACGTGGATGAAGGCGGGGTCGCCGGCGTAGTCGGCCGGGGTGTGGGTGTAGGGGTTGAGGCCGTGGTCGGCGCCCAGACGGGCATAGGAGATGTAGCTGAAGACGTCCTGCGAGAGCAGCGGCGGGGCGAGGGCGAAGGCGAGGACCGCGATGACGATCACCGACCAAAGCAGCCGCCGGCTGATCGACTCGGCGCCGGCGAGGACGAAGAGATAGGCGACGAAGGCAAGGCAGAGGAATGCCAGGTAGGGACCGGCCCCCAGTCCCGTTCCCTCGCCGTAGATGCCGAGCAGCCAGCCGGGGCCGCCCCCGACGGCCGCTGGCACCAGGCTCGTTCCCGGCGCCGCCAGCGGGACAGCCGCGACCAGGAGCGCCGCGAGCCCAGCGAGTCCTGCACCGCGGCGGAGGGCTCGGCTCAGGTACCGCCTCCGGTTGGCGAAGCGCCGCCGACCCCCCCGCCGGGAGCGGGGGCTGGCGCCGGTGCCGGCGCGGGGACCGGTTGCTGGGTACCCGCTCCGGGGGCGTAGGCGCCCGGGTCATAGAGGGTGGAGCCGGCAGAGGTCCCGCCGGCCGCGCCGGCACCGCCGACGCTTGCGCCCGAGGGTTTCTTCGGGGACGGCGCCGAGGCGGTGTAGCTGCCGAAGAACGGCGCCCAGCTGATCGGCTCGGCGGGGACCGGGAACTCCTCACAGGGGATCGAGGCGCCGCTGTAGAACGAGTTCCAGATCTCCGCCGGGAAGGTGCCGCCGAACACCGTGATCCCGTGGACGCTCGTCATCTCGATGTCGTTGGACTGGGGATACCCGACCCAGACGGCGGTCGCAAGGTTGGGCTGGTAGCCGTCGAACCAGGCGTCGACGTAGTTGTCGGTCGTCCCTGTCTTGCCGGCCTGCCCGTAGCAACCGGTGTAGGCGGCCGTGCCGGTGCCGCCGGTGATGTTGTCGTGGAGGATCCGGGTGACCTCGTAGGCGACGTTTCGCGGCAGCACCCGCCTCGGGTCCGCGGTCTCGGGGTGCTCGGTCCTGCCATCCGGGAACTCGACGCTTCGGATCGCGATCGGATTGCGGTGGATCCCGCCCGCCGCGAGAGTCGCGAAGGAGTTGGCCATCTCCAGGGGGGAGACCCCTATCCGCAGGCCGCCGAGGCCCTCGGCGGGGATGCCGTCGAGTGGGCTCGTGACTCCCATCGACTTCGCCGTGGCGGCGACCTCGGCGGGTCCGACGTCGAGGTCGAGCTGGGCGAAGACGGTGTTGTCGGAGCTGACCGTCGCCTGCTGCAGGTTCACGGTGCCCTGGTAGCCCTCGTCGGCGGTCTGGACCTCCCAGTGGCCCCATTGCGGCAGGTCGAGGCTGAGCGGCTTCGACGTGTAGTAGGTGTTGTAGGGGTCGATGCCCTGCTTGATCGCAGTCGTCAGCACGAACATCTTGAAGGTCGAGCCCGGCTGGCGGTGGCCCTGCGCCGCGAGGTTGTACTGGCTCGAGTCGTAGGAGCCGCTCGAGGCCATCGCCCGGATGAACCCGCTGCGTGGGTCGATCGCGACCAGCGCCGCCGACGGGTCCGTCGAGTAGGGCAGGGCGGACTCGATCGCCCCGCGGCCGACCGTCTGGTAGGCGGGCTCGATCGTCGTGCGGACCCTGAGGCCGCCCCTGCGGACGGTGTTGACCCCGTAGGTATCGATCAGGACCTTCTCGACGTAGTCGAAGAAGTAGGGCTCGCGGCGCTGGGAGTAGGCGTTGGAGGGATCCAGCTGCAGGCCCCCTCCCTCTTCGGCGAGCGCCTCTTCGGCGCTGATCGAGCCGAGGTCGGCCATCTTGCCCAGGACCTGGTTGCGACGCTCCCTCGCGGCGGCGGGGTTGAGCAACGGGTTGTACTCCGAGGGCGCCTGAGGTAGGCCCGCCAGCAGCGCAGCCTGACCGACGCTCAGCCGCGATGCCGGCTTCGAGAAGTAGATCCGCGACGCGGCCTCGACGCCGATCGCGGTGCGGCCGTCGATCGTGCCGTAGGAGGCCGAGTTGAGGTACTGGCCGAGGATCTCGCTCTTCGAGTGCTCCTTCTCGTACTCAATCGCCAGCTTGGCCTCCTGGATCTTGCGCTCGACGTCGCGCTTCTGGCTGTTGAAGCAGATGTTGCGCATCAGCTGCATCGTGATCGTCGAGCCACCCTGGACCACCCTGCCGGCGCTGAGGTTCTCGATCAGGGCCCGCAGGCCGCCCTCGTAGTCGACGCCGTTGTGCTGGTAAAAGCGCTGGTCTTCGATCGCGATCGTCGCCTCCTGGATGTCCTTCGCGATCCGCCCGACCGGGACCGGCACCCGCGCCTCATCGGACTTGACGTAGCCGAGCCGGCTGCCGTCCGCCGCAAGGATGACCGAGTTGCCGCCCTGCTCGGTGGCGCGGCAGACGGAGAGCGGCGGAGCGTCCCCGGCGATCGAGAGCACCTTCTCGCCGGCGACGAGGACCGCGGCGGCCGCGACCGCGAGCAGGCCGACGGCGGCGAACAGCAGCTTGCTGAGAGCGCCGCCGCGCCGCCGGTGGCGTCGACGCTGGCGCGAGGTCATCGCTCAGAGGTTACTTGCGCTCGGCGCCGGGGGATCACGTATCCGCGAGCAGCCCGGCACCCTGGAGCGCCCGCTGCGAACGCTCGCCCAGGACCCTCTCCTCGTCGCCGGCCTGGGTGCGGTCGGCACCCGGATTGACGAGCACCTCCAGCCGGATTCCCTCCGGCGTCCACTCCGCAACCTGCACCTCGTCGGCCCCGGCACCGTCGCGGATGACCTCCCGCGCCCTGGCGATATCGGTGTCGGCCGGAACCCAGGCGGAGGCGGTGATCGGCGCCCCCCGATCGCCGGTCGAGTGGTTGTGCATCGTCCCGCTGACGAGCATCTCGTTGGGGATGACTACGAGGTCGCCGTTGCCGGGGTCTATGTAGGTGTAGGAGAGCGTCAGGTCGTCGACGCGGCCGGTGACGTCCTCGAAGGTGATGCGGTCGCCGATCCGGATCGGCTGGGTCACCGCCAGCATCACCCCGCCGATCATGTTGCCGATCGTCTGGCGGGCGGCGAAGCCGATGATCAGCCCGAGGACGGCGCTCGAGGCGAGGATCCCTGTCGCCAGCCTCTTGATCTCTCCGAACTGGCTCAGCGCCAGGGCAGCGCCGATCACGAGAATCGTGACGAAGATGAGGCGCCGGACCACCCGCAGCCTGGTGTTGGCGCCACGCGAGACGCCCGAGTCGGACATCTTCTCGGCGACGCGAGTTCCGCGCCCGATCACGAGGCGATCGATGAGGAAGGCGACGAGGACCGCCAGGATCATCGTGATCGCGGCCGAGATCTCGTCGCCGTGGCTCTGCCAGAACGATTGATCAGCGCCGATCGGCAGCCCGGCGAGGGCGGAGTGGGCGACGATGAGGACCTGTGAAACTGCCAGCGTCATCGTGGCCAACATACCCGCAACCCACAGAACCTCCACCCGCCCGGCACCGGCAGCAACCCGCGCCGTCTTCCTTGACGCGCTCGGGACGCTGGTCGACCTCGAGCCCCCATGGGTCGGCCTGCGCCGCATTCTCGGGGACAGGATCGGACAGGATCGGCTCGTCAGCGCGGTCCGGGTCGAGATGTCCTACTACCGCGAGCACAGCATCGAGGGCCGCGACGAGGCCTCGCTCGCCGACCTGCGCGAGCGCTGTGCCGGCGTTCTCTCTCGCAGCCTCGGGGTCGAGGTCTCGGCGCAGACGCTGATCGAGGCGATCCGCTTCACCCCCTATCCCGACTCGGCGCCGGCGCTGGCGGCGCTGCGGGCAAGGGGCCTGGTGACAATCTGCGTCTCCAACTGGGACATCTCTTTGGCGGGAGTGCTGGAGCGCTGCGGCCTTGCCGACGGGCTCGGCGCGGTCGTGACCTCGGCTGAGGCCGGCGTCCGCAAGCCCGACCCTGCGATCTTCGAGCGGGCGCTCGATATCGCCGGCTGCTCGGCCGAGGAGGCGGTTCACGTCGGCGATACCCCCGAGGAGGACGTTGTCGGCGCCGCCGCCGCCGGGATCAGGGCGCTGCTGATCCGCCGCGACGGAGGCGGCGACGTCTCCTCGCTCGAAGAGGTGGCCGCAATTGTCTGAGGTCAGGTTCGCGAGCTTCGCGCGCCGCTACCTGGCGGCGCTCCTCGACAGCGCCGTCTGGGTGATCGGGATCATCTGGTTTCTCGGCTACTTCGGCAGCCTCTTCGCCGGCGACACGGTTGCCGCCGGGATCGTCTTCCTGGTCCTCCTCACCGCCTGGTTCAACTACTTCGCGATCTGCGAGTGGCGCTACGGGCAGACGATCGGCAAGAACGCCTTCGGCCTGCGGGTGGTGCCGGTCGACGCCGGCGCCAAGCTCTCCTACAACGATGCCGCGGTCCGCAACCTGATGCGGCTGGTCGACTTCCCCCTCTCGCTGGTCGGGATCGACTGGATGATCGTCAACCGCTCGCCCCGCAAGCAGCGCCTCGGAGACAGGGCGGCGAAGACGGTCGTCCTGCGCGAGCCCGAGAAGACCCCGCCGACCCCGCCGCCACCACCCCCATCGCCGACCTCGGGCGAGATATTCGGCGACGCCGCCGAAGCGCTCGGGGGCCGGGCGCCGAGTGCTACCGGGGGAGATGCAGCCGCAGGCTCCGGCCCGGCCGAGACCCGGGGTCCTGCCGGGACCTCGCCGCCGGCGGCGGTGCCCGAAGCGGCGGTGGTGCCGGTGGCGGCGGCGTTGGCGGTCCCGGGGCCCTCGGCCGGGAACACCCCGCCGAGGGCCTTCCCCTACTCGAACTGGGGGCCGAAGGTGGCGATCGCCGGCGTTCTCGCGGCGATCCTGGGCGGGGTCATCCTCGGTCTGCCGGCGATCATCATCGACAACCCCCCGAGCAACGGCGACCTCAGCACCGCCGCCAACGTCTTCGTCCAGTTCGCCACGATCCTCGGATTCTTCGTCGTGCCGCTGTTCGTCGCCCGCCGCCGCAGCGACTCGTTCAGGGAGGCGCTGCGCCGGCTCGGCGTTCGCGGTTTCAGGGCCTCGGCATTCGGGTGGATGTTCGTCGCCACCGTGGTCTACCTGGTGATCGTCGCCATCTACGCCAATCTGATCACCCAGCCGGAGCAGCAGGACATCGCCGCCTCCTTCGGGCCGGTCTGGATCCAGATTGCACTGATCGTGGTCTGCGCCGCCACCAGCGAGGAGCTCTGCTTCCGCGGAATGCTGTTCGGCGGGATCCGCGAACGACTCCCCGGCCTTGCGGCGGCTCTCGCCAGCGGGGTCATCTTCGGCGCTCTGCACGCGCTCACCGGGCTCACGGCGGTGCCTCCCCTGATCGTCTTTGGGGTCGTGCTTGCGCTGCTGTATGAGCGCACCGGATCGATCATCCCCGGGGTCATTCTGCACGCGCTCAACAACACCGTCGCGCTGCTCGGGCAATGAGACGCAACCCTCCGCCGGCCGATTAGCTATCACTCATATTCTGCTCACCCGATTCTGAGGAGCGATCAGTAACAATGCAGCCGATGAGTCGCCGCCCCCTCCTCGCCGTCGCGGTTGCGGCAGCCGCCCTGGCCCTGCCGTCGAGCGCGATCGCCGATGGCGCCGTCGCCGGCGCCGTCCCCGCGACGCCCTCCGCCGACCCCTCGGTCGCCGAGCCGCCGGCAGCCGCCGACGCCTCAGTGGCTCCCGTCCGCTCGAGGGTCAAGATCCGTCTCGGCCACCTCCACAAGGGCCGCGTCCAGATCTACCGAAGCGTCCGGGTGATCGGCTCTCTGACCCCCTTCCGGCCCGATCAGAAGGTCAAGGTCACCTACTACCTCAATACCCAAAAGCTGCGCAGCAAGACGGTCAGGGTCCACCGCGGCAAGGGCAACTACGGCGTCTTCGACTCGAAGCTGATCGTCCGCAAGGCCGGTAAGTACGCCGCCAGCGCCAGGCACGCCCCGAGCGCTGAGCTGAGCGGTGATGAGACCGTGCGCAAGTCCTGGAAGGTGAGCTTCCCGTCACTCGGCCGCGGCCAGTGCGGCAAGGTGGTCAAGGGCTTCCGCAAGGCGCTGACCAAACTCGGTTACGAGCCCGCCGGTGGGCGCTGCTTCAACAGCAAGATGGCGCGTGGCGTTCTCGCCTTCCGCAAGGTCAACAACATGTCGCGCAACATGCACGCCGGCAAGCGGATCGTGCGCATGGTCTTCGGTGGCCGCGGCGGCTACCGCGTCCGCTACCCCCGCGCCGGGGAACACGTAGAGGCCTCGCTCGGCAAGCAGGTGATCGTCTTCGCCGACGGCGACAAGGTCAAGGCGATCTACCCGATCTCCAGCGGCAAGCCCTCGACCCCGACCGTGCAGGGTCACTTCAACTTCTACTCGACCCAGCCGGGCTATAACGCGGAGGGGATGTACTACTCGTTCTACTTCGTCGGCGGTTACGCGATCCACGGCTACTACTCGGTTCCCAACTACCCTGCCAGCCACGGCTGCCTGCGGACCTTCATCTCCGACCAGCCCGGGATCTACAACCGGATCTTCTACGGCGAGGACATCTTCGTCTTCTGAGCGGGTCGTCGCGGACGGCGCGCGGGCATAGGCTGTCGCCATGACCGAGCCGACCCTGCGCGCGGTGCTGGCGGTGATCGCCGCCTTCCACATCGTCACCGGCGCCCTGGCGCTGCTCGCGCCCGGCACCTTCTTCGAGCAGATCGGCCGCTACGGGGTCGAGAACAGCCACTACGTCGGTGATGTCGGCGCCTTCACCCTCGCCTTCGGGGTCGCCCTCGGGATCGCCGTGGTCCGGCCCTCCTGGCGGGTTCCGATTCTCGGCCTCGGGGCGCTGTGGTACGGCTTCCACGCGATCAACCATGCCTTCGACACCGCCGAGGCGCGCAGCGACGCCCGCGGCTGGGCGGACACCGCTCTGATCGCCCTCGGAGCGCTCGCCGCCGTCTGGCTGGCGAGGGTCTCGCAGCGCCTCGCCGAGGCGAAGGCAGAATCGGCGCAATGAGGGTCTTCCTCGCCGGTGCCGGGGGAGCCATCGGGCGGCCGCTGCTGCCACGGCTGATCGCGGCCGGCCACGAGGTCACCGGGCTCAGCCGCTCCGAGGAACGCGCCGCGCAGATCCGCACAGCAGGAGCCGAGGCGCTCGTCTGCGACGTCTTCGACGCCGAGGCGCTGGCTCGCGGGGTCGCCGCCGCCTCGCCGGAGGTGGTCGTCCACGAGATGACCTCGCTCCCCGACCGCATCGACCTGCGAAAGCCCGACTACGGCCCCAACAACCGGATCCGCCGCGAGGGGACCGAAACCTCCTCGCCGCGGCCCGGGCGGCGGGGGCGCGTCGGATCGTCGCCCAGAGCGTCGCCTTCATCTATGCGCCGGCCGGGCGCTGGGTCAAGGACGAGCAGGCCCCGCTGATGAGCGGGGTCGGTGGAGCCTTCGGGGAGTCGGTCGACGCCACCGCCGATCTCGAGCGCCAGGTCGAAAGCGCCGATGGGATCGAGGGCCTTGTCCTGCGCTACGGCTGGTTCTACGGCCCCGGCACCTTCTACGGGCTCGACGGCTCCACGGCCGGCGACGTCCGCAGACGCAGATTCCCGATCGTCGGCGCGGGCACCGGGACCTTCTCCTTCATCCACGTTGACGATGCCGCGGCAGCGACCGCCGCCGCGGTCGAGCGCGGTGCCCCCGGCGTCTACAACATCGTCGACGACGAGCCGGCCCGGATGAGCGAGTGGATTCCGCCTACGCCGAGGCGATCGGCGCCAGGCCGCCGCGCCGGGTCCCGGCCTGGCTCGCGAGGCTCTTCGCCGGCTCGGCCACCGTCGCCATGGCGACCTGCCTCAGGGGGGCCTCGAACGAGAAGGCGAAGCGCGAGCTCGGCTGGGACCCCGGCTACCCGAGCTGGCGCCAGGGCTTCAGCGAAGGCCTGACATAGATGAACCGGCAGGTCCGCGGAGTACGTATTCAGTGCAGATGGAACTCCGTGCCCCGGCCCTCGCCACTGTCCTCGGCCTCGCCCTCCTCGTCGCCGGTTGCGGTGGTGCCATGGATTCGGGCGACGCGGGCGCCGGCGGCAGCCCTCACATGGGCGCGGCGGTGAGCGCCCCCGCCGACGGGGAGGGGGCCGACAGACTCCGCTTCACGATGGAGCGCCTCAACGGCGACCCGGAGCCGCTCGCGAAATACCGCGGCAAGGTGGTGCTCGTCGTCAACACGGCCTCAGAGTGCGGATTCACTCCTCAGTTCGAGCCGCTCGAGGCCCTCTACCGGGAAAAGCGCGGGATGGGCTTCGTCATCCTCGGTTTCCCGGCGAACGACTTCGCCAGCCAGGAGCCGCGATCCAACCGGGAGATCGCTCGCTTCTGCAAGGCGAACTTCGGCGTCAGCTTCCCGATGTTCGCCAAGGTCCACGTGATCGGGGATCAGGCGACCCCGCTGTTCCGGGAGATGCCGCCCCCCGACTGGAACTTCAACAAGTACCTGCTCGACCGCCGCGGCCGGCTCGTCGACCACTGGGGCTCGGTCACCGAGCCCGACGACCCGGCGCTGATCGCCGCGATCGACGCGGCGCTGCGCAGCTAGGCGCGCCGGGACAGGCGGCCGAGGGCTCCGTTCCCTCCATAGGATGGGTCCGTGCCCGATCTCGCCGCGTCGAAACAGACTCTCCTGTCCGAGCTGCGCGCGCACTCGCTGATCCTCGGCGAGGTGACCCTCTCGAGCGGGGCGAGCGCGACCTATTACGTCGATGCCCGCCGGGCCCTGATGCGCCCTGCCGGATTCCGCGCCGCCGGCGAGCTGATCGCCGCCGCCGCGACCGAGGCGGGCGCGAGCGCCGTCGGTGGCCCGGTAATGGCGGCGATCCCATTGGCCTGCGCCGCGATCGCGGTTCCCGCCGGGGAGGGCCTGGTCGGTTTCTTCGTCCGCAGGGAGCGCAAGGAGCACGGCCTGCAGCGCTGGGTCGAGGGTGCGGCCGAGACCGGTGACCGCTGTCTCGTCGTCGAGGACACGGTAACGAGCGGCGGCTCGACCGTCGCCGCGATCGAGCGGATCGCCGAGCAGGGCCTCGAGATTGCCGCAGTGCTTAGCGTCGTCGACCGCCTGGCCGGTGGCGGCGCGGCGATCGAGGCCGCGGCCGGCGCTCCCTACCGGGCCCTGGTCACGATCGATGAGATCTACCCGGACCGCCCCGACCGGGTGTAGGCGTGGCGCTATGAGCCACACCTCACTCCCGCCGGCGCTAGGGTTCGCCGTCAGCAACGTGGCCTCGCAGAACGGAAAGCATCGCCATCTCTCCGTCGGCATCGTCGGTGGCGGCTTCGGGGGCGTCGGCATGGGGATCCGCCTGCGCCAGGAGGGCATCGAGGACTTCACCATCTTCGAGCGCGGGGAGACGGTAGGTGGCGTCTGGCGGGCCAACACCTACCCCGGGGCGGCCTGCGACGTCCCCTCCCACCTCTACTCGTTCGCGTTCGCTCCCGGGACCCGCTGGTCGCGCCGCTACGCGCCGCAGCCCGAGATCCTCGCCTACCTCGAGGAGTGCGTCGAGAAGTTCGGACTTGAGGCGAACCTGCGGCTCGGGGTCGAGGCCACGGCCGCGAGCTTCGACGCCGGGTCCGGTCGCTGGACACTCGAGACCGATGACGGCGGAGTTCACGAGTTCGACGTCCTCGTCACCGCCTGCGGCCAGCTCACCCGCCCGGCGATCCCGGCGATCCCGGGAGCCGAGGATTTCGAGGGGCCCGTATTTCACTCGGCCGAGTGGGACCACGACGTCGAGTTCGAGGGCAAGCGGGTGGCGGTCATCGGCACCGGGGCGAGCGCGATCCAGTTCGTCCCGGAGATCGCGAAGCAGGCGAGCAGTCTGGCCATCTACCAGCGCTCGGCGCCCTGGATCCTGCCGAAGCCCGACGTCGCCTATTCGGAGCGCAAGCGGAGCATGTTCCGCCGCTTCCCGCTCCGGGTCGCCGCCGCTCGCCTCGGACTCTTCTCCTTCTTCGAGTGCGGCACCTACGCCTTCACCGGCAAGACCTGGATCATGACCCCGTTTCGCGCCGTCGCCGACCACGAGCGGCGGACACGGCTGAGTGACCCCGAGCTGCTGCGCAAGGCGACCCCCGACTACGAGATCGGCTGCAAGCGGATCCTCTTCACGAGCGACTGGTACCCGGCGATCGCCCGCGACAACGTCGAGCTGCTCGAGGGCGGCGTCGAGCGGATCACCGCCGCCGGCGTCATCGGCGCCGACGGTGTCGAGCGCCCCGCCGACGTGATCATCTACGGGACCGGCTTTCAGTCGCACAACTTCGTCGCGCCGATGGAGATCCACGGCCTCGACGGGCGCGAGCTGGGCGCAGTCTGGCGCGACTCCCCCGACGCCTACCTCGGCACCACCGTCTCCGGCTTTCCGAACATGTTCGTGATGTATGGGCCGAACACCAATCACGGCTCCGGCTCGGTCCCCTACACGCTCCAGTGCCAGTACAACTACGCCCTCGACGCTATGCGCCGCATCCGTGACCGCAACCTGCGCTGGATCGACCTGCGCCCGGAGACGATGGCCGAGTGGGACCGCGAGATGGCCGAGCGCTCGGCGCACACGGTCTGGGTGACCGGCGGCTGCCACAGCTGGTACATCAACGAGAAGGGCGCCAACACCAACAACTGGCCAGGCCCCTGGCTCGAGTTCCACCGCCGCACCCGCAGGATCAACCCTGGGCACTACCGCGCGGCGGCCTGAGTCCCGCCCACGGCTCCGCGCCGCGCGTGAGGGCTCGCCTATGCTCGCCCGATGATCGGGCTGATCGGGCTGAACCTCGTTCGAAACCGCGGCAGGACCCTGCTGACGTCGGCCGGGATCGCGATCGGGGTGGCCACGATCGTCGCTCTGCTGGCGCTGACCCAGGGGCTGAAGCAGAGCGTCGGCAGCCTCAGCAACCTCGGCGGCGCCAACCTCGGCCTCTTCCAGAGCGGCGTCGCCGACCCGACCGCGTCCGTGCTTCCCGCCTCGCTGGTCGATCGCGTTCCCGAGCAGCCGGGCGTGGCGGAGGCAGCGGGGATCCAGCTGGTCACCGACGCGCTGCCCGAGTCGCCCTCGGCGATCGTCTTCGGCGCCAGGCCGGACAGCTTCGTCGCGCGCCGGCTCGTCTTCACCGCGGGCCGCGCGGCCCGCGGTGAGGAGGCGATGCTCGGGGACACGCTGGCCGCCAGCCTCGGGCTGGGGCCGGGCGACGAGATCTTCCTCAAGGGCGAGCGCTTCCCTGTCGTCGGCGTCTTCCACGCCGGCGTCGGCTTCGAGGACAGCGGGGTCGTCGTCTCGCTCCCGGCCGCCAATCGGCTCGCCGGCCAGCCCCAGGGGGTTACGACGATCGCGGTGACGCTCGACCCGGCGGCCTCCTCGGACTCCGTCGCCGCGGGGCTGCGGCGCGCCTTCCCCGGCACGACGACGATCTCGAACCCGGGGGAGGCGGCCCGCGCCAACCCCGGCTTTCAGATCATCAGCAAGGCGGTGCTGGTGATCGCAGTTCTCGCTCTGGTGCTAGGGGCGATCGCGGTCACCAACACGATGGCGATGGCGGTGCTC
Organism: uncultured Actinomycetes bacterium; assembly: GCA_963781345.1. Taxonomy (GTDB): domain Bacteria; phylum Actinomycetota; class Thermoleophilia; order Solirubrobacterales; family 70-9; genus JBBRHQ01. The sequence continues at coordinate 436,808 of CAWAFQ010000013.1, forward strand.
GAGCGCCAGCGCGAGCTCGCGCTGCTCGCCGCGATCGGTTGGAGCCCGGGGCAGGTGGCGACGCTCGTCATCGGCGAGGGCGCTGGCGTCGGTCTGCTGGGAGCGGGCTTCGGCGTGGCGCTCGGGATCGTGGTCAGCCGGGTGATCGTCGACCTTCTCTCAGCGGCGGACTTCGTCAGCCCGGTCCTGACGCCGTGGGGGCTGGGCCGGGGGTTGCTGATCGGCCTCGCGATCGGTGTGCTCGGCGGGATCTACCCCGCCTGGCGTGTCACCCGCCGGCCGCCGGCGGAGCTTCTCGGCCGCTTCTAGCCGTCTCCTTCGGCGATCCTGCCGTCGACCATGCGCACGGTGCGATCGGGGCGATCGCCGAGCAGCGGATCGTGGCTGGCGATCACCAGGGTCATGCCGCGGCTGGCCCGGGCGCGGTCGAGGACCGAGACCACCATCCTGCCGCTCTCGGAGTCGAGCGAGCCGGTCGGCTCGTCGGCGAGCAGCAGCCGGGGCTCGTTGGCGAGGGCGCGGGCCACGGCGACCCGCTGGCGCTCGCCGCCGGAGAGCGTCGCCGGCCGTTCCTCGGCACGGTCACTGAGCCCGACCTCGGCAAGCAGCTCGACCGCACGCTCGTGGCGCTCGGCTCTCGGCATGCCGACGGCGATCAGCGGCAGCTCGACGTTCGCGCGCGCCGTCAGCATCGGAAGCAGCTGGTGCAGCTGGAACACGAACCCGACCGTGTCGCGCCGGTAGGAGGCAGGGTGCTTCATCTCGGTGACGCAGACTCCGTCGACGAGGACGCGGCCGGAGTCGGGCCGCTCGATCGCGGCGATCACGTTCAGCAGGGTGCTCTTTCCGCATCCTGAGGGCCCGGTGATCGCGACCACCTCGCCCGGCTTGACCTCGAGGCTGACATCGCGAAGAGCCCGGATCCGCCCCGCATAGGTCTTCGAGACGTGCTCGACTGCTATCGCCGCCCCCTTGGGTGGCGAATCCACCACAGCGGCCCCCTCGGTGTCAGCGTTCGCGCTCACGGTTTCACCTGGACGTCGTAGTCGAGCCTGCGGGTCCCGAGCGAGGTGCTGACGACGGCGCGAAAGGTGAGGGGAAGCCCGACCGAGCGCGCCGGCCAGCGGATCGTGTCCCGAAACGAGCCCCTGAACCGGTAGCGCGAGCGGCGGGCGACGACCGCCCCGCCGAAGAGGTACTGGTAGCGCACCACCGCCGCCAGGGGCTCCCCACCCGGTCCGCGAGCGCCTATCCGGATCGGCCAGGGCGCTCCGGCGACAGGACGGTGCGTCGGCGCCGCGAGCGTCACCCGCGGCGCGGGCGGGCGGGCGCCATCCGTCGAGCCGTCCGACCCCGAGCTCCCGCCGCAGGCGGAAACCCCCAGCGCCAGGACGATCGCCGCCAGGGCGCCGGTCTTGGCAAGGGGAGGCGACGAGTTCTCGGTGGCGTTTCGATCCTCCAAGCGGGGCGCGACTATAGAGCGGGCCGCGACGGCGGCCCCGGCCGATTGAGCGACGATGCACCGACCCGGCCCGCTCGATCGCGCCTTCGAGTTGCACGCCCCGAGCAGGATTCGAACCTGCGGCCTACTCCTTAGGAGGGAGTCGCTCTATCCAGCTGAGCTATCGGGGCCTGAGCGGAGATTACGGCTCTGCCACGCCGGTTGTGGGATTTCTGCGTCCTATGCCGCGCTGTGGATCGAATGGGCAGAATCGGCATTTCTGCCCCCACTTCGCCCAAATCGGCAGGTATTCAGACCATCGTGATGACGACCTTGCCCTTGGTCCGGCCGCCTTCGACGTGAGCGAGGGCCTGCGGGGCCTCGTCGAACGGGTACGTCTGGTCGACGATGGGACGGAGGCCTCCTGAGTCGATGAGCTTGGTGATCTCGTCGAGCTGGGCACCGCTGGCGCGCATGAAGAGGAACGAGTACCGAACGCCCTGGCGGCGTGCCGCTCGGCGCGTCTTCCAGCTGAGTAGGGCCATCACCAGCCGCAGCGGAAAACGTAGTCCTTGCTGGCGGGCGAAGTCCGGGTCCGGCGGGCCGGCGATGCCGATGGCGATGCCGCCTGGCTTCAGGATCCGCAGGGACTTCGCGAGCGTGTCTCCTCCCTGGGAGTCCAGGACTACGTCGTAGTCGTGCACGACCGTCTCGAAGTCCTGCGTTCGGTAGTCGATGACGATGTCGGCACCGAGGTCGCGGACCCATTCGACGTTGCTGGTGCCCGTCGTGGTGGCCACGGTCGCTCCGAGGTGCTTGGCCAGCTGGATCGCGTAGGTGCCGACGCCGCCGGAGCCGGCGTGGATGAGCACCTTCTGGCCCGGCTGGAGGTTCGCTCGCTCGACAAGCGCCTGCCAGGCGGTCAGGGCGACGAGGGGCACCGAGGCCGCCTCGGCCATGGAGAGGCTTGCCGGCTTGCTCGCGAGATCGTCCTCGTGCACGGCGATGCGCTCGGCGAAGGTCCCGATGCGGCCGTCGCGCGGCCGCGCGTAGACCTCGTCACCCACGCTGAAGCGCGTCACGGCGGAGCCGACGCGGGTCACGACGCCGGCGAGGTCGTGCCCGAGGACGAACGGCGCCTTGTAGGGGAGGAAGAGCTTGAACTCCCCGTCGCGGATCTTCGCGTCGAGCAGGTTGACGCCGGCGGCGTGGATGTCGACGAGCACGTCGCGGTCGCCGACAGTCGGCTCCGGTAGCCTCGCCGGCCTCCATCGGGCTCTTGTACTTCTTGACGAGGTACGCCTTCACGGGAAGGGCGATGGTGTTGTTGGTCGTGGGGTAGGCATGGTCACTCAGCTCTCGAGGAACTCGAGGACCGCGGGGACGAACTCCCGGTGGTACTGGAAGACACCGCCGTGCCCGGAGTCCGGGTAGATGGTGAGCTTGGCGTTCGGGATGCGCCGCGCGAGGTCGGCTCGAGTGGCTGCTGTCGACCATGACGTCGTTGTCGCCGTTGGCCACGAAGACCGGCTGCGTGATCTTCCCGAGGTCGTGTGGCGTCTGCAGGCCGGCCGCGCGAATCGCCTTGAGCTGGGCGCGCCTGGCCTGCATTGAGATGCGCTTGTCGCGGTCCTCGGTGCGCTCCTTCAGACGGGCCATGTACTCGGTCGCGGCGCGCTTGCCGGCCGGGGTCCGGTTGAAGAACAGGTAATGCCGCGGGTCGCGCAGGGTGAGCGCGGCTTTGGTGTACGCGGTGGCCGGCGATCCTGTTGATCTTCTCGATGCCGCCACCGCCGGCGGGACCGGTGCCGGCGAGGATGACCCTGCGGACGAGCTCGGGGTGCTCGAGGGTGATCACCTGCGCGACGCCGCCGCCGAGCGAGAAGCCGAGCAGGTCGACCTGCTCGTAGCCGAGGGCGCGGATGAAGGCGACGGCGTCGGCGGCCATCTCGTCGATGGTGTGCGGCACCGATCCGCCCGACGCGCCGACGCCGCGGTTGTCGAACGCGATCACGTGTCGCTTGGCGGCGATGCCGTCGATGACCCGCGGGTCCCAGTCGTCCAGGACAGCGGTGAGGTGGTGCAGGAAGACGAGCGGCACGCCGGTGCGCGGGCCGAGCTCGCGGTAGGCGAACGGCGTTCCGCCGACGGTGATCGTGCGAGTCGGTGCGGTCCTCCAGGTGGTGGTCGCGGCCGTGGACTGCGGGCCGGTCTCGACGGGCGTGGTCAGTGTCATCATCAGGCCTCCGTGGTGCGTCCGAAGCTGCCTGCTTCGAGCGTGTGTTCATAGGTCGGTCGGTCGTAGAGCGGCAGGTCGCCCATCTCCTCGGTGCGCTTGATGTACGCGAGCATCGCGGCCTGCGCGCCGGGGCTGGCGAGCGTCGAGAGGAACTCGGCGTTCTCGACGTGGAGTCCCTCCTCGAGGCCGAGCGAGCCGCCGATGTAGGCGGCTCGCTTGACTGCCGCGACGGTGAACTTGAGTCGCTGCGCGAGCCGGTCGGCGAGCGCGACGGCGCGGTCGATCAGCTCATCGGCCGGGATGACCTCGTCGACGTACCCGATCTCCGCGGCCGCCTCGGGATCGAGGCCGCCGCCGTCGAGCATCCTCTTGAGTCCCTGATGGGTTCCGACCAACCGCACGAGGCGCTGGGTCCCGCCGCCGCCGGGCGGGAAGCCGAGGAGGATCTCCGGCTGACCGATCACGTGGTCCCCGGCCGCCATCAGGCGGTAGTCGCAGGCCAGCGCGAGCTCTGATCCGATGCCGAGCGCCGACCCATTGAGCGCGGCGACGAACACCGCTCCGCAGCGGTTCATCCGCAGGAAGGTCTCGTGCACGTCGAGGAGCTCCATCGCGCCGCTGAGCGGCGTGCGGTCCGCGAGCGTCGCGCACCCCGGCGACGGCCCGCGTCGCGCGGGCCGTGTGCACGACCGCCGAGGCAGCCGCGCGGCCCGACGGTCGGGCTCGCGGCGCCGCCCTCCTGCAGCCAGCGCAGGTTGGCGTGCGCGACGAACCGCTCGGGGTGGGTGCCCGTGATCACGACCGCGCCGACGCTCTCATCGGTCTCGGCGCGGGTGACCAGGGCCTCCAGGTCGGCGGCGATCTCGGGACCGAACTCGCCGCGCGGCCCGCCGTGGAGCCGCGCGAGGAGCACGCGTCCTCGTTGCTCGACCTCGATCCCGAGGCGGTCCTGTCTGGGTCATCGTGGTCATGCGGCGGGCCTTTCGTTGAACGAGTTCGACATCCGGGGCGCGCCAGCGTATCAGGCTGAGTTGACAAAGTAAACTTAGATCTATAAGCTCGCACCCATGACCTCCGAAACAATCACGCGACTCGACGTCTCCTTTCCCTCAGACGGTGATCACTGCAAGGCTTGGCTGTTCATGCCTGACGCCGAGCGGCCGCCGTTGGTGATTCTCGGCCACGGCCTCGGCGCGACCCGTGAGTTCGGGCTCGAGCCGTACGCGCGCCGGTTCGCGGACGCGGGGATCGCCGCGCTCGTGTTCACCTACCGGCACTTCGGTGACAGCGGCGGCCAGCCCCGCCAGCTGCTCGACATCGAACGCCAGCTCGCCGACTGGGCGGCTGCGCTCGCCTACGCGCGCAGCCTTGACCGGATCGACCGTGAGCGGATCGCCCTGTGGGGGACGTCGTTCGGCGGGGGCCATGTGCTTGAGGCGGCCGCCCGGGATGGCGCAGTCGCCGCGGTCGTCAGCCAGTGTCCCTTCACCGACGGTCTTGCGGGCATCCGCGCCACGAGCCCGCGCAGCCTCGCACGCGCGGTTGTACCGGCGCTTCGCGACGAGTTGGCGCGCGTGCGCAACAAGCCCCCGGTCCTGATCCCGCTCGTGGGCCCACACGGATCGGCGGGGTTGATGACCTCGCCGGACTCCGAGCCGGGCTATCGCGCACTGATCCCACCGGGCTTTCATTTCGAGATCGGAGTCTCGGCTCGGTTCATCAACCACGTCGGGCTCTACCGCCCGGGGCGTTCAGCTCGCAAGGTGACTGCGCCGCTCCTGTTCTGCATCTGCGACAAGGACGCCGTGGCTCCGGCCGAGACCGCGCTGCGCTACGCGGCGACCGCTCCCCGCGGGGAGGTCAAGCGGTATCGGGTCGGCCACTTCGATATCTACTTCGGCGAGCCGTTCGAGCAGGCCGTCCGCGACCAGACGGAGTTTCTGGTCCGCCATCTGGAGGTGGCATAGGTGACTGGTCCGGCGATGCTCAGGTACAGGAGAGGTCAGCCACGCCCGCTGGCGCACCTCACGAAGGCCGACGACGTCCAGCAGCCACATCGACGCCAACAAACGCGCCGCGTACGTCGAGCGCGTCAAGACCGGCGCATAATGGTTCTCAACGCAGCGGACGGCTGGCCGTCAGCAGCGGTAGCAGCTCGACACGGCGACTGCGGTCAACTCATTTGGGAACTGGCGGGAGAGCACCCGGCCCGTCGACGAGCTCGATGTCATCCGGTCCCGTCGCCTCGTGGCCGCGGGCACACACGAGCGTGACCCGCAGGTCCCTGCCGCATCCGGCATGCCGCGCGACGACGGGCGGGCCCTCGGGATCGACGTGGTGGCGGTCCCCCCACTGCATGAGCGCGAGCAGGATCGGCGTCAGCTCTCGGCCCATGTCCGTCATCCGGTATTCGCTGCGCGCCCGGCTGCCCGTCTCGCGGTACTCCGCCCGCTCGAGGATGCCCTCCTCAACCAGCTTGTTCAGCCGCTCGGACAGGAGATTGCGCGGGCAGTTCAGGACGCTGTGGAACTGCTCGAAGCGTGTGGAGCCGTAGAAGCTCTCGCGGATAATCAGCAGCGTCCACTTCTCGCCCAGGACCTGAAGGGTCCTGGCGATCGAGCAGTTGCTTGCCTGGTAGCGGGTGCGCTCCATCGGGTTATGTAGGTTACCTGGCTGAGTTGCTTCTCTGTATGTAGCGCCCTTGGCGTGGCGTGCGCCACCACGCGCGAGCGTCCCCCTCCGATTAGGCAGAAGCGCCCGATTTCTGCCTTAATCGCGTCGGATCGGGTCGAATCGGCCCCTATCCGCGGCGCCGCCTCAGGCACGGCCACGCATCAATGGGAGTTGCTTAGGAGGGAGTCGCTCTATCCAGCTGAGCTATCGGGGCAGGCGCTCTGTAGAGCGCTTTGCTCGATCCTAGCGTTGAGGTCGAGCGGCGCAAAGGTCCGTGGGAGGTACCGCTCAGACACGCGACACCCGCTTTTCCCCCCGAATATCGGACCGAGCCCGGCGGATCAGATCTTCGGCTGAGCCGGTGCCATTTAGCTCGTCCCAAAGGTGGGCGTAGGTCCGCAGGCAAAACTCAGGGCCGTTGCCCGCCTGCTTGGCGATCTCGACGATGCTCATGCCTTCTCTAACCAGCAACGAGACGAAGGTGTGGCGCAGGTCTTGTGGCCGTTGCTCTGGAGCGACCGGCTTGAAGTGGCGTCGGCGCCAATTATTGAACGACGACCTCTGGGGAATTGAACGACGACCTCTGGTGGCTTCGCTGACGACGACACGACCATCGGACCCCCGTCATCAGCCGACAGGGTCGCGTTCGCCGAGTGGAACTCGGTCCCGAGCGTCTGTCCCGCAGGCGGAATGGCCTTCAGGACGGCCATCAGCAGGCGGGCCCCACCGGCGAGGGCAATACCAATAAGAACGAGCCGTTCTTCTTCGTCGTTCCCTAGCGGCCCACGACCGGACAGCCCCAGAGAGGGTGGGGTTGCGCGTTGGTGGGGCCGGATGCTCCCGGCGGGCCCATTCCCCCTTGCGCCCAGTCTCAGGGGGGCATAGAGTCGGCTGCACGAACAAGATTCCCACGAAGGGGGACGCATGGCAGGAAGGCTGAGAGGGAAGCTCACCTACGCAAACGTAATGGTCACGCTGCTGGCGTTCATCGTTCTCGGCGGCGGGGCCTATGCCGCCGTCCACCTGAAGAGGAACAGCGTCGGCACGAAGCAACTGAAGAACAATGCGGTGGTTAGCTCGAAGATCAAGAATGGCGCAGTGACCAGCGCCAAAATCGCTCAATCCGCTCAGAATGCTCTTAGGGGAGCAACCGGCCCGACCGGCACCACCGGGCCGACGGGACCCTCTGCTCTCGACGGCGGATCGTCGATCCCCTCCGGGACGACAGTCACGGGAGCGTGGGGCGGTCGCTACATCGCCGCGCTCTCAGGGAGCCAGACCAACAGCTACCTGCTGAGCTACAGCTTCCCGCTGCCGGCGCCCGTGGCGCTCACGGACGCCGACGTCAATTTCGGCGCCGGCACGGCTGCGCCCGTGGCAGACGCCGACCCCGCCTGCACGGGAAGCGCCTCCGCTCCCACCGCCCCCTCCGGCAAGGTCTGCATCTACGCAGACGCGGGGACCCGCAGCAACTCGACGCTGACGGGCTTCAAGCTCACAGCGGCCGCGAGCGGCACCAACGCCGACCGCTACGGATTCGAGGTGCGGATTATTGAGGTGTCAAACCCCGGCACCATCCGAGCCGAGGGCACCTGGGCCTACACCGCGCCGTAGGGGGTTCCGACTGGCCGATTCGGGCCGGCCATCAAAGACCACAGGCCGGCCGTGGGTCGTGCGCTTTGTTGGGGGATGCTCCTGACGGGCTCCTTGCGCCCAGCCCCAAGGCGGGCATAGGCTCGGCCTGACCGAACCCTCCAACCGACCGAGGTCCTCATGACAGGGAAGCTGCGCGGGAAGTTGACCTACGCGAACACGATGGCGACCGTCGCGGTTTTCCTTGCCCTGGGCGGCGGAGCCTACGCCGCCACTCAACTCAAGAAGAACAGCGTCGGCTCCAAGCAGATCAAGGGCGCTGCGGTGAAGACGGGGGAGATCGCCAACGGAGCCGTCACCTCGCCGAAGGTCGCCGACGGGTCCTTGCTCGGCAAGGACTTCCGCCAGGATCAGATCCCGGCCGGTCCGACGGGTCCTTCCGGTCCCTCCACGGGTCCCGCTGGCGGCGACCTGACCGGCAACTACCCCAATCCTCAGATTGGGGCGAACGCAATCTCCGGCACCGAGGTGGCGGACGGTACGCTCGGTGCGGCCGACATTGCCGTGGCGACCGGAACCTTCACCGGGGACCTCGGCTCGATCGCCGCCGGTGCCTGCAACTTCGATGTGTCCGGCTACCTTGCTGGGACGCACCCGGGCGACGCGGTCGTGGTCGGCCCAAACTCAGCAACGGCTACAACGTTTAACTTTTGGTCGAGCACCAAACTCAACTTCAAGGCGTCGATGGACGAAGGTTCGACACCATCGCGGGTGCTTGTCCACATATGTAACTACTCAGCAGCAACGATCGATCCACCTTCGACGACCTGGCGCTACGTTGTGCTTCGCTGAGCGACTACTCGGGCTGCCCGATCAGGCCCTACGTGCTTTCCGTTCCGTGTTCGACCTGAGCGTCGTGCGGTTCCGGATCGGCACCTAGCGAGCCTGGCGAGCTACGGCGCAGTATTGAGGCGGCACGACGGTGAGGTGTGGCTGCTGCCCCAGGGGGGTCTGAAACAGGAAGGCCCGAAGAAGTCCTACTTCTGGAGCGAGGAGGTCCATCCACGCCCTGACCACCATGACCAAGTTCCGTAACTGCCCGATTCCACTAGCCCATACCTCGATCGCAATTCAGACCTTCTCAGGAGCGCTATCTGCGCTTATGAGCGACACACCAGTCTTCTATGGACGGGGAATCGGTAAGGAAAAGTACCAACGGCCTTAGAACGCCTTACAGTCGACTGGCTTCCACACAGGGGGTCTCTTCATCTGACTGGGTCCGATAGGAGCCATCTATCCTTCTTGGGCTGGTTGCCGAAATGTCAATCAGAATCCGTAAAAGGACGCTCACCTTGGCCAAGCTGATCTACTCGGCGATTACGTCGCTCGACGGCTACGTAGCGGATGAGGACGGCAGCTTCGACTGGGCCGAGCCGGACGAGGAGGTGCACACCTTCGTCAACGACCTTGAGCGGTCGGTCGGCGCCTACCTCTACGGGCGCCGGATGTACGAGGTGATGGTCTACTGGGAGACCGCGCACACTCTCGATGACCAGCCGCCCTTCATGCGGGACTTCGCGAAGATATGGCAGGCGGCCGACAAGATCGTCTACTCCAAAGCGCTGGAGACGGTATCCAGCGCCAGGACGCGGATCGAGCGAGATTTCGATCCTGAAGCGGTCCGTCAGATGAAAGCGGCGGCGGGACGTGACATCACCGTGGGCGGTCCTGAACTCGCCGCCCAGGCGATCAAGGTCGGGTTGGTCGATGAGTGCCACCTGTTCGTCGCGCCCATCGTGGTAGGAGGAGGCAAACAGTCCCTCCCCAGCAATGTCCGCCTCAAGCTAGAACTGCTGGACGAACGCCGCTTCGGCAACAGCATGCTCTACCTCCGTTACCGCTCCAGGACGTGAGGAGACGGCGGCGGTGCCCGGACGCCCACTCCTGTCCCATCCTCTTGGCTTCGAGTACAACGACTGACAGGCCCATAATGGACCTGTCAGCCGCTGTCATCAATGCCAATAGTCGTGACAGCGTGTGCTTCCCTTGCGGCTAGGCGCCAATGTCTCGTCGCAGCTGAGCAAACTCGTTCACCAGGCGGCGGTCGGGTGCGGCGAAGACTCCGAAGTCCGCCCTACTGATGTTCTTGATCCTTGCCCGGGCCTCCGACCAGCTTGTCGCTCCCGCCGCCGCCGCTCAGGATGTCGCGGCCGAGCCCGCCGAGGAGCTCGTCGCTGCCGGGCCCGCCGAGCAGCCTGTCGTTCCCCTTCCCGCCCTCAAGCTTGTCGCCCCCTGAACCGCCATTGAGATTGTCGTTCCCCCCGCCGCCCTCGAGCTTGTCGCCCGACTTGCCGCCATTGAGGGTGTCGTTGAGGTCGCCGCCGGTGACGGCATCGCCGCCGCCCCCGCCGTCGAGGATGTTGATGTGCCGCGGTGCCCCGATTATGCTGTCGCTCTCCGAGCCGCCGGTAGCCTTGATCGTGATCGGACCCTGGCCACCCCCGAGGTTGGCCGGAAGCTGTGAGAAATCGAAGAGGCTTGGGACGCCGAAACCGACGACGACAATCCGCTCAAGGTTCTTGCACAGGGCGGGATCGTCGGTGGGGACCCCGCTGACCGTGATCTCGCCGTCCTGGGTGCAACGGGGCACAACCTTGCCCTCCCCGCCGGTGATCGTCAGCACACCATCCTTGAAGGTGCCAAACGCGTCTGCGCTGGCAGGGGCGAAGGCCGCGATCATCATCGCCACCGCCGAGCCGATCAGACCGATCGTCGCTCGGGACCTCAACCTGGCAGCGCGCACGTAGGGGTTGGAGACTCGGTCATGCCACACCTCCTGCTTCGTTGGCGACTCCTCGAGTCTATGAACTAGCGATCCGAGGTACCAGAGAGGTACCGCACGCAATGCCGGGGTGTCTCTGCCAGTGTCGGGTCGAACCCCGCTATGTCGCTCTGGAACGCGGGGTTGACGGTATCTCGCGGGACTCCCCGGAACCCCACGAAACCCCCAAAAACTCCTTAGGAGGGAGTCGCTCTTACCAGCTGAGGCTATCGGGGCCTTGGCGCAGATTACGGCGCTGAGGGGCCGGTTGAGTCGGCTCAGGGCGCGAACTGGAAGCGGAAAACGTTTGTATTCGTCGGAATGTTCCCGTGGTAGGCGGGCTCACCCGGGGGGTCGATGTTGGTGGCGGGAGTGGAGAAGGCGACGAATCCCGCTGCGCCCGAGATGGCGGGCTCGCCGGAGTAGTTGTTTGCTCCCGCCCCGCCGCCAGTCGCACGGGAGGCGAGGATCGCCCGCCCCCGCTCGCGATCGTAGACGTAGACGTTCCCCGTGGGCCCGATCGGGCCACCCAGATTCGTCGCCTCGGTCTGGAAGGCTACGTAGCGCCCGGAGTTCGAGAGGGACGGGAAGGACGAGGTCCCGTTTGCGCCCAGCCCCCCGGCACCCTTCGACTGACGGGAAACCAGCGATGTTTGCTCCGTCCTGCGATCGTAGACGTAGAGGTTCTCCTTGCCCGCGGGCGTCTGCCGCGGCCCGCCCAGATTCGTCGCCGCCGTCTCGAAGACGACGAACCGGCCGCTTGCCGAGACGTCCGGCAGGTCGGCGGCGACATTGACGCCGGCGCCTGCGTTGGAGCGGCGCGAGATCAGGCTGGTCCGCCGCGTCTCCCAGTCATAGACGTAGACGTTGGCGCTGGCCGTCGGCTTGATCGGCCCGCCCAGGTTCCGTGACTGGCTCTCGAAGACGACGACCGGAGCGCCGGGCGCGATCGAGGGCTCGAAGGAGTTGCTGTCGCCGCCCTTGCCGCCCTGTGAGCGCCGCGAGGCGAGGAGGGTCCGCTTCTCCCACCGGTCACGGACGTAGACGTTGACGAAGCCGCCGTCGACGATCGGCCCTCCGAGGTTGGTCGATCGCGTCTGGAAGGAGACGTAACGGCCGTTGGCGGAGATCGAGGGCCCGTCCGAGTTCTGGTTCGCGCCGGCTCCGCCGGCCTTCTGCGAGCGCCTGGAAACGAGCTCCACTCGGTCGTTGCGGCGGTCGTAGACGTAGACGTTCTGGTTGGCGACGATCGGCCCGCCCAGGTTCGTGGCGTCGGTGCGGAAGACGACGAACCGCCCGTTGCCCGAGATCTCCTCGTCGCGAGAGTCGCCGGCTGCACCCAGGCCGAAATTCGACTCCCGCGAAACCGTCTCGATCCTTCGCTGCTTGAAGTCATAGACGTAGACGGTGGTCTCGAAGGAGCCGTTGGCGTGCACGCCAAGGTTGGTCGCCTCGCTGCGGAAGGCGACGAAGCGGCCATCGTCTGAGACAGACGGGCCGTAGGACCAGGCGTTGGCGCCGGCCCCCCCGTCGGCTTCGGACTGGCGGCTGACCAACCGGAGGTCCCCCTCTACGTCGAGGGCAACGGCGCTCGTGGCCACGAGCAAGCAGAGGGCAAAGCCAACGAAGGCCATGCTCGCCGCCCCCAACTGCCTCTGTACGCGATCACCCATCCCTCTCACCTATCGAAGGTATCACCGGCCGCAGCACGGCCCTGGTCTCGCCAAGGAGTGGCCCCCCAGCTGCGGCGGCCCCACCCGGCCCGGAGATTTTCGGCTCCGGGCCGGGTGGGAGATGCCGGAGAGACTGCTGCCGGCTACTTGACGGTGATCGAGCCGTACATCCCGGCGGCGTAATGGCCGGGGATGTTGCAGTACATGACGTAGTTGTCGGCCGGCAGGTCGACGGTGAGCTTGCCCGTCTTCCCGACTTCTGTCTCCGGGATTTCGCCGGGCGCCCTGTCCTGCTTCTCGAGCGCCTCCTCGTCGACGGAGCCGTCGGGGAGGGTGGGCAGGGCGTCGGGAGCGGCGTTGGTCCGCGCGAGCACCAGCTCGTGGGGGAGCTTGCCGATGTTCTTCGCCGTGATCGTCACCGAACCGGCCTTCGCCGTTACGGCCTTGGGCCGGTAGAAGTAGTCGCCCATGTCGATCGACAGGGCCTTCGACGCTCCACCGCCGGCTGCTGTCTCCGCCACGGTGGTCGTATTGCTGTCGCTCCCGCAACCGAGGGCAACCAGCCCACCGGAGATGACCATCGCGGTCAGGGCCAGTGCCCCTTTCCTGCGGCTCATCGGGGGCACGCTCCAGAGTTTTCGTGCATCATCGACTTCCTTTCCCATGTTGTGGACGAGGCTTTCCTGCGGCGGGAACGTTAGTCGAACCGCTGGTCACTCAACCCGTGTAATCCCGACGCCTCGGTGTGGGTGACCACGGATGGTGCTGGAGCCCTACGGACCGGCGGTATCCGGGTCAGCTGCTGCCTGGGCCCCCACTGAGGCTCGCCGTGCCCTGCGCCGCCGCCACCACCTGAGTCCCCGCGGCGCCTCTGACGACCCGCTGGGCATCGGCGAGGGCTCCGATCGCGGCGCGGCCACCGCCCGCCTCGACAAAGCGGCAGGCCGCCTCGACCTTCGGGCCCATCGAACCGTCGGCGAATTGGTGGTGGCGCAGCTCGTCGGCGCTGGTGCGCCCGAGGAGGCGCTCGGACTCGGTGCCCCAGTCGAGCCGAACGGCGTCGACGTCGGTCAGCATCACCAGCAGATCGGCACGCAGACGTTTCGCCAGGAGCGCCGCGGTCAGGTCCTTGTCGACGACCGCCTCGACCCCGGCGAACTCGCCGATCTCGTTGATCGTCACCGGGATGCCGCCGCCACCGGCGCAGATCAGGAGCGCGCCCGCTTCGACCAGCCGCCGCAGGCTGCATATCTCGACCAGTGCAACCGGCTCCGGTGAGGGGACCAGGCGGCGGAACCCGTCACCGTCGGGTCCCACCGTCCACCCCCGCTCGGCCGCCACGCGCTCGGCCTCGGTGCGGTCATAGACCGGGCCGACGGGCTTGCTCGGCTGCGAGAAGGCGGGGTCTCCCGGGTTGACCACGACCTGGGTCAGGACGGTGACCAGCTCGCGGTCCGGAAGCGCGTTTCGCAGCCCGATCTCGAGCATGTAGCCGATCATCCCCTCGCTCTCGGCTCCGAGGACGTCGAGCGGATAGGGCGTGACCTCCTCGTAGCTCTGGTTCTGGAGGGCGAGGAGGCCGACCTGGGGGCCATTGCCGTGGGTGATAACGAGGTCATGGTCCTCGGCCAGTCCGGCCAGTGCCAGCGTCGCCGCCTCGATGTTGCGGCGCTGGTTCCCTGCGCTCGCGGTCTCGCCGCGGTGCAGCAGAGCGTTGCCGCCGAGGGCTACGAGGACGCGTGTGGGTCTGCTCACCGGCACAGGATCCTCCAGATGGCGCCGCCCGGCATCGGCGGGAATCCACATCTGTGCTTCGGTTCTTCCCCCTGTTTGGGAATCCGCCGCGCGTGGGAGTCTTTGCCGATGGTGACCGAATCCGAGCCGGCGCAGAGCGATCGGCCGATAACCGTGGTCCTGGCCGACGACCACGCGGTGGTCCGCAGCGGCCTCAGGGTGCTGCTCGACGCCGAGCCTGACCTCGACGTCATCGCCGAGACCGAGGACAGGACGGGAACCGCGCGCACGGTCAGGCTCCGCTGCCCCCGGGTCCTCGTGCTCGACCTGCGGATGCCGGGCGCATCACCGTCGAGCGATATCCCCGAATACCTCGAGTCCAGTCCCGAGACGTCCATCGTGATCCTGACGATGGACAACGATCCGATCACCGCTCGCGAGATGCTCAGGGCCGGCGCCGGCGGGTACGTGCTGAAGCAGGCCGCCGAGCGCCAGCTGGTCGAGGCGATCCGCGCCGTCGCCGCCGGCGGTGCCTACATCAACCCGGAGCTGGGTGCGGCGCTGGCCAAGGGCCCGACCGACTCGGTCGAGGGCCTCAGCGAGAGGGAGCGGATGCTGATCTCGCTGCTGGCCATGGGGCACACGAATCGCGAGATCGGAGAGCGCCTTCATCTCAGTGTGCGCGCGGTCGAGGTCAACCGCAGCCGCCTGCAGAAGAGGCTGGGGCTCGGCGCCCGCCCGGACCTGGTCCGCTTCGCCCTCGAGAATCGCCTGATCGAGCCTGGGGCAGCCGCCGACTGAGCCCGCGCCGAGGGCCGCTCAGGCCTCCATCAGACCATGGTCGAGCGCGTAGCGGACCAGCTCCGCCCGGTTCTGGATGCCCAGCTTCTGGTTGACGTGAACGCGGTGGGACTCGACGGTGCGCACACTGAGATGGAGACTCTCGGCGACCTCGCTGTTGGTATGGCCGAGCGCAATCAGCCTCAGCACCTCGGTCTCGCGCTCGGTCAGATCTCCGGGTATGCGCCCGGCCTCGGCCTTACGCGCGAGCATCGGCTCCAGCTGGGGGCTGATGTGTGTGGCTCCGGCGGCGACGCTTCGAACGGCCTCGATCAGCTCAGAGGCCGCCGCGGCCTTGAGCACGTATCCGCTCGCGCCAGCGTCCAGAGCCCTGCGGGCGGTCGAGACGTCGTCGTGCATCGTCACCACCACGATCCGGGTCTCGGGCGATTCCTGGAGCAGTTGCGGTATCGCCTCTAGAGCGCTCTCGGAGGCCATCGTGAGGTCGAGGACCAGGACCGTCGGCCTCACCTCCGCGACGAGACGGATCGTCTCGGGGATGCTTGCGGCCTCGGCCCTGACGTCGAAGCCGGGCTCGGGGTCGAGCAGCGCGCGAAGGGCGCTGCGGACGACAGCGTGATCGTCGGCGAGGACGATGGTTGTCGGGCTTTCAGACATCTTGCCTGGGCGCTTTGGCGGGAATCCGCGCGGTGACCCGGGTTCCATCCCCCGGTGCCGAGTGCAGCAGCAGGGTCCCCCCGAGCAACTCGATCCGTTCGCGCATCCCGTTCAGCCCGATGCTGGGCTGCGTTTGGCTGACGTCGAAGCCGCCGCCGTCGTCCTCGATGCGGATGACGAGCGTCGGGCCCTCGGCGAAGACGCTGACCGACGCCCGCGCCGCGCCGGAGTGCTTGACCACGTTGTTGAGAGATTCCTGCACGAGCCGGTAGATCGAGCGCTCCTGCTCGGCCGAGAGCTCCGTCTCGATCGCAACCGAGACCTCGGCCTCGAAATCACCGCGCTCGGCGCTCTCCTCCGCAAGCGACTCGAGCGCTTGTTCGAGCCCCATCGTCTCGAGCGGGATCGGTCGCAGCTCGCTGATCAAACGTGAGAGCGCCGTGATCTCGCGCTCGAGGCCCTCGACCGCCTCTCGAGACGCCCCTGCCAGGGCCTCGGCCTCGTCCGGATTGGCCCGCAGCGAGGTCGCCAGCTTGATCCGGATGGCGGCCAGCTGCTGCAGCGTCTCGTCGTGCAGCTCGTGCGCCCAGTGATGGCGTTCGCGCTCAGACGCCTCGATGCGGTCGCGCAGGCGCCGCTCCTCGACCGTTTGCGCTATCGCCACCGCGGTCGCCGCGCTCGACGCGAACGCGCGAAGCAGGCGCAGGTCCTCCTCGCCGAAGTCGGGCCCGTCGGCGAGCCGGTCGAAGGCGACCAGCACTCCGAGCCCCTCCCCATGGGCTTGAAGGGGGACCAGGAGTGCGGCCTCGGCGCCGATCCGCTCGCGCAGATCCCCCTCCTGCGGTTGCAGCGGGCCCTGGAGCCGGTTTGGCGTCGCGCTCCTCGCCGCCCTGCCCAGGTCCGAGCCGCTGAGGGGGTGCGCCATTCCCCACAGCCGCTCGGCCATCTCACCGGTTGCAGCGGCCAGGTGGAGCTCCTCGCCCCTCATTAGGAATACGGCAACGGCTCGCGCCTCGACCAGCGCCCGCGCGCGCTTCACGATCAACTCCAGAATTCGGGTCAGGTCGGTTTCCGAGTCGAGCGCCTTGGAGATGTCGGCGCCCGCCTCGAGCTGGCGCAGCGCCCGCTGCAGGGCGGTCTGGCGCTCGTTCAGGTCGGCGTAGAGGCCCGCGTGCTCGATCGCGATCGCGGCCCAGGTGGCGAGGATCTTGGCCGCCTCCTGGTCGTGGTCGCTGAACTCCTCGGCGCCTGCCTTCTCGGTCATGTAGAGGTTGCCGTAGGCGCTGCCCCGGATCATGATCGGCACACCGAGAAAGGAGTCCATCTTCGGGTGGTGCGGGGGGAAGCCGAACGATCGCGGGTGTGAGCTGATATCTGCGAGCCGCAGCGGCACCGGATCGCGGATCAGCTCTCCGAGGACGCCCCGGCCCCGGGGCGGCGAGCCGATCTCGCGGGCGAGGTCCGGCTCCATCCCGGAGGTGATGAAGCGACTCACCTCCTTCGTCGCGCCGTCGAGGACTCCAAGGGCCGCGTACTTGGCCCCGGTGATCTCACGCGCGGCATCGGTCACCGACCGCAGCACCGCGTCCAGTTCGAGCGGCGCGAGGATCCCGCACCCGACCTGGATCAGTCTCCTCAGTCGAGCGGGGTCGTCCATCACGGGCGCAGCCGGGTGCAGCTCTTTCCGGGTCATCCCTGACGCTGGCCGCTGCTAGCCGGGGGCGCCGTCTTCTTGGTCGCCGGCCGGCTCGGCGCTTGGAGCCTCGTCGTAGAGGCTCTCCGAGGCCAATTCGCGCCCACGCTGGCTCCACAACTTGACCTCGAGGAAGGCGTCATCACCGAAGCCCTCGAGGGCGTCGAGCGCGACCAGCGTGAAGCGCCCGTTGGTGATCGGGTCCTGGTCGGCGTTGAGGTCGCCCAGCTCGGCGGTCGCCGCGACCGCGCCGCGCAGAAGCGGCCGGCCCCAGACCAGGGTGACGTCGCCGGCCATGTCGGACTCGCCGCGCCAGCGGCCGATGACGTCGTCGTTGAGGTCGATCCGCCAGTCGGGGTTGTCGTCGGCGAGGACGTCGGTGAAGTCGGCGACGGCACGGAACTCCGCCGGCTCGCCCTCACCCGGTTGCACGTAGGAGACATGGCCGAAGAACTCGATCGCCCCGTCCGGCCCCTCGGCACGGGCCGTCGCCGGGATCCAGGTGCGCCCTCCCCAGGTGCGATCCGGGAACCAGTCGATCACCTCCGGTATCCGGACCTCACCGGGCAGGTCCTCGATCGACTCGCAGGCAGCGCCGAAGTGCTCTGCCAGGCGCTCGGCGAAGCGGCCGTGCGGGATTCCGTCCTGGGAGTTGTCGGCGATGAAGCGCGGGATCGGGCGGGGCTCGGGGGCCATCAGCTTGCGCGGATCATTCTGGCGCCAGTCCCGCTGAGTGGTCGGCACCCGCTGTTTCCGGCGATCATGAAGCCGATCCCACCGAACATCTCTCTTTCGCTGAGGTCGGGTCGCGGGCCCAGGGTCTCCCGCACGCGATCGGCCAGTTGTGCGTCAAATGCCACCGCCCAACCCTACTTACCGATCGTCTCGCGCAGGTCGGCCGCGGCGCGCTCGGGCGGGTAGACGTTGATGTCAACGCCCGTCCCGAACTCGAAACCCGCTTTCAGGGCAAGCCGCGGGGCGATGTCGATGTGCCAGTGAAAGTGCTCGGTTCCGCGCGGCGCCGTCCGCACCCAGAGATTCAGCTCGGGGGACGCACCGAAGAGCCGTGACAGTCCCCGCAGCGCCCGCCCCAGCATCATCGCGCCGGCGTCGTCGGACTCGAAGCTCGCGCTCTGGCGGCGCGGCAGGATTCGCAACTCGAACGGCGAGCGCGAGGCCCAGGGGCAGATCAGCGCCGCCTCGTCGTCGATCGCCACCAGCCGCTCATTGCGGCGGACCTCCTCGACCACGATGTCGCTGAGCAGGCCGGCGCCCGCGGTGCGCTCGCGGTAGGCGCTGACCCGCTCGCGCTCGCGGGCGACCGCCGGCGGGACGAAGGGCAGCGCGTAGAGCTGCGCGTGGGAGTGCTCGAGCGAGGCGCCCGCCCCGCCGCCCTCGTTGACGATCAGCTGCGTGTAGGCGGCACCTTGATGCGCGCGCATTCGCTCGCGCCAGGTGGCGACCGCGCTCTCGAGCCTTCCCTCGGGGAGATCGGCGAGTGCGGTGGCGTGCTCGGGGGCGTTGACTATGACCTCGTGGCTGCCCTCGGCCGGGCGCGATGAGAAGAGGTCGGGCTCGGTCGCGCGCGACGAAGCCCGCAGCGGATCGGCTGAGCTCCCGAAGGCGGATTCCGGCCCGGCACCGGCGGGGTGGGCCGGTTGCTCGGCGCTGTGCCCGAGCGCCGGATAGAGGTTGGGGACCACACGCGTGCTCCAGCCCGGGGTGTCGGCCTCTCCGCCCGCCGGCCGCGTTGCGAAGAGCTCAGGCGGGGTCAGGTTCTCAGCGCCGGCACAGAACGGGCAACCCTCGGGGCCCCTGGGCTCGGCCCGGGAGGCGGCGAACCGATCGGGGCGATCGGCCCGCGCGGGGGCGAGGATCGTCCGCATCCCGGTGAGCTGGTCGATGCGGATCTCGGAAGCGCTCAACACAGCCTCCCGCCCGGTGCGTGGGGCGCTGGGGATCTAGGAGCGCGAGGGTGGGAGGTCACCCTCGATGTCCGGGTCTGTGGCGGGCGGCGGTGTTGGCGGGGACGGCGCCGGTGGCGGCGGAGGCGGGGTCTGTGCGCGCCTCTCGGCCGCGGCGACCCGCGCCGCGGCCTCCTCGTCGCTGCTCTCCCAGCCCAGGAAGGGCTTGATCACGTCCATCGGCAGCGGGAAGACGATCGTCGTGTTCTGGTTGCTGCCGATCTCGAGCAGGGTCTGCAGGTAGCGCAGCTGCAGCGAGGCCGGGTTGGTGCTGATGATGTCGGCGGCGTCGGTGAGCTTCTGAGCCGCCTGATACTCGCCCTCGGAGTTGATGATCTTCGCCCGGCGTTCGCGCTCGGCCTCGGCCTGGCGCGCCATCGCCCGCTGCATCTGCTCGGGGATCTCGACGTCCTTGATCTCGACGATGCTCACCTTCACGCCCCACGGCTCGGTCTGCTCGTCGATTATCTTCTGCAGGTCTTCGTTGAGCCGCTCCCGCTCGGAGAGAAGCTGGTCGAGCTCCGCCTTGCCGAGGACCGAGCGCAGGGCGGTCTGGGCGATCTGGGAGGTGGCGAGGAGGTAGTTCTCGACCTCGACGATCGCATCGTTGGGGTCGAGTACGCGGAAGTAGGCGACCGCGTTGACGCGCGAGGGGACGTTGTCGCGGGTGATCACCTCCTGCGGCGGGATGTTGAGCGTGATCGTGCGCAGGTCGACGCGGACCATGCGGTCGATGATCGGGATCAGCAGGATCAACCCCGGTCCCTTCTGGGCGATCAGGCGGCCGAGGCGGAAGATGACGCCGCGCTCGTACTCGCGCAGGACCTTGATTGCGGAGAAGAGAATGATCGCGGCCAGGATCGCCAGGACCACAACAACCCCGATCGCAACTTGCATCAGCTAACTCCTTCGTCGGCTTCGGACGTCTGCGCGGAGTCGGGGTTGACCAGAAGCGTCAACCCCTCGACCGCGTCAACCCTGACTCTACCCCCCGCGGCGACCCGGCCACGGCCGTCAGCCACCCGGGCCCGCCAGAGCGTGCCCTCGACGAAGACCTGCCCCTCGGGGTCGAGCGGCGAGCGGGCCTCGCCGACCTCGCCGATCAGTTCCTCAAAGCCGGTGCGGATCGGCTCCAGCCGCGTCCTCGCGACCCGCTGGATCACGAGCAGGATCAGCGCCCCGGCGAGAAGCCCGACGCCGACGACCACGGGAACCGAGACGCCACTGCCGCCGCCGCTGGTGTCGTACAGGAGCAGGCCCGCGAAGACGAGGGCGACGATGGCGCCGGCGCCGAGCACCCCGTGCGAGTTGATGTGCCCCTCGGCGATGAAGAGCCCGATCGCCACCAGCAGCAGCGCAACCCCGGCGATCGTCACCGGCAGCTGGGCGGTTCCGTAGAGGCCGAGCAGAAGAGAGATCAGGCCGAGGACTCCGGGCAGGATCGCCCCCGGGCTGAAGAGCTCGATCCCGAGCCCGATCAGACCGACCGTGAGCAGCAGGTAGGCGATCGTCGGGTTGACGATCAGGCCCAGCAGCTGATACTGAAGCGGCAGGTCGTGGGACTCGATCCGCAGCCCCGAGGTATCGAGCACCTGCGCCTTCGGCCCGCTGACCCGGAACCCGCTGGCCTGCTCGAGCAGAGCCGTTTCCGACGGAGCGATGATGTCGATGAAGTTCGCCGCCAGCGCCTCCTGCGCGGTGACGTTGACCGCCCGGCGCACCATCCGCTCGCCGAGGTCGGGGTTGCGCCCGTGCGAGGAGGCGAGCGCGCGCATGTAGGCGGCGGCGTCGTTTGTGATCTTGCGACCCAGCACCGCGTCCCCCGAGCCGGGCCCGATCGAGATCGGCGTCGCCGAGCCGATGTTCGTCTGCGGCGCCATCGCCGCCAGGTCGGCGGCCTGGGTGATGTAGACGCCGGCCGAGGCCGCCCGGGCTCCGTTCGGGCTGGTGTAGACGATCACCGGCATCGGCGCCGCAAGGATGTCGCTGACGATCTCGCGCAGAGAGTCGACCAGCCCGCCGGGGGTGTCGAGGCGGATGATCGCCACCGTCGCCTTCTCGCCCGCCGCCTCGTCGAGCGCGTGCCCGACCCAGGAGGCGGTTGCCGGCGAGATCTCGCCGCTCAGCTCGAACGAGTAGGCGAGGCGCTGCTGCGAGCCGCCCGAGGCGCTCGCGACCAGGACCGCTGCGCCCGCGAGCAGCAGCGCGACGACGGTGGAGATGCGGATCAGCCGGGCACGCATGCCCGCCGATTATCCGCCCAGGGCAAAGCGGCGGATATCGGCGTTGAGGTCGGCCTGGCTCGGGTAGCCGCCCTGGCGCAGATAGACCTGGTCGCCGTTGCGGTCATAGAAGGCGGTCGAGGGGAAGCCGAGGGTCGCCTCCATGAACTGCGCGATCTGCTGGTCGGGGTCGCTGTAGCTGGGGTAGGGGACCGGGTACTCGCCGAGGAAGGTCTTCGCCGCCTCATCGGAGTCCTGGGAGTCGACTCCGATGAAGGCGACCTCCTTGCCGAACCTCGCCCCCGCCCTCTGCAGGAACGGGAACTCCGCGCGGCAGGGCCCGCACCACGAGGCCCATTTGTTGACCACCACCGGGTAACCCCGCAGCGAGGTCAGCCGCTCCTCGAGGGCGTCGGTGCCGCCGCCGAGGACCTGATTCGCCTGAGCGTGCAGCGCGGCCAGTGGCTTCGGTGAGCCTGCCAGCGCCTTCGCGTAGTCGGGCGCGGTGCCCCCGTAGTCGCCCCCGGCGGAGCCTCCGCAGGCGGCGAGGATGGCGCTCGCCAGGAGGGCGAGCGCCCCTGCAATTTGAGCTTTGCGGTGCTTCCGGGTCACGTCAGTGGTTTAATACGTTATGCGGGTTCGCACGGATGCGGACCCAAAGATTGTCGGGGATGGGGCTCATGGGAGGTCCATCCCCTCGAAACCTCACCTACCTGTCGCCTCGGCCGCACGTTCTCGTTCCGCCGGGCGAAACCCAAGCCTTCATGGCCAACACAAGCGAAGTTGCCGCGTCAGCGGCAGTTCCCTCTAGCGCAGCGATCGAGCGGGCGGCGAAATTCGCCCGCGAGCCGTTCCTGCTCGAAGGAGAGGGACCGGAGGCGCTCGCGCCGGGCACGGCCCGGCGCCGCGCGCTCGACGCCGCGCTCGCCGAGATCGCCGCCGGCGCCGAGGAGCCCTCGATCAGGTGGCGCCAGGACTTCTCCCTGCTGCTCGGGCTCGAGCGGCTGCTGGCCGACGAGCCACCGAAGCTGCGTGACGGTGCCGAGCTCTCCCTGCACCAGGTGGACGCTCTCTCGGGCACGCTGACCGAGCTGATGGCCGAGCAGCAGACGGCGGCCGAGAACGGGAACGGCAACGGGTTTGCAGAGGTCGAGGTGGAAGTCGAGGAGAGCGAGGCCGCAGAGGCCGACGCCGAGGCTGAGGAGACCGAGCCGGTGGCTGCGGATGAAGCGGACGAGGACGAGGCTGAGGACGACGAGGACGACGAAGCGGATGAGGACGACGAAGCCGACGAGGACGAAGCGGATGAGGACGACGAAGCCGACGAGGACGAAGCGGATGAGGACGACGACCTCAACGGCGACGCCGAGGTCGACGCGCCTCTCGCCGCCGACGAGGAGCCGCTCGACTGGGTAGACGAGCCCGACACGGACGAGGAGACGATCGACGAGGCGCCCGAGGACCCCGGCGCCGAGCGGCGGTTCTGGTTCGAGCACGCGACGGGCGCCGGCAAGACGGTCGCCGCCGTCGGATTCATCGACGCCACCCGGACCGGCGGAGTCCTGATCCTCACCCACCGCCGCAACCTCGTCGACCAGTTCATCGGAGAGATATCCGACCGCGGCTACAAGGAGCGCCTGCGCCCGCCGCTGCTCGACGGCCGCGACGACCCCGACGGGCCGGTGACGGTCGAGACCTACCAGTGGTTCGTCCGCAACCAGAAGCGGATCTCCGACGCCTACACGATCGTCATCTGCGACGAGGCACACACCGCGCTCGGCGAGAAGACCAGCGCCTGCATCAGGGCCTGGACCGGCCCGGTTTTCGTCGGGATGACCGCCACCGGCGCCCTGATCGCGCGCCACGTCGCCGACCTCTTCCCGACCCAGACCTCGCGCTTCGACCTCGCCCAGGCCGCCCGCCGCGGGGTTATCTCGCCGCTGCGCTGCCTGCGGATCCCGCCCGGGCCCGGGGTGCGCACGATCGCCAAGGTGCCGCTGCGAAAGGGCGACGTCGACCAGGACTTCGACCAGGAGGAGCTGGCCGCGCTGCTGGACCAGGAGCCCTTCAACGTCGCCATCGCCGACCTCTACAAGTCGCGCTTCCGCAAGATCCCCGGCGTCCTCTACACCGCCGGCGTCCGCCACGCCACCAACGTCGCCAAGGCTTTCCAGAAGGCAGGGATCAACGCCAAGGCCGTCTCGGGCGAGACGCCGAAGCGCGAGCTTGCGGAGATCCTCGCCGCCTTCGAGCGAGGTGAGGTCGATGTGCTCTGCAACGCGATGCTCCTCGCCGAGGGCTGGAACTCACCGCGGGCGACGATCTGCATGCACCTCGCGCCGACCGCGTCGCGGCGCATCTACCAGCAGCGCGTCGGCCGCGTCACCCGCCGCGCGCCCGGCAAGGAGGCCGGGCTGGTGATCGACTTCGTCCATCCGGCGACAACCCACGACGAGACGATCATCACCCTTCACAGCCTGCTCGACCGCGACGTCTATCGCGGCGGCGCGATCGTCGTCGGCCCGGTCCGCCGCGGCCGCGGGCGCAGGGTCCGCGTCGAGCGCCGGATCGTCCCGGTGTCGGACAGCTCCGAGCGGCGGATGGAGGTGCTCGAGCGCGAGATCTGGCGGATAGCGGTCGAGAACCTCGACTACGCCGAGCAGCATGTCTGGGCGGCGCTGGCGGGCGCCCGCGTCAACCCGCAGGGCTGGCGGCGTGCGAAGGCGATGCTCCAGCACGACCAGACCAAGGAGCTGCGCCGGCGCTTCCTGCTGACCTGCATCCAGCGCAACCGAAACGCCCAGCTGCGGCTGAAGGCGCTCTCGGAGATCGCCCTGCTCAAGGACCCCGAGGCCTTCGACGACGCGATCGACATCGTCGGCACCTGGAGCCGCGATGACAAGCGCGCCGGCGTGCGGACTCTGCTGCAGACGCTGACCGAGAACCGGATCGGGCGCCGCGACCAGGCCCAGGCATGGGTCTGGCGACTCGCCTCCTACAACCGCGACCTGCACGAGGAATACGCCGTCCAGCGCTGGCCCGAGACCAAGCGCCTGCTCGGGCTCCTGGTCAACTCCTCCGGCCGCGCCCACGGGCGAAACGCCCGCCGCCTCGTCCACGCCGCCCGGACCCAGGACCGGCGCCTTGCGGTATCCCTGCTTGCCGCGGCGGTCGCCCACACGCCCGAGGGCGAGGAGATCCTCCGCGGCGCCCGCATGCGGATGGCACGGAAGCCCGCGGCGATCGCCCGTGAGCTGCTCCGCAACTTCCCCAAGAGCGGTAAGCGCCGCCGCAGGCGCAAGCGCTCTGACGGAGGCAAGGGCAGGGGCCGTGCGAACGGCGGCGGCAACGGCGGAAGGGCCAACGGCGGGGCGAGGGCTGAGAGGGGGGCCAAGGCCGGTGGCGGCGAGTCGGGCAACGGCCGCGCCCCCGAGTCCGAGACCAGCTCAGAGCCCGCTCCGGCGGACGCCGACTCCTAGGTTGTGGCGCGTTTCTTTGGAATAGCCAAAGGAACTCGCCACAGATCACCGTTTCACTCGCCTGAGGTGGACCTCGCCGGAGCCGAGGCTGGCTCGCTCGCCCCCGTCGGTGGCGACGATGAGGTTGCCGCGCTCGTCTATGCCCTCGGCGACGCCTGAGCCCGCAGCCGCGCCCGCGTGCTCAGCGACCCCGGCGGCGGCACGCTCGGCGTCGACGCCCGCGCTCGTCCAGCCGATTTCGCGGCCCAAGAGCGCATCGCGATCGCGGAAGGCGGCGAGGACCTGTTCGGGTTCGGCCTGCGTCCACCCGGCAAGAGTGCTGTTGAGAAACCCGAGCGCCTTGGCGACCGTCGCCTCGCCGCCGACAGAGATCGCACTGTCGCGCAGCTCCTCCGGGAAATCGCCGGGCTCGATCGAGATGTTGAGGCCGACGCCGATCACCGCCCAGCCATCCTGCGGCCGCGCCTCGATCAGAACGCCGGCGCACTTGCGACCGTTGATCCAGACGTCGTTGGGCCACTTCACCTGGCACTGGTGGGAGGAGATGCCCTCAACCGCCTCGCAGACCGCGAGGGGAACCGCGAGCGGAAGCAGCAGATGACGCTCCTCCAGTGGCCTCAGGATCGCCGAGTAGAGGAGCGCCCTCCCCGCCGGTGCCGACCATGTCCTTCCCTGGCGCCCGCGCCCGGCGCGCTGCTCGTCCGCCGTGACCACCGTCCCCGCCGGGGCTCCCGCGGTCGCCAGCTCGCGGCCACGGGCGTTGGTCGAGTCGCAGCGGCGGTGGTGGCGCCGCGGCGCCCCGAATCTCAGCTCGCCGGCGACAGCGACACCTCGTCGTCGGGGCCGAGGCCGAGGGCCTCGGCCGCGCTGCCGCAGTTGATCGCGAGCGCGAGCGCGCCCGCCGAGTCCTGGTAGAGGACCCCCTCTCCCTCGCCGACGTCGCTGAAGGTCCGCGCGAACGGCACCGACACCCCGGCACCCACAGCCTCGACCCGCACCCGGCGCCCCTGCTGGAGAAAGGTCTTCGGGAGGTCCCCATCGCGCAGGTCGAGCGCCACGTTGCCGAAGCCGTCGGAATAGAGTACGTGAGCGACGACGCGGTCGGAGTGGATCGCCGGGCGGGGCAGGTCGAGCCTTGTGAGGGTCACGCGGGTCGATCTCCTCACCGGCCTCGGGGAGCTTCGCCCCCGCCGCCAGCCGCGCTGCCACGGGGGCGAAGATGTCGCGGCCGTGGAAGCTCGCACTCACCGGTTCGAGCCGGAACGGCGAGGAGCCCACGTCGACCGCCTCGCGCGCGCCCCCAAACCGCTCGGCGGCGGGCCAGAGCAACCCGTTGTCTGGGCCGATGAGGACCCGGTTCTCGCCGACGCGAACCGCGACGGCACGCCGGGATGAGCCAACACCCGGATCGACGACGGCAAGGTGGACGCCCGCCTCCGAGTACGGAAGCGCGTTCGCCAGCACTACGGCGCCCTCTCGGACCCCGTGCCGGGTGATCCCGTGGGTGATGTCGGCAATTCGCGATTCGGGCGCGACCCTCTCCATCACCAGCCGGCAGACCCCGGCGAACTCGTCGGAGTAGCCGTAGTCGGAGAGGAAGGTGATCGGCTGGTTCACGCCGCGGAATCTAGCTCCGTGCATCGGCAAGCAGCGCCGCCAGCAGCCCCTCGATGTCGTGGCGCTTCGCCTCCACCGCCACCTCGAGACCCGCCCCGCGCGCGGCGTCGCTGGTCACCGGGCCGATCGAGACGACCCGGGCATCGCGGGGGACGCGCTCTCCGAGCGCTTCGACGAGGTTGCGGACTGTCGAGGAGGAGGTGAAGGTGAGGTAGTCGGCCTCCCGGGCCGCCTCGATCGCCTCGGCGGTGGGGGTCGCCCGAACGGTTTCGTACAGCGCCACAACGTCGACCTCGGCGCCGCGCTCGCGCAGCGCCTCGGGGAGGACGTCGCGGGCCTCGGCGGCTCGGGCGACGAGGACCGGCCGTCCCTGCACCTCGACCGGCGCCAGGGCCTCGGCCAATGCCTCGGCGACGAAGCGCTCGGGGACGATGTCGGCGCTGATGCCGTGCTCGGCCAGCGCGCGGGCGGTGCCGGGGCCGATCGCGGCGACGGTTGCGTTGGCCAGCGCCCGGGCGTCGCGGCCACCCGCCGCCATCGCCTCGAAGAGGAGGTGGGCGCCGTTGGGGCTGGTGACGCAGACGAGCGCGTAGGTGTGAAGCGCTTCGACCGCCGCCACCACCTCGGGTGTGTCGAGCCTCGGCTCGATTCTGATCGCCGGCAGCTCGACCACCTCGGCGCCGAGATCGCGCAGGGTGGAGGCGAAACCGCTGGCCTGCGCCCGGGCCCTGGTGACGACGACGCGACGGCCTGCGAGCGGGCGGCGCCCGAGCCAGTCGAGGGCCTCGCGGCGGGCCGCGACCGCGCCGATGACGATCAGCGCCGGCGCCCCGATCGCCTCCTCGGTCGCGACCTCGGCGATCGTCCCCAGGGTCGCGGTGACGGTGCGCTGGCCGTCCATCGTCCCCCGCTCGATTGCGGCGGCCGCTTCGTCGGGGTCGCGGCCCGCCTCGATCAGCGCCGCCGCGTTCCGCTCCAGCCTCTTCACGCCCATGTAGAAGACCAGGGTCCCGGGGAAGCGCGCTAGCGCCTCCCAGTCGAGGGCAGATTCCTCCTTTTCGGGGTCCTCGTGACCGGTGACGAAGGCGACCGCGGAGGCGTCGTCGCGGTGGGTCACCGGGATCCCCGCGTAGGCGGTCGCGGCGACGCCGGCGGTGATGCCCGGCACCACCTCGAACGCAACCCCCGCCGCGTGCAGCGCCTCACCCTCCTCGGCACCGCGGCCGAAGACGAAGGGGTCGCCGCCTTTGAGCCGGACGACACTGCGCCCGGCGCGGGCCGCCTCGATCATCCGCTCCTCGATCTCGTCCTGTGGCACAGACGGGCTCCCCGGCCGCTTGCCGACGTAGACGAGCTCGGCGTCGGAGCGGGCTCCGTCGAGGGCGCCGTTTGGTATCAGCCGGTCGTAGAAGATCACCTCTGCATCGGCGATCAGCTCGAGCGATCGCCGGGTCATCAGCCCCGCATCCCCCGGCCCGGCCCCGACCAGATAGACGACCCCGGCGCGCGGCCTCATCCCCCGCCCCCGTCCCCGCTCTGCGCTCCCTGCGCTGGGCTCTCGGACGCCGCCCGCTCGAGCAGCTCGCCCGCTCCCGCGGCAAGCAGCCTCTGGGCGATCCCGGCTCCCGCCTCCGGGGCGCGCTCCGCATCCACCTCGACCCGGTCGCGGACCCACTCGCTGCCGTCGGGGAGGCCGACGAAGGCCTCGATCGCAAGCCGCTCGCCGGACACCTCCGCGTGGATACCGATCGGGCTGGTGCAGTCCGCGTCGAGAGCGGCGACCGCGGTCCGCTCAGCGGTCAGCTCGAGCAGGGCCGCCTCGTCGGTGAGCGCGGCGCAGGCGCCGAGCACGCCGCCCTCCTCGCGCCGCGCCTGCAAGACCAGGGCCCCCTGTCCCGCGGCCGGGGTCATGGCATCGGCATCTAGGGCGAATGCGATCTCACCCTCGCGGCCCAGCCGCCGCAGGCCCGCGGCGGCGAGCACGATCCCGTCGAGGTCGCCCTCACCAAGCCGCCGCAGCCGGGTGTCGACGTTCCCGTGTAGCTCGCCGACGCGGAGGTCCGGCCGCGCCGCCAGCAGCTGTGACTGCCGGCGCAGGCTCGCGGTCCCGACCCGGGCGCCCTCGGGGACGTCCGCGAGCGAGGACCCGGTCCCGATCCAGACATCGGCCGGGTTCTCGCGCACCGGGACACCGGCGATCATCAGCTCCTCCGGCATCACCGAGGGAAGGTCCTTGGCCGAGTGGACGCCGACATCGGCGAGGTCGTCGATCAGCGCCTGCTCGACTCCCCGCACGAATCGCGACTTGTCACTCGGCTCGCCGGCGGAGTCGGCCTCGACCAACTCGGCGCCGCCGAGCATCTCGGCGACTGCCCGCGCCTGCGCAAGCGCCAGCGCGCTGCCCCTGGTGGCGAGGCGGAGCGCCACCGCCGCTCAGGCCGACTCGCGGCCCTCGCGTCGCAGCGGCGTGACGCTGGCGTCGCGCTCGGAATCGGGCTCGGTCTCGGCGTCGAGGCCGAAGAGGACCCTGAGCGCGTTGACGTAGAGGTAGGCGTCGTCGGTGCCCGCCGAGCGCTTCATCCGCAGGGTCGGCTCGTGCAGCAGCCGGCTCGCGATCGCCCGCGCCATCTGCTCGAGTCGCTCGCGGTCGGCGTCGGTCATCCCCTCCCAGCGGCTCTCGTTCTCGGCCAGGACCCGCCGCACGATCTCGTCGGCGCTCTCGCGCAGCGCGGCGACCGTGGGGACGACCTCGAGCGACGCGAGCCAGCGCTCGAAGCGGATCTGCTCGGCCTCGAGGATCCGCTCGGCGAGCTTCGCCTCGGCCTCGCGCCCGCTCGCGTTTCGCTCGACAATCTGCTGGACGTCGTCAACGTCGTGGAGGGTGACCCCGCCGACCTCCCTGCAGCCCGGGTCGATGTCGCGGGGCACGGCGAGGTCTACGAGCAGGATCGGCCGCCCGGCGCGCTCGGATATCACCTGCTCGAGGTCGTCGCGCTCGATGATGTGATGGGGCGAGTGGGTCGCCGAGACGACTATGTCAGCAAGCTCGAGCTCCCCGGGGAGCTCGTCGAACCGAACCGCCTCGCCCTTGAATCGCTGCGCGAGGCCGATCGCCCGGTCGTAGTGGCGGTTGGCGATGAACACGGTCGCCACCCCTCGGGCGACCAGCGCCCGCGCGACCAGCTCGGAGGTCTCACCGGCGCCGATCACGAGCACCCTGCGCTGTGCGAGGTCGCCGAGGGTGCGCTGGGCGAGCTCGACCGCGACCGAGGAGATCGAGAGGCCCTTCTCGCTGACCCCGGTCTCATCGCGGGCGCGACCGCCGGCCGTGAGCGCCCCGCGGAAGAGGCGGTTGAGGATCGGACCGGTGGCCCCCTCGACCAGGGCCAGCTCGTAGGCGCGCTTCACCTGCCCCTGGATCTCGGCTTCGCCGATGATCATCGAGTCGAGGCCGGAGGTGACCCTGAAGAGGTGGCGGGCGGCCTCTCCGGATCGAAGCGAGTAGAGGTTGCCGAGAAGCTCGGTCGGCCGGATCTCGGCCTGGCGGGAGAGGGCCCGCAGCGCCACCGACTCGGCCTCGACCGGGTCGGAGACCACCAGGTAGAGCTCGGTCCGGTTGCAGGTCGAGATCGCCGCCGCCTCGCGGACCTGCTCGGAGGAGGTGAGGTCACCGAGCACGCTGACGGCGCGACCCTCCGTCAGCGCCAGCCGCTCGCGCAGCTCCAGCGGCGCGGTCTTGTGGGAGACGCCGAGCGCCAGCAGCTCCGACATCTAGCCGTTCCTGCCGCGGGTGGCCACTAGCGCCGCATCTCCTCGGCGACCGCCTCAACCTGCGGGTCGCGGTGGGGCGTGTCGGTGGTGCCACCGGGGGCAGCACCGGAACGAGGCTCGCGGCCCTCCTCGGCGTGGTCGGCGAGGTCTCGCAGATCGCCCTCGATTCGCTGCAGCTTCGCCGCCATGATCCCGACGTAGATCAGGATCAGGACGAGGAAGACGATGTAGGCCGCGGCGACGTACTTCGAAGCCTCGCCCGAGGGAAGCGCCGGGGCGAGGGCGAGCAGGGCCGTCATCGGCCCAGCTCCGGGGCGATCCGCGAGGGCGATCCGGACAGGGTCGGCTCGGGTGCCTCGAGCGCGCGCCGCAGGCGCCGCACCTGGCCGGAGGCGCTCTTCGCGGTCAGCTCGAACCTGACCAGGGTCACCCAAAGCAGCGCCATTCCCGCGAGCGAGACGAGGAAGGTCAGCATCATCGAGCCCGGGAGCCCGCCGCCCGTGGTCGCGAAGACGCGCGGGTGGACCAGGCTCTCGGCGAGTCGGACGGCGAGGAAGTTGAGCGGGACGAAGGCGCCGGCGGCGATCGCGAAGACCGAGGCGTAGCGCGCCTGGCGCTCGGGGTCCTCTATCGCGTAGCGGAAGGGGTAGTAGGTGGCGTAGAGGAGGAAGACGATGAGGAAGCTGACCAGGGTCGGCTCGTCCCAGACCCACCAGTGCCCCCAGGAGGCCTTCGCCCAGATCGAGCCCGTGATCAGCACCGCGGTGCCGAAGATGATCGAGAGGTGGATCGCGACATAGGAGCGGGCGTCGTAGCTGCGCTTGCCCGTCTGCAGGTGGCGGACGCCGTAGAAGCCGCCGACGATGAAGCCGATCAGGGCGGTGATCGCCAGCGGCACGTGCAGGTAGAAGATCTTCTGGATGAAGCCCTGGTCGGCGTCCATCGGCGCGTAGAAGAAGATCAGCGCCATCGCGACGGTGATTGTCGCGATGGTGGCTATCGAGAGTCCCTTTAGGCCTTTGCCGTACATGGTCTTTGCTCGGGTGCCGATGGCGGCGGGTCAGTCCTCCAGGAGGAAGTCGAAGACCGCGTATCCGACCAGCACGAACACGAGATCGTATAGACCGAGGACAGCCAGCCAGGTGCCGAAACGGTCGTATGCAGGCCCGCCTGCTTCCAGCAGCCCCCTGGAGGCGCCGGTCGCGGCGATCATCAGAGGGACGACGAGCGGCAGCAGCACCAGCGGGACGAGCAGATCGCGGGCGCGCGAGTTGACCGCCATCGAGGAGATCAGCGCCCCGGTCGCCGCGAGGCCGGCGTCGGCGAGCAGCAGAATCAGCAGGAGCGGGCCCAGCGCCGTTACCGAGTCGAGGAAGAAGAGCGCGAACACGGGCACCGCGATCGCCTCGAGCACCAGCATGTAGACGATCAGCGCCACCGTCTTCGAGGCGAACAGGACGGTGCGGTCTATCGGAGCCAGCCGGATCACGTCAAAGCCCCCCTCCTCGCGCTCGGCGACGAAGAGGCGATTGATGCCGAGGATCGCCGCGAACAGCAGCGTCGCCCAGAGCACCCCGGCGGCGAGGCTCCCCGAGAGGCTGGTGCGGTCGAGGCCGAAGCGGAAGATGACGAAGGTCGTGACCGCGAACAGCGCCATCGCCGAGAGCGAGCGGAGGGTGCGCAACTCGGTCCGCAGATCCTTGGCGAGAATCGCCCTGAACGCCTCGACCGAGGGCGTCATCCCGGCACTCCCGCGACCGCCGCCCGCGCCCGATCGGGGTCGAGGTCGGCGGCCGGGCCCTCGCTGAGCGGGTGCCCGCCGTGGCCGAGGACGAGGGCGCGGTCGACCTCGGGCAGGGCGCGCTCGGGATCGTGGGTGACGAGGACCCTGGTGGCTCCTGAGGCGGGCCCGAGCAGCTCCCGGGCGAGCTCGCGACCCTCGAGGTCGAGGTTGGAATCCGGCTCGTCGAGCAGCAGCAGCTCCGGGTCGTGGAGGACGCAGCGGCAGATCGCCAGGCGCTGGCGCATTCCGGCAGAGAGCGAGGAGACCCGGTCGTCGGCGCGCCGCTCCATCCCGGTTGCGGCGAGCACCGAGCCGATCCGCTCCTCGGCCGGGCCCGCGCCGATGCCGTGCAGGCGGGCTCCGAAGCGCAGGTTCTCGCGACCGCTGAGGTCGCGGTAGAGCAGCGGCTCGTGGCCGAGGTAGCCGATCCGCCCCCGCAGCTTCCAGGCCTCGCTCGGCAGCGAGCAGCCGAGCACGCGGACGTCACCCGAGGTCGGGCGCAGCAGCGTCGCCAGGATCCGCAGCAGGGTCGTCTTGCCCGAGCCGTTGGGTCCCAGCACGGCGAGCGAGCGCCCGGCCTCGAGCTCGAAGCCGAGCCCGTCGAGCGCCGTGCGCTCGCCGTAGTCGCGACGGAGCCCGGCGACGGCGATCGCCGGGCCGGGGTCCGGCGGCTGCTCTTGCCCGAATGCCTCGATTGCCACGGAGATGATTGTCGCGGATAGTCTGCCGCGAACAGGAAGATCAACCCTGATGACAGGATACGTCTGCAAGGGCGCCCTCGAAGGCGCGGCTGGTAAGCGGTGGCTGAGCCGCGAGCCGCGATGGCGCCGCGGGTGTGTCTGCGCCCCTGGCCGCACACACAGGGCTGAAATGAAACCCGGCCGGAGACCCCCAGTCCAGGTCTCCGGCCGGCACTTCGGCTCTCCCTGGCTACAAGAGTGGGAAGCCGATCACCAGAACACTGCGAGATTGCCGAAGTTGTGGTCTTCGGCTCGAATCAATCGGATTCGCCGAATGCCCGGCGCAGCTCGGCGAGGCGACGGCCGAGCTCGGCTTCGAATCCGCGGTCGGTCGGCTCGTAGAAGCGCCGCCCCCGCAAGGCGTCGGGCATCAGCGGCGCAGCGGCGACTCCGCCCGCGTGGTCGTGCGGGTACTCATATCCCTTGCCGCGGCCGAGCTCGGCGGCGCCGGGGTAGTGGGCGTCGCGGATGTGGTCGGGCGGCGCCGCGGCCCCGCTGCGGCGTATCTCTGCGCGGGCCTCCGAGATCGCCGCACAAGAGGCGTTGGACTTCGGCGCCAGCGCCAGGTAGACCGCCGCCTGGGAGAGGTTGAGCGCGCACTCGGGCAGGCCGACACGGTCGACCGCGGCGCCGGCTGCGGTCGCCACCACCAGCGCCTGCGGGTCGGCATTGCCGATGTCCTCGGAGGCGAAGATCACCATCCGCCGGGCGATGAAGCGCGGGTCCTCGCCGCCCTCGAGCATCGCCGCCAGGTAGTAGAGGGATGCGTCGGCGTCGGAGCCGCGGGTCGCCTTGATCCAGGCGGAGATGTAGTCGTAGTGGCGGTCACCGTCGCGGTCGTATGAGACGGCGACGCGCTGCAGCGCGTCCTCGGCTGCGGTGACGTCGACCGCCGACGCGGTGGCCGCAGCCCGCTCCGCCGCTCGCTCCAGCGCCGAGAGCGCCACCCGGGCGTCGCCACCGCTTCGCCGTGCCAGCATCTCCAACGCTGCCGGCTCGACCTGCGGCGGATCGGCGAGGCCTCGCTTCGGGTCATCGAGCGCGCGCCGCAGCACCGATTCGATCTGCTCGGAGCCGAGCGGCTGAAGCTCATAGACCTGGCAGCGCGAGAGCAGGGCCGAGTTGACCTCGAAGTAGGGGTTCTCGGTGGTTGCCCCGATCAGCGTCAGCAAGCCCTCCTCGACGGCGGGCAGCAGCGCGTCCTGCTGGGCCTTGTTGAAGCGGTGGATCTCGTCGAGGAAGAGGATCGTCTCGCGCCCGCTCCCCCGGCGACGCTCGCGGCCTCGCTCGATCACCGCGCGGATCTCGGCCCGGCCCGCATTCACCGCCGAGTGCTCCTCGAAGGCGCCGGCGGCTCCGGCGGCGGCGATCCGCGCCAGCGTCGTCTTACCCGATCCCGGTGGGCCGTAGAGGATCGCGCTGTGGGGCCGGCCGCCCTCGATCGCGGTCCGTAGCGCCGAGCCCTCGGCGAGCAGGTGCTCCTGCCCGATCAGCTCGGAGAGGCGGCGCGGGCGCATCCGGACCGCCAGCGGGGCGTCGGCATCCGGGACGGCGCCGCCGGAGCCCCGCTGGCCCTCGGTGTCGAAGAGCTGGTCGGGCATCGCTCCCTGAGTATGAAGTCGTCGCCGCTTCAGCGGGTCACTAACCTGCGGCCCGATGGCTGAGGCAACCCATGGCGGAGGCGCCGCGCTCGGCTCGAGGGCGGTCGAGCTGCTGCAAAGGCTGATCAGGTTCAACACCGTCAACCCCCCCGGCAACGAGGGCGAGGCGCAGCAATTCCTCTTCGAGACGCTCAGCAGGGCAGGCTGGGAGTGCGAGATCCTGGCCAAGCTCCCGGACCGGCCGAATCTCGTCGCCCGCCTGCGCGGGGCCGCCGATGGCCCGACGCTGGCGCTGATCTGCCACGTCGACACCGTCCCCGCCGACCCGGAGGAGTGGACCCACGACCCCTGGGGCGGCGACCTCGTCGACGGCTTCGTCTGGGGTCGGGGCGCGCTCGACATGAAGGACCAGGTCGCCTCGGAGACCGCCGCCTGCCTCGCCCTCGCCGACGAGGGTTGGAGGCCGGCTCGCGGTGACCTGCTGCTGGTCTGCACCTCGGACGAGGAGACCGGCGCCCACAACGGCGCGATGTGGCTCTGCGAGGAGCACCCCGAGAAGGTCCGCTGCGAGATGGTGCTGAACGAGGGTGCCGGCCTCGCCGTTGACTTCGACGGCCGCCGCCTCTACACGCTCGCCGTCGGGGAGAAGGGCGTCTTCCGCTTCCGCCTTCGCACCCGCGGTGTCGCCGGCCACGCCTCGCTGCCCGGCGTCGGTGACAACGCCCTGCTGAAGCTGGCGCCGCTGCTGGAGAGCCTGCGAAACCAACCCCCGCGTGAGACGACCCCGGACACCGAGCTGTTTCTCGAGCGGCTGCTCGGCGAGGTGCCCGCCGACCTCGACGTGGGCGTCGAGCGGATCAGGGCCGAGAACCCTCTGCTTGCGACCCTTCTCGCCGAGCCGATGCTCGGGGTGACGCTGACCCCGACGATGGCGAGCGGCTCCGGGAAGCAGAACGTAGTCCCCTCCCAGGCCGAGATCTTTGTCGATTGCCGAGTGCCTCCGGAGATGGGGGAGCACGAGGTTCGCGAGCGGATCGCCGCCGTTCTCGGCGGGGGGGACTACGAGGTCGAGTTCGTTCACACGGTCGTCGGCAACCGCTCCGACTACGCGGGCGCCCTCGCGGTGGCGGTCGAGGAGTGGGTCGCCGAGACTGAGCCCGGGGCCGAGGTCCTGCCGATCGTCATGCCCGGCTTCAGCGACAGCCACTGGTTCCGCAAGGCATTCGGCGCGACCGTCTTCGGCTTCGCCCCCCAGAACGCGATGACCCTCGCCGAGGCCGTCCCCCTCGTCCACGGCGCCGACGAGCGAGTCGCCGTCGCCGACGTCGAGCTGATGGCCGACTGTTACTACAAGCTGCCCAAACGCCTCCTCGGAACCGCAAGTGCCTGACCGGCCCCCCCGAAACCGCGACACGCCCGGACGCGAAGCGGAGGACGTGTCGCGTAGTGATGCAGCCGGACGCGAAGCGGAGGACGTGTCGCGCAGCGATCCCCTGCGGCTGGGCGGCATGGCGCTTCGCAACGGCCTGCTCATCCACGGACCGACGCACTGGGCGGCGGCGGTCCGCGGCGCCGACGGCGAGGTCATCGTCGCCTCTGAGCCAAAGCCGCGCCTCGCTCCCGACCTGGCCGCAAAGGCGCCGCTTATCCGCGGGCCGCTGAAGCTGGCCGAGGCGATGGCGGTGCTGCCACTCGTCCGCAGGCGAATGCCCGAGGTGAGGCTGCCGTTCGAGGACTGGCGTGTGATCGCAGCGATCGGGGGAACCCTCGCCGTCTCGGGGTTGATCCGCAAGCGCCGCCGGGCGAGCGCCGGGCGCGAGACGGCGCTGCAGGCGCTGGGGCTCGTCCCGGCGCTGGTCGCGCTCAGCGACCGAGACCTCGCCGCCTACCACGGTGTCGAGCACAAGGCGATTGCCGCCTACGAGCAAGGTGTCGAGGATCCGGCGACCGTCCCCAAGGAACACGACCGCTGCGGCTCCAACCTGATCGCTCCGATGATGCTGCTCTCCGCCGGCGGGACGGTGATGCTCGAGCGGCTGATCGAGCGCCCCGGGCCGGTTGCCCGCGCCGGCGTCGGCCTCGGCGGCGCCTCGATCGCGGTCGAGATGTTTGCCTGGAGCGATCGCAACCACGACACCGCCGCGGCCCGCGCCTTTCACGCCCCCGGTCGCACGATCCAGCGACTGGTCGCGACCAAGGAGCCGACGCCGGAGCAGCTCGAGGTCGGCGTCGCGGCCCTGGCCGAGATCCTCAGGGTCGAGGCGGGGGCGAAGCAGTCGCCCGCGAGTTCGTAGACTGCGGCGCATGTTCAGCCGCATCGACCACATAGGTGTCGCCGTCACCGATCTCGACGGAGCCCTCGATCTCTACGGCGGGAGCTTTGAGATGGAAATGGCCCACCGCGAGACGGTCGAGTCCCAGGGCGTCGAGGCGGTCCTGCTCGATGTCGGCGACGGCCACGTCGAGCTGCTGCGGCCGCTCGGGCCGGAGACGCCCGTCGGTCGCTTCATGGAAAAGAACGGTCCCGGTCTGCACCACGTCGCCTACGCGGTGAAGGACATCGACGCCACGCTCGAGAGTGTGAGGGCGGCCGGGCTGCGGCTGATCGACTCCGAGCCGCGCGAGGGCATCCGCGGCAGCCGGGTCGCCTTCCTGCATCCGCGCTCCACCGGCGGGGTGCTGACGGAGATCGTCGAGCCGGCGGGAGCCCACTGATGGCAGCGACGCAGAGGGTCGAGATCGGTTTCGAGGGCGGCCAGGTGGTCCCGGTCCGCCTCGACGAGAAGTCACTGAAGGCTCTTCGCAACGCGCTCGACCGGGGGGGCTGGCACGATCTCGAGACCGAGGACGGCGAGCTCTCGGTCGATCTCGGCAAGGTCGCCTTCCTGCGCATCGACTCCGGCGAGCACCGCGTCGGCTTCGCCTCCCGCGCCTGATGGGCCTGCGAAAGCTGCTGGCCGCGGCCGGGTTGGCGATCCTGGCGGCGGCGCTTTGGTGGCGCAAGAATCCCTCGGCCTGCCCGTATGGGCAGCGCTTCTGGGTCGAGGCGCCGCACCCCGGGATCACCCGCGCCCGGCTGCGCGAGGTGCTCGAGCCCGAGCCCGGAGAACGGGTGCTCGAGATCGGGCCGGGCACCGGCTACTACACCCTCGACCTCGCCGGGTGGGTCGGCCCGGAGGGGGCGATCGAGATCTTCGACATCCAGCAGGAGATGCTCGACCACACGATGCGCCGGGCATCCGAGAGGGGGATCGGCAACGTGATCCCGGCCCAGGGCGACGCCACCGAGCTGCCCTACTCCGACGACATCTTCGACTCCGTCGTCCTGATCACCGTGCTCGGCGAGATACCCGACCCCGACGCCGCCCTGCGCGAGATCCGGCGGGTTCTGCGCCCGGGCGGTCGGTTGGTCGTCGGCGAGCTCTTCGGCGACCCCCACTTCACCACCCACAACAGCCTCTGCGAGCGCTGCATCCGCGCCGGGTTGGCGCCGGAGGGGCACTCCGGCAACTGGTTCGCCTACTTCGCCCGCTTCGGCGCCTGAGAAGCCTCCCGCGGTCTTCTAAAAGGTCTTCTCCTTCGATCCGCCCCGGCAGGTCCTCTTGTGGTTGGGCACGCTGCTGAGCACCTTCGGGGAGATCCCGACGATCGCCTTCCATCCCGCCTCCGGGGCGCGATAGGAGGTCCACTCCCAGCGTCCCTTGCTGTCGGGGCGGACGAGCGCCGGCCCGTAGATACCCGCGTAGCCGACCTTCAGGGCTCGACCCTTGAGGCACGCCGCCTTCGATGACGAGAGCTGCCCACCGATGCCGTTCGGGACCTCGAAGAGGGTCGTCTTGGTCTTATAGCTCTGGTTCGCCGCCGCCGCGAATGCCGCGAGTCCGGCCAAGGCCAGACAGGTGAACAGGAGCATGAGGATGGTCAAGCGCCGCATCTGATTCCCCCTCTGGTTGCAGGGTTTCAAAACTCTATTGCGGGTCGGTTGGTGGCCGCAACCCCAAGAATGGGTAGCGCAGCGGCACTCAGACGTCTGCCAGCTCGCTCCAGAGGCGTTCCTCGGCCTCCGCGCAGGCCGCCGCCGCCCGGCCGATCTGCGACCACAGCGCCGGCTCCGGCTCCTCCGAGCCACTGGCCGCGAAGAAGCCTTCGGCGAGCGCGGTCCAGCTCTCCGCCGCCGCCCCCGCCAGCGCGGCCTGCCGGTAGCCGGCCTGCTCGAGGAAGCGCGCGTACATCAGCCTGAAGTTGCCTCCCCCGGTGCCGCGCTTCTCGATCACCTGGTAGCCGAAGCGCGCGCACCACTGCCAGTCCTCGGCCACCTCGGGCCAGTGACCGGCCTCAGCGGCGAGCCTGTTGACGGCCGGCAGCCCGGCGAACTCGCCCCATGAGGGCTCGAGCATCTCCCTCGCCGCGTGCTCGATCGCCGCCGGCACGGCCTCCAGCAGGGTCTCGCGGTCGAGGTCGCCGGCGACCGTGAACAGGTGGCCCTCGAGCGCGTAGGCGGGGTGCTCACCGTGGCGAGCCGTCGCCAGGTTCTCGAGCCCGGTTCGCTGCAGCTCCTCGAAGGCGGTGTCGGCGAGCAGCGCATCCTCGGAGTCATAGCCGGCGAGTACGACCGCGTGGCCGGGGAAACGGGCGGAGCTGCCGTAGTGGTCGAGGTGGTAGATGTCGGTCAGCAGCAGCGCCGGACGGCCACGGTCGACCTCGGCCTTCGCCGCCTCCCATGCGGCCTGCGGCTCCTCGAATGTGCGCATCTCGAGCGCCGCGCCGGTGATCTCGCGGAAGTTCTCCTCGAGCCTGGCGACGCGGCCATTGAACCACCGGCTCGGTGAGCCGCCATCGATCGTGAAGTAGTAGAAGCAGGCGCCGGCGCCGAGCCCGAGCGCCATCTCCTCGCTGATCTCGATCCCGTCGAATGCGAGCAGGTTGCGAAGCGCGGTCGAGCCGCAGTGGTTGCCGGGGCGGTGGCGGAAACCTGGGACCAGCGTCGGCTCGGAGAGCGAGGCCATCGGCCCGGCATTGTGACGGTCAGGCGGCTGCCCGGAGCGTCAGGTACTCGGCCCGCAGGCGGAAGGTGCTCCGCATCTCCGCCGTGATCTCGTCGAGGAACTCGCGGCGGTAGACGTCGTCGGTGAGCATCGAGATCGCGAAGTAGAGGCCGGTCACGGCGGCGATTCCGCCGGAGACCCGCAGCAGCTCCTGGGTCAGGTGAAGTGAGCTGCCGCCGATCGTGATCGTCGCCAAGTCCTGGCCGTCGCTCCCGATCCAGGATTGGAGTATCTCGGCGTTGATGGTCAACATTCCGAAGACGACGAAGAAGATCCCGATGGCGAGGCTGACCAGCACCACCTGCAGCGCCTGGCTGACGAAGAGGACGAGGCCGACATTGACCCGTTGACGCGTGTTCAACGCGGGACCTCCCTGCACCGCGTCGTGCTCGATGCGACCGACCTCGCCAGGGAGGCGGGCGACCAGGAAGGCTGTGCCGAGGGCCAGCAGCAGCGCGACGAGGATGGCCGCGTTCAGCCCCGGGATGTCGTTAGAGATCTGCCAGACCTCGGTCGTCGGAAAGATCAGGATCGCGAACAGCAGCAGCAGCGGCACCGCCTTGCTCAGCAGCTCGAGCGAGCGGGCGATCTGGTCGAGCAGGCGGGCGGCGACCCAGCGCAGGATCGAGAGCAGTCCAAAGCCGACGACCCCGAGGATCAGCCCCAGCAGGGCCAGGTTGGCCACCGCGGTGACGAGGGCGCTTCGCCACTGGCCACCGAAGATCAGCGGCAGCAGCGCCGGCAACAGGACGAAGCCGGCCAGCTCGGCCAAGCCGACGGTGCGCGGAACCGAGCGGAAGGGGCGCCCCCGGGCACGGTTTGCGAGGCCGATCGCCGCCAGCAGGATCGCCAGGGCTGCGAGAGCCGCGCCGATGTTGGCGGCGAGCGACCACTTCAGGTCGATCGCCCCGAGCACCTCCGCGAAGAAGACGAAGCCGAGCAGCGGAACGGCGCGGT
This sequence comes from uncultured Actinomycetes bacterium, assembly GCA_963781345.1. Classification (GTDB taxonomy): domain Bacteria; phylum Actinomycetota; class Thermoleophilia; order Solirubrobacterales; family 70-9; genus JBBRHQ01. The sequence continues at coordinate 477,312 of CAWAFQ010000013.1, forward strand.
TGAAGATGTCGGTCGCCGGCGAGTAGTCCTCGATGAAGAGCGGCAGCCCGGCACGCCGGAAACGGTGCTCGTAGTCGGCCAGATCCTGCACGGGCCGCATTTCAAAGCGCGCGCCGGACGCCTATCCTGCCCCGCCCATGGCGAACCCCGACACAGCCCTTCTGCGCTTGATGCGCACCCGCGGACACGCACCGGTGATCGAGCGCGCGGCGCAGGTGATCGCCGCCAGCGGCGAGTACGGGGCAATCTGGGCGGCGACCGGCCTTGCCGCCGCGGCCCTCGACCGCCCCCGCCGCCGCCAGTGGCTGAGCGCCGCCGCGCTCGCCCCGGCTGCGATCGGAGTCAACTTCGCCGTCAAGCTCGCCGTCCGCCGCCGCCGCCCGACCCTCGATGGACTGCCGCCGCTCGGCGGCGCCCCCAGCTCGCTCTCCTTCCCCTCGGCTCACGCGACCGCGTCGTTCGCGGCGGCGACGGCGATGTCGCGGATCGCGCCGCGGCGACGGCGCCTCCTCTACGCCTGCGCGACGACGATGGCGCTGACCCGTCCCTACCTCGGGATGCACTACCCCTCCGACGTGGTCGCCGGTGCCGCCCTCGGCACCGCGCTTGGCGCCTTCGCCCCTCTGCCGGAGCAAACAGAGGCCCCCGAGCGATGACCCCGCTCTTTGCTCTCCTCTCCCTGTCCCTCTCCTCGCGGTGAGGATCGCCATCGTCGGCCTGCCGAACGCCGGCAAGTCGACCCTCTTCAACGCTCTGACCAGCGGCGGCGCCCAGACCGGCGATTACCCGTTCACGACGATTGAGCCCAACGTCGCCGTGGCGGCGGTGCCCGACGAGCGCCTGGAGCGGATTGCCGAGACCGTCGGCAGCACGTCGCTGGTCCCGGCGACGATTTCCTTTTACGACATCGCCGGCCTGGTCAAGGGAGCCTCGGAGGGCGAGGGGCTCGGCAACCAGTTCCTCGCCTCGATCCGCGAGACCGACGCGATCTGCCACGTCGTCCGCTGCCACGGCCACAGCGGAGTTCCCCATCCCGATGGCAGCGTCGACCCTCTCCGCGACATCGAGACGATCGAGACCGAGCTGCTCCTCGCCGACTACGAGCAGACCGAGCGCCGGCTCGAGCGGGTGACGAAGCAGGCGCGCTCAGGGGAACCCGAGGCGATCGCGGAGCGAGACTGGCTCGAGGCGGTTCGCGACGCGCTCGCCAAGGGGCTTCCCGCGCGCTCGGTCCCGGTTCCGGAGGCCGCCCCGGAGGCCGCGAGGCGACTGCAGGCTCTGACGTCGAGGCCGATCCTCTACGTTGCCAACGTCGATGAAGGCAGCGCTGACGTGCCTGCGGTGGTCGCCTCCCACGCGGCCGAGGTTGGCGCCGGCGTGGTCGCGGTCAGCGCCAGGATCGAAGGGGAGCTCTCCGAGCTCGACCCCGCCGAGGCTGAGGAGATGCGCGACTCCTACGGGGTCGAGGGCTCGGGGCTGGAGCGCCTGGTCCGCGCCGCCTACGACCTCCTCGGCCTGATCACCTTCTTCACCGCGGGCGAGGACAACGAGGCCTGCGCCAGGCCGCTTCGCCACGGGGCCACCGCCTGGGAGGCGGCGGGCACGATCCACACCGAGATCCAGGACGCCTTCGTCAAGGCCGAGGTCGTCGGCTGGGAAGAGCTGATCGAGTGCGGCGGCTACGCCGCGGCGCGAGACCGTGGCCTGCTGCGGATCGAGGGCCGCGACTATGTCGTCGCCGACGGCGACGTGATCACGATCAAGGTCTGAGGGCCGCGAGATCCGCCGTATCTCGGCGCCCTCATCCTCCGACCAAAGCCCCGCCGCCCACCACCCCGACGTGGGACCTTTCAACCACCATATGGACGCTTCAAAGGTCCCACGTCGATTGGGGGGTGACGGGAGGCGCGCGAGGCGATACGACTTTGAATCGCAATAGAGTCGCGGCATGGACGACGGTGCGCGCTTCCCGCGGGTTCCGGCCAAGGCCGGCCACTACGAGAGCTTCTACATCAAGGCCTGCCGGCCCGGAGGCGGGCAGGGCATCTGGATCCGCCACACCGTTCACAAGCGCCCCGGGGCGGAGCCGAATGCGTCGGTGTGGTTCGTCCTCTTCGACTCCGAGGCCGAGGGTCCCCGGGCGACCAAGGTCACGGTTCCCACCGCCGGGCTCTCGGTGCCCCCCGGATCCTGGATCCGCGTCGCCGACGCCGAGATCGGGCCCGGCTACGCCCGCGGCGACGTCTCCACCGGGGCGCTGACGGCGGTCTGGGACCTCTCCTTCTCCGGCGAGGCCGAGCCATGCCGCTATCTCCCGGCCGAGTGGCTCTACGAGGCGCCGGTACCGAGGACGAAGTTCGTCGCCCCCTATCCCGACGCCCGCTTCACGGGCGCGTTCGACGTCGACGGGACCACCATCGACCTGCTCGGGTGGCCGGGGATGATCGGCCACAACTGGGGCAGCGAGCACGCCGAGCGATGGGTCTGGCTCGAGGGGACGGGTTTCGAGGGCGAGCCGGAGACCTTCTTCGACGCCGGCGCCGCCCGGGTCGCGCTGGGCCGCTGGAACACGCGCTGGATCCCCGCCGGGATGCTCGCCGTCGATGGCGAGCGCCACCGGCTCGGGGGTCTCGACCAGATCCGCAACTCGCGTATAAACGAGCGGCCAACCTCGTGCGACTTCAGGCTCAGCGGCCGCGACGTCGTCGTCGAGGGCCGTGTCTCGGCGCCGCAGAAGGACTTCGTCGGCTGGATATATGCAGACCCAAAGCCGTCCCCGGACGCGGAGCCGAGCAGACGGCGCGGTGATTCCGACGAGCACAACACCGTCAACTGCTCGATCGCCGACCTCGAGCTGACGGTCAGTCGCAAGGGGCGGCCCGAGCGCCACCTTGCCCTGTCCCGCGGCGCCGCCTACGAGTTCGGCATGCGCGAGACCGACCACGGCATCCCGCTCCAGCCCTACCCCGACGGCTGATGCGCCCTCGGCGAGACTTACCTTTCCTCTCATAGTCAGACGAAACGTCAGTCTCGGCAGTGGCGCTCGGCAGTTCGTCTAGGCTGGCGGCAGCCGAAAGCGAAAGGAGGACGAGGGATGGCGACGGAGACGATCGAGGTGACCGACCACAAGCTTCTGGTCGCCGGTGAGTGGGCGGAGACCGGGGTGTGGGACGAGGTCGCGAGCCCCTACGACGGGACCGTCGTCGGGCGGGTCGCGCAGGGTGATGGCGCCCTCATCGAACGCGCCGCGTCCGCCGCCGACGAGGCCTTCAGCGCCGGTGGCTTCCCCCAGCACGAGCGCGCCGCCGTCCTCGACCGCGCCGCCGGGATCGTCGCCGAGCGCGTCGAGGAGCTGGCTCTGGTGATCGCCGCCGAGGCGGGCAAGCCGCTGAAGACCGCTACGGTCGAGGCGGGCCGATGCGCCGGGACCCTCGCCTTCTCCTCGGTCGAGGCGCGCAAGCTGACCGGCGGGACCGTGCCGATGGAGGCCTCGGCGGCCGGCGCAGGCAAGCTCGGGGTGATGATGCGCGTCCCCTACGGCGTCGTCGGCGCGATCAGCCCCTTCAACTTCCCCCTCAACCTGGTCGCCCACAAGCTGGGGCCGGCGATCGCCGCCGGAAACGCGGTCGTGCTGAAGCCCGCCGGGCAGACGCCGATGTCGGCACTGAAGCTGGCCGAGATCCTGGTCGAGGCGGGGCTGCCCGAGGGCTGGCTCAGCGTCATCCCCGGCCCGGGGGCGGAGGTCGGCAACGCGATCGTTGAGAGCGAGCACACCCGCGCGATCACCTTCACCGGCTCGGCCCCGGTCGGCTGGGGCATCCGCAGCAAGGTCCCGCACAAGAAGGTCAACCTCGAGCTCGGATCAAACGCGCCGCTGATCGTCAACTCCGACGGCGACTGGGAGACCGCCGCCGACAAGGCACAGATCCACGCCTTCTCCCACGCCGGCCAGAGCTGCATCTCGGTCCAGCGGATCCTCCTGCATGAGGAGATTGCCGACGCCTTCACTGAGCGCTTCATCGCCAACGTCGCCAAGCTCAAGGTGGGTGACCCGCTCGACACCAACACCGACGTCGGCCCGCTGATCTCCCCCGGGGACCGCGACCGGGTCAAGGAGTGGGTCGACGAAGCCGCCGCGGCCGGCGCCGAGGTCCTCACCGGCGGCGAGCTGGTCGATGAGGGCCGCTGCCTGGCGCCGACCGTGATCGCCAATCCGCCGCGCGAGGCGAAGGTCTGGTGCGAGGAGATCTTCGGCCCGGTGGCGACGATCGACCGCTTCACCGACTTCGGCGAGGCCCTGGCGATGGCCAACGACTCGAAGTTCGGCCTCCAGGCGGGCGTCTTCACCCGCGACCTCGGCCGCGGCCTCGAGGCCGCGGCGACGCTCGAGTTCGGCGGCGTCCTCATCAACGAGGTGCCGACGTTCCGCGCCGATCAGCAGCCCTACGGCGGCGTCAAGGACTCCGGAAACACCCGCGAGGGCCCCGCTTACGCCGTCTACGAGCTGACCGAGGAGCGCTTCGTCACGCTGCAGGGTTGAGGCCGCCCGGAAGGAGTGGCCCGGTGCCGCTACCCGTGCGGCCGCGCCATCCTGCGGTGGTCGAGCGCCTCTTCGAGGATAGACGGCTCGACCCCCCGCTCGAGCGCGACCTCGCGCAGCGAGCGCCCCGACTCGGCCGCGGCCTTGACGATGTCGGCGGCGCGGTCGTAGCCGATGTGGGGGTTGAGCGCGGTCGCCGTCGCCAGGGTCGCCTCGGCGTGGCGCTCGGTCATCTCCTCGTTTGCCTCGATCCCGGAGACGCACTTGGTGTCGAGCAGGCGCGAGGCCGAGGCGAGGAGCTTGATCGAGTCGAGCAGGTTGCGAGCTATCAGCGGCACCCTGACGTTGAGCTCGAACTGGCCCTGGCTGCCGGCGACCGTGATCGCGGCGTCGTTGCCGATCACCTGGCCGGCGACCTGGATCACGACCTCGGGGATCACCGGGTTGACCTTGCCGGGCATGATCGAGGAGCCCTTCTGCAGCTCCGGCAGCCGCAGCTCGGCGAGGCCGGCGCGGGGGCCGGAGCCCATTAGCGCCAGGTCGTTGGCGATCTTGTTGAGGGAGACGGCGTAGACCTTGAGCGCCCCGGATAGCTCGACCAGCGCGTCGCGGTTTGCCTGGGCCTCGAAGCGGTCGAGCGGCTCGGAGATCTCCAGCCCGGTGTCCTCGGCGAGCTTGCGGCGAACTCCGGCGGCGAACTCGGGGTGGGTGTTGAGCCCGGTCCCGGTTGCGGTCCCGCCCAGCGGGATCTGGCCGACGTGGCGCAGGGTCGCCTCGACCCGCTGCACCCCGAGGCGGACCTGGGCCGCGTAGCCGCCGAACTCCTGCCCGAGGGTGACCGGGACCGCGTCCATCAGGTGGGTGCGACCGGCCTTGACGACATCGGCGAACTGGGCCTCCTTCGCCTCCAGGGCGGCGCCGAGGCCGTCCATCGCCGGCAGCAGGTCGTGCTTGACCTCGTTCAGCGCAGCCAGGTGCACCGCGGAGGGGAAGACGTCATTCGAGGACTGGCCCATGTTGACGTGGTCGTTGCGGTGGACCCCCTCGCCGGCGAGGTTGGCGATCACCTCGTTCGCGTTCATGTTCGAGGAGGTTCCCGAGCCGGTCTGGAAGACGTCGATCGGGAACTGGTCGTCGTGATCCCCGGCGGCGACTTCGTCGCCCGCAGCGGCGATCCGCTCGGCAAGATCGGTGTCGAGGCCGCCGAGCTCCGCGTTGACCCGCGCCGCGGCCGCCTTGAGGCGACCGAGCCAGTGAACCACGGGCGGCGGGATCCTCTCGCCGGAGACCGGGAAGTTCTCGACCGCCTTGGTCGTCTCGCCACCCCAGAGCTGCTCAGTCAATGCACACCTTCCGTCGCGTTGGTGGATTCGCGACTGAGGTTATCCGGCCCGGTGCAAGCTGGACGACGAGCCAAGACTCCGTTACCCTCGCAAGTGGTGCGGGGATGGGGAAAGATCGACTTCGGGCTCGTCGCGACCGTCGGGCTCGCGGCGCTCGCGGCGCTCGCGGCGGTTGTGCCCGCGGTCGCTGCGGCCAGGCCCGGCGACATCTACGTCGCCGATAACGACGGCCGGGTTCTCAGGGTAAAGCGCGAGACCGGCGCGGTCTCGATCGTGGCCTCCGGTGCTCCGCTGGTCAATCCCTCCGGAATCGCCTTCGATCCCTTGACCGGGAAGCTGCTGGTCAGCGATGAGGGCGCCGACAGCATCTTCCTGGTCAACCGCAAGACCGGCGCGGTCAGCCCGGCGGCCCCGGCGGGCACCCCGATCGACTACCCGTTCGGCATCGCCCGCGGCGCCGGTGGCAAGATCGTCTTCGCCGACGCCAATGCGGGCACCGGCCTCGGGGGGGCTCTCCTGCGCATCAGCGGGGGCAGCGCCACGGTGATCGACAGCGGGGCGCCCTTCGGCGACGATACCTACGGCCTTGCGCTGGCCCCGAGTGGTCGTGCCCTGATGGCCGACGACACCGCCGGCGTGCTGAGTCGCACCGCGGAGGGCGTCACTTCGGTCTTCGCCAGCGACCCTCCCCTGGCAGATGCCACCGGGCTCGCTCGGGCTCCCGACGGGACGCTCTACGTCGCCGATTACGGGTTTGGCGGCATCATCCGGATCAAGCCGAATGGCGATGTCCTCGCATTCACCGCCCCGGGTGCGATCGGCGAGCCCTATGACGCTGACCTGCTGCCGAGCGGCGACCTCGCCGTCCCCGACGCCGCTTCGGCCACCGGAGCGGTCTACCGGGTAGATCATCTAAACGGAAATGTCTCGCCGATCACCGCCACCGGGATCGGCGACGCCTACGGCGTCGCGGTCGAGCCGACGCTGTGCGGTGGGCGCTTTGCGACGCTCAGCGGAACCAACGCCGCCGACTCGTTCTCGGGCTCGAGGTTCGGGGACCGGATCGCCGGCCTCAAGGGCGGGGACGGGCTCGCCGGTCTCAGGGGGGCCGACACCCTGTGCGGGGCACAGGGTGGTGACACGCTCCGTGGCGGCAAGGGGCGGGACCGCCTGATCGGAGGACCCGGCCACGACGTCTGCGTCGGCGGCCCGGGACGAGACCGCTTCAGCGGCTGCGAGGTCCGGCGCTAGCTAGCCGCCGGCGCGGCCGGCGGAGACTCCGCGGTCGTAGGCGGCGCTGACGCCGGGGGGCAGGCCCTCTCCGCCGAGGCTGAAACCGGCCGCGGCCTCGAGGCGGCCGACCAGATTGGCGTGGATCCCGCTCGTGTCCTCGGCGCCGCTTTGGGCGGCGCCGATCAGGTAGCCGAGCCGGACCGCGGCGTCCGCTCCTCCGGGCCCGCGGGCCTCGGCGTTGAGCCTGGTCGCGGTGGTCACGAGCGCAGCCCCGACTGTCGTCAGCTCCCCGGCACTCTGGTTCTTGGTCAGGCAGGAACTGATCGGCGTGTTCCCGGCCAGGACGACGGCGCCGGGGGCGCTCCGCAGCGCGCGGGCGTAGGCGTCCGGGCCCGCGAGGCACGCGGCGGGGGCCACCTCGTCGCTCGACCCGCAGCCCGCGGCCGCGAGGGCGATGACCGTCAGCAGGGCGGCTATGCAGCGCATCGCCCGATACTAGGCGCCCCTGCCCTCCGGCCTCCTGCCTCGGGTCAGTCTCCGGGGCCGATGCCGCCGGAGGCGGGGGGCGGGGACCTGCGGGTGGAGGGGCTCAATCCCCCGGTCGGGCCGTGCCCGCCGGTGGTGCCCCCGCCGCCGGACGGTCCGCCGGTGGACCCGCCGTTCCCGGAGGTGCTGTCGCCGAAAACCTGGACCCAGGCGGCAAGCACGAATGGCTTTGCCTCTGCGTGGTTCCAGGAGAGGTGCAGGTGGTTGCCGCAGCCGTGCCCGGAGTCGCCGTCGTAGCCGACCCAGCGGAATGGGGCCCGGGGGCGGTTCTGGCTCGGCTCGGCCCACCTGGCGAGGCGCGTGATCCCCTTCCAGTGAGAGTCGCAGCGCGCGCTCCAGGTGCGTGGACCGATGTCGACCGCGAGGCCGTTCTTGTGGTCGGAGTTGGAGACGTGGCAGGAGGGGCAGCCGACCGTCTCGCGGGGATTGCTCGGCAGCGGACCGGCGTAGCCCTCGCTGACATAGATTCCGAAGTTGGCCGCGAGGTACCTCAGGTTCGGTATCAGGCGGCGATCGATCATCGCGCCCGCCTGATGGGGAACCGAGGCGGGGATCGGGACGATCTTCCCCGCCGCGCTGAGGGTCCTGACCTCGGCCGGTCCGCCACTCGCCCCTGGCGCGAGCAGGAGGCCGGCCGCCAGCACCACACAGATTCCCGTCGCGGTTGCCCTCCCTCTCATCAGTCATAGATCGGTGGGCCGCGCCGGCTTCCCCAAGAGCGGGCGCGATCTTGCCCCTCCTCGGTGGCTCCCATAGGGTGCCCGTGATGCCGACGGTCCGCGAAGCCGCCTTCGACCTCTTCCGCGAGCACGGGATGACGACGATCTTCGGCAACCCCGGATCGACTGAGCTGCCGATGCTGGCCGACTTCCCCGAGGACTTCCGCTACGTCCTCGGGCTCCAGGAGGCGGTCGTCGTCGGCATGGCCGACGGCTACGCGCAGGCCAGCGGCCGGCCCGCCCACGTAAACCTGCACACGGCCCCCGGCGTCGGCAACGCGATGGGGGCGATATTCAACGCCCAGGCGAACCACTCGCCGCTGCTGGTGACCGCCGGGCAGCAGGTGCGCGCCCAGGTGACGATGCAGGCCAACCTGACGAACCGCGACGCGACCCGGATGCCGCACCCGCTGGTCAAGTGGTCGTTCGAGCCGCCGCGGGCCGAGGACGTTCCGCTGGCGCTCGGACACGGGATCCACCTCGCCTCGCTCCCTCCACGGGGCCCCGTCTTCATCTCGCTGCCGATGGACGACTGGGGGGTGGATGCGCCACCGACGGAGGCGGCCCACGTGACCGCACGCTCGGTCGACGGCCGCGCCGTTGCCGGCGCGGGGTGGGTCGCGGCGCTGGCCGATCGTCTCAATGCGGCATCGGACCCCGTCCTCGTCGCAGGTCCCGACATCGACGCGAGCGGCGGCTGGGACGCCGCGATCGCCCTCGCCGAGCGCCAGCGGCTGCCGGTCTGGGCGTCGCCGGCGCCGGGGGGCGGGCGGATCGGCTTCCCGGAGGGCCACCCCAACTTCCGTGGCGTCCTGCCACCGGCGATCGGCCCGCTCGGGCAGACGCTCGAGGGGTATGACCTCGTCCTGGTCGCCGGCAGCTCGGTCTTTCCCTACTACCCCTACATCCCCGGCCCGCTGCTGCCGGAGGGCACCGAGCTGATCGCGATCACCAGCGACCCCGACGAGGCCGCGAGGGCGCCGATGGGCGATGCGATCGTCGCCGACGTCGGCCTCACGCTGGCGGCGCTGGCCGAAGCGGTGCCGGAGTCCGACCGCGCCACCCCGGAGCCCCTGCCGCCGCCCGAGGAGGTCGAGGAGACCGACCCGCTCAACCCCTCGACCGTCCACAGCGTCCTCGCCGGCGTCTTCCCCGAGGACGGGATCGTCGTCCTCGAGTCACCCTCCTCGACGCTCGCCCTGCGCAACCAGCTGCGGATCTCGACTCCGGGCAGCTACTACTTCGGCGCCGGGGGCGGGCTCGGCTTCGGCCTCGCCGCCTCGATCGGGGTGCAGATGGCCGAGCCCGACCGCAGGGTCGTCTGCGTCCTCGGAGAGGGCTCGGCCCAGTACGCGATCACTGCGCTCTGGAGCGCCGCCGCCTACCGGGTTCCGGTGACCTTCCTCGTCCTGCGAAACGAGGAGTACGCGATCCTCAAGTGGTTCTCTGCGCTCGAGGCCGTCGAGGGCGCTCCCGGCCTCGACCTGCCGGGGCTCGACTGTGCCGCAGTCGCCGAGGCCTACGGGGTCAGATCCCACCGCGCTGCGACGCGCGACGAGCTTCACGGCGCGCTTTCCGCTGCGCTCGCCTCCGACGCTCCTGAGCTGGTCGAGGTCCCGGTCTCGCCGGGCATGGCGCTGGCCTGAGATGGGCGTCGCCGCCGGGACCGTGGATCGCGCCCCTGAGGTGCTCGCCGCGGGCACCCCGGAGCCGCTGCGGCGCGCCCTGACCGATCTGCTCGGGCCCGAGCCCGTCCTCGCCCGGGCGAGCGATCTCGTCCGCTACGCCTCCGACGCAAGCCCCTACCGGCTCTTCCCCCAGGTCGTCGTCCGTCCCCGCCACGCCGACGACGTCGCCAGGGTCCTCGACTTCGCCCGCGGCAGGGGAATCCCGGTGACGCTGCGCTCGGCCGGCACCAGCCTCAACGGGCAAGCCCAGGGCGACGGAATCCTGCTCGACGTCCGCCGCCACTTCACCGGCACCAGGGTCGAGGAGGGCGGCGCGGTCGCCCGGGTCCGGCCCGGGACCGTACTCGGCCACGCCAACCGCGCCCTCGCCCCGCACGGCCGAAAGCTCGGCCCCGACCCGGCCTCCCACGCGGCGGCGACCGTCGGCGGGGTGATCGCCAACAACTCCGGCGGCATGCGCTGCGGAGTCGTCCACGACTCCTACTCGACGCTGCGCGCGCTCACCTTCGTTCTGCCCTCCGGGACGATGATTGACACCGCCGCGCCCGGAGCCGAGCAGCGCTTCGCCGAGGCCGAGCCGGAGCTCGCGGCCGGGCTCGCCGAGATCCGCGACGAGATCCGCGCTGATTCCGAGCTGAGCGAGCGGATCCGGCGCAAGTTCACGATCAAGAACACGACCGGCTACCGCCTCTGCGCCTTCCTTGACGCCGACACCCCGCTGGAGATCTTCCGCCGCCTGCTGGTCGGTTCCGAGGGTACGCTCGCGTTCGTCTCCGAGGCCGTCTTCGAGACGATCCCGCTGCGGCCGCAGACGACCACCGCCTGGGTCCACTTCGACGGGATCGAGAGCGCGACCGACCCGGTCCCGGACCTGGTCGCCGCCGGGGCGAGCGCGGTCGAGCTGATGGTGGCGACGGCGCTGATGGTCGCCGCCCACTCGATACCCGGCACCCCCGCCTACTGGAAGGAGCTGCCGCCGGAATCGGCCGCGCTTCTGGTCGAGTTCCGATCCGAGGACGCCGCCGATCTCGACGGCCTCGTCGCCGGAGCCCGCGAGGTGCTGGCGGGGCACGAGACGATCCGCCCGTTCGAGTTCACCCGCGACACCGAGACGGTGGAGATGCACTGGCGGGTGCGGGAGGGGATGTTCGGGCTCGTCGGGGTCATGCGCCCACCGGGGTCGCTGCTGATCACCGAGGACGTCTGCGTGCCGCCCGCACGGATCGCCGAGTCGGCCCGCGACATCCAGGCGCTGCTCGGCAAGCACGGCTTCCTCCCCGGGGTCGCCGGTCACGCCTCCGCCGGGAACCTCCACTTCATGCTGACGCCCTCGTTCGCCGAGGCCGGCGAGCGCGAGCGCTACGAGGCCTTCATCGGCGAGCTGGTCGAGCTGATAGTCGGCAAGTACGACGGCTCGCTCAAGGCCGAGCACGGAACCGGGCGCAACATGGCCCCGTTCGTCGAGCGCGAGTGGGGGCCGAAGGCGACGGAGATGATGTGGCGGGTGAAGGCGCTCGCCGACCCCGGCGACGTCCTTGCTCCCGGCGTCCTGCTCAACCGCGACCCCGGCGTCCACCTGCGCGACCTCAAGTCGAGCCCGCCGGTGGAGGAGTCGGTCACCGCCTGCGTCGAGTGCGGCCTCTGCGAGCCGGACTGCCCCAGCCGCTTCCTCACCACGACCCCGCGCGAGCGGATTGTCCTGCGTCGTGAGATGGCGCGCCAGCCGCAGGGCTCGGCGGTGCTGGCGGCGCTGCAGGAGGAGTTCACCTACGACGCGGTCGAGACCTGCGCCGCCGACAGTACCTGCGCGATCGCCTGCCCCCTTGGCATCGACACCGGCGCCTTCGTCAAGGATCTGCGCGCCGAGGCGCACACCCCGGCGGCCGAGCGCGCCGCCCTTCGCGCCGCGCGCGAGTGGGAGCGGGTCGAGGGCTGGTCCCGCGGTGGGCTGCGGATGGGCGATGCGATCTCGCGGCTCGCGGGGGACGGGCCGTTGCGGGGCCTCACCCGCGCCGCCCGCGCCTCCGTCGGCGCTGAGCTGGTCCCGGAGTGGGGGGAGACGATGCCCGCCGCGGCTTCGCCGAGGCTGCCGCAGACGACTCGCGAGGGCGCCGCCGCCGTCTACGTCCCCGCCTGCATCAACCGGATCTTCGGGCGGCCGGCCTCCGACGAGGGGCCGCGCCCGAGCCTGCCCCAGGCCCTGGTCGAGGTCTCGCGCCGGGCCGGGATGCCGGTATGGATTCCCGATGATGTCGGCGGCAGCTGCTGCGGCGTGCCCTGGAGCTCGAAGGGCTACCGCGACGGCGCCGAGCTGAAGGCGAACGAGATGCTCGAGCGCCTCTGGCGCTGGAGCGACGACGGCCGCCTCCCGGTGGTGATCGACGCCAGCTCCTGCACCCACGGCATCGCCGATCCCGGAGAGGGGGTGCTGAGCGAGATCAACGCCGAGCGCCTGGCCAAGATCGAGTTGCTCGATTCGGTGGCCTGGGCCCAGGACCTGCTGCTGGCCGGCCTCGAGGTCCACCGCACGGTGGGCTCGGCGACGGTGCACCCGACCTGCTCGGTCCGCCACCTGGGGCTGACCGGCGTGCTCGAGAGCGTCGCCTCCAGCCTCAGCGACGAGGTCCACGTGCCGGCGCGGGCTACCTGCTGTGGCTTTGCCGGCGACCGCGGCTTCCTCCACCCGGAGCTGACCGAGGCGGCGACCCGTGAGGAGGCCGATGAGATAAGGACCCGCAGCTTCGACGCCTACATCTGCAGCAATCGCACCTGCGAGATCGGGCTCGAGCGCGCCACGGGACGGCCCTATGAGTCGCTGGTCTTCCTCCTGGAGGACTTGACCAGGGCCTGAGCGCTGAACGATCGCGTTGGCCGCGAGCCAGCCGAAGCCGTCCGGGGGCCCGATCTAGCGCGCTGAGGCTTCGCCGGCGGGCGAAGATGCGGGCTCGAAGGCTGCAGCATCCGCCGGCTCGGCGGCCGGCGAAACCCCCTCCGGCCGAGCGCCGGTTGCCGGGGTCGCCCCAGGCCGAGCGCCGGTCGCCGGGGCCGCCCCCGGCTCGGCGGCGACACTGGCCGAGATGCTGTCGGCCTCGCGGATGATCGCCGCGATCTCCTTGTTGCCGCTCACCTGGCGGTCGAGCAGCGGGTTGAGGACGCCGCGCAGCGTCGAGATCACGCCCCACCAGGAGGGCGCGATGATCCTCGGTTTGCGCTCCTCGACCCCGGCGACGATCGCCGCTCCCGCGGCCGAGGGCTGCAGGCGACGACGGCCGATCGCGGGGAGCAGGCTCTCCCCGAGGCGCTCGGCGAGCGGGTCGGCGAAGCCCTCCTGGACCATCTTCGTGTCGATGAAGCCGAAGTAGGCGACCGAGGCGCCGGCACCGTAGGGTGCCAGCTCGATTCGCAGTGAGCGCCCCAGTGACTCGACCCCGGCCTTGGCGGTCGCGTAGGAGCTGAGCATGACCCCATTGACGAAGGCGTAGACCGAGGCGACGAGCACAAGGTGGCCGCGGCGCTCGACGATCTGGGGCAGCGCTGCGCGAGCGGTTCGCCAGACGCCGAGCAGGTTGACCTCGATCACCTGCTCCCACTCGTCGATCTCGATGCCACGGGTGGTGCCGGGCGCCGGCGCGATGCCGGCGTTGGCGACGGCGACATCTAGGCCGCCGAACTCCTCGATCGCCCTCGCTACGGCGGCCTCGATCTGGGCGCGATCGGTGACGTCGGCGCCGACGCCGATCGTTCGCTGCCCGATCCGCCGAGCCGCATCCTCGGTGGCGGCGGCGTCGAGATCAACGAGGACGACCGAGGCGCCGCGCACCTGCATTTGGCGGGCGGTCTCGAAGCCGATCCCGCGGGCTGCGCCGGTGACAAGAGCGACCTTGCCGTTGAGGTCATAACCGTCGGCCACGCGGGCAGCCTACCCGGTTAGATCGGGGCCAACCTTCACTGAACGGAATCGGCCGCAATAGCGACCAGATCCGTTCAGTGAAGGGCCGGGCGTGCCTCGGCCGCGGTCCGGGCGTTCGTAGACTCCGGGCCGATGCCCGGCTTTCGCCCAGTCGACCCGAAGCAGTCCTTTCCCGAGCTCGAGGAGCGCGTGCTCGAGCGCTGGCGCGAGACCGATGTCTTCGCTCGCTCGCTCTCCAACCGCGACGGCGCCGAGACATGGAGCTTCTACGAGGGACCGCCGACGGCCAACGGCCGGCCCGGCTCCCACCACGTCTTATCCCGCGTCTTCAAGGACACCTACCCGCGCTACCGCACGATGCGCGGCTACCGCGTGCCTCGCAAGGCCGGCTGGGACTGCCACGGCCTGCCGGTAGAGCTAGAGGTCGAGAAGGACCTCGGCATCTCTTCGAAGCAGGAGATCGAGGCCTACGGGATCGCCGAGTTCAACCAGCGCTGCCGCGAGTCGGTCTTCACCTACGTCGAGGACTGGAACCGGCTGACCGAGCGGATCGGCTTCTGGATCGACCTCGACGACCCCTACGTCACCCTCGACAACGACTACATCGAGTCGGTCTGGTGGTCACTGCGAAAGATCTGGGACGACGGCCGCCTCTATGAGGGCCACAAGGTCGTCCCCTACTGCCCGCGCTGCGGCACCGCGCTGAGCTCGCACGAGGTCGCCCTCGGCTACCGCGATGTGGTCGACCCGAGCGTCTACGTGCGGCTCGGGGTCGAGGGGGCAGGAGCGGGAGGCGAGGAGTCAGACGGTGGTGGGGCGCAGGGGCCGCTGCGGGACGGGGATGCGCTGCTGGTCTGGACGACCACTCCGTGGACGCTGATCTCGAATGCCGCGGTCGCGGTGAACGCGGAGATGACGTATCAACGTGTTCGCGTCGGCGACGAGGTCTTGGTCGTCGCCGAGGCCCTGCGGGAGCGAGTCCTGGGCGAGGACGGTGAGGTGCTCGACTCCTTCCTCGGCTCGGCGCTGGCCGGGGTCCGCTACTCGCCGCCGTTCGACTACGTCACCGACTTCGGCCCCCGCGGCCACACCGTCCTCGAGGCCGACTTCGTCACCGCCGAGGAGGGCACCGGCCTCGTCCACACCGCCGTCGCCTTCGGCGAGGACGACTTCACCCTCGGCGAGCGCTACGGGCTGACCCTGCAGAACCCGGTCACTCTCGAGGGGACGTTCGAGGATCGAGTGGCCGAGTTCGCCGGGCGCTTCGTCAAGGACGCCGACCCCGATATCGTCGCCGCGCTCGAGCGCTCCGGGCGACTCTTCCGCTCGACTTCCTACGAGCACGCCTATCCCCACTGCTGGCGCTGCGGCACGCCGCTCCTCTATTACGCCAAGTCGAGCTGGTACGTTCGCACCTCGGAGCTGCGCGAGGAGATGCTCGCCAACAACGAGCAGATCGGCTGGCACCCCGAGCACATCCGCCACGGGCGCTTCGGCAAGTGGCTCGAGAACAACGTCGACTGGGCGCTCTCGCGCGACCGCTACTGGGGCACGCCGCTGCCGATCTGGGAGTGCGAGGCCGACGGCTGCGACGGCCGTTTCTGCGCCGGCTCGGTCGCCGAGCTTCGCGAGCGCGCCCGCGGCGAGGTGCCCGAAGACCTGCACCGCCCCCACATCGACGAGGTCGTCCTCGACTGCGCCGACTGCGGCGGCGCTATGCGGCGCGTCAGCTCGGTGATCGACACCTGGTACGACAGCGGCGCGATGCCGTTCGCCCAGTTCCACTACCCGTTCGAGAACACCGAGGAGTTCGAGCAGCGCTTCCCGGCCGACTTCATCTGCGAGGCGATCGACCAGACCCGCGGCTGGTTCTACACGCTGCTGGCCGAGTCGACCCTGCTCTTCGACACCTCGAGCTACCGCAACTGCGTCTGCCTCGGCCTGATCCTCGACCCCGAGGGCCAGAAGATGTCGAAGAGCAAGGGCAATGTGGTCGAGCCCTGGGACGTGATCTCCGCCCACGGCGCGGACGCGCTGCGCTGGTATTACCTGACCGCCCAGCAACCCTGGTCCGGCTACCGCTTCTCGGTCGAGACCGTCGGCGAGTCTGTGCGCCAGTTCCTGCTGACGCTCTGGAACACCTACTCGTTCTGGGCGCTCTACGCGAACGCGGAGGGGCTCGGCCCCGGCGACTTCGACGAGGCTCCAACCCCCGATCGAGATCTCGATCGATGGGCACTCTCACGCCTGCAATCGACCATCGTCGCGGTCACCGAGTCGATGGACTCATTCGACTGCACCTCGGCCGGCGGGGCTGTCGCCGATTTCGTCGACGATCTCTCCAATTGGTACGTGCGGCTCTCGCGACGCCGCTTCTGGGAGGGCGACCGCGCCGCCTTCGAGACTCTGCGCCACTGCCTGCTGGAGACGGTTGCGCTGCTCGCCCCGTTCACCCCGTTCCTCGCCGACGAGATCCACGCCAACCTCGCCGGCGGTGAGCCGGGGGAGTTCGGCGAGTTGCCGGACTCTGTCCACCTGCGCGACTTCCCCGAGCCAAGTCCCGCGCTCTCGGACCCGGCGCTGGAGTCGGCGATGGCTGCGGTCCGCCGCACCGTCGAGCTCGGCCGCGCCGCGCGCGCGCAGGCAAAGGTCAAGGTGCGCCAGCCGCTGCACAAGGCCGTGATCGTCGCCAGCGGCGAAGAGCGCGAGGCGATCTCGGCGCGCGCCGGGCTGATCACAGCCGAGCTCAACGTCAAGGAGCTCGATTTCGTCGCCGAAGAGGGCGAGCTCGTCCGTTACCGGGTCAAGCCCAACTACCGCTCGCTCGGGCCGCGTTTCGGAAAGCAGATGCCTCAGGTCGCCGCCGCGGTCGAGGCCCTCGACGCGGCCCACGTCGCCAGGGCGATCGACGGCGGCGGAGAGCTCGGCATCAACCTCGACGGACACGATCACACGCTCGGCCCCGACGATTTCGCCTTGGCGCTCGAGCCCCTCGACGGCTACCAGGTCGAGGCAGAGGCCGGCCACGCCGTCGCCCTCGCGCTCGAACTCGACCCCGAGCTTCTGCGAGAGGGCCTCGCCCGAGAGATCGTCCACGCGGTCCAGAACGCCCGCCGCGCCGCCGGCCTCGAGATCACCGACCGGATAGAGCTCGCCCTTGGCGGGGACACGGAGCTGCTCGACGCCGCCCGCGCCCACGAGGCCTACCTCGTCGGCGAGGTCCTGGCGACATCGGTCAGCTACGACGGCGAGGGCTCGGGCGAATTCGGGGGCATCGATGCCGGCGGCGCGGGCGGAGTCGCCAGCATCGATGGCCGCGAGCTGCGGATCGCCGTCAAGAAGTCATCCTGATAGCCCCGGGCCCCGGCACCCCCCGAGCAGACGTGGCCGACGAGACGCACGCCAGGCATGCGCGAGGTCGGCCACCCCTCCACGGAGCGTCCCGCCAGCGGAGCGCAACTCCCGACGATCACCCGGCGCCCGCGCCCCCGAGCAGACGTGGCCGACGAGAAGCACGTCAGGCGTGCGTGAGGTCGGCCACGTCGCCGGGGCCGACCTCGGGGCGCTACGCCAGCGCCGGCTCCAGCTCGGCCTCGAGGCGGCGCTTGGGCATCGCCCCGATCACCTTCTTGGCGATCTGCGCCGTCCTTGAAGAGGATCAGCGTCGGGATCGAGAGGACCTCGTAGTTGGCCGCCGTCTGCTGGTTCTCGTCGACGTTGAGGCTGAGGATGGTCAGGTCGTCGCGCTCGGCGTCCATCTCCTCGAGGATCGGGTGGACGACGCGGCAGGGACCGCACCAGGGAGCCCAGAAGTCGACCAGGACCGGGCCCTCGGCCTCGAGCACGTCTGCCTGGAAGGTCGCATCGGTCACGTCTGTGAGCTTGCCTGACACAGCTATCGGTCTCCTGTGGTCGCGTTTGCCTGGGTCAATACTTCATAAAGTATAGCGAAGGTCAGCGGCGCCGGATCCGCATCGCCGGCACCCGCCAGATCGCCTCGGCAACGATACCCCGGCTCATCTTCGAGGCGCCGACTCGCCGGTCGCGGAAGGTGATCGGCACCTCGACGACGCGGAATCCGGCGCGGATCGCGCGGTAGGTCGTCTCGACCTGGAAGGCGTAGCCGCGGGAGTGGATCGAGTCCGAGGTCGATCGCCTCCAGCACCTCGCGGCGAAAGCACTTGAAGCCGCCGGTCAGGTCCTGGACGTCGACCCCGAGCACGAGCCGCGCGTAGATGCTGCCGCCGCGGCTGATCGCCCGGCGCAGCGGCCCCCACTCGGCGACCGCGCCGCCGCGCACGTAGCGCGAGCCGATCACGAGGTCGGCGTCGCGGGCCGCCTCGAGGAGCCGCGGCAGGTAGGCGGGGTCGTGGGAGAAGTCGGAGTCCATCTCCAGCACCAGCTCGGCGCCGCCGGCGAGCGCTCGGCGGAAGCCGGCGATGTAGGCCGGGCCGAGGCCCTCCTTCCGGGGGCGGTGCAGGACCTCGACGTCGTCGTGTGCGGCGGCGAGCCGGTCGGCGATCTCGCCGGTCCCGTCGGGGCTGGAGTCGTCGACGATCAGCACCCGGCGCGAGGCGGCAGCCTCTCGCGCACCTCGGCGACGAAGGACTCGATGTTGGCCGCCTCGTTGTAGGTCGGGAGGATCAGCCAGACGTCCGCGTCGGGGGCCCGGGCATCCGCGGAGGCTGACATCACGGCGTGGGCTGCGGACGCTGGAGAGCGCGGCGCGGGCCGCGGTCGCCGACAGTGGCCGGTGAGGTGGCCACCTACGACGCAAGTAGTTGCTTCCGATGACCAACGCCGAGATCGCCGCCGCCTTCGACGAGCTCGCCGTCCTCTACGAGCTCGACGGCGCCGTCAAGTACCGGGTCCTCGCCTACTCGAGCGCCGCCAAGGCGATCCGCGAGAGCCCGGTCTCGGTCGCCGAGCTGGCGCGGGATGGGAGGGCGACGGAGATCCCGGGCGTCGGCAAGACGCTCGAGGAGAAGATCCTCGCCCTGCTCGAGACCGGCGACGATCCCCGCGGCGGAGAAGCTGAAGGCCAAGTTCCCACCGACCCTGATCGAGGTGACCCGGGTCCCGCACCTCGGCGCGAAGACCGTGCGCCGCCTCTACGACGAGCTCGACGTCGCCTCGCTCGAGGACCTGCGCGCGGCGGCCGAGGCGCAGCGGATCCGCGAGCTCAAGGGCCTCGGGCCGAAGGTCGAGGAGAACGTCCTCGCCGAGCTCGAGCGGATGGGCGATGCCGAGGCCCCGTCGGGCCGCCTGCTGCTCTCCGCGGTGCGCCCGGTCGCCGAGGAGCTGGCCGCCGCGCTGCGGGAGCACCCGGCGGCGAGGCAGGTCGAGGTCGCGGGCTCGGTCCGCCGCTGGACCGAGACCTGCAAGGACATCGACCTGATCGCCACCGCCGAGGAGCCGACAGCAGCTCTCCCGCCACCTCGCCGGGCACCCGCTGATCGCCGCCGCGGGAACACCCGGGCCCAACGGCGTCCGCGCCCAGACCCACAACGGCGTCTCGGTCGACCTGCGGATCGTCCGCCCCGAGGCCTTCGGCAACCTGCTCGCAGCACTTCACCGGCTCGAAGGCCCACAACGTCGAGCTGCGCGAGGACGCCGTGACGCGCGGGCTCTCGGTCTCCGAGCACGGGATCACCGAGACCGAGACCGGCGAGGTGACCCTCTGCGCGACCGAGGCCGAGGTCTACGAGCGCCTCGGCTACGCCTACATCGAGCCGGAGCTGCGCGAGGGCCGCGGCGAGCTGCGGGCGGCCCGCGAGGGCACGCTCCCCGACCTGGTCGAGATCGGCGACGTCCGCGGCGAGCTCCACTGCCACACGACCCTCTCCGACGGGCGCAACACGCTCGAGGAGATGGCCGAGGCCGGGCGCGGCCGCGGCTACGCCTACATGGCGATCACCGACCACTCGGCCAGCCACGGCTTCGGCGACCACGTCACCGACGAGCGCCTCTGGCAGCGGATCGCCGAGATCCGCGAGTGGAACAAGGGCAGGCGCGGCTTCCGCCTGCTCGCCGGCTCCGAGGTCAACATCGGCACCGACGGCGCGCTCGACTACCCCGAGGACCTGCTCGACCGCGCTCGACTGGGTGATCGCCAGCGTCCACACCTCCTTCTCCGATGACGAGGCCGAGATGACCGAGCGCATCCTGAGGCGATCGAGAACCCGCTGGTCGACTGCATCGGCCACCTCACCGGCCGCCTGCTCGGCGCCGCGAGCCCTACCCGGTCGACGTCGAGGCGGTCGCCGAGGCAGCCGCCCGGACCGGGACGATGCTCGAGATCAACGGCAACCCGAACCGCCGCGACCTCTCCGAGCAGCACGCCCGGCTCGCCGCCGAGGCCGGGGTGATGATCGTCCTCAACACCGACGCCCACGGGATCGAGACGCTCGACAACATCCCCTACGCGGTCGCCACCGCCCGCCGCGCCTGGCTCGGCCCCGAGCAGATCGCCAACACCCGCGGCTGGCGCGAGTTCAAGGCGATGCGCAAGCGCGCCTAGCGGCGACTTCTCGCCGCTGGAGGCGGGCGCGGTCGGTCGCCGCCGAGGCCCGGGGTCCGTGACCAGCACCACCGGGCTCAAGCGCGGAGGTCGGCTCGACGTAGAAGCGGGTCCCGTCGCGCTCCTCGATCGCCAGCACCGCGGCCTCGCGGGTGCGCCAGGCGAGCGCGACGAGCAGCGCGTAGCCGGCGCCGATCGCGGCGACGCCGGGGAAGAAGAGGCCGAGCGCCGCCGGCGATCAGCGCCGTCACCCCGATCGGCCAGAGCCGGGCCAGCGCGATCCGCGCCGGCGGCTCGGCCGGCAGCGAGGTCGCGGTGCGGGCCGCGGCGAGCGCGTCGCGGACACCGTCGGCGGCGCGCCGGGGCCGGCCCAGATAGAGGCCGATGAGCGACCGAGATCAACCACCAGACGGCGGCGACGGTGATCGTGCGGGTGTCGTCGTTGCGGCCGGCGGCGATCGCGGTGATCGCGCCGAGGGCGGTCGCCTCCGCCGGCCGCAGCAGGACGGTGGCGCGTAGCAGGTCGGTGTACGGCATCTCGGCCTACCCCGCCAGCCAGACGAGGATCTCGAGCCCACGGACTGCGGGCCCGTCGACGGCGAGGTCGGCCTCGTCGCGGATCTCGGCCGGCCCCTCGGCCGAGACGACGCCGACGCAGACCGCCCGCTCGAGGTCGCCCTGCGTCGCGCATCTCGCCGCAGGCGGCGGAAGGCGTCGAGGTCGGTGCGGTCGTCGCCGGCGTAGATGGCGGCGCGCGACGTCCTCGCCGCCGCCGATCAGCGCGGCGACCGCGGCGCCCTTGCCACCGCCGCCGGCCGGGCCGCAGCTCCAGCACCTTGCGCCCCCAGTGCGGCTCGAGGCCGGCCCGCCGCGGCGCCGGCGGCGATCTCGCGCGCGCGGGCCTCGGCGGCGCCCTCGTCGTCCGCGCCGCGCCAGTGCAGCGCCTGGATCGGGCCCTTGTCCTCGACCCGCAGCCCGGCCTCTCGCAGGCGCTCGAGGTCGAGCCCGGCGAGGTGCTCGGCGGCCGCCTCCTCGCGGCCCTCGAGCGACGGGTCGAGCCGCGAGCTCCTCGCCGCCCGGCAGGCAGCAGCTCGAGGCCGTGGTTGCCGGAGTAGGCGATCTCCTCGACGCCGACCAGCTCGCGCGCCTCGGCGGCGCGGCGCCCGGAGACGGCGCCGACCACCGCGTAGCGACGGCTGAGCTCGGCCAGCGCCTCGCCGCGCCGCCTCCGGCACCGCCGCCTGCTCGGGGCGCTCGACGATCGGCGCCAGGGTGCCGTCGATGTCGGTGAGGATCGCCGCATGGCCCGGGTCGTCGCGCAGCGGCGCCAGCAGCGAGGAGGCGGTGACGGTTGCAGGATCGGGGCCCATCGGCATCAGATGATCACTCATCTAGTATCGCCGCCGTGTCACCCGAGACCCTGAAGCTGGCCGGGATCGGAACCGCGGCGGGCGCCTTCAGCGGCCTCTTCGGGGTCGGCGGCGGCACCGTGATCGTCCCCCTGCTGATCTTCGCTCTCGGCTACGGGGAGCGGCTGGCGACCGGCACCAGCCTCGCGGCGATCGTCATCGTCGGCGCCCTCGGGGCCCTCGCGCAGGGCGGGGTCTACGGAAACGTCGACCTCAGCGACGGGGCTGCTGCTGGCGGTGCCGGCGGTCGTCGGTGTCCTCGCCGGCACCGCGCTTCAGCAGCGGATCCCCCAGCGGACCGTCTCGCTGCTGTTCGCCGTCCTGCTGATCGCGGTCGCGATCGAGTTGATCGTCTCGTGAACGAGCTGCTCGCAGCGCTGGCCGCCGCCTGGCGGGCTTCGCCGGGGGCCTGGTCGGTGTCGGCGGCGGCATCCTCTTCGTCCCGGCGATGACGGTCTTCCTCGGCATGTCGCAGGTCCGGGCGGAGTCGACCTCGCTGCTGATGATCGTCATCGTCGCCGCTCGTCGGCGCCTACCGCCAGTACGGCTACGGCAACGTCCGCCTCCGCGACGCGGTCATGATCGGCGTCCTCTCGCCGCTCGGCGTCGTCATCGGCGTCGTCGTCGCCAACGCCGTCCCCGAGCGGGCGCTGAAGCTCTCCTTCGCCGTCCTGGCGCTGCTCATTCGCCTTCCAGCTCGCCCGCCGGGCGCTGCGCGATCCGACCGCGGAGAAGTGAGAGCCGGGTGCCCGACTCCCTGCGGGTCAACCACGAGCTCGAGATCCCTCTGAGCGAGATCGAGCTGCGGGCGAGTCGCTCCTCGGGCCCCGGCGGCCAGCACGCAAACGTCACCGCCTCGCGGATCGAGGCGGTCTTCGATCTTCGAGGCCTCGCGCAGCCTCAGCCCCCAGCAGCGCTCGCGGCTCGCCCACCGTCACGGCCCGCGGGTGACCGCGGTCGCCCAGGACGCCCGCAGTCAGTCGCGCAACCGCCAGCTGGCACTGGAGCGGCTGGGGAAGAAGCTGCGCGAGGCGCTGCGGACCGCGAAGCCGAGACGCCCGACGAAGCCCAGCCGCTCGGCCAAGGAGCGCCGCCTCGAGCAGAAGCGACGAGCCTCCGGCCGCAAGCGTGAGCGTCGACGGCCGGAGGCGAGCGACTACTGACCAACTCGCCCTCTGCCTGTGCGAGCCCCGGTTCCTCAGCCGATCCCGTGCTCCAGCGCGCCCTTGACCTGGGCGTCGAGCGCGTTCAGGCGGTACAGCGCGATCGCCTCGGGGGAGGGGAAGGCGCGCAACCGCAGCGCCTCGGGGCCGTGGTGGGTGAGGACGCAGGAGAGCAGTGCCGTGCGGCGCTGCTCGGGCAGGCCGGATGCGGCCGCGCCGATGATCTCGGCGCCGATCTGCAGATGCCCGAGCAGCCGACCCTCCTCGCTGAGCGCGATCTCGGCGCCGTAGGTGAACTCGCGGGTCTTGCCGACGTCGTGGAGCAGGGCCGCCGCCATCAGCAGGTCGGAGTCGAGGCGGGGGTGCAGCGTCGCCAGCTCGGTGACCAGCGTCGCGACCGCGACGGTGTGCTCGATCAGGCCGCCGAGGTAGGCATGGTGGCCGCCGCGAGTGCAGGGGGCGCGGCGGAACTCCTCGGCGCTCGGTCCGCTGAAGAGGACGGCGTCGACGACGGCGCGCAGGCCGGGGTCGTGGACCTCGCGGCCGAGGTGCTCGAGGAATCCCTCCAGCTCCTCGCGGTCGCGATAGGCCGCCGGCAGGAACTCGGCCGGGTCAACCTCCTCGCCGTCACCGACCTTGCGGATGTCTGAGAGCTCGGCGACCATCTGCCCGCGGAAGCGCTCTGCCCGGCCGCTGGCCTCGACCGCGTCGCCGCGCTCGAAGCGGGCGCCGACCGCGTCGACGTCACGGAAGATCCGCGCCGGGATCGACCCGGTGCGGTCACGCAGCTCGAGCGAGATGTAGACGGAGCCGTTGCGCGCGGTGAGGCGGTCCTTGCGGACGCAGGCGTAGCGGCCGCGAAAGGCTCGCCCGGGCGTCAGCTCGGCGACCGAGGGGCTCTCGGAGTCCGCGGCTGGGGTGATCTGTGCTGCTGCCTCCACACCCTCATCCTGCCCTCCGGGGCGGACGAAGCCGGTCCGGAGCGAGGCCGGCATCGTCTAGGCTCAGGGCGTGGAACCGCTGGTCTGGGAAGGGGATGTCCCCGAGCTTCGCTCGCCGATGCTCGTCTGCGCCTTCCGGGGCTGGAACGATGCCGCCGCCGCGGCCTCGACCGCACTGGAGACGGTCGCCGGCTCGCTCGACGCCGACGTCATCGCCCAGCTCGACCCGGAGGAGTTCTTCGACTTCCAGGCGAACCGGCCGACGATCACCCTGACCGAGGGACAGACCCGCCACATCGAGTGGCCGGAGAACACCCTGCTGGCGGCGCGTGCCCCGGCCGCCAGCGCGACCTATTGCTGCTCGACGGTACCGAGCCGAACCTGCGCTGGCGCACCTTCGCCGACTCGATCGCCGGCGCCGCCCACCGCTCGGGAGTCGACACCGTGATCACCCTCGGCGCCCTGCTGGCCGAGGTCTCCCACACCCTGCCGGTGCCGATCACCGGGCTCGCCTCCGACGAGGAGCTGGTCGACGAGCTCGACCTGCAGCGCTCCAACTACGAGGGCCCGACCGGGATCGTCGGCGTCGTCCACGACTCCTGCCGCCGCGCCGGGATGAGGTCGGCCTCGCTCTGGGCCGCGGTGCCCCACTACGTCGCCGCGGTTCCGAACCCGAAGGCGGCGCTGGCGCTGCTGCGCCGGCTCGAGGAGCTGACCGGGGTCGCCGTCGACGCCGGTGAGCTCGAGGACGAGACCTCGAGCTATGAGGAGCAGGTCGGCCGCGCCGTCGCCGCCAACCCCGAGATCGAGGAGCTGGTCACCCGGATCGAGGAGGAGCAGGCCGAGGGCCTCGGCGACGAGGAGGACGTCCCCTCAGCCGACACGATCGCCCGCGACTTCCAGCGGTTCCTGCAGCAGCGCGGCGACGACGCCAACTGAGCGCGCCCCGCATTCCACCCGCGACTTCGGCTGTAGCGGCGCACCTCTGCGCCGACGCGGCACGAGAGCCGTGACCTTCTGCGCGGGACTTCTGACATTATGACTGCTACCATAGGTTCATGAAACAGATCACGCTTCGCGTCCCCGACGAACTCGCCGCCGACCTCAAGCGCGTCGCCGAGGAGCAGGAGCGCAGTGTCAACGCGCTCGCCGTCCACGTCCTGCAATCGGCCGTCGATCCCGAGTACTCCGAGAACGACGCCGAGCGGACGCGGGAGCGGCTGCGCCGGGCGGGCCTGCTTATGGAGATAGAGCCCTACGACATCGAGCGGCCCAGCGACGAGGAGTTCGAGGCCGCAAGCCGGCGAGCGGCCACCGGAAAGCCGCTTTCGGAGTACATATCCGAGGGCCGCGGCCCACGCTAGGACCGCAGTTGAGTGTCTTCGCGGACTCCTCGGCTCTCGTCAAGCGATACGTCGCCGAGCCGGGTGGCGCGGAGATCCGCTCCGCGCGCAACCTCGTCGTCTCAGCCCTGGCACGGGTCGAGGTGGCGGCCGCCTTCTGGCGAAAGCGCCGGGGCGGGCAACTCAGTGGACAGGATGCGGCGCTGATGCGGGCACGCTTCGAGTCCGACCTGATCGGCACCTCGTCCGGCTCTCCGAATATCGAGGTGGTCCCGGCCACCGAAGCAATTCTCCGCAGCGCCGCCGAACTTACCGCTACAAGAGCGCTGCGTGCCTACGACGCAGTCCAGCTCGCCAGCGCGATGGCCGCGCGCGCCGCCGACCCGTCCTGCGCCACCTTCGCCTGCTTCGATTCCCACCTGCGCGAAGCCGCCGCGGCCGAGGGGTTCCGTCTGGTGCCGGCTCAGCTCTCCGCCGCCGGACAGATCAGCCGGTAGTCGCACCAGCCGCAGACGGTGGGCGAGGGCCGCGGCTCGAAGTCCTGGCTCATCACTCCCTCGCCGACCGCAAGGACGGTGCGCTCGACCCTCTCGGCGTCGTCGGGAGCGGCCTCGACCGCGACCTTCTCGGCGTCGAGGACGTAGTAGTAGCTGCCGATGGCGGCCTCGATGTCCCAGGCCTCGCGGGCGGCGAGCCGGTAGAGCGAGAGCTGCAGGTCCTCGGCGAGCTGGGCCTTGGTCCGCCGCATTGCCGGTCTTGTAGTCGATCAGCTCGTGCTCGCCGCCGGGGAGGCGGTCGACACGGTCGACACGGCCGCGGACGTGGTGGGGGCCGATCTGAAAGTCGAACTTGCGCTCGAGCCAGACCGGCTCGGCCTCGGTGTCGCGCTCGCGCTCCCAGTAGAGGCGCATCGCCTCGCGGGCGCGGTCGCGGAACTGGAGCTCGTCGTCGGAGGTGCCGAAGCCGGAGCGCCGCCAGCCCGCCTCGAAGAGCCGCATCAGCCGCCGCAGGCCGTCCTCGCCGCCCTCCCCTCCCTGGCGCTCCTTGTGGAAGCGCTCGAGGACGTTGTGGATGAGGATCCCGAAGCGCTGGTTGATCGTCGGCTCCTGTGGGATCCCGAAGACGCGGGCGAACTTGTACTTCAGCGGGCAGGTGAGGTAGAGGTCGAGGTCTGAGGCCGAGAGCTTCAGGCCCTCGCCGCGGCGAGGCAGGAACGCCTCCAGCGAGGGCTCGTCGCGGGCCGCGATCAGCTCGCGGCGGCGGCCACGCTCGCGCTCCTCGTCGAGCAGGTACTCGTCGAGCGAGGAGGCGTCGAGCTCGGCCTGCTGCTCGGGCGTGGCCACCTGGCGCAGGAGGCCGTTGATCGCATCGAGCGCGTCCGCGGTCGGCTCGGCGCCCGGCCGCTGCGCCAGCGCCGCCAGCTTCAGCAGCTCGAGATGGCGGGCGATCGCGCGGTTGACGTCGATCGCTGTGTCGAGCCTCGGCTCGGAGAGCTCGCGCCCGGCCTTCCAGGAGCCCTCGAGGACCTCGTCGCGCAGCATCCGGTAGGTGGCGTGCAGGCCCTCGGCCGGGCCCGAACAGCTCCTCCTCGTGGATCTCCTCGCTGGCGCCGAGCACCGCCCGCGCCTCCTCGTAGAGAGGAGAGGGCCGGGTCGGGCCGTCGCGGTCGCGCTCGACCCAGGAGAGGACGAGCCCGGCGCGGGCGCGGGTCATCGCGATGTGCAGGCCGCCGGCGCCGCCGCGCCAGTCCGCGCGGCGATTCCGGTCTCGGCCGGCGCTCGGCCAGCAGCTCCGGCGGTACCGCCGGCGGCCCGGGTGCGCGCTCGCCGGCGTCGGAGCGCTCGAGCCCGAGGATGTAGACGTGGTCGAACTCGAGCCCCTTGGCGTCGGCGAGCGCGATCACCTGGACCGAGCCCGGCGCCGGGGCTCGTCCTCGCCGCTGCCGAGCTCGACCCCGGCGTCGGCGACGGCGCTGAGGTAGCGGACGAAGTCGCGGGTCGAGGCCTGCGGCTCGCGCCGGGTCCAGGCCGACGGCCAGCTCGGCCAGGCGCGAGAGGCTGAGCAGGCGCTCGGCCGCCTCCGGCTGGGCGGCGAAGAGGCGCTGGCGGCGCAGGCCGACCCGCTCGATCAGCCGCCGCACGAAGACGTCGGCGCGGCGCTCCTCGAGCGCCGCCGAGGCGGCCCGGTAGAGCTTCAGGAACGCCTGGATCCGCTCCCGGGCCTCGGGCTGGATCTGCGGGCTCTCGAGCGCCGCCTCGCAGGCGGAGACCATGTCGAGCTTGCGCCGGCGCGCGATCGTCGACAGCCGCGCCAGGTCGACCGAGCGCAGCTCGATCGGTGGCCGGGTCAGCGCCCGCGCCGCCGCGGCGGAGTCGTCGGGGTCGGCGAGCACCCGCAGCCAGGCGACGCGTCGCGGACCTCGGGCCGGCGGAAGAGCGCCGCCGGCCCGGCCAGGTGGAAGGGGATGCTGCGCTCCTCCATCGCCGCTGCGACCGCGTTTCCGCGGCGCGAGGGCTCATCGACGATCGACGCAGACCGACTGCGGGGAGACGCCGCCGGCGATCAGGTGCTCGACCTCGCGCGCCACCGCCTGCGCCTGCGCGCGCTCGTTGCGCGAGCGCCAGAAGCGCACCCGGAACGTCGATGTCCTCGGCGCGGCCCGGCTTCTCGAGGCGGTTCGGGATCGCGGCGACGACGGCGCGGGCGGCGTCGATCACCTCGCTGCCGCCGCGCAGGCAGCGCTCGAGGACGACGACGTCGGCATCGGGGTGGAGCTCGCGGAACCAGGTGGCGGTGCGGGCACCGGACCCGCGGGTCGCCTGGTCGTCGTCGAGGCGTGCGAGCAGGTTGGCGTTCTCGGCGCCGCAGCTCGACCAGTACCGCCCAGCGGGCGAGGGACACGTCCTCGAACTCGTCGACCATCGGTGGCGGAAGCGGGAGGCGATCTCACGGCGGACGTCGGCGCGATCGGCGAGCAGCCGCCTCAGGATCAGCGAGACGTCGCCGGAGTCGAGGCTTCCGGCGGCGGCGAGGATGCGGTCGTGAGCGGCGTAGAGCTCGGCGAACTCGCGCTCGCGCCGGGCGGCCTCCAGGGCCGCCTCGTCGGGGGCGTGCTGGAGGTTCTTCTGCGGCGAGCGCGGCGAGCGTCTGCGGGCCGACCGCCTCGGCCTTGAGCGCGTCGATCCGGCGCAGCAGACGGGCCAGGAGGCCGGCGGGGTTGCCGCGGATCTCGTGGTGGCGCAGCGGAAGGTCCTCGAGGCGGTCGAGCAGCATCGCCAGGCGCTCGGCGGGCCCGAGCACGTCGAAGAAGGGGTCGAGCCCCGCCTCTGCGGCGTAGTCGTGGAGCAGTCGCTCACCGATCGCCTCCCAGGTCCCGATCCAGAGCTCCTCGTAGGCGCCCTGCACGAGGGCCTCGGCGCGCTCGCGCAGCCGCGCCGCGGCGGCCCGGCTGGAGGCGATCAGCAGGACCTGCTCGGGCCCCGTGCCCTGCTTCGGCGAGGCGCGCGAGGCGCCGCGCCAGCAGCTCGGTCTTGCCGGTGCCCGCGGCCCCGATCACCAGCAGCGGCCCCTCGTCGTGGTCGATCGCGAGCCGCTGGGCTGCTCGGCCCCTCCCGTCCAGCGTCTCCTCCGGATCGAGGCGGGCAGAACTGGGATCCGGCGCGGCGGTAGGCACGCAGAAGCTACCGCGCCGCACCGATCGCGCCTGCGTAGCATGGAAGGGGTGGCGAGGAACCGGCAATCAGGGCCCCCCGGTGCGACGGCGGGGTCGCTTCGAGCGACGACTGGCTCGGCGCCTGCCGCCGCGCGGTCGCGGCGCAGCGGCGGATCTTCGAGGAGGTGCGTGGGATCGATGAGCGCACCGTCTATGACGGCATCGGCGAGGGTGGCGATCACGCCCTGGTGATCGACCGCCGCTCCGAGGACGCGGTCTTCGAGCAGCTCGAGGCGCTCGGCGCCGACGGCACCTCCTTCACCGCGATCTCCGAGGAGCGCGGTGAGGTGGTCGATCGGCGACGGCGGCGATGTGCGCGTCGTGATCGACCCGATCGACGGCTCGCTCAACGCCCGCCGCCACCTGCCCTCCTTCAGCCTCAGCTTCGCCGTCGCCTCGGGCCCGAGCATGGCCGACGTCGAGTTCGGCTACGTCTACGACTTCGGCGCCGGCGAGGAGTTCTTCGCCCGCCGCGGCGGAGGCGCCTTCCTCGACGGCGAGCCGCTCTCGCACCCGCCGCAGCGAGCAGGGGCCTCGTCGTCGTCGGGCTGGAGTCGGCCAAGCCCGAGCTGGCGCTGCCGGTGCTCGAGGCGCTCGCCGGCGACGTCTACCGGGTGCGCGTGATCGGCTCGATCGCGATCACGCTGGCCTACGTCGCCGCCGGCCGCCTCGACGGGATGCTCGCCTGCGGGCCTGCCGCTCGGTCGACGCCGCCGCGTCGCAGCTGATCGTCCGCGAGGCCGGCGGCCGAGGTCGGCTTCGGCGACGACGCCGGCTCGCCGACGCCGGGCTCGGCCTCGACCAGCGCTTTCCGGTGCGCGCCGCGGGAAGCCGCGAGGGGCTGGCGACCTGCGCTCGGCGCGCAGGCGAACGGGGTGAGCCCCGCGGTGAGCGACGGCCGGCGATCCGCGAGATCGGTGATCGACTGGGACCTCGCAGGGCGCATCGCCCGCGGCGTCGCCGGCAACGGCACCGGCAAGCGCTCGGTCCGCCGCGCCGACCTGCGTCGCGCCACCCGCGGCAGCGTCGAGCCTGGTGCGCGACTTCACCGGGCTCCAGACCAGGGGCCGGCTGCCCTCGGTCGAGGTCGTCGACCGCCGCGAGTGGATCGACGCCAACATCGCCTCCCTGCGGGCGATGTCGGCCGAGGCTGAGGCGGAGTTCGCCCGCTCGATCGCGAGTGCCGGGGCCGCTCGGCCCGGGGCTGCGCGTCGCTCGCGGGCGCCGCCGCCGGGGTCGAGATGGGGGTGATCAGCGGCTTCCTCGCCCGGCGCGTGCTCGGGCAGTACGACGTGGCGCTGATCGGCCCTTCGCGGCCGCCGCGTCTGCTGTTCGTCGCCCCCAACCTGGCCGAGGCGCAGAAGAGCCTCGGCGCCGACCGCGAGACCTTCCTGCGCTGGATCGCGATCCACGAGGCGACCCACGTGGTCCAGTTCAGCGCCGTCGCCCTGGCTGCGCGAGCACATCGGCGGGATCGGCGAGCAGCTGCTCGGCGGCGCCTTCGCCCAGGTCAGCGTCGGCGAGCTGGCCGCGCTCGCCCGGCGGCTGCTGCGCCCCGACCCGCGCCGTCTGATCGAGGCGATCCGACGCGGCGACTGGACCTCGCCCTTCATCAGCGCCGCCCGCCGCACGCTGATCGACCGGCTGCAGACGACGATGGCGATCGTCGAGGGCTACTCCGAGCACGTGATGGACGGGGTGGCGATCGAGCTCGATCCGGCCTACGCGCGGCTGCGCGACCAGCTCGAGGCCCGCCGCGCCCAGCGCGGCCCGCTCGATGCGCTGCTCTCGCGGCTCTTCGGGATGGAGATGAAGATGCGCCAGTACCGCTCGGCAAGGCGTTCTGCGACGAGGTCGCCGAGCGCCGCGGGATCGAGACGCTGAACCTGGTCTGGTCGGAGCCCGAGGCGCTGCCGCGCCCCTCCGAGCTCGAGCGCCCCGGCCGCTGGATCGCCCGCGTCGCCTGAGCCACGCGGCGAGCTGCCGCGGATCGCCCGCGTCGGCCGAGCGACGCGCCGACGTGCCGAAACTTCAATCGACCATCACCATCGGGGGCGGATTGAACTCTCGCCAGCCCGGCCGCGAACGTTCTCGCAGGAGCCCTCTGTGTAACCGCGGCTACCCCAGGGTTTACAAACAGGTGTTCGTATAGCTGTTACACTGCGAACAACCTTAGAAATAAGTAACTCGAAGCAAACCCTGAGGGGGTTGAGGCACAAATGGCAACACAGAAGAGCACACACCAAGACTCAGACCAGCGACCAAGGCCCAGGCAAGGGCACCGCTGCCAGCGCCAAGCAGACCGCGCAGAGCGCCGCCAAGGCCGAGAAGAACCCGGTCGTCAAGGTCCGCCGAGACAGCCGTCGACGTTCCCGTCGGCGTCGCCCTGACCGTCTCCGACCGCGTCTCCGAGCTGGTCGAGCCCTGGACCGACCGCACCGGCGCCGAGAAGCAGATCAAGGCCTACCGGACCCAGCTGACAGCGCAACCTCAAGCGCGCCGAGCGCCGGGGCACCACCGCCCGCCGCAAGGCGACCACCGAGGCCAAGCGGACCCGGACCCGTCTCGAGCGCGAGGTCCGTCGCGTCGAGCGCGAGGCCCGCAAGAACCAGCGCAAGGCCGGCACCACCGTGCGGCAGAACCGCCGCAAGGTCGAGACCCAGCTGAAGCGCAACCGCCGCGAGGCCGAGAAGCAGATCCGCAAGGTCTCCAGGCGCGCGGAGAAGGTCCAGTCCGACGTCAGCAAGGTCGTCGAGGAGCAGTCCTCGCGCGCCCAGGAGCTGGTCGGCCAGGTCAGCGACCAGGTCGCGATCGCTGCGCTAGACCGCTTAACCCGGGTCGCCGCGGAGAGGCGGCACGCCCGGGAAGTTCTGCCGGCACACATATCTCGCCGGCAGAAGCAACACCCTCTCCTCCCCGCCAACCGCCCCCTCGTGGGGCGGTTGGCTCTTTCCGGGGCCAATACCGATTGGGGCTCCCGCGCCGAAGCAGAGACCGCAGCGCCCAGCGAGAGTCCGGCGCAGCGTCCAAGGAGAGCCTCCGGAGATCCGCGCCCAGTGACCAGAGAACGTTGCGTGTTTTCCGGGGCCATGGCTCCGGAAAACACGCAATCCTCTGACTCCGCAGCACTTCGCGGGCGCGAGCTCGCTCGTCAGCGACCTCGCACGACAACCGGTGGCGAGCCCGCGGCGAGGTAGGGCCAGAGGCTCTGCCCGGGCGCATAGGCGCGGAAGGCGAACTCGACGCCCCGGCTCTGCGGGTCGGAAAATCGATACCCGAGCCTGAATCGACCGACCTCGCGATCTGCGGAGACGGTCCTGAATTCCGTCCAGGGCAGTCCCGGGACCCGGTACTGAAGCTGAACGACCTTTCCGTCGGCGGGCATCAGCGCGCCCCGGGAACGGACCCGACCGCTGAACAGCACGGGCCGCCCGCCGACCACCGCCACATTCGAGGAGATCGCAGGCGTGACTCCCGCCCTCACTCTCATCCGGGCAGGTTTCGCTGACGAGCGGGTCAGCGTTCGACTCCCGTCAAATCGGGCCTCGACGTGCGACTCGGCCCGGGACGCAGGCGCAGCGAGAAGATGCCGTCGCGGTCCGTCTTGACCGGGGAAACTCGACGGTTGCCCGCCGGACCCCGGCGCAAAGCGCTCGATCACCTTGACCGGCATCCCGTGAGCGCCGAGCCCAATCCGGCGCTGAGGCGGCCGCTGAAGCTGGTCGCGACGCCGTAGCGGACCGTCTTCACCCTCGGTCGCTGGTTGAAGCCACGGACGACCTCACGGTGACAGGGCGCCGTGCTGCCCCGGCCGACACACTTGCGCGCGGTGAGGACCCTGCCGCCGAACCCGGCCCGCAGGGCGGTTGGCACCTTGAGCGGGTTCGGCAGCACCATGTCGCTTCCGTTTGCCCGTCGGCCGGTGGTCGACGCGAGTTGCCGGCGCGGTCGGAACCGCCGCCCGGAACTCGTACTCCCCGGCCGGGATAGGCAGTCGGAGTCCCATCGCGCCCGGATCCTGCCGTCCACCACGTCTGTTGGCAGGCGGCTCGAATGACTCCGTCGAGCCGACCCGCGCAACAGGATCGAACCGCCCGGGGAGTCGGGGCCCGACAGCGCAGTCGGAGATCTGGGCCCGGATCAACTCCGGGTCGTTGGGATCCTGCGAGTTGAGGAATGCGATCCCCGGGCGGTTCGGTCGATCCGGACCACCGCGCTCCCAGGCGGCCGGTTTGGCCGTCCGTTGACGCTCCCGCCATCGTTGACGTTGCCGGCCAGGTCGCGCGCGTAGTAGGCGACCGAGTGAACGCCGTCCCCGGTTATCGCCGTGCTGACCGAATCGCCCACCGAGATCGTGGGGGAGCCCACCATCGACCCGGATCGCGGTGAAGGGATCGCCATCCGCACCGTCGGGTGTCATGCCCGAGAGGGCGTCGCGTCGGCCGCGCCGTGGCAGCGACGGGCTGGTTGGACCAGCCGACGGGCAGCGCCGGAGAGTCCGGTCACCGGGTCGGTCTTGTCGACACGGAGCACTCGCCCGGCCCGACCGCGGCCGACCTCATTCCCGACCCGGATACGGCGACCAGGTGAACGTAGCTCGTCCCTTCAGGCAGGTCGGCATATCTCGGTGGAGTCTCCGCTGATCCCGTCCGGAGATCGGTCTCCGACTCGCTGCAGCGGTCAGCCGATGCGCATGGATCGGTCGCAGGGACCTGGTCAACCGCGATCGCGTAGCCCCGTGATTCCCGACACGGGAAGGGATCGGCCGGGTGCGCGATTCGCTGGACGTAGGGAAGCTCGGTGCGACTCAACCACCCCGCCGCCGCCACCGGATCGACGTGCCCCGGGCGCACGTTGTCGAATCGGAGTGCCGCCGGGCCGGAGCCCCCTCGTTGCCCGCGCCGTCCTCGAGCCAGACCTCCGCGGTGTAGCGGCCGGGCCCGCTCGGAACCGGATGCCCATCGAGGCTCTCCAGATCCCCGGTGGACTCCGACGTCTCCGCCTGACGACGGACCCGGCCGAATCCAGGATCCGCCGGTGAACGGCCACGATCGGCGCCGCGCTCTGGGGCGGATTGCTCCAGGACAGGTCGAACGAGTTGTCCGCGTGCCAGGTCTGCTCCCCGCCGGCAACCTCGAGGTTCTCGGGCTGGAGAGGGGCCGTGTTGTCGACCTTGACCGTCTGCGGGGGGGTGCAGCCGTAGTTGGGCTGCGGAAGATGAAAAATCATATTCTTTTCTCATATTTACCACCTGCTCCAGTATTGTTCTTGCTCTAACGGTGTTGCTTTGCGGGCTGAGATAATTCTTATAATGGCATCATGCTTTCGATACGTGTGAGACACCACCAGAAGCCGAAGGCTGGAACTCAGGCCGAGAAGGATGAACCGGTCTTCATCGTGAGAATGGTCGGGGTCATCAAGCAATAAGCCGTTTTCATCAGCGAAGATCGTCTGCCCCTCGCTGAAAGAGACACCGTGCTTTCTCTTATTTAAGGCATGTTTCTTCTCGTCCCATTCAAAGTGAATCTCAGGCATAATGATAGTGTAAATACATTGTAGTTGTCTGTCAAATCATTTTTTGTGCACAACGTGCGGATGAGCCGCGACTGTAGGGAGTCGGCTCCATCCGATTGTTACATGGTCGTTATCTCAACCGCTCAAACTCAAGCGAATAGGCTCTTTGATTTTGAATTGCCTGCCACACCTCCATGCCGGGTAGTCTTTCTTTTGCCAGTGTTAGTAACTCTTCCCTGTTCTCTCTCGGCATGCGGCAACCTAGGTACAAGGCTCCGAATACTGGAGGTGGTTCCTCAAAGTCAATAAAACCGCCCAAAGGATACCCGAAGTTGGTTATGGATATTCTCCATTCATGTTCGTAGGCCCAGTCCGTCCCTTTCACCAACAGCAACTCGGACTCTCGTTTCCCCATGTCTATTCTGTTTACGCAGAGCATGTGATCTACAAACTCCCCTTCATCCACTAGCCCTGGATACTCATCGAAATACTTGACCTGTTTTGCTACAAGCAGAGGAACATCAAGATCGTCAATGGCGTTCAATTTGAAGACTGCACCTGTATGGGCCAAACCATAGTGCGCCCACATGAGTAAGTTGTCATTTTGCTCTGCTAAGCAGAGTACTCTCGTTTGCAGCAACATGATTTCAGTCTGTTGATTCCATTCAAGTAGTGCCCTGTGGCCGTTTTCGATGGTTTGTTGTCTGATTCCTTCGGCATTTTTGCGAAACTCCTCCCTTGGTATGAAATCTCTATTGCTACGGAAGTGCAACAAGGTGGGTCCCCAGGGACTTGTCTCATCAAACGGGATGTCGTCACGGTCCCAGATATATGTTTCAAATCGTTGAATGATTAGGTCAGTGATGCTCTCCAGGCGAGATTCATCAATAAAGGCATATCTGTGGTCAAACGGATCATTGAAATCGACGGGGCAAGACCATCTGAGAGTCCGATTCTCGATGATCGCCTTCGCAACCTCTTTCGTCACGTACTTAAAGAAGTGATCTCGGTTGTGATATCTGGGCATCGTCTTCTAACCATGTAACAACGAGGTCAGCTACGAGGCCGCGAATCGGCCGAGTTAGCTGCACCGCCTAGTTCGGCACCTTTTTAGTGTCCTGCTTTTCTTCTAATATGTACGTTATCACTGCCAAGCCTTTAGCCATTTCAGTTTCACTTCTCTTATAGGGGCTGGCAAGGTGGAGTCCATTCATGAGAATTCTTTTCTTACCGGCAAAACTGGCACCTATTGCCAACCGATCAGGATCGGAACCTGCTAACCAGAAATTGACTTCAATACGATCGCTCTTATCGCTTTTGTCGTGGTCATGGTATCCTTCCCAGCTAATGGCTCTTGGTGCATTAAGCACAAAATCCATTCTGCCTTGGGCACCTTGGCTTGCCGCGCTATCACGGTTTGCCTGGCATAGTGGGAATGAGGCATCGAATAAGAGTTTGCCATCAAGACGCAGTTCGAGTTCCATGACTGGACCGCCACACGTCGCAAACCAATACCATACGCCGTCCGCAAGAACTGGTGTACTTAAGATCAAGACCATGAATGTGGTTGCTACGAAGATTATTCTTATGTGACGCATTCAGTTTTCCTTATGCCGAACGCAAAAGTCACCTGCGCGGCGGGCGGGCAATGCGGCCTATACCAGCCTCAACGGATTTAACCCGATGTTCTTCCGCGTCAGGTGCACTGTCTTGTTCAACGCAGTCCTTTCTGCAATTCTTTCCTTGCGCACTTCTCGCACCAGTATTCCTTACCGCTAATGGTGTGCCCGTCTGTTCCCAGCTTTATTGTCACGCCACACTTGGAACAGAGCGTTGGCTTGTAGGCAGGCGGCTTTTGAAGTTTCTCAAAATTGAATTCGTTCGTTCCATAATATACGTACATTTCAGTTTCAAACGCCTTTTTGCATTTGGAGCAGTCTTGCCAAGGCCCTTCATGTTCTTCGGCATAATGAAAGCCGCACAAGGTGTAGCGACGATGATTTCTGCTGCAGCTGTTCGTGTCATAAGAGAACGCGACGTATTTATGCTCATCGTCGCAAATCCATTGTCCGCAACACTCCGTCTTTATTAGATTCTTTGTTTTTCCGCACAGTCCGCATTTGGGTTTATCTTCAGATGTCTTCTTCTTTCCCATAGGTTTTCCTCTCTTTGTTGTCGTTGAACGGGGAGTTCACCAGCGCTGGTACAGCGTCGGGTGCAACGCCGGGTTATACCCCCGGCAAGTACCTGTCTATATCGAGTGCCCCGTGAAAAACTCCCAAGATGTCTATAATATTCCTTTCCTTCCGTCGCAAGTACGCTATGCGGTAGTGACCATACAACAAGATTCTTATTTCTCCCTCAGTTTCAACGCGATGTATGTAACCTATTTCGGGGAATTGGCGGAGTATTTGCGCTTTGTTGTAGATGCCTTCTACAACCCTGATCGCGGCATTTGGGTTATCGGCCGCGATATAGTCGTGAATATCCTGGAGCCAAGTTTCAGCCTCGGATGTCCACCTTATTTCTGCCACGATTTAATCCGGTGTCTTATCGTTTCGTCCGATACAACACGTTCATTTCTGGCGTCATCAAGGCCCTTCTCAACCATACGCTCGAATGCGAGTTCGCGGATGATCTCCTCGTAGGACGCGTCGTCGGGTTGAGCTTCAATAATCTCTTTCATCTTTTGCTTAACCATGGCCATAGCAACCTACCTCCTTTACGGGACACAACATCAAGACTATTATAGCAAAAATGGTTAAGTATTTGAATGATCTTGTTTTTATCGAGGTATAACATGAAGTTGAGCCGCCGAGATACGAGGTCGGCTCCAACGGCTAGTTGGGCTATTCTGCTTTGTCACAGTTAATCAACTACGTCCCTCACGCGAAAACAGACCGCCCATTCTTCCGGGTCGGCTGGAATGACTGGTTGTGCACATCTTTTATGAAGCTTTCTTCCATTCCATTGCCAGCTTGCGACGAGATGCCGCGCAGTCCCTCAAGTAAAGGTTGATCAGAGTCTGGTAAGGGATACCGGCATCCACGGCAAGTTCTTTGAAATATTTGATGGTTGCCTCATCGAGCCTGATCGTGACCTGCTTCTTGAGAAGGCTCGAATAAGGGTTTTTTCTGGCTTTTGAAAAATCATATTCTTTTCTCATATTTACCACCTGCTCCAGTATTGTTCTTGCTCTAACGGTGTTGCTTTGCGGGCTGAGATAATTCTTATAATGGCATCATGCTTTCGATACGTGTGAGACACCACCAGAAGCCGAAGGCTGGAACTCAGGCCGAGAAGGATGAACCGGTCTTCATCGTGAGAATGGTCGGGGTCATCAAGCAATAAGCCGTTTTCATCAGCGAAGATCGTCTGCCCCTCGCTGAAAGAGACACCGTGCTTTCTCTTATTTAAGGCATGTTTCTTCTCGTCCCATTCAAAGTGAATCTCAGGCATAATGATAGTGTAAATACATTGTAGTTGTCTGTCAAATCATTTTTTGTGCACAACAATTAAGTATACGTCACTAACGCCGTATATCCCAATATTCTTCTCGTGGGGCCGTATATCCCCGGATAGCGCCGGGATATACGGCGTGCACTTTGGTTCATCTATTCGTCCAGGGGACTTCTCACGCTGATCCCCGGCTTGTTTAATACGTGAGTGTAGATCATGGTTGTGGACACATCCTTATGCCCGAGAAGTTCCTGAACAGTCCGAATATCATAATTTGCCTCTAATAAGTGAGTAGCAAAGCAATGGCGGAAGGTATGTACGCTCACCCGCTTGGCTATGCCAGCGACCCGGGCCGCCTCCTTGACTGCCCTCTGCAGACTGTTCTCGCCCACATGGTGACGTCTTATCACCCCGGAGCGCGGATCGGTCGACCGATTCCCGGCAGGAAACACGTATTGCCATGCCCACTCGAAGGCCGCCTTAGGATACTTTCGTTCCAACGCATAAGGCAGATAGACGCTCCCGTAACCTTTGGCCAGATCGTCTTTATGGAGGAGTCGCACCCTCTCGAGGTGCTCCGACAAGGAAGCCTTGAGATTCTCGGGCATTACCGTAACCCGGTCCTTCATCCCTTTTGCGTCTCGAACGAGTATGTAATTGCTGCCGAAATCAATATCTTTTACGCGCAGCCGGAGGCATTCCATCAACCTCAATCCGCTCCCATAGACGAGCTTGACCATTAACTGATGTTCGGGAGGGACCGCGGCAATTACCCTCATGGTCTCCTCTTTCGTCATCACTGTGGGCAAATACTGCGGCTTCTTGGCGCGGATGGCATTTATCGATTCGCCCAACTCCTTCTGCAGAACCTCCCTATAGAGAAACAGCAGGGCATTGAACGCCTGGTTCTGCGTGGATGCCGATACCTTGAGATTCACTGCCAGATGGGAGAGAAACGCCTCCACTTCCTCAGCCGCCATCTCTTTTGGGTCCCGATTGTTATGAAAAAGAAGATATCTTTCCATCCACGATAGATAGGTCTTTTCCGTGCTGATCGAGTAATGCTTGAGACGGATTAGATGACAAGCCCGGTCGAGAATGGGTTTGGCTGTGAAAGGTTTCTGCTGCGCCGCCACGCCTAACGAGGGGTCGATATC
The DNA here is from genome assembly GCA_963781345.1 of uncultured Actinomycetes bacterium. GTDB lineage: Bacteria > Actinomycetota > Thermoleophilia > Solirubrobacterales > 70-9 > JBBRHQ01. Next base: position 516,509 of record CAWAFQ010000013.1, read on the forward strand.
GAGTTCCCCCACGGCCAAGACAGAAAGGATCTCGTTCAGGATCGGTTTAGAGTTCTCAAAACTCCAGTACTTCCCATCAGGATGCCACTTGCGGGTCTCGACCATTCTGAGTCTGGCCACTAACTCGGCATCGTAGGGGAAGGTTACTCTGAATTCTTCCCGTCGTATCCGGGCTTATTCTCACCATATCAGCTATCTCCTTTCATCTTACCCCGTCGCCGGAGAAATGCAACAAGAAATGTTTACCAAAATGGACAACTTCGCCGCAGGGTAATTTGCGCCCGGCTGACTCGAAGCATGCTTTTCTTCAGATACTCTACACTCAACGCTCAGCACCGCACATCCGAGCATTTGTTGACGGCGAGGAAAAAGGACTCAACGCGCGGAGCAACGAGGGCCGGGGCACGCAGGCGTACCTTGTGGTACGTCGAAGTGTCACGCGGCCGAAGGGCGACAAAGCGGATGGCCTTTTAACTCGCCGTCACTCATAGCGAGGTCACCTTCCTCGCTATGAGGTTGACCACCCCATCTTCTTTTTGGATCGTCCCTTCTACCATGATCAGCGGCTCCAGCCTCACGATCTGTCTGTACGTCTTAAACACGTCCGGCCGCAGCACCACATTCGTCAAGCCCTCTTCATCT